>CALNYL010000001.1:0-313872 GCA_942490775.1 uncultured bacterium
ATTGAAAAAGCGTTCAGTTACGTATTACTATTTATATTTTGATAATATAGAAGAAGAAATTACCAGTTTATTCCAAAAAAATAATGAAACATTTATTTGTGTAATTATTACTTCAGGTGGAATGAAAGAATTTGTAATTTATAGCTCTACTGATCAGGAAATTGACGAAAAAATTAAATCACTAAAATCAAAATTTTCTAAATATGTTTTTCAAAATTATGTCGAAAAAGATAAAAATTGGGAAATATATAGAGAATTTAGCAAAAGCAAATAAGAATTAATTATTTGGTTTTATTATAAGTTTTTGAAATAATGTTTTAATTTAAAGAATGAAACTTTACAAAAAAACTGAATCTGTTAACCTATAACTAGGTTAAAATCTAATTTTAAAACTATGCAAACTACATAAAAAGAACAATTCATTTTGTAACTAAAAGACAAAAATTAAAAAAACTAAAAAGGTTTTAGGTATTTTAAAAAATCTTTGATTTAATGAAATATGAACTTGAAAAGTAATTTAAGTATTAATCATGATAACCTTTTATATAAATAGTTATGAAATCTTATAGTACTAGTATAGAGCTTCAGTTATAATCAAGAAATGCTCACTTTTTATAAAGAAATGGTAAAATTAAGTAAAAAATATCGTATAGCTTTAAATATAGAAACACTTTAAAATTTAATTTTCTTATATGAATAAAAACTCTAAAGTGGTAGGGAAACATCACTATGATATATTGGATGTTGCCTTTTATGGAAATGTGACGATTTCACCGAGGGAAAATATAATGGTATTGATTCAACAAATTATATCAAAGCTCAAGAGAACAAAGCTCAACGACTTCTAAATAAGGTAAAATGCAAAAAGAATTCATCTTTACTCGATATAGGATGTGGATAATGAAGAATTGTAGAAGCCTCAAAAAATCGAGAAGCCGATGCACCGAAATCAGCATTATCAAAATATCAACAAATTCGCAACATAAAAAAAGGACTCAATGTTAAGGTAATGAATTATTTAGACATACCAAATGAATGGAACAACTCTTTTGATTGTATTATTGCCAATGGTTCTATAGAACACTTTACACAAGTAAAAGATGCTACCCATGGCAAACAAGACGAAATACTTAGAAACTTTTTCAAAATATGTCATAGAATAATGAAACCAGACTCTAGACTAGCTACTACAGTAATGCACTTTACTGAAAAAACAGACCCTAGTATTATTGCAAAAGGATTAAATCTTTTTCTTCTAAATCAGATGAAGACCATTTTGCAAAAGTTTTACTAGAAAATCTTGGTGGATGGTATCCATATAAAAATCAGTTAGAAAAATGTGCAAAAGGATTATTTGTTTTAGAAAGCAGAGAAGATGGAACACATGATTATCATTTAACTTCAGAATATTGGTTAAAGCAATAAAATTGGCAATAAAAACTAAACCAAAGAGTTTATATTTCTATTATTGGGGAAGTTTTTAAGAAACCCTCGTGCTGCTTGGGGCATGTTAGACACACATGGCTATTTTCACAATCATGGATTTGGCAATTTAGACCTTAGAAAAATGGAAAAGCACCTAACTACCTTGTATCGTGATATTTGGAAAAGAGTAGATTAAAAAATAATTTATAAAAAAAAACTTTATGAAAAATAAGTTGGTTAAGAAAAAAATAAAAGACCTAGTTGCTTCCATTTACCCCATACGATCAACTAGAAAAAGAACATATAAAAAAACACTTGTAACTGGATTTCAGATAGCACAAACATCTTTCGCATTGAAAAGAATCCACACCACCAAAACACCTTGTAAGCTACTCCCTTGTTATTGACCCTACTCAAGAAAAGTACTCCTCTTTGATCCGCCAAAAAAGCAAAACGAATGTTACCCAGTGGCTGACATATTGAAATAAACGAAATGCCTTTGACCGCAGCGAAAGAGAACTAAAAGAAGAACTAAATTTATCGCTTGAAATATATTCACCAAACAATGAAAATACAGACTTACCCTTTTTTATTACAGTCACTCAAGTTGCTGAAATTAGTGGGCTTCTCACAGATGTTTCTTTGTGGTATTTGTTCAAAAAGAGACTCAACTAAACCTTTTATCCCAAATGGTGGTGAATACGATAAAGAATTTGACGGTTTTCACTGGTTAAGTTTTGATGAAATGCTTTTATCTCAATTGAAAAAATTGATCCACATGCACAGGTGATTAGAAAAATCAGAAAGTTTAAAAAACTATCCTAAGTTGGCAATACAAAAAAGCATACCCTAGTATTATAGCAAAAGATTATAAAGAACTTAAAAAAATAGATTAAAACTAAAAAGTGTCATTAATTATTATGATTACGGCATACATTGTAAATGCCTTTACAGAAACTCCTGATGGCGGAAACCCCGCAGGAGTTATTTTAGACTCTGAAAAATTATCTGAAAAAGAAATGATCTCAATTGCAAAACAACTAGGTTTTTCAGAATCAGTCTTTGTCTCAAAATCAAATAAAGCCGACTATAAACTTAGATTTTTTTCAAAAAGTTAATCTATGCGGACCTCTCTCAACAATTGCCACTTTTCACCTATTGATTAGAAAAGGATTAATAGAATTTGGAAATCTAGAGAAAAAGTGATTATACAAGAAACTAAAGCAGGAATATTACCTGTCACCTGTAACAAAAACGGTTTAGTTATAATGGAACAAAAAGATCAGAATATTGTGAAATTCAAAATGATAGAGATCAAGTAGCCATCTCTTCTTTGAATAAGTAAAGCGAAATTCTTAAGAATGTCCTCTACAAATAGTATCAACATGAGCCTCAAAGTTAATTATACCAATATCCTCTTTAAAGAATCTATTTAGTATAAAAACCAAATCTGAATGGAATATCAGATTGTTGCAAAAAAATAGGGGTAAGAGGTTTCTATCCATACACCTTTGAAACAATTGAAAGTGATTCGAATCTTCATGCAGACAATTTAATCCAATGATTGGAATTGATGAAGATTCTCAAACAAGAGTTGCAGCAAGAGCATTAGGAGGATATGTTATGAAGCACAATTTTACAAAAAAATAAATTTATTATTGAACAAGGTTATTGCATGAAAAAAACCTTGAAAAATTTATCGATGAAATAAAAGGAGGCAAAGGAATCTTAGTTGGAGGTGAGGCAGTAACAATTGATAAGAAAAAAATAGTAGAATTTTAGTAAAAGAAGAACCAAAAAAATTGAATATTTAGCATAATTCTATATAATACGAAACTATTACTATGTTCCCAAAATACTAATAAAAATTGTATGGAAATAAAAAACAACTGCAGCCTCTTCCCTTTATATAAGGGGAAGAATTCAAGTTAGGGTTATTTCTATACAACATTAAATATTAAAAATAAAATTTAAATACCTAATTAATTAAAAGAATATGACTATTCAAATCGCTTTCATAGTAGCATGAACTATGGTTTTTACTGGTTTTGTAGTTGGTACGGAGGAATCATTATGAGCGGATTAGAAAAAGTAGCTAAAGCAATAGAAAACAAAAAGAAATAGATTTTTTACTTCAAGTAAATAAACCATGAAAAAATTATAATTAATGCAGATGACTTTGGATACAGCGAAGTCTTCAATGCAGAAATAATCAAGTTAGCAAAAAATAAACAAATATCCTCTACATCAGTTATGGTTAACTGGATTGAAAAAACTCAAAATAAACAAGTTGAAGAATTAGTAAAAGTATCAAGAATAAATGATATTGATATATGACTTCATCTTGAATTTAAAGATAAAAATCTAAAACCAGAAATAAAAGCTCAATGTAAAAATTTCTTGAAATTTTTAAATTTAAACCAACTCATATTGATTTACATAAATCAGCATACTTTGAGCTGTCATATCCCTTGATAATAGGATTTTGTTTGTCTAAAAATCTTACTTGTGGATCCCATGATACTAGTTCTGAAAATATAATGGCAACTACAAATAAATATATTAATGGAACAAATAAAAGCACTGAAGAACTAAAGAAAAAATCTCTAATCTAAAAGATTGAGAAAGTTATAGATTAATTTTTCATCCCTGAAAATATGACTCAAATTGTAAATCAAGTCTCAACAAAGCTAGAGAACAAGACACCCAAAAAATAGTTGAAATCAATAAACTTTTGGATGAAAATAATATAAAATTAGTTCAGAGAATAGAACTTGTTAATGATAAATTGAATTAGAGTAAAATACTTTGTAAACTAAAATATTATGAATAACAAAAATACTTTAATTGATGACCAATATATGTCAGTTTTCATCGAAAATGACATACTAACCCTTAGCTGGAAAGAAAACACAAAAAACTTCACAGATACCTCTTTCAAAAAGAAGCATTAGAATTTATTAATGCAGTACAAGAACAAAACAGTCTAAAAATTATTGTAGATATGAGAAAATTTTCATACAATCTAACTGAGGAACTAATCAGTTGGAGAAATGAAAATATTATTTCTATTTATAATAAAATAAAAGTTGAAAAATTTACCTTTATAAGCGATAAACCCACAGTAAATCAAGATAATCCAAATAATACATTCACAACAAAAACTTTTTTATCAGAACAAGAAGCAAAAGACTGGCTTAATTCTTAGGAAAATATAAACAAATCTAAATACTTATTAATTTAAACTAATAATATGGGAAGTTTTATTGAAATTAACGATACCTTGCAAATCTCTAAAGAACAAGGTTTTCCAAATGAATTAGACTATAAACAACATAAAATAAAACCATTTCAAACACATGATTTTGAAGATAAAGTTTTAGAATTTAAAAAGATAAACCAAAAATCAGAATCTACAAATTACCACCAGTCCGTAATTTTCTAGTTCAAAACATTAACTGAAAATGGCTTTATTGGTGATTAATTCATGTTATTGAAGTTATTCATGATAATGTTAAGTAAACAACCTCTGGAAAATTTAAAATCATCCATATTTATTCTCCCGAAGAAATGAAATTTGCTCACAAGTTAATTGATAGAAACAAAGAAACTGATTTTTTAGGTATGATGTAGTCTAGGTTCTTTTATAATAACAAGAAGCAGAAAATTAGCTAAATTTTAGAAAAAATCTAACAATAACCAATAAAAGTAATAGAAAGTAAAAGATTTGATTTAATTTTTTTATAAAAAACTCTTTATCACAATTTAAATTCACTTTAAATTAAAATTAAATATAATCATATTAGAAATATTTTTTAAAGAAACAAAAACATGCAAATAACAAAAGAAATATGATTTGATATGTGACACAGAGTCCCAAATCATAAAAGCAAATGTTCAAATGTACATGGGCATAGATACACAGCCTACATAACCCTTGAATGAGACATAATAGATGAAGTATGAAGCGATGAATGAATGGTTATAGATTTCTGAGACATAAAAACTATTTCCAAGTGATTTATAGATAAAGAATTAGACCACTGATTTATGTACTATGAAAATGACCACATATGACAAATAATAGCAGAGCAAAAAAATAGTAAATCCGAGGAAATGAAAACTACAAAAGTATCGTTTATTCCAACAGCCGAAAATATAGCCAAATGGTTATTTGAAAAACTAGAACCCATGTTTGTAGATAGATACAATACAGATTTAAAACTAAAGCAGATTAAGTTATACGAAACCCCAACATCTTATGTAGTATATAAAAAATAAAATATGATAGAAAAATTAGAAAAAGCATTCTATGAATTTATGAAAGAAATGAAATTAGACCTAAACGATGAAAGTCTAAAAAACACTCCAAAAAGAGTCGCAAAAATGTTTGTAAATGAAACCTGTAAGTGATTGTATACCCAACCACCCAAAATAACAACTTTCCCAAATGATAAAAAATACCAATGAATGGTTGTTGTAAAAGATATAAAAATTCAAAGTCTATGCGAACATCATTTTCAACCCTTTATTTGAACCTGTGACATAGCATACTTACCAAAGGATAAAATAGTATGACTAAGTAAATTTGCTAGAGTAGCAGATTATTTTGCTAGAAGACCTCAAGTACAAGAAAGATTAACTCAGCAAATATTTGAATTTTGGAAAAAAGAACTAGAAACAGATGACATTATAGTAAGAATAAGTGCAGAACACTTTTGTATGAAACTAAGGGAGTAGAAGATCCTTGTGCAAGTACTATAACATGTATAGCAGAAGGTTCATTTATGAATGACTGAGTTACAAGAGAAGAGTTTTTTCACCATATCAGTCTTAGATCTTAACTGAAATTCACGATGAATATAAGACTATAAATATAATTACTATTATCATTTCATGTCTTCTTATTATACTACAGACTGTAATCTTACTTTATTTTAAATATCCAACTATGGGGTAATTAAAAATCTAACTATGACCAACAAAAAAACTCAAAAAATCACAGCTTGTGCATTTTTACACAAAGATGGAAAATTGTTTACAGCTCATGGATCAGATACAAAAAAGTTTTTACCTTGAAAATATGAATTACCATGAGGGCATATTGAGTTTGGTGAAACTGTGGAAGAGTGACTAAAACGAGAATTTATAGAAGAATTTGGTATAAAAGTTGTTATTTGAAAGCCTTTTTATGCCTTTACTTACACTAGAGGTGATAATACAGTTCATTCCGTTGAAGTTAACTATTTTGTAACATTAGCTGATGAAAATCAAAATATAGAACTTAAACCAGAAGAGCATTCTGAATACTCTTGGATTTCTAGTTCAGAAGTTTCTGACTTTTTTGAAGAAAGTGATGAAGAATATAAAGCGATTAAAAGAGGATTTGAGATATTGGAAGGGGAGAGAAGACACAAAGAAAATAATTGAAATTAATAAACTTTTTGAATCAAATGATATTAAACTAGTTAAAAGAAAGGATCTTATTTAAATAAAATCTATTTGAAAAAATAATTCTATTGAATAAAGAAAATTTTATGGATATAAAAATTAATCTTAAAAAAAAACTATTTATGAAAAAAATAACTGATACCTCTATTTAGCCGTATTCCTTATCCTTGAATGACTATTTCCCATTTTTTCTTTCTTCGCTTTGAAACAAGTACCTACAATGTGGCTAGTAGCTTTTTCAATAGCTGTAGCATTAACCTTTTGAATGATAATTCTTTTTAAACAAAAGCTATATAAACAATACCAAAATAAAGAAATTATAATACCTACACTATTATCTTCTTTATTTCTCTGAACAGCAGGTCTTTTATACTTTTTTTGAATAAAATATTCTTCTCCTTCAGTCGCATCTATGCTTTTATTACTACAAAGCTTTTCAGCATTTATTATATTTAATATATTTTGAAAAGAAAACTATAATCTAAAACAAGTATTTAGTGCAATATTTTTACTTATCTGATGAGTTTTAGTTTTATATGAATGAGGAAACTATCTAAATATTTGAGCTTTAATAATGGTGGTTGCCAGTGTTATCTTTACTCTATGAAATTTTTTTCACAAAAAAAGCTAGTTTAAAATGAGCCAGTCCATTTTTTCTTTTGGTAAATAGAAATATTTTTATGATTGTAATTACTACTTTTTTAGCTTTTACCTTTGTATGAAAACCAGACTTAGAACTTATAAAACAAAACTTTTATGGATATTTCTAATTTGATTTCTTGTTTTATTTTTATCAAAAACTTTATGGATAATGGCTTTATCTAAATTAGTCGAGTATTTACTCTTTTGTAGCTATTTCAAGTTTTCCAATTATTCCTACACTAGTTCTAATTTTTTTCCTACTTTATTTTAAATGATATTTCAAGTACTCAGCAGTTACTCTGATTTATACCGATTGTTATTGGTTCTGTATTGATTATATCTAAACAAAATAAAACTTAAATAATATATGATTTTTTTTTTTACTTTTTAAATTACATTTGTATAATACAATTCATTAGTAGTCTTGAATATTTGAAAACTCAACGACCATACTAATAATTTAAACTATTTTATTATTAATAAAAATTTTTATGAAAAAAATATTGAGTTTTATGTTCTTTTTAGTATTTATCTTTTCAGGTGTAAGTTCTGTTAGTGCCTCAGGTTTTGGTGAATATAAAAGTGAGAAATTATGATTTCAAATTAAATATCCAACATTATATTCTTGAGAGGTTTTAGACTTACAAGTAAAAGAAGAATGAAATAAGGTAACCCTTATTAAAGATGGAGAATATACAGTGGAAGAGTTTTTGTTTATGATATTAAATGAATATATATAGAAGATTTACTCAAAGATAAAATTTGAGAGAATTGTTGAAAATATTCACTTGAACAATCAAAGTATAGGTATAACTACAACATTATAATAGAGTGAGAATTAAATGAAGCTTTGTGATGTGGGGCATTTATAACAAAATATTCGCCTATATTAGAAAAAGCAATTATTATTACACCTATACAAGATTGTGTACTTGAATGAGAAGATGGGCATTGTTTGTTAGATGATATAAATTCAGACATTGAATTTTTAATAAAGATTTAAGTTTTGAACTTAAATCAAAAGTAGAAAAAATATTTGAGACTTTTTCTCAAAAAATAGAGAAAAATTATTCTGAAGATGAGCAAATAGATGTTTATTATAAGCTTAGTAATATGGCTAAAAAAATCAGAGATGGAAAAAGAAGTGATATGTATCAGTTATTTGATTATTTATGAATCATTTCTAATAGAAAAGCTTGTGATTTAACATGAGGTCATTGTTGATACCCTGAAAATTGGTAAATAAAAAGCCCTATGTTCAAAAAAAAGACTAAAAAATTATTTTTTAGTCTTTTTTTAAGATAAGATTTTTCTCTTTGTCTCTCATAAATATACAACACTCAAAAGTAATACAAAAATACAAGCATTATTATAGATAATATATTTTGATACATAAAATAAAAAGTTCAGATTATTAAATTTAGAATAACTACTAGAAAAATTCCCATAGAATTCAATGAAGACAATAAAACATCTATATAAGACAAATTCAACTCAATCAAACTCTTCATAAAAAACACAAGAAAAACAGAAGCAAAAATACAAGAAAGAATAAGTATATAATTATTTTTCACAAATGTAATATTTTCCTCCTGTTCTTTTTTTGTAGATAGAGATTTTATATTTTTCAAAGCTACAGAAAGTACATTTGGGTTCACCTTTGGTACTCTATAGTTTTTTATTAAATTTTTCATAGTTTTTCTAGATTAGGTTTTAAACTTTTCTTTATTCTACTCAACTTTGTTTTTACTGTATTCTCATTTAAATCCATTATTTTTGAAATCTCTTTTATCTTAAGCTCATCATAGTAAAAGTACAAAATTATATTTCTATCTATCATTTTAAGCTTATTTATCTCTATAGTTACTTTATTCTTAAGAACATCATTATCTATCCTCTTTCAAATATCCTCCTCAAAGACTAGTTTATTTTCTATATCCTCTATGCTACTAAGTCATTTATTTTTTTTCAAATAAGTTATGCTCTCATTATATGCTATACGATAATACCATGTATTAAACTTACTCTTAAAAGAAAACTTACTTATAGAACCTGTTTGCACATTTTAAGCTAACCTCCTAATAATAAGTCCTAACAGAACATAATCTAATTTTAGCCTCAGAGGTAGAAAGTTTTCATTCACAGTTTTTCCATAAACCCTACATTGGTTAATCCAAGCATTTGTTCTTTCTACAATCCATCTTTTAGGTTGTACAACAAATCAATTCTTTTGAGGATTTTCTTTTTTAGATTTTTCTTTCATATCAGGGCTTATTTTTTGAGTAATTTCTATCTTTATAAAGTTTAGAATATTTTTATCTATTTTTTTTATTTCTTTTTCTAAATAATCCTTATGGTATCAATTGTCTAATAATAATGTTATCACAATTCATTCTTCTAGTTTTAGAAAGTATTCCTTGTTCTCTCTTATTATTTCTATTAATCAACTATCATCAGAAATACTCGCTTTTGTACATTTTATAAAATATGGATTTCATAAAATATCTACTAATAAATGTCTCTTTATTCAATTTGTACTTTTATAATGGCAATATCATTTTGTTTTTATGTCTCGCTGTATCTCGTATTTTTCACTGCCATTGAATCTCATAATAGTAAGCTAGGAATTTCTTTTTTTTTTTCCCTTATTTTTTTCTCTCTAATTTTTCCAATTCCAATAGTAATTCATCATAAATTCACTTATTTTTCCATCTTCTGAACTGAGAATAAACTGTTTGCCATTTGGGAAAGTCTTTTGGCAAATCTCGCCACTGACATCAATTTTTCAATTGATAATTTATTCCATTTAAAATTTCTTTTTTGCTAACACTTATTTCTGCTGTTCATAGTTTTGGAACTGCTTTTATTATTAGTTCATACTGCTTGTCTGTTAAATCTGTAGTATAAGCCATATTTTTTTCTTAAAATATAATCCCCTTATTTTAAGATTTTTTACGAAAAGTGCAAACTGGTTCTATATACTTTATTATCTTGATGAGGACATTTTGAGTTACATCATTAGCATCATCCTCATCAAGACACACCCTATAACAACAAGCAAATATATTTTGCAGATGTTTTTCTAGTAGTACTTCAAAGAGACTTCTCATCTCAGGATAAATATTTTTTTATAAGTTTTATATCTTGCATTTTTTAGGAATTTTATAGTTTCTTCCATGGGAAGAATCCAACGCTTTCCACTCCGTTTCAAGCACTTCCTTTGAAAAAGGAAGAAATAAGGGAAAACTTTTTTTATTTTTTGTTTTTTTTTCTTTATTTTTCTTCCTTTTTCAAAGGAAGTACAAAGTATAACGGAGGGGGATGGATTAAAACCAAAGTACAAATAATCTAATGTTTAGACTACTGAAAAACAAAAAAGTTTCAAAACTTTGAAACTTTTTTTTATTAGTTGAGTCTAAAAGTAGTAAAAGCTTTATTTCTTTATTTTTATATTATGAAAAAAATACTAGTACTATTAGTACTTCTGTTCACTATATTTTCGTGAACACAAATAGTAAGTGCATTTGAAGCAAAAAGTGGTGAAGATGTAGATATTGTTGAAAAAGTTGATTGAGATTTATATATAGCCTGAGGTAGAGTAAATGTAAATGCCTCCGTTGATTGAGATTTAGTTATTTCTGGTTGATCTATAGCAGTAGAAGCTGATGTAGAAGAAGACTTAACAATCTTCTGAGGAAATATAAATGTTATCTGAAATGTATGAGATGATTTAAAAATAGCATGAGGAAATATCGACATCATTTGAGATATAGATTGAGATTTAATAATTGCATGATGAAATGTAAGGATAGGTAAAGATGTTGTTATAAAATGAGATTTAGTAGCCTGAGCTTGAAACTTAGTTTTTGGACTGAGAAGTAAAATGAAAAGCAAAAATATGAGCAGGAAAATTTGTATTAAACTGAGTTATAAATGGTGAAGCAGATATTATAATAGATGACTTTAAAAATCCTTCTGGTTCAGGAGTTATAAGAGGGGACACTATTTATAGAAGTGATTTAAAGATAGACGAATTAGAAAAATCAATAAAAGGAAAAATAACATTTGAGTGAAAAAACTTTCTGAGAACATAATTCTAAGTCAATTTTTATAAAATTCTTAGCTTATTATTTAATAATAAAACTAATTTGATTATTCTTACTTGCTTCTTTAATCTATATTTATTTTGAAAAATTTCTTTTTAGAATTTCAGATAATCTAAGAAAACAAACCTGACAGAGCTTTCTATATTGATTTTTAATAATTGTTTGAACTCCTATTTTAATCGTTCTTCTC
This sequence comes from uncultured bacterium, assembly GCA_942490775.1. Classification (GTDB taxonomy): domain Bacteria; phylum Patescibacteriota; class Gracilibacteria; order BD1-5; family UBA6164; genus UBA6489. The sequence goes on from CALNYL010000001.1 coordinate 11,815, forward strand.
TTTGTAACTATAATCTGAATCCCATTTGCTATAATACTACTTTTGGCTTATATTTTCCTATTTGCATTCTTAGGAATTCTGAACACCTTAGTTATCAGTGCCTTGATATAAAAAAATATAAAATCAAAAAGTTATACCAAAAATTATTAATTATATTTTGATTCGCTTTTATCTTTGCCGTGACTAATGGAGTTAATCCTATCGTATGATTATTTACTATTTGAGCTTTAGCTATAAAGAAAATTGAGATAGTTAAAGAGTTGAGGAAGTAGCCCCCCTATCTTAATTCTTTCCCCCTTCTGGAGAAAGAGGCTACAAAAAATAGTCTTAAATACCCACTAGAGATAGTGGGTATTCTTATTTGTATAAAAGTGTATTTTTTACTGGACTTTGTTTTGAAAATGAATATATTAAAGTACAGAAGATGAAAAATAAGATTAAAAATTTATTTTAACCTTATTTTTAAATTGTCTCATATAAAAATATGAGGCTAATCTAGGAATTCCTAGACTTATAATTGTATCTTATGTAAAAATTTTGGAAAAGCGAGTTTTATTTTAAACTGGTCGAATTTGAGAAATTTAAGGGGGATCTTTTATATAAAATTAAATTAAAAATTATGCTAGAAAAACTAAAAACATCTTTTATAGGTGAAATTGATAAAAGGTTAAGAAATCCTTTTTTGTGATCATTTGTAATATCATGGATATTTTGGAATTGGAAATTTCTCTACATAATAATGTTTTTAGATGAAAAATATGTGTCAATTACACCTAATAACTCTAGTGTATTTACTACAAAAAAATATAGAAAGAATAGAAGAACTTAAGAAGAATTTAGAAAGATCAGAGAACTTATTAAAGGATAGATTAGATAAAAATAAAATACTAGAAGAATCCATTGATTCATCTACGGAAGAGCTAAATATATTGAAAGTGGACATTAAGTGATGGAAAATGAGAGTAAGGGATTTAAAAGAAAAAAAAATCGGGATTGAGAAAGAAAATAAAGAATTAAAAGAAAGTATTGAAAAATTAGATAAACCTTTAGATGAAAAGTATAAATTAGAATACAAAGAATTTAAAAATACTCCTTTCTTTGAAAAATTTGGGACACTGATAGACGATGTAGAAAATAATTCATACTCTATAAAAAGAGAATATTCATGAAAAGATCTAAAATATCTAAAGATAAAGTGAATAATTGAAGAAACAGAAGATAGTAATCATATTAGTATAAAGCTTACAAGTAAATGAGATAAATTTGCTGAATTTTTCTTAGATGAATATACTTGAGAAAGTGAAATAGAAGAGGATATTAATCCTGAGGATGTACCTTTTTAAATTAAGTAAAAACTCAACTATTAGGAATTTCCTAATAGTTCAAAAAAATATTAAACTTGATTTATAAAATACTATATATATAATTAGGATATATGCTTTGTAAAAAATAAACCTTAAAAACTTATGAACGGAAACTTTATATCACTAGCAAATCTTATAAACAATAAGAATAAAACAGTAAAAATAAGTGACTATGATTTTTGTGAACCCTCTTTCTTATTATGAATACTATCGCTTCATAAATCAAAAAATATAAAAATTGATTTTAACGGTAATATTTTACCTGAAATAAAAAACTATTTAAACAGAATAAGTTTTTTTGAAAAGCTAGGTATAAAATGTTCACATATAAATAGAAAAAAATCCGATAATTTAGTTGAAATAACTCCCCTATCAAAATCAACTTCATGAAAAGATACAAATAAAATAGCAAAGAAGTTAATAAAAAATATAGGAGTCGAATATGAAACTAAAAATAAATATGTTTATGGAGCATTAGAATGGATATTTTGGGAGCTAATAGATAACAGTATACAACACTCCAAGTCTGATTTTGAAAAATGATGATCTTATTTTATGTTACAATCTTATCTAGTAAATGAGAATTACATATTTGTATTATAGATAATTGAATTAGAATAAAAGACACTATTAAAAAAAGTAACTATTGGGAAAAAGTAAAATGAGATGAATACTATATAGATCTAGCATTTCAAAGGTGAAAAACCAGTAATAGCGATATTTGAGCCTGAAATGGTTTATATTGGACAAAAGAAATAGTAAAAGGACAAATTCTAAATTAAAATATTTATCTTGAAAAACATTGTTTACAATTGACTGAAAAAGAAAAATTTTTTAATCAAAAAGATACTTGGTGGCAATGAGTACTACTTGATATACAAATAGACTTGCATAATTTAGCAAAAGCAAATATAATAGAATGGTTAAAAGATATAGGGAACAATAATAGTTTTGTAGACCAAGAACTCGATGATAAAGAATATGATGACTTATTTGAATAAATATATGATTATGAACACCATTAAAATAACAGATTTCTGAGAAAATCTTGTATCTAGACAATTAGCAAAAGAAGTTTTTTTAGTAGCTGAAAAGGATTATTTTGAGGTAATATTTGACTGTGAATGAGTTGAATTTATTTCCTCATCCTTTGCCGATGAATTATTTGTAAAATGAAAGAATAAATTTTGAAAAAAATTTAAAATTATCAATTTGTGAGAAAAACCCTTGTTAGTTGAAATCATTAAACAAGCATTTATTACAAGAGATAAGTTCACAACAGTGTAAATTTATTATAATATTCTAAAAAAAACACCATGACACAAACAATAACCTGTCCAAACTGTTCCACAATTATAGACCTAGATGAAATAGCAAACCAAAAATACACAACACTCCTAAAGGACCAAGAACAAAAGTTAAAACAACAACAAACAAAACAAAAAGAACTCTTTGATAAAGAACTAGAAAAAGAAAAAGAGGAAATGAGAAAAAAGGCAAAACAATTTGCAGAAAAAAAAGTAGAAGAAGCTATGAAAAAAAACGAACTAGAAATGAAAGATATTCAAGAACAACTAAAAAAAGCAGAAAAAGAATCAGAAGAAGCGAAGAAAAAAGAACTAGAGTATATGAAAAAACAAAGAACCCTAGAAGAAAAAGAAAAAAACATAGAACTAGAAATGGAAAAAAGACTACTAAAAGAAAGTGAAGAAATAGAAAAAAAACTAAAAGCAAGACAACAAGAAGAAAATAAAATAATAGAAGAAAAACTAAAAAAAGCCCTAGAAGAAAAAAGTACAGAGAAAACTTTGAAAAATACCAAAAAGACCAAGAAAAAAATCAGAGAACAAGAACAAGAACAATTTAGAAAAAAAGAACAAGAACTTCTGAAGCAACAAGAACAAATGAAAAAAGCACTAGATGAAGCCAAAAGAAAAGCAGAACAATGAAGTCAACAAATACAATGAGACATACAAGAAGAAGACCTAAAACAAGCAATATCACAAGCATTCCCAATAGACAATATAGAAGATGTACCAACCTGAATAAAATGAGCAGACCTAATACAAACAGTAAAAAATAACCTATGACAAGAAGCCTGAATAATAGTACGGGAATCAAAAAATACAAAAAACTGGCAAGACTCTTGGATAATGAAACTAAAAGAAGACAAACTAAAAGTAAACTGAACAATAGCAATCCTAATAACAAACACACTACCAAAAGATATACAAAACTTTGCAATGATAGATGATGTGATGGTATGTAAAGCAAGTTTCGCAATAGCTGTAGCTAATATGCTAAGAGACAAACTACTAGCTATATCAAAAACAGAAAAAAGTTTGCAGTGAAAAGATATAAAAATGGAAATGCTCTATAAATACCTATCAAGCCAAGAATTTACCTGAAAAATCCAAATGATGGTAGATGTATTCTCTAACCTAAAATCAGGAATAGACACAGAAAGAAGAGCAATGGAAAGAAACTGGAAAAGAAGAGAAAAAGACCTAGAAAGAGCAACATTTGCAATTACAGGAATGTACTGAGAATTAGAAAGCCTAATGTGACAAGAATTACCCTGATCAGAAAAACTAAGCCTAGATATGGGAGAAAAATATGATGATGAAGAATAAAAAAAAGAGACAAAAAATATTTTGTCTCTACTAGATGCTTTTTTAAACTGTAGCCTCTTTCCCTTGTGTAAGGGGAAGAATTCAAGATAGGGTTACAAAAAAAGAGAATGTAGCCCTTTCTTCTGAGAAGGGAAGAGAAACTCTATCACTATATCACCCTTAATATCTCCTCTATAGTGGTATACCCCTTCATGGCCTTTAATATTCAATCCTCTCTTATCGTTATTAAATCACCATTCCTAGCCTCCTTTATAACATCGCTAACACTTCATCAAAGCCTAATAATCTCTCTAATTTTATCATTTAAAGTAATAATCTCATATATTCAAATTCTTCACTTATAACCACTCTGATTACATTCTTCACATCATTCTCATTTATACAAAGTCATATTTTTTATATCTATTGACCTGATTCATATCCCCCTCATCATCTCCTTTATAACAAGAGCCTCCTCATTTGTTTTTTCTTTTTTAACTTTACATTTATCACATATCCTTCTAACCAACCTCTGAGCTATTATCGTATCTAAAGCTGATGCTAGTATATAGGGCTTTAATCACATATTTATAATACGATCAAGAGTATCAGCCGCACTTTTTGTATGTAAAGTTGATAGAACTAAATGACCAGTCAAAGAAGCTCAAGTAGCCGTATTCAGGGTATCATAATCCCTTATTTCTCAAATCATTATATTATCTGGGTCCTGTCTTAAAATAGCCTTTAATCAAGAGTTGAAAGTTAGTCATTTTTTTTCATCTATTTCTGACTGAACTATTCCATTTAGTTCGTATTCTATAGGATCTTCCAGAGTAATTATTTTTTTATCTCTAGAATTTAGTCTTTTTAATATTGTATAGAGAGTAGTAGTTTTACCAGAACCAGTAGGTCAAGTTACTAGTATCATACCATTTTTTTTAGTTATAGATTTTTCTAGCATTCTCTTTGTTGTCCAGAAGAAACCTAACTCCTCAAATCTTATAATTCACTGTTTAGGGTCTAGTACTCTACACACAATATTTTCTCAGTATTTTGTAGGCAGAGTAGAAACTCTTATTTCTATTTTCTTATCCTCCTGTTTTTGTGAATATTTTCAATCCTGAGGTATAGTAGTTATATTTAGTTTTAAATTTGCGGAGTATTTTATTCTCTCAAGAATCTTTTTATACTCCTCTTTAGTCATCTTAAAAATATCAGTTAAAGCTCAATCAATTCTAAATCTTATAATAATATAGTTTTCAAAACATTCATAATGTACATCAGAAGCAGACAAAAACAAAGCACCTAAAGTTATATCCTTTAGTGCCTCATCTGTATTTTGTTTTTGAAGAGCCTGTTTTACTCTAATCTCTATCTTTGAAAATTTCTCTGAGAAATATTTATTCTTTTCTTCTTTCTCTAAAATTATATCTTTAAGTTTGTTTAGGTTTTTCTCATTATCTTGTTTCTCTGTAATCATTTTTTTGTTTTTATTTTTTATTTCTAAACTTCTAATACAAGTTTATTATACTAATTTTACTATATTTTAATCTTTTTTACAAAAAAACAGTTTTTTATCTTCTAAGCCAGTTTATAACCTCTGAATTTAGTGTAACAATGCTTACTAAAGCTCCCATCATATATTTAGCTATTACTAAAAATGTTATGAAGCTAAGGAAGTAGGGGATTAGAGATAATATCTTCCTTGTCTTTTCTTGTTCAGCCTTTCTTTCTAATTCATCTTGAGTCTCTGTTTCTTTTTCTTCCTCCATCTGTTTTTCTATTTTCTCAGCTTTATCCTTATCAACTATATTAAAAAATCATTTTTTTACATTTCATACTATATTATCTTTTGTCTCACTAGTATTTATCATTAATTCTTTTCAGACATTATATGTTGTATAAGTTCACTGTATTGTATTTCAAATAACAACATCATATAGAAAAAATGATAGATATGAAAAATATCCTGAAAATGTAAGTATAATAACTATAAATAACAACTTAATAGTTCTTTTTATTGCTTTCATGGTATAATTTGTTAATGATAAAAAATACAATACTAGAATTATAACAATATTGTAAAAAATATAAAGAATAAAATCATATATTACCAAAATCATATATTACGGTAATATATTTAAAAAACATTTTGCATTTTTGTCATTTTTATGTTATAATGTTGTTCTATTCTACGAATAGATATATTTTATCTAAATAATTGCTTAGATTTTTTGCTGGAAAGTTTATACAGAATCGCCCTAAAAAAAGACTTTAGGTAAGTATATATTAATACATAAATTATTTTATTTATTTATTTTTATGAGAAAAATTATTGCTTTTTTACTTATATTTTCTTACTTTATAGGTTTATTACCTATTATAAATAATGTAAGTATAGAATCGGCTAATGCTAATAGTCCTACTTTACCACAAATTAATGAATGTTCTTTTTCTAATACTCCAACTCTAGATAATAACTTGGATAGTGATGATTCAAGTAATTATATGTTTGCTACTTGGAGTTTTGATGGAAATGATACAATGTTTAGAACTGAAAATGGAAATTTTACTGATGGTAAATTAAATCTAACCTTAAAAGATGAATCGTATGGGGGTAAACCTTATACAGGTGCTTCATATCAATCCCATCAAAAATTTGGTTATGGAAAGTATGAGGTAATGATGAAAGTTGCTGATGGTGGTGGTTTAGTTTCTTCTTTTTTTTTATTTTCTGATGATGATTTTAATGCAGGAAATTGGAGTGAAATTGATTTTGAGTTTATTTATGATCCAGCTGATAATAATAAACCATCATTACAATTTAATAACTGGAATCAACCAACAGGTTGAGAAAGTGGTAATGAAGTAAGGATTCCTGATACTGATATAAATTCATCTGGTTTAAGAGATGATTATCATAAACTTACTATTGATTATACTCCTGATTATATAAAGTGGTCTGTAGATGATGTAGTACAACACATAACTACAGAAAATATTCCTGTATCAGATACTTTAAAAATTATGATGAATATTTGGAGACCTTCTGATTCAACTCATCCAACTAGTGGTGTAAACTGGGCAGGTACTGTTGATGATAATGATTTACCAACAACAGTTTCTTATGATTATGTTAAGTATTTTCCTTTAGATAATTGTGATGCAGATACTACTGCTCCTACTCTGACTGAGAAAATTCCAGTTTCAACTCCTACTAGTGATACTACTCCTAATTATATATTCAATACAAATGAAGCCTGAACGATAACTTACAGCTGAAGTTGTTCTAGTACAACTTCAAATGCTACTGTTGGAGATAATACTATCACTTTCAATACTTTAGCCGATTGAACTTACACGAATTGTACAATAACAGTAACAGATGCAGCTTGAAATACATCTAGTATACTTAATATATCAGATTTTGAGGTAGATACTTTCGTGCCAGATACTACCCCTAATCAATTTACTTTTACAGATGTAACAAATGCTGAGTTATCTACTGAGTATACATCAAACACAATTACTATAACTGGAATTAATACTGCTTCCATTGTTTCTATTCTCGGTGGAGAATATAGTATAAATTGAGGAAGTTGGGTAAGCGGAAGTGGAAGTGTAAATTTAAATGATACTATTGAAGTTAAAAATACTTCCCTTAATTCATATGAAGCAGAAAATATTGCTATAGTAAATATTGGTGGATTAACTGATCATTTTAATATTACGACTAAAGCTGAACCAGTTACTACTCCCGTCTTAACAGAAGTAACCCCAGTTTCCACTCCTACTAGTGATAGTACTCCTAACTATACATTTAATTCTACAGAATCAAATGTAGGTATAGAGTATTGATGAAGCTGTTCATGAGAAAGCTCTAGCACAGTTGTGGGAAATAATACTATTACTTTTGATGAATTATCTGATTGAACTTATGATGATTGTACTATTAGAACCTTTAAGGTTATTGTAATATATCCTGCTGCTATAAGAAAATATTCTAATACCTTAGAAGTTTCACCTTTTACTATTGATACAACATGAACTACTTTAACAGAGGTTACTCCAGTTTCTACTCCTACTAGTGATAATACTCCTAACTATACTTTTAATACTACTGAGGCTGGTACTATTAATTACAGAGGAAGTTGTTCTAGTAATACTACTAGTGCTGTAGCATGAAATAATACTATCACTTTTAATACTTTAGGTAATTGAACTTACTCTGATTGTACTGTTACTGTTATTGATTCACTTTGAAATATTTCTAATACTCTTAGTATTTCGGAATTTGTTATTAATGTAGATACTACTGCTCCTGTTTTAACTGAGACTATTCCTATTTATACTCCTACTAATTATAACACTCCTAGTTATGTTTTTCACACTACTGAAGCTGGTACTATTGCTTATGGTGGTAGTTGTTTAGGACATACTAATAGTGCTGTAGCTTGAAATAATCTTATTACTTTCAATAATTTAAGTAATTGAACTTATTCTAATTGTACTATTACTGTTACTGATAATGCTTGAAATACTTCTAGTGTTTTAAATATTTCTTCTTTCACTATTGATACAACATGACCAATATTAACAGAGGTAATAGTTGTACCAGACCCAACAAACGATACAACTCCAAACTATACTTTCAATACTAGTGAGTTTGGTAGTGTAAGTTATAACGGAAGCTGTTTTAGTAATACTAATAGTGTTAATACCTGAAATAACACAGTTACTTTTAATACTTTGAGTAATAGAACTTACTCTGATTGTGCTATTATTGTTACTGACCCAGCTTGAAATACCTCTAATACTCTAAATATTTCTACTTTTAAGGTTGATACAAGATGACCAATATTAACAGAAATAACACCTGTTCAAAATCCTACTAGTGATGATACTCCAAATTATACTTTCAATACTAATGAAGCTGGTAGTATAAGTTATGGTGGTAGTTGTTCTAGTAATACTGACAGTGCTAATACTTGAATTAACACTATTACTTTTAACTCTTTATCTGATGGAGTATACAATAACTGTACTATTACTGTTACTGATTTACTTTGAAATGTTTCTAGTGTTTTAGATATTTCTACTTTTGAAGTTGATACTTCTAATCCTGACACTACTCCTCCTCATATTTATGAAGTTAATCCTGTTGATAATCCTACTGATGATTCTACTCCTAATTATACTTTCTATAGTGACGATCTTGGTTTTATTGATTATTATGGGGATTGTGGAAGTGATGATTTATTAGCTAATTCGTGAAATAATACTATTACTTTTAGTTCTTTATCTGATGATGATTATACTAATTGTAGTTTAACTGTTACTGATTTGGCTTGAAATACTTCGGATGTACTTCATATCTCTGACTTTGAAGTGGATACTACTATTCCTGATACTACTTCCCCTTATATTAATGAGATAATTCCTGTTCCTAATCCTACTAATGATAGTACTCCTAATTATACTTTTAGTACTAATGAGGCTTGAAGTATTAATTACTACTGAGATTGTAATTGAAATACTTATGAGGCTTTTTATTGAGATAATGTTATTACTTTTCAAACTTTAAGTGATTGAGATTATATTAACTGTAGATTAACTGTTACTGATCAGGCTGGGAATGTTTCGGATACTCTTTATATCTCTGACTTTGAGGTAAATACTTCTGATGATGATAATACTCCTCCTTTGTTAAGTGAAATCAATCCTGTATCTGACCCTACTGATGATTCTACTCCTAATTATACTTTCTATTCTAATGAAGCTTGAGATATAGATTATTACGGAGATTGTGATAGTTATGATGATTCTGCTAATTCTTGAAACAATACTATTACTTTTATAGATTTAAGTAATTGAGATTATACTAACTGTAGATTAACTGTTACTGATGCATCAGGTAATGTTTCTGATGTGCTTAATATTTCAGATTTTGAAATAGATACTTCTGATGATGATAATACTCCTCCTTATATTTATGAGGTAAATTCTGTTGATGATACTACTGATGATTCAACCCCTAGTTATACTTTTTATTCTGATGAGGATTGAGATATTAACTACTATGGGGATTGTGATAGCTATGATTCTTCGGCTAATTCTTGAAATAATACTATTACTTTTAGGTCTTTATCTGATGGGGATTATACTAATTGTAGATTAACTGTTACTGATTCTGCTGGTAATATTTCGGATGTGCTTCATATTTCTGATTTTGAAGTGAATACTTCTGATGATGATAATACTCCTCCTTCTTTGGATGAAAGAAATTCTGTATCTGACCCTACTGGTGATTCTACTCCTAACTATACTTTCTACTCTAGTGAGAGTTGAAATATTGATTATTATGGAGATTGTGATAGTTATGATGATTATGCTAATGCTTGAGAGAATACTATTACTTTTAGGTCTTTATCTGATGGAGATTATACTAATTGTAAATTAACTGTTACTGATTCTTCTGGCAATACTTCAGATATGCTTTATATTTCTGATTTTGAAGTTGATACTTATACTTCTAATGATACTCCTCCTTCTCTTACTGAAATTAATCCTGTTTCTATTGTTACTTATGATAATACTCCTAATTATACTTTCCATTCTAATGAGGATGGGACTATTAATTATTATGGTGATTGTGAAGGTAATGATTATTCGGCTGTGGATTGAATTAATATTATTACTTTTAATAGTCTTGATTATTGAAGTCATTCTAATTGTTATATTGAGGTAACTGATTCTAATGGGAATATTTCAAATCCTTTGAATGTTTCTACTTTTACTGTAAGAAAAGATGATAACAACAACAATAATAACAACAACAATCATAAAAATCCTATTTTTACTACTAACAGAGTTTTTGTTGAATTAGCTTCAACTTATTGTTGAAAAGACTTTTCAGATATCAGTAATAATAAATATAAAACCTCTATTAAAAAAATCTCTTGTTCTGGAATTGTAAATGGATACAAGAATTGAACCTTTAGACCAAATAATAATATTAATAGGCTTGAAGTAGCAAAGATTTTAAGTATTGCATTTGGTTTTGAAATTAAATATCCAGAATATAAACAATTTTCTGATGTATCTAAAAGTTTTTGGTATGCTAAGCATATTAATCCTTTAAGTACTGCTTGAATATTTAATTGATACAATGATTGAACATTTAGACCTAAAATTAATATTAGTAGAATAGAATTCCTTAAAGTAGTTCTTAAATCCAGTAGTATTGCTGTTTATGAGGTTGATCATTCTGATTTCTCTGATGTACCTTTGGATAAGTGGTATGCTAAATATGTTATGAGGGCTAAAGAGCTATGAATTATTGAATGAAATAATTGAGGTAGATATTATCCTAAGTGAGCTATTACTAGAGGTGAAGTCGCTGATATTATTGCTAAGATTCTTGAACTTCAGTAAATTTATGAAAATTCAAAAAAAGAGAGAAATTTTTTAAAATTTCTCTCTTTTTTTATACTTTATATTCTGTGATACTTTTCATTCTGGGAGAAATAGAGCCAAGTATCTTAAATTCAATAAACTTTTAGCAAACAAAGCTTAGTTTCCCCTATCCTAAGATAAAAACAAGACCTCAAGCAAACAAAAAAACACGATACTAAATATCGTGTTTTTTTGTTGTAAAAAAGTCAAAAAAACTCTTGACAAAGCCAAGAGTTTCAAAATTTCAAGTATATATATGAATTACAACAAAAATCAAACATTTTAGTAAAATTTTTAAAGATAAAAGAACTTATGAAATTTTTAAAACGATAATAAGTTGAATTTTGTGCCTAAAAAATTGGAAACAATGAGATTTGGCAAATATCTGATGAAAAACATTAGCACAAATTCAATATTTCTTTTACAAATCTAATTGGAGTTCCAAATTACTAAACCAATTTAGAGTGAGTTGGATTAGGAATAAAATATCATGATGTGCTGATAAAATAAGTGATATCGTAATATTTGATTGAAGTATTATGACTAAAAATATAAAATCTAATTTTTCTGGTTTTGCTAATTGGTTCTTTTCAAATAAAGATAAAAAAGTAGTAAATTGATTAGAAAAAGAGGAGATTTATCTTGGAAAGATAAAATCAAAGAAAATCAGATTGATAAAAAATTAGTTATAAAATGACAAGAAGATTGAATTTATAGTTGCTTTGTATTATTGTATAGAAGAAGATGGAGCATTGAAGAATGCTTTAAAGAACTTAAATCATACCTTTGTTTTGAAAACTTTAAGGTAACTTCTTATGAATCTATTATGAAATATTTTCATATTATTTTAGTGGTTCATACCTTGCTTACAATAATGAGCTATGGTCTTTGTTTAAGCAAAGACTCCTTTGAATTTGTATATGGATATTTAAAAGAAAAACGAAATATTAAGAAGAAAAAAAGTTCTAAAACTAAACAGATAACTATTGTTTGAGTTAAGATTTTCATTGAGATGATGTTCCAAACTTGATTTGTATGAAAAGTTAAGTGAAAACATAAAAAGACATTAGCTCAGGTACTTAAAACGAGTGTTTGCTTGAAGTCTAATTTAGCTCTAAATTAAAGGAAAAGATTGAGGTTAGGAGAGAAAAGTTTATTGAATTTAAGAAGTATTTTTGCTAATTTTTCATCTTTATGTTAAGATATTATTGTATACCAAATTATAGGTACTATTATCTATAATTCTATCTGTAATATTTTATTTATTTAATATTTTTTTTATGAGGAAAATAGTTTCAATTTTACTTATGTTTTTCTATTTTGTAGGGTTAATACCTATAAATAGTTTTAATATAAAATCAGCTAATGCAAATACATCAAGTACTATTTTTAAAACTTACCAGATTGAGATCTGATCCGATGATGCTACAGAAAGTAAAAATGATGGTGATGTTGATGCAACTGGAAAACGGGAATTAGCAATAGACTTAGGAACTGATAAAAGTAACTGAGCATGACAAATAGCGGGATTTCGTTTTCAAGATATAGATATACCAAATGGATCAACAGTAAAATCAGCTCATTTAAGATTTTTTAATAGAGCATCTAAAGATTCAAATGGAGATATCAATTTAACAATTAGTTGAGAACCTACAGCAAATTCAGTAACTTTTGCAAATACAGATAATAATATATCAAATAGAACAAGAACTAATGCAAAAGTTATATGGTCACCTGAAGACTGGTGAGATGAAAGTTTAGCAGATTGGTCAAGTTCAGAAAAACATAAAACCTCTGATATTACTCCAATTGTTAATGAAATAATATCTTCATGATGGAATTCATGAAATGCAATGACCTTTTTTATTGAAGATGAAGAAAATAGTTGAAATACTCGTTCTATTCATACCTTTGAACATCACGAATATGATGATGATAAATACAGAATGGCAAGACTAACAATAGAGTATGAAGCTTCTGATATGACCTGTGATTACACTCCAAATATTCTTACAAATGGAGAATATTTACCAGATTATTCTTATGCTGGATACAAATGGGGTGAAGAGGAAATACCAAACTTAAATGCCTCTAGTCCAGAAGTAACTTATGTTGATGTAACAAGCTATGGAGCAACACCAAATGACTCAACAGATGATACTGATGAAATAAAAGCAGCTATTACAGCTCATAAAGATACAGTAGGTACAGTTATATTACATTTCCCTGCTTGAAAATTTATAGTATCTGATATTATATGAATAAAAAGAGGTGATTTTATTATTCAATGAGAAGGGAGTGATACAAATTGAACCATTTTTGACATAAACATACCTTTATCAAATCCAAGTGTAACAGAATCTCAAGATATCCTAGATCTTCGTAATCGGTGGGAAAATCATATAACATGGCCTGTAGAAACTACTGGAGTACCTTATTCACTATATTCATATGAATGATGATTTTTCTATACTAGATATGATTGAAATAGAACATCCAAAGTAACTTTAGCAAATGTAGTAAGTGCAAATCAAGATGATATAACATTTGTAGTTAATGATGCTTCTAAAATGAATGTTGGAGATGTCGTGAATTTTGAATGGGAAAATGATGGTAGTGATGAATTTGCGGATTATTTTGTTGACTGAGATTGTAGTGCCTTAGGTTATGGTTCAGCTTGTAACTCAAGTTCAAACTTTGTACATCAGCCTATAACAATTACAGCAATAAATGGTAATACTATTAGTATAAAAGAACCATTAATGCATGATTTAAAGCCTTCTGCCAGAATCAGAAGTTCATTCTTTATTGAAAATGTTGGTTTTGAGAATTTCAGTATAGATTTTCCTGATGATACAGTTTATGGATGACATCATGCAGAAGATGGTTATAATGGAATCTATTTAACAGATGCTAATCAATCTTGGATTGATAATGTAGCTATAAATAATTCTGATTCAGCTATTCTTGTTGATTTTTCAAAAAATACTACTTTAAAAAATATTACTACAACAGGAAGACAATGACATTATAATGTTTATGTATGAAGATCTTATTGAGTTTTAACGGAAGATTTTAACTTTTGAGGACCAGCTTTACATAATCCTAGTTTTAATACAGATAGTAATCTAACTGTTTATAAGGATGGTTATGTTGCAGTAGCTGAAATAGATCAACATATGGGATTAAATCATAATAACTTAGCTGATAACATTAAAATCGGTTATACACCGAACTTATTTTATCATGGATGAAGTTGAGATTTAACAGCTTGAATTAATAATACTTTTTGGAATATTGAAGTTGGTGAGGTTCCTTATAATAGTTTAGTTGGTGAAGTTAATAAAGCCCCTTGAGCTAATCTAGTAGGTATTTATAGTCCTGGTAATACAATAACAGTTGATTATACTCCTAATCCTTATATAGAAGGGTTAAATGAATGTTTGACTGTTCCTTCATTGTATGAATATCAATTAGCTCAAAGAGGTGTTACTGATTCTGATACAACAGCACCAAAAATCTCAGAAGTTACTCCAGTTTCAAGCTCAACAGAAGACACAACACCAGACTACACATTTACAACAGATGAAGCAGGAACAATAACATACAATTGAAGCTGTGATAGTACAAAAACAGAAGCAACAGTATGAGATAATACAATAACATTCAATGAACTATCAGACTGAACATATTCAGATTGTACAATAACAGTAACAGATAGTTCAGATAATATTTCAGATGTTTTGGATATTTCTGAGTTTGTAGTTGAAACAATTACAACAACTCCAACAATCTCAGAGGTTACACCTGTTTCTACCCCAACTACAGATACAACACCCAGTTATACTTTTACTTCAAACAAGGCATGAACAATAACTTATAGTTCTCTTAGTAATTGTGCATCCACAATTACAGAAGTATCAGCAGGAAATAATACAATTAATTTTGACATAACAGTAACAGACCTTTCCAATATAAGTCCTCTTGCTGATGGTGAATATTCATGTAGATTCAAAGTAGTGGATGAAGCAGGTAACAGTTCAGCTTATATGGATGTCACTGATTTTGTTGTTGAAACAGGGGCTCCTGTAATCTCTGAGGTAGCTCCTATATCAACACCCACAAGTGATACAAGCCCAAATTATGTACTTAAATCTAGTGAACCATGAAATATAATTTATGAAGGAAGTTGTTCAAGCACAATCACAACTGTAACACCAGGTAATAATATAATTACCTTTAATGAACTTACTCCTGGAACTTATTCTGACTGTAAAATTAAAGTAGTAGATTCCTTTGGTAAAGAATCTAACAGTATAAATATTAGTGAATTCACTATAAGAAATCCACCTACAATAGATAGTGTAATAGGGACAATAGAAGACAAAGAAACTTTAATAATAAATGGTAATGGTTTTTGAGAAAAAACAACAGCTACTCCATTACGTTATGATAATTTTGAAAATGGTATAAGTGGTAATGATTTACCAAGTTCACAAACTACAGGAGGATGGTATACAGAAAACCACTCAGGTCTAGTTACTTATTCAGATGAACAAGTTCGTCATTCTGATACATTATCAGTTAAACAAGATTATAGTATTGCTGAATACTATGGTGGAGGTATTATGCTTAAGAATAGAGAAAATGCTGGAGTTATTCCTGCTACACAAGAATTGTATGTATCAGGTTGGTTTTGGTTTGATGTTTGGAATCAGCCACCTATAAACACAAAATTTATCAATATGGGAACAGAAGAAGGATGGCAAACTAGAATAGACTCATATCCTTATTCTGGATATGATAGTGGGCATCTATATGCATATTTAAGTGACGATTGCACAATGAAATGAACAAATTGAAATGCTGATAAAAGTAATGTTTGAGCTAGCTTTGAAGATGTTTTTAAACCAGATAGAAATTGGCATAGAATTGAAACTTATTTAAGGATAGGTTCTGATGGTTATAGGGATGTTTATGTTGATGGTGTTAAAATTGGAGAAGTAAATGGAAATTTTACTTCTGAGAATTGTAATATTGGATATCTTTTAATTGGTCATTATTTTAGGAAACAAATTATGGATGATAATCTTATTCCTGAGTGAGTAAGATATTGGGATGAATTATATGTAGATACAACTCAATCAAGAGTTGAAATTTGTGAAGATTCAGATTTTTCAAATTGTACACATAAAGAAATACAAATACCTACTGCTTGGAATAATACAACAGGAGAAATAACAGTTACTTTAAATCAAGGTTCATTAGATACACTAGAAGGAAAGTATTTATATGTAGTTGATTCAGATGGAAATCCATCAGAATGATACTTACTTGGATCTACAGACACAACATCTCCAACAATCTCAGAGGTAACAGCAGTCTCAACCCCAACAAGTGATACAACACCAAACTACACATTCACAACAGATGAAGCATGAACAATAACATACAATTGAAGCTGTGACAGTACAACAACAGAAGCAACAGTATGAGATAATACAATAACCTTTAATGAACTATCAGACTGAACATATTCAGATTGTACAATAACAGTAACAGATAGTTCAAGCAATGTTTCTAATGTACTAAATATTTCTGAATTTGAGATAATCATAGTAGTTCCAGACACCACACCCCCAACAATTTCAGAAATAACTCCTATTTCAACCCCAACAGATGATATTACTCCAGACTACACATTTACAACAGATGAAGCAGGAACAATAACATACAATTGAAGCTGTGATAGTACAAAAACAGAAGCAACAGTATGAGATAATACAATAACATTCAATGAACTATCAGACTGAACATATTCAGATTGTACAATAACAGTAACAGATAGTTCAGATAATATTTCAGATGTTTTGGATATTTCTGAGTTTGTAGTTGAAACAATTACAACAACTCCAACAATCTCAGAGGTTACACCTGTTTCTACCCCAACTACAGATACAACACCTAGTTATACTTTTACTTCAAACAAGGCATGAACAATAACTTATAGTTCTCTTAGTAATTGTGCATCCACAATTACAGAAGTATCAGCAGGAAATAATACAATTAATTTTGACATAACAGTAACAGACCTTTCCAATATAAGTCCTCTTGCTGATGGTGAATATTCATGTAGATTCAAAGTAGTGGATGAAGCAGGTAACAGTTCAGCTTATATGGATGTCACTGATTTTGTTGTTGAAACAGGGGCTCCTGTAATCTCTGAGGTAGCTCCTATATCAACACCCACAAGTGATACAAGCCCAAATTATGTACTTAAATCTAGTGAACCATGAAATATAATTTATGAAGGAAGTTGTTCAAGCACAATCACAACTGTAACACCAGGTAATAATATAATTACCTTTAATGAACTTACTCCTGGAACTTATTCTGACTGTAAAATTAAAGTAGTAGATTCCTTTGGTAAAGAATCTAACAGTATAAATATTAGTGAATTCACTATAAGAAATCCACCTACAATAGATAGTGTAATAGGAGAAATAACTAATGGAAGTGCTTTATCTATAAATGGTGCAAATTTTGGAGATAAATCAACATCAGCCCCATTAAGATATGATGATTTTGAAGATGGTGTAATAGGTTCGGTATTACCAAGTAATCAATCTGGAGGAGGATGGTACAACAATAATGAATCCATGGAAAATCTTACTTATTCAGATGAGGAATCTCGTTACACAGGAAGACAATCAGTTAAACAAGATTACACTATAGAGAAAGGAGCTGGTATAAATTTAGATAATAGTGATGATATAAATACTATACCTGCTGGTACAAAAGAAATGTATGTATCTGGTTGGTTCTGGTTTAATATGTGGGATTTACCATCTAATAATCTCAAATTTATAAGTATGTGAACAGCTGGGACACCAGAGGTGCCAGAATGAGTAACTAGTTGGCAATCTAGGTTGGGTGGTTTTCCATCAGGTAGTTCTAATCATGCAATCTTACATGACGATTTGAGTGATGATTGTACAATGAAATGAACAAATGATAAACACCAATACAGTCAATCTGGAATGAATCTTGATATTCTTCAGCCTCAAGAAGCTTGGCATAGGGTTGAGGTGTATTTAAAAATAGGAACCCCAGGTTATCAGAGTCTTTATATTGATGGGGTTAAGATTGCGGAAGTTCAAGGTGAATTTACCTCAAATAATTGTAATATCGGGTATCTTCTTATTGGTCATTACCTTGACCATAGATCAAAGATTGATGGTGAATTAATTGATGCTAGTGATCCAAATCATCCAAAAGCTGTAAGATATTGGGATGAATTATATGTAGATACAACTCAATCAAGAGTTGAAATTTGTGAAGATTCAGATTTTTCAAATTGTACACATAAAGAAATCCAAATACCTACTGCTTGGAATAATACAACAGGAGAAATAACAGTTACTTTAAATCAAGGTTCATTAGATACACTAGAAGGAAAGTATTTATATGTAGTTGATTCAGATGGAAATCCATCAGAATGATACTTACTTGGATCTACAGACACAACATCTCCAACAATCTCAGAGGTAACAGCAGTCTCAACCCCAACAAGTAATACAACACCAAACTACACATTCACAACAGATGAAGCATGAACAATAACATACAATTGAAGCTGTGACAGTACAACAACAGAAGCAACAGTATGAGATAATACAATAACATTCAATACACTATCAGATTGAACATATTCAAACTGTGAGATAAAAGTAACAGATACAGAGTGAAATATTTCTAATACTTTATCAATACCAAATTTTACAGTAAATACAGTAGTTACAGATACAACAGTCCCAAGAATTTCAGAAGTATCTGGAATAGTTGAAGATGGAGAAAGTGTAATTATATCAGGAGCTGGTTTTGGTCTGAATGGACCTAATGTTATTTTGTTTGATGACTTTAAACGAGGAGTGGCTGAAAATCAAATATCACTTGCAGCAACTCTTGGAAGTTGGAGTGGTCTTCATACTAGTCATTTACCTTATTATACAGAAGATGCTAATGGAAATGTTGCAGCCTATCTTATTCAAGACGATGAAACTCGACAGCTAAATATTACTTTTGATGATACACAAGAAGTCTTCTTTACATATAAAGTTATGATACCATCAGGGAAGCATTTTCCATATGCAGAAGCTCCAAATACATTTCCTTCAGGAAGTAATTGGAAATTAACTTGGTTAATGGATGGCGAAAGAGGTTATATGGGAGATGATGACATTGTTATTCCAACTCGGGGTAATGGGACATACTTTATGCTTGGATGAAATGATAATGCCTTTCAATTTGAGACAGGAAGACCTAATACAAACACAAACTGGTTCAGTTTTCTGGATTGGAATAGATTCTCAGTTTATTTAAAAGGAGGAACTAATCCTACAATAGATGAATGAACTATATGGACACAATGAATGAGTGAAGAGTTTGGACAAAAAGTCTTTGAAGCAAATAAGATATTATTTGATGGAGATGAAGATCGTTCAGGTTATAAATTTGAAGATAATGATATTAGTCGTTGGAATCGTCTTAATGTACCAGGTTGGCATAGATCAGGAGAACCTAATGCAGCTGCAATGTATGATGACATATACCTTGCAATAGGAGATAATTCAGCAGCCCGTGTTGAGATAGGAAATGCACCAGTTTATACAGACTGTACAAAGCTAGCAATAAGTACCCCAGAAACATGGAATAGTACAGAAATAGAATTAACAGTAAGAAAAACAGACTTTGAATCAAATGAACAGCTATATCTTTTTGTAATAGATGCAGATAATAACCCTTCTGAAGGTTACCTACTTGGTAGTACAGAAACCTCAGAGACAGACACAGAATCCCCAACAATTTCAGAAGTAACAGCAGTCTCAACCCCAACAAGTAATACAACACCAAACTACACATTCACAACAGATGAAGCATGAACAATAACATACAATTGAAGCTGTGACAGTACAACAACAGAAGCAACAGTATGAGATAATACAATAACCTTTAATGAACTATCAGACTGAACATATTCAGATTGTACAATAACAGTAACAGATAGTTCAAGCAATGTTTCTAATGTTTTAAATATTAATGAATTTGTAGTTAATACACCAGTATCTAATACTTTTGATTTTAATGAATTTGCTAAAACAAATTTTGGAGCAGAAAAAGAACCAATGATATATGAACAAGTATGAAATCAACTAGAAATATTTCAAGATGGAGTTTGGGTAAATCCATCACTTAACTCAGCCAGTATTGGTTGGGATACAAATCTCCCAGCACACTCTTATGTCGAATATGGAGAAGATACTCAATATGGTAAACAAACAAGTCCAGAAAGTCGTTATTATTATGTTAATCTAAATTATCTTAAAAATCTTAAACCAGAAACAATATATCATTATAGATTAGTTTCCACAGATGAAAGAGGTAATAAAATTTTTACAGAAGATGCTACATTCACAACTTTATCAGAAAGTGAAGTAACCTTGTTACCAAAAAACTCACCAACCCCAATTATTTTAGATCAGCCTAATACTAAATATGTTCTTGAAGGTGATATTACTACTGATGGAAGAGCTATTCAAATTGAAGCAGATAATATTACTCTTGACCTTAATGGACATACCATCATTTATGATAATGCACATATGGGAGAATTAGAATGAGATCATCGGGCATATATCCATAACTCATCTTTTGGAGTATATATTAATGGAACTATAGGAACTAAAATCTTCAATGGTACAATTAAGCAAGGAGATGGACAAGATGCATGAGAAGATAATAGCTCCATTGGATTTAATCCTATTTATGCTAAAGGGATTAAAGATGTTGAAATAGCAGGGGTAAACATTGATTATGGTGGACCTCAAATGATAGGTCTTCGTTTTCACTGGTCTGAATGAATAGCAGATGTACATCATAACATTTTTAATGATTCATGAACAGTAATTAATAATCGTCATGGATCGGGAAATCGTTCAATGATACTTGACTCTGATCAGGAGGGAAATGTTCATCATAATTTAGTTAAGAGAACCAGGCAGAGAGGACTAAGTGGTAAGATGCTTTACAATAATGAAGTATATGTTGATTCTTGGTCAACTAATTCTTTTGCCATGAGTCCTTCAGTAGATTCTGCTCGTGTTTACAAAAACCGTATTTTTGGTACAGGTTTTAATGTATATGGATTTGGATGGGCAAATACAGATTTAAAGCTTTATGACAACATAGTTCATTTTGTTGGTAAGGATTTTTCTGAACGTTGGGATGAAGATTGGGGAGATATTAATATGTTAAGTGCCATAAGAGTTACAAATTATGGAGGATGATGACAAGAGAGAGATTGACTTGAATATTATGATAACTTAATCGTAATTAGTGGTAGTGAAGATAGTGAAATTCGTGGTGTTGAATTCTTTAGTGATGAAACAATTCATAATCTCTATTTTCATGACAATATTATCAAAACTGAAGGTTTGGATAATGAAACCAATCGTGTTGCTTGTGTAGTCGCACAAGGTTATTATAATAAACCAGATTCAATACCAGTTATTTATAGTAATAATACCTTTATTTCTAACAGACATCATGTTGCTTTTGGTGACTCATATGGTAAAGGAAATAATCATCATTTTGATAATTGTACTTTTATAAGTAGTGGTGGAGAGGAACATCCCGATTATTCAACTTTTATATTCTGAGGTTCTTATCGGAACTATGGGCATATAATTAAAGATTGTATATTTGAATCAGGAACTGCAGCAGATTCTGTAAGATGGGGAAGAACAGCCTCTGATAAAAGTTATTATGAAATTTATTGGACTTTAACTGTTAAAGCACCAAATGGCTCAAATGTACAAATTAAAGATCTAGAAGGGGCTTCAGTTTTTCAGGGAGTTATTAGTGGTGGAGAAGTTAAAGTTCCATTAATTGAGAAGAGACTTATGGCAGGAGAATGACATATTCATCGGAAATGGGAAGAAGGTAGTGGTATGCTTGGTTCTACAGTAACATCAAAAACCCAACATAGTGTTATAGTTACTACTTCAGATAATCAGGAGGAAACTAGATTTGTTGAAATGACTAAACCAACAACATTAGAGTTTTTTGTAGGTGCAGACACAACATCTCCAACAATCTCAGAGGTAACAGCAGTCTCAACCCCAACAAGTGATACAACACCAAACTACACATTCACAACAGATGAAGCATGAACAATAACATACAATTGAAGCTGTGACAGTACAACAACAGAAGCAACAGTATGAGATAATACAATAACCTTTAATGAACTATCAGACTGAACATATTCAGACTGTACAATAACAGTAACAGATAGTTCAGATAATATTTCAAATGTTTTAAATGTTACTGAGTTTGTGGTAAATGTAGTAGTATCTGACACTACTCCTCCTACTTTAAATGAAGTAACCCCAGTACCCAGTCCTACAAATGACCCTACTCCTAATTACACCTTTAATACTAATGAATCTTGAACCATTACTTATTCAGGTGATTGTTCTAGTCCTATAACCTCAGCTACAACCTGAACCAACACCATAGTATTTAATACTTTGGCTGATTGAAGTTATACTAATTGTGGTTTAACCGTTACAGATGCATCTTGAAATATTTCTAGTATTCTAAATATTTCAGATTTTGAAGTGAACACCTCTACTCCTGATACTACTCCACCCTCTTTAACTGAAATTACTACTGTGCCTGATCCTACTAACGATTCTACTCCTAGTTATACTTTTAGTACTACTGAGGCTGGATTTATTAACTATAGTGGCGATTGTATAGGAAATACTAATGAAGCTTCTTCATGAGATAATACTATAACCTTCAATACTTTGGCTGATTGAAGTTATACTAATTGTGGTTTAACCGTTACAGATGCATCTTGAAATATTTCTAGTATTCTAAATATTTCAGATTTTGAAGTTGAAACCTCTATTGTTACCCCTCCTTCTGATACCATTCCACCCTCTTTAACTGAGATAAATTCTGTACCAAATCCAACAAATGACACAACTCCTAATTATACTTTTAGTACTACTGAGGCTGGATTTATTAACTATAGTGGCGATTGTATAGGAAATACTAATGAAGCTTCTTCATGAGATAATACTATAACCTTCAATACTTTGGCTGATTGAAGTTATACTAATTGTAGTTTAACCGTTACAGATGCATCTTGAAATATTTCTAGTATTCTAAATATTTCAGATTTTGAAGTTGAAACCTCTATTGTTACCCCTCCTTCTGATACCATTCCACCCTCTTTAACTGAGATAAATTCTGTACCAAATCCAACAAATGACACAACTCCTAATTATACTTTTAGTACTACTGAGGCTGGATTTATTAACTATAGTGGCGATTGTATAGGAAATACTAATGAAGCTTCTTCATGAGATAATACTATAACCTTCAATACTTTGGCTGATTGAAGTTATACTAATTGTAGTTTAACCGTTACAGATGCATCTTGAAATATATCTGATACACTTAATATTTCTGATTTTGAAGTTGAAACCTCTATTGCTAACCCTCCTTCTGATACTACTCCACCTTTTTTAACTGAGGTGAATCCTGTCTCTTCTCCTACTTCTGATAATACTCCTAGTTATACATTTTATTCTAGTGAAGCCTGAAATATTATATATCATGGATGATGTGTAAGTCTTGACTCTTCAGCGAGTACTTGAAATAATACTATAACCTTTAAAAGTTTAAGTGATGGGACTTATAATAATTGTGGCTTGACTGTTACTGATTCAAGTGATAATGTTTCTGAGATTTTGAGAGTTTCTAAGTTTATTGTTAATAAAAAAGGTACGGTTATACTTCCTGTACTTCCTACAAATCATAAAAATCCTATTTTTACTACTAACAGAGTTTTTGTTGAATTAGCTTCAACTTATTGTTGAAAAGACTTTTCAGATATCAGTAATAATAAATATAAAACCTCTATTAAAAAAATCTCTTGTTCTGGAATTGTAAATGGATACAAGAATTGAACCTTTAGACCAAATAATAATATTAATAGGCTTGAAGTAGCAAAGATTTTAAGTATTGCATTTGGTTTTGAAATTAAATATCCAGAATATAAACAATTTTCTGATGTATCTAAAAGTTTTTGGTATGCTAAGCATATTAATCCTTTAAGTACTGCTTGAATATTTAATTGATACAATGATTGAACATTTAGACCTAAAATTAATATTAGTAGAATAGAATTCCTTAAAGTAGTTCTTAAATCCAGTAGTATTGCTGTTTATGAGGTTGATCATTCTGATTTCTCTGATGTACCTTTGGATAAGTGGTATGCTAAATATGTTATGAGGGCTAAAGAGCTATGAATTATTGAATGAAATAATTGAGGTAAATATTATCCTAAGTGAGCTATTACTAGAGGTGAAGTCGCTGATATTATTGCTAAGATTCTTGAACTTCAGTAAATTTAAAAAAAATCAAAAAAAGAGAGAAATTTTAAAAATTTCTCTCTTTTTTTACCCCCAATATTTTGCTCTTCTGTCACTTTTATGTTATGATTTAATTAAATTATAGTAATATATTTTAATATATGCATATGCAAAATAAAAAAGCCTTTACCCTAGTAGAACTAATAGTAGTAATAATAATCCTAGCAATACTCTGAACAATAAGTTTCATAGCAATACAAGGCTACACAAAAAAAGCCAGAGACTCAGTAAGAAAAACTGATATCTGAATAATAATAAAATCACTAGAAGTATATAAGGTAAAAACCTGAATATACCCAGAACCAACAGCCCCAACAGAAGTAACATTTAGCTGAGCCGAAGTATGGACACAATGAGTAATCTGAAAATCAGTAATAGATGTAGTAGACTGACTAAATAAAGTATTAAAAGATCCATTAATAGATTTACCATACACCTATTCAGCATTAAACACCAAAAGAGAATTTGAAGTAGCAGCAGTATTTGAGTGAAATATCTCAATAAATAACAATTTGAAATTATTAGAAGAAACCTATGCCTGAGACCAAATCTGAACAGCTTATGTTAAATGAACCTATAACAGAGTACTAGCAAAAGTAAGTACTTGATGAACAGTATACTCATTAGCAGTCCCAACAATAATATCTTGAGATATAACAGAAGTAAATATATTAGCTTTAAAATTAGCAAATAAACTAGTATATCATGGAAAAAACAATTTACCAAGCAACTATTCAAGCTCACAATTTAATGTAGACTGATGATGATTTGAATTTAACCCAAGTAGCATAGTAGCATACACCTGAACAATAGCAAGTTTAGATGAAACAGATAATCAAGTAACTCTATTAAATAATTTGAAAACTATTTATACCTGAACAGATGTAGTAGATTTAAATAGTGATATAAAAAAAATAGATGATATAACAATAGATACAGAAAATCCATCAGATGAAGTAAAAGAATTAGCAACTTTTATTATAAAAAATAGTATAAATCCAAATATAGAACTTTATGTTAGCAGTTGAACAGGTACAGAAAGCTCATCATACTCAGAAACAGCCTTTGTATCAGAACGGAAAACGAATAATTCTTGACTAAGTGAAGATAATCAAATAAAACTCCCCTTACAAAGTAATGGAACATACAACTTTACAGTAGACTGGTGAGACTGAAATGAAGACACGATAACAACTTATAACCAAGCAGAAGTAACCCATACATATGATTCAGCCTGAACATATGAAATAGTTATAGATTGAACAATGCAATGATTCGCTTTTAATGCATGATCTTATGATGATGATGATTTAGATGATTGAGACAAATTACTAGATATATCTCAATGGTGAGACATTACAACTATCTGACTGATGAGAACAGTTTGCTAATGCTGAAAACTTCACGGTTACGGCTACTGATATACTAGATGTTAGTAATATAACTAATATGTCTAATATGTTTTATCTTGCAACCTCTTTTAACTGAGATATATGAGATTGGGATGTTAGTAATGTAACTAATATGTCTTACATGTTTAAAGAAGCAACTTCATTTAATCAAGATATTTGAGATTGGGATGTCAGTAATATCAATAATATGCGGCAGATGTTTTATAATGCAAGTAATTTTAATCAAGATATTTGATTGTGGATTACTTCTAATGTTACTAGCATGGGAAACATGTTTAGATTTGCAACCTCTTTTAATCAAAACATCTGAAATTGGGATACAAGTAAAGTTACAAGTATGGAGGGGGTGTTTTATTGAGCAAGTTCTTTTAATCAAGATATAAATTCTTGGGATGTTTCTAATGTAACCAGTTTGTATGGTATGTTTTCTTGAGCAAGCTCTTTTAATGGGGATATAAGTTCATGGTATGTTTCTAATGTTAGTGAGATGTATGGTGTGTTTAAAGATGCAAGTTCCTTTAATCAGGATATTTGATGATGGAATACAAGTAGTGTTAATTCTATTAGGAAGATGTTTCAGAATGCAAGCTCCTTTAATCAAGACTTAAACTCTTGGGATGTTTTAATGTTATATATGGGGAGTTGTTTTATTGAGCAAGTTCTTTAATGGGGATATAAGTTCTTGGAATGTTTCTAATGTTACTAGTATGTATGAAATGTTTCGTTGAGCAAGTTCCTTTAATGGAGATATAAGTTCTTGGGATGTTTCTAATGTTATTGGTATGTGAGAAATGTTTTTTTGAGCAACTTCTTTTGACCAAGATATAGGTTCTTGGAATACTGAAAATGTAACTCAAATGACAGCTATGTTTAGAAATGCTGCTTCCTTTGACCAAAATATAAGTTCTTGGAATGTAGATAATGTAACCTCATATTATCTTTTTGATTATGATACTAATTCTAATTGGACAGCAGAAGAAAAACCTATTTGGGTAAATTAATTTTATATATTTTATCTCTTAATACTTTTTTTATGAGAAAAATTGTTTCCTTTTTACTTATATTTTTTTATTTTGTAGGAGTTTTCCCTATAAATAATATAGGTACAAAATCTGCAAATGCAGACGGTCCCCCAACAGTTTCTGGTGTAACAGGAAATATGGGAGATGGAGATTCTATAACCATTTCAGGTTTGAATTTTGGGGCACATAATCTTGATATTGAATGGAATGGTGGTAGCTCTGGAATTATAGAAACAGCAACAACTGGTCAAGTTCCACTTGATGCAGTGGATGGAGGTATACAGATGGTTCATCAAGGTTTATGTATCAGAATCACAAGCACATAGTGGTAATAAGAGTTTATATGTTCCAGTTGGTCAGATAAATGGAGTCTTAGCTTTTGAACATGATTCAGTAATTGGTACTAATGAAGACATATTTATGTCGTGGTGGGTAAGGAGAGTTCATGATGGAATCGGACAATGGAAAATGTTTAGAGTGTGTTATGATTATAAATACGAAGATCAATATACTCCACAATTTAAAATGTTTAATTGGGATACGGCAGGTGAACAATTTTTTGTAAATCCAGGACCAACAGCTGGTGATAATGTCGGAGGAGGGTATGGCTATCCTTATCCTAGTGAAGATAATCGTTGGTATAGAATGGATATACAAGTTCATACGGCTTCCTCACATGGAGCAAGTGATGGTACTTATACAGTAAGTTTACACGATCCTACTGGAGGAAGTTTAGTTACATCAAAAACCGCAGAAAGTGTAATGTCATTCAACTCTGATAATGATTTTTATAAATGGTTTATATGGCAAAATTATGTTGGGAATGGAATAACTAGTCAGGAAACTTGGATGGATGATCTATATATTCAAGTTGGAACACAGGCAAGGGTAGAAATATGTGATTCATCAGACTGGGCATTAAGGGAGCATTGTGAAATTCAATCTCCTTCTGCATGGTCTGAAACCTCTGTAGAGATAACCCTAAATCAAGGTTCATTCTCGGTTAATGATGGTGTATACATATATGTAATAGATGCAGACGGTAATGTAAATACTAATGGTTATTTAGCAACAATTACTGATTCTATCCATGATGTTACTTATAGTTCAGGATTAAATGGTAGCGTGGTTGGTGATTATCACAAACAGTTACAGATGGTAATGATGCCACTACTGTTCTTGCATTAGCAGATTCTGGGTATAATTTTGTTGGTTGGAGTGATGGCATTACTGATAATCCACGTACAGACACAAATGTGACTGCAGACATTAATGTAACAGCTAATTTTGAAGACATAACATCCGTCAGAAATATTGAATTTATGGAAGGTGGCGGAGGAGGAACAGTGGATGTAGCTTTTGATGATACATACATTATTTATAACCCTGCAGATAACACAACACATGGTACTCAAGGATATAATGGAATTAAAAGTGACTCATCTACAACTACCTCTCTTATTGGTATAAAGGAGATGTTCACTGAAGTACCAAAAAGCATAATAAATAATGAAATTGTCATTGATTCTGCTTATCTTTATCTTACAAAATATACAGGTGGTGATTCTAATAACACGCTAAGTGTATACTCTATAACAACTAATTGGTTAACTGATGCTGGAACAAAGAAATGATGTTTCAGGTCAAAATGCAGAAGTTAGTAGTCCTACCACATGGGCAAGTGGAGACTTTTCTTCAAGCGATTATGATAATAGTGTTGTGAGTACTGGTTCTTGGGTTGATGGTTATGAAGAAGTAGCCACAATAGATGTTACCGATGTTATTGCTAATATATATGATAATAATATTAATTATGGTATGGCAATCTTTGCAGATGCTTCAATAACAGGTAGAGCTTCAGAATATGGCACTGGCAAACCTTCATTAGAGATATCTTACCATTATGAAAGCATTGGAGACACAACCCCAACCGCTTTCACTTTCACCGATGTAACAGACGCAACAATCTCAACAGTCTACACTTCAAATGCAATCACCGTTGCAGGAATCAACACAGACGCAACAATTGCAATCACCGCTGGAACAGGAGAATACGAATTAAACAATTCAGGAACATGGACAAGTTTGAGAGGTAGTTTAAACGATACCGTTAAGTTAGGCAAACTTCATCAGCAAGCTACAGCACCCAAACTGATTTAACTTTATCAATCGGAGGAGTAACTGATACCTATTCTGTTACAACCGAATCAGAACCAGCAGACACCACCGCCCCAACAACGGGTGAGGGTGGAAGTAATGGAGGGGAAAGAAAAATAGGGGGAAAGGTAGGGGAAAGAAAACGAAAAAAGAAAAAATAAAACGAGTGTGGAAGAAAAACCCAAACGAAAAGGGGGGGGAAAGGGGATGGGTGTGGAGGGCGGGGGGGGTGGGGGGGGGTGAAGAAACAGAAACAGGGGGTCCAGAAGCAGCGGGGGGGGGGGGGGGGGGGGGCCCAGGCGGGGGGGGGGGATAACGGGGGGGGGGTCACCCCGCAAAGAAGGGGGGGGCGCGGGACATTCCATAACCCCCCCCGATCGCCCTCGTAGGGGGGGGGGTGTGGGGGGGGGGGAGAAAAGGGGAAGCCTCTGAGGATGAGGATGAGGATGAGGATGAGGATGAGGATGAGGAAGTAGCACAGACACCACACCCCCAACAATATCAGAAGTAACCCCAGTACCAACCCCAACAATAGATATAACCCCACCACCTATTATTGAGATTACACTTCCAACTACTGATACTACTCCACCTTCTTTAACTGAGGTGAATCCTGTCTCTTCTCCTACTTCTGATAATACTCCTAGTTATACATTTTATTCTAATGAAGATTGAGATATTGATTATTATGGGGATTGTGTAAGTAATTATAATTCAGCTAATATTTGAAATAATATTTTGAATTTTAAATATTTAAGTGATGGGACTTATAATAATTGTGGCTTGACTGTTACTGATTCAAGTGATAATTTTCTGAGATTTTGAGAGTTTTTTTATTGTTAATAAAAAAGGTACGGTTATACTTCCTGTACTTCCTACAAATCATAAAATCCTATTTTTATTAACAGAGTTTTTGTTGAATTAGCTTCAACTTATTGTTGAAAAGACTTTTCAGATATCAGTAATAATAAATATAAAACCTCTATTAAAAAAATTGTTCTGGAATTGTAAATGGATACAAGAATTGAACCTTTAGACCAAATAATAATTTAATAGGTTGAAGTAGCAAAGATTTTAAGTATTGCATTTGGTTTTGAAATTAAATACCAGAATATAAACAATTTTTATGTATCTAAAAGTTTTTGGTATGCTAAGATATTAATCCTTTAAGTATGCTTGAATATTTAATTGATACAATGATTGAACATTTAGACCTAAAATTAATATTAGTAGAATAGAATTCCTTAAAGTAGTTCTTAAATCCAGTAGTATTGCTGTTTATGAGGTTGATCATTTGATTTTTGATGTACCTTTGGATAAGTGGTATGCTAAATATGTTATGAGGGCTAAAGAGCTATGAATTATTGAATGAAATAATTGAGGTAGATATTATCCTAAGTGAGCTATTACTAGAGGTGAAGTCGCTGATATTATTGCTAAGATTCTTGAACTTCAATAATTTTCTGAAAAATCAAAAAAAGAGAGAAATTTTTAAAAATTTCTCTCTTTTTTTGATTTTTTTTATTTAATAATCCATCTCTGAATCTCTTTCTTTAATATAAAAGGAAGAGGAATACAAAGTCTTAAGTTGATGGCTTTGGATTTAGATGGTATTTTTATTTATTTTTTGGATATTTTCTTCAAGTGATATTTATATTTTTACTTTTCTTTAGGGACTTTTTCTACTTTAAATGAATTTTTTCAGTCTATGATTTTATATGTATAATTTTTATCTTGGTAGTATCAGTTTTTCATTTTGATCAGACTTTCTATATCTACTTCTCTGATTTCTGTGAGTTCTCAAAAATTAGGAAGAAATATACTGTTTTTATATTCTATACAGTTTAGATTTTCATTAATTGTTATTAAGTTTAGATCTATTCCTAGTTTTGATTGGTTTTTTCATTTATAGTAAATTGTTTTGTCTATTGCTAATATATTTAGTCATATGTATTTTGCTTTTTCTGTTTTTTCGTCTGGGGTTTCCAGTTTTATTATTCAATCTTCTCTATTATCAAAATAAATATTTTTTCCGTCGGTTAGATACATTGAGTTGTCTATTTTTTTTATTTTTTTTACATCCATTTCTATTTTATGCCATTCTAATCATGTTTTTGAGAAATAGAAATTATCTTTGTCGTAGTATCATCCTTTTGAGATTTTATCGTATTGTTTATATTGGGCAAATGTCTCAGGGTCTGCATTGAAAAACTTTCTTTGTGTTTCTCATTTTTTTACGAAGACTCATTCTTTTTTTATAATAAAGTTTCATATTTTTGTTTCTTTTTGTGTATTTTGTTTTTCGTTTATTTTTTCTTGATTTTCTTGATTTTTAATTTTTAGGTCTTCTATTTCTATATATGGATTATCTATAGAGCCCGTAAGGGTGTTGGTTTCTTCATTATTTTTTGTACAAGATGATACAAATATTAATGAGATTGTAAGTAGTAATATTGTGTATTTCATAATATGTTTTTTATAAAAATAAGAGGCTGATGTTATTATCAGTCTCTTTTATTATAATGATTTATTTTAAAAAGCAAATGGTTGATTATAGTCGTAAAATTTTTTAAAATAATCTATCATAAATTCATTTCTTTTATACGAAAGTAAGGATGCTGCAATATCTTAGCTTAATGGCTTTGATTATGTGTTATTTAGTTTTTTCTGAGATATTTTGGTTCTAGGCTGTCTCATATAAATTCAAATATGTCTGATGATTTTACGGGGGGTAGTTTGAAGTTATCTGCTGTTAATATTTTTATTTGTTTTTTTTCTATATAGTATGAGAATTTTTCTCTTAGATCTTTGGTGGTGTATAGTTCTGGTTCTCATGAGTAGTTAGCACTGGTGAGAAATATTGGTCAGATTTTGCCTATTAGATCTTTTTGAGCAGTATTATTGGCTACTCTGATGGCTATTTTTTTGTATAGTTCTCTGTTTCTAAAACCTTCTCATTTTTCTGTTTCATAGTTTAGCCATACTGAGATGCTTGGGCTGTTTGTTAAGATTGTGTAGGGTCTTTTATAGTTTTGTATGAATTTTATTTGTTCTGGTGTTAGTGTTGTGTTTTTTTTGAGCCAGTTTATGTCTTTTACCATTATTGGTAGTGGTTTTTCTAAGGTTCTTTTTTTGATTTTGTATATTTTTTCATATAGCTTTATGTCGTCTATGGGTGAGGCTAGTCAGAAGCAGGTGTCTGTGGGGATTAGGTATATCATAGGAGAGGGGTTAGTTGTTAAGAGAGATAAAGGATGATTTATTTTTAACTAAAGATTTAATTTAAAATGGGGTAGGACTTAATACAAACAAGTATTTTTGCTACATTTAGTGAATTTAAATCACTTAAAATATATGTTTAGCTAAATAGAACAGCTTATTTGCTAAAAATAAAGAAAGTTTTGTTATTTCCCCCTTTTTAGTAAATATCAATTTTCCTTTAAAAGAGAGAAAAGGGTGTGTTCAACAATTATTTTGTGTTAAGTTCTACCCCATTTTAATTTATTGAGTTTTTAAGTAGCCCCCTACTCTTCTTTAGATATTTCTTTGTTTTTTCAATTCAGAACTCTAATATTATTAAGTTCTAACCGTTTTGCAAATTTTTTTACTGATTTTAGGTTTTTGGTTTAGAAAAGAGTATAAAATATTTGAAAAAAGCTGTTTGTTTTTATAATAATGAAAGAAGTGTTTATATTAATAGACTTGTCTGAGATTAAGGAGAAATACTATATTTATATAGTTCGAAATCCATACCCTTTCGCTATGCTACAGGGACATCCTTTGAAAAAGGAAGAAATATTAAGATTTGTAAAAAATATAGAATCTCATAAAAAGTAAAATTATTTCAAGATTAATATGAACCTCCTGCAAAATCTGTGGGGGTTTTATTTTAATTGTGTTTATTTCCTTGTTCTATTCTTAAACACCCCCCTTCAAACCAATGCCATTAAGTTAAGGGAAGTAAAGTCTCTAAATAAGGAAAAGATACTATAAAAAAGTAGTATTTTTTTATGTAAAAAGAACTTGACATTAACAAAAAGGATAAAAAACAAAAGTATATATTATATACTAATTTATACCTTTATGAAAACAATTATAGGAAAAATATTTTCTTTTTCAAGAAAAACAGTTAACTTAGAAAAGGAAACAATAAAATCTAAAAAACTAAGAATGAAATTCAGAAGAAAAGAAAATGATTTCACAAGAAAAAGAAAATTAACTTTTGAGAATATGATAACCCTAATATTTCAAAAATGAGTAAAATCATTACAAATAAAGCTAAATGAATTTTCAGAGAAACTATCAGATAAAATATGAACAGTTACGAATTCTGCCTATGTTCAAGCAAAAAATAAAATATCTCATGAAGTATTTAAATACTAAAACCCTAAGAATAAACAAAAAGTAAATAAACAAATTTCGTTCAATACTATCAAAAATAGAGTAATTGAATTATATTTGAGTAATAAGAGTAATTCAAAAATAATGAAAGAAATGGAAGAAATTTTTATGACAAATGTTACTCAAGAGCGACCATGACGATAGAATACTAGAAAAAAGACAACTATTAGCAAATCTTTACAATTTAATAAGCGAAAAAAGAAAAGTTGTTTTTAGTTTATGTTCTAAAAAATATTTTTGATTTTTACTTATTATTATTCTTAATAATAGGAAGTTTTTTGTTGTCTAAAATTTGTAATTTACAAGTTTTACATTATAATTTTTGGAATGAAGAAAATACTTTTT
Source organism: uncultured bacterium (assembly GCA_942490775.1). Lineage (GTDB taxonomy): Bacteria > Patescibacteriota > Gracilibacteria > BD1-5 > UBA6164 > UBA6489. The sequence continues at coordinate 46,091 of CALNYL010000001.1, forward strand.
CCTTAACTTAATGGCATTGCCGTTTTTTTTTTTTTTGGGGGGGGGGCTAGGGCTTGGGTTATTGTGATTGAGTTGGTGGTGGTTAGTAGGGTGAATAGGGTTAGTAGGGATAGGAATTTTTTTAGGGGTTTTATGATGTAGATATTAAAAAAAAATAAAACCTCTGTACTTTTTTAGTATAGTGGTTTTATTTTTGTGTAAATTTTTCATAGTATGATAGTGTTAAAAACTTTTTTTAGTCCCTTTAAAAAGGGATTTAATGAGTTTTTTATTTATCTTTATATTTTCTTGTTTTATCTTTTTTCTTTGTATTTTATTCTAGTTACACTCACAATCTCCCACTTCATCAGCCCCCCTGATCTTTATCCATTTTTTAAAAATACTTTTTACTTCATCATCTTTTAACTTCTGAAATAAATAATCAATAACTCAATATTCTATTTTCTTTTTCATATCAATAGAAAAATTTGGATAAACTGAATTTCTAACTTTGTAGTTATATATAGGACAAGTTCACATATAAGGCTTATAGACACTATCTTCATATCAAGGCAGTCAATCTAAAGTAGAAGCTTCAACTAGAATATTAGTAGCATCACTTGTCATCATATCTATATAAGTAGATTTAGGGTCATCAGAAAGTTCTCATATTTTAAAATCCTCCACTCACATTCTAGATAGCATTCTTCATTCATCACAAGTGTATAGGTTTCCATCATAGTTATATGCAACTTGTCATATTCAAGCTCAACAAGGTGATCTATCTTCAAGGAAATTAGGATCTTTTGGGGTCATTATTTTAGAAAGAAATATGTATGAAAAAATCTCTCTAAGCATAGTTCATTTTTTATTTATTTCTATAATGTAGTCCAGGGACTTTCTATAATAGTCTAGGAATTCATCTTCTGTGTAACCAAGTTCTTCTAAATCAGAGGCAGCAAAACCATAAGGGTTTAGGGGTCTTATAAAAATACCATCAAGTCACTTATCTACATATGAGTCTATACATTCTTTCCGTCTTCCTAGAGTCTTTTTAGTAACAGTCATCAAGGCTCCAATCTTCTTTTCATATCATAAAACTCATATAACTCTTTTGTCTTCTTTATAGATTTTATTTATTTTTTCTATCCATTTTACTGTATTTTTATAGGTTTCTCATTTTTCTGAAATTCTATTATAATTATGAGTTTTTTCGTCTCAATCAAGAGATGTTGATATGTTTATTTGATTATTTATAATAAAATCTAGTTTTTCATCATCCATCAATGTCATATTTGTAACCAAACAAAAGTTTACATTTTTTCAAGTAGCTTTTGATTTTTTGGTGGCATATTCGACTGTAAATTTTATAACTTCCCAATTTGCTAGTGGTTCTCATCCTTGAAACTCTATAGTTATACCTGTGGCTGTAGAATAAAACATGGTATCAACTGCTCTTCTGGCTGTTTCTAAACTCATATCATATTTTTTAGCAGTGAGTGGGGCTGCCGCTGCATGACAGTATTTACATTTATGGTCACATCTTAGAGTAACTATCATTATGTGAAGTACTGGTCAGAATGCTAAAAAGCTATTTTTCATTCAGTATTCAAATTTGTAGTCGTCTTCATAGTACTGGGTATCTTTAAAGAATTTTTTATTTTGGAGTTCTTTAAATTTATCAGCTGGTAAATTATCTCATCATTTTATAAAGTCCTGAAATTCATGATTTGATAGATAAACATATGCTCCAAAATCATTTGTAATTAGCATTGTTTCTTTGTCTAGTCTTTTAAATCTGAAGTATCAGATTTTTTTTCAGTCAAACTTTTTTATAATTTCTTTTGATAGTAGCTTTGTCATAATATTTTTTTTATAAAAATCTAATTGCCCCCTCTTTAGTTGATGGGGCTAGGGTTTGGTCTAACATTCTAAATAAACTACATAATTCATTAGCTCATTAAATATTTCTTCCCTATCTTCTTTGGTATCTCAGGAAATTATTAGTTCTCAAGCTCTTGGCTTATATTCTATTTTTGCGACTTCTTCAAAAGATTTTATTGCCTCTTTTAGAGTTTTTGAATTATAGAATTTTCCTATTTTATATGTTGTTTGCATTTTTTAAAATTATGTTAACAATTACTGTTTAGCCCTTTAATTTTTTCTATTTACCTTCAAAATCTTTTTTAACTTTCTTCACAGCTTCCACATCAAGCTTTACTTCTGGTTTATCTTCTTTTTCTTTCTCAGCTTCTTCTTCTATTTCTTTTAGTATTTTTTCTATTTCTTCTTCGTCTATTTTTAGTTCTGGGTCATTTTCTATTTCTTTTAATATATCATCTATATCTTTATCAAAGTCTATTTGGTCTGGAGCAGTTCAGCCTTCTTTATCAAAATAGTTACCATCAGCATCTTCATATCATTTCCAGTTATTTGGAAGTTCTGCTTCTCTTAGTGAATTTTGTATAGCGGATTTTACTATTTCGTTTCTTATGTCTTTATTTTCTTTAGAGATAGAAGCTCTAAGCTCATTATTTAGAATTTCTTCGCTGAAGTTTGCTATTATATCTTCTAAAGTATCTTTAACTCAGTCTTTTAAAGTAAATTGTAAAATCAGGTTTTTATTTTCATCTTCTTTGAAGAAAAAATATCATTTATCTAGAAATAGATATGCTGTTTTTAATATAATATCTTTTTTATAGATTTTAGTATCTATTATTAGTTCAAATTTCTTTCATTTTTTAGTTTCTTTTAAAAATTCAATCATAGGTAATAATTAACAAATAAAGATTTAGTTTTTTCTAGTATACATAAATATAAATAAGTTCAAATTTTTTAATCCAAATCAAAACCTATAAGTAGTGTAGCATCGTATTGGTCTAGATTTTTAAACTTTGGGGATAGATAGTCATGGACTTTTATTCAAGGGCTTGATGATACGGCTGATGGAATACTTAGTTCATGAAAACTGACTGCTGGGAAAATAACTTTTTCTCATAGTTTTAGTACTATTGATGAGTCAGGTGCTCTAAAATTGGAGTCATGTGTGATACAGAAGGCTACTTGTTTTCTTACTGTCTCATAAACTCAGTGATTTTTATCTTCTTCATTTTCAAAAATATATTTTCTGTCTTCATTATTTATTTCTATTAATTCTTTTATTCATCTTATATTTAGTAAAATGTTTTTTTGTTGGTCTATAATTTCTTGTTTAGTTAGTTTTTTAATTTCCTCTTGTTTATTTTCTGTTGGTGTATTATTATCTTGATTAAAATCAACAGAGTTTAGCTTATTTCTTTGCTCTGGGGTCATTATGTAGAGGTTATTTACTATTTTGTAAACCTCTGAAATATTTGGGATATGCCTTGCTTCAAAATCTCCGTTTCATGCTCAAGCACTGCTTCTGGCAAAGAATGTACCATAGTTTAGGAAATAGTGTAGTATATTGTTTTTACTGTATGCTATATCTTGAATATTATCAAAGTAGATTCACATATTAAATCTAGAAAATAGTCAGTTTCTGGCTCTTATTACTATTTTTTTGTTTGTTATTAGTAAATAACTGGTTTTCCAAAAGAAAAACTTGTATAAAAATATAAGTATAAATATAATTATTACAAATATAGATATGTATATATAACTTTTTGTTGTTAGATATATTATTATTCATCCGATGGAAGCTATTGGTAAAAATATTCATATTATTCACATAATAAGCAATATTTTGTGCTGATGTGTTTTATAGATAATTTTATCATTGAAGTCTTTCATATTTTTGATTATAAAAATAATTTATAAGGATTATAAGAATTTATATTAGAATTCAAAATAAATATTTATTGATATAGTTTGAATCCATCGCTTTCCACTTCGTTTCAAGCACTTCCTTTGAAAAAGGAAGAAATTTAAGGAGAATCTAGTAAAAACATAGGTTTTCATTATTTTTTTGATTTTTCGTCTTTTTATCAAAAAATATATTAGACTTCTTATTATAAAAAAGTAATATTAGTTTCTGCTTCTGTATAAATTCATAAAAAGTATCAAATAAGAAATTAGGAATTGAACCTGAATAAAATTCATATAAAAAAAGACCTAAATCAGGTCTTTTTTTGCAGGTACTGTGAGGAATTACAGTTAATTATTTTGACAAATTAATTATTCATAGTACAATATAAGTAATTAGTTTTAATATTGATATAAAAATGAATTTCTTTAAATCTTTTATACTTCTTATAGTACTTCTATTTGCCTGAACTTATTTTGTGTCAAACATAAATTTTTGACCAAAACTCTCTGAAGCTGAAGCTGAGGTTGAGAATACTCAAAATAAAAATATAATACCGAAACATATTACAAGAATAGAAGAATCTGTTGAAAATGAGGTAAATATAGATATTAAAAAAGAGGAAGAAAAAGAGGAAAAATTCTTGTATGGTATATCTGATGACTGAAAATATGCTGAGGTTTTTATAAAACTAAATGATGATAATGAAAAAATAAGCTATATCTATGATTTAGAGAAATGAATTCAAATTAATGATAAAGAAAAACAAAAGGAAATTAAAATAAGGTCCTTAAAATATTCTAAAGAAAAATTTTTTACTAAAACTGTAAAGCTAGATAATGATTTAGAAATATATGCTGAAGAGGTTCAAGGAGATAAAAAACTTAATATAAAAATTAAACAGGCTGAAACAAAAGAGGAAGAGTTGATTTTGTCTATAGATAAGCCTAAATGCAGTACAGGTTCTCTTTGATTTTATAGTAGTTCTGATATGAAAGGGATAATACTCGCTTATGATGATGTTAATTGTAATCAAGAAAAAGAAAATATAAAAGTAATAGGACAAAATATTTTAAAGCCTAAATTATCTAGATTTTATAATTTTGTTGCTATGTCTTATTATAAAGAAAGAGATTATAATAATGCTGTAGTTTATTTCAAAAAAGCTATATGATTAGATGATAAATATGCTCTCGCTTATTTTAATGTCGCTTGTACTTTCTCACTCTTGAAGGAAGAAAATAAGGCTCTTTATAATCTAAAAATTGCAATTGAATTAGAACCAGATAATTATAAATGGAGAGCAAGACAGGATAATGATTTTTGGTATATTAAAGATTCTGAGAGATTCAAAAAATTGGTTTGGTAAATTTCAAAAAAATATTACACTAGGTAAACCTAGTGTTTTTTATTTAACTTTTTTAAGCTTATGAAGCTACTTGTAAAACTCATAAAAATTTTTATATGGTTAATGTTTTTTACTTATATTTGAATATATTTTTACTCAAAAAATAATCCTGATGTAGAAAACCCTAGATTTATAGAAAGAAAACTAAAAGTAGAAAGAATGGAAGTTCTTTCTGATAGAGATAATGATTGAATAAATGATGTAGATGATATATTACAGTGAGCAAGACTTGAGGTGAAAAATAAAACGAGATATAGAAGTGGTTATTATTCTGGTGGTTATCCTCCTAATGATGAATGAGTATGTACTGATGTAATTTGGAGAGCTTTTAAAAATGCTTGAATTAATATTAAAAAACTTGTAGATACAGATATAAAAAATAATATTTCTGCATATCCTAGAGTAAACGGTGTGCCTGACACAAATATTGATTTTAGAAGAGTTCCAAATTTAGAGACTTTTCTAAAAAGAAATGCTATTACTCTTACAACAGAATTTATTCCTTGGGATGCTGAGAATTTAAAACAGTGGCAACCTTGAGATATCGTTATTTTTAGTAGACCTGACCATATTGCTATCGTTTCTGATAAAAGGAATAATAATGGTGTGCCTTATATTATTCATAATCCTGCTCCATATCCAAAAGAAAATGAACGGCTTCTTTATTGGGAGGGGTTATGGTGAGATTTAGAGGGGCATTATAGATGGAAGTATTAGAATTATATTTTTTTCACCTCTGAGAATAGAAAAACTCTCTCTAAATTCTTGTAATAACCCAAAGGAAATTGTTTTAGGTTTTTTTTTCTAACATCTCAAAAACTCTCTGAAAAACCTCATTTTCTAGGTCAATTAATTCCTCTTCTATAAATTTTGACAAAACCCAATCAGAAACTTCATATCTACTATCAAATCAAACTCAAACTTTTACTCTATCAAATATTTCTCAAATATATTTTATAATACTTTTTATTCAATTATGTCACCCAGCACTTCATTTTTCTCTAAATCTAACTTTTCAGAAGTCCATACTTATATCATCATAAAACACTACAATATCTTCATTTTCAATTTTATAGAAACTTGTAATTTTTTGAACAGACTCTCAGCTTAGATTCATAAAAGTCTGAGGTTTTACAAGTATGGTTTTTTCTCAAAAGAGTAGGGAAGAGCTAATGTCTGCTTTAAATTTTGATTCATACTTAAAATCTGGAAAATCTTCTTTTTCCTTTAAATAATCCAAAAACATAAATCATACATTATGTCTTGTTAACTTATACAGGTCTCAAGGATTTCATAGTCATATTATTAGTTTCATAGTAGAAAAATTATTTCATAAATTTTTGGTGGGTTTCTTTTAATTTAGGATTTGTCACATGAGTGTAGACCTGAGTAGTAGTTATACTAGAGTGTCAAAGCATCTCTTGTATACTTCTCAAATCTGCTCAGGCATTTAAAAGAGTTGTTGCAAAAGAGTGTCTCAGGGTATGTGCTGATATGTTTTTAATTATATATGCTTTTATTGCATACTTCTTTATCATATTTGTTATGAAAAATCTTGATAGTCGGACTTTTTCATCTTCTAGCACATCTATATTATCTAGTTTTATATTATGTCTTATAAAAAGAGGGGATAGATGGTCACTTCTTTTTTCTAGGTATTGCTTTATAAGCCCTGCTGAATGAGCAGTTAAGTAAACTACTCTTACTTTTCTTCATTTTCCTCTTACTGCAAATTCTTTTGTTTTTAGATTTATATCATTTTTATTCAAGTTTGTGAGTTCTGAGACTCTTAGTCCTGTAGAGTATATCATATTCATTATAGCTAGATCTCTTGTTCAGATTATAGTATTAGTATCTGGTGCACTAAATAATCTTTCTAGTTCTTCTTTACTAAGAAATTCAACCCATCTTGCATCTTCTTTTATTAAATCTATTTTAGTAGGAGAAAGGGTTTTTTTTCACTTTTTTTCTAAGTATTTTAAAAAGCTTCTCAGGGTTATCATATAAGCATTTGCTGTTTTTATGCTTATTCTTTTTTCATTGTTTTTATATAGATATTTTCTAAATCATTCTGCTAGTTTCAGTGTTATATCTTTTACTTCAAAGTTTTTTGGTTTTATTTCTTTTGATTTTAGGTATTCTCTGAATTTTAGCAGGTGTCTATTGTATTGAATTATTGTATTTTCAGATTTATTTTTTATTATTTCTAGGTATTCTAGAAAATTGTTGTGAGCTTTTTTTAGGTTCATAGTATTTTACAGTTTGATATTGTTTTTATAGTAATTAAATTTTAGGTAAACATTAAAGTTTACCTCTACACTAGAAAATATTACTGTAGGGGCAATACCTTGTGTTTGCCCTGATTTAACTTAAACTAACTTATTCCTATTCTTATAAAGCACTCCTTTTGTTTTATGAATAACTCCAGTTTCATCATTTTTAATTATTGTAGCTTCATCTGTTATAGCAATCTCAGGACTTTTTACTTGGTATAAATCTTTTATTTGTTCTTCTGTTCAGTATTTTAAATATATTTTTATCCATGTATCATATGGGAGATAACCTTTTTTTTCTTTGATACTTTCTGGAGTATGAGGCTTAGAAATTTCAAAAATTTCTTCTGTATTTATTACTTTACTTAGGTTAAAAATATCAAACTTTTGAAGGTCTTCAGACTTTAATTTAAAAGCTTTACAAAGGTTTTCTAGATCTTTACATATTCTAGCATGAGTAAAAGAGAAAAAACTCATTATTAAGTTTTCTTTTTCATAAGGTGCTTTTATAAATCAAGAATAAGATTCTTCAAATTCTTTTTTATTTTTAACAGATTCTTTTTACAAACTCTTCATTTCATCAATACATTTCATGCATACATTCGCAGTGAGCATCTAATCTGTCAGCAAGTTTTATTATAAAAAATTCTTTTGAGTTTCTTTCTTCTTCTATCTCTAATAGTTTCTTGTAATCAAATTTTTTAGATTCATTTTTATAATTGCTATATAAAATATCCAGAGCATTTTTACATTTCTCATTATAAGCTTCTTTTTCTTCTTCTGTCCATCTTTCTTTTTTTGTTGCAACTATATCTCAGGTTATTATCTCAGCATCATCATGAAATTTAGCAAGTTCTATGGCTAGGTCCCTATTAAACTCTAGTCATAGTTTTTCTAGTATATTGCAAATTTCCTTCGTAATCCGAGTTACTTTATGGCTATGAATTAATAAATTTGTTCTATAGAATACAATACCTCCACTTCCATTAAATCTCCATATTTTAGAAAGCTCTTTTTCTCTTGATTCTAGTTTTATATTTTGCATAGAAAATTAATTTAGGATATATTTAAAATCTTGTAAAATAGCGAAGATGTTTTAGCAAAACATCTCTACTGAATGTTTTAGCAAAACATCTCTACTGAATGTTTTAGCAAAACATCTCTACTGAATGTTTTTTCTTAAACAATAATCTCAGCCTCCCCATCAGTCACCAAAATAGTATGCTCAAATTGACATCACAAACTACCATCAGCTATATAAATCTCCCAATCTCACTTATCTTTGATTTTTCAACTAGTAAAACCAATTATCGGCTCTATAGCCAAAGTCATTCATTTTTTTAACTTTGGTCATTTTCAAGGAGTTCCATAGTTATAAATATGAGGATCTTCATGAAGCTTTTTTCAAACTCAATGTCAAGTTAAGTCCCTTACAATATGAAAGCCATTTTCTACTACATGATTTTCTATGGCATTTCAAATATCTCACACAGTATTTCAAACTCTAGCCTCAGCTATTCATAAATATAAAGCCTCTTCATTTACTTTTAGAAATCTTTCAACTTCTGGATTATGAGGACCATCTCATATAATTGTAGTAAAGGCTGAATCCGTATTTATTCAAAATCTTTTATCTTTCACTCAAAAATCAAACTTTACCACATCTCAAATATTAAATATGATATCTTCTCTTGGTATTCAATGTACCACAACATCATTTACACTTATACAAATATTAGAAGGGAAGTCATAGACTCACTTAAATCAAGGCAGTACTCAGTAGGCTTTACATATATTTCAGCACAGTTCATTTATATATGAAGCCGTTATTCATGGTTTTACTTGTTTTTTTATCTCTTCAAATACTTTCTTATGCACTTTTGCATTAGCTCTCATTATATCAACTTCTTTTGGTGTTAGCATTGTTTTTAATATTAATTTTAACAAAAATTATTATAATTAAAAAAAAATAAAAAACAATTTTTAAGATTGTTAACTTCATTACTTCCTTGAATCCATTGCCTTTTTATAAGCAATTTTTTTTTATTTTATTAAAAAAGTTTGTGTAACCAAGAAACTTCATTAGACTATATTTTTACCAGCTTACTTATAAAAAAAATGTCAGAAAAAATAATATTTGTCACTGGAGGTTCTATATCAGGTTTATGAAAATGAGTAACAGCATCATCAGTTTGAAAACTACTAAAATCAGCTTGATTTAGTATTTGAATGATAAAAATGGATCAGTATCTTCAAGTGGATGCTGGTACAATATCACCCTATGAACATTGAGAAGTATTTGTTACAGAAGATTGAACAGAATCCGATCTAGACCTATGAAATTATGAAAGATTTACAGATGAAAACCTAAGTAGTGATAACTATCTGACAACATGAAGAATTTATCTAAAAGTAATAAACAAAGAAAGAAAATGAGAATATCTATGACAAACAGTACAAGTAATTCCTCATGTAACAAATGAAATCAAAGACAACATATTAAAAATAGCATCAAAAAAAGATTTTACAATAGTTGAAGTATGATGAACCGTTTGAGATATAGAATGACAGCATTTTCTAGAAAGTATAAGACAACTTAAAAATGAACTCTGAAAAAACAATGTTATGTATTTACATGTAGTACCTCTTTTGTACTTAAACCTTTCATGAGAAGTCAAAACAAAACTAATACAACACTCTGTTATGAAACTAAGAGAATATGGTATTTTTCCAGATATGCTAATATGTAGAACACAAGTTGATATAGAGGAAAACATAAAGAAAAAACTTTGTATGTTTTGTGAAGTAACTATTTCAAATATCATAGAAGCAAAAGATGCAAAAAGTATTTATATGGTTCCCGAGTTGTTTAGAAAACAAAATGTTGATACAATTATTTTAGAACACTTTAGAATTAAAGACAAAAAAGCAGACTTATCAAAATGGAATAAGTTAGTAAATAAAATAACAGAAACCAAAAAAGAAATAACCATTTGAGTAATATGAAAATATGTAGAAACTGAAGATGCTTATAAAAGTGTAAATGAAGCATTTATACATGCTTGAGTAGCAAATAATGTAAAAGTAAAATTAAACTGGATAAACTCAGAAGAACTAGAAAATGAAAATTATGAAAATATTTTGAACCAACACTATAAGCAAAATAAATTATCATGAGTTTTAATACCATGAGGATTTTGAAATAGATGAATAGAATGAAAAATTAATGCAGTAAAATTTGCCAGAGAAAACAATATTCCATTTTTATGAATATGTCTTTGATTACAAATAGCAGTTATAGAATTTGCTAGAAATGTATGCAACATAGAAAAAGCAAACTCTACAGAGTTTGATAGTAGTACAAAAAATCCTGTAGTTGACTTTATGCAATGACAAGAAGAAAATATGGATAAATGATGAACAATGAGATTATGAAACTATGATGCAGTCTTAAAAGAATGAAGTCTAGCTAATAAGCTTTATTTAGAAACCAATATTTCTGAAAGGCACAGACATAGATATGAAGTAAATCCTAAATTTCATAATATTTTAGAGGAAAATGGACTTACTTTATCAGGGACTTCTCCAGATGGTAAATTGGTTGAATTTATAGAAATAAAAAATCATCCGTATTTTATAGCTACTCAGGCTCATCCAGAGTTTAAATCAAGGCTTGAAAATCCACATCCTTTATTTGTAGGGTTGGTTAGGGAAAGTTTAAAAATAGAGGTGTAGTTTTTCTCTAATATAACTCTATTTATAGAAATAAAAATTATCATACTAGGTTTGATACTATTAATGCTTTGGATTTTCATAAGATGAGTGAGGTTGTGAAGGGGGTGTTTGGGGTAATTGTGAAGTAGGGGTTTATTCCATAATTTTTATTTTATCTCTTTCCAATCATAACTCTCTATATTTCTCTCCTCAAAGCTAAAATTTATTCCAACTTCAAATAATCTTTCTCATTTTTCTAATAATCAAATATATTTTTGTGAGTACTTCTTATCTTGTATTTGTTTAAGAGCATTTTCTCAAGATTTTTCAACTTTAAACTCTAGTATAAAATAGTTAAAAACATTTCCTCATTCTTCTTGTTGAACTTTTATAGTCAAATCAATTCTTCATTTGTTTGTGATATCTTCTTGAACAATATCAAATCACATAGAATAAAATAAAGAATAAATAACACTAGAATAATATCATTCATACTTAGCAATTTTTTCAATACTAGAATAAGCAATCCCTGAAAACAAAGTTTTTATTCAATCAACTAGTTTATCAATATCTCACTCCTGCATAGCAAAATAAATAGGTGTAGCTCTATTGAAAAAGTCTCTTTTCTCAAAAGCATTAAGATAATCAGTGATTATATATTTATTTAGTGCTTGATTTATTTCTTTATTAGGAATTTTTAAATCATAGGTATCTTGTCAAAATACATTCTTTCTATTTTTTATTGTCAAATAACCTGTTTGAAAAAGTAATGTCTCTATATTAATCTTTTCTATATCAAAACTGCTGATTAATTCTTCTCAAATATTTATGTTTTCCAAATTAGGAATATTATAAAAACTATCAGAATCTTTTAGTAGTTTTATTAAAAAAGTAGGAGTAGCAGTTTCAAACCAATGAGATTTATATTTCTTAGAATCTAAAAATAATAATACATCATAAGGATTGTAAACCTTGTTTTTTCAAAGAAAATTAAATCAGTTATACCAAGTCTTCATTTTATTTCTATCTACTCACTCTAAATATTCTCAGAAATTATCAGTTATTTCATCTTCTGTAAATCAAACCAATTCTCAAGTCTCAGAATCTAAGGTTATATCTTTTAAATTATTTAGTCCTGAAAATAAGCTAACTTTTGAGAATTTACTTACTCAAGTGATAAAAAGAAGTTCTATGTATTTATCAAAGTCTTTTAATACTGAGTAAAAGTTTCTTAGATTCTCTCTTATTTTTTTAGCTTCTTCTGGTTTATTTATTAGGTCAAGAATTAGTTTGTCATACTCATCAATTAAAATTACTACTTTCTTACCATATTTTTCATAAGTTTTTTTTATTAGTTCTTTAAATCTTCATGGGCTATTTTTAATGGTTAATTTTTCTATTTTTAAGTCCTCTGCGATAAATCTTAGGGTATAAGAAATGGTTTCATCAAAATCTGTAGCTCTTAGTATACCACTTCCAAAACTGATACTTATAACTGGATTTGTTTTACTGAAGTCCCAGTTTTTTTCTGCATATGTGTCATAAAAAAGTTCTTTTTTTCATTCGTAAAGGCATTTGATAGTGTCTAGTGTTAGACTTTTTCAGAATCTTCTTGGTCTAGAAAAAAATAGAGGAGCATTTAGTCATGAGTTTATTATATCTATGATGTGTTTTGTTTTATCTACATATATAGCTTCTCAGGGATTTTCTCTTATGACTTCAAAGCTTTGTTTTCAGATTGGTAATTTTCTCATAGGAAAGGAGGTGAAAGTTTAAAATTGAAAGTTTATAATATAGCTTAATTTTAATGGAAAAGCTGTTTTTTGCAATTTTTATAGAAATAAAAATTATCATACTAGGTTTGATACTATTAATGCTTTGGATTTTGATAAGATGAATGAGGTTGTGAAGGTAGTTTATGGGGTGATTGTGGAGTAGATGAGGTGTATTATTTTTCTGTAAGTAAAGAAATAAGAATATCTTTAGCTTCTTCGGTTATTGTCATTTCTCTAATTTTTTTTTCCGAGATTGTATTTTCATTTAGATATTGTTTAATAAATTTTGTTTTAGAATCACTTAGATTATCTTTTTTTATTGTTTTATAAGAATTTATTTTTATAAAATCTATACCTATTTTTTCTATTATTGACTGACGAAAACCTGATTTACTTAAATACTCTTTTATTCCATTTTCATATTTTGAGTATTTTTCTTCAAGATAATTTAATGAATAAATATCTGTGTTTTCTTGATGGTTTATAAAATTTAACATTTTAGAAAAAATAAGATTTCTACTAGATTTAAGTTTAATTATGATTGCATTAATGTATTTAATAAATTCTCAGTCTGATAATTGTTCCTTAGTTTTTAATATTTCTAGTACTTTATAGCTATAAATTATAGAATTATCATTATTTGTTTTATAGTATAAAAACATAGTTGAGTAATATAATTCTAATATATGTTTTTCAGGAAGGTTACCTGTTATTAAGGCTTCTGCCCTTAAAAAATATTTTAGAGCTTTATCATAATTTCATAAAAAATGATAAAGCTTTCATATATTAAAATAAGTTACTAAATGTCATGGGATTTGTTTATTTATTTGATTTTGTAAATTTATATCAATTTTGGGAATAAAATTTTTAGATTGTCTTAAATGTACATAATTTATTGCATTATGTAGAGATTCAATATCTCAATATATTTTCCTATCTATTCATCAAACTTGAGGGTATGACTGAAATTTATTAGTATTGCTAGAATTAAAGGGACTAAAAGTATCTGTTCTTTTTCATGAAGTTAGCATTGGTATAAAATGTCAAAATTTTCCTTTATCTACCCATGAAGCATAGGTTTTTATTCAAAATATTCACCTTAGAGCATTATCCATGAGTCATCATTGTCAGAAACACATATTTGATTTACTTTTAGTTCTCTCTTCACTAAACAAAACTTTTTTATTATTTAAATCATATGAATAAAATTCTTCATTATAAATTATAAGTGATAATAATAATGCTATATTGTACTCAAGTTGATTTAACTCATTTTGATACTTCTCTTTTTCCTCTTCACTTGAATTTTTTAGATTCTCTCTTACTTCTTTTAACTTAGCTTTAGCATCCTCAATATTAGTAAATAAAACTATTTCTTCTTTATTTAATCAAACTTGTTCAGTGATTTTTGTCATTTCATTTATTTTAAAGTTGTCTTCAATTACTTGAAATAAATCTCATTCCCTAACAACTTCTCTTTTAGATATTGACTTCATATAATCCATAAGTTCATCAAAAATTATATCTCTATGTTCTTCTGATAGGGCTTTGTCTGCTATGTTTAAATTAGAAGAGTCCAAGTTAATAAACTCTGTATTGTCCAAAGCTTTTCCTATTTCCAATATTGCTCTTCTACTATACTCACTATATGTTTCATATTCTCAATCATCTTTCTTTTCAATCTTTGGGAATTTTAAAACTTCTATTAACTTATCCTTGTTTTGCTCAAATATTCATTTTTCTCTAAATGAGTTCTCAACAGCATCTGTAAAAAGTTCTAAATCATTAATTCAGATGGTTTCATTCGCTTCTATATAAGCTACAGCTTCTAAACCAAAAGCTCATATATTGTCTTCTATCCCTATATTTTCTCTTTCTTCTGTTTGAGAATGGGAATTTGGATTTTCTTCTATAAACTTTTTAAATTCTTCTGTTGTTGCTGAACTGTTAGTAAAAGGATTATTTTTTTCTTTAATGCTTTCCTCTCATCAAGTTGAAGATTTTTTTACTGAAAATGCAAGAGATAAACAAAAATAAAAATATGCTCTTTTAGATATATTTCTTCTTATCTTTTTTATTTGTTTAGGATTTAGTGTTGTATTTTTAGGCGAATATTGTAAATATTCTAGTTTTAATCTATTTAGTAGAGTTCTTGATTTTGTCTCAAATGTTTTTGATAATAGGTCAAGGGATACAAAAAGTTTGTCTAAATCTTTATTTAGTAAACCTAAATTCAAGTCTTTAGGGACTACTCATTTTTCTTTATAAATTTCAGAATATTTTCTTTGTAATTCTGATATTAAGTTTGGTATATCTTTAAATGAAAAATCGTTTGATAATATAATACCAGTTTCTAGAGGAGTTCTTTTTTTATTTACACTATAATTTGGTTTGTGTATTCTTATTGTTCATCCTAAATATTTATCATCTCAACCTTTTATTTTATCATGTCTTTGCCATTTTTTATTTAGTACTTTTTTCTTTCTTTGGATTTCTTTTTTTATAAGCCTAAGTATGAATAATTCATTTTCAATATCTCATAATTCAGGGAAGTTTTTTAGTGTTTTTTTGACTCATTCAATTTCTCTTATTTTTTGTTCATTTAATGGGGAATTATTAAGCTTATTGTTGTTTAAATCTTTATATTTTTTTAAGTCCGCTTCACATCCTTGTTTTATTTTATTTACTTCTTGTATTCTATTTGGAGACCAACTGTTATTTTTAACTTTTTCTCTAATTTCTTGTTCTATATGAATATATTCAAACTTGGTCATTGCATTAGATTCATATTCATTCAAACTATTTACTTTTACATGGAAATTATTTTCTTTTAGTGTTCTTTGAAATGTTTCAATCTCTTTTCTACTTCAAGCTGTTATTTCTACTTTATCTTCTGTTGTAATGTTAATCCTATGAAACTGCTCAAACATAACTCAAAGTAATTCATTTATACCTACTCTAGCATCATCTAAAATTATAGAATCTAAATTAGTTCCTAAGTTTTCATTTATTTCTGTATGTATTTTTGGATAGTTTATTCCCTCTGACATATTTTTATTTTTTAGTTAAAATACTATTAAACTATATCATATTTAGCTTATTATTTCAAAAGTATAGGTATTAAAAATTTTACCCTCAAACCATCCTCAAATAATCCTCCAAATTCACATCTATCACATCCAAAATAAAAACCATAAAATCCTCCACACTCATACTATAATTTAAACTTCAAATATATTCAGCCCTCCTAATTGGAGGAATTATAATCATAGGATACCCCACTTTCATAAGTATCATATTTAATAAAACTCTTACAGCCCTACCATTTCAATCAATGAATGGATGAATTTTTACAAATCTATAATGAAATTCTCAAGCAAGTATGGCAGGATGAAGTATGTTTTCATTTTCACTATACCAATCTACCAAATCTTTCATCAGCTTTTCTAATTCTTTTGCTTTTGGCGGAATTTCTTCTTCTCCTGAAATATAGCACTGTATTTTTCTATATTCTCAAGCATTCTCATCATCAATATTTCTAAGTACTAAATGATGCACTTTTTTTATCAAATCAACATCAAGTTCAGAGTTTCATTCTAAATACTCATACAAAAACTTTAAAACTCATTTATGGTTTGAAGCTTCGTTTATTTCTCTCAGGGTTTTTCATCAGATTGTTAATCAAATATTTAAGTATTGATTTTAGTTTCTCATAGGGTTAGTATGTTCACTCTATGGCATTTGAGCTGTATGTGAACATAACTCACAGGGATTTTCTTAGTTCGTTTATTTCTGTTTTTGATAGAGGTCTTAGTTTTTTTATTTTATAGATTTTTTATCTATTTCTTTTAGTTGTTGTTGTTTAGTTTTCATACAAAAAGTATAATAAAATATTTGTTTTATTATACTTTTTTTGGATATATAGCAAGTTGAGATTTTATGAGGATGATGAATAGATGAATATGTTGAGTGAATATTTTTTGTTTGACTTATTTTTTATATGAATATAATAAACCGTATATAATATGTATTAATGAAAATAAAAAATGAATGAAACAGCAAAGTATCTTGACAGATATCTACAATGAAAGTATGATTAGACGATTACATATCTCTAACTGATATAGCAAAAGCAAAATGAGACAAAAGTGACCAAATTATACAAAACTGGATGAGAAACAGAAACACCCTAGAATTTTTATGACTATGGGAAACTATAAATAATTACAATTTTAAACCCCTCGAAATTGAGGGGTTTAAAAAAGATGTGTGATTAAATGCCTTTTTGATGAGTCCTAAAAAGTGGATAGATTGAATTAATGCAAAATGAATTATATCAAAATCTTGAAGATATAATTGAGGGACTTATGCACATAAAGATATAGCATTTGAATTTGCTAGTTGGATATCTTCAGAATTTAAACTGTATTTAATAAAAGAATTTCAAAGATTAAAAGAAATTGAGCAAAAGAAATTAGAACCCGAATGGAATGTTAGTAGAATACTAACAAAAATAAACTATAAACTTCATACAGATGCCGTAAAAGAAAATCTGATTGATTGAAAAATCACAAGTAAAATACAGCAGGGACTTAAATATGCAGATGAAGCAGATTTATTAAACTTGGCTGTATTTTGAAAGACAAATAAACAATGGAGAGATGAAACTTGAATAGTTTCAAAAAAGAAAAATATAAGGAGTATTCTAATGTTCAAGAGTTAGTGGTATTAACTAATTGTGAATTTTTAAATGCAAAATTAATTGAGCAGTGAATAGATAAAGAGAAAAGGTTTAAAATTTTAAGAGTAGAAGCTCAGAAGCTGGTGAAATCTTATAGAAAATTCTTAATTAGAGGTGAAAATTATTGAAGTAAAGGAGATTAGGTAGAGAAATTTGATGTAAGTAAAGGAATATGAAAAATACAAAAAGTATTGAAATATTTATTTTATTATACTTTTTTTGGATATATAGCAAGTTAGGTTATGAGGAAGTTTCACTTGTTGTTTTATTTCTTATTCCACTTTTTCAGCTGGTTCAGGCTTCGTTAAAACTTGAATAGTTTTTTATTTAAAATTAACTTTTCTCAATCCTCAGTAAATAATTTATGAGAAAAATCAACTAATCAATTTATTAAAATCAGAAGAGTTATGTACAGTAAGTATTTTTAATGAAAACTAACCTCAATTGTACAAATTAGGTTATACATTATTTCTTCTAAAAGATTATTTTCAAGTAGAAGTCTTAGTAAATTGCTCTTTTATCAAATTTGTAAATTTTCACATGCTCATTCATTATACCAACAATGAAATATATTAAAATATGTCATGATTAAGTCATCTATAATTAGATGTAAAGATTCATGTAATTGAGCCTTAGTTAGAAATTCTAAAAGTGGCATTCATAAATTAGAAGACATTTTTATAGAATATGACACACTAATAATCCATGATTAGAGGTATCTGTGAAAATACTAAGTTATCACTAGCTTTTCCAAATTGGAACTTCATTTAGTAATGAAAAAGATTTTTATCTATTCACATGAAATTAGTTTTATAAATTTGTGTAAATCTAATACAAAATAAGTAAAGAATAGACTCAAATTTTACTTTAAGTCACAATCCTTTATAAAAGAGCTTAATATTTAGGTATAAGCTTAAAATCATTGGAGTAATTTGAAATAAAAATTAAAAGTATTCAAATAATCTAAATTTATCACTTAAAAAAAGATATGTAAACAGTAAACTTAAAAGAACTTTTATGAGAATATTTACCAAAAGATCTAGACTTAAATCGATATGAACTAGAAAAAATAGACAAAGATGATGACTTAGAAAAATACCATCCCTTTTTATGATATAGATGAATATATTTAGTAGAAAAAAATATAAAACCTAAATGATATAAAAATAATAAAGACATAATATCAAAAGGTTTTTACGAATATAAAGCATTAATGGATATCCCAATAAGATTTAAAGCATGAAGAATATTTATAAAAAAAGAAAATGGTATGATACTAAAAATAAAAAAATAATTACAAGTGATAATAGTGAATACAAAGGCACTAAAGTGATAGAAGATTTTCTTTTTTTTTGCAAAGAATTAATGACACATGAAAAATCTGAATAGAAGTGATGCTCTTTAATTTCAGGAATAAATACAAATACAATACCAAGATATATACAAAAAGAATTTAAAAAAGAACAAAAAAGTGAATATGAGCTATGAAATATAAATATAGCAATAAATAAAATATCAGAAAAATGATATTTTAATCCCAAAAAACTATGAGCTAGGTTAAATATAGATGAAAAGAATATATGAGATAATGTTTATACAATTTATTCTAATCCAGACTTGTGAGCTAAATGACTAGTTTAGAATTTTTTTCCCTTAGAGTTAAAGCACAAGATATAATTAATTTTTACCTGTCAGTTATGCTCAAAAAAGAAAAGTTAATAGTATTGGAAGTATCAATGGATATAGCTAATGCAATGAAAAAATAATACAAATGGTTTTCCCAAATGCAATTCAAGTAATAGATTGAATTTTAAGTATTATGAAAAATGTATTAGAAGATATAAATGCCTTAATAACTAGAATAAAAATGCAGATATAAAAAGAATATTTAACAGAGCAAGAATTATCTAAAATAGAACGAAGACAACCAAAACATCAAAGATATTGAAACGGAGAAACCTGACTTGATTTAATAACAAGATGTAGACATCCAGTTATAAAAAAGAAGAAAAAATTGGAATTTAACACAAATAATGAGATATGATTGTATGGAACTGGATATAGATTTAAAAATAACAGCGATGTATAAAAAAATAGAGAGACTTTTTATATATATGATTATTCAACTTGTAAGAAGATAGCAAGGAAAAGATTTGAAAAATGGTTTAGCTCTCTTACAAGCTTAGATTTTATTACTTAATTACAAAATACATGAAGGGTGATTAAAAATCATTTTTGATAGAATTTTAAAGTATTTTTGAAGCTAGTTAACAAATTGATATGAATGATTCAATTCTATAGAAACTCCCCAAAGATTTCATTCCCATTCTAGAGCGATTTAAAAATAATATTGATTATAGTTATAGGTGTTAAGATTTTGGATAATTTTAGATTACTCCACAGATTTTATTTTCTGTCTTTGACTACCCTGTGCTATAGCAAGTTCTCTAGCTTTAGATAAATTTCTAAAAACTCAGAGGTTATTTGTCCATTATTATCATTAGTAGTTATAAGTTTAGTTCTTTGCATTCATTTCTGAATTTAGGATAAAATATAATTCATTTTTTCCCATACTTAAGCATTTGAAAATTCTATAATTTTAGGATGAGTGTTAGATGTTTGTATCATCTCCTTCTTTTTTTTTATTATTTATTCTTAGTTATTAAAGTCATTTTCCTTCCATATTGTTATAGTAATTTATATAGAAATGTAATAAAGTAAAAAAATAAGAAGTCAATAACAGGGGGATATTTTACAAATTCAATCTCTTGCCATATCCCCCAACATATGATAAAATCACCATAATTCAGAAAAAATGTCACCTTTTCCAAAATCTATCGTTAGAACTATAAACATCTTTATTTATTTCTTTTTCAAAAGAAAACCATGAAACCCAGCAAAAACAAAGATCTAAAACTTGCCGCCCTCTTCCTTTAGTATTAAAGGAAGAGATTCAGAGATGGATTATTTAAAAATTTTACTTTATTTACAACTTAACCCCCTACACACCATGAACTCCACAAAAAGAAACCTATACAATATCTTATTTTTATTTGTATTACTAATAGCCTGAGGTATCACATACATAAATTACTCTAACCAACCTACAACAAATACTACTGAAACTCCCAAAAAAACAATAAAAGACACAATAATATCAGACTTCAACCCAATCCCCACAGCCTCTGCTAATGATAGCAGTATAGTAAACTTCTCATCAGAAATGGATAAACAATCCGTAGAAAAAAATATAGAAATATATCCAGAAATAGAAACAAACTTCATTTGAAGAAAATGACAAAACACTGAAATACAGTTAAAAAATAAACCAGAAAAAAATACTGACTTTATAAGTATAACATGTTAAAAAAAGCTCAAGATATATTAACTGAAACAAACATAGAAAAAGAAATAGTACAGCAATTTAAAGTCAGCTGAGTAGCAAAGGTTGATTTTATAACACCAGAATGAGAAATTACAGACCTAAGCAAAAATATAACAGTAAGATTTAGCAAACCAATGATTTCTTTAACAACCCTTGACAATCAACCAGAATGTCAATAAAAATAACACCAGAACTTGAAACATGGAAAATGTGTTTGGATAACAACAAGTACTTTTCAGTTTAGACCAACCGAATGATTCCCAGTTTGAGCGAAGTATGAGAGTATAGATTCCAGAATGAATAGAAACTATATCTTGAGACAAAACAGCTAACTATAAGACAAATTACAACAAATTTACAATACTTAATTCAAGCACAACATCAGTTAACTCCAAAACCTCTTGATGGTTACCTTCAATGCTCCTATCTCTCTGAACTTCAAAGACAATTTTGAAATAAGTAGTATAAAATCATCTATTAATAACTCAAATGTTACTATACTTGGCATTCCATTATCCTCAGAAGATTCAAAAGCAAATTTAATTGATTTATCAGAACTAGATATAGATTATTTTAAAATAGACTCTAAAATAGAGTGAGAACAGATAGTAAGAAAAGAAATGATCACAGTATTTCCAAAACTGAAGATTGGGGATATTGAAAAGGCTATAGTTATTCACTAAAACAAGTGACTAAAGTCTATTAGATGAAATATGCCCTACCTGAGGAGACTATCAAAAGCAGATTTTCAATATCCAAGATTTAGTTACTGCTTTTTGAGCTTTTGTTTATAAAGATGAAACAATTAAAAACAAAGAGCTTACAACAAATATGAAAAAAGTTCAGAAAATAAAAGGTACATAAATAGAATAAACCCTAAACTATTACTTAGCTTTTACGAAAAAATAAACCTTGATAAAAATCTATTTTCAGCAACTAATGAAAATGGAAACAAAATAGACTTTGATATAAAATATGCAAAAACACTTGATAATATAGACTGAGAGAAAATAATAAAAGAAGACAAAAAAAACATTATTTTAGAATTCAAAACACCTAAAATAAGTTACTTAGAACTAAATGTAGATGCTTCAAAAATTATTAGTAATGCAGAAAATAATGGAATAATATTTGAAACAAAATCTGACAATGAAGTTTTAGACTTTAAATTTGTAAACTATAAAAAATCATGTTTAACACTTAAAAATCCTATAGAAACTAATTATAGAGATGATTATGATGAAAACTTTGATTTTAAAGCAAAAACCTCTATCTTGAATTCTTTCTCCTTCTAATGAGGAAGATGCTACAAGTTGAAAAGTAAATTATATAAATTTAGTTTCATTTTATTCAAAAGACAAAGACTGTAAATATGAAGCAGGGAAGAATAAATATTTTATTCAAACGACTCTTAATCCAGTTACAGACTATGACCTAACAATAAAAAAACAACTACTTGATGAAGATAATTATCCTCTATCAAAAGACTACAACACAAGCTTTAAAACAGATAAAGCATTAAATGAAGATAAAAATGTTTCAGTTATTGATAATAGAGATTTCATTTTAGTACCTACTGATATAAAGCCACTATGAGTAGCTATTAGTACAATAAACCTCGATAAAGTCTCAGTTGAAGTTTGTGAATGAGACTTTGATGTGGAAGATATTGACTATATAAAAAATAAGAAATGTGAAACAAAAGAGATTGATATAAATAACTTATGATTTAATACAAATTTTTCTGTACTCAACCTAGAAGAAATTTTTGAAAAAGAGTTCTCTAAATCACTTATTACCCTAAAAGTAGAAAAACTAAAAGAAGATAAATCAGAATATGAACTAAAAAATGAAGATAGAGAATATTATTGAATAACTAAAATTCATTACCTAAGAACAAATATTTCAGTTGTTTCTAAAATAAGCAAAGAATCTAGTCTATGGATTTCCGATTTTAAAACATGAGAAGTATTAACTGACCAAGTTGAAAAAATACAAAGATACGAAAACAAAAGTGAGTATTCTACTTTTGGTAAATATATTTGAACAAGTAGAACTTTTAAAGAAAATATTAAATTTGAATCTGGTAAAAATTGACTGTATAAATTATATTGAAGATTACATTGAAATCTACTAATAACTCTAAAATCAGGAGAGCAAGTTTTATTTAATGGAAGCAATACTTCCAATTATAATTCAGAAAAGACTTATTTAACAACAGATAGACCAATATATAAACCATGAGACAAAGTAAAAATTAAATGAGTAGTAAGAAATGAAACAGCAACAAATTATGAAATCAATACAAAACCTCAAGACTTATATATAAGAGACTCAAAAATACCAAGAAGTAGTTAAAGACCTGATCAAAGTATCAGAAAATGGAAGCTTTTACTATGAATTAGAACTAAAAAAAAAGATGCTCCACTCTGAAATTATTATATACAAGTATGAAATAATACCTTAAACTTCTCAGTAGAAGAATTTGAAAAACCAGACTTTAAAATAGAAGCAAAATCATCTAAAGAAACTTATCTATATTCTGAAAAACCAGAAGTAGAAGTAAATTCTGAGTATTACATCTGATCACCTTTATCAAACTGAGCTTGATCTTATGGGGTCTCTCTGCAACCGACTATAATTTTGACGGATGAAAAACAACAGGATTTACTTGGTGAGAAAACAAAAACTACTGGAGATATTGGGAAAACTCTGTTTCATCCTCTAATAATATTTTCTACAATGTAAATTTCAATCTAGACTCAAAATGAAATGTAAAAATACCAATAGATACAAACAAAACCACTAAAGACAAAATTTACAATGTATCATCAACAATAACTGACCCAAATACACAAAAATCAGTTTCTACAAACACATCATTTAAAGTCCTTAACTCTAAAACATTTGTATGATTAAAATATGATAAATACTATTATAACTTTTGAGATACAGCAAATCTAGACTTTACCACCGTTGATTTAGAATGAAACAAAGTATGAAATCAAAAAATTAATTTCAAAGTCTATAAAGTAAATTACACTTACGACAAAGCAACCTACACTACAGAGAAAACAGAAAAACTACTAACAGAAAAAGCCTTAACAACAGATAAAAACTGATTAATAAAAGAAAAATACAAAATTGAAGACTATTGAGAATTTAGATTTGAAATAGAACTAGCAAACTGAAAATACAAAACAACAAAGACACTATATGTTTCAGGCTCTAATCTAATCAGACCTGCAGACCAAGAACACGATTTAAACATTATAAAAGATAAAGAAAAATACAACATCTGAGACTCAGCAGAATTTATTATCCAATCTCCAATAAAAACCTCATCACTTGAATTCTCTTCTCCTCAAGGAGAAGAGAAGCTACAAAATGCTCCTCTTTCCCCTTGAGGGGAAAGAATTCAAGATAGAGGTTCTGTAAAAGCTCTAGTAACTGTTGAAAAACTAGATAAAGTACTATTTGAAGAAGTGATAGACATTACATCAAATTCTCAAAAATACACCTAACCAATCAAAAAAGAATATTTACCAAACTTTGAACTAAAAGTATTTCTAATAAAAACATCTAACAACTCATCAAAAACTATAGATGAATTGAAAAAAATAAGAATAGAAATGATAGACTTAGAAGAAAAACTATATTGAGATACTCAGGATAACATAATTCCACTATATGTATCATACGACATTTTATACAAAGGTTGATGTATCCCTTATTATGAAGAAGAGAAAAATTTAGATAAAAAACTACTAACAAAACTATCAGAACTAAAAGCAAAAGAGCAAAAACTTATGCAAGACATTCTTCCTAACTACTACTCTTGAGAAGTTCCAGTAAAAATTAGCTTAGATACAGTAAAACTTAAATCAGAAGTAAAAACAGACAAAGACAACTATTTGCACATCAAACTCAGTACCATAGAACTCACTATTTTAGATAATGACTTCTGAACCCCATCAACAGAGAAGCAACAATCTCTGTAATGAATGAATCACTACTAGCACTAAAAAATAATGATACAGACATAGTAGATTTCTTCTACTCAGACAAACCAAACTACATAAGAACAATATTTAATATTGAAGATCTGATAAAAAGATTTGAATTTAAACAAGAAGAGGAACTTCCGAGAAGTTGAGAGTTAAGTGTATAACGCAGTGATAAAATGATGGATACGCATAGCTTGATTATCAGAAGAATCGTACAAGAAATAGAAAAGTTATGGCACCTTATATGAGTAAAGAAGATAAAACTTCAAACCAAAGCTCAAATGCAACCAAACTAAGAACAGACTTCAAAGACTCAGCCTACTACAACTGAACCGTAAAAGTAGTAAACTGAAAAGCAACAGTTAACATAGAAAAACTACCAGACAACCTAACAACATGGGTAGTAAAATGATTCGCAGTTACAAAAGACACAAAAGTATGAAACTTTGAATCAAAATTTAAAGTCAAAAAAACACTAAACCTACTACCAAGCATCCCAAGATTCTTTGTATCATGAGATACCTTAGAAATCTCAGCAATAGTAGTAAACAACTCTGAAAAATCTATAAAAATAGAACCAAACATAGAAATAACAAATGCAGAAGTTATAGAAAAAGCCGAAAAACAAGAAATACCAGCAAACTGACAAAAACTAATAGTATGGAAAGTGAAAGTAAACGGTATGAAAAACGACATAAACTGGAATAGCTATTTTTCAGAAATTACACTAAAAGTAGCCTCATGAAAACTACAAGACTCACTAAAAGTCTCTAAAAAAATAATCCCATACTCAACACCAGAATACACATTTACAAATGAGTTCAACATACGGTACCAGCTATGCTGGAAAGGTAAGCCTACTAGACTATGTAGATAAAAACTCTGGACAACTAGATATAAGCTACCAAAACCAACAATACTAACTTCACTACTTGATAATGTAGAGAACCTAGCATCAATGCCACTGGATAACTTCTACAACACAGTATCAGCACTAAAAAAATGAGCAGTCTTAAAACAATTATAGAAAAGCATGAAGACTAGAAGAGTTAAAAAAATAACAGTAATAGATTATAATTGAACAACACATAAACTTGAAGATATAATAAATCTAAGAATAAAAGACTTAAAAAACTATCAAAATAGAGACTGATGAATGAAAGTTTATAGTGATTGTATTCCTAGATACGGAAGAAGAATCTGTAGCAATTTTTCTCTAACAGGGGATTTCCTAAATATGGCAAAACTATTAAAAGAAGCTTGATACCAAGTTGACGAAAGTATAGTAAATAATGCTTTGAAATATTACAAAACAGAACTAGAAAAAATAATAGTAGACTCTGAAAGTAGATGAGGTACATACAGAAATATAAACCCATTCTATGAAATAATCTGATATGATTCAGAGTTTATGAAAATATTTATTAAGCCTTGATTTAGTGACAATTATGAATTTGATAATATATCTAAACTAGAAGTTATACTACTACACCAGATATAAAATCAGATTAAAAGTTGTAAAAAAATATAAAGGAGCTAAAAATAAAACCATAATAGAAGCAAGATGAACACTAGTACCAGCAAATAAATACAGTAGAAATAACATAACTTCCACATACTAGCTACGGTGTTATCAGTAGTACGGAAACTGAAAAACTAATAATGAAAACTTATCAAGATGGCAAGTAGCACAAAAAGAGAAAAGAATTTGGGTAGCAACTATGATTCAGTAGAAGTTATAAAAGCAATTA
Source organism: uncultured bacterium (assembly GCA_942490775.1). Lineage (GTDB taxonomy): Bacteria > Patescibacteriota > Gracilibacteria > BD1-5 > UBA6164 > UBA6489. The sequence goes on from CALNYL010000001.1 coordinate 72,908, forward strand.
CATCTTATATAACCTACACAGGAGAACTAGACGATGTAGATTTTACAGCAAAAGGATCCTTAAATAATCATGAAATAATAAATGAAATATTTAACGATAAAAATAAATTTGAACTAAAACAAAAAAGCTTTAGCCTAAAAGATTATTTAGAATTCTGAGTGGATAATATGCAATTTAAAAAGACTGGAGCTTGAAAACTTTACTATAGTATCTGACCTAGATACTTCTCACCAATGAAAAAAAATAGAGGAAGAGATAGGTGGATAATTGATCAAAGAAATTATTATAACTACGATGAATACAATGAAGCCTTTGAAGAACAATGTATAAACCCATATCAGTTTTAGCTATTATGAGAATTATTAATGGAGGATATTATAAGAGAGTAAAAACTAAAAACATAGACTCAGTATCATGATGAAAAAAGTGAGATATGTTAGTTTGAGAAATAGAAATAATAGTTCCAAGTGAGAGGAATAATGTACTAGTAAATAATTTCATACCAGCATGAGCAGAGATAGTAAACACTAATCTTGATACTACTTGAGCTGATGTAAAGAACTTAACTTGAGAAGAAAATAGTAATTGGTATGGTTGATTTTCTCATACTGATATAAAAGATGATAGAGTGATGTTATTTGCAGAGCATTTATACAAAGGAACTTATAAATATACTTATGTGATAAAACTAAATCATAAAGGAGAGTATCATCATAGACCTGCGGTTGCTGAGGAGTTGAAGAAGCCAGAGATTTGGGGGAGAAGTTGAGGGGAGAAGTTTGAAATAAAATCATTAAAATAAAAGCCCATCCTGAATGAAATTCAGGATGGCTTTTTTATTTCTTAACCAAGTATTTCTTTAGTAGCTTGTGCTGTTTCTTCCGTTAAAATATTATTTCAAAGAGATTTCACTATTTGTTCTGCTATGTATTGTTTTAATTCTTCATCTATTGTTTCAGTATCCAGTTTTAGTCAGTTTTCTACATTTTCTCTAGTTACTGTCTCTCCTCCTCAAAAATCAATTCCTCTAAAATGTATTTTAAAAACTAAACTTCAATCAGGATTCTTTATTTTCTCAAATTTAGCACCATATTGAAATCAAGGAGTTATTTTTGAAAAAAAGTATTCTCCTAATTTTAGCTCGGTTTCTTTTCATAATCATAAAATTTCTACTTCATCTCAATCAATTTTTACATCTATTTGTGGTTCTTGTTCTGAAACTTCAGGTGCTGATAATGAACATCAAGGGTTTCGTCAAATCCATAGTTTTTTAAAATTAAAATATAGTTAACCGATAATTTAGTCTTTTTTTATTATTTGTTAAATTATTTATGAATAAAAAAAGTGAGTTATGCAAGTAGGAGCTATTTTCTAAAAACAAAAAAATGTACCAAAAAAAATTGATAAAAATAAAAAAGTTTTATAATAAAATCTATAAAATTTTATTTTATAAAACCATTTTTTATGAAAGCAATCCAAATAAAAGTACAACTAAATTGAATCAAACCAAGCATATATAGAACATTTTTAGTAGAAGAAGATTGTGACTTCCTAGAATTACATTATTACATACAAAGTGCCTTCTGATTTGATCATTCCCATCTACGGCATTTTGAATACAAAAATTGAAGAGAAACACAATTTTGTATAACAGATGAAGAAGACACTTGGTGAATACCCAAAAGAAACCCCAGAAAAACAGAAATACTAGACCTATACAAAAAATGAATGAAAAAATTCACATACACTTATGACTTTTGAGACAACTGGGAATTTACCGTAACAATAGTAAAAGAATTAGAAGTAAAAAGAAGAACAAGAGCTACCAGTAATAAAAAAATATCAATGACCATTTTTAATTGAAGACTGTGGATGAATATGGTGATTAAGTGGATTATTAGAACACTATAAAAATTGAACATTTCCAGAAGATCATTGATGGTATGAAGAAAAAGAAGACTTTGATGAAGAAATGAAGGAAATACACAACTTATCAAAACTGGATAACATGGAACTATAAAACATTAAAAAAATTAAAAAAATTAAAGTGGCTTTTGAAATAAGTTAAGATTGAAAAATTAATCTATAAAATTAGTAAAAAATTAGATTCTTTTTATTTTTTTATAAAACACAATTCCCTTCTATAAAAATATTACCTTTTCCATATATCCTTAAATACCTGATACAAAAACATATCATTTGACAAAATATTAAAAGTATGGCATTCTTTAATTGGAACCATGCTTTTTTATATTTTAAAAATTTATTTATGAAAAAAACTTTAAGTTCGTTTTTGTTATTGTTTTTATTTTTTGGTATTGGTGGAAATGTGTTTGCTGAGGAAGAGTGTGAAATTACCACTATCACCGAATGATATGAAAAAATATATTCTTTTGAGGTCTCTCCAGATGGAGAAAGTATCGCATATGTAGTGAGAAAAGAGTGAAAAATGGCACTAGTGAAAGATTGAAAAGAACTTTGAAAATATGATAATATAAGTAATTTTGAGTACTTATCTGACAATGAAGGTTTTGTTTTTGTTGCAACAAAAGAATGAAAGCAATTTGTTGTAAAAAATTGAGAAGAAAGCAAAAAATATGATTCTATAACAACCTTTAAATTATCATCAGATAGAAAAAGTTTTGCTTTTGAGTGAGATATTTATGCACCTAAAGAAGAATGAGTTTTTATAGTATGATGACCAGAAATTGAAAAATGTTTTTTAGTAAAAGATTTAAAAGAAATTGAATACGATTATCTTTGTGATTCAGAAAATCATTATAGTACTTATAACGATCATTTTCTATATTCAGAAAATTGAGAAAGTTTTGCCTTTACAGCAAAAGAAAATTGAAAGCAGTTTGTTGTTAAGGATTGAATAGAAAGTGAGAAATATGATAGAATTAAATATTTACTTTATTCACAAGATAATAAAAGTTTTTCTTTTATTTGAGGAAAGAATTTTAAGAATATCTTAGTAAAAGATTGAATAGAAAGTAAAGAATATGATGACATAATAGGATTAAGATATTTACAAAATGGAAAAGGTATTTCTTTTTTGTAGCTACTAACAGTTATACAAAAAATAAAAAAGATTTTGTAGAACAATTTGAAGTTAAAAATGAAATAGAATGAGAAAAGTTTTCTTTATTATGAGGGGATAATATTTCTTATTTACAAGATATAATTTATTCACCAAATGGAGAAGATAAAGTAATATTATTAGAGTCAGAAATAGAAGGTAAAAGTAAATCCTTATTAAAATATTTAGATAAAGATTACATATATGATTCAGTAAAAGAAGTAAAATTTTTATGAGAAAAATTAATTTTTGTTGTAAATAAAGATTGAAAAGATTTTATTTTTGAAGACGGCAAAGAATTAAATCTTTATGATAAAATAAATAGTCTTAGGCTTATACCTAATAATTGATGATTTGTATTTATATGACAAGAAAATGGAAAACAATTTTTAGTAAAAAACTTAGAAAAGTGAAAAGAATACGATACGATACTATAGATTTATTGAAGCTTTCGTCGGACTGAAAAAGAATAGCTTTTAGGACTAGATCTGGTGATAAATATAGAGGTAGTAGAAAAATGATATAGAAAGTGACGAATATAACTATATAGGTTTTTTATGATACTCCGATAATTCCAAAAACTTATTTTATTTTGTATGAAAAGAAAACTATTATGATACTTCTCTATTTAAAAATTGAAAAGAGATATCCAAAGTAAGTAATACAGTTTTTAACTATTCTCCAAGTTGAAAATTATTTTTCATAACTCAAAAAGATGGAGAAGAATTCATAGTCCAAGAAAATTGTCCTTGAGATGAAACTTCATCAAAAAAGAATTTTTCTAAACAACTAGCCCTATCAAAGAAAAATCTAAGAAAAACAGAAGACTGAGAAGACTACATAAAGAAAATAGACTTACTAGTAGAAAAAAGAAATATAGAAAAATTAGAAAAAATCTATAATAAAATTTGAAAAGCAAAAGAAATTCACAGTTGAAAAAATAATAAAGACTATGAAAAAGTAAAAGATATACTTGATTATTTAGAAGCTAAGATATGAGGGAAACTTGAAGGAAAAGAGTAGTTTTGGACGAGTCAAATTTACTCTCAAAAATATTTTGATAAAAAAGTTAAAAACCTATAATGAAAATTATAGGTTTTTAACCTATGCTAAAATTTCTAGAAATTTCTTTTAAATTATTTTAATAAAACAACTACTAACCCATGAAAACCAAAACAAAAGCAATAATAATCGTTTACTGATTCCTCTTAGTAATCCCCTTAATATTTGCCAACCTAATAGTAAGACCAATATACTTCTGAACAAACAAAAATACTCAAAACATCCCATCAAACAAACAAAATCTAGAAAATCATGTTAAGTTTTTGACAACACCACACAAACAAAGAACCTATGAAAACCTAACAGGACTAAATAAGGTAGCTAACTACATCCATGACAATCTAAAAACATACTGATGCGATGAATTGAAATATCAACTATATGAAGTTCAAAATAAAGAATATAAAAATATTATCTGCATATTTAAAGGAGAAAGTGATGAAAAAATAATAGTCTGAGCTCACTATGATGTATACTGAGAATACTCATTAACATGATTCATGGAATTTTGAACATACTCTTGAGCAGATGACAATGCCTCATGAATAGCGGGACTATTAGAATTAGCTAGACTAGTATGAAAAAATAAAGCAAACCTAAAAAATACAATAGAATTTGTAGCCTACACCCTAGAAGAACCACCATTCTTTGATTCTGAAAAAATGTGAAGCTTTATACATGCAAAATCACTAAAAGAAAAATGAGAAAAAGTAAAATATATGATAGCCCTTGAAATGATTTGATACTTTAGTGAATCTGATATTCAAGAATACCCAATAGCATTTCTAAAACGGTTATATCCATCAAAATGAAACTTTATAGCAATAATATGAAAGATGTTTGATTCTGAAATAAAGGGAATAAAAAAATCAATGCTTGAAAATTCAAGCATTGATACTCGGTCACTAAGTTCACCAGACTTTGTTCCATGAATAGACTTCTCTGACCACAGAAACTATTGGTATCACTGATATAAAGCCTATATGGTAACAGACACATCTTTTTACAGAAACAAAAACTATCATACCAAATTTGATACCATAGAAACTCTAGATTTTGATAAAATGAATGAAGTAGTGAAAGGAGTGTATGGGGGGATAATGAGATAATTTTAATTATCTCAGATATTTTCAATTATACTTAACCTAAAATTATTAAACTTTTATTTTTTTAAAAATTTAATAAAATATTGGAACAGAAAAATATATTTTATAAAAAAAACACCATGAAAACACTATACATAATAAGACATGCAAAATCAGACTGGAATGATTCTTCACTAGATGATTTTGATAGACCACTTTCAGAAAAATGAGAAAAAAGAGCTATAAAAAGATGACAAGAACTAAGAGATGATAGAATCCTACCAAACATAATATTTTCAAGTCCAGCCAAAAGAGCAAAAGACACAATAGAAATAATATGCGAAAAAATAGGCTATGACATAAATGAAGTAAAATATGAGCAAGGTATATATGATAACCATATGAAAGGAATAGAATTTTATGTTAAATTTATAAAAAAAATAGAAGATAAACACAACACAGCATTTATCGTATGACACAATATAGCTTTAGAAGAACTAGCCTCATACCTACTAAAAAAAGATATCTGACACCTAAAAACAGCTTGAATCGTGAAAATAGACTTTAAAATAGAAAAGTGGAGAGACATAAGCTAAATAATTTTACTAAGAAACTCCTCCAAGATCTTTTCATACTTCAAAATAACAACTTCTAAATTTTCTTTTGCTTTTACTAACCTTTTTTCAAATAAACTAACATTTTCGTTCTGTTTCTCTTTCTCGTGAGAATGGTAAAGAATTCAAGATAGAGGTTTCTCTATTTCACTTTCATACTTCAAAGCATAAGCTTCTTTTAGTAAAAATAAGTTATATCTGAGTTTTAATAAGTCTTTTTTAAATTTTATAAATTCTATATCCCCAGAAAATATATTTTTTGGAATATTAAAATCAGAGTTAATATTATCAAGTTTTACATTTGTAAAATCATTGAGGAAAGGGAAAAAATAATTTTTTATAGAGCCATTGTTTATTAAATCGCAAACTGTGTTTTCAGAGAAAAAGGCTAATATTAGTTTTCTAAAGTCTTCAAAATCATCTGCACAAAGGGCTAGAATTTCTTGATCTTTTAAAAGGGATAAAGCTCTCTTTTGACTGTCTTTATGTGATTTTCTAACAAAAATTGATAAATTTATTTTTAGTTTTGGATAATATAGAGTACTATATTTTTGGATTTTTAGTTTTATAGTTAAACTACTATTTACCTTCAAAGCTTTTCCATTTATATTTTCTAAAAAACTATAAAATATAGAAAAATTATTTTTTTTATAGGTTACAAAGTAATCATCATAAACAAAAAAGTCGGCGATGTTTAAAAAGGCTTGGTCTTGTTCAACTATTTTCATCTTTTTAAGTTCAAAATATTCTTCTTTTATAGAAATCTGTTTTGAGAATACTATACTTTCTAGTATGGAGTTTTTTATCACAAAATTATTTTCATCAATTTTTATAGAAAAGTTTTTTCATTTATAGTTATGTAAAAAACTATATTTTCAATTAAGTTCTTCACAAACAAAGCAGTTATATTTTTTTCTTCTAGGGAAAATTCAAATACATCAAAGGCTTTTGCAAAGAAATATTTCGAACTTAGGTTTTCTAGGTCAATAAAACATATAACAAAACTTTCATAGAAGCTACTAATTCACAATACTCTATTTCATAAATCTATTTTTCTGAATTTATCTATGTATTTTCAATAGTGTTTATTGTTTCATTCAAAGCAATAATAAATTCATTCAAAGTATCTTTTTATTCAAGGAAGTTCAAGACTGTATAGTCATGTATTTTCATCAAGTTTTATGGATGATTTTATTGTGTTCATAGTTTTTATTATTTTTGAAATAGTCTACTGCCCCCTATCTAAATTCTTTCCCCCCTTCAGGAGAAAGAGGCTACAGTTTTATTATATGGTTTAAGTAGACTATAAGTTTTTTAGTTTTTTTGTAAATGTTTTTTTGAAGAAGAATTAAAATTAACCAACTAGGTAAAAATCGTAGAGAGTATAATACATTTTGTGCATCGTTGGAAATATCCAATGAATAACTTTTTGAAAGAAAAGAATAAAAATATAAGTAGAAAAGTAATGAAGTGATGAGCAAAGCGAAGAAAGTAATGGAATTTCTACTTATATTTTTCGCAAAAATTTTGGGGCTATACAAAAAAGATATGATAAGCTGTTAACACTGCTATTAACTAACTATCATATCTCATGAATATAATAACAAAAGATTTTATTTGAAAATCTATAGTAATAAATATGTGAACAGATTTTAATATAGATAGAAATGATAAATTTATACTGAATAATCAAACAAAAGTAACAGATATAACTGCTGATATATTAAGTGCTGAAGAAGTTAGTAGTAATTTTACACTAAAAAACTGTAAAGAAATATATTGAAGTAATGTTGAAGAAACAGGAGATGATAAATGCACATGTAAAACAGGTTATAAATGGAATGAAAATAAAACAGCCTGTGAGGTTGTTGAAGTTTTAAATACCTGTATAGATGCTATTAATTGATATAAGTGAACTGATTGAAAATGTTATTGTAATTATTGATATATTTGGTCAGATATAGAAAATAAATGTATAGTAAATAATAATTATACATGTGGGACAAATGCAACATTAAACGAACCTTGAAAATATGTTTGTAATGAGGGGTATTTATTTGGGAAGATGAAAATGATATTAAAAATACAAACTGTATAAAAAAGAAGAAGAAACTACTATTACTGAAATTGATTTAGAATTAAAAAATAAAGTTGATTTGGTCTTTATTCAGTTAGAAAAGATTTTATCAAAATATAATGATGATGAGAAATTAGCTATTTATAAAAGTTTAGAAAAAAAGTTCAGCACTATTTTAGAAGATGAAGATATAAAAAAATCAAAAGAAGATATGTTTGAATACTTCATATATTTAATAAAGATAGAGATTGGAAATTTAGGTTAGTTTTATAGATAAGGAAAAATTAATTTTCTTTATCTTTTTTATTTTTTATTTATCTATTATGGAAAAAAATATTAATTATAAAAAGATTATATGGGGTCTTACTTCGCACCTACTAATGTTTAGTTTATTTTAAGCCTTTTTCTACTATATCCTTAAATGTTGTAGGTGGAGTAGAAATAACTTGTTGCATTAGGGTTTTAAATAAAATTCATCTATTATCAGATTTTCTTCTATTATACCTAAATACATATTCATCAAGATAGCACTGTAAATATCATTTTTTTGCCAAATATTGTTGATGAGTACCAAGTAACCATCTCTTCAATAAACTTGCAACAATATGAACATTAGGAGTTACTTCATCTTTATCTACTCAAACTATCACATCATCATCAGTAACTTCTTTTTGAATGACTCTAAAATATCATTCATTTTCTATATCATTATATCACTTCCAATCATCAGTATACAAGGTACTTCATTGCTCAATATTTTCAAGTATAAATTTCTTTAAGGTTACTTTTTTGCAGTCTGAAATCACTGATATTCTAACTCTTCACATTCAACGAATTAATCACTTTTTATTTACTTTATCTTTATTAACCTCAACTGCTACTACTATTTTTTCCTTTCATTCAGCTCAACGTCATCTTTTTCATTGTTTCGCTCATCATATAAATACTTTATCTACCTCTATATTACCTGAAAGTTTATTTCTATTCGGTAATACCATTATCTTCTTAGTTTATGTAACCTGTCCATACTGTCTTATGATTCTCCTGAAGAATGCTAGATAATTCTTTCAGCACTTATTCATTGTTTACTTATCACTAAGAACCACGCTATCATAAATATTATTCTTAAGGAGATTCTTTTCTACAATGTAATACTGTTCACGCTGTTACTCGTAAATCTTTTCTGCATCATTTACATACTCTATATCATCTTTTATGCCTCCAAAAATCTTTACTCTTACAAGCTGGGCATAAAAAATCATTTCACCAACGTAATTCTTCTAAAAAAGCATAACATTGAGCCTCAGTATTAAAATTCTCTATAAAATCTATCATGTTTTTTGGGTAATTCATGCTAATATCTCTTATTCTTTCTTGAGTAGGTGTCAAGTAAGACCCCATAAAAAATTATTAGGTAAAAGAATTAAAATTACAGAAAAAAGCCATCCTCCACAAGTAAAAGAAATACTAGAAGAAAATATCAAAAAATTATTAGATGAGTGGTTAAAAAATCAAATTGTAGGTTTTTATGAAAAAAAAAGTACAGAATTTAGAAAAAAAGAAAAACAACTTCTTTTAGAGAAAATAAAAAATATGCTTGATAAAGAAAACGATATAATAAAAACAAATAAGTTATTATTTATACAAAGGTATCTTAAAAGTAAATTATTAACCAAATAAAAAAAATTGACATTCATTTTTATCGACTTATAATATATTAACTGAATTAATACTGAATTCAAATTACAACTTTTAATAATAATTGCTAAAATATGCAAAAATATTGTTATTCTGAAATAGATCCTCCTTTAAATGTTAGAATTGCAACTAGTGACACAACTCCTAAGCATCCATGATCAAAAGATGAAAATGCAAAACATAAATTAAATTTCTATAACTATAAAGATCGGTGTTCTATTTGAAACTATCTAAAATATGTCCATGATTGTAATATGGGGAAAACATCTAATAATATGATTCTTATAAAAAAAGAAGCTCCATATACAAATGGTATGGACTTTATGATCTTAGCATGACTCCCTCCAATATTTTTAGAACTTACCATAGATTGAAAGATATATCAATTCTCAACAGATGATAAATTAGAAGATATAATAAACATTATAGAAAAAGGGGATATGTGAAAACATGACCCCTTTTTTTGAGAAACATGAGAACAATCACCTTTATATTGAAACAAAAAAATACGACAAATTTGTGAATCAAAAATTACTCAAGATTCCAAAAAGAAGAAAATCACTAAGAAAGAGAAAAAAATAAATAAAAAATTAAAAAAATCAAAATTAAGGAAATTATGAAAATTAAGTCCAGATAAAGCAATATCACAAGATATATCAAGTGTAATAAAACTCTTAGAAGAAAATTATCCATGAGAAAATAATGCTCAACTAAAGATACAAACAGAAAACTGATTAGAAGAAATAACTCCTAAAACTCATATTTGAAAATATGCAGTAGTCTCACGGTCAGATTTTGATAAAAAATGAGAAACAGAAAAAAAAGAGGAAATTCAAAAATTTCAAAATGCTTTCTTTAAAAGAAATAACCCAGAAAAGTGAAGAAGATTTCTAGCTTGATATAATTATTCAGAAACCAGATTAGACTGAAAAGATAGTACATGAAGGGATGGTTGAGTTAACTGACAAAGCTTTGAGAGTTTTCATTTACACATGCTAGAGTTAGAACAATGAACAGATAAAAAAACACTCTCAAAACAAGAAGAAGATGATTTTCATGATGGATATATCACAAAAGCATTAGCAAAAAAACAATTTGATTGGTGAGATACTAAATTTAAAACACTAAAACCTGTTGATAACAGAGAAAATGAACTATCAAAACAATGAATCACTTTTAATATAAAAAAACAGGAATATTGAACAGATAAATTTCGGGAAGAATATAGTCTAGTTGTAAAAATCATAGAAGACCTAGATTTTGGAGACTTAAAAATAGATGATTTTCTTTATAAGGGCTGATATCTTCCTAGAAGAGCTAAAAAAATAGTAATGAAACTAAAATACAATGATAGCAGACTAAATAGTATCTTAAAAGATAATGAAGAATTATTTATAGACATTATAAAATGAGTATTAGAAAGAGAAAAAGAAAATGGAGTAGGAAGGTATAGTAGAAGATGCGAGTGAGAAGATGGTGAAAAATCTAGAGTAATACCATTTCCTAATTTTTGACATAGCACAATTATAGAGATGGACCATAATTGAGATATGACTCTAAGAATATGCCCAAGAATACACACAAAAGCAGCTATAATGGAAGCAAATTGAGACCTTTTAAAAAGAGTTGATACAGAAGAAGAAAAATTAAAAGAAATACAAAAAATACAAGAAGAAACAAATAGACAAGTAATAAATACAGTCTGAGAAAAATCTTGAGTTGAATTTTCATAGATTCTTATTTTTATCACATCTTAGCAATTAATTAGAAGATTAAAAATAGGAGTTAATCTTATATAAAAAATAATTCTTAATTTTACCTAAAAAAAACAAAGCCCAAACATACATTCAGGCTTTGCAAAAAAGGAAAACTAAAATACTATATGGTGAATGTTGAAGCCGTTTCAGGGCTTTAGAAGGAAGTATTTTATAAGCCTTTTTTATTTTAGAGGGAAAGTTAGTATACAGTATTGGTCCAGTGCTCTACCATTTGAGCTACTACCGATTACTCAGTAAACAGGACTCGAACCCGCAACCTCTGGAGTAAAATCTTAGAAGGATGTATACTATAAGCCCCCTAATATTTTTAAGGAAAGCTATTTTTTTTTTTTTTTTTTTTTTTTTTTTTTTTTTTTTTTTTTTTTTTTTTTTTTTTTTTTTTTTTTTTTTTTTTTTTTTTTTTTTTTTTTTTTTTTTTTTTTTTTTCTATGACTCAGTAGTCCCTCTTGCAAGGATATAGAAGGAAGAAAAATATAAGCCTTAAAGTTTCTGATGAAAACAAAACAATTATGTGTGTACCAATTATCAAGGCAGGATTCGAACCTGCAATAGAAAGAAACTGTTTTTAAGCCTCAAAGGAAAAGAAGGTAAATCTAAAGAAATAAAACTTGTCACTCTGAACTTGATTCAGAGTCTCTCTAAATAACCACCTTAATTCTTAGGAAAGATCCTGAATCAAGTTCAGGATGACTCCCTCTATAACAACTCAGAAAGAATCTTTTCAGAATTCTTTATATTATAATCTCAATCTTTTACATCAAATATTATATCCGCTTTTTCTTTATCTTCAACCATTTTCAAATCTTTTGCAACAGCATGATATTTTGCCAAATCATATATATTTGGTTTTGTTTTATTAAACCTAATAACCTCAGAAGCAATAATCGAAACAGTATCTAAAGATCACTCAACATTATTTTGATCTATTTTTTCATCTATTGAAAGATCCGTATACACAATCTGCTCTTTTTCTAAATCTAAAACTATTGGCATAAAATAAGAACCAGTTCAATATAAATCAAATTTATTTTCTACAGTTTTCTCATCAAAACTCTTATAATCAGAATCCACCTTATCTCTTATCTGCCATCAAGCAAAACACTCAATATCCTCAAAATTATCACCAAAATATTTATATATTTGTACAGCTATATATTTTGCATCTTTTAGACTAGACTTTTTACTCCCAAAAAACTTATTTTTTAGATTACTAAAACCACTATTCTTTTCCGATAACATTTTTCATAAATCAATATCAATATACTCCACCGCTCAATTTGGAGCAGATTGTATATCTCAAGAATGAATAATATTATCTGTTTTTAAATTGGTATAGCTAACATGTCAGACAGTAGCAAATTCACTATCAAATAATATCACTGATAAATCTAAATCTGTTCTTTTCGATTCTTCTTTCCAATAAGCAAATAATCTAAGAGTTTTTTGAGTGTCAATACCAAATCTTGAACCTCTTCCGCAAGTATAGTATCAATCCAAAGATTTTCTTGAAGACAAAGGTATTGTAATATTCTTCAACTCCTCTGATATAAATACAGTTTTCACTTCTTTCTCTTCAGAGTTTTTTTCTACTATTTTAGAATCTTCTGAAACTTTCTTTTGTATGATTTGTTCTATACAAGAAGCCGTTTTTTTATCTACACCAGATAGTAATTTACTTGTGTTATTTTCTATGACTTTTATTTTTCACATCTTATTTATAACAGTTCTATATTTACTACTTCTATAGATATCAAAATATGATTTCATAACCAGTAAATTTTTTAGTTCAAGTCTTTCTCATATTTCATCAAAAGCATCCAGCACTTTTTTATAATCCTTTCATGCAATCCTCAAAACCTCATGCAGTTTTCTAGCAAATATTCATGGTCTTTGAAAAACCAACTTTAGAATTTTATCTATATCCTTCTCTTTTATAGCCTTTTCTAACTTTGAATTATAAGTTTCTAACTTAGAATTTCTAATCTTATCAAAGTAGTAAAAAGCTTTCGGATACTTATTTTTATATTCTCATGGGTGTAAATACTCTCAAAGAGTTTTCCATAAATTTTTATATTTATAAAAATCATCACTTAAATCTCAAGCATTCTCTAAAAAATCTAAAATAAATCTTCTTTGAGCTCTTCTAAACCTCGGAAATTTTATATTTTTTCAAAGTGAAATATCCGTGTTTGTAGTTATCGCAAATAATCTTAGCAAATCTGTAGGTGTCTTTATAAATCTTTTTAAAGTATCAAACTCATCAGTTTGCCATAAGTATTTTGATATAAAAGCTTGTATTTCTTTAAAAACTATTTTTGTAAAATCAATATTTTCTAATCAAAAATGATTTAAAAGAAACTCTAACTCTTCATGTATTCAAGTTTTTATAGATGATTTTGAGTAAAGAATATTTATTAGATACTCTTCAAGTTTTTTCATAGCCTCATCTTCATAAGCAAATTCTAATGTCTCCCAACTTATACTCGTATCAGATTTTTTATTTTTTTGCTCTTCAATAACTCTATCAAATATTTTTTTGTCTTGAAACTGGGTAATTGGATCTGCTCAGAATTCTTTTATATCAAAAAGCCATTCTGGAACAATTATTCCATTTTCTAGTTTTTTTCACTGTTTAAATATTCAGATAAAGCTTCAAACAAATGCTAGTTTCTTTTTTCAAAGTATTCTTGGTCATTTGGTGTGTTTTCTGGAAAACCAGAGAAAAGAGGTACCTTTCATACATTTCATCATCTGATTTCTGTTATTGTTTCTATTATTTCATCAAATATTTCTAATACAGAGTCATTGTGTATTTCTGTATTTTTGAACTCATAACCAAGTCCAGCACATCCTGCTAAAATCGTTATCTTTTTAGCTTTATCCGAAGGATATTTTTCTTTAACTGGGATTATCCCAAGTCTTTTTATAAGTATTTTTCATAACATAGTTTATTTTTTTTAAGTTTTATTTTTTAATTTATCATCTCGTAGGGAACGAATATTTTCATTCCTTATGGTTTATCTTTGTTTTCTAGGTATTATGTCATTTTTTTACTCATTATTATTTGACAAGATATAACATAATATGATAACCTTTTAATGTATACTTTTAAAGTATTAATTTATATTTATAATTTTTATATTATGCCAGAATCATTTAGAAATTTTCCAGAGAAAGAAGAGATAGTTAAGGAACCAGAAGGTTCTTATAGTGAAAAAGAAGAAATAGATAAGAAACTAGAAGATCCTGATGAGAAAGTAGACCTAATTGATGAAATCGTTAAATTATCAGGAGCAATTATGAATCCAGAAAGTCCAGATTTAGAAGAAATTCAAAAAGAATCTTTTTTGGATTTGGATATTGAAAAATTAAAATTGTTAGAAACTTCTGATTTAAGAAGAATTAGAAGAATTTTAAAAGGGGTTTGACAAAATCCTTTATCTATGGCACTTCCAACTTCTTCTGGTGAAATTTATTCAATAAAAGAACCAAGGTTTTCTTTAGAAGAAGAAATAACAAAAAAATTTAGTTACGAAAAAGTTATTAAAAATTTAATTAATTCAGGAGTTTTAGAAAATATTATTAAAGAAAAAAACTAAATGAATAAAAATAGGGGAGTGTGTAAATAGAAATTTTATTACCCCAAAGCTTGAAGTTACTTAACTTTAAGCTTTTTTTTTATAATCTCCCCTCCTCCTTCAATAAACCCCCTAATCTCCCTCACCTTCTCCTGCTCTCCCATAACCTCAAACCTCTCCTTATTCTCAGCAATATATTCAATCACTGGGAAAAACTCCTCATCTATATTTTTAGACTCTATAAACTTTTCTTTATCCCTAAGCAAAAATTTAAAGTTCCCTTCTCACATTCTCGCTAAAAACTTTGTCACAAGATAATATGGAAACTTTATTTTTACTAAATGTTCTCAAGTCTCAATATCTCTAACCATATATCACTCTATCTTTTCAGAACCCACTCTTTTTTTGAAATCACTATAACTTTCTACAAAATATTTCGGTCTTCTGAAACCTAAATCATTAGCCAGTAAGTCAAGTTCCTCTTCTGATAACATGCTCATATCCTCTAAGTTATCAGCTTTTTAAACTTCTAGCTCAGATTAAATAAAGTCAGTAATCTTTTTAGAATATTCAACTATATGCGGGTCATCAGGATGGATAACTTCAAACATAAGAGTATGTTTTCATTTTGTTTTCATGAATTTCACTATGTTTATGTACTGCTCATCTGTTAGCAGTTCTTTTATGTAGTTAGCAAAAGGTCAGTCCAAACTTCAACTAGTATGAACCAATAGCTTATTTCTATTGTAGAAATCTTGGCTAATAACTCCTAGAAATCAGTTTAGTTTCTCTATAAACTGATATTTTCATTCTGGAAGCTTATTTTCAGTTACCACATCTCAGTTTATATTTCTCAGGACTTCTCAGTTATTAAATACCTTATCAAATGGGTATGAAACTATATTTCCCAGTCTATCAAACACTATTCATCTAGCTTTTAGAAGTATTTTATTTACACGATTAGAGTTTTTTAACCATAAGTTTTTATAGAATACCTTTTTGCTATATTTAAATATAGTTAAGTCTCAGTAATGTCTTTGGAATATTAAGTCTTTTCATAAACCACAGAAATTTTTATATTCTCATGTATCTGTTTGTCATCTGTTGTAGTCAACATCTGATTCAAACTTTTCTACTTTTTCAGTAATTTTCTTTCAACTTTTTTCAAGAACTAGAACTTTCATATGTCATTTTCTATCAACTTCTCATTCTAGGGAATAAAAGTTTTTTATTTTCAATTTATCTATAATATCTTGAAGTTCTATATGTCCTGTGATGCAGGTTATTCAAGTTTTTTTGAAAACTTCTTTTGTAGCTTTTATGAAGTTTGTATTATTTTTATAAGCTTCCTCATTTTTTATGTACAGATTTTCTTTTAGTTGTTCTGATCAGAATATAGCTATAGACTTTTTTAGATTTCATAGATTCTCAGGAACTAGTAGGGGAGAATGTGTTACTAAGTATTTTTTTCTAGTTCAAGTTGTTATTGTTTTGTAGAAAGGTAAAGAGTCTAAGAAGTTTTTGATTCTGTGTAAGTTAAAATTTTCTCATTTGATTTCTTCTATAAATCAGTCATAGATTCAATCTTTCTTATGAAGTTCTACAAATTGTTTTATGGTGTTGTATCTAGCCTCTACAAAATCCTCTATAACTCACTCCTCTAAAATTTATTTATATTTCTAAGAAGTTTTAGTTCATGATTCCCCATAACCATCTTTGCATTTCACTTTTTCACCTCACTCATCACAAAACAAAGATTATCAACAGAGTAGTTTCATCTATCTACTATATCTCACACAAAAAGATTTAGTGGTTTATTCTGATTTTTAGTATATTTTTCTTGTAATAGTTTATAGTTTTTGTAAAAGTCCTTCATACCATGCACATCTCCATAAACTAGTATATTATTTTCTTCTGAAAGATTTAGGTTATCAAGTCTCTCTCTCACTTCTGTTATTTTCTCAGCTTTTATTATGTTATTTCCTTTTATCCTTGTACCTTTGTTGAAAGACAAACTCATCTTTTCAACAACTCTTTCAGGAACATATCATCTAATATTTTTTTCTTTTCTGATTTTATTTTGTTCTAGTGCATTTTCTGAATCAAATATTATGGTATAATTTCTTTCCCAGTTTCCTAGTCTTATAAATCTTTTTCTATCTGAATCCCTTAGATTTGTTGCATCAATAACGGTACTCAATCATTCCGTACATCTATCATTAGCAATTTTCATAACAATGCTAAAAATTAATGCTCCGTTTGTTTCATAGTTTCCGATTGATATAGTTCAATCTTCGTTGAATTTGTGTTCATCTCAGAAATATCTTTCTCTTATTTCATCTGTTGAAATTATATAATCTTTTGGAAAATGTTTTTTTGCAAATGTTGATTTTCCACATCATGGAATTCCAGATAATAAGATTAAACTTCATTTTTTATATTCAAGTATCATAGTGTTTTTTTAGTAAATTAATTTTTTTTATATTATTTAGACCTCACCGCTGAATCTCCTCTCCTTAGAGGAGAGGAGGGCTGCAAATTAAAATTTTTTATTTCTTTGAAATGAAAAAATACCACAGCAAAGTGAAAAAGATGTAGCCTCTTTTCTCCTATAAGGAGAAAAGAATTCAAGATATGAGGTCTAACCAAGGGAAAAGAATTCAAGATAGAGGTATTGCCACTTCTTCTAACAACTTCATAACTGCATTATATCTTTTAAACTAGCTTTTTCAAAAGTTATGTATACAATATTGTCGACTAAAATGACAACTTATACTTTAACAATAAAAAAATGGAAATAGAGAACATACTAAAAGGGCTTGGTTTTCAGGAAAATGAAGTGCAAATATATATTGCTAATCTGGAGCTTGGCATGACACAAGTTGCGAATATTGCAAAATTCTCAGGAATAAAAAGGACAACTTTGTATGGAATTCTTGAGAAGATGGAAGAGAAAAAGATTTTGAAAAAGCATATAAAAAATGGTGTAACATATTATGAATCCATAAACCCAGATGATTTGTATGAGATTCTGGAAAAACAAGTTTTGGGGCTAAAAGAAAAATTTCCTGAACTTAGAGCTAAGAATAATAAATTTTCAAATAAGCCTAAAATTTATTATTTTGAGTGAGCAGAAAATGTCGCAGAACTTTATAAAATGGAAGTAAAAGATAGTCCTAGTAATGTAAGGATTTTTAGTTCTAATGCAGATAGGAAGAGTTGAGAGACAGATAAGCTTCGTAGGCTTAGAAATGAAATATATGATATAGCAAAAGGTAAGGCAGATATGAAATTGATTATGAATAGGAAGGCTACAAGGAGTGAAAAATCATGGACAAAATTTCATTCTAAAACTATTTCTAAGGGGAAGTTGGATATTGGAATTTCTATAAAGGTGTATGGGAATAAGACTAAGTTTATTTCTATGAAGGAGTCTATAACGGGGGTTGTGATTGAGAATGAGGAGATAGCGAGGACGATGAAGTCTATTTTTGATTATATTTATGGGGAAGGGGAGTAGGGATTTTTTTGTTTGTAGAAAACAAATAAATAATAATTTATAATTTATTAAAATAAGACCTAAAAAGATTGTATAAAATTTAAAAACAAATATAATTACCTTGTTAATTTTACTTATTTTATTTATAAACTTTATGAAAAAATATATAATTTCACTTTTATTGCTGTTTATTCTTTTCCCTAAAATAGGGTATACTTATGAGCAAGAAGAATTAGAAGCAGCAAATTTTCTAGGTAATCTATGAGTTATTGAAAGCAAAGACTCTGCAACCAAATATAACCTAGATAAAAATATAACAAGAAGAGAAATGTTAAAAGTTATGATAAATTTATCATGACTTACTATAAAAGATAAATGCGAATGAAAATTTACAGATATGGACTCTAGTGATTGGTGATGTAAATATGCAGAAACAGCACTAAAAAATGGTATGCTCTCAGCTAATTTAAAATTTAATCCTGATTCTAAAGTAACAAAAGCAGAGGCTTTGAAAATGATAATGCAATCTAAATGAATAAAAAAGATGGATGCCTATGATGATTGGAAAGCGAATTATGTAGGAGCAGCACATAAAGGTTGATTAATTGATACTGAATTTTCTAATTATAATACAAAAGAAAAGAGAGGGATAGTATTTAAAACTTCTATGAATGCTATAAATAAAGCACCTAATATCGCAAGTGGAGTATGAGAATCTTGTTCTAGTTATAGTTCAGCAAACTGATGATGAGATACTTGTAGTGAATGATTGATTTGTGATGGTAGTTCTTCTGATCACACTGCTTGATTTTGTGTAGAGGATGGTGAGATTTTTGAAAATGAATATATGGAACTAAAACTAGAGAGATGATGGAAAGTAACTGAAAATAATTTTGCAATAAATATAGAGAAGGATAATTATATTCTATACATTAATCCAGATGCTCATCATACAGGTATGGGAGAATGATGAAGATTTGATGGGATTGCTTATGGTAATCCTTGAGCTGATCTTGTGATAGAATTTCGTCCAGCTGTTGAATGTGGTCATAATGAAGAAAGAGAAACCTTTGATGACACAGTAATAAAAAATTTATATTTAAATAATTCAGATTTAGAAAATGAACCTGATTGAACATGTAATAAACTTAATGATGATAATAATACAATCTGGTATATGTCTTATGTTACTATAAAAAAGTTTTGAAATAGTTACTTCAATCTAGTAAATCAATGGGAACCTAGTATAGATGATGATAATAGGCAATTTGTTATAACAATGACATATAAAACTGATGACATAAATAAACTACCTAAAAAGTGATCTATAGATTTAATTGGAAAATTATCAGAAATGGAAAAAATGATAAAAACACTAAAATTTAAAGAATAGTATTTAATATGTTTTACACATAATCCTTAATAAAAAAAAGACCATTTTGTTGATATCAACAAAATGGTCTTTTTTTTATTATAGCAGGAAAATTAAATAACATTTTGAAAATGTAAGAAAATAATTAATTCTGGTAATTCCAGAAATAGCTTCTAGAAGAAAATAATAAGCCAAGCTTTTTGAAATTAATAAACTTATATGATAAAATTTTTAACATATAATAATTAATACATTAAAATGCCAAGAAAAAAATATAAAAGAAGGAAAGTAAGCTACACAGAAGAAAATGATTTCGTAAGAATAAAGTCTTGAATAACAATATTTCTAATATTATCATGATATGCAATTTATGAGAAATATATATTACCAAATATTGAAAAAGTAAAATTTTATACAATCATATTTCTTTTTATTCTCTTAATAGCTATGTGTTTACATTTATTTTACCTAATAAAAAAAAGAAAAAAGTTAGAAAAATTAGAAGAAGAAAGAATAGCTAATATTCCTAATTTTCTTTTAGAATTAGAAAACAAAATAAAACAATTTAAACCAATAAGACAATATAAAGAAGAAAAATTATATCAAACAGAATTAGTTGGATTTTTAAAAAATAATTACTCTAACCTAAAAATTGAAGAAACCATAGACTATTCAAGACCAGATATTATCATAGATGATATAGCCATTGAAATAAAATGACCAACAAATATGACATCACTAAAAACTATACCAGATAAAATAAATAGCTATTTACCAAAGTGGAACTATCTATTTATAGTTTTATTCAATATTCAAATCTCTAAAGAAATATATGATAAGAAAAAACAAGAGATCATTGAAAACACAATTGATGATAAAAAAGATAAAATATTTTTTATAGAGATTAGTTAAGTCCTTTTACTAAAAAACTAGAAAAATCATATATTTAGACCAATAAAAAAGCTATTGTGTAAAATATGCACAATAGCTTTTTATTAGGTTTTTTCTTAATACTTACATTCTCAATTCGCTTTATCATAGACATTATCTAAATATGAAAATCATTCTTTATATTCCCAGTTTCCTCATTCAGAATAACATTCACTACTTTCTATATCATTTTTTATCGCTCTTCTTCATTTTTGAAGTTTATAAACAATAGAAGTAACAACAGCATTAAGTTTATCATTTTTGAGTTCCATTTCCTCAAATCTAGATATCATCAAATCTAAAAAATAAATTCTATCCTCATTATCTGGATACTTTGAATCAACTTTATTTATAAAATTATTAATCAAATATTCAATTTTATTTCTAATATCAAGTGGTAAAATTTCACATTCTCCCTTGTATTCATATTGATATTTATAAGAATGCTCTCTAGTACTTAAATAACATTCATTCTCAAAAGTCTCATAAACCTTTTCACAAGTATGAGATCACTCCTCTTTACATTTTATAATAGAAGCACATACAGGATCATCAAATCTTTCACAAAGTACAATTGGTTCATCCTCACTTCAAGGACAAGTTTCGAATTGACAAGTCTCTCATTTTTGAGAAATCACTGTTCAATCATTACAGACTTGAACTTCATCACTACACTTTTTCTCTGAACAATCCTCTGGAGAATTTTTCTCATCTTCATTACTGGTATCACAAATTCAATCTCATTTTTTTATACATATAGCAGGTAAATCCATCATAGGAGGTTTATCTTCAAGCATTTTAGGATCGACTGGTGTTAATCATTCACAACAGCTAGGAATTTTTTCTCAGTCTGGACGCCAGTATACTAGACCTCCTCATAAATGAACACAATCTTGGCATTCTCAAGGATATTGAAAATTATATCAGTCTGTACTACTACAATTATCCTCAAATGTTTTATAATCCATATAACAATAATCAGTATTACATATTTGTTTAGCTCAACAAAAAGCTCCTGAGCAATCTTCTGCATTTGTAATATTTCAAAATAAAGATACAGAGAAAATTATAGTAGCAATAAAAAAAGCTTTTTTCATAATAGAAAAGATTAGATAAATAAAATTTTTATATTTATAAGAACGAGTTAAAATATAAAAAGTGACAAAAAAATAAAAAAATAAATTTTCTGAAAGAAAAAAATATAAAATCTCGTATTAACTTTTAGAAGAACAAAATTCTAGACTAATTCTTCTAAAACAAACTTTATATTTTTAATTTGTATACTATGAAAACAAGTAAAACAATATTAGCTGGAGTATCTCTAGCATGAATCGTATGAGTACTAGCGGTATCTTGAGTTTCTGCCTATCGTGGAGATCCCAGCAGTAAAATGACCAAACTACACACCAGAAAGACACGAAGCAATGCAAGAAGCCTTTGAAACAAATAACTATGAAACTTGGAAAGAACTAATGGACGGAAAATGAAGAGTAACAGTAGTAGTAACAGCCGAAAACTTCGAAAAATTTGCAGAAGCTAATAAACTAGCTCAAGAATGAAAAATAGAAGAATCAAAAGCCATAAGAGAAGAACTAGGACTATGACTTAAAAACGGTGAGTGAAGATGAGAATGAAGAGGAATGTGAAAATGAAAGCATTGAGGAGGGAAATGACAAGGAAGAGGTGGTAATGGTTGAAATTGCCAAGTTCAATAGTTATAGAATTGTAGTTTTTTTCCCCTGAGAAGGGGAAAAATTCAAGATAGAGGTAATACTAGGGATTTTAAAAAAGTAGGCCTTTTAAAAAGGTAGACTTTTGGTTTAAAAAATATAATTATTTGACTTATCTGCTCAAAAAATATAATCAGAACTAACATAAAATATTAAAACATTAAAATAGTAACAATCAAAAAAAATGAACCTACTAGAAGTCTTTTTTATAACATCATGAATAATAATATTCTTCCTAGCCCTAGATATAGCCAGAAAACAAAAATTTAATGCCCTACATTTTCTAGTTTTCCTATCTGTATGAGCCTAGTCTACTACTTCTAGCATTCACTCCAAGCATACTAAACATAATTTGAAAAATATTTGGACTACAAAGATGAGCAGATGTACTAGTATACACTAGCATTGTATTTCTAATCTACTTTGTGTTACTTTTGCTTAGGAAAGTAGAACAAAACAGAGAAAATATAACAAAATTAGTTAGAGAATTTGCAATTTTAAACTCACAAAAAACCGATAAAAATTATAATAATAAAATAATTTTCCTCATAAGAGCCTATAACGAAGAAAAACACATAGAAGAAGTTATAAGACAAATAAAAAATGCAGGTTTTGATAATATAATTATAGTTGATGACGGTTCCATTGATACAACTTATAAAAATATTTCTAAATTTAAAAATATTATCTATTTAAAACACATATATAATAGATGACCCTGAGCAGCATTAGAAACGGGTTTTGAATATATCAGAAGAAATAAAAAATGATTAAATTATATAGTTACATTTGATGCCGATTTGCAACATAATATAGAAGACTTAAAAAAATTTATAAAAGAATTTAATGACGATAAAAAATTAGATATAGTCTTATGATCTAGATTTATAACAAAAACAGACACAAATGTCCCCTTTATTAGAAAGATGATTTTAATTAGTTGAAAGTTTTTTACATATTTACTTAGTTGAATTTATTTAACTGATTCTCATAATGGCTATAGAATGATAAAAATAGAAGCTATAGATAAAATAAAATTAACAATGGATGGTATGGAATATGCTTCAGAACTAGTAGAACAAATTAAGAAAAATAATTTAACCTACAAAGAAGTCCCAGTAAATATAAAATACACCAAATACTCCCTAGAAAAATGACAAAAATCCATAAATGCCCTCAGAATAGCCAGAAAAGTCATCTGGAATAAATTTTTTAGATAAAAAATTACAACCTCCTTTCCTTTCGTATGAAATGTAAAGACACATAGCAATGTTTCTTTACTAAAGAAAATAACCATATTTCTTCCTTTTTCAAAGGAAGTGCCGAAGTATGAGGCGATGGATTCGAACTATAGGAAAAACTAAAAAAATATTACTACTTTAAAATAAAACCATGAAAAAACTAAAAAACTCTTTACCTTACTATTACTATTTTCAGTAATGTACTTCTCAGCACTATACTATCTAAAACTAGAACCAGAAATACAAATACAAATAGAAAACCAAACAAAACCAGAAATCACAGAAAAACTAAACTACCAAGAAAAACAAGGCATAAAAATACTAACTCTAAAATCAGAAAACAACTACCAAAATGGATACTACCACGGACAAAAACTAGAAAAAGAAATCAAAGAACTAGTAAACTACTTCAAAAACGATATGCTATGAAAAGATAGATATCTATGATGACCAATTTATAGTCTACTAAACTACAAAGCTAAAAAGTTTATACCATACATCCCAGAAGAAAATATAGAAGAAATGAAATGAATAGCCGATTGAGCAAATATAAGTTTTAACGACATATTACTTATAAATACCTACGATGATTTACTACAAATATCAGGATGTTCTTCTATGATAGTACCAAAAAATCAAGATTTTAGTGAAAACTTTGTACACACAAGAAACTTAGACTACCAAAATAAAAATATTAGCAAAAAATAAAATAGTCCTAAAATACAACTCACACATATCAGTTTGATTCCCATGATATATTGAGTTTTAACTTGAATTTCAGATAAATGACTCTCACTCTCAAGTCATACAGCCTATTCTAAAAACGAGGCAATATACTGAATACCTAGTTGATTATTATACAGAAAAATATTAACAAACTCCTCAGATATAAAACAGGCGAAAATTATTCTAGAAAATAATCAAAGAACAATCGCAAATAATCTTATGATATGAGACTACAGAGAAAATACTTGAATAGTTGCAGAATTTGACCCCAAAAAAGTAGAATACAGAACTTTTGATAAACAGGAACTAAAAAACAGAGTATTAGGAAGCAATAGAGATTTTAATAAACCACTAACTCCAGAAGAAGAAAAAATTATCGAAAATAAAAAAATATTAGTAACTACAAACCACTTTAAAACACCAAAAATGAAAAAACTATCAACAAATAAGGAATGAAGCAGATATGAAAAATATTTCCAATTTATTGAAGAATTCAAAAAACTTGATATGAATAAGTTTAAAGTAATTCTAAGAAACTATAGAAATACTAAAGCTTGGGAATCAATCTCAAATAACTGAACAGTCCAAAGTGTCATAATGCTACCAGAACTTAGGAAAATCTTTATAGCAAATGGAAAAGAAATTCCAGTGAGTAAAGGAGAGTATGTGGAAATCGAGTTTTAAATATAATAATTAATTTATGAAATACTTATTTTATATGACTATTCTTTATGAAAAATTATAATTAATCTTTAATTTGACTTATAGTCATCAGAGATAAATAATATTTTGTCTTTGTTTTACATACTCTAACCTTCAAAAACATGTCTTCAAAGACTACTTCAAACCAAAAATTTCTAAAAACATTTAGAAATTTTTTTATTGCCATTTTTCTATACTTTTACCTCTTCACAACCACCTTCGCAAATATCATCATCTATGAAGTAATGCCAAACACCACAGACGACAAAAACCTAGAATACATAGAACTACAAAACACCTGAAATGAGGACATTAATTTAAATTGACCTACTGTAGCAGATCTAGCAGATAAAAAAGTACTATTTTTGAACCTGAGAAATACTAAAAGCAGGAGAAAAGAAGAAATACTACAGAACCGAAACAAAAATCACACTAAACAACACAGACGAAGAAGTCTATTTGTACAACCCATACATCAAGAAAAATAGTCAATAAATTCACCTATTCAGACACTACAAAGTGAGAAGCAATAAATATAAACTCTTGAACAACACCAAAGCCAGATGAAACCCCACAAGAAGAAATTCCAGAAGAAAATACCTGAACCTGAGAAACAGAAACACCAGTAGAAACTCCAGAAATACCAGAAACTCCAGAAATACCAGAAACTCCAGAAATAACAGAACCAGTAGAAGTTCCAGAGCCATTAGAAATACCAGAATTACAAATAGAAATCCAAAGCTGATTAGAAAATCCAGAATGAAACACACGGAACTGTAAAAAACAAGACTGTAAAGTAAACCTAACCCTAGAAAATACATTTACAGGAAGCTATGAAGAAAACAACTACAACTGCGAATGGACATTTGAGTGATGAACCTACACCGACTCAACAGACCAAAAATGCAACCCCTGATACATAACCTACTGAACCTGAACCTTTGAAATCACAGCCAAAATATACGAAAAATGAAATCAAGAAAACTATAAAACCCAAAATATAACTATAAAAAATGACTTTTGGGAAGAAGAGGCAAATGAAGAAATTCCAGAAGAAAATACCTGAACCTGAGAAACCGAAACACCAGTAGAAAACCCAGAAATACCAGAAACACCAGAAATACCAGAACCAGAGGAAATACCAGAAACACCAGAACCAGAGGAAATACCAGAAACACCAGAAATACAAGAACCAATAGAAATTCCATCCAGAACCACAAATAGAAATCCAAAGCTGACTAGAAAATCCAGAATGAAACACACGGAGCTGTAAAAAACAAGACTGTAAAGTAAACCTAACCCTAGAAAATACATTTACAGGAAGCTATGAAGAAAACAACTACAACTGCGAATGGACTTTTGTTTGATGAACCTACACAGACTCAACAGCCCTAAAATGCAACCCATGATACATAACTTACTGAACCTGAACCTTTGAAATCACAGCCAAAATATACGAAAAATGAAACCAAGAAAATTATAAAACTCAAAACATCACCATAAAAAATGACTTTTGGGAAGAAACAGAAAATCCTTGAGATAACTCAGAAAACACCTGAAGTTGAAATATAGATAATTGAGATGATAACAGCTGAACTTGAAACACCGACAATTCTTGAACAGACTATTGAACATGAACCACAGACAACTCCTGAAATGATGACGAAACCTGAACGGATAACTGAGAAGAAGAAAATATATCAGCCCCAGAAATCATTTGGAACTTTCAAAGAGCAACCTACCTGCTAGAAAAAGACTACACAAGAGAAATATATAACTGTGACAGCGAAAAAGAAGACTGTAAAGTAAACCTAGACCTAACTGGTAGTTTTACATGAAGCTACAACGAATCAGACTTCAAATGCGAAATAGACTTCGGAATCCAAACCTGAGAAGAACAAAAATGTAACCCAAACACCGTTATTTTTCCAGATTGAGAACACCAAGTAAAATTTAAAATAATTCACAAAAACAATCCAATGAAATATTTTCCGAAACAAGTATAAAAATAAAAAACAAAAAATTAGAAACCGATGATGAAGATAGAAGAAGAAACCAATAAAAATATAAATACCCAGAAGAAGATAATCAAGAACCAATAAATATCACCACCCAAAAATAAAAAATAAAAAATGAAAAAAAGAAACAAAACAAAATCAAGGATGAAGAAAAGGAAGAAGAAAACGAAAAACAATAAGCATACAATCCTGAAATAAAAATACAATCATGACTAGAAAAAATAAATTCAGAATACAGATGTAAAAAAGAAGACTGTAAAGTAAACCTAATATATGAATCTGAAAATAGCAAAGAAGCCTGTATCTGGACATTTAAAGGCTGAACCTACAGCTACTGAACCCAAGAGAAATGTAATCCCTGATATGTAACCTACCCAACCTGATCATTTGAAATAAAACTAAAAGTCTACGAAAAAACAGACCAATGAAACTATGAAGAAACAAAATTAAAATTCAAAAATGAAAAACAAGAATTAGAAGTAGAGACATCCATGAAATTATGAGTGATCTCTGATGAAGAATTAGAAAGTGTTTCTGAAGAAAATTGAGAAAAAACAGTCTCTATAATTCTACAATGAAAACAAGCAAAATACAAAACCATAGAAGAAAATAAAGTAACCTGTAACTGAGTAGAAAAATGTAACATAAACCTAAACTCAGAAGTCAAAGGCTACAAGAAAAAATCAAACCTAACATACAAATGGAATTTCTGAAACTCAGAAACATCAGAAAAATCAAATCCACCAGCCATTTGGTACGAAACTTGAGAATACAAAATAACTCTAGAAATATACGAAAAAGAAGAATTATTTTGAAAAGAAACTTTTGAAATAATAGTAACATCAGAAGAAAAAGAACAAGATTCAGAAACACCAAGCGAACTCAAATGACTCCTATATATAAACAAAATAATGCCAAACCCAATATGAGCAGACGAAAAAGAACGGATAGAACTAATAAATAATTCAGACAAAAACATAAACATAAAATGATGCGAACTAGACGATGACACAACAAAATGAAGCAAACCATATAAATTTGAAGACAACTTTATAATAAAAGCCTGAAAAACTAAAAAAATCTATAAAACACTAACAAAATTAAATTTAAATAATGATATAGACTCAGTAAATCTATTTTGCAACTCAGCCCTTGTAGACTCACTAGCTCGGAACTTCAAAGTAAAAGAAGGATACTACCTAAGCCACGACAGACTATTTACCAAAAACTTCAAAGCAAAAGTCATAAAAGTAGTAGACTGAGATACCCTAGACCTAGAACTAGAAAATTGAGACAAAGTCACAATCAGAATGATATGAGTAGATACACCAGAAAACAATGCCTACAAACAAATATTCCAAGAATACTGAAAACAAGCTTCCGTTTTCACCAAAAAGCATTTAGAATGAAAAGAAATACTAGTAGAAGTAGATAGTGAAAACACCAGAGACATCTACGGAAGACTACTATGATATGTAATTATAAACTGAGAAAACTTCAACAAAACCCTACTAGAACAGGGAATAGCTAAACCATATTTTAGATATCCTTTCAAATACATGGAAGAATTTGATAAAGCATACAAAAAAGCACAAAAAGAAAAACTATGAATCTGGGCAGACAAAGAAGCAAAAAAAATTCTAGAAGCAGAAATAAAACAAGAAATAGCCGAGCAGGAAGAAGAAGAAACAGAAGAACTAAAACAAGAAACTTCATTAAAAGACGAAAATCAAAATGAAATACCAGATGAATTTGAAGTAATATCGGAAATAGACGAAGAAACAGGCGAAGTAAAAATAGATGAAAAAAAATCAAAAGAAAACTATGATAACTATGTAGAAAAAACCTTAAACAATCCATTAGAAAAACAAAATCCTGACTAAAAGTCTCTGGATCATCTCTACCAAACTCTGAAGTAACATTTTACAGACTGAAACGACATCTCAGTAACCACCGACAAAGACTGAAACTACACATTCCTAATCAAAGACGGCATAAGAGTATGAGAATATGACACTCAAATGACCTTAGTAGATCAATTCTGAAAGCAGTACACCTTCGACTACAAAGAAAAAGTAGTAGTAGATGACGAATACCTAAAAACAGTAGCAGAAGCAAATAAAAAGAAAACCAAAAAGAAAAGAAAAACCAAGACCAAAAAAACAAAATCTAAAAGCACAGTAGAAGAAGTCGAAGACGGAGTTTTTAGTATAAACATGATAGTACCCAAAGCAAATGCCAACAATTGAGGAGATTTATGAGGGAAAATAAACCCCATATACATCTTGATACTGATGATTGTAAGTTTTGTGTTAGGATTTTTTGTGATGAGAAGGAGGGGAGTGGTATAGGGTAAATTTAGATATCTAGCCAAAGATGTTTTACCAAAACATCTCTACAATTCTGTATTTAGATAGAAAAAATAAACTTTTTTATTTGATCTTTTTTGAAAGATATATATATTAAAAGTGTATAAAAGAAAATATAAAAAACTATAAATCTTATGAAACAGTACGAAGCAGTGATTGAAACTTTAGAAAAGTTATGATGAATAGCAACTTTATGAAAAATAAATCATCATATATTTGAAATAAAAAATTGTGAATGGAAAACAAAAACACCATTTGCAAGTGTTAGAAGAATAGTTCAATTAAATAATGATATATATAAAATTAAGCCTTGATTATATGGTCTTAAAAAATATAAAAAACATAATGAGAGTAGATGATTTATTGAAAATAATAAAAATTCTAAGGTTTTAGAGGAATTCAATCACTCATATTATCAATAACTATTAGTTGAAATATGAAATTTAAAAAAGTTTAAAACTTTTGTTCCTGCACAGGATAAAAACAGACTATTTTTAGATAAAAAGCTTTGAGATATCGCAACAGTTAATAAAATATATGAATTCTGATATGATGAATTTTTAAGAAAAGCAAAAACAGTGGATGTTATATATTTCAATGAAAATAAAATGCCTAGCCGTTTATATGAAGTTGAACATTCAACAGATATACAAAACTCACTGTTAAAGTTTTCATTACTAAGAGATTTCAACACTAATTTTTTTATTGTTGCAGATATTGTAAGAGAAAGGTAATATAATGATAAATTATGATATAGTGTATTTAATAATATAAGGAAAAGGGTAAAGTTCTTGGATTATGAGAAATTAGTCAATATACATACAAAAACATATGAGTATTATGCTTGTAAGGATTTTTAATATCTTATTTATAAAGGTTATGAAAGTAATAATTCTAGATTTTGGAGATGGAAAAGTGAAAATAATAAATCACATAGAGCAAGGTTTACAAATTGAGGAAGTTGAAAGGATTTTGATAGAAGATTATAGATTTAAATTATCACAAATAGAATTTATAATAGCTCCAGAATTGGAGATAGAAACATTGGATTAAAAAGTAATAAAAAAAGAGACTTAAAACATTATTAAATCTCTAAATTGCCCCCTAGCATTTCTGCTAGGTTCAGTGGGTAAATCCCAAAATGTAAGTGTATTATACAGAAATATATTGAAAAAAGCAAATCTTTTTGTAGAGGTATTTAATTAGATGGGATAGATGAAGGAATTATGGTTAGAGATTATTAGTTTTTAAGAAATATTAATGGAATGATTAGTTAAAGAAATTCAGGTAGACATATTGAATAATGAAAGTATTACTAATATACTTAGAAAAACATTAGTTTTATATAAGAAACTCAATCTCAAAGATATTGAATTTATAGAAAAAGAATTAAATGGTTATAATGAAGATGATGAAATCCCTGATTATAGAATAATAATTTGATATAGAATATTATGATGGAATCCGTATAATTGATGGATTCTAGCTAATATAGATAATGATGAATTATTTGATAAATTAGTAACTAAAAAAAATTATGAACCTATATCAAAAATAGAATGACTTGTAAAATGATGACATATAAAATTACCAAATGAATTTATGGGAAAAATTATGAGTTTTAAGACTGAATATAAGGTTGATGTTTCAGGTGGCGAATTTCGTAAAACAATAGAGTCTGTAAAAAATATTATTTTAGATAAGTGTATAGAATTAGAAAAAAAATGAATTTTATGAGAATGAATTAGTTTTACTAAAGAAGAGATAGAGAAGGCAAAAAGTATAAATAATACAACAAACAATTTTTATTCAGCTATCAGTAATTCTAACCTTCAAGTAGGTGCAAACAATTCTACACAACAAAATATTACTAATAGGCTTGATTATAATAAGATAAAAGAAATAATAGAGCAAGTTGAATGATTTTGAAAGAAAATAGAAGAAATTCCTCAAAATGATAAAATAGTAAGTTGTTTTGAAGATATAAAAAATGAATTAAATAAAAAATCTCCAAACGATAAAGGGATTATAAAGAACCTTGTTTCTATTAAGGCTATTTTGAGTTGAGCAACCTGAAATCTATTAGCGACTTGAATATTAGGTGCTATAAATTTAATAAATAATTAAAACCCTATGCAAAACTTCCAAACCCTAATCCAAAACCTCCAACCCACAATATTCACATGGGACTACTTCACCGACTTTAAAAAAATAAAAACAAACACCTTCAAAATCAAAATACAACTAAACATCCTAAACTCACTCCTATGAGAAAAAAACATAGAAAACAAATTTCTAGAAATAATTAGAAACTACCCAGAAACTAGAAATATCCTACCAATCTTACTAGCCGTAAGAAAAATCCCAAACATCATACTAGACTCAGAAACAAAGCAAGTATACAATATGTCATACATCTTTGATAAAGAAGCCCACATAATAGAAGACTGAGAAGAAAAACTTCTAAAATTCTTTAGAGAATCAGGACTAAAAAAAATATAATTTCTTATTGACTTCAAACCAAAAATATGAGAAAATAGAAAATATTAGATTTTAAAATTTTTATCGTGCCACCAAATGATTTATCCAAATTAACAAAAAATCCAAAATTAAAAGCTTTTTTAAGAAAAGCTCTCCCCATAGATATAGAAATAGACGAAATAAAAAAAATGATAGAAAAACTTATTTCTGATATTTCCTTGCAAGACACCCTTGAATTAGACTGAAATATAGAAGAAATTGAAACTATTAATTTCTTAATTGAAAATATTTATTGAGATTCTTATAAAGGGACTTTTTCTTTAATTGATGAAGAAAATTGATTAGATTATATATTATCAGATGTTTCTAAAATAATAAACTCTATAATTTCTATTAGTAAGATTATAAATAAAATATCAAAAAAATCATTAGATAAAGAAAGTAGTGCTACTATTTATATTTTAGTTAATGAAATAGAAAAACTTATAGATAATTTAAAATTAATTGAGAATGAAGAAGATTATAGAATTAAGGATTATAAATTAAAAGCAATGATAAAAATTCTATCCCTCTTTTCAGAATTATTTTCATTTATCCTTTTGTAGGAAGGTTTAGTAGAATAACCCATCTCTGAATCTATTCCCTTATATAATGGAATAGGACTACAAGAACTTGATATAGTTTTGCTGATATTTGGGTAAAAAAAAAATCAAAAGACTATAACTTCCTTTTGATTATGCATGAACACCTATTTATCTTTAAAAAAATTTAAGTTTCTTATATATAATAATGCTAATAATAAAGCTTGATAAATTTATTTCATAAACATCACTCCAGAAAAACAACTCCCACCATCTAATAATTTCTCCGTATACCCAATGCAATACAGCTGAGAACTTTTAATAGCCCCTTTCTCCAGAAAGGGAAAGAATCTTAAGAATTGTATCCTTTAAACCAATATAGAAGTTTTACAACCACAACTTCTCAACCCTAGACTCCACAAAAGGACTCTTACCAACATACTCCTGCCTCTCAAAATTATCCTTCCCCTTCAAATAAACAAAACTCACAACCCCCAATTTACTAATCTTCTTATACTGGTTAGTAAACCTAAGAGCCTTAAAAAATATATTTGGTAAATATAAAAAAAGTCATCAACTTAGTAAAAAAGAAACCTTTAAATTTCTCCTCTTTATAACACTCTTTAGACTATTCCTAAAGCTTTTATTCCTACACAAAGTATCAGGCAAACCAAAATCTACATACTTCCCCACAACTTTATCTCAGTTGAAATATGCAAATGGATATTTTAGCACATATTTTTGGTCAACTACATCAGAAAAAACAGTATGCAAATCTATAATGAATCTTTTTACTACAAGCTCATCTAAATACTTTGAAACTAATTTAAAATTTCAATTCTCTCATCTAATTATATCAAATGAAAAATCATCAGGCAATTTTCAAAGATCCTTTTGTGAAAAAACTATAGCCTCTATAAAATCAACTAAAAATCTAAAAATTAGTTCAAAATAATAACTATTTCAAGAGATATCTTCTAAGTTATCTTTTTTTGAAAATAAGTTATAAAATGAAAAACTATCAAACAATTTAAATTTAACAAACGGTAAAAACCTTCATATGCTTTTAACTTCTAAATCCAATCAAAAAACTTCTTTATTTTGATAATCTCCTCAGATTTTCCACAAATTATAATAATACTCTTTTAATCCTGCTCTTTTCAGCATATTTTCATTTATCCTTTTGTAGGAAGGTTTAGTATAATAACCCATCTCTGAATCTCTTCCCTTATATAAGGGAAGAGAGCTACAAGAACTTGATATAGTTTTGCTGATATTTGGGTATATATGCTGTACTCATCTGATAATGAGTCATGTATCATCTACTCAATAAAATTTTTCGTGTTTTCTTTCTAATCTGTATAGGTCTACTTCTTTGGTGTATCATTCATAGTATGTAACTATGTCATAGATATTTGCTACTTTTTTTAGATTACTTTTATCTAGTCTTATAGCTCTTCATCTGACTTGGTTTACACTCATATAAGCCACTATTCATGTTAAATCTATTAAAGTGTTTAACTTTGGACAATCCCATCATTCTCATAATATTCCTCTGGTTCAGATGACTAGCTTTGTTTTTCATGATTCTAGGTCTCTTGTTATTTCTAATATATTTGTTTCTAGTTCTTCCATTTCTAAAGACTTTGAGAGTTTCCAAATTCATTGTCCTGATACTAAAATAGGGTTTAATTCTTTATAATCTTTTAGTTCTTGTAAAATATATTTGCAGTTTATTATAGAATCCCTATCTTCTAAAAAATCTGTTATTATTGCACATTTTAGATTTTCTCATAGATTTTCTTTTTCTTTATCTAGAATAGCCTTTATTCAATCTATTTTAGATTTTGAGTAAACCAGCATATTTTCCACCTGTGTTCTAAATTTGTGAAAGTTTCTGGTTCTCCAGATGTATCCTAGTTGGTAAAATAATTTTTTTGTTTCCGTAGGGACAGCAGATCTGCTGTCCCTACATATGGGTTTCATTTCCAAATAAAACAAATATTTCCCTACAGTTTTTGCTATATCCTCTAAAACTATTTCTTCTCAAATCTTTTCATCAAAAAAATAATCTGAAATATCTATTTCACTATAAGTTCTGACAAACTTTAAATAATTTATCAATTTCTTATAAACCTTATTTATAAGTCTGTCATAATTATTTTCTACATATTCAAAAATATATTTACATATATCTTCTTTATGCTGTTCTAAAAAAATATTCAAGAGTTTATCTGTCTTTTCTAGTGTTTCTTTTAGGTCTTCTCAGGGTTCTACAAAATAAACTAAATCACTCCAAGGAGCTAGTCTTCCAGATTTTACTACTGCTGGGGTTGGTATGTAATAATCTACTTCTCAGAGTAGTTTTGAGTAGTCGTCGTTTAGGGTGAAAAAATCTATATCATTGTAAGGTGGGGTTGCTGTAAGTCCTATTATTAGAGGGTAGTTTGCTATTTTAGAGTACCTGTTTTTATCTGTGGTTTCTAGTAGTTTTGATATAATGGTTTGTGAGAGTCATTTAGTTTTGTAGTTTTGGTTGAAGTATTTTGTTTCACTGTTTCATAATCATTCCCAAAGATAGTACACAACCTTTGACCACCAACTTGTAAGATGGTGTGCTTCGTCTACTACTATTGAATCTATTCACTTTTCTTTTAATTTTTCAAAGTATGAGAGTACTTTTTTTGAGAGTATTTTTTGAACTAGGTTGTTGTCTGAAGTTTTTAGTTTATTTTTGTATTTGCTTATTTTTTCTTTGTATTTTTCTATTTTTTCATTTTTTATTGATTCTACATATTCTAAAAATATTTCTTTACTTTCAAATTCTTCTTTTAGGTCTTGATACCATTTATCTACTATTTGTTTTAAGATTAGATCATGGTCTCTGTCTGCTGTTGTTAGTGATTGATATGTTAGTATGTTTATTTTTTTTATTTCATCTGTTGTGGTTGATACTAATTCTTCTACTTTTTCTCATTGTTCTAAAAAGAATTGGTTTATTTTATCTTTCCATTGGTATTGGAGTGTAATGTTTGGGACTAGTATTAGACTGTTTCAGCCTGTTTTTGATAGCATTTCTAGTCACATAATGGTTTTTCCTGATCATGGTGGGGCTACTATGTGTATTCTTTTGTCTCATCTTTTTAGTTCGTTTTGGAAGACTTTTAGGACATCTTGTTGGTAGGGGTAAAGTTTGTGTTTGAATTTCATGGGGAGTTGTTTTATTTTTTATAATCCATCCTTGAATTCATTCCTTTAATAAAGGAAAGAAGGCTACAGTTTGTTTTTGGGGTTTGTTTGATTATATTGATGTGGGGGAAAATGGCAAAAGGAGTTTTTGGAAAATTATGTTTATTTTAAATTTAAAGTTCTAGATTTACTAGGTTGTTTGTTTTGATTTTCAAATATAAAAAAGAGAGAAAAATAAATAATTTTCTCTCTCAGTAGTAATTTCTAAATTCTATACTTTTAAAAATTTTAATGTGTATCATTATGTTCATGAAGCAATTTATTAAATATTCATGGATATTTCCTAGAAAAATCTCATTTTTCTCTAGTTGTCATGTTTCAAGTTACATACTTAATATAAGATATTAATATTTCTTTTGCTTCTGCTTTATTTTTTTCATTAATTAGTGCTTTTATTAAATCTAGTTCTTTATATACATCATTGTAATCTTTTTCTTTTTTAACTAAACAAATAGTATTTTTTATGTCTTCTCAATTTTCTAAAAAATCTGAAAGTTTTTGCATTAATTCAATATGATACCAAGAAAATTCTATATAATAATCTGAAAAAATAATAGTTTTAATCCCTTCAAGATTTAATCCCATATCTTTAAGAACATATATTCAATTAATAGTACCATCTCAATACCTTCCCTTATCATCATAGCTAAGTTTTTTGAAATTTGGATCCTCAACAATGTCCAATGCTTGTTCCAAAGTTGTTCAATTTATCTCACTTAATACTGAAATTCAAGATGCTTGTAACTTATTTAGCTGTTTAAATTTTTCTGAAAAAATAAAATTTAAAATCTCATCAGTAGTTGAATTAAGTTTTGAAATAGTTTCTATTAATCTAATATGATCCCATGAGAAACTTATGTAATGATCTGAAAAAATAATAGTTCTAACCTTATTAAGATTTAGTCACATATCTTTAAGAATAGATATTCAATAAGTATTTTCACTTCCAAGTTCTTTGAACTTTGGATTTTCAACAATTTCTAATGCTTGTTCTAAGGTTGTTCAGTCTATCTTACTTAATTTTAAAATTCAAGATATTTGTGAGAAATTTAGTTGTTTGTATTTTTCTGAAAAAATAAAATCTAGAATTTCTTGAGGACTTAATTTAAGCTCAACAAAACCTTCAATACCCAAGAGTTGTCCTTCTGTTAAATTAAGATAATCATCACTTCCTACTTTTTCCAACAACACCTTTGTACTAACTCATATTTCTCTTAATGCCTTTATTCATCTATAGCATTCATGGCTAGAGTCATATTCTGTACCACTAATAACTTCTCTTCTATTGGCTTTTTCACTTATATAAGAAATATTATTTATATTAGCCATAGTAGCACTATCAATATTATCATAAATTAATTCTAATAAATCAATAGGCATAGGTTGTAACTTATCTAATACCTTTTCTCAAAACTTTGAAACTATTTCTTCATATATATTTCTCCTATATTCAAGTACATAGATTTCATCTTGTTCTAGCTTATCATTAAAATCTTTATCAATAGTTTCTATTCTTAGAGCTAATCTAAGTTTAAGTAATTCAGAATTAGTATTTTCATGAACTTGTTGTCACTCTTGAGCAAATAATTTATCTAACTTTCCAATATATTTTGCATACCTCTCCTTTCATAATTCGGTTATTTGTGGTTTTATAGTCTCCCACTCATTTTCTTCTATAGTTCTTAATTCTTCATTTGTATAATTTTCCTTACTCTTTCGTCATCATACAGCCTCATCTGCAAAGGTATTTTTTATACAATACTTAATATATGTTAACATAATTAATATTTAAAAATTAAACTGTAAATTAATGTTATCATATATTGATTTATATTTCAAGATTTTTTTAAAAATTCCAATAAATCCTTATACACTCTAAATATATTTTAAACTATTTTTTTTACAAATGAAAATTCCCTATTAACAAAAAATTTTGAAAAATAGTAACATTACTTATAATACTCCTACAAAAAGCTTTAAAATAAAACCTATTTAAAAATGAAACTCACAACACTTTGAACCTGAACCTATGAACGAACCTGAACCTATGAACCAGAGATAAACAAAGCAACCTCTTGTTATTTACTAAAAGCAGATAACAAAAATATAGTCTTTGATTTTGGAAGATGAGCAATTAATCAGTTGCTGAAAGTAAATGTAAAATATCATGAAATAGATGCAATATTTATAACTCACCCTCATGCCGACCACTGCTGTGACTTAGCATCCCTATTTCATATTGCCCTATGTGAAATACCAAGCAGAAGTTTTAGAAATAAAGATTTAACTATCTATTGACCTATAGGAATAGAGAAATCTATAAATCATATCCTAGAAGCATTTGGCTTACATACAAGAAAACCAAAATACAAAATTATCGTGAAAGAATTAGAAAATGAGGAAATAGTTCATTTAGGTAACATAAAAATTCAAAGTTTTGATGTAAATCATGTTGGTAACTGCATTTCTTATAGAATAGAAAATAGTGGTAAAGTTATTTCTCTATCTGGGGATTCAGGAGTTTGTGAGTGATTAATCAAGTCTATAAAAAACTCGGATCTCGCTATTTTAGAATCAACAATACCAAATAGGGAAGAGGTGATTGCACATCTAAACCCTGAAACTGCTATAAAAATATCAAAAGAAAATAATGTGAAGAAATTAGCTTTGACTCATATCTGATCAGGTGCTTTTGATGATGTAAAAAATATTAATGATGAAAATGTAATTATTGCTGAGGATTTGATGGAGTTTGAAGTGTAAATACCCCTTAAATGCCAACTACTTTTAATACTTGTTTTAATTTAGATTTTGTAAAAAGAGATTCTCGTTTTGTAGCTAATTTTTCAGAATCCGCCTCAAATCATTAATTCCTATAGTTAATACCCCATATCAAATATTTCATTGTAAATATTCAATCTCTGGTTTCAACTTATTTCTTTTTCTGGTAAACTATCTGAATTACTTTCCAACATATTTTTTAGATAATCTAATGTATTATTAAAAAGATATACATAGTAATGTCAGGCTCTTATTTTTTCATTAATACGAACTGCATGATTTAAAATCTCAGGTTCTTTTACTAACTCCAATAATTTTCCTAACAAAAGAATCTTTTCATCTGCCTTTTCTAAGTTAGTGTATTCCTCTATTATTTTTAATCTTTTTCTAATAAATCAAGTTAGAGATTCTTCAAAAGCATAAAGTCCTAGATATTCTTTTAAGTAATCTCCTGTCAAACTTCAAATAATATGTTTATTTTTCTTAAAAGTTAATATCATTTCTGGGTATGTAGAAAAAATTCCTATATCTTCTGGAGTCAAAGTGCTATTTTCTTGAAATATTATAGGATTTTTTAGCTTTTTTACAGTTAAGTAAAAGTCTAAAAAAGAATCTATAGCCTTACTTCTTTTAACTGCTTTATCAAAAATTTCTGATATATTTTTTCCTGAATAAGATATTTCTCCAAATCTATCTTCTCAAACTATGTTTCTAAAATAACCTAAAATAGATATAGTTCTCTGAAACTCTCAAAAATTATCATCTCAAACAATTCATCAATTTATAAAATCTTCTTCTAAAAGTTTAATACTAGCAATTAAAGTATTTAAATATTTTTTCTTCTTTTCCTCTTCTGATAATTCCCAATTTTCCTTTGTTCATATTCTTATTAAATTAGCTAATGACTCAAAATCTGCATACTGTCAAGTACTTTTACTAAAGATATTACGGTCAAAAATTTCATTAACAACCTTTTTTAGATATAATTTATTTTGTTCTTCTGTGGAATTATTTATTGTGTCTTCTTTTGATGGTAGCAAGGATGTTAATTCACTCTGCTTATCGTTAAAAACTCTTATACTATTAAGTAGTAAATTTTGAATGTTTTTTGAAAATATAGACATATTGATATTAAAAAAAAATAAAGAAAATTCTCCTTATTTTTAATTTTAACATAAGTTTATCTTTTTGTAAAAAAACTACTACTTCAACAAAACATTTCTATATTAATAATAAATATTTAAACAAAAAAAAATCATTAGCCTCAGCTAATGATTTTTCGTTGTTTTTCTTTGGTTCGGGATGAGGGATTCGAACCCCCGATAGAGGATTCAGAGTCCTCTGCCTTACCACTTGGCGAATCCCGAATAAAAAGTGAGTTTATTATATAAACTCACTTTTAAAAATCAAATAATTATTTTCTAAATACCACTCTTCTTTCCATAAAAAAATGTACAAAATTGTAGTTTTCCTCTCCTATAAGGAGAGGTTTTAATTATTATTTTACTTCAACAGTAGCTCCAGCTTCTTCTAATTTAGCCTTTACTTCCTCAGCCTCATCTTTAGAAACACCTTCTTTTACATTACCACCATTATCAGCTAAAGCTTTAGCCTCTTTTAATCCAAGACCAGCTATTTCTTTAATAATTTTTATAACACCAATTTTTGAACCACCAGCACTAGTCAGTACTACATCAAAACTTGTTTTTTCAGCCTCTCCACCAGCTTCACCACCAGCAGCAGGAGCCATAGCAACAGCAGCAGGAGCAGCAGTTACACCAAATTTATCTTCCATAGCTTTTATTAAATCAGAAAGCTCAAGTACAGTTAAATCAGAAACTGCATCTAAAATCTTTTGAGCATTAGCACTTAGTTTTACTTCTTCAGACATAATCTTTTAAAGTTAAAAATATAAAATATAATCTTTTTCACCTCTCCCTGTTTGTTTTTAAAGACAAAAGATTTTTTGCCTTTACTACCTCTTCCTTAATTAAGGAAGAAGATAGGGAATGGTTAAAACCAGAATTTCTAGTTTTTTAATAACTAGTTCCAGTTTTTAAACCTTTATCTTGAATTCTTTTCTCTTCTCAGGGGGAAAGAAGCTACTATTTTTCTTTTGTATGAAAGAAAAATAAACTTGTAGCTTTCCTCTCCTATAAGGAGGGAAATTCAGAGGTGAGTTTTAAAAACTGATAATCAACTATCAAATAACTATTTCAAAAAAATGTAGCCTCTTTCCCCTGAGAAGGGGAGAGAATTTAGAGAGAGGTTTTACTATTTCACTAAATCTCAAACTTTTTCTTTTCATTTTTCCTCTAATTCACATTTTGCAGAGTTAAGAACTCTAGCAAAAGATGAAATCACAGAATCAAGTGTTCCAACGAATTTTTGGACAGGAGCCTGCATAGTACCAACCAACATTCAAAGAAGAGTATCTTTTGAAGGAAGTTTTGCAAGAGCCTTTGTTTCCTCAGCTCAATTTATTTTTCCATCCATATAAGAAGAACTCCATTTAACTTTCCCTTCTCAAACCTTCTTTATAAATTTATCTACTTTTCATAAACCAGCTACTTCATCCCCAAACGAAAATAAAACAGCGATTTGTCATTCTAAGTTATCATCAGCCATCTCAACATCATAAACTTCTTTCATAGCTATTTTTATAAGAGTCTTTTTTGCTAACATAAATTTAGCATCAACCTCTCTTAAATCCTTTCTAAGCTCTGAAACTTCTTCAACAGTCAAACCATTATTAGAAGTAAAAGCCACAGATTTAGAATTCTTAAAGTTCTCTTTCAACTTTTCAAGAATCTCGGTTTTTTTATTTTTGCTTATAGCCATAATCTTAAGTATTTATTTAGTAAAACTAAAAAATCCTTTTTCGATAATAGAAAAAGGATTAATATATATAGTATAATCTTTTTTTCTTTTATCTCGGTAGGGCTTACAATTGCCTACTGTCTTTGATTTCAGAAAAGTAAAAGTATTGTATAGGAAAAAAACTAAAAGTCAAAAATTATTTATTTTTACCTTTTTGTAATTCCTCCATTTTTTTCTGTCTAGCATAGAACTTATCAACAGCACCAGTCTTAAGAATTCTTTGTTCTCAAGTATAAAATGGATGACACTTAGAACATATTTCTATTCTAACCTCATCTTCTTTTAATGTAGAAACTGTTTCAAACTTAGCTCAACAAGAACATATAACAGTAACCATTTTAGATTCTGGATGTATACCTTTTTTCATAAAACATATTTTTATTTGTTCGCTTAATACGATACAAAAATATAAAATTGGTGCCCAGAGAGAGACTCGAACTCTCACATCTTGCGATACTGGCTTCTAAGGCCAGCGTGTCTACCAATTCCACCATCTGGGCATTTTTCACTTAATCTAGTTCTTGCTCACAGCAAGAGAAACTTAAATGGTGGGCAGAGAGGGATTCGAACCCCCGAAGGCGAAGCCAGTGGATTTACAGTCCACCCCATTTGACCACTCTGGTATCTGCCCTAAAATAAGTAAAAAAGAAAGCACTACACTTTCTAAATTATTTAATAATATTAATTGGAGCCAACTATCGGATTTGAACCGATGACCGTTCGCTTACAAGGCGAATGCTCTACCAGCTGAGCTAAGTTGGCAATTCAAAATTGCGAGAGTCATTTTATAAACAAAGCTCTTAAAGTCAAATTTTTTTTAATAATATTTTTAGAAAAATTAAATTTTTGCAATAAATAAAGAAAAATAACTAAAATTTTTGAAAAAAATAAAAAAAATATTATAATAAATTCAAATTATAGTACAAACAAACATTTATAATTTATTCTCTTTATTTATGAACTACAAAAATCAATTAAAAAAATTCCTAGAAAAAAAAACAAACCTAAAAAAACTGGTTGTTATATACTGACCAACAGGAAGTGGTAAAACAGATATGAGCATAGAAATAGCCAAAACCCTTGATACCGAGATTATAAGTACAGACAGCAGACAAATCTTTAAATATATGGATATATGAACAGGAAAGATAACTGAGGATGAAAAAAAGTGAGTTCCACACCATATGCTAGACATAATAACACCAGACCAAAAATACAGTGTATGAGAATTCAAAAAAAAAGCTGAGAAAATTATGCAAAATCTATACTGAAAAAATAAAATTCCAATGTTAGTTGGATGAACATGACTCTATATAAATAGCCTAATATTTGATTTTGACATACCAAAGGTTCCAGCAGACGAAAAACTAAGAAAACAACTAGAACAAGAAGCAGAAGAAAAATGAAAAGACCACATCTTTGAAAAACTAAAAAAACTTGACCCATACTATGACAGGGAACTACATAAAAATAACCTAAGATATGTAATAAGAGCATTAGAAGTGAAAATACTAACAGGAAAAAGTAAAACCAGTTTCAAAAAAGAAAAAAAATTAAAATATGATGTACTATTTCTAACCCCAGAATTTTGAGACAGAGAAACACTATACAGCAGAATAAATAAAAGAGTAGAAAAAATGTTTAAAATGTGACTTATAGAAGAAGTTCAATGACTATTAGAAAGATGATACAAACAAACAGACTTTGGACTAGCCTCTATCTGATACCAAGAAATAGTGCCGTATCTAAAATGACAAATTCCCCTAAAAGAAGCCATACAACAAGTACAACAAAACTCCAGAAACTATGCTAAAAGACAATTTACTTGGTTCAGGAAATATGATAATTATTTGTAAAAAAAAGAATAAAACAAGAGAATTATTATTTTAAAAAATAGTTATTTTAAAATAATAATATGGCTATAAAAACTATTTACCACAAATAAAAAAAACGTTAAGATATTCTTTTAATTATGTCAATTTAGAATTTTTGGATATACAAAAATTCTGTGATATAATAACCTTATAAGCTAATATAAAGAAATTATGAACATTCTTTTAGAAAAACTTTTTAAAAAATATAAAATCTGAGAAAAAGACAAATATGAAATAGCACAGATATACAATTTTTTAACCCTAGAAAAAAAACAAAAGCTTATAGACAATTTTGATAAAATCTATTCTAGAATAAAACTACTCAAAGAGCAAAAAATAGTAATCCAAGAAAACACTCTTATGAGAACTCTAGTTTCAATAGAAGACAGAATAAAAAACCTAAAGGAAATAAAAAATACAAGGGAATTAAATGAAGATGTTTACAATACCACAAATCTGTAAAAAAATAAAATAACTACTTTATGAAACCATAAAATTCCTTACAAAAAAATAAAAACTAAAACAAAAAAAATGCCTATAAGCCCTAATTTAGAGAAATATTTTAAATCCCAAAAAAGTAAAGGATTAAAACAAAAACTAGATGCACTATTAGAACTTATAAGTCCAGAATTTTTTAATTCCTTTATGGACTTCAGGAGTAAACTATTATGAATAGTAGTAGAAGACTCTGACTACGAAAATATGATAATAGAAGAACTAAATAAAGCTGAATCAGAATTAAAGAAAACAAACTCTAGATATAACCTAAGCCTCTGAGCCTCTTTAATAGAATCAACAGATTAGCCCTTAGTTTTCTTATAATAATCACAAATATCTAACAAAGGACAATTCTTACAATTTGGTTTTCTAGCAGTACAATGATATCTTCAAAAAAATATTAAACTATGATGTAATTTAGCATTATCATTCTCCGTAAAAATTTTCTCTGCTTTATTGTTAGTCTCTAAAGCGGTTTTTGTTTTAACAATTCAAACCCTATTCAAAACTCTATGAACATGTGTATCAACTGCTAAAAAAGGAGCATTCTTAGAAACAGCCAGAAACACCTTTGCAGTTTTTATTCAAACTCAAGGTAATTCTATAAGTTCTTCTATAGTCTCAGGGACTTTTGAATCATATTTATTATGTAAAATATTGCATGTTAGATTTATGTATTTTGCCTTATTCTTATAAAATCAAATAGTATTTATATAACCCCTTATTTTTTCTTCTCACAAACTAATTCAATCCTCAGGAGTATTTAAAACCTTAAAAAAAACTTTATTCGCTTTATTCACCTGCTTATCTGTAGTCTGGGCAGACATAATTATAGCAATAAGTAATTGAAAATTG
Source organism: uncultured bacterium (assembly GCA_942490775.1). Classification (GTDB taxonomy): domain Bacteria; phylum Patescibacteriota; class Gracilibacteria; order BD1-5; family UBA6164; genus UBA6489. The sequence continues at coordinate 117,668 of CALNYL010000001.1, forward strand.
TTATTATAATCCAATTCTGTCTTATTTTCAGGAAACATTGTAAATGTTTCATCTTTTAGTCTTTTTATTTTTTCTCTTAATTTTTTTGAAAGCATAAACTAATTTTTTATTGATTTTAAGTTTATTCTATTATTAAAACTATTTTTTGCAATTTTGACATCAAAAAATAAAAATTTGCTTATTTTTATGAAATAAATAAAATTGCCGTCAAAATATTTAATAATAGTTTAAATTTATGTATCTTTGAATTGATATATGAAGTGTCAGCATTAAATATGCGGTAATTGATGAAAAACACAATGTATTAGAATACAATTACATAAGAACCCATGGAGATATAATAAATGCCACTAAAAAAATCTTATCAGAAATAAAAACCAAAGAAATAAAGTCTGTGGTAACAACCTGAAGTGCTAGAAAGTTTATAAAAGAACTGATATGAGCAGACCTTCATGTAGATGAAATCACAGCCCATAGAACTGCTATTTCAAATTTTCATCCTGAAGTCAGAACTATTTTTGAGATATGAGGGCAAGATAGTAAACTTATATACTTCTGAGAAAAATTTGTTAATTTTGAGATGAATAATGTCTGTGCAGCTTGAACAGGCTCTTTTTTGGACCAACAAGCTTCTAGATTAGGATTATCAATAGAGGAATTCTGTAAAAAGTGACTTGGGAGTGAAAAAGCTCATAATATAGCAAGTAAATGTACAGTCTTTGCTGAATCAGATATGATACATGGTCAACAATCATGAGTACCTATTAATGAAATAATCAGATGAGTTCATAGATGAATGATAAATAATTATTTTTCAGGACTATGTAAATGAAAGAAACTTCGCTGAGATTTTTTGTTTGAGTGAGGAACTTCTTTAAATCCAGTTTTAGTACAGGAATTTGGTAAAAGACTAGTTTTAGAATGATATATAGAAAATGAAAAACAGCTTATTGTACCAACTCCTTATAATACTGTGATTTGAGCAATATGAGCTGCTATAATCTGAAAACAAAAATGATTAAAAGATTTTAAAACAGTACCAATAATAGAAAGTTTTGAATTTCTAGAAAACTCTAAGTGTTATAATTGTCCAAATCAGTGTTGAGCTGATATAACAAAAATACAAATAAACAATAAAACTGTAACTATTTGAAAAACATGCCAAAATTAGAAATAAAAAGAAAAAAAGTAGCAATATTCCCAAACGATCAGTTTGAGGCTGTTATGGCTACTTTTCTTAATAAAGATAAATATGAAATAGTACCAGTTAATGTTATTGACCATGATGCTGTTTCAAAATATGCTCAAAAATTATATGGGGAATGGTGTTTTCCTATAAAACTTAATGTAGCAATGTATGAAAAACTAATTGTTGAAAAAAATGTGGAGGCTATATTTACTCTAAATTTCAATATTTGTAGTTATCCTATGATTATGTCAAATTTACATAATACGATAAAACAAAAATTTTCATTTCATCCCTTAGCTCATAAAAAATCTAATGTATCTTTTGATCTTATATATCAAGCTTATAAACAGTTAAAAAAACTAGATCCTTCTTATTCTCTTTTTGTTTTTATAAAAAAGTTTAGACTTGCTAGATGGAAATGATATGAAATTAAAAAGCTTAGAGACTTCTATTTAGATAATCTCCCAAAAGTAAAAGATCCAGTTTCTTATAAAAAAGAATTTAATATCTTTAAATATAAATTTATTGAGACAGATACTTTTTCTGATACCAAGTTGTTTATTAAAGAATTTAATAAATATACTCAGGATAATCTTACAAAAAAAAGTATAAAACATAAAGTTTTATTAAGTTGAGATTTATCAGTTGCATCTATAGAGTTTTCTCTTTTTGATATTGATGTTTTTCTTGCTAAAAATTGAATAAGAATGGTAACCGTTTTTCAAGATACAAATCCTTTTTTAGCTAAGTTATTTTTAGATCCACTTAGAGAAGCAAAAAAGTTCTTGTCAGATTTATTTTCATCAGAGCATAAGAAGTTAAAAGCAGATAGTAGTCATTTAGTAGAAGCTTTTACTTTGAGGCATGTATTATGGTGATTAAAACAATGAGTTGAGGGGATTATTTTCGTAAAACCAAATATGTGTACTCCTACTGAACATGTAAGTTATATTTTAAAACAAAATAATTATTTTGATTTACCTTTTGTAGAGCTAACTTATGATGAGCATTCTGGTCTTAATGGTATAATGACTAGATTAGAAGCTTTTATAAATGTTTTGGATGAAATAAAGAAGGGGGAATAAGGGTAGGTTAAGAATATGGTGACAAGTGAAGATAGTAGGGACAGATATAAGAATGTAGGGACAGGTTTTAAACCTGTCCCTACATTCTTATATCTTTTTTAGAGTAATTATTTTAGATTCAATTCTTTTATCCGATTTTTCATAATATCATTAAAAATAGGCTTAGGGGCTTCAAGAAAGCTTATAATAAATTTATCTTTAAATTCAGCTATACCTATAGAACGAGGTCTAACTGCTAATTGTAAAGGATCTTCTATTTTTTCTCAAAAACAAAATATTATAATTTTGGCATCTATTATTTCAGATAATATAAAACCATCTTTTAATTTATTTGTGTGATTAAAATGGTCAAAAAGACTTATAAAATTAACCACAGGGTTATTATCGATTTTTATTTTCAGAAAATCTAAAATATCTTTTGTGCTTTTTTTTGTACAATTTATCTTTTTTATTTCTATCCTAAATATAGGATATTTATTTTGTAATTGTTGTTTTTTCATAGCTTAAAAATTATTTATCTGTAAATTTTATCATTAAATTAATCAGAAGCCTTGCCAAAGATTTTATCTGTAAATTTTATATACCAAGCTCATGATTGTACTTGTATAATATATGCAATAGCTATAATGAGAGCTATTTCTGATCAGTTTTCTTTAAATACACTCATAGCTATAGCCAAAGCAATAGAAAGATTTCTCATCACAGTACCATAAACTAAGGCTATTCAATCTTCTCTATTAAAAAAGTATTTTCATATAATGGTACTTAATAAAAAATTAGTTATATAGATTATTATTAAAGGTATAATATATTTAAAAAGTAAAATCGGATCAGAAATTATCGTTTTTGATTTTAATGCCATTGCTATAAATACAATACTTAAAACACCAAGAGTAGAGATAGGAGGAAACTTTTCTTTCAGATTTTTTTGATATTTAGCTATACCATATTTCCAGATTAAAACTTTTTGAGTAATATATCATAATAACATTGGTAAAAATACAATAATAGCAATTTGTTTAAATATACTTAATAGGGGGATTTTTATAGTTGCTCAAACTAATATCTGTAAATAAAAAGGGGCTAGAAATGAACCCAAGATTAAACCAATAATAGTCATTTTAACAGCAGATGAAATATTTCATTTTGCAAAACCTGTCCAAGATATAGTCATACCAGAAGTTGGTAATAGTGATGTTAATAAAAGTCATAGAATAATAAATGGTGAATCTGAAAAAAATATTTTTCCTATTATAAAACCGAGAAATGGTATTATTGCAAAATTAATTAACTGAGTAACAATTTGTAATTTTCAGTCTCCTTTAGAAAAAACTTTTTTAAGGTCTAGATTTACCATCATTGGATAAACCATCAAAAATGTTAGAGGTAATATTGTAGGTTTTAGTATGGATGTACTAAAAAAATTACCATATATGATTCCTCATATCATAAATGCTGGAATACTCCATATAAGTTTTTTTTGTAAAAATTGTAATATTTTCATGATTTTATTCTTTTATAATTTTAATTGCCATTCAATTTATAATAGCGGTACTTAATTTTTTTTGTGCATTTAAAAGAATCCTTTGAAAAGTACTACGAGATGTTTCCATCTTTTCAGCTCATTCATTTTGGTCTAAGTCTTCAATGTTTTTTAATCTTAATGCTTCCATTTCCTCATAAGTTAGTTCCATAATCTTTAATTTCTTTAATGGAATACCTTGGGGTTTATAAAAAGTTACATTAGGTTCAAATTGGATTTTTCTACATAATTTAGGTCTAGGCATAATATTTATTTTTTTTTATTAAAAATTATTTTCTTGATTTTTATTTCTTCAGCATCAAAGCTTTTTTCAACATCAAAATCTTTTTCATTCTCAAGTATTTTGAGAATTATTTTCTTGATTTTTATTTCTTCAACATCAAAGTCTTTTTCAACATCAAAATCTTTTTCATTCTCAAGTATTTTGAGAATTATTTTCTTCTGTTTTTAAACATTTCCCCTTAGCTTTTCAAGTCATTGCACCTTTCCCATTTGGACCTGTTTTATCAAAATTTGGCATAAAATATAAATTAAAATATAAAATAGATAGTTATGAGTATATGTTCATAATTATTATAGTCAAATATTTTTTTAAATTTGTAGTTATTTTATTTTTTTTGTATAATAATTTTACTTAATTTAACTAAAATTATTTTAGATGTATTCTTCTTCATTTTATATAACAGATTCAGTTTGAAATAATGCTTTTTCTTTTGAAAAGAGAGAAAATAAAAAGCTATATGTCCCAAATTTAATCAAGGGGGGTATTGATGATGTAGAGATTGGAGATAATATTGTTTTTGAGGATTTTGATTTTGAGTGAAATTTGCAGTCTTGTTTTTGACTTAAGAATTTTTATGAAATGGATTGGAAGGGGAAGAAAGTTTTTTTATTTGATAATCATAATCATGCTTTTTATTTTTGGTGCTTAGCTTTGAAAGAGTGAATAATCAGAAAAGGGAGTTATTTGTTTCATATGGATGAGCATTCTGATATGAGGGATTCTTGAAAATATTTGAGTAGTGATGAAATTTTGGATTTAGAGAGAGTTTTTGAGTTTACAAATTTTGAGTTAAATGTTGGGGATTATATAGTTCCTGCTGTGAAGAGTGGATTGGTAGGGAAAGTTGTGCAGATTAGGGGGGGAGAAGCCTTGAATTGAATTCTTTCTCTTCTGCCCTCACCCCAACCCTCTCCTTTGAGAGGAGAGGTAGAAGCACAGATAGAAGATAGACTTTTATGAAAAGGTGATATTATTTTTAATTTGGATTTGGATTTTTTTAGACCTGAGTTGGATTTTATCGATTATGATTTGAAGAAGGAAGTTGTTTTGAAAATTGCTGAAAAGGCAAAAGTTATAACGGTTGCTTCATCACCATTTTTCATTGAACAAAAATTAGCCCTGAAAGTTTTTAAAGATTTATTTGTAAGCTCTTAAAAAAATGTAGGGACAGGTTTTAAACCTGTCCCTACATTTTTTTATCTATTTTTAAAACCTTATCCCTCTTTCTCTTTATACTTTCTTACTTAGGCATAACACTCTCTATAGCAGCAAAAGTAGCATCCTTTCATTTTGGTATTAACACCGTAACAGTATCTCATATCTCTCATTTGAAATGAGTCACAGCAGCAGTCAACACATTATAGGTATCTCACTCTGAAATCACTTGAAATCTCCCTTTCTCTTGAGTTAAAAGTCACACCCTCGTCTCTCTCTCTATAGGAGCAATCTGTTTATAAAGCATCTTACCATTACTCATGATAGTAAGTTTTAACTTATCTCACTGCACAAGCTTTGATTTAGAAGCATAATTAACAGGAACAGGATATTTTCACTTATCAGCTCAAAACATCTCTTCACCAGAAAACACTCACTCTATCACCTTTGAATCTCAACTACTATAAGAATTTAAACCTCAAGTATCTAAATTCACCTCTTCATTTAAATCAATATGCTCATCCTCTAATAACTCCTTAAGTATTTTTTTAGCACTCTTAACCGACTTCTCAGCACTCATAATAAAATCCCTTATAGCTTTTATTTTCTTTTTTGTCATTTGTTTTTGTATTTAGAAATTTAATATCTATTTTATATAAAATAACTGCTCTGCAGAATTGTAGCCTCTTTCCCCTGAGAAGGGGAGATAATTTAGAGAGAGATTTTTCTATTTATTTAAAACTACTATCTATTCTATCTATTCTATCTAATATTATCACTTTTGTAAATAAAATTCTGTTTACTTTGATTTAAAGTTGTTTATAAGTAGAAATTGACAAAATCCAGTAATTTTTCACTAAAAAATATAGTTATATAAAAACCAGCTCAAATAAAAGGTCAAAACGGAATTTCCGAATTAAACTTTGTACCATTACCCCTATTTTTTATTCTATGAAAAATAATTAAAGAAATTCATATTATACTTCAAACAATATAAGTCATCATCATTCAGACAAAAGAAAGAGAAGTTCACATCATTAATCACACCAGTATAGCTATTCTTAAATCTCATCATCACATCCATTTTCATCTAGAAACCAAAATCTGTAAAAAGAAGAATATAAATATTCATAAAGCTCACATCAGTCAGTTTAGTATTGTTATTTCTTTTAAATTTATACCAAAATACATTTTAAATAAATATAAAGCTCACACAGAAAATAACAAAATAATAACATCCAAAACCTCATGCAATTGTTTGAACATAATCACATAAAGTCACACAATTATAAGTATAGATAAAACTATTGAATAAATTTGTGTAGAAATTAAAATCTCAGAATTACTAACAGGAAGTATATCAACCATAGTAAATCAAGGTACCATTGTCTGTATAGAAAGCACAATTACAGTTATAATTATAGAAGTAATTAGTACCTCATCAGCTATTTCAAGAAACAAAATATCATAAAAAATATAAATTATTGAGAAAAAAGCCAACATTAAAAAAAACAACAGCTTTATTAATTCTATTTTATCAAAAGAAAAAATTAATGATTTATCTATTAAAAAATATCATGTAAGAGAAAATAAGAATCAAGTAGAAACCTCTAATATCGGATAAATCTTTGAAATTTTATTTTCACAAAATTTACACTTTCACTTGTATATTATCCAAGATAAAATTGGTACAAGTTGTAGGAAATCAAGTATCTTATAACATCTAGAACAATGACTCCTCCCAGTAAAAATTCAATGCTCTCCTGATTTCAGTCTATAAATTATAACAGAAGCAAAACTCCCAAATATAGTTCAAAAGACAAAAAGAATTATGTAAAATAGTGTATTCATTTTTTTTATTCTGAAATAAAATATTCAAAGGGTTAAAACCCTCTGTTAACAAGATATTGTTTTTATTATATATAAGTTTTGAAAAATGAAAGGGAAAGTTGTGTAGAAGCTTGTTAAAGTTTAGATTTTGTGGTAGAATTAGTTTAGAATAAATAAATTTTATGTATATGAGTTTAGTAGCAGAAAATAAAGATGCTTCCTTAAGTAGGTTAGAAGAGAAGGCAGATTCAGGTATGGGAAACAATCTTGTTCCCGGTATCATTTCTAGTATATTAGATATTTCTGATTATAAGTTAAGTAAGGATGAAGTAGAATTTTTAGAAGATCTTTGATATTCAGAAAATTCAGAAAATTTTATTGATGTTCTTGCTAGTTATAAGTTGCTTAGGAGGATTTGATATTGAAAATTTGATATAAAGAGGTTACTACATTTTTCATATAATGATGGGAAAGAAAGGTTACTTCTTTTATGAGAAACTTTATTTAATAATCAGGGGGAATTCTCTGAGGATGATATAAGGGAATTTTTTATTGAGTTATTGGAAACAGATTATGATAGACTAAAATACTTGATAAAAGATATTTGAATTAATAGCATAAATGTTTTACTTGATTTTGAAAATATTATATGATTTAAGTTAAAGTTAGATGATATAAAAAAACTTGTTTCTTTTTTAAGAGAAAGGTTTTCTAATATAGATTATAAAAATATATTAGCTTTATTTTTTGATACTTATTTTATTGGTGAGAATGGAGCAGATTATGTTTATAAGTTTCAGATAATAGTTGATTTATTAATAGGGCTGTGAGCTGTAAGTGTTGAGGAAATTTTAGATTTTAAGTATTTTATAAAATATAATAATATAAGAATTTGTGAAAAAGTAATATTAGATGCTAATAAAAGGGAGTGATATTTATCAAAAAAGGATTATATACTTAGGTGAGATTATAGTTATAGGAATTTAAGTTTAAATGATTTTGATGTACTTGTTAAGCATAGAAGAGATATTGAAAATGGAGATTATGTAGGAAATAAAGATTATATTAAAGGTGATCTTTTTTCTTTACTTGATATATATATTGATGAGGGGGGAGAAGAATTATTACTTAATGATGACTATCGAGATATAGTTGTAGAAACAAAATTAGATTGAGATCAGATTGGAGGGAGAAATCTTAGAATTTCAAATAAAAGTTTTTTTGATGTAACAAATCTTAGGTGAGTTGGTATAGAGGAACAGTTATTAGTTAATAGGATATTTGCTTCTATTCTCCCTATGGCAAGGTTGCTTAGGTTGGAGTCAACAAAAGAAAAAAATAATAAAGAAGATGATAATGATAAAAAAAGAAAGAAGGGACCTGAAATATCAGAATGTGTTTCTGTGGATGTTAATAATGTTTTTTGAAAGGAGGTATGTGGTTTTAATGAGAATACACCTTATGAAATAATAAATTTTGTAAGAGTAATTTACCAGTTTCTAACAATGGACTTTGATAGGGCTTTTTCTTATAAAAATATGAGTAAAGATTGAATTATATTTGATTTTGATTGTATTTTTAGCAAAGATATTTTTTTTGAGGAAAGTGTAGGAAATTATATGAAAATTTTTAGAGACCAAAGTTTTTATCCTGAATTCAAAGAAATATTTTTTTTGATAAAAAACTATGTTCATAACTATTGTACCGAAGAGTTAGAGAAATATTTAAAGGCAGAGGAGAATATAAATGATTTGAAAAATAATATTAATTTATCTAAAGATAAAAAAAGCTTGAAAAAGAATATCTCTTTATATAAAAAGCAATTATGAGAGATTTACTTATATTATGTTTGAGTAGATGCTGTGGATAGTTATTTGGAGAAATTAGAAAAAGAAGATTTAGAAGAATCAGAAATAGAGTTTTTACAAAAATGAATGGAAGAGTATAGTGAGATACTTGAAAGGAATAGGATTATGTTAGAAAAAGTACTTAGCAGAGAGGCAATTTTTAGTATGAGTAATTTTGTAATATCACTTTGAATAAGAGATGAAAAAATATTAGAATTTGCCAGTAGAACAGATGAAGATGAATGGGGAGATATCACTAACTATTTATAATTCTGGGGATATTGTATTGGTCTCTTGCTGTTATATAAATTAGAGGGAAAAGAGCCCAATTTTTTTGTATAAAAAAATTATTTGATTATAATCAGAAAAGATTTTTTTTACTAAGTGAAAAAGAATCTTAGAATCTTAATTTTAACATAAAAACTATGAAAAAATCACTTATCCTACTTATTACAATATTCTTACTTTCTTGCACACCAACAAAAGAAATAACCATAAAAGAAAATATGACAGGTAGTTTAGCAGAGAAAAACACAGAAGAGCTAAAGGCAAAAAATACTCTAGAAATTGATTCGCAGGAATTTGAAGAGTTGAAAGAGGTTTGGCAGGAGTTAATTGAAATTAATGTTGAATATATAAAAGAAAAGAAGAATATATGTGAACCAATAAAATGTGAAAACTGTATTTCTGAAACAGAAATGATAAGTTGTGATTGAAACAAAGAATCAGAACTATTATCTAGATTAGAAGAAAAATCTAATAAAATTAAAAATGATATAGAAAATGTTTTTGGAAATTATTTTTTTAGTAATAATACAAAAAATATAGAAGCTGAAGATCAGAAAGAGATTTTAATAGAAAAAATGATAAATGATAATTTATTTTCTCAGACTGAATGAGAAAGTATTTTTAAAATTATGAATTTACTGAAAGTTGAGTCTCCAAGGAACTTAGAAAGAGAAATAACTAGGACGATGATTAGACATTATCCTTCCATTGATGAGATATTACAATGATACAAAATCAGTAAAATAAAAGATAGATATATAGAACTAGAAGATATGAAATCTGAAAAATTAATATCTTCAGAAGAATATCAAAATCTACTAAACCAAATAGCAGAAGATATTTATATATCAGTGATATTAGACCTTATACCTGAGTCAGAAATTTATTTTGATTCTTTTGAAGTTTGTAAAATAGAAGATACAGAGGAAAAAGAAGAGAATTTTATAGATTATGATAATCCAGAAAACTATAAAGTAGATGATCAATGTTTGAAATGAGTTTTAGAACAAATTAAAAAACAAATAAAAAATGAAGAAACTTCACAAGAGTCAAGTTGAGAAAAAAAAGAAAAAACAACCCAAATCATCAAAAAAATAGAAGATTTAATGTCACAAAAAGAACATTTTATAAAACTAATAAATACACTAAACGAGTAAAAAAAATATCTCCCCCCTTCCTTTCGTATGAAAGGTAAGGGATTCAGGGATGGATTATACTGTAAACACCAATTTTTAGTCTTTAAAATTTTTCACTAAATGAACAACTTCTTTATCTTTGAAATCACAACTAGATGCAATCTAAACTGTAAATTCTGCTACAACTTCTGGCACGAATGAAAAGAAAGCCCAAAATGAGAAATGAACTTTGAACTTTTTAAAAACATAATAGACAAACTAAAACAAGATAAAACTGACTTTTGGTGAATAGCTCTAGCAGGAGGAGAGCCTATGCTAAATAAAGATTTAGTTAAAATGGCTAAATATGCTTTAGACCAAAATCTAAGAGTCGTTATAGCTAGTAACTGAGTAATCCAAGAGCAAAATAAAATAGAAGAGTTAAAACAATCCTGAGTAAAAGATTTTATAATATCTCTGCCTAGTTTATCAGAAGAAAAATTCTCAGAAATGTGTTGAGAGAAAGAAGGTTTAAGTAAAATCAAAAAGACAGCAATAAATCTTAGAAAAGTAAACTCTAATGTGGCACTAGCCTTTACTGCAACCAAAATGAACATAACAGATTTTGAAAATGTTATGAAATTCGCTTTTGTTTTGTGAGTAAATGAACTCCAAGTAAATCGCTTCTGTGTTTGATGAAGATGACTAAAATACAGAAAACTTTTAGAACTAAGTGATAATGAATTTGAAAAACTATTAGAAATAGCTAATGAAAAGTCAGAATGAAAAATAAAGGTTGTTTTCAATATGTGATGTGAGCCTTGTATTTTTGAGCATAGTAAATATCCAAATCTGAAATTTGGAAAGTGTGAGTGTGGGCTTAAAAAATGGACTTTTGATATTGAAGGAAATTTGAGGGTTTGTGAGCAGGATAGTAAAAATATTGGAAATATTTTAGAAGATAGTTTTGATTCTCTTGTTTCTGATAGCTATGTATCTGAGTTTAATAAAAGGGATTTGTTTGAAAAATGCTGAGATTGTAATAAGTATGATATTTGCAGAGGTTGATGTAGGTTTAGAAATTAGAACTTTTAGTTTTAATAAACTTTATCATGACCTCATATATCATAAAAACATACATTTCAATTTCAAAGATTTTTAAATTTTAGCCTATTCTTGTAATCAATTCTAAAAGAATAATAATCTTTTAAATTTCAAGATAATTTATGAGTTTTTAAACTATTATCAAATATATTTTCTTTAAATATTTTCAATTTATCCCTTAAAATATTTTTTTGCTTTTCAGTTAATTTATCTTTGTATTTTTGAAATTTCTTTTCAAAGACAGAATCAAATAGTATACTTTTTACCTTCATATAAATTATATTGAATCAATAAAATCATCTATTTCAATAGTTTTGAAGTTTCAAGAGTTTATATTTCTTTCTACTTCACAGATTCTTGTTAAATCCTGTTGTTTTTTATTTAACTCATAAATTTTATTTAAAACTAGGTATTCTGTTTTAGGAATTTTTATATATTCTTGTGTTAAAGTCATATTTAATAATTATGATATAATTGCCACCAATTATAGTTATATTCAGAAAAAAATCAAAGATTTTTTACTCCCCTCCTCCTTCTCCCATATTTTTTTCAACTTCCATAAACTTTTGATTATTTTTATTGAAAAATAGCTCTACATGTCAGGTAGGTCAGTTTCTATTTTTTCTTATAAATATTTCTGATATTCATTTTTTTTCAGTAAACTCATCATAATAATCCTCCCTATAAAGCATCATAATAATATCAGCATCCTGCTCTATCGCTCATGATTCTCTCAAATCAGACATAACAGGTCTCTTATCTGGTCTAGACTCAACTCAACGAGATAACTGACTTAGTGCTATTATAGGAACATTAAGTTCTCTAGCCAAAGACTTTATTCATCTACTAATCTCACTAACCTCCTGCACTCTATTGAAACTATTTCAGCTACTCATAAGCTGTATATAATCTATAATTATCAGATCTAGTCAGCTCTCTATTTTTAACCTCCTAGCCTTTGATTTCAAATCGATTATATTTCATCAAGCACTATCATCTATATAAATATTAGCAACACTAAGTTTTTCCATAGCTTCTCATATCTTAGCAAACTCATCATCCTCCAACTCTCACTTTGCAAGTTTCCAAGAATCTATTCACATAGCACTTGATATCATTCTATCTGTTAGTTGTTCTTTACTCATCTCCAGACTAAAAATAGCCACATTCTTACTTCTAAAACCCGCATTTTGTGCAATATTTAGAGCGAATGCAGTTTTTCACATACTTGGACGAGCAGCTAGTACTACCATATCTCAACCTTTTAATCATCCAAATTTGAAGTCTAATCCTTTAAATCCTACCTGTAGTCTATGTTTTTTTATTAATTCTGGATTTTCATGTATCTCAGCAAATTCATCAAATCTTTGACTTAGTATTTCATTTATATGAACCAGTTTATTTTTTATAAAAGTCTGAGTTACATTAAAAACCGATTTTTCTGTTTTTTCTAAAAGTTCATTTAATTTACTCTCTTCATCATATCAGTATGAAATTATTTCATTACCAGCTCTGACTAATCTTCTTAGTACAGATTTATTTTTTACTATCATCGCATATTCATATATGTTTGTAGTAGTTGGAACTATTTCAGTAAGGTCAGTTAAATATGTCATACCTCATATTTTGTCTAGCATTTTTTTGTCATCTAGTTTTTCTTTTACAGTTATTAAGTCTATTGGCTTATTATTTCTAAATAAATCCATCATAACTTCATACACCATTCTATTTGCATCATTATAGAAATCTTCTGGTGTTAATAAATCTCAGACAGCTATAAATCAGTCTTTATCTATCAGAAGGCTTCATAAAACAGATTGTTCTGCTTCTAGGGAATTTGGTGGTACTTTTAGCATTTTTGTTATTTACAAATTATTTTATGTAATGTATAAAAAAAAGATGAAAAGTAAATAGCTTTTCATCATAAAAAAATATTGTGTAAAAGATGTGAAAAAATATTTTTGTAGAGACAAGGTATTACCTTGTCTCTAATACCATTAAGTTAAGAAAATAATTGTAGCCCCTTTCCCCTGATAAGGGGAGAAGATTCAGGAGAGAGGTATAAAAAAATGTTTAACTTAATGGCATTGCCTTGTCTCTACTATCTTTTTTACTGTTCCTTTGTTTGTTGTACTTCCTTATTTTTTACTTCTTCTTTTTGCTCTTTTGACCCTAAATTCTCTTTTACTTCTTTTGATTCATTTTCCACTTCTTGAACAATCTGTTCCTCTATCTCCCTAGCTCTTAATTCCTCTTCTTCAAATCTCTGATTTTCCTCTTTTTCTTCTAGTTTTTCAAGCTTTCTTTCTAGTTTTTCTATTCTATCTCTTATTTCAGAATTATAAGGTTGCATTTCTAAAACCTTTTTGTACTGAACTATAGCTCATCTTAAGTCCCTCACCTTTTCTAAACAAAATCACCTAATCATAAGCTTATTCGGATCTCTAGGATTATCTTTTAAATACATAACTGTATATACAAGTGAAGCCTCATAATCTTTTATATCAAAATTTAATTCTGATAGTATTTCTATAGTCTCTATATCACTAGGCTTTTTCTTCAAAGCTTTTTTATAGAACTTTATAGCTTTCTTAGTAAATCACTGCTTAAGTAGGACTGAAGCCATCTTTTTAGAAAGAATAAACTTATTTCATAAATTATCCATTAAATCCTTATAAATATACTGAGCATTTTTGTAGTTTTTTTCTGATTCATAAATACTTGCTAACTCAAAGTTTAGATTCTTATTATATTTATCTATAGCAAGTCATTCTACTATTAAATTTTTAGCAGCACTAAGATGTCATTTAGATGAATTTACTTTTGCTCTTTTTAGAAGTTCATTTATCCTATTTACCTGCTCCTTTGTAAGTTCTTTTTTCTTTTCAACTCTTTTTGTTTCTCTTAAATCCTCTTTTTTATTATTACTTGATGATAAATGTTTTACATTTTTCACTCTTGTTGGTCTTTTTTTGGGTTCTACTATGTCTCTTAGTTTGAAATATGTATTTTTTAGTTTATCTAAGCCGTAGTATGTTATGTAAGAGATTGACATAAAAAATACTATGATTTCTACTTTTATTAAGAATATGTTTTCCATGTTTTTTGTTTTAAAGGTGTAATAGTTTTTCTATTTTTACTATGGTTCGAATCCATCGCCTCGTTCCTCAGCACTTCCTTTGCAAAAGGAAGAAATCTTTTGTTCTTAATTTTTCAAGATTAAAAGTTATTTTATAGAAATAATCTTTTTTGTAAAATTTTTCTATTTTAATTCACCTCATACTTCCCACCTAATCCCTTCTTAACTATCCCTGTTATCTCCATAAACGAAAGTTTCATAGCCAAACCAGATATATTCAGGTCTAATTTATTTGCTATTTCATCAGAATTTAGACTTTCCAAAAGTAGTAAATTATATATTTCTTCTTCTATTTTATCTGCAAATTTTATATTTTTATTCTCTTCCTGTTTTTTTCCTGTTCAGATATTATACTCTTCTAAAACATCAGATGAAGATAAAACAGGTTTAGCTTCTCATTTCTTTATTATTTCATTACATCACTTACTATTAGCTCTAAATATATCTCAAGGAACAGCAAATAAATCCCTTCCTAAATCAAGAGTTAACCCTGCAGTTATTAAACTACCCGATTTTTCTTTAGCCTCTATTACCAAAGTTCAAACAGATAATCATGCAACCACTTCATTTCTGATAGGAAAATTGTATGGATTTCATGGTTCTCAAATTGAAAATATAGAAATTACTGCTCATCATGTTTCTACTATTTTATCATACATAGTTTTATTTCCTGTTGGGTAGTCTTGGTCTATTCAGGTTCATATTACTGCGATGGTTTTATTTCAAGAGTTTAGTGCTTGTTTGTGTGATTCTGTGTCGCATCAGTAAGCTCATCAGCTTACTATCGTAAAGTATTTTGATAGTCATGGGACTATGTTTTCTATGACTTTTTTTCAGTAGCTTGTTATTGCTCTTGCTCATACTACTGATATTTTTAGTGAATTATCTAGTTTTCATCTGACATAAAGAAGATATGGAGGATTTGAAATTTGTTTTAGTAGTTTAGGATACTCATTATCATTTATTGTCACTATTCTAACTTTTCTTTCTTTTAGTTTATTTTCTATTAGAACAAAATTTATTTTTTGTTTTTTTGATAAAATAGATTTTACATATCTTTTTTGTACATTTATTTCTTCTAAAAAACTCTCATCTATATTTTCAAATACTTCTTTATAGTTTTCATTATCTTTAAAAAGTATGTTTAGTTTCTGTTGGGAAATTCAGATTTGATGTAGTGCTAGTAGGTAGATTGTGTTGTTCATAGTTTTTTAAAATTAAATCTAATTAATATTCACATATTATATAATGTTAGAAAATAAATCAATATTTTTATTTGCAATTAATTTAGAGGTATATATAATCCGTTCATATATTATAATTTAAAATAAATCTATGGGATTATCAAACAATGATAAATTATTTAATGTGGCTTTATTCTTTCTAAATAAAGCAAAAAAAGACAAAAAAAATATAAATCATAAAAAGATGCAGAAGTTGGTTTATTATTCACAGGCTTGGAATTTAGCTATAAATTTAAATACAATATTTCCAAATAAAATAGAGGCTTGGGTAAACTGACCTGTTGTCCCTGAACTCTATCAAAAATACAGAATTCATGGTTATTCTAATATATCAACTGAAGAAAAAGAAAATTTAAATATTTTTTCTGAAGAAGAACTAAGTGTTCTTAATGAGGTCTATTCTATATACTGAAATGAGGACACAGATTATCTAGTATGGTTAACACATCAAGAAAAGCCTTGGCTAGAAGCTAGATGAGAGTTAAGAGATAATGAACCTTCAAATAATATTATTTCTATAAATACTATGCAAGATTTTTATAAAAGTAATCTAAAAAAATAATCCATCTATGTCAAAACCACAAAAAAGGTGAAAAATTCCAAAAACAAAGAAAATAAATACCAGAATTTCTATAAAAGATAAATCTGAAGAATTCTTAAAAGAATATTGAGAGTATATAGTTTTTGTTTTTAAAGATTATATTTATAATAAATGCTGACTTTCTAACATTAGAAGCTCAAAAAATCTAATTGGGAAGTTAGAGTTTCTTTGAACTGTAAAGAGAAGAGATATTAGAAAATATTCTACTATAATAAAGAGAGTTCTTCCATGCAAGGAAAATAATGAATACAAAAAACTATTTTGTATAAAAAAGTTTGAACAGTACGAAGATGAATTTTATGAAATAGTATGTTCTAGTACAAACAGAATATTTGGTTATTTCGTAAGTAGTAAATTCCACATAGTGTTAATAAAAGACTCTCATTTAAAGTATTAAAGCAAATTATTTAAAATAATATTCCAGTCACACTAAAATGGCTAATATCATAGTAAGTATAATATTTTTTCTAGTTGGTTTATCTCAAAAGAATATATATGATAATATTAAAATAAATCATATGTAAAAATAAGAAAAAAGTATACTTATTGTAACTCAAAGAGAAGAAATTATAGAAAAATTTATTATATTAGCCAAAGCTCAACAACTAGAAGCAGAAAATCTAGCTATGTAAAACTTTTTTGGAAATTTTGTTATATCTGAAAATTCTCACTTAGAAATTACAATCAGCATTAATATTGAAGCATATAATAGAGAATAAATTATATAGTAATCAATACTTGTTATCTTCTTTAAAACATATCAGATTAATAAAATTGTAATAGACTTAAAGATTTGTCATACTGAAAATACTTTTATAAGCTTTGGTATTTTAAAAGTTTTAAAATCTATAGAAGCAGCGGTTATTATAAATCAAGCAAATAAAGTTAACAAGAAAGATAAAACCGATACATCAGAAAAAATAAAAAAAGCTAAAGTTATAGAAAATATTTTATTTAGATTTTCATATGGAGTTAGTACACTTATTTTTTCCCTTTTATAAACATATTGACTTATTTGTACATTTATAAAATATAAGCTTGATATCAGTATTATTATAAGTAAAATTTTATAATCAAAGCTTAAAAAGTTATATTTTCAAAATAAAGAAAAATAAGTAACTAAAACTATAGGTCAAGCAGATGCAAATAAAGCAAAAACTCTTGGAGAAAGCGAAGATGATAGTCATAAAGCTTTTTTCCAAAATATGGTTGCTAAACTATTAAAGGCTGTTGATAATATTCCTAAAAACATAAATTTTTATTTGATTTAATATTTTCTATTATATAATGTTAGGAAATAAATCAATAAAAAAACAAAAATATAATCCTAACTTGAATTCTTCCCTTTAATACTAAAGGGAAGAGGCTACAAAAATATGGATTATAATTTATATTTTCCTAACTTTAAAATTATGAATTTAGAAGCATGAAAACTTGCAGAGCAAGATAAAAAGAAAAAAGAGAAATCAGAAAAACAAAAAGTAAAAGAAGAAAAAAGAATTATAGAACAACAAAAAAAGAAAGAAGAAATAAGAGAAGTAGTAAAAGCAAATGAACTTTTAAATATATTAAAAGATTTGCTATCAGAAGAAAATAAACAGTTAACCCCAGAAGCAAAACAAGTTTTAGAAAAAGCTATATCTTGAGAAAGTTTATCAGAAAATGAAATAGAAGAAATACTTAACAAAATCGATGAGATAGAAAATATTGATGGTATTGACGATTATTTACCTAAAGAATCAAGAATAACAAAAGAAGAATATAAAAAAGCAATAACTGATGATAAAAATAGAACTAAGACTATGAAAAAATTGGACAATGTTTTAACTGTACTTGCAAATCAAGCTAACCCTAACTCATCTATGTGACTAAACTTATTTTCTTGATATATGGCAATACTAAACAGAAGACTAGTTAGAATCCAAGACAATCATATAGATATAAAAGACAGCCTAGAAAAAGTTGAAGAAATAGAAAACCCTAAAGAATTAAAAAAGTTGAGTTGGTGGCAAAAATTCATGAAACTTGTGAAGGAGATATTTAATGATTGGTAGTTAAGGTTTATGGTAGATACATAGGTATTCCATAACAGTTTTTTCCTTTTAGTAAACAAGATAAGCTACAAAAAATAATGATGTTTTGGTAAAACATCTCTGCATAAAAGAATTTATTATTTTAATATAAGAAAAAAATGGAAGAAAAAAATTTACAAATACCTGTTACGATAAATGAAGAAAATTGAGAATATTGGTGAGAAGCTAGAATTTTTGATTGATGTTTCTCTAGTTGAGATACAATGGAAGAGTATTGAAAAAATATGACTATGGCAATATCTGAATATGCAGATGCTGTTAACGAAGAGTTTTTTGACTTTCCAAATACGGGGGTATTAAATATTAAATTACATAAAGATGGTAGAGTTAAAGATAGTGTCTTGAAAAGATTTGATAAAAATACTTATAAGTCTCTGAGCTGAGGTAAAAAACTGAAAATCTAGCCATTTTAAAGTTAAATTTAATTGAAAGGCTTCGGTTATTCCTGTGCATTCAAATAAAGACTTACCTAAAGGGCTTTTATCATCTATTTTAAAGCAACTTGATATTTCATCTGAAATATATCAAAAATACTTTTAAATAACATTAAAACATCCTCTTTTTATGCTTTGAATAATCTACTGAATAATATGAGTCCTGTTTGAATCAGTGTGAACTATACACTGGAAAAAAGCAATAAACTCTTCTACTCTTTCATGAGTTCTTTTTAAAACATTCTCACCTCTGATAGGACTTTTTGTCGTATTCAGTCTTATTTTTTTTAAGTGATTTAATCACAGCTTATTTAGTGACTATACCTTATTTTCATTATTACTTTTAATAGTTTTAGTAAATTATATTAGAGGACTATGGGAACAAAATTTGATGAAAAAACTTAAACTATCTGATATCATGCCATATGATAAATTAGATAAAGTATTTGTTATTATCATAGGATTCTTGCTTTATTCTGGTACAGAAAAACAGACCTCTTTTAATACTTTATTTATCAGTATCTTCACAGTATTTATAATTTTACTTTTCACAGTAGATTTCAAAAATATTAAATTCCCCAAATATATTGGTAGTTTTATATTTCTAAGATTTTTGAAAGCTTTTACACTTATCTGAACTTGATATATTTTGCTTAGCTATGATTCAATTACATATGTCTCAGTTAAAGTCTTTACTGTTTTTATTTTAAGTATTATTTCTATTCTAATATTGAAACAATCTATAAAGCCTGTATTTGAAGAGACTAGAGAGTTTTATTTTAATAGAATCCTCTGAACAATTATTTCACGGTTTTGATTTATTATTTGATTGTTTATAATAGAAAAGCAATGAGTTGTTATTGCCACTTTGCTTTGATTTTTATGACTTGTGTTCAATGTATTTGCAATGAAGTTTATACTAAAGGATAATCCTAATAAAAAACAATTGGCACTTGCCACTATTGTTACCTTTATGATTTGATTATGATATTATTTTAAGTAGAATGATATAAATCTAAATATTAACTAAAAAACTATGACAGAAGAAACGAAAGTAACTATTAGAGAATGATTTTGGAATGATATCCAGAATAGTAGCCATAAATATGCTCATATAATAATGATAGCAACCAAACCAGATATCATAAAACAAGCCCCACTATATCAAGAACTAAAAAATAGGGAAGAACTAGTAATACTAGTACACACAGGACAGCACTATGACTACAACCTAAGCAAATGAGTACTAGCCGAATTTAATATGCAAGTAGATGTAGAACTAAACATATACTGAAAACTACACAAAAAATTCTCACTAGTAATAGAAAGACTATGAGACTTCCTAGTAGACCTATCAACTAATTACAAAAAAATCCCTATTCCATATGTACATGGAGATACTATGACAGCCACAACAGCAGACAAAGCTGCCTTTCTAAACAAATTCGCAGTAGTACATGTAGAAGCTTGAATTAGAACTTACACACCAAACAAGCACTTTTTTCAATCCCTTTTCAATAAATACGAAGCAGGAAAATTTGATTGGGAAAAATACTACAATGAACTAAAAGACTTCTCAATATATGAACTAGGAAGTATAGAGCCATACCCAGAACAATTTGATACCAGATGAATAGAAGCAAGTACATGATATTTCGCAACCCCTGTAGAATTATATAAACACACTCTTATCTCAGAATGATTTCCAAGAGATAATATAGAAGTAACATGAAATACAGTAGTAGATGCAGTAAAAACATCCCTAAAAAAACTCCCACAATCAGAAGCATTTGAAATATTTCCAAATATGAAAGATAAAGATTTTATTCTTGTAACCATTCATAGAAGAGAAAATTGTGAAGTTAAGGAAAGATTCCTAGCCATATATAATGCTATAAAGAAACTAATAAAAGACTGACACGATGTTTGCTTTTTGGGTTTTTATGCTTCAGAATATGCAATAGATAATTATTGACTAAGAGACGACATAGAAGAACTTAAGAAAAGATATAAAGAGAGCTTTGCTTATGGTCCTGCTCTAGCTCATCATCATGAGTTTATCGATATGGTATCTAAAGCCTGATGTGTTATGACTGATAGCTGATGAATACAAGAAGAAACAAATATATTATGAACTCCTTGTGTAACTGTTAGATTTGGTAGCGATAGAACGGAAACAATACTAGCCTGAACAAATATAATAGCACCACCTATAAATTCTCTTTTGATAGCAGAAATTGTAAAATGAGCAATTTGAAATAAAAAAATGATGTGAAAAAATATTTACTGAGAAAATGTTTCTGAAAAGATAGTATCTTGAGTACTAAAAAGAATAAAAAAACATTGAAAACTTTTTAGATTTGACCATGAAAGATTAGAGCTTGAGGAATTTTTTGATTGGAAAATTATTTAGAAAAAACCTCTCCTTTTCAGGAGAGGTTTTTATTTTAGATAAGAGTTTTTAATTCTGTTTGCTCTATATCTGTTAGGTAAGAGATGTACCTGAGAAATGATATTTTTTCTTTTTCGCCTAGAGTTCTAGAGTTAGCTATCTGGTCTAGTAGGGAGTTATCAAAAATAAGCACTTTTCTGGCTTTCTTCCTTTTATTATTGTATTTTTTCATTAATAATTTTTACATGTAAAAATATAAAGATAATTTAAATACATTTATATTAAAACATATATATAATACATTGTCAAGAAAATGAAAATAATTTTATGAGAGATATTATGAAATGTGAGTTATAAAATTAAGAGACACCATAAATGGATGTCTCTACATTTATTTTTTTTATTATATTTCTAATTTTATTTAAAATCTATATCACTATCTTAGCTATAAATTTATTATCTATGGAGTTAATTTCTAGTTTGTATCACAGATTTTTTACTATTTCTTTAATCATAGGTAATCATATTCAGTGTCAGTTTTTTTCTTCAAATGATTTTGAGTAAAATTTTTCTAGTAGTGTGTTTATTTCTCAAGGTTTTAAAGTTTTATTTATTTCATTCTCAAATACTATTTGCTTATTTTCTATAGTTATAGTTAGTTTTCAGTTTTTTGAGTATTTTAGAGCATTGTCTACTAGATTCTTTATTACTCTTAAAAATAGTGTTTCGTCTGTAAATATTGAGAGGTTAAATTCTTTATTTTTTATTTTTATATTTTGTTTCTCTTTTAGAAAATAAATATAATTATTTAGGCAGTTTTCTATATTTATTTCCTTTTGGGATGTTATCTGAATTGATTCGGAGAAGTTTAGTATTGAGTCAATTATTTTTATCATATTTTTCAATTCATCTTTTGAATTTGTAATTTTTGCTTTATCAAATCAGTATTTTAGTACATCTAGGTTTGAGTATATTACTGTTATTGGTGTTTTTAGTTCATGTGCTAGGTGGTGATTATAGTCTTTTAGTTTTTCATTGTATTTTTCTATATCTAGGAATGTGTTTTTGATTATTATGGAAGAGGTTGTTCATATTATTATTGAAAATATGAATATTAGGATTAGTAATATTATATTTTTTGAGATGAAAAAGTTTTCTAGAAATGTTTTTATATTATCATAATCTTGGTACCAAAAAAATGCTATAATGAAAAATATTATTGCTGAGGCAAATGTTATTGCTCATATTTTTATGGAGATGTTTTTTATGTTGTTCATGGGGAAATTTAGTTAAACCTCATATCTTGAGTTCTTTTCTCCTTAGAGGAGAAAAGAAGATATAATTCTTTCGCTTTACAATTAACGATTTTTTATATAAAGAAAATTCCTTATATTCCTCTCCTTTAAGGAGAGGCTAGGTGAGGTCTACCACATACCCCACTCACTTCACTGTTTTTATAAAGTTTTTTCAGAGCTTTTTTCTGATTGCATAAATGTGTGATTCTAGGGTTGTGCTTTTTAGATCTAAACATTCTTCTGCCTCTCACCATACATATTCCATTATCTTTGTTTTATTTAGGTGGTAGCCTTGGTTTTTTGATAGTAGTTCTATTATTAGGTATTGTTTGTGGGGGAATTTTATTGTTTCTCAGTTTAGGCTTATTTTGTT
This sequence comes from uncultured bacterium, assembly GCA_942490775.1. Lineage (GTDB taxonomy): Bacteria > Patescibacteriota > Gracilibacteria > BD1-5 > UBA6164 > UBA6489. The sequence goes on from CALNYL010000001.1 coordinate 140,678, forward strand.
GTTTGTATAGTTTATTTCTATGTTTCGGATTATTTTTTTATTATCTATTGTTTTACTTTTTCTGTTTAGGATTGATTTTAGTCTTGCTACTAGTTCCTCTATTTCAAATGGTTTTGTCATATAGTCATCTACTCATAGATCAAACATTTGTAGTTTATCTTCTAGCATTCAGTAGGATGTTAGTGCTATTACTGGTGTGGTGTTTCAGTTTTTTCTTATATTTTCTAAAAATTGTTTTCAGTTCATTATTGGCATTTCTATATCTAGTACTATTGCATCGTATTTTGAGGCTGATATTTTTTTTATTGCTTCTTTTCAGTTTTCTGCTTCTTCTGCTAGGTAGTTAAACTTTTTTAGGAGGAAGCATATGTTTTCTCTTAGGTTTTTGTTGTCTTCTATTATTAGGATTTTCATAGTTTTTTTATAATTAGCCTGTAGAGATGTTTTGGCAAAACATCTTTATTTTTTATATTGCATTATATTTTTTAAAAGACAAAAGTTTTTTTGTCTATACATTTTTTTTGGGGTAGTTAGAGATGTTTTACCAAAATATCTTTGTTTTCATATTTCATCTTTAAAGATTATATTATTAATCTAGTTAAAATCTAGTTGAAGTTTTTTATTTTTTTAGGTTTTATTTTGATTATATGCTATAATTTTTTATAAGAATATTTTATTAATCTATTTTTTATGAGATTACCTCAGAATGAGTTTTCATTGTATTTTTTTTGAATTATTTTTATTTACATTATTTGGCATTTTATAAAATCTGCTCGGTTTACAAGTAAAGTAGATATAATTAATGATAGTTTGGTTGATAAAATAAATAAAAAATCAGAAGAAAACTCAGACAATGAAATAAATTATACCCCTCTAAAAACAAGGGAAGCAATTACAAAGGGACATAAACTATATCATAATAATGATTGAAATATAATTTTAAAAGCATCAAAAGTTTGGTATATTTTTACTATAGCATTTATTTTTTCTTTTTCTCAAATGGTGAGTCTATCTTACGATTGAGAGTTAAAGTTTAGTGATTTTTTAGATATTGATGACATACTGTCGCATTTTAAACTACAAGCCTTAAATTGAAATTGATTCTTAGCTGTATTTATATTTTTATTTTGTTTATACTTCATTTTTATCCATGCATCATTTTATAAAAGTATAGTTTTTGACTTCAATAAATGATTTCTATATCCTATTAAATATAGAGATAACTTTCATCAAATTAATTCAGATGAAAAATATAAAAAATGAGTTGTTTGGTTAAAGGATATTTATGCATTACAAATTGTATCAAAAGCTCGTCATAATCCCTATTCTTATCCGAAAGACTACCGAAAAAACTTAGTTTTAAAGGATTGAACTAAAAGAGGTATCCTAGATTTTATATATACCTACCAGTTAAACTTAGTTCTAAAGGATTGAAATCGTATTTTTATAACAGATAACCCTAGTCTGTCAGATATAAATAAAGATGCAGAAATTTTAAATAAAAAACTATGAGTAAAAGTTTTAGATTTAAGAACATTAAATACAGATGAAATAAAAGGGGAATTTATCAAATAATTTTCAATTTGTATATTTTATAAAAAAACTTCAACTTAAAATCTAGTTGAAGTTTTTTTTTAATTTTTGTTGAAGTTTTTTTTTAATTTTTTAGGTGAAGAAATTTTACTAGTAACCCCAATCTATTACTTTATCATGATGAAGATTATAATAAACCCATATAACATTACAGAACAACATTATGATTATTAGTATATAGAGTATAATCTCTTTCTTTTTTATTAAGTTATATATTACTAATAAAGTAAATAATATTATAGGGATTCACCAATATAAAAATAAATCTGTTAAACTAAAATAATATGGAGTTTCAAAATCAGCAATTAAGCCAAAGTATGAATATATTGTTGTACTAAATAAGGAAATGATTATGTAGTAAAATATACTAAAACTTCAAAGTAATCTGTCTTTATTTTTTATCATAATATTTATTAAAAATAATATTATGCGATATTATAACATAATACTCTAGTAAATTCAATAGCTAGAGTAAAAAATAGAGTACAATTTTTAGGTCCCACATTTATACATTATAAATGTACAAACATACTTAAAATCTAGTTGAAGTTTTTTTTGATTTTTTATTGTGTTAATTCAAGTAGATTTCAAGTTAGAGAATATAGTGTGTATTGTTTAATTTTATGTAGAGGTGTTTTAAAAATATCTTTGCTTGAAAATATGTTTTTATTTACTAATTTTTTTATATTATGAAAAATTTGTTAAATTCTTTTAGAGTTCGTACTTTAAGGGAGAGTTTTAAAAAGGCTTTTTATAGGTTTACTTTGAGCTTTTTTCTTGTTTTTATTATTGCTGTTTTATTTTTTATATTAAATCATAGATTTTGGTGAATTGAGGATACTATGTTTAGGGCTGTGTTTTCGTTAATAGTTACTTTGTTTTTAGGAATTTGAGTTTATTTAACTGGAGAGAGTAATAATTTTTCTTATTTTAAAAACAATCTTTTACAATTATTTCCTGTTGTATTTTGAGTATTATTTTTTTTGTGATTTGATACTTGAAATATGAATGATTTTCAAGATGTTGTATTTTTATGATTGGCTTCTGTTTGAATTTTTTCTTATTTATTTTTTGCTCCATATTTAAAAAATCTTTTTACCAAAAATGTTAAGCAGAGTGTTTACTATACATATTTTTATAAAGTGGGTGTTGTGTTTTTAGTGGCTTCTATTTTATCATGAGCGGTTTGGGGTTTATGAAGTGTGGCTATGGTTACGGTGTCAGAATTGTTTGATATAAGAAGATTGCAAGATGAAGTATATCTTATGGATTGGGCTATATTATCTTTTGGTATTTTTGCTCCTATTTTTGCTTTGGTTCAGATTCCTAGTAAAAAAGATTATAGAAATAATTATTTCAATGAAAATATATTTTTCTCGTTTTTGGTTAAGTTTATAGCGGTACCTTTTGTGTGTATTTATTTTATAATTTTATATGTTTATTCATTTAAGGTTTTGTTAACTTTTTGAGATTGGCCAAAGTGAGAGGTTACTTGGATGGTTATTGGTTTTTCTGTTTTGGGGTATGTGAGCTACATGATATCATATATATTTGAATGAAAAAGTGAATTTATAAAAGTCTTTAGAAAATATTTTCCTTATGTTGTTATTCCTCAGGTATTTATGCTTTTTTATTCTATTTATTTAAGGATAGCTCAATATGATATTACCATAAATAGATATTTTGTAGTAGTTTTTGGTATCTGGTTACTTGTTATTTCTATTTACTATATATTTTCTAAGAAAAAACATCTTAGTTTTATTCCTGCTGTTTTGACTTTGTTTACTATTGTTGTTTCTGTTTGACCTTGGTCTGTTTATAATTTACCAGAAAGTAGGCATTTTAATAAACTAAAGGTTCTTTTAGTAGAGGCTTGAATTTTAGTTGATTGAAAAATTATCCCTTTAAGTGATTATTCTGATATAGATAAAGAATTATGAAAAAAAATATATTCAGAAATTGATTATGTTTGTGACTTTAATAATTGTAGTAGAATAAAAGAATTATTTTCTGAAATATATAAAGAAATAGAAGAAAATGATAGAAAAATGTGGGAAGAAGGAAAGGATAAAGAAATAGAAAAATATAGAAATAATATAGCTAAATTTTCTTGAGTTAATGAAGATAAGGTAAACAGAAATGAAATATATATAAAAAATGTTCTAAATGAAGAATATTATCCTTTAGGTAGACGGCAAATTACTGAAAAAATTACTGAAAAATTAAAAGTAAAATCATATTATAGAGGAATTAATCATGAAGATGAATATATAAATAGGAGAACGGAAGTTTATACAAACTTGTCTTTCCCTATAGATATTAAAGGATATTCAAAAATTTATGAGATATTTGGTAATAATTATGAGATATTTGGTAATAATAATGAATATTGAAAAAGTTATGCTTATGTGACTTCAGATAAAGAATTAAGAATAATTAAAGATTATACAGTTCTAAAAAAAATAGATATCTCAGAAATAATTGAAAAAATAAAAAGTATTGATTTTGATAGAGATTCACGGAAAGCTTTAGTAGATAGTGAGGATTTAATTTTTGATGTTGATTGATATAAAATAGTTTTTACTAATATTATTTTGAGAAATCCTGAATATAAGAAGGATACTACTTGAGATTATTCAAATGTAAGATGATATCTACTTGAGAAGTAGAGGTTGTTTATTTTTTTACTTATTTTAAATAATGAAAAATATATTAAATGTTTCTGTTTTAACAAAAAGTATTTTAAAGGCTTTTTCTAGGTTTTCCCTTAGTTTTGTTATTGTTTTTTATTTGACTTTTTGGATCTTGATCTTTAATCAGATGGGTTCTTCTTATACAATTAATTATATTATTTTTTTTATAAATATATTTTTTTTATGAATTTCTATTAATTTAACCTTAGAAAATAATGACTATTTTGGTTTAAATAAAAAACTTATTCGATTAATTTCTATATTATTTTTTATTTTCCTTCCTAATTTAATTTTTATTAATTTTTACTATGGTAGTGCTAGTACTGATAGTTTTAAATTTGTTTTATTGTACTTAATATGAACTATTTCATACTGATTTTTTGCTCCTTATTTAAAAAGTATCTTTACTGGGAAGATAGAAGAAAAGGTTTATTATACCTATTTTTATAGAATTTTAGTAATATTTTTATTATCTTCTATTTTTTGATGAGTTTTATTTGTGTTTTGAGCTGTTTTTATAATAACAGTATCAAGTTTGTTTGAAGTTTGATTGGATTTTGAAAAAGCTGTTTTTTATTGGGCAACATTATCTTTTGTTTTATTTACTCCGATTTTTGCTTTGACTCAGATTCCTAGTAAAGAGGACTATAGGAGTAATTATTTTAATGAGAATATATTTTTTTCTTTTTTGGTAAGATTTATAGTAGTTCCTTTTATATGTATTTATTTTGTGATTTTATATTCTTATACATTTAAGGTGTTATTGACTTTTGGAGATTGGCCAAAATGAGAAGTTAGTTGGATGGTTATTGGTTTTTCTATTTTAGGTTATATATCTTATATGATATCATATATATTTGAGGGGAAAAGTGGGTTTATAAGAGTTTTTAGAAAGTATTTCCCTTATGCTGTTCTGCCTCAGGTATTTATGCTTTTTTATGCAATTGATGTTAGAATCGGTCAGTATGGTTTGACTGTAAATAGGTATTTGGTAGTTGTTTTTGGTATTTTATTGTTTGCTCTTTCTATTTATTATATACTTTCAAAACAAAAACATATTATATTTATTCCTAGTACTTTAACATTGTTTATTATAATTATTTCGATTTGACCTTGGTCTGTACATAGCTTACCAAAGGTAATACAATTTAATAGATTAAAAGAGAATTTAATAAAAGCAAAGATTTTAGTTGATGGAAAAATCGTTCCTTTAGAAAAATATTCTGATATAGATATAGAGTTGTGAAAGAGTATTTATTCGGGAATTGATTATCTTTGTGATTTTGATAACTGTGAAAAAATAAAAGAATTATTTTCAGGACTTAATATAAATTTTTCAGGATATATACAGGATATTATTGAACAAGTTACAGATGAAATAAAAGTAAAGTCTTATTATTCTGGAACTGAAAGTATAAACCAAACTATAAGATTTTATTCAGAAGAATCTTCTAATATTGATACAATTTTCCCTATTGATATAAAAGGATACTCAGAAATTTATATTATTAATAATTGAGTTGATTTCGATATAGAGAATGAACAAGTTTATTATGCCCCTAATAAAAGTGAATTAAAAATTGTTAATCCTATTAACCATAATAGAAGCGAAGTAATAAAAGAAATAGATATGTCCAATATAATAAAAAAATTAGAAAAATTAAATCCTGATAATGTGGAAGAGAAAAAGGTATCTCCAGAAAATTTAATTTTTGAAATAGATTGATATAAAATAGTTTTTAAAAATTTTATTATCAAGAACCCCGATTATGAATGAGATATAACTCGGTATTATGGTAAAAGTGAATGATATCTTCTTGTAAAATAATTTTTATTGTCTTTTTTACATAATTTTATAATATCTATAGGAAGTGAAACTTCAAATAACCCTAACTTGTATTCTTCCCCTTACATAAGGGGAAGAGGCTACAATTGTATTTCCCCTATTTTTAAATAAATATAAAATATGTCAATAATTCTCTGAATAGATCCATGAACTACAACGGTATGATTTGCTGTGCTGGAAAAAGACTGAACAAAACCAAAAATAATAGACTATGGAGTATTTAAGACAACCCCTAAGATAGAACTAAAATATAAACTTCTTGAGATTTGAAACGATATAAAAATCATTATAAATAAATTTTCTCCTGATTTGGTTGTGATTGAAAAGCTATATTTCACTACTAATGTTAAGACAGGTATAGATGTAGCTCAGGCTAGATGAGTGATTATGTATGAGGCTATTAAGTCTGATATAGAGATACTTGAGTATACTCCCCTGCAGGTTAAGAAGGCTATAACTTGAAATGGTGCTGCAAATAAACTTCAGCTTCAAAAGTCTATAAAGATGCTGTTTCAACTGGATTCTATTCCTAAGCCTGATGATGCTGCTGATGCTATTGGTTTGGCTTATATGGGGAGTTTGGAGTCTAGAATGTTAAGGGATACTAAGAGTATTTCGTAATTTCATTAACTTCTTAGAGCATCTACAGGGTCTAATTTACTGGCTTTATAGGCTGGATGATATCAGAAGAATATTCAGACTACTACAGAGAAACTAAAGGCTAGCATCATTCACATGTTACTTCTAATGGTTGTCATTCAGGCATAATTATTTATTATTGGTATAAGAATTTCTCATAGAAGGACTCCTACGATTCATCATATGACGGATAGGACTACACTTTCAATCAAAAATTGATTTAGTATGTCTTTTCTTTTGGCTCCTATTGATTTTAGTATTCATATTTCTCTGGTTCTTTCTGCTACTCAGGCAAACATTACATTCATGATTCATATTCAAGATACTACCAAGACTATGGCTCCAACGAGAGTTAGTAAGAGGCTCATGGTATCGGCTGATTCTTGGGCTGAGGTTACTCTGGCTCATTGGTCTCTTAGTCTGAAGTCATCTGGTTCACTGTCTTTTAGTCTATGGTTTTTTCTTAGTATGATTCAGAGTTCGTCCATTGCTAGTCCGATGCTGTTTATGTCTTTTGCTAGTACTGTCATTCTTGTTGTTCAGGAGTCTCACATAATGGATTCTGCTGTGCTGAATGGTAAGTAGATGTTGTCATCAAAGCTTATTGGTCAGATTGTTCATCCTGTTTCTTCTAGTATTCAGATTACTTTAACTTTCTTTTTTCATATAGTTATTGTTTCTCATATTATTTCTGGGTTTCAGTTAAATAAATCTTGAACTATTCAGTATCCTATTACTGCTATTTTTTCTCTTGTTTTTAGGTCTTCTTCTTTTATATATTCTCATTTGGTTAATTTTAGGTTTGATATTTCAAATATATCTGGTGTTATTCATAGTATTCAGGCTTGTAGGGATGCAAATGATGTGGTTGATTGCATTTTTCAGTTTACATATGCTGTTACATTTTCTATATTTTCTGCTTCTTTCTTTATAATGTCTATGTCTTCGATAGATATTTTTGAGGTTGATCCTTCTGTGTTTACTGGCATTATTGCTATTGCTGTGACTGATAGGGTTTTAAACTGGTCTTCTATGTCTTTTTTTGCTCAGATTCATATTGCTATGACTAGGGATATGGTTGATACTCATATTACTATTCATAGTGTTGATAGAAAGGTACGGAGTTTATTTCCATATAGTGATTTAAAGGCCATTTTTATAATGTCTTTTAGCATTTTATTTTTTTTATGTTTTATTAAATCAGGGCAAACTCTATTCTATTTTATAATCACATTTTATTACTTTTCAGTCTTCTAAGAATATTATTCTGTCTGCTGATTTGGCTACTTCTGGTGTATGTGTAACCATTACTATTGTTTTTCATTCGTTTTTTAATGCTTTTATTAATTCCATAACTTCGTGGGTTGTTTTTGAGTCTAGGGCTCAGGTTGGTTCGTCTGCTAGTAGTATTTCGGGGTCGTTTACTAGGCTTCTGGCTATGGATACTCTTTGTTGTTGTCATCAGGATAGTTCTCATGGTTTGTTTTCTAATTTATCTCATAGTCATACTTTTTTTAATAGTTTTTCTCAGAGTTTTTTTCTTTCTGTTTCGTTTATTCAGTTATATATAGCTGGTAGTTCTACATTTTCTAGGGCTGATAGTTTTGATAGTAGGTTGAATTGTTGAAAGATAAATCACATTTTTTTGTTTCTGATGAATGCTAGTATGTCTTCGTCTTTTACTTCTCATATATTGTCTCATTCTAAATAATATTTTCAACTGCTTAGGGGGTGTAGGCATGCTATTATGTTTAGGAGTGTTGATTTTCATCATCAGCTTTCTCACATTAGTGCTACAAATTCTCATTTTTTTACATCTATATTTATTCATTTTAAGACTTTTACTTCTTCTCCGTTGTCTAAAAAATATGATTTATGAACATTTTGTAGTTTTATAATTGTTTCTTTCATTGTTAATATTTTAATAGATTACTTTTTCTCCTTTTTCTAATCAGGTTATTATTTCTACCATTTCTCAATCTGTAAATCAGGTGGCTACTGGTTTCCAAGTATTATTTTCTAATAATACAGAGGGTTTTCCATTTACTGGTTTTACTGCTGATACTGGAATTATTTTTACATTTTTAACTTCGTTTGTTATGTATTCTACATATGTGGTCATTCATTCTCTGACTCACGATTGCTTAGGTTCAAATGATATTTCTACTCTGTAGGTTACTATTGAGTTTGAATCGGTTGTAGATTTATCGCTTATGTAATCGACTTTTCAGGGTAGTTTAACTCAATCTAGTGCATCAAATGTTAGGTATACATTTGAGTTGTTTTTTACTCTGCTTATATCTATTTCTTCTACATAGCTTTCTACATAAAATTGGTTGTCGTTTGTAACTATTGCGAATGCTAGGTCTTTGTCTCAACCTGCGAATGAGCCTATATTTCAGTTTATTTTTACTATGGTTCATTCTATTGGGCTTTTTAGTACTGCATCTTCTAATTTGATTTTTGCTTCTTCTAAAGATTTTTGGGCATTTTCTATATTTGTGTAATATGGGGCTAATTCACTTTGTGATACGGTTTTTGTTCATAAGGATGCATTGGATATTTCTATTTGGTTTTGTGCTATTTTTAAGTTGTTTTCTGCTTTTTTTTGTGAATTTTTATAATTTATTTGAGCTTGTTCTAGTTGTTTTTTGGCTAGTTTTACTTTATCGTCTGAGGTGTCTACTCATACTTCTAGATTTGATTTTGCTTTTTTTAGATTTGATTCGGATAATAGTAGTTTAGATTCTAGGGTTTCTATGGTGTTTTTCTGAGATTCAATTTTAGAGTTCATGGTTGTTTTTTGTTCTTCTATTGTTTGCTTTGTATTTGCTATATTTGTTATTTCTTTTTTTGTTTCTATTATAGAGTCTTCATATGTTTTTATATAGTTTTCTATATCGTTTTCACTTAATGCTCCTACTGATGATATAGAGGATTTCACAGTTTCTAAAGTGTGTCCTAGAGATTCATTTAGTTGTTTAGAGTTTTCTGTTGCTTTTTGTAAGAATTTTTCTAATTTTGAAAAGTCTATTTCTCATTGGGTGTAGTTTTTCCATTCTATTAAAGATTCTTCAAATTTTTTATTTGTTTGTATGAAACTTGTTTTTGCATCGTTTTTGGCTGTTGAATTTTTGGCTCATAGGAAGTCTTCAAATTTGTTGTTTAGGTCTTTGTTTTCTTTTGTTATTCAAAGTAGTTTGTCTATGTCTAATAATTTTTCTTTTATAAATGAGTTGTTTAGTCATATAACGGATATTGCATTTTCTTGTTTATTTTCATATTTTTCTTTTTCTTCGTTTTCTATAATTATAAGATTTGATTTTCCATTTTCTAGATCGATTTTAGCTGTTTCTAAGGCTATTTCAAAATTTTCTATGTCGTTTCATGATGTTGTTTTAGTATTTTCTGTATTGTTTAATGCTGTTTCTAAGTTTAGTTTAGCTGTTTCTAAGTTTGTTAAGGCATTTTTTATGTCTATTTCTCAGGTTAGTTTTATATTTTCTAGGTTTGTTTTGGTTGATTCTAATTGTTCTTGGCTTAGTTTTATGTCTGAGTTTGAGTATTGATTTTGTTTAGCTGATAGTTCTGCTCTTACTTTTTTTAGAGCTATTTCGGCTTTATCTACATTTAATTCTAGGTATTTTGTATCGAGTGTTGCTATGATTTCTCATTGTTTTATTTCTTGTCATTCTTGCTTTTTTATTTCTGTGATTATTCCGCTTATTGGGAAGTTTAGGTTGTAGTCTTGTTTATATAGTATTTTTCAGTCTCATGATATGCTTGTTTTTAGGTTTCAGGTTGTTACGGTGAATATTTGTTTTTCTTTTTCTGTGGTGTTTTCTTTTTGTGGTATAAAATAATCATAGGAAAAGTATCATATTATTGATAATACTATTATTCATATAATTAGTTTAGGGTATAGTTTTGATTTTTTGTGTTTTTCTATGTCTTTTAGTATTCACATTTTTTGGTTTTTTAATTTATAAGTGGGTTTTATTTGTATCTTTGTTAGGTATGGTGAATGGTTAAATTAGGGCAAACACAAGGTATTGCCCCTACAGTATTTAGTTAAGAGTTTTTTTTAATATAATTAACTATTTAGTAGAGATGTAGCAGTGCTACTTCTCTACATAAAATTCATTAACTTAATGGTATTGGGTATTGCCTCTACAGTATTTTTTTCTAGTTTTCCCTAAAACTTTATTTTATTTTCTGATACTTCTTTTTACAAATATTGATACTTTTCTGTCTGTTATGTCTTTGTCATACCAGATACTTACTATGTCTCATGATTTTAAGTCTGCTAGGGTTGCTTCTAGGTCTTTTTTGTCTTCTCATACTAATTCTTTTTTTATCATGGGGATTCAAACTGGTATCATTACTTTTACATCTCATAGTATTGATGATTGTATTTTTTCTTTTAGGTCTAGTCTTTGTGCTTCTGGTAGGGATTGCATATATGCTTGTTTTTCTGCTTGTTCCATATTTATTGTTGGGTCTTTTGTGGTGTCTATTTCAGATATTGTAAACATGTTTCATTCTATTTGTTTAACTTTTCCATAGAGTTCTGCTTTGTATTCTGGTTGCATGGATGCTATTTCTTCATTTCTGTTTTCTGTAGTGTTTACGGATGAATTGTCAGAGGTGTTTTTTGTTTCTGTTGGGTTTGTTCAACATGATGTAAGTATAACTATTGTAACTAGGGTTAATGCTATTTTTTTCATAGTATAATATTTTAGAAAAATAAAAGGTTTTTTAAGACTTTTTGGTGGTCTTAATTATTAGTACGGGGGTGATGAGTTTTTTCTTTCATAAAGTGAAAAACCTCTCTCTAAATTCTCTCTCCTTCTCAGGAGAAAGAGGCTACATTTATATTTTCATACAATTTTATTGAAGAATAATTTTATCTGTTTCATTTTCTTTTCTTCAAACTGTCATCTCCTAAATAGTCTGAATAGTCTATGTCTGTATCAAATCAGTTATTTTCAAGGTTTCTTACAAATCAACTCATATGGTTGTATGAGGCTGATCAGATATTTGTAAATATGGTTTTCATATCTTCGTTATCTGTTGAGGCTATGGCTGTTTTAATGTCTTCTATATCAACTATTTCAATACTGATTCAAACTTCTAGAGCATCTTTTAATGATTTTTCTCATTTTTCTTTTAGTTCGTCATATAGTGTTTGAATATGTTCATAGGTTGTAGGGGTTTCGATTTCATATCTATCGAGTAATACTTTTACTGCTTCCATATGTTTTGCTTCTGAGGTTGCTATGTTTTGAAATATTTTTGTTCAATATATTTCATAGAAATAATTGTAGAGTTCGTTTGCCATCATTTCTTCTTCGTATTGTTTTTTTAGTAGGTCTGTTTCTGTTTCGTCTAAATTTTGTTTTTCTATGTTTGCTATATTATTTGCTTTTGTGTTTTCTGAGTTCTTTTTATTTTGTATGTATTTACCTGCTTTTGAGTGTTTTTTATTTGAACTGTTTTGTTCAGAGGTAAATTTATTGTTTATTTGGTTATTTTCTCATTTGTATGCATATGTAGATGCAAGAGATAATAGTGCTGCTGTTGTTATGGCTGTCATTGCTAATATTTTTGTTGTTTTCATAGTTTTGTAGTTATAGGATTTAAAAAGATTTTTTTTAAGACTTCTTTGTCTTAATTGTTAGTACGGGGGTGATGAGTTTTTTCTTTCAGTTTTTTGTTTTGTTTTCGGTTTTTATATAATTTTCTCTAGTATACTAAAATAAAATTTTGTATTTTATTTTTTTTTTATATAATACCTTCACAGTTCTAAGGGTTTAGCTTAATTCGAAGAGTGCTTGAAAAGTATTTATAGAAGATTCGCAAGTTTCTATGATTCAAGTCAAAAAGAACTTTATAAAATGCTCTATATCATTTGAACTTCTTGCTACAGTTAAGGCATCATAATAACTTCATTTATTTCTCTCAAAAAAATCTGAAATATATAATACAGGTTTTGAAATAATTTTTTTATCAATCAGGTACAAAATAATCATAAGTCTTCAGATTCTTCAATTTCCATCTAAATATGGATGTATAGTTTCAAACTGATAATGTGCTATAGCGACTTTTATAAGTTCTGGAATTTCTAAGTTATCATTATGTAGAAATAATTCAAAATCTTTTATTAGGTTACTTAGGTCATCTTGATGAGGAGGAATAAAAAAGGCATTTTGTAAATTACTTCATCAAATCCAATTTTGACTTGTTCTTATTTCTCAAGGGTTTTTGTATTCTCATCTTACTCATTTTAATAGGGTTTTATGAATAAGTGAGAATAAGCGAAAACTCATAGGGAGTTTTTCAAGTTCTTTCATCCCTAAATTAAGAGCTTCTATATAATTTTTTACTTCTTCTATATCATCTCTTTCTTCTATAGATTTTACATCATCTTTATCTAAAAATAGATCGTCAAATTCTGTTTTTGTTCATTCTATTTTGCTAGACTTTATGGCTTCTTTTCAAATGTGCATTGATATGAAAAAGTCTATGTCAGGGATGAAATTAGAAAAGCTATCTAATTTTCAGAGTTCTAGATTTGCTTTTTCAAGCAGGATATTTATTTTTTTATCTTCCCAGATAAAAGTTTTATTTATAATGTTTGGTAGAAAGCTTTTGTAGTTGTATTGATTTTTCCAAGTTCAAGAAGTGAAATTTTTACTCATAAAATTAAATTAAAGATATTTATATTTTAATTTTATCACTTTTTTTAAAATATACAATTTTATATTTTAATTTTTTATGATTTTTTAAAATATAGATTATTTTGTTTTAATTTTTAGTGGTTTTAATAAGTTAAATTTTTTTATTGAAAGAAAATATATTTTTCTTATACTAAATAAGAAATAAAAACTTTAATGTTTATTAATAATTTCATAATGTCTAAAATTCATACTTTAAAAATAGAAAATTTTCATTGAATGGAAAAATTTGAGCAAAAATTTAATTCTGATTTTGTTTGTTTAATTTGAAGATGAGATTCTTGAAAAACAACCATTTTAAAAGCAATATCATATGTTTTATATCCAAATTGGAATCTAAGTTTTTATGATACAGATTTTTATAATTGTAATGTTGATAATGATATTATAATAGAGGCTACATTATATGATATTCCTAATAAATTATTAGAAGATTCAAAATTTGGTTTATATGTGAGGTGAATTAAAAAAGATAATTGGGAATTACAAGATGAAATAACTGATGAGGTAATTGAATGTTTAACTATAAAATTAGTAGTTGATAAAGATTTAGAACCTAAGTGGTATGTTGTTAGCAATAGGCAAGATGATATTGAGATAAGATATTGAGACAGAAGTTTATTTAATGTTTTTTTAATTTCTGATTATATTGATAGACATTTCTCATGGAATAGATGAACCCCTTTATATTCATTACTGAGAGAATGATGAGATAAACTCGAAAATAATTGAGCTATAACAGAGTCTATGAGAAAGGCAAAAGGGGAAATAGATAGTATACCTTTTTCTAAATTTGATGATGTTTTAGGTAAAGTTAAGGGTTCGGCTAGAGAATTGTGACTAGATGTGTGAGGTCTTTCTGCAACAGTAGATTTTAAAGAGATATCTATAAAGGAGTGAAATATTTCTTTACATGGTGACAAAGTTCCTTTTAGACAAAAATGAAAATGAACTAAGAGATTGTTATCAATGGCAATTCAACATGAGTTATTAAAGGAGTGATGAATAGTACTTATAGATGAAATTGAACAATGACTTGAACCTGATAGGGTTCAACATTTGGTTTCAAAGTTAAAAAAAGATAATAAAGGACAGATATTTTTAACGACTCATTCTAGGGATGTATTAGTAGAGTTAGGGTGTAATGATCTTTATTTAATAAAAAAAAGTTCAAAAGAGTTATGTATTTTTTCTGAAGAACATCAGCCTTTGATTAGAACAAGTCCTGAATCATTTTTTGCAAAAAAAATACTTGTATGCGAATGAGAAACTGAATATTGACTATGCATGAGTTTAAATAATTATAATATCGGTTTAGGAAAAAATAATATGTCCTATCAATGAGTAAAGCTAGTAGTTGGAAAAGGGGATAATTTTCCTAAAGTTTGTAGAAATTTTAGGGATTTATGATATGATGTTTGCTTGTTTTGTGATTCAGACAAGGAAGAAATAAATGGAAAAAAGGAACCTCTAAAAGAAGAAGGTGTTTGTGTTATAGATTGGAAAGACTCTAATTCATTAGAGTATGCTATATTTTCTAACATAGGTTTTGAACTAGCTCAGAAACTAATTTATTTAGCTATATCTATAAAATCTAAAGAGAATTGAGAGGATGAAGATAAGGTAAAGCTAGATATTTATGGAAATTTAAAATGAGAATTATGAGAGGAGTTTCCTAAAGATTTAGATGAAAACAATTATAATGCAAGTATAAAAAAAGTTTTATGAAAAATATCTAGTGGGAAGAATTCATGGTTTAAACAAATATGAAAGTGAATTGAATTATGAAATTTGATTTTTGAAAATTATTCTTTGCTAGGAGAAGAAAATGAAATCAAAAAAAATTTTAAAAAATTATCTGATTGGATAGATGGCGATTAATTATAAAACATTTGTTGAGGCTAATAAAAGTATAATAATTGCACCTGCATGATATTGAAAAACTCATACAATATCAGAGAGTTTGAAATATACAGAAGGTAGACAATTGATTTTAACACATACTCATGCAGGTATAGCATCTATTAAAAAGAAGTTAAAGAAATCCTGAATTTCAAATAAAGATTATAATGTTGAAACAATAACTAGCTTTGCTCAGAAATTTGTTTTATCCTTTTATGTAGGGGATGATTTACCAAAACAGGAGGATACTAAAAATTATTATCCCTTTTTAATAGAAAAGGCTATTGAATTATTTAAGCTAGATATAATCAAAAAAATAATAAAAAATTCATATAACTGACTTTTTATTGATGAATATCAAGATTGTACAGATTCTCAACATAAATTAACTTTAACTCTATCAAACATTTTACCTACACATATATTGTGAGATTATTTACAATGAATTTTTAACTTCAACCCACATGTTGATCCTATAGTAGATTTATCAGATAAAGAAAAACTATCAGAATTTTATGAAAATCATCAAGAACTAAAAATTCCTTGGAGGTGGAAAATATGATGAAATGAACAGTTGTGATTGGATTTACAAAATATTAGAGAAAAAATATTAGGATGAGAAAATATCAACTTATGTGATTATAAATCATTAGATTTTTTTAAAACAGATGATGATATATATTCAAAATATAGAAATGATATTTTTAAAATAATAAAAGATAATGATAGCTTATTATTTTTAGATCCAAATACAACCAATATACATCCAAGAATAAAGTTTATACAAAATTTTAAAAACTGTTTTTTAATAGAATGAATAGATGATAAGGCTTTTTATAAACTTGCTAAAAGTTTAGATAAATTTACTACATCTGGTATTTATAAAAATATAATAGATTTTTCTTTAAAATTATTTAATAAGACAGAAATAAAAAAGTGGTTTAATATAGATACATATAAATTAAAAGGTAAAAGAAAAGAAGAAGATAAAATAATTAGTACTAAAATTAAATCATTTTTAGATACTTTAGAAAAGAAAATATCATATACAGTTATTTCAGAATTATTAATTTTTATAAGCAAAATTCCAAATATAAAATTTTACAGAAAAGATTTATTTTTTTCATTGTTAGAATCATTAAAAAATGCTGAATATGAATGAAAATCTGTTTATGAAGCTATGAGTGATTCTAGAAATCAAATAAGAAGAGTTTGAAATAGAATTCAATGAAGATGTGTTTGAACTACATTGTTAACTAAGTGACTTGAATTTGATACTGTTGTATTATTAGATGTACATAAGTTTGAGTGTCCTAAAAATTTATATGTAGCATTAACCAGAGCTTCAAAAAAATTAATAATTTTTTCTAATAATAATATTCTTAATCCATATAATTTATAAAAAGACTACAAGATAAATTTTATTAACTAAAATATCACTAAATATTCTCTACGTAAATATTCTCTTTTAACTTGCAAAAATCCATTTTCACTATATATTTTACAAGCTAAAATATCACACAAAAACTTACACTATGTAAGTACTGAATAAAATACAAAGATGGGTAACTTAAGTTACTCGCCCTTCTTTTTGTTTTTTTTATTCAGACTGAAGTGATGTTTTAGCAAACGAGAGTGTACTTAAGTTACCCTTTTTTGTTTGCTAAAACTGATTTCTGAAAAAACTTAAATTATAATAATAGCTACCAGAAGCTAATTTTTATAGGTTAAGATATTTTGGCATATTAATTTCTTAATATGCTTTTTTATGACAAAAAAATCTTGAAACAAAAACCTAAGAAAAGCCAACAAAGCCAAAAACGATGAATTCTACACCCAAATATCAGACATAGAAAAAGAACTATGACACTACAAAGAACACTTTAAAGACAAAATAATATTCTGCAACTGTGATGATCCTGAAGAAAGCAATTTTTATTTTTATTTTGCACAAAACTTTGAATTTCTTGGCTTAAAAAAACTTATTTCAACCCACTTTGAAAGAGAAAAACCATCATATAAGTTAGAAATTATAAGTGATATAAATAATGACTGAAAAATAAATAAACTAGATACAATCAAAACTAAACTAAAACAAAATGGTGATTTTAGAAGTCCTGAATGTATAGAAATACTTAAACAAGCCGATATCGTGATAACCAATCCACCATTTTCGCTTTTTAGAGAATATGTAGCCCAACTTATGGAATATAAAAAAAGATTTGTGATTCTAGGAAATATGAATGCCCTAACCTACAAAGAAATATTCAAACTGATTAAACAAAATAAATTATGGTCAGGTTATGGCTTCAATATGTCTCTAGTATACAGAACCCCTTATAAAAATACTCTAGAAGCGAACAGGAAATTTGTTATTGCAAAAGGATATAATCCTGATAAACACATCAAAGTACCTGCTATAAATTGGTATACAAACATAGATGTAAGAAAAAGACACGAGGATTTAATACTTTATAAAAATTACAACGATAAAGAATACCCAAAATATGAAAATTACGATGCAATAAATATTGATATAAGTTTCAAAAGATATTCCCTTAGACTACTCTTGAGTACCATGGGAGTTCCAATTACCTTTTTGAATAAATATAATCCAGACCAATTTGAAATAATAGCACTTGGAATCTTAGACTCTGAATAGAAATTTGACGTAAAATACAAAAAAGAACACAAAAAATTACAGAAAAGAAATACAAAACCAAGCCGTTGATGGAAATTTATACATGATTGAAAACTGAACAGTAAAAGTTCCTTATGCTAGAGTACTAATAAGAAACAAAAAGATTTAATATTAATAATTTTGCATAAATTAAATTTCTTCCTTTTGCAAAGGAAGTACTTATGAACTAGATTCATTATAAATAACACATTTTTTAAAAAATTTAACAATTAATAAAACAAACCATGAAAATAAAACTTAAAGAAATCCTAGTTAGAGATGTTTCTAATTGATACATAAACAATGAAGAAGAAGGAGTAGTTGGATACAACGGAAAACTAAACATTCGCCCCAAATACCAAAGAGAATTTGTTTACAAAGACAAACAAAGAGACTCCGTAATAAAAACAGTAAGAAAAGATTTTCCATTAAATGTTATGTACTGGGTTAAAAATGAAGATGATACTTATGAAGTTTTAGACGGACAACAAAGAACCATAAGTATCTGTGAATACATAGAATGAAAATTCTCTCTAAACTTTCAATACTTCCATAACCTAGAAAAAGAAGAACAAGAACAAATACTAAATTATAAATTGATGATTTACTTTTGTGAATGAACAAATAAAGAAAAATTAAACTGGTTTAAAACAATAAATATCGCAGGGGAAAAACTTACAAACCAAGAACTAAGAAATGCAATCTATACAGGAACTTGGCTAACTGAAGCAAAAAAATATTTTAGTAAATCAGGTTGTCCAGCTTATAGTATAGCTAGTGATTACTTAAAAGGCTCTTCTATTCGTCAAGAATACCTAGAAACAGCAATTAGTTGGATAAGTAATTGAAATATAGAAAAATATATGTCTGAAAACCAACACGAACCAAATGCAAATGAACTATGGTTATATTTCAAAAATATAATAGATTGGATTCAAGTTATTTTTCCAAAATATAGAAAAGAAATGAAATCAGTTTCTTGGTGACCTCTATACAATGAATTTAAAGACCAAAAAATTGATTCTCAAAAGTTAGAAGAAGAAATAATAAAATTAATGCAAGATGAAGATGTTACAAAAAAATCAGGTATTTACTCATATATTTTAACTAAAAATGAAAAATATTTAAGTATTCGCTCTTTTACAGATAAACAAAAAAGAGAAACCTATGAAAAGCAAAAATGAATTTGTGCGAAATGTAACAAGCATTTTGAATTAAATGAAATGGAAGCAGACCATATAACACCTTGGCATGAATGAGGAAAAACAACTCCTGAAAACTGTCAGATGTTATGTAAATATGACAATAGAGTTAAATCTTGAAAATAAATGAAAAGTTATAGTTTTTTTAGAAAAGAGTATATACTAAGCCTATTTAGAATTTTTTATTTTTCAGCTTGTCAACAGAGGGTTTTAACCCTTTGCAATAAGGAAATAATATATTTTAAATTCTATTTTTCTAAGAAGGCTTAGTATAAAAAAAGAGTTAGCTATTTTTTGCTCACAATAATTTTTCTAATTTTTTTGTATTTTCTTGTATATCTTTATCATTCATTAAATCTTTCATTTCTTCATCATTTAAAGGCTCTACTTCTATATCTAAAATAGGATTTGTAAATTTTATTTCTCTTGTTGTTATAGTATTTTTCATTATCATACACAAAAGATTTGTAGGATTTGTTCATAAAGATTTTGCAAAATATGTGAAATTTTCTTTCAAATCCTTTGGTACTGAAATTGTCATTGTAGCTTTCATAAATATTTGTATTATAAGATAATATATTATTATTATGTATCATAATAGTAAGAAAAATCAATACTAAAGGTAAAATTAAAATTTACTTATTGACATAAGGAAAATATTTTATTATAAATTCATTATAATTATGTAAATAATGATTATATTTTTTATTAATAATGATTTTTTATGTCTAGTGAAAAACAAGTACTAATAGTAGAAGATAATGGACTTGTAAAAGATATTTATAAAGATTACTTTGAAAACTTATGACTTAGTCCAGAAGTTTGTACTAATTTAAAATGTGCTAAAGATAAAATAGATACCATTCTTGAATCTTGAAAAGATATAGTAATTTTATTAGATAATAGTTTTCCTACGGAAGAAAATGATAGAACAACAAATCAAAATGCTATACCATTTATTGAATATTTAAAAGAAAATAAAGATAAAATAAAATCTAAAATTTTAATTGTACTTAATTCAAATGACATACACTCAAATATGGCTGTTGCTGAAGAGATAGATAGATTGTTTGGTTGAAACAGTAATGTAAAATATGTAATGCAAAAAGAAAAGTGGAATAATATGCATAATAATGATGATCCTGCTACAAAAGGAATTAACGATTTTTTATCTCAAAGCACCTAACTCAGGCAAATAAAATTCTTTTTCATAATCAATTATTTCTTTGTAAATTAGGTCTAATACACCTTGCTATAAAAAACATCCCCCCATTAAACTACATCTCTTTTTTAGAAATATCAAAAAACCTTTCAAAAAAGCTAGTTAATTTTTCAATAACCGTTTTTCTTTTTTGGCTTCTAGCTTTATCTTTTGAAAAACGAGAAACAGGTGGAAGAACTTTACTTATTCAAGTTCAAGTTTTCTGAACATATCAATCCCTAAAAGCATTTTCAATAAAGTTATAAGTTGCTTTATGATTAAGATTTTCATTTTCAATGATTTTTTCAAGCTCTTCTATTTTCTTTTTTTCTACAAAACTAATCCAATCATCATCGACTGAAGAAGATATATTCAAAGACTCTATAAATTGTTCAATAAGATCTTTTTTATTACGAAGTTCCACACTTGAATCAATCGCTTTATTAATATCAACTAATATTTCTTTGTCTTTTGTATTACTCTTATGATACTTTTTTATAAGCTCAATAATATAATCAATATTGATTTCTATTTGGGTAATTACATAAAAACAGTGGACATAAGAAAAAGCTAAATTACAAAGCAGTAATTATTCTAAAAATCATATAATCATTATTTATAAAACCTCTGCTATCTCTTACAATCTTTCATATTCTAGAATTCAATCACTCTCAGTATCAATTATTATGTCTACTAACAAAATAATTAGTGATATAATCTAGCTTTCTTTCTATACTATCAGCTAAATGTAACATTTCGGGTATTCTAGAATACCTTCTATTAGTTTTCACCCACTCTATCATTAATTTTGTAGCCTCTTCTTTATCTATTCTTTTTTCATAAATATCATACAAACTCATAGATTGCTCATAAATTGCAATTAAAGCTTTAAATACAGATATTTTCCTCATTATATTCCATCTTTTAACTTCTTTTGGTGTCCAGTTTTTTCTATTTTTCCTTATTTGATAATGGCTTCTGGTTATCATTTCTAGCTTAGTTTCTCAATTTTTATATCTTTTTACTTTAAATTTTCTTTTATTTTGTTTAGCTAATTTTTTTCTCTTACTTTCTTCTCTAGAAAGTTTAAATTTTATCCTTATTTTAACTGTTCACACCATTTCATTTACTAGATTTCTAACATGATATCTATCTATTACTATTATTGCCTTTTTAAAAACATCTTTAGCCACTTTTATCATTCAATTTGCCATATCTACACATATTTCTTTTATTTGGTCTCTTTGTTTTTTATTGAAAAACTTTTTCAACTTTCTTATATTTTTTTCTGCTCAAATTCAGGGTAATATAGAGCATATTTTGTTTTTAAGTTTTTTATCTGGATTTGATAATATTGTAGAATACTCATTATTTATATGTTTTTCATCCATATTTAATTTTTCGCCTAATTTATCAGGATCGTGATATCATTTTTTATAAATTCATTTATATTTTTTTCATCAATTTTGCTTATCTTTTCAGTAGTCTGATAGTATATTTCTATATTGATTAGCTATAACTTTTTCATCAACTCAAGTTATATTTGATAGATGTTTGTTATTTATTAGACATTTGTCGTTGTTGAGTTTAAAAAAAAGCTAATTCTTTGGTATTTTTTGTTCACTTTTCAATAATTTCTAGTTCATTTGAAATTACTTTACCTGTAGCTTTAACTAGCCATTTTCTCATTCTTGTCTTTATTTTAAAGATTTTATTTCTTAGTGGTAGGTCAAAAGTGCTTTTATATTCAGTAAATCCTTTAGATAGTAACTCTGATTTTTCATATCACTCAGGTATATTTACTGCTTCATCAAAATAGTAAGAAAGGCTTTCTGGATACATTAATTGAGCTATTTCTCATCATTTTTCATTCTTGTTTTTCTCTATTTTTACAAAATCAAATTTATCTAGTGGAAATTGGTTTGGCATAAATGATTCTAGTACATCCTCTATTTGCATACCTTCTAAATTTAAAAAATAATATAATTCATGATAGTATATTGATTTTTGCTTTAGTGTACAGTTATTTTTAATCCACTGTTTTTATGTAATTACCTCTATTTGTTTTATAAGCTCCATTTCAAAGACCAAATCATCATTTATATTCTCTTTTTCATTATCTTTTCCTTTTCTGAACTCATTATATAAATCAATATATAAACTATGATAATCTTGAATATCTCTTTCAGTTAAAATTTCTTTACCAGTAAATTTATCAAAGGTTGTTAGGATATTGCGAACTCTTAATATTCAACCATAAAGTTTTATAAATTCTTTTTGTGTATTTTCTCAAATTATTCTTTCTTTAAGAGGGAATTTTTCTAATAATTCTCATACTAAAGTTTTGTATCATTTTATCTCTTTTTCTCAATTATTATAACCATTGTAGTATTCATCAAAAGTTTTTAACAGAATAATACCACTTGCTTGCTTATCTCCAAAAAGAGAGATTGCTTCATTTGTTGCTTTCTCCAAATTTCTAAAACAAACTATATTTCCAAAAGTTTTTATACTGTTTAATATACGGTTTGTTCTTGAGTATGCTTGAATAAGTCAATGCAATCTCAAACTTTTATCTACCCATAGAGTGTTTAAGGTAGTAGCATCAAAACCAGTTAAAAACATATTTACAACTATCAAAATATCTATTTCTCTATCTTTTACTCTTTTACTAACATCTTTATAATAATTTTGAAAATTATGAGAACTCGTATCATAAGAAGTTCAAAACATTTTATTATAATCTTTTATTGTATTTTCTAGAAAATCTCTTGAAGTTTTATCAAGGTTACTTGTATCCTCAGGATTTTCATCTATAGTTCCATCTGGTTCTGGCTCATTTGATGCATAGCTGAAAATAGTAGCTATTTTTAGTTGTTTATCACTTGGTAAACCATTTAACTGTTTTTTAAATTCTTCATAATAGATTTTTGCCATTTTAATAGACGAAACAGCAAAAATAGAGTTAAAACCTGCAAGTCTTCTTTCTTTTAGTTTATAGAAACTATTTCTTTTTGTCTTTTGGTCAAAATGTTCACGGATATAATTAACAATATTTCTAATTCTTTTAGGTTCAGATAATGCTTTTTCTCTATCAATATCATTTATTGTTTTATCTTCTATATTTTCTGCTTTTTTAACTGTAGAAATATAATCTATTCTAAAAGGTAAAACATTTTTGTCTAAAATAGCATCTACAATAGTATATGTATGAAGTTTTTCTCAAAATGCTTGCTCGGTCGTTCTTAAATCTGGATGTGTTCCAGAAGATGAGTTTATAGCAAAAATAGGAGTTCATGTAAAACCAAAAAGATAGTATTTTTTAAATGCCTTAGTTATAGCTTTGTGCATATCGCCAAATTGTGAGCGATGGCATTCATCAAATATTAATACAATTTCACCATTAAAGATACTGTGTCCTTTATTTTTTTTGATAAATTTATCAAGCTTCTGAATAGTGGTGATAATTATTTTAGAATCTGGTTTTTCTAATTGTTTTTGAAGTTTTGCTGTACTTGTATTACTATTTGCTGAGCCTTTTTCAAATTTATCATATTCTATTATTGTTTGATAATCTAAATCTTTTCTATCGACTACAAATAGAACTTTTTTTATATGGGATAATTTACTAGCAATTTGAGCTGTTTTAAAACTTGTTAGAGTTTTCCCAGAACCTGTTGTGTGCCATACATAACCACCAGCTTCAATACTTCAATATCTTTTATAGTTTGAGCTTACTTTTATTTTATTGATAATTTTTTCAGTTGCTACTATTTGGTATGGTCTCATTACTAAAAGAGATTTATCGGCAGTAAATACACAGTATTTTGTTAAGATATTTAGAATCGTGTGTTTAGCGAAAAATGTTTTAGAAAAATCTACTAGGTCTGTGATTGGTTTATTTGTATAATCTGCCCACCAGCTTGTAAACTCAAAGCTATTACTTGATTTTTTTCATTTATCATTTGATTTTTTGTTTTGATCTTTTATGTGAGAGAATCTTGTGGTGTTACTGTAGTATTTTGTATGGGTTCAATTTGATATAACAAATAATTGAACATATTCAAATAGTCCACTATCTGCCCAAAAGCTTTCTCTTTGGTATCGGTTTATTTGGTTAAATGCTTCTTGTAATTTTACTCATCTTCTTTTTAGCTCGATGTGTACTAATGGAAAGCCATTTACCAAGACAGTTACATCATAACGGTTTGCTCTTTTTCCTTCTTCTGTTGCATATTGATTTATAACTTGTAGGTGATTGTTGTGAATATTTTCTTTATCAAGAAAATAGATATTTTTACTTGTTTCATCATCACATTTTAATATTTTAATATAGTCTTCTTGAATGGTGGTGGTTTTGTTTTCAATGCTTTGGTTTGGATTTGCAATTTCGTTTTTAAAGAAGTGTTCCCATTCATTATCAGAGAAATTGTAGTTGTTTAGTTTTTCTAATTGTTTTCTTAGGTTTTTTATTAGATCTTCATCTTTGGTAATGTTTAGGTATTCGTAGGCTTGGGATTTTAGTTGTTTTATAAATTCCTTTTCAAGAGCATCTTCACTTTGGTAGTGTTCTGCTCTTCCATATGTTGGAGTATATTCTGCTACTACTGTACTTTCTGTATTTTGAGTAACTAGATATATATTTTTATTTGTCATGGGTGTTAAATTTATTTATTATTCTTCTTCATAATAGTATGAATAATCTATTCCTTTCATAAACATTTCACGGCTATTGATCTCATCAGTTAGAGCATTTTTAAGTAAAGTTATTATTACTGTACTATCTTTTGGACTTTGTATCATTGCATTCATATAATCTTTTTTGCTTATTTTACTCCAATCCACACATCTAGAGATATATTTTTTCAATATTAAATCTAACCAAATTCTTGTACTTCTTCCATTGCCTTCCATAAATGGATGAGCGATATTCATTTCTATATATTTATCTGCAATTTGTTCAAAATTTTCTTCAGGCATTTTTTCTATTTCTTTTAATGTATTTTCTAAGTACTGTGCCATTGCAAACTGAAAACCTCCTTTAGAAATATTTTTTTGTCTAATTTGTCCTGCAAAATCATATAGTCCTCCAAATAGATAGGCATGAATTTGCTGTAAGCCTTTAATCGTACCAATTTCTATATCATCAATCAAATTACTTTCAAAAAGTGTGTAAGCTTTTTTCTTGCTTTGTCCATCTATGGTATTGTCACTATAGGTAAACCAATCAAGAAATTCTATTGATTTTTTGTTTGGAATGTTTTTTACTACTTCAATAATATCATCTTGTGAGAAACAATCAGTGGCATATTTTTTTCCATCTATGGACTCAAGTTTCAGTTGTATACATCTTGAATACAACTCATTATTTTTTACTTTTAGACGACTTTTTAAAGTTCCCCAATATACTCTTGGTCGTGGACTATTAGTTATAACGGCTACAATATCTACGACAGAAAACCACCATTTGGAGTTTTCTTCATCCCAAACGGCACGGACTTCTCTGTCATCAAAAAATCTTATTGATATTTTATCCATGATTATTTCTTTATTTACTTAATCGTTTACAAGTTTATCAAACTTATCAAGAATTTTTACTTTCTTGTTTTTTGTTATTATTTTAAGTATTAATAATTTACTTGTCCTTTTTTGATAAAAATAAAATAAATTCCTCTGGATCAGGTATTAATCTTAGTTTAAATTTTTCATTTTGAATATAAATAAGAATATCTCAATAATTAAATATTTTTCATAAAATTGATTGTTCAAAATTAGTAGATCAAATTTTATCTAAAACAAATTCTTGCTTTTTCTTAAAAATTACTCAGCTGTGATAAGTTAGTTTATTATCTCCAAAAATATAATATCTATGTATCCACTTAACTACTATTATAATTATCATTAATAATTGAAATAGTAGGATTAAAAGAAAAAAGTATTCTTCTGTACCAAAGCCAGTATGTCAATTAGTACGCATATCTAAATAATCCACAAGTAAGATAATAACTGCTATAATATCTAATCATATATTAGATATTAATAATTTCATAAGTAATATAATAGGAGGTCTATTAATTTTTATACATCATTTATTTATATAGCTCATTTTTTTTATATTTAAATGTTAATAATTTATTTCTATAATATTTTTAATTATTAAACTTGTCTTAGTTTAAGATATAATCTTTACTATGGTTTGAATCCATCGGCTCGTTCCTCGCCACTTCCTTTGCCCTAAAGGATACACTTCGTAAAAAAAGGAAGAAATTAAAGGTATTTTTTATACTTTTTCTTAATCTAAGACAAGTCTATTATTAAAAAAAAGCCTATTTTAGGCTTTCCTATCTTTTATTTTATTTAACCTTTCAGTAATAACAAATTTTATTTGTTCTTTTATATAATCATTAGAATTTTTAAATTTTAGATTATTTGGAATTTTTCATATTTCTTCAACATAAACTCAAATTAATTCATCAATAAAACTATGACTAGCTACTTCTACTCATATAAAGTCAAAAGTAATATTTTTTTTAAAATTAATTTTTTCTTTATTTATTATATTTACTGCATTTTTTCTACTACTTGCTACTTTTCATCAAGAATATTTTTTTATTTCTACCATAATAATCTAATTAAATAATTTATTTAAAATACTAGATTCTTTGTTATTATAATCTTTTTTATAATTTTTTCAAACTTTCGTAAAATCTATAAACTACTTGCCATATTTTGTTTTATTATTAATAAGTATTTTTATTTTTTAATTTCCTTAAAAGTTAATAATTTCCCTCTATAATATTCATACTGTTGCCTTCTAGCTTTTATTTCCGCAGGAAGACCTTCTGAAATGTCATTTACAAGTTTATCAAATTTATCAAGAATTTTTACTATCTCTTCTTGCTTTTCTAATGTTGGAAGAGGAATTTTTATTTTAGATAATCTTGTTCAACTTGTTAAAGCTCTAGTTGTAAAAGTACTATATCTTATTATTTCTTTTCTTGCCTGATATGATGTAAAATAATACGAACAAAATTTAGAATCTAATAACTTAGTTTTAGGTCTAGCCCTTAATACAAATCCACTAAATACACAATCATCAACTTTTTCTAAAAGAGTACTTACCATTCCAATTTCTTCTCTAGTTTCAGAGGTTCTTGTAAAAAATAAATCATTTATCTTAACATCATAAAGACCTTTTTCTTTATTTGTAACTTCAACTTTGCCTTTAATATCATTTGAATACAATGAACGATTTTTAAAAACATCTGTAAAGTTAACAATCGGTGTACCTTTCCCAAAGAATTCCTTCCCTTTATTTAATCAATTTTTAAAATCAAATAATTCTTTTATTGTTTTCCACTCCACATTTTCCCCAAAACTCAACATCTCATCTCTATAATACTCATACTGCCTCTTCCTTGCTTCCAGCTCAGCTTCCAGCTCAGCTTCCAGCTCAGCTTCCAGCTCAGTAAAATTATCAAGAATTTTCACTATTTCTTCTTGGATTGGAAGTGGTGGAATTGGAAAAAAAGTTTTTTTAAGAAAACTAAAATGCCTAGTATATTTACCCGTTTTTTTATAAAAATTGTTTAAACAATAATAAAGATATTTTGTATTAATATTTGTTTTTAAAATTTTAATTCCATCAGCTCATTGAGCAAAAGCAAAATCTACATACTTTATTGCTTCTGTATGATCTCCAAAAATAACATATTCTCATTTATTTAAGATAATATCTTCATTATCAGTGTAACCAATAATAAAATTTTGTCATTGATCTATAATTGGAAAAGAACCTATGTTATTATAATTATTTTTCTTTAGCTTTTTAGGAGGAGTTACTGTTGTAATAATTTTCTCATCTAATAATTTTTGAAACTCCCTAAACTCCACCCCTTCAGAACAAAACTCTTCAATTAATTTTTCTATCTTATTCATTATTTTTTTAATTATTTAAAATTATTTTTTTGTATTCTTTTCAATCATTAGCAGTTAGTTCCAAAATGGAACTAACTGAATTTTCTTGAAGTTCTCAATCACTAAATATATTTTGTAAATGTTTGGTAATTGCTGGTCTTTGTACTCCAAAAAGTTCTGCAATACTATCTTGATTTAGCCAAATATTTTCATTTTCTAAATGAACTTCAAGTTTTAATTCACCATTATTTCATTCATAAATTAATATACTATTTTGTTCTATCTTATTCATTATTTTTTTAATTATTTTAAAATTATTTTTTCTAAAATATGTGTAAATTTTTCGATTTTCTATACATATACTAGTCCAACTTAGAAAATTGGAATTTAATAAAAGATATTTTTTGTTTATTTGCTTTTGTAAAAGCATTCTCTGATAATCTAATATTCTAATTTTTCAAATAGGCTTAGTATATCAGAAAAACATGTATAGATTTTTATACTTTTTACTCACATATTTTAAATATAGGTAAATTTTCTTATTTTTTACTCATATTTTTAAAATAGAGGTAATTTTTACTTCTCTATTTCTTCTTTTGAACTATTAAGTATCTCTTAATAGTTCAAACTACTATCTTATTCATTTCAATAATTTATATCTAAAAACCTAAACCTCAAGACCATCAACTTAAGACTTTGTAGCCTCCTTCCTTTAGTATTAAAGGCAAGGAATTTAGGATGGATTATTTAAATTATCTTATCTAAAAACCTAAACCTCCCCCTCCAAATCCGCCACAATCTCATCAATAGACCTCCTAAGCCTATTCTCCCTCTCAACTATCCCAGAAATCTTCTTATTAAGCTCATTAATATCAATAACCTCCCTCATATCCTTCTGCTCCACATAAGACGAAACCGCAATATTATAATCATTCTTAGCTATATCATTATTATCAACAAGCCTAGAAAAATATTCTTGATCCCCCCTATTTATAAAAGAATCCAAAATACTCTTTATATTACCATCACTAAGCTTATTCTTATTTCATCACCTCGCAAACTCAGCCGAAGCATCAATAAATAAAGTATTATTCTTCTTTTTAGATTTCTTCAAAACAATTATACAAGTTCAAATCGAAGTTCAGAAAAATAAATCTGGAGGCAACTGAATAACAGCATCAATATAATTATTATCAACTAAATATTTTCTAATCTTCTGCTCAGCTCATCACCTATACAAAACTCAAGGAAACTCAACTATCGCAGCAGTTCAACTCGTAGCAAGCCAAGAAAGCATATGCATAGTAAAAGCCAAATCAGCCTTAGACTTTGGAGCTAAAACTCAAGCAGGAGAAAAACGAGGATCATTAATCAAAACAGGATTAGAATCACCCTCCCATTTAGTTGAATAAGGAGGATTAGAAACAATAGCATCAAAAGGCTCATTATCCCAATGCTTTGCTTCTGTAAGAGTATTCCCATGAGCTATATCAAACTTCTCATAATTAATATCATGAAGAAACATATTAATACGACAAAGATTATAAGTCGTTAAATTTATCTCCTGACCATAAAAACCCTGCCTCACATTGTTCTTTCATAAAACCTTTGCAAACTTTAAAAGCAAAGAACCAGAACCACAAGCAGGATCATAAACCTTGTTTACCTCCGTCTTACCAACTGTTGTAATCTTAGCCAAAAGCTCACTTACCTCCTGAGGAGTAAAAAACTCTCATCAAGACTTACCAGCATTACTAGCATACATATTCATAAGATACTCATAAGCATCACCAAAAGTATCAATAGTTTGATCTTTATAAGTACCCAATTTCAGATTTCATATTGACTCTAATAAACCTAAAAGTTTCTTATTTCTCTCTTTTACCGATCAACCCAATTTATTAGAATTTACATCTAAATCATCAAATAAACCCCTTAAATCATCTTCACTTTCTTTTCATTTAGCAGAAGTTTCAATATTCTTAAAAACCTTTGAAAGTGTTTCATTTAGATTAGCATCATTTTTTGCCTTTTTTAAAACATTTACAAAAAGTTCACTTGGCAATATATAAAACCCCTTTTCTTTTACCGTATCATCTCTACCAAATTCAGCTTCCTCATCTGATAATTTCATATAATCAAAATTCTCATCAGGTTCATTTTTATTGATATATCTTATTAAATTCTCACTAATAAAACGATAAAACAACATCCCTAAAACATATTGCTTAAAATCCCAACCATCAATACTTCATCTCAATTGATTCGCCATTTGCCAAATAGATTTATGAAGCTCACTCCTTTCTTGTTCTTTTGTCATAATTTTTTAGAATTAAATGTATTTTTAAGTAAAAAATAAAGTATAATCCTAGTATAGGAAAAAATCTAAAAAAGTCTATCAAAAAAGATATTTCCAAGCGATGCACAAAATGTATTAAAATTGTATGGAAATAACCCTAACTTGCCCTAAAGGATACACTTCGTAAAATTCTTCCCCTTAACATAAGGGGGAAAAGCTACAGTAGTTTATTATTTCCATACAAGTTTATTATATTCTCTATGCCTACTAGATTATTTTTTTGACATTACATTTTTTATTATAATAATACCCCTACTTTATTTATATAACAATATTTTATGAAAAAAATATTATGTGGGCTACTACTTGTAGTGTTCTTGTTCTCGGGTATATGACTAGCTAATGCTAAAATGATTATGTGAGAACCTAATGGAAACTATTTAGCTCAGAATGTTGAGAGTAGTAAAAAAGCTATCAGTGATAGCAAATATGTAACAGTAGTAGACAAACTTATAGCGAAAAATGCAGAAAACATAGATTTGCTAAAAAAAATGAAAAGCAAATTACCACAAATAAAAGCAAGTCTAAAAAACATCTCTAACACTGAAAATAGAGAAAACCTTACAGCCATAATAAACTACCTAGAAGCAAAAATTGACTTAGCAATCTATGAAATAAAAAGCAATGTTTTAAGAAAATTTGAAAACATAAAATTATCTGAAGCAGAAACAAAAAAAGTAGAAGACGAACTAGTAAAACTACAACTAAACCTACTAGAAAACTGAATATCAAAACTACAAAACATAACAGACGAATTTGACGAAATTAGTAATTACGAAGCAAAATGAGACCTAAAAGTAAACCTAGATGTAGACCACGAATCTATCTGAAAAATTAAAGCTAATTTGGAACTATCAGACTACACAGAAAAAGCCTCTAATTTTGACTCTCAAGTAAAGTGAAAAATAAAAGCACTAATAGAAGCAGCACCAAAATGAGAAGAAGCAGTAAAACTAGAACTATCATCTATGATGGATTTTATCTCAAAAGATGATAATATGTACTTATTACTTGATCAGCTTAATGTAAGTCAAGAAAATATGGATCAAATAAAAGGTGGAATAGAAGTTTTAGAAAAAATAGCAAAAGAAAAAGGATATGTAAAATTTGGAAATATGAATGGAAATAATCCAATAGAAATCCTAAAAAATCTTAATCCAAATAATATTTTAAAAGACGGAAAAGTAGCACTATCTAAACCTATGTTTAAACCATATAAAAAAGAAGGGGACAGATACTATCTAATACCTACAAAATATGCCTGTGATACAATGAAAGAACTATTACAAAGATTTGACCCATTCGGAGGAAAAACCTGTACAGAATCTCAGTATAATAATGTACTAGAAACATTAGCAGAAAGATGAGAGATTTATATAGAAATTTGAGAAGATACAAAATTTTGATATGAATTTACAAATAAAAAATCAGAGACAGAAAAAGCAGAGCGGTATATAATATTTTCTAATCAAGGAATAAAAGAAATTTCTTATACTATACTTAGAGATCAAGAAAAACATCCAAATGAATGAGTAATTTTTAATTACATAAAAAATGAAAAACTAGATTTTAATTTTTATCATGAAGCTTGAAAAATAGATTTTGATTTCAAATCTACTCTTGATAGAAAGAATAATAAATTTACTATTATAGATTATACTTGATATGTTAATTATCCTTATGAAAACTTAAAATCATCTCTAACTCTAAAAAATAAAATATTAAAATGAAATTTTTTATATGAAGATAAACGGAGTAGTGATGAAGTAGGAAATATAATAGAAGCAAACTTAACATGAAAAATGGACTACAATAATAAACTATCAGTACTAGATATTGATTATTCAGGTTTATTAGATAGAAATACTAATCTTACTTGAAAACTTCACTACAATGAATGAAAATTTGCTTTTGCCTATAATATGGCTGATGAAAGAAATGAATTTAATGTAGATTTATCTTGAGATTGGGACTTAAAAAATAAAACCCTAACAGCATGGGAATCAGATATTTATTATAAATATAGAAATAGAATTTATCATGAAACTTCAATTGAAGATAATGATCGTGGTTATGAATACTGAGACTTCATAGAAAACTTTAACTCAAACATAAAACTAGAAAACAAAAAAATATCAGGAGAAACTGTAATAAAAAATTATAATAATGAAAATATTATTTCTATCAAACACAGTGGTAACCATGAAAAAAATTATCTAGAATTCAATAATGAATTTGATATAAATCCTGAACTATTCGGAACAGCATCAAAAGCTAGAGATTCAAAAAGAATGAGTGATATATATATGCTAGAATCTTCTCTAGAACAAGCTTATATGGACGATATAAAATATCCATCTGTAGAAGAATTTGAAGAAAAAGTATCTATGTATATGTATGCAGAAGAATTACCTACTGACCCACTATGAGCAGTAGAAATAGACTGATGTAAATTTGGATATATCTATAAAGTATGAGAAAACCAAGACTGGTATGAACTATCTACTTGTCTAGAAAATGAATTTTATAATTGAGAAAAGACCTATAAAGAAATAAAGATAAATACTTATTGAGAAATTGACTGTTGAGTTGAAGAAGAAGTTCTTAATGAAGAAGAATATAATGAAGTTGAAATAAATATGGAAGAAGATTATATAGAGAACTGTGATGTAGAAAAAGACGAACTAAATATGGAAAACCCTTCTGAGATTTACATAAACTGATACACCTCTTGGAAAAAAAGAGAAGCCCAAACAGAAACTACCATAACATGAGACCTAAACCTAAAAGTTGATGCAAGAAACGACAAAAATAATGCAAATGTTTATTTTGACTTAGTAATAGACCAAGAAAAAACTATAGAACTAGAAATAGATAATAAATGAACAGTTGAATATAAAGATGTAGAAATAGAAACCCCAGAAAATGTTGTACCAATTGAAGAAATTATTTGAAGTGGATATTAAAATAACCCATCTCTGAATCTCTTCCCTTATATAAGGGAAAAAAACCACAGATACTAAGAATTTTAAAAAATCTCCCAAAATTTTGGGAGATTTTTTAGTACAAAAAAATTGAAAAAAAACAAGATATATGTTATAATCATCACATAAAATAACTACATTCACAGAAATGTAGCCTCTTTCCCCCTGAAAAAGAGAGAGAATTTATAGAGAGGTTTTATATTCTCCAAAACTACAATAATAATAATTTTTAGAATCTAACTAAAACTAAAATGACCACAAAAAGAAAAGTACAACTAGTCGTATGAATATCACTACTAATCATACTCATAGCATTCTTATTTTCTCTTTATGTAAAGTACATAGCACCAAACCTAGGAACCATAAAATACTACTCAATACTTTTCCTATGCACCCTATGAGTAGCATTTATCTTCTACATATACTACCAAATCAGAAATAAAGTTAGAAATAAAGAACTACCTAAAAAAAATGAATTTGAAGAAAAAAGTAAGCCAGAAGAAAAAATTGAACCAGAAGAAAAACAATAAAACTATTCCACCTCTCCCAATCAAGGTCTCTTATCTAAAAAAACTCAAAATTCACTTCTTATCTCTCAAATAACATCCAAAGAATTTTCCAAACTCTCAGTAGTCACAAGCCTCTTTCTATAACCTTTAACTCAAGGAAAGTTTTTTAAGTATTGAACTAAATGCTTTCTAATCTCCAAACTCCCAGTTCTCTCGCCCTTAGTCTCCACAAGCTTACTAGCATGAAACACCATCATATCTAAAATCTCACCCAAACTAGGAAAATAAACCCCATCCACAAAACCGCTTTCTAATAAATTTGATTCATTTCCCCCCTCTCCTCTAAGGAGAGGTTTAGGGTGAGGTTCTGAGGGGGTTAGGGGGTGAGAGCTAAAACACCAAGGATTACCAAAACTAGCCCTTCAAATCATAAAACCATCAAGATTCTTTACCTTATCCATACCATCAGCAAAATTTTTAACATCTCAGTTTCCTATAACAGGAATATTTATATGTCTCTTTAGTTCATAAATAGGATCCCAATTAGCAAATCAAGTATAAGCCTGTTTAGTAGTTCTACCATGAACAGTAAGTAAACTACAACCAGCATTTTCAAGTCACTTAGCAAATTTTATTAAATCATCACTATTCTCATATCAAATTCTAGTCTTCACACTTATAGGCAGGGAAGTGGCTTTATTTAGTTTTTCTACTATTTCAAAAGCCGTATCAGTATTTATCATCAAACTACTTCAATGTCCGCTTCTCACTACTTTTTTAGCAGGACACCCCATATTTATATCTATTCACACATAATCATATTTTTCTATTATTTTAGCTGCTTTCACAAACATTTCAGGATCTTTTCAGAATATTTGCACAACTAGAGGTTTCTCTATATCTTTATGAGGAAGTACAGCATCAGCTAAAAATTTAGAATGCACAAGTCAATCGGCACTATAAAATTCCGTTATAGCATCAATGTTTGGAGCTACTTTTTTTATAGTTTGTCTATAAGCACTATCTCCATATCAGTCCATAGGTGCCAAAAAACAAAGTTTTCATTTCTTAGCCCTCTCTTTCCAGTAGTTTTTCATTTATTTATTTCTAGTTTATTTTTAAATATTTGCTTGAATTTTAGGGCAAACACATTGTACAATAAAGAAAACACCTGTAGAGACATCCATTTATGGTGTCTTTTTTCAGGTTTTATGCAATTAAATTTTCAAAGATAAAGAAACCTGTAGGGGCAATACCTTGTGTTTGCCCTTATTTTCTCTCAACTCTACTACCACTTCTATCATCAACAACCCTAAATCAAGCCCCTTCTATCTCTCATCTAAGCTTATCTGCAAGTTCAAAATTTTTACCACTCTTTGCATCATTTCTATCTTCTAACTTTTTTAAAATCCCCTCAGGAATACAATAATCATCATTCTCTAAAATAGAGAAATCCATAATAGCCAAAACCTGATCAAAAGTCTTGTACATATCAATAACTGATTTTACCTCATCAGAAGAAAAATTTCATTCCCTCAAGTTTAAATTTACAAATTTCTGAAAACCAAAAAACACAGCCAAAGCCTCAGGAATAGAAAAATCATCCTCCAGTTTCTCTATATACTCTGAAATAGTCTCCTGCATATCCTCACTAAAAGCCTTTGTTACACCAGTTAACTCAGTTTTATAGCACTTTATATTTCTAAAAGTCTCATCAACCGATTTCAAAGCACTAAAATTAGCTTCTATCTTAGAGAAACTAAAATCAATAGGCTCTCTATATTTACCATTTATAAAATTTAATCTAATAGCCCTATACAAAAGACTTTTTGGAATATCTTTATACTTTTCCTCTAAATAACCAAGAGTATAAAAGTTATTCTTTGACTTAGACATTTTTTTTCAATCCACAGTCAAATGACCATGATGAGCCCAGTATTTTGAGAAAGTTTTTCTAGTACAACTCTCAGTTTGAGCAACTTCATTTTGATGATGAGGGAAAAGATTATCTATTCCACCCATATGCAAATCTATCTGAGGACCCAAGTACTTCATAGCACAAGCACTACACTCTATATGCCATCAAGGTCTTCATTTGATAATTATTTTGCCCCTTTGAGAGAAATTTGTAGATTGTAGGGAATGCAGATCTGCATTCCCTACTGGAGCTGGAGGTATTTCAAACTCCTCCTCCCAAAAATTTGGTCAATCACTCTCACTCCAAGCCTTCCATAAAGCAAAATCAGCAGCATTATCTTTATCATATTCATCATTATTTATTCTAACTGACTCTTTCATACCTTTCATATCTAGATTTGCTAGTTTCCCGTATTTCTTAAATGTTTTTATATTAAAATAAATACTACCATCAGGAGCCAAGTAAGCATTTTTTCTTCTAAGCATAGTATTTATCATTCTAGTCATCTCTGGTATAATAGTTGAAATAGGTACTACATCATCAGCCTTTACTATATTTAATTTCTCTATATCTTCTAAAAAATACTTTGTATAAAACTGTGTATGTTCCAAAAGTGTTTTTCATTGCTCTTGAGAATCCCTTATAGTCTTATCATCTATATCAGTTATATTCATAGTTGTATTTACATTGTGTCCTAGAAACCTAAGAGTTCTAACTATCATATCATTTCATACATAAGATTTTAAATTTCAGATATGAGCATAGTTATAAGGAGTAGGACCACAATAGTAAACTTTTGTAACATCCTGTTTCAGAGGTTTAAACTCTTCCTTTTTTCTTGTTAATGTATTGTATATTTCTAACATATTTATTATTGTTTAGTTATTTTATAAATTTTAGTATTTTTTATTGATTTAAGCTTTATAGTTTGAATCCATCCCCTTCCGTTACACTTCAGGGACTTCCTTTGCAAAAGGAAGAAATCAGTAGAGATATCCATTTATGGTGTTTCCTATTTTTAAATATTCCTTAAATCTCTTCCTTTTGTAAAGGAAGTCCTCGTAACGGAGTGGAGAGGGATGGATTCGTACTATGGTATTAATAAATGTATTTTTACTTCCTCTTATTACCATTAGCTATCTCCGAAGCCTTCAATGGATTCATATATTTCTCAATATTTCAATCAACCTCAATAACTGGTCATCTCTTACAATTTCAGGTACAGGCACAAGTCTCAACATCTAGGTTTTTCAGATTATGAAACTTCTTATCATTTTCTAGCCTCTCCAATATATATTCACTAAACTTAGATTTACAACTATTTCAAGTACAAACCTTCACTTTCATATTACAAATATTAATAATAAATATACTAACATAATAACAAAAAAGTAAAAAAGTACAAAAAATATTTGATTATTTTAAAAATTTTATATAATACACAAGCTTCATAAAATAATTGTGATTCAAAAGTAGTGAAAAATGCCGGGGTAGCTCAGGGGTAGAGCAAAGGACTGAAAATCCTTGTGTCAGTAGTTCAAATCTACTTCTCGGCACCATTTGTCTTTAAAAAGCCAAATACACTTAATGGTTTAAAAGAGTAGTCCAAAATCGGATTAGTCCTTTACCCCACTAAGTGTATTTTTTTTTAAAATCATTACAAAAAAATATTTGACATTAGTTCAACAAATGTTAAACTATTCTTATTAAAAAATAATAAAAGATACTATGGAAGTTACAATGAACATTAAAGAATTACATAAAAGTATAAAGAATATACCAAATATTTTAGAATCTTGAGAAGATATTTTGGTTTTTAAAAATTCAAAACCTTCTTTCAAAATAGTACCTTTCAGAAGAAGAAAAAATTATTCTCTAGATATGGATAAACTAAAAAAATTACAATTTTCATCTGGAGATGAAAATCTCTCTTCAAATATGGATAAATTTATTTACTTATAAAAATATGAAGATAATTGACTCAAATGTATGGATATCATTTTTTAATTTAAATGATATAAATAATAAAAAAGCAGAGAGTGTACTAAATGATTTGAAAAATGATAGAATATGTGTCACAGAGTATATAATACTAGAAGTTTCCACTATATTACTTCAAAAAGTTTCAAAAGATACAGCTGATTGATTTATAAATTTTATAGAAGAAAGTAACAATATTCACATAGTTTATTCTTCTCAGGAAACATTTAAAAAATATATGGATTTCTTTAGAAACAATTCTTTTTTAAAATTATCATTTGTTGATCAAAGTCTTCTTTTTTTATCAAAAAATTTTGAGATTATAACTTTTGACAAAGCTCTAAATAAATTTATTTGAGACTTTTAAATAACTGCCTTGCAAAAAAAATCAGCTTGTCAACAAAGGTTTTTAACCCTTTGCAATTTCTCAATACTATTTTTTCTCCCCTTAGGCAGTATTCCCCCAAACCTCAAAACTAAAACTTATCCCATTCTCTTCCATCTCCTCCCCCCTAGACTCCAACTCAAAATCATCAGAAAAACCATCAAAAAACACATCACAATCAAAATCTCACTTTACCCTTGTAATATAAATCCTCTCTAAATCATCATTTTTTATAGCATCATTATATAACCTCGCTCATCATATTATAAAAACACTCTCCACCTCTTCATTTTTCCCCAACACATCTAAACACTCCTCAAGCGAATTAAACCAAACAACATTTTCATCTAGACTATTGTTTTCGGTTCTACTAAGTACACAATTTAACCTTCAAGGCAATGGTCTAAACTTCTCAGGAATACTCTCCCAAGTTCTCCTTCACATCACAACAGCATTTTTTTTATCACTATCCACAGTCTGGCTAGTGATTTTTTTAAAATACTTCAAATCACTCGGTAACCTCCAAGCCAAATCTCAGTCCTTACCAAGACCATTTCTATCATCAACAGCTAAAATTATTG
The DNA here is from genome assembly GCA_942490775.1 of uncultured bacterium. Taxonomy (GTDB): domain Bacteria; phylum Patescibacteriota; class Gracilibacteria; order BD1-5; family UBA6164; genus UBA6489. The sequence goes on from CALNYL010000001.1 coordinate 179,804, forward strand.
AAAACTTTTTATTCATATACCACCCCCTAGCCCCCTCCTTACTAAGGGAGGGGAAAATCAGGGTATTTAAATTATAAAATTAATAAGAGTCTTGTAGCCTCTTCCCCTTATGTAAGGGGAAGAATTCAAGTTAGGGTTATTTTCTAAAATAAGTTTTTTATGCAAAATACCTATTTAATTCTGGAATTATCTGTTTTTTTCTAGATAAAACCCTTCCTAAATCAGCTCTATTTCATTTAAACTTCTCTCAAAAAGCAATCTCTATAATCTTTTTATCATTATCATTACCAGATAGAGTAATATTTTTTTCCTCAAAAATATCAACCACACTAAACATAATAAAATCCAAACCAGATTCTTTTTTTATTTCCTCCAAAGCCTCTAATATTTCTTTTTCTTTATCTAGAGAATATTTAGGATTAGTAGTTTCTAAAACTCAAACTCAAAATTTTTTCCCTTTTACTCCAAACTCTTTGTAGTCACTTTTTACTATTTCTTTTGCACTAATATCTCACAAATCAGATTTTGCTGCAAACATATTCTTTGCAAATTCTTCTAAATCTTTTATTTTTACTATTTCATTTAATTCCTCAACTATTTTGACATCCTGCTTAGTGGTAGTTGGAGATCTAAAAAATAGCCCATCAGATATTATAGCTGATATTAGCATAGTAGCAGTTTTTTTATCAATCTCATAATTATTCTCTTTAAAAATTTTATACAAAATAGAACAACTAGAACAAAGTCCTTCACATCTAACATTGATAGGTTTTTGAGTACAAAAATTTCAAAAATTATGATGATCAATAAGCTCTATTATTTCTAACTCATCCAAATTATCTATTGACTGATTTCTTTCATTATGATCTGTAAGTATAACATTTGTTCACTTAGGAAGTTTCTTCATAAATCTAGGCTTTTTCTCTCAAACCAAATCCAGTACAAATTTTGTTTCATTATTTATCTCTCAAAGTATTATAACTTCTGTATCTTTTCCGTTATCATTAAGATACTTTGAATACAGCATAGATGAGACAGTACTATCAGTATCAGGTACCTTATGTCACATAACATATATTTTTTCCATAGGTTTTAACTTTAGATTATAAATTGTCCCATATTATAGAAAATTGCTAAATTATTGCAAAAAAAAAGTAGTTTTATTTTTGAAAACACCGAAAAGTATGGTAAAATTATAGGGAACTTTGCTTGTTTAATAGTTTAAATCCATCCCCTTCCGTTCCACTACAGGGACTTCCTTTGCAAAAGGAAGAGATCTAATGAATATTTAATAAGATTCTTATACTTTCTTCCTTTTGCAAAGGAAGTCCTCGTAACGAAGTGGAGAGGGATGGATTTGAACTATATAAAAAAAAATAATTATTTCCTATGCTAACAAACATTCTAGAAAAAAACATAAAAATCAAAAACCTATTTCCTTTCTTAAAGTGGATATGAACACTCAAGAAAAAAGGAGTTTTGAAAACAGATATAATAGCCTGAATATCAGTAGGACTTGTTTTAGTACCACAATCAATCGCATATGCAAAACTAGCCCATCTACCACCAATAATGTGACTATACACAGCCTTTATTCCCACAATTATAGCATGATTATTTTGATCCTCTAAACAATCATCCACCTGACCAACGGCCGTAGTATCACTACTAACTGCAGCTGCACTATGAAATATACTACCAGACAATAAAGAATGATATATATATTATGTAACCTTTATGGCAGTAATAGTATGAGTATTTCAGCTGATCCTATGATTCGCAAGATTATGAGCAATTATAAAATTCTTCTCCCACCCTGTAATCAGATGATTTACAAATGCAGCAGCAATAATAATCATAGCATCACAAATACCTGAAATATTATGAATAAATATAGAATTTCCTCCATCAACTCATTTTTCAGTAAAAATAATTGAAATACTAAAAAATATAACACAAACCGATCTAATAACCTTACTTATATGAATGTTTTCCCTTATCTCAATAATTTATTTTAAAGTATACAGAAAAAATATTCCTTGAACACTTATAGTCATAGTTATAACAACATTTATCTCTTGGTTAATTTGATTTGACGGAGCCATATGAGAAATACCAAAAGGATTACCTAAATTTTCTATCCCAAAAGTAGATTTTGCCATAGCTCTAAAAATAGTTACATCAGCTATAATTATATGAGCCATAGGTTTTATGGAAGCCATAAGTATAGCCAAAACTTTAGCTATAAAAACAGATGAAACCCTAGATGTAAACCAAGAACTAGTAGGGCAGTGACTAGCCAATCTTTCATCATGACTTTTTGGTGGTTATCCAGTAGCAGGTTCATTTGCCAGAAGTGCCATAGCAAATAACCTAAATGCAAAGACAGGTTTCACCGCTGTAGTTTCATGACTAGTTGTTTGATTTACACTTTTATTTTTGACTCCTATTTTGGCATATGTTCCTAAAGTTACACTATGAGTTATAATAATAATAGCAGTACTTAAGCTTGTTAAATTTGAACCCTTTATAAAAGCATTAAAAGTAGAACCCCACGATTTTATAGTATGAATAGTTACTTTCATTTCTACTTTAGCTTTAGCTCCTAACCTAGAAAAATGAATCTTAATATGAGTTTTACTATCTCTCTTTCTATTTCTATACCGCACAATGACTCCTAGATTTATAGAAGTTTCTAAATACAAAGATGGTAGTCTAAGAGATGCTCAAAAGTTTTGACTAAGCACCAGTAAGGATATATGAGTTTATAGATTTGATGGTAGCTTATATTTTGCTAACTCCGAATATTTCAGCGATAAGTTATTTCGTTTAATTGACGAGAAGTCTGCTATAAAGCTTGTGATTCTAGATTTTGAATGTTTAAATGATATAGATTTAACAGGAATGAATACTCTGGAGAAGGCGGTGAAGAGGATAAAAAATACGGGAGTTAGTATTTATATTATTAGGTCTAAGTTGCATTTGAAAAAGGTATTTGAGAGGGTTGGTTTTCTTGAGTATTTTTGAGAAGAGAAGTTTTTTTATAATTTAAAAGAGGCTTTGAGGTTTAGTTTGAAAGATGTGGGGGAGTTGGATAAGTGGGCTTTGAGGAGGTATAGGAAGAAGTTGGAAGAGGGGAGTAGTTAAGGGGTGTTTCAGGCACAGATTTGGTAGTTGCCTGTTGGGGATTTTACAAGTTCTATATTTGCACAAGGATTATTATTAATGGGATTTTTTTTGTTTTTTTGGAGAAAATACTTTCTAAGTTTTCATCTCTTGTATATTGTCTGAGTTGAGCAAGAGTATGACATTATTATTTGAGTTTCTTCTTTAGTTGTATCTACTACAGTTTGTGTTTTTTCTGTAAGATTTTTATATTGGAGATTATTTATTACTTCGTGTCATCAAAACCATGTTGCTAAACATATGCTTACAAGGGAGGATGCCCAAAGATAACTTTTACATCTGGGTGATAATCAGTATTCTTCATGTGAGTTTTTTAGAGTATTTGTCATAGGATATTTTTTAAGAGGGGGGGATTATCTTGGAGGATTGAATGTAAAAACGGAAGAGCTCTTATTTTTTTCTCTTTTTCTTTATTTTTTAAATATTCTTCAAAGTGTTTTTTGGCTTTTTTTCTAGTATTTGGTCAAAAATTTCAAGCTCAAGAATCATGCCAGTCTGTTATGACTCCTTTTTCCATCTGGTAAGTTTTAATTCTTTCTTTCAGTAATTCATTATATTCTCAGGTACTTACTGATTGATTAATCCCATATTGTGAATCTATAACTCTATTTGTTTATTTTAATAGTTATGCTAAATGAATCATAATTATTTTTTTCATCAAGGCAAGTAGCTATTATATTTCAGAAACTTAGTAAATGTTCATCATTTTATGATTGTTTCTGCATTCTGCCAGTCTTTTTTCTTCATTTTAGTTTATTTCACTACTCCAATTTATTTACTTTATCAATATTTCTTTGTATTTTATCTTTCTGCGGAGAATTCTTGACTACATTACTTCTTCCTAGAATTAAGATCTGTTAAAATTATAGTTCAGATGTATCACATAAATCGGACAATTTTATTAATATAAATATACTCTATTTTCTTTAAATATGTAAAACTACAAAAAAGACTTTTTTTTCTCATTAAGTAAATACATCTTTAATCCTTTTCAATAGTAGATATTCTAAGTCATAATTTCTTTTATCTTTTACTGATCCATCTGTTTTTCTAATTTTTCTTGGGAGTCATTTTTTTTCTTAGATTTTGGAATCTTTAGGTTTTGATATTTTTTTCAAGTTCAATATTTGTTCTTTGCTTCTTAGCAATGTTTTATTTCTTTCTAATTCTATCAAATATTTTCGTATATCATCCTTCTTCATTTGAGATTGATCTTATTTAATTATCTATTTTTAAGACTTTTTCTTCAATATCTTTTTGTTAAGAGCTTCTTATATTTTTTGTGATTCTGTTTTTTATGATTACTTGTTCATGTTATTCATTCTTTTTCATTTTTTTCTTTTCCTAAGAGCTGATATTTATTCTTTATCAATCCATTCTTTTATTGGATACTCACCATCAATTAAATCATGATACTACAAACATAAAAATTCTAAAATAATTTCTCATAAAATAAATATAAAAATAAAAAGTCAAGTTTTATTTTTCGCTTGTCTCTTCCAACTTCCCAAAAAATCCCTATAATAACCAAAAAAACAATAAAAAATAAAACCTAACAATAAAAAATGATAAACTGAGTTTCATCTTCTCAAATGTATGATATAGCTGAATTCTACCTAGAAAACATTCTGAATAAACATAACACTAGCAAACGAACTACTAGAAAAAAGATGCAACCTATATAAACACCTTCATAAAAACACCGAAATAATATGCTGAGACATCACAGACCAAAACACATTTAACCAAACCCTAGAAAAATCAATCCAAAAAAAATGTGACTTCCTTATAGCAACCCCACCCTGCCAATGAATGTCAGTAGCCTGAAAGATGAACCCAGACGACCCAAGAAATAACCTAATCATAAAAGTAGTAGAATTCCTAAAGCAACTAAAACCAAGTATAGACTCATAGAAAATGTACCATCATTTTTCTCTACATATATAATAATAAACTCAGAAAAAGTTCTAATATCCAAATACCTAGAAACCCAGCTATGAGAAATCTATAATCTAAATATGAAAGTCATAAACTCAGCCGACCACTGAACCCCACAAAGCAGAAAAAGAGCCATAACCCTCCTATCTAAAAAATGATACCCAAAATGGGAATTTCCAAACAAACAACCACAAATCACAGTCAGAGAAGCCATAGGACACCTACCATCACTAGAAAGCTCAGAGAAATCAAATATAAAATATCACTATGCCAAAAAACACAATGAAAATCATATACAATGTATGAAACACACTCCAACTTGAAAAACAGCATTTGATAATAAAATACACTTTCCCAAGAAAAATAACGGAGACAGGATAAAATGATTTTCCACCACCTACAAAAGAATAGAATGGGATAAACCAGCACCAACTATTACCATGTGTAACGGTGCAATATCTAGCCAAAACAATGTACACCCATGAAGACCATTAGAAAATGAACTAAGGATTCCAAGTACTAAGCCTAAAAGAAATTTGCATACTCACATGATTACCAGAAAATATAGATTTTCCAACTTGGGCAACAGACAACTTTATCAGACAAGTTATCTGAGAATGAGTACCACCAAATATGATTTTAAATATTTTAAAGAGTTATGATTTAGAGGTTTTAAAAAAATCGAAAAGAGAAAGGTGAGAATTGCCAGTAGAAAAAATTCTAGAAATAAAAGAAAAAATCCCAGATGTAAATAAGACTTGGGAGGAAATAGAAGCAGGGATGAAATTAGATTAGAGTGATATAAAATGTAAAAACAGCTGGTCAACAGAGGGTTTTAACCCTTTGTTATTTAATTAGGAATTAGTTTTAAAATTCACAGAACTAAAAATGTAGCCCTCTTCCTTTAGTATTAAATGAAGAGATTCAGAGATGGATTATAAATAAAACTCAAAACATGCAAACAAAAAAAACAATCACAACCATAGGATGAGGAAACTGACACTCAAACCTACTAAAATGAATCTACGAAAACATAATAAACCAAATAACACTATACTCCATAGTATCCATGAGCGACGACTGAAGAACCACAGGAAAACTAATGAAACTATTTGAAAAAGAACTAAACCTCCACTTCCCACCACCATGAGATCTAAGAAGATGTCTATTTTCAGTATCAGGAAGCAAATACAGAGAAGAATTCATACACTACTTCGCACTAGAAATAACTACAAACACACCAATAAAAGAACTAACACTAGAACAAATATTCAGACAAATATGAGCAACAGACGACTTTATCATATACCTAAAAATGTTTGATGAAAACTTCCTAGACTATCACCTACCCATAAACAGTAGCATAAAATGACACAAACTATGAAACATACTCATGTGAACACTATTCTATAACCTAGATAAAAGCTATGGAAAAATGATGAAATTTATGTCCCAGCTACTCCAAACCAAAGCAAAAATCATACCAGTCACGAAAGACAAAGCATACATAGAAGCCCTACTAGAAGACTGAACCACAGTACAAACCCAAGATAAAATAAGCAATGAAGCAAACTACAAATTCAAAATAAAAGAGCTAAAACTCATGGAAAACTCAAAAAATGCAAAACACAATGAATACATAGACAAAGCCATATTAAACTCAGACTACATAATAATCTCAGCCTGAGACCTATTCACCAGCAACATCTCAAACCTAATAATCTGATGAGTAAGACAACTACTAAAAAATACAAAAGCAAAAATTATATTCATCTGAAACAACACAAATAAATGATGAGAAACCAAAGGCTACAAAGTACTTGATTTTATTTTAAAACTAGAACACTACCTATGAAAAGAAATAAACTATTTCATAGCAAACAATAAAAAACCAGAACTCACTCAAAAGCAACTAGAACTACTCAAAAAAAACATAAGTGTAAAATGAGGAGACTACATATTCCTAGAAAATGAAGAAAAAGAATTTCTAAAAAACAGATGAACAAAAGTCATAGAAGATGACCTGATAGACAAAATGACCCTCTACAAACACAACAATCAAAAACTCACAGAAATATTGAAAGAGATAATTTTGTAATCAAAAAAAAAACGGACATTAGTCCGTTTTTTAGTTTTTTTTAATATAATTATTATCTATACTTTTTTACTAAATCAACAAATTTCTTCATCTCCTCTCTATCTTCTTTAATATTATAAGAATGAAGTAAAACATCCTTTATTTTATCTATTTCCTTTTTTTCATTATAAACAATACATTCATCAGCAATTTCTTTATCATAAGGAGGTTCTCAACCTATAGTATCCATAATCTTATCCTCGTTCTTTATAACCTTATTGTTAACATTTATTCAGTCTTTCATAAACTTAACTCAGTTACAAAGTATATAATTTCAATTATCATATACATTATAAATTAAATCAACATGTTCAAACAAAGGCTTTCAATCCTTATAAATAGAATGATCCATAAGAATATTATATTCTTTTAGTGTGTAACCTCATACTTCAGTTTCTCTTTTAACACTAGCACAAGAAGATAAAACAAGTAAAACCAAAATAAACATAACTACTTTCTTCATATAAATAAATTTAAAAAAAAATAAATTAACTAACCGTATTTTGAACAGAACATGAAGGACAAATAAAACCCTTTATAGTACTCTTTACTCTAAGATTTTTTTTGCACCCACTACAGATTACTACAATACTCTCAGCATTTGCCTTCCTCTTTTTTTCTCTATCTATATGTTTTTTTCTCATTAAAAATCACATAACAGGAAATCATACAATAGGAAGAAAAACCGCTAAAATACTAACTCTTATATCTCCTAAAGTTCTACTTCAGAGTCTAAAAACAAGATATTGATAAACAATTAAAAGAGCTATTGAGAATATTGGCATCATACTAAAAACACCTAATCATAACATAAGAAAAAGTGTCCAACTTCAATGACCAGCTAATCTAACAATCATAGATAAGTTTACAACAGGTATAAAAGCACCTAATGGAAAAGAATCTTCATGATATTTAGCAATCATATACAATCACCCTGTTATCATAAAATAACTAATAACACTAGATATAAGAATCTCAGTTTCTGACATATAAATATATAAAAAAATAATTTTATAAAAATCTTTTTAAGGAACGAAAATATTCGTTCCCTACAAAAAATATTGCAGCCTCTTTCCCCTGAGAAGGGGAGAGGATTTAGAGAGAGGTCAAACTATGTAAGGGAAAGAATTCAAGATAGAGGGAATTTACTCAAACAAATCCTTTTTAATATCAATTTCTTCTTTTAACATCTTAACCTTATCCTCACCACTATAAACCAAATCACTATCCAACACAAGCTTAGAATCATCTATCTTTCAAGGATAATTAAACTGATTAAGAACATACTTAATAGCATTAAGCCTAGCCCTTTTCTTATCATTACTATTTATTATAACCCAAGGACACTCCTTAGTATGAGTATTTGAAAAATTTCTATACTCAGCAAGAGTATACTTATCCCACAACTGTTGAGAATATTGATCAATAGGAGATAACTTATACTGCTTTAACGGATTAGTCTTTCTTGACTCAAACCTTTCGGCCTGCTCCTCCTTTCACACAGAGAAATAAAACTTTATAAGCTTTATACCAGAATTTACAAGCATTTTTTCAAAACCTGTAACCTCATCAAGAAACCTCTCATACTCTTTTTTAGTAACAAATCACATAACAGGCTCTACCCCAGCACGATTATACCAACTTCTATCAAAAAAAACCATATCTCTAGCAGCAGGTAGATTTTTTACATACCTTTGGAAATACCATTGACTCCTCTCTTTTTCAGTAGGTTTTTCAAGAGCCACAACACTAGCTCATCTAGGGTTAAGATACTCTCTAAACCTCTTTATAGTTCATCACTTTCAAGCAGCATCCCTTCATTCAAAAATTACAAGCAATTTCTTTCATTTTTCTTTTATATATTTTTGTAATTTTAACAACTCAACTTGTAGCTCTATTATTTCCTTCTCATACTCAAAAGTATCTTTTTTAATACTACTCTCTTTATATTTATCTCTCTTATCTTCTGAAATTCAACTATAAGGCTTATATTTTTTTTCAACCTTCTTTACCATATTTTCAAGAACCAATTGATTTTTTTCATCATTCCTCTCTTTTAGATAATCATTTATCTCCTCAAGTATTTTATGCAATTTTTTTATTCTCTTTTTCTTTTCTTTATCTAGTTTTTCTGGAGTATCTTCTAAAAGATGAGATAATTTATTTCTTAAAACTTTTATGTTATCAACATTATCTTCTTTCTTTAACTCCTCAAACAATTCAATTAATTCTTTCTTTAATCTTTTAAGAGTTTCTGAAGTTAATTTTACTTCCTTGTTAAATATTTCATAAAATAGAGTTGGCATGTGACTTCTTTGATTAGAAAATAATATATATGTATATATTAAATCATATGAAAAGAAAAAAGTCAACAACTTGATGTATTTTTATTTAATTTTATTTTATTACCCCCTATTTTTTACTTATATCACCTCATTTTTAAGTTGTAAATAAAAATAAAAATATAGAGACATCCATTTATGGTGTCTTATTTAATTTTTATTCTTAAAACTAGATTTTATTTTATTTTTAAGTAAAATTTGCATCACTAACTTGTTCCCCTTTCCTTTAGTATTAAAGGAAAGGATTCAGGTATGGATTATTAAAATATAACTTCACATTTCACCATGCTATACATAATAAATATATCACAAGATAACTCTAAGATAAACCACTATTTATCAAACACCCTACTAAACAATATACAAAAAACTCTAGAAAATAAATCAAAAGTAATATTATACCTAAACAGAAGATGACAATTCTCGTCACTCATTTGTAAAGACTGTAGTATGATATATAAATGTAAATTTTGTGATATATCTTTAAGTGTACACAAATTTCCACAAAAATTACTTTGTCACACCTGTAACTATGAAAAAGAAGTACCCATAAAATGTGAAAAATGTAATTGAAAAAATTTAGAAAAAATATGAGTATGAACACAACAAATAGAAGAAAGCCTAGTGAAGATATTCCCTGATAAAAATATATACAGATTTGACATAGACTCTCTAAAAAACAAAACCTGAAAAAATGAAGCTCTAGAAAATCTAAATAAAGCAGATATTATAATATGAACAAAAATGATAACAACAGGCTTTGATTTTAAAAATATATGACTTATAGGAGTAGTATTATTAGAACAAGGACTCAGTATACCAAAATATGATGCAGAAGAAAATCTATACTTCAACATAAAACAACTCATAGGCAGGTGAGAAAGAAGGGGAGAGAAGACTGATATATTTATACAAACATTCATCCCTCAAAATGAAACAGTAAAAAGCATCTGAGAAAATAACTATAAAGAATTTTTTAAAAGAACTTTAAAAGAAAGAAAGCAATTCAATTACCCCCCATTTTGTGAAATAGCAACTCTAGAATACAGAGATAGAAACAAAAACAAAGCAGAAGAATTTATAAAAAGACTAAAAAATAAACTAGATATAGAAAACCCCAAAAAACAATTTGAAATAATATTATTTCCAGAACCACAAAAAAAGTATAATAGCTACCACTATAAAATACTTATAAAATGAAAAAAAATCAGAAAATTTCTACAAACAATAAAACCTGAAATTATGAGAAACAGCAATCTAGTAGTTATATTTTAAGAGGCATAATAATATGTCTAAACTCAGAACCATCCTTTTTCTTATTATCATCCTCAGGAAGTATCAAAATAGGAGCAAGAGGACTCTCAAAACTAATAGAAATATGACTACAATTCATAACACCCAAAACCTCCAAGAAATACACAGAATTAATTCAAATCACATTATCCTCACCCTCAACACTACCAACCAATCTTACCTCTCACTCTCAAATCTGAGTCTCAGAAGTCTCAAGCAAAATCCCCATCTCAATATCACTACTAAATCACATCTTTATAGAATAATTATTCTCCTTACTTATAAGGTTTATCTTTCTAAGAGCCTGCATTAAATCCACTCTATTTATCACAGCCTTCGTTGAATAAATACTAGGAAAAAAAGAATAATAATCAGGAAACTTCCCATTCAAAATTCTAGAATATATTTTACAATTTCAGAACAAAAAAGCTATCTGACTATCTCAAGACACAATCTTTACATCCTCCTTATCATCTAAAATACTCTTTATCTGATATGTAGTCTTACTAGGAATTATTTGAGTAAAAGATAAATTAGTAGGAGTATTTATCTGAGACTTATACTCAGACAATCTAAAACTATCAGTTGAAGCAAATATAGCCTCTTGTCATTTTATATCTACAAAAATACCAGCCAAAGTAGGTCTTATATTTCACTCAGCAGAAGAAAATAAAGTCTTTTCAATAGCATTTCTAAAAACCTTTCATTTTAGAGTAAAATTAACCTCAGATTTTATACTAGGTATAACAGGAAACTCAGAAGCCTCTCTTCACTTTATCTTCGTATTTCAAGTAGCAGTCTTAATCTGTAAACTATCACCAGAAACTAGTTCTATATCTATATCATCATCACTAATAAGTCATATATAGCTAGAAAAAAGCTTACTAGGAATAGAAAAAGCTCATTCAGATTTTATATCAACCCTATCTTCTATAGTATACTCTATGGCCATTTCTAGATTATTTGAAGTCAAAACTATATTTTTATAGTTTACCTTTATTAGTATATTATCTAGTATTGGAGTTGTAGTAACTCAAGAGGTTGCATGATTCACCACACTTAGTCATTGTTTCAATACTGAGGTTGCTATTCTAAATTTCATTTTAAAAAAATTAATAAAAACTACTACATAGTTTTTATTTAAATAAACAAATAAATCAAATATAAATTATAATTTCATGTTGAAAACTAATTATTTTTGTGATAATTGTATTTTCTTATAACAAAAGAGATAAAAAAAATTTTGTCTCTACAATTATTTTAAATAACTACCGTCTCTTTCTCCTGAAATGGGGAAAGAATCCAAGATAGGGGTATTTATTTTTTCATCATCTCACTAATAACCTTCTCAATAACAGGAAAACTATCTTCAAACTCTCAAGAAATCCTTAAAAAATTCTTTCACTCCACAGGCTTATTATTCTTGATTTTACTAAAAAACTCATCAAACTCATTCATTCAAGGTACATCTATTCACTTTTCTCTCAACTCAGCACCAAACTGAGCAACATGAGAAGTCTCTAGGAACACAACAGGAATTACTCATTTCAAAGAATAATCTCATCTAACCCAAGGTACAACTCAAGCAGCAGAATGAGGATCCATTCAGTGTTTATAACTAGCTCAAAAATCTCTTATAACATTTAACCTCTCTTCATCAGTACAAGAAGACGAAATAAAAGTATCTTTAATCTCTCTTAAAATCTCTTTCTCAACTTTAAATCTACCAGTATTATTTAAATCATCATAAAGAGACTTCACTCTTTTATAATCAAACTGAAAAATATCAAAAAGCATTCTCTCAAAATTACTTGATTTAGCTATATCCATAGAAGGAGCATTTGTAACCCATACAAAATCCTTTCAATCTTTTTTAGGCGGTTCATAAACACCAGTCTCAAAAAATTTATTAAGCATATCATTTTCATTTGTAGCCACAAGTATCTTATCTATAGGAAGTCAAATCTTCTTTGCATAATATCAAGCCAAAGCATCTCAGAAATTTCAAGACGGAACAGAAAAAATTATTTTTTCTCCATTCTCTATAGTTTTTCTCTCCAAAAGTTTAGTATAAGCCCTAAAATAATAAACAACCTGAGCCAATATTCTAGCTATATTTATAGAATTAAAAGAAGTTATATTATACTTTCTTTTAAAATCCTCATACTCAGGTCAATTTATTTTCTTAACAATATCTTGAAGCGGATCAAAAGGCTTATCAGCAAGTAAAGTGAAAGCATTTGGATTATTTACTATATCATTTACAGCCTGTAATCTTTGTACCTCTGAAGGACCAGAATTTGGAAGCATAAATATAGAATTTATATTAGTACCATTAACTCAACTATGAGCAGCATTTATAGTATCTCAAGAAGAAGCACCTAGTACATTTATTGTAACTCACTTCCTAAGCCTAGTAAGCAACCTTGGAAGAAACTCCAAAGCAACATTCTTAAAAGCCAAAGTTGGTCAATATCACAAATGAAGAGAAAATAGATTAGTATTTCAAATCTGTTTTACAGGAGTTATATCATTTTTATGCCATTGTTTTCCATATGCTTCATCTATAACTTCTTTTAGCTCCTTATCTGATATCCCAAAATCAAATTCTCATAAAACCTCATTTGCCAGTTCTTGATAACTCATTCAAACAAAAGCACCTATTTTTTCCTTACTAATCTCTGGAAACTGAGTAATAGCCCAAAGACCCCCAGACATAGGTTGACTTGTTATTATAGCATTATCCAGAGTAGAAATAGTCTCTGACCTAGTATCCTGAAGAGAATTCATAATCATAATTATATGAAGTTATATGTTAAACAATTATATTTATAAGAATTTATTCTTATAAATCAAATTTTATTAGACCTCATCTAAAACCTCAAAACCCTCATCACTTCATACAATCCCAAGTCAAATAACTCTTTTTGCAATTCCCATATCTTTTATCTTCTTAGCGGTCTCATTCAGAGTAGAACCAGACCATATAGCATCATCCATAAGTAAAATAGTATCAACCCTAAAATCCCTTTGAGTTATATAAATAGTACTTCTAGCATTCATTATTCTATCATATCTATCCTCTAACGATTTTTGAGAAACGGGAGTATCCTTAAAAATCTTCACAGGCTTTAACTCTGGAAGCTTAATATCAAGCCCCTCTTTCAACAAATCCGTAAGCTGCACCTTTCTATCAATACTAGGAGGAATAAAACCATAACCATCTATATTTTTCTCTTTTATCAATCTCTCAGTAGGCTCCTTGATAAGTTCAACAATCTTTCCAGCCAAATCATTTTTTCAAGTCTGTTTTCCATAAAACATCAAGTTTCAAAGCAAAGTCTTACCATACTTTTTTATATCATAAAAATCAATACAATAAACCTCATCCAAATAAACTTCATCAAAACCATTTTTCATTTTAGACATCGAATCAACAAGCCCATTATCATTTTTTCTATTATTATACTTTTCAAGCATTTTTAAATATTTTTCTGACTCATTTATAGCATTTAGTCTTTTCTTTTTACACCAAAGATTAAATCACTCTATTCAAAAGCTCAATACTCCATCCGCACCAAAAAACACAAAATTATTTTCTATAATCTCATTCTCTAAAACAGGATTCTCCTCAAAACTATCCTCTTCCGATTCTTTGATAAAATAATAAGTATCAGAAGAATTTCAAGCAGTATAAACCTGACCTTCCCTAATAAGCTCTTTCAAATCAGACTCAATAAGCCCCTTTTCTCAAAAGAATTTAATAACCTCTGAAAGCAATATCGGATTATTATCTCCTATATATTTAAGTATTTTTGTTTTTCTATCTGTTATCATTTTTGTATCTTTATGCTTTTTAGTAATAAAACGGCGACAGTATAATAAAAACTCCAAAAAATACAAATTTTAAAGGCTCTGTTATACAACAGAGCCTTTAATCTTAATTTAAAACATTGTAGTCCCCTTCCTTTTCTATGAAAGGTAAGGGATTTAGGGATGGATTATAAAGTCTTTTTATAAATTACTCAGTCACTGCATCACTTCAAGTTACTTCTATATCTGTTCAAGTTCCTGTAGTACTAGATTCTTCTAAATCATCACTTGCATAGTTTTCATTATACATAACTAAAAAGTCATCAAACCTATAAACTTTTTGTTTAATAGTATAATTAATTCAGCTTATAATATCAACTTCCTCTGGAAAAGCCTCATTCAAGCCATATTCCCAATCTCAAACTATATACATCCCTTCATATTTTTTAAAAGGTCATTCAGCTTCATTATCATAAGCCTCTATTTTATTGTTAGGTAAATTTTTAAAATACTCATCTACCTTTTCTTCATCATCAGAATCTGTATACAATAAATACTCAGAAAGATAAATTTCATTAGTAGGATTCAAAAAAGATTTAGTATCATTCATCTTTCTCTCAAACTCTCATATATCTTCTCCATTTAAACTTACTGAATGTTTTCATAAATCTATATCAACTTCCTTAAATCAAAAAGCAGGGATATCTATATCCTCTTTCCCATCAATCTGAACAATTATACCACTTCAAGTTGGATTATCAATAAGTAAAGTATGAGTTTTATTATAAAAATTAAACCCCCAGAATCACAAAATTACAACAGCAACTATTGCATATAAAATAAGTTTAGCTCTTCCCATAAAATTATATAAAAAAATAAATTAGAAATTAATCTTCTAGCAATTTTCTATTTTTCAAAAATATAAAATCGCAACCACAAGTTATTTAAAAAGCTTTTTTTGTCAAGCTAATACCATACTACTTTCGTAGAGAGTATAATACATTAAAAAAATCGCTTGGTGAAAAATTTATTTGTGAGAATTTTGCAGAAATAAAAAAAGTATGGTATTTTAAGATGAGTTAGTAATGTAATTTAATAAAGATGGAAAATCCAGAAGGAATAGAAGTTTGACCTAAAATAAAGAAGGATTTAGAAGATAAAAAAAATACTGAAATAACAGAAGCTCTAATAAATCTAAGTATAACAAATTTAGAAAATCTAAAAAAAGAACATGCTATTTCTCAATTAGAAAAGATACCTCAAGAAAAATGAAATAATTGGGAATTTTTAGACTTTTTTCTTACCCCCTCTAATAAATTAATATTCTTTCTTCAAGTAGCTTTTGAAAATACCCCCTATGACTGCGGAAAAGCTGATTGAATTTTTTGACCAAAAACAAAAAAGAAAATAGAAAATTTCCAAGCTGCAAATATGATATGACAAGAAAATCCATCTTGACCAGATACAATAAAAGCAATTATAGATTTTTTATGAAGAAAGAAAAAAACAGTTGAAAATAGAAAAAGCCTAAAAAATGAAGCTCTTTGAAAGATATGAGAGTTAGAAAAATATTTAAAACCAGAAATAAAAGAAAGGGATAAACAAACTCTGATAAATAGATTAAATAGATTAAAAGGAAAAGAAAAAATTAAAGAATTTATTTGAGATTTAGAAAAAGTACTAGAAATAAAAAAAGAATTATGAGAAAAAAAATCAAAAAAGTCTTTATCAGACATAGAAAAAATTAGACAAAAAATATATAATTTATCTAAAGAATGTAAAATATTATTTACAAAACAAGACTATAGAAAACTAACAGAAAAAAGAATAAATGTTCTTGGAAGTTTACCCAAATATATTAAAGATAATTTTATAATATTTAGAGCAATAATAAAAAAAATAGAAAGAACAAAATCTCATTTTGATAAAATTGAATTATTAGAAATATTCGAAAAAACTAAAGATGAAAAAGAATGTAAAGAATTCATTTATTTTATGGAAGTAGCCTTATTAACAAAAATTAGAATAAAATTCCTAAAAAAATCAAATGATTTAAAGGGGGATATATCGTTGATAGAAGCAGGTATAAAATCAATAAAAGATGATTATCCAACACTTTACCATTTAATCACTCAAACAGAAATGAATTTATTAGAACAAGAAAAGAGATTAGGAGAAGAAAAGCCTCCAGATGATAAATTTGTTTCAAAAAAACATTCAGTTCCTGAAATTGCAATAATAAAGCAAGAAGATTCATCTTTTCTAGAATGAGAAGATGTTGTTTGAGATAATAAATTTTTAAATAAAAATAAAGAACATACCAGAGAAGTTTATAACAGATTAAGAGGATTTTCTAGTCCAGAATATGAAAAAGTAGAAAAACTAATAAAAGAAATAGATAACCAAGAAAAATATGATAAATTTATAAAAAATATAGATAAAGTTATAGCTTTAATAGATGAAATTTACTCACCTAATCTATCTTATGAAAGAGCAGAAGAAATAAGGCAAGAAATAGAAAGTTTAGAACAAGATTATAAGGATTTATTTTCACAAGAAGAAATGGATAAATTAGAGAGGGTAAAAGAGTTGAATAAGCAAGCAGATAGTGAAAGATTACTTAATGAAGAATTAGAAAAACTTAAACTACCATCAATAATAGAACAAGAATATAATGAAAATGACAAAAAAATGTATCTTAAAAGTTTAAAAGAGGGAATTCAAGAAATTCGTAAATATTATCCTAACCTTGATACCAATGTTTTAATAGAATTAATAAAGCAAATTCCTTTAATAAAAGATAGACAAGAGTATATAAATGTTGCTAATAGTATAAATTATGTTAATCTTATAAATAAAAAAATAAATAAACTTGAAAAATTAAAAGCTTCAGATTTAAACAATTCTATTGATCAAATAGGGTTATTAATTGAAAAATTAAATAAAATTTCTGATGATTTTAAAGAAATATTTTTAAAATTAGTAGATTATAAAAGATTAGATGATGCTAAAAAAAGATTAGAAGAATCAAAAGCAAAAATAGTTCAAGAAAAATTAATCTTATTTAAATGAAATTATCAAGACACTTTACCAGAGTTTAAAAAACAATGAATTATAGACGAAATTATAAAACTAATAAAATTATATAATGGAAACTATGAAAATATATCAATAAATCCACCATTTGAAATTAAAGATAATGAAAATCTTAGAGATTTCTTTTGATATTTAGATCGTATAATAAACATAAAAAATAAAATAAGATGATTAAATAATAAAAACTGAGAAGACTCAAATTTTGAAAGGGAACTTAAAATCATAAATTATTGGATAAAACAAATTTCTGAATCTGCTCCTAAATTCTATGAATTAATTAATCAAGATGACAGCAAATTATTAAAAACAGAAACTACTAGATTAAGAGAAGAAAATTTAGAAAAAGAAAAAAGAAAAGATATAAAGAAAATAGAAAGATATAATAGGTTATTATCAGAACTAATCATATCAGAGGCAGATTCAAGAGAATATATAACAGAAACGAGAGCTAATGGTATAAAAATTAAAAGATATAAACCAAAAAAAACTACTATTTTAGTTTGAGAATTTGAAGAAACACTTCTAAAACTAAAGACATTATTAAAAGATAACAAACTTACATGAGATAAAAAATATGACAAAAGAAGTTTTCTTAGAAAAAGACTAAATGAATACAAAAAATTTATTAATAAAGTTTTAGAAAAACCAAAAGCCAGAGTTATACATAGAAAAGAAGTAAAACTTGTAAGAACGCATGAAGCTGTACCTATACCTAAATATAATATTGTACATAAATTACCAGAAATGACATCCTTTACATCTAATATAAATCTAAGCACAACTCCTTATTCTGAAACAGAAACTAAAGATTCAGAAACATACCTTAAAGCAAAATCAAAAGATTGAACACTAAAAGATGTTTATTTAATGAAAGTAAGTGATGGCTGGAGACTATTAATTTGAAAAACAACCCCAAGTTGATGATTTAGCCGAGACAAAAGTTATCCTTTATGAGATCATGATCTCATCACCTGAAAACAAATAAACGACATCCTAAAAAAATACCAAAATGTTAAATAAAAAAAATATTTTTTGATTTTTATACTTTTTGACTATAATGAAAAGTAACTTTATATTCTTGATTTTTACTATTATGAAAATGGCAGTAAACCCTGTTATTTCTTTATCTAAGAAATGAACAAAATCTTTGGTCAAAGTAATGACCTGAGAACTAAAAACCTCAATATCCAAAGCCAAAATAAAAAAAATATTTTTGGAATGACTTAGTTTGAGAAAAAATACTAAAATTTAGCTTAAAATATGAAAATAACAATACTAAAAAATAATTTTTCCCTTAACTCTATAAAAATTGAAACAAAAGAAATCTTTCAGCACCTGAAAGATTTTTTATATGAAGAAGCTCACCATTTTTAAAAAAATAAACTCTGTTCTATACTAAGCCTTCTTAGAAAATCGGAATTTAAAATATATTATTTGCTTATTGCAAAGGGTTAAAACCCTCTGTTGACAAGCCGGAAAATCAAAAATTCTAAATAGGCTTAGTATATATACTGATACCTCAACGATAAAAACGAAATTTTATGATATATAACACTTTCAACTACCTCACTAAAAATCAAAGAAAAACATTTTTGATTATTAGAACAAAGCTCTAGCCTACAATGAATTAATTTTCCAATTCCTTGAATACTTGTATGAAAGTTGCTTGTTGATAAAAATAACCAATCAAAATGAATATGAACTAAATTATTATCATATGTTATGTCTTATTGTTATGAACTATCAAGAACTATTTGAATTAGATTTATCGTAGTTGATTCAAATCCGAATACGGTTGAATTTTATGAAAAGTTTTGATTTGTTGTAATTGAAGAAAAGAAAAAAAATGTGTGTATGGTTTTTGATTTAAATTTATATGATGATTTAAATTTATATGATGATATAGATATATAAAAAAATATTTAATAAATCATTTTTTAGTTTTAGAAATTATAAACTCACACCACAAAAAACCTCATCTTGAACAAAGTTCAAGATGAGGTTTTTTTGCCCCCTAAAACACTGAATAATCCTGACCATAATGCTTAAAAAGACTCCTAGAACCAAACAGCTTCTGCTCATATTCTTCAAGCCCAAGCCTCTTCACCCACTCCTGAATCTCATCCATACCAGAAGCCTCAATCTCCAAAAGAGGAGGAATCTCATTTTTACTATCTCAAATATAATAATCATCAATATCAAACTCAACACCATTCAAATTATAAGAAATCCTATACTTCTTTTTCTCTCTCATCTTAGTCATCCCATACTTCTCCAAAACCTTAGCAAAACTCTTAACATCACTAATAGCAGTCTCATGCTCATCCTTAGCATTTAAACCCTCCTCCTTTTTTACTTTCTTCCTCTTTCTCTTTATAGTATAAATATGCTCCTCTCCCTTCTGTCTAACCCTAAACATCCTCTTATTAGCCTCCATCTTAGATTTCCCATCATCAGGAAAATCATAATACACATCATGAATAAACCCCTCAAAAGTCTTCTTAGCACCAAGCTCCACAAGCTTAGAAGTAACCTCCTCCACATCTATTTCCAATATTTTTATCTCTTTCTCTAGCATAATAATTTTTAGGTTAAAAGTTAAATCTTCTCTTCCAAAGTTTGAATCTATCCCCTTTCGTTCCACTACAGGGACTTCCTTTACAAAAGGAAGAAATCAGTAGAGACATCCATTTATGGTATCTTTTATTTTTAATTCCTCTAAAAGCTATAAAGCATATTCTGTAGCCCCCTTCCTTTCGTATGAAAGGCAAGGGATTCAGGGATGGATTATAAAAAGTTCAATGTCTTTATTTTGTAGCCTCTTTCTCCTGAAGGGGGAGAGAATTTAGAGAGAGGTTTTTATCTTCCCCCAAAACTCTTTTCTAAATTCTTCAAATCTATTTTCTATTATAGCCTTTCTTGAATCTTTTGTCAACTTTATAAGAAAATACAAATTATGATAACTAAGAAGTTGCATTCATACAATTTCATTCTCCGTAACCAAATGCCTAAGATAACCCCTAGAATAATTTCTACAAACCTTACAATCACAAAACTCATCAAGACTAGAATCATCAAGTCTATACTTACTATTTTTCAGTTTTATATTCCCAAAACTAGAAAAAGCAGTTCAATGCCTTCAAATCCTAGTAGGCAACACACAATCAAACATATCAATTCACCTACCAATTGCCTCAATCAAATCTTCAGGAGTACCAACTCACATAAGATATCTCGGTTTATTCTCAGGCAAATACTCCGCCATAATATCAAGAATTCTATACATATCCTCTTTAGACTCTCAAACAGACAATCATCAAATAGCCACTCAATCAGTATCCAACTTTGAAATAAACTTAGCAGACTCAATTCTCAAATCATCATACACAACCCCCTGAACTATAGGAAACATAGTCTGAGGATATAGCCCCTCTTTCTCTCTTGTTTTATTATTCCTCATAACCTGCTCTAAACTCCTAACAGCCCAAGCATGAGTCCTCTCCATAGCCTTCCTAGCATACTCATGACTACTCTTCCCATCAGCACACTCATCAAAAGCCATAATTATATCCGCTCACAAATTACTCTGTATATCCATAACCCTCTCAGGAGTAAAAAAATGCTTACTACCATCTATATAACTCCTAAAGTGAACTCAATCATCAGTTATTTCCACCAATTTTTGTCCTCCTCTCTCTGTAGAGACACGATTTATCGTGTCTTTATTTATCATATTTTTATTTATATTCTTTTTACCTTTAGCACACTTATTTAAGTCAGCCTTCCCCAAAGAAAAAACCTGAAAACCACCACTATCAGTCAAAATAGGCTTATCATAGTTTTGAAACCTATGAACTCAACCAAAACCCTTCACTACATCATCTCAAGGTCTCAAATACAGATGATAAGTATTATTTAAAATAATCTCAGCCCCCATCTCATCCAACTCCTCCCTCTGTATTCACTTAACACTCGCCTTAGTTCCCACAGGCATAAAAATAGGAGTATTAAAACTCCCATGAGCAGTACTAAAACTTCAAGCCCTAGCCAGATTATCAGTATTTTCTAATGTAAAATTGAACATAAATAATTAAAAATGTTAAAATTTAAATGTGAAAATAATAAAACAGATATTATAAAATATCAATAAAAAGTAAAATAATTAATTTTATTTTACTTTTTATTTTTTTTACTTATTATTAATATAATAAATTAATAATAAGTCAATACACTATATGAACAAAAATAAAAAATCAGTCAATAATATTGACACAAAAATTATTGTTACATTTTTTATTTATATAGCCCTATTATGTTTAAGTGCTGTTTGATTTTATATAAAAGCTAATATAAATTCTGGATGAGTATATAATAATTTTGATGTGATTATACAATGAATACTTTTTGTAGGTGTTAGTTGAGTAATTTCTATTTTTAATTCAAGTAAGATATTATTCTTTTTTCCTTTTGCCCCAATTATTGTATCTCTATTAGTGATTTTTATTATTGTAAATATTTTAGAAAAGTGGAAAATAATAACTAAAAATATAGGTAAATTTTTTATTTTCATTGTAATATCAATTACCTTATTTTTTGCTACTATAATATTTGACCTTATAAGACAAGAACAAGACCATAGAAATATTATTGATGATAAAAAATATTATGAACAAACCTATAAAACTTATAAAACTATAGAGTCAGAAAGCCTTTTTACCTATTCTGAAGATAATAAAATTATTGTAAGCGATATTTATGGTAATAATATAAAAAATATATATTTAAACCCTGAAGAAAATATTAATACTTCTTTAAATAATAAAAATATTACAATAGGGTATATTTCTCCAGATGGTAAATATTTTGCAAATTGTGATTGATATAAATATGGTAATTGTAATTTATTATTATCCTCTAAAGATTCTTCAAAAAAAATAGACCTATGTATAATGGGAATCGATAATGATAACAAGGTTTGTCCTGATTTTTGTGATTGGGATTCTTCTTGAACAAGTTTTGTATGTAAATATAATTTTTATGGTTTTATAAATAAAAATAAAGAAGAAAAACCTTCTAGTAAAAATATCTTGGTTTTATTTAATCCAGTAGACGAAAAATACAAAATAATTACTGAAAGAAATAAAGGAAGTTTAGGAGTTATTCAAGATTTTGCTTTAGTAGATAAAAATACACTAATATTTTTAAATCAAGATAAATTTTATAAAGCTGAAAATATATATAGTTGCCAAATGAAAATAAGTGAAATTAAAAATTTATCTGAATGTGATAGTTCATTTTAAAAAATGATAATATTTATTGTTCAGTTAATGCAAAAAAATATAATATTGAAATTAAGGATAAAGATAATTTTTGGATTAAGGCAAAAGATTATTTTATTATAAAACAAAATTTAAATCAATCCTCTAAAAAAGATTATCTAGTCCTTAATAAAGCACCTATGTCAGAAGCTAGGTTTTGTTAATGTTGATGTTAAATTTATATTTTTTTTCCTTATTATGATTAATAGACATCTTAGATACAGAAAGCGGGCTACTAGGGATTGGACAGATTATTGAGAAGAAGATTATATATGTCTCTCAGTGAAAGTACTAAAAAAAGATTACGGGAAAAAAAGGCAAAAGTGATTATGATTTAATTTTTGATAATTATGAGATAAGTACAGATTTTAGAAAGTTACCTAAAGTATATATACAAAATGAAATTTCTCAAAAAAATATAGAAATAGAAGAATGTAATAATACAGAAATTCAATAAAAAACAACTATTTCGCAGAATATAAATGTCATACAGCACAACTTTAACATTCCCCCCCTCCTTGCCAAGGAGGGGGCTGGGGGGTGGTCTAGGGAGTTAAGTGGTTACTCACTCACAATCCTCAAAATATCATTATAAGCCACCAAAAAACTCAAGATAATAAGCATCAAAAAGAAACCAGCATGAATAATAGATTCAACAAAAGGAGAAATTCACTTCTTACCAGAAATCAGTCTTATAAAACCATTAACCACTATAAAAAAGAATCTACCCCCATCTAGAGCAGGAATAGGAAGCAAGTTAAACACTCACAAACTCAAACTAATTATTGCTCAAAAAATCAATAAGAAAATTATTCACTGAGACATAGTATCAGTTATGACATTAACTATTCAGATAGGTCAACTCACTTGAGAAATAGCCTCTTTTCTATCCGTCTCAGTCTTTGGATTAAACAGCTTTGAACCCAAAGTTCAAATTCACTTCAGAGTTAATACACTATAATTATATGTCTCTAAAGTTCCATACTTTATAGAACTAAAAAATCCATACTCTACCTTAAAATCCTCATTTTTCACAATATTATCTCACAAATAACTTCATAAATAACTTCATATCTTTCCTTCATCACTTGGTATTACTTTTATATCAATCTCTTTTCCATCTCTTAAAATATTGAAAATTAATTCCTCTCAAGCATTACTACTTATAATCTCCATCAATTCCTCAGACTTATTTATTAACATTCCATTATAGCCTCTTTCCCTTATATAAGGGAAAGAATTCAAGTTAGGATTATCAATAAGTCAAACACCAATTAATACATCTCAAACCTGAATACCAGCTTTCTCTGCTACAGAATCTTTCACAGGGGTTAAAATGACTCAAGGATTCTCTATAAGCAATCAAGAATCAAGAGCTTGTTCTTTAGTTGGCATTGTCTTTATCTCAGAATCTATTTTTATCTGATCATTTATTCAAATAGGCTTCACTCCAATAAAAAACAAAAAAGAAAAAATAACTATAGCCAACACAAAATTCATAAAAGCTCAAGCCAAAATTACTATAGCCTGTTGGGGGGCAGGTTTATTTGATAAATTATAAGGAGCCTTATTCTCTTCCAACTTTTTCAAAATCTCCTCTTTATCATCCTTCGTAAGTTTCTGTTTACTCTTATCAAACACATCCTTATCTTTTTCTATAGCCTTTTCTAACTCCTCATTATCATATAATTTTCCCTTTTTATCATAAACCAAAAAATTATTAGGATTCTCTCATGTAAGCTTCACAAATCATCACAAAGGCAACCAATTTAAACTATATAGAGTTCACTTTTTATCAGTCATTATCTTCTTAGCCCTTGGCGGTATTCACAGTCAAAATTCTTCCACCCTAACTCAAAAAATCCTAGCCGACTTGAAGTGTCAAAACTCATGAACTAAAACTATTATGGAAAATATTATTATAGCAACAACTATTCAAAGAAATATCATAAGTGGAATTTGGTTATAAAATAGACCCTATTTTTAATTCCTTCCATAATTTAACCTCACCGCTGAATCTCCTCTCCTTAGAGGAGATGAGGGCTACAATTTGTTCCTCTTTCTCCAGAAAGGAGAAAGAATTTTACGAAGTGTATCCTTTAGGGCAAGATAGAGGTCAAACCAAGGATAAAACCTAAATTAGGGATGGTTTCAAAAAATCTTTGGAATTGTACACAAGTAATAGCTTTTGTAAAATTTATTTTTTTGATTTTAGTGATGTTTGTAGTATAATCTTTATAGTATTTAAATAAAATCAAAAATATGACAAGTTGACCAAATGTACACCATGGTGCCTCTGATGATTATTTTAAAAAACTCGCAGAAGAAGCAGAAAGGAAAAAAAATGAAGTTCCTGTAGAGACTAGATTTGTAAAAAGCTTTGTAAAACAAAAATTAGGAGAGAGAGCTAATAAAGTTAAATTTATCCAAGATATAATGTCTGCTTGAGGTATTTCTACAGCCTTAAAAAATGATTTAGAATCATATTGAGCAGGTCTAACAGAGTTTGATACACTAGATAAAACCTTTTATGACAGTGTACATATAGAAAAACTAAAAAGAGAAGTAAAAGCAGCATTTATAGAACTAGAAAGCAAAAGAGATAACATAAGAGAAATATTTTTTAGTGAATATAAAATAAATCCAGATAAATATGATAAAGAAATTTGAGATCAAATAGAAAAACTTAGTGAAAAAGAACTAGAAGACTTACTAAATTCAGAAAATGCCAGAAAAAAGTTTCTTCAAAAACAATACTGAACAAAAGAAAAAATGCCAGAGAAAAGAGACTTTAATCTTTCTTTAGAAAAACTAAATTTCCCAGATAGAGTAGAAAAGAAACTAAAAAAATTAAAAGAATCATTAGAAAAAGAAAAAAAGAAACCTATAAAAAACCAAGATAAGATAGACGAACTAGAAGAAAATATATCAGATATAGAAAACTTAGCTAATAGGTTTTCTATTACCAAGAAAATGGACACAGTTGATATAAAAACATTATTTGAAGTAGACTTTTTTGAAAATGATGAAAAAAGAGAAATGGTTCACACATTTTTGCCGAGTATATCATTATATGAAGCCCAGAAGTTATGAATAGTTACCAAAGTTCAAGCAGATAAACATAAATATAATTTTGTAAAATACAAATTTTTTGATAATGATAGCTCCGTTAGTAATAGTGAAATATTAGCTATAGCTAACAAACTAGATGAAAAAAATGTAACAATATCAACAAAAAACTATGCAATAGATGAAAGTCATATAAACAACATATTAGAAGAAAAAAATCTAGCCTATAAAATAGCATGAAATATATCTTGAGATCTAAAAAAATGAGTAGAAGACCTAGAAAAAGCTAAAAAGCAAAAAGAACTAGAAAAATATGGACAATCAGTAGAAAAGTTTAAAGAAGATTTAGGAAAAACTGGGAAGCTAAAAGATATAAAAGATTTAGAAAATTTTACATCAAAAAATAAAAATGGTAAACCATTACTAAATTGAGAAAGAAATGTAGTAGTATTAAATATTAGAGAAAGTTTTGGTAAAACTGAAACTGGAAAAGGTCATGTAGATACAAAACTTTTCTGGGATATAAAAGATGATTGAGATGGTAATTGAATGCCAAAATTTATAAGTAAATGAGAAGAAAATTATAATAGTGATAACCAGTTTTTTGAGAGAGGCTACAGTTCACTATTAAACTTTATACAAAGCTGAAATGAAACAAAATGAGTGAGTGTAAATAAAATTGAGATCCTTACACAGGAACAGCTTAGAAACAGAATAGAAACAAAACAAATAAAAGAAGTTAATGGAGACTTACATCTACTAAATAAAGATGATGAAGAAAAACAAGCAAAATTACTAAAAGAAAAAGAAGAAGAACTAAAAAAACAAGGTCTATCAGAAGAACAAATAAACAATAATCTAGAGTATAAAAATATAGCCGAAAAATTAGATAATATAGATGAATACAATAGAAGAACACTAGAACAAAAAATATCAGAAGAAGATCCAGAATGAAATAACTTTTGATTTGATGACTGAACAACCTTTGAAACCAAAGAGGGTTCTATTTATACCATATCTATAATAAACCCTCAAAGTAAAACAATTCAAATTTCCTCAAGATGAACTTTACAACCACCAATAAGTTTTGAAAACTTTTTTTATACATTTAAAAAATTAGGATGTAAAAGAACTTCAAAAGCAACAAATTTTATAGAAGTATTTGAATCAGCAAAAGCCTCAGACAGCGGATGATGGTCTGATTTTGAACTAAAATCATGAAAACATATACAAAAAAAGAATACAGAAAAAGATATAAACTACCCTTACCTAGTATCTAAAAGTGATGACCAAGTCCTAAAACTAGAAAAAGTAGACGGTAACCTAGTAAAAGTAAGATACTGAGAATATGAACAAAAGGATATAAAAAAGTGAGATAAAAAAGTATGAACAGATAAAAAATATAAAATGCTAGATCGTACAGTATGGATAAACTACTGAGAACTAGACACTTATATAAAAAAATGGAAACTAAAACCTGAGTCAGTTGATGAGGACAAAGATATACCAAAGGTAAAAGATGTAGCAATGAAATGATCATTTCTTTCAAAGATCTTTTCCAATATGAGTATATGAGAAATCATCAGTTGATGAAAAATGTGGCTTGACTCTATAGAAAACTATCTAAAAGAATGAAATGAAGAAAATGCAGCAAAGTTTGCTTCTGGTGTTCTATGAAAGCTCTTACCACCAGAGTTAAGAAAAGACTTAAAATCAAGAGTTGAAGATGCTTGAAAAAAGAGAATGGAAGACTATGTAAAAAAACTATGACAAGTAGATTCTTGAATTGCAACAGATTGGATAAAATCATGGCTTAAAAATTCAGACTGTCCAGAATACAAAAAAGAGGCTGCTGTAATTTTTATGATGGAAAAATATTGAAGTCTTTATGCAAAAACATTAAATGAGGAAAAGTGAACCCTTTTATGGTATAAAGCTCTTTGATGAACACCATATGATGATTTTCATAAAGACTTAATAAAAAAACATGATGATATGGATGTTAATCTCACAGAAGAAGATTTAGTATTTATGTTTGTTAAGGCTCAATGTAAAGAAAAGGGGTATAATTGAATAAAAAGGAGGTCTAGGTTACATAAGGAACTAAAAGCAAAAAGAAATAATGCAAAAGAAGACGAATGGAATAAATGACAAAAAGATGCTGGTAACGAAGAGAACACAAGAATGAAGAGTTATAAATATGCTGTATGAGAACTAAAATGAGGTACTCCTGTAAATGGTATGGGAGCAGTAGAAACAATGATATCAAAGTGATGACCTTTTAATAATTATGTTACTTATCTTATTGCTCTTACTACAGCAAAAGATTTAGATCAAGATTCTCTAGATAAATATAAAGGATATATAAAAAAAGTTTCTCCTGTGAGTGCACTTATGACAAAAAAATCTCATCTAGAAATATTACTACAGACTATTTTAGAAGTATCAAAAGATATTTCCAAGCTACATCCAGAGAAATATGGAAAAATGTGAGAAAAAGCTCAAAAGATTTATGAAAATATGGATTCTCTAACTATGAAATATCCTAATAAAGTAGATGAGGTATCAAAATTTTTAGAAACATATTGAGAACCTTTGGATAAAGCTCTTAATATGCTACACTCTAAGGATGCAAGTAAAGAAACAAATATTAACAAAATCATATATCTAAGAAAAGATAAACATTATGATCCAAGAACCTGAGAAGAATTAGAATGAAAAAGTATATATAAGCAGTACTATAACCTGTTTACAGAAAGTGTTGATACGATGATGACTTACAAGGAAACTGATATGCTTAATGATTCTTGGAGAGATCATTGAACTACCTGAATAGATGTAAAAAAAGCAACTGTAGAAACTCTACTTCAAACCCAATGATGATGATTTAGAGAATGAGTATGAAATGACAGTTGGAGAGAAATTAATAGAGAACTTAGAAAATATACCAAAAAGAACATATATAGAATGAAACCAAGAAAAAGATGAAGAAGTAAAACAAAAACTTATAATGGATATACATAGAAAAATGTTAGCTTGATTTTTAGAAGTCCACTGAACTAGAGAATCAGCATTTTATTCACTAAATAAAGTAACTTCCCCCTTTGGTAAAGAGTTTCGTGAACGGGGAATAGATCCAAGAGAGATAGCCGAAAACTGACTATGAATGCACCAAATGATAGATAAAAATAATGTAAGAGCAAATAACCTATTAAGAAAATATGCTAATAATATAATAAAATGAAGAGATGTCTCACAAAAACAAATAAGTGATCTTATTTGAACTAGCCAAGATACTATAGATGCTATAGTAGAGTGAGTAAACTATTTCAGACGATTACTAGCAATGAGAGTTTAAAGTCCATTTCTCAACCCTCTCTCCTACAAAAACATCAACAAAAAGCACTAATCTAAAGATTAGTGCTTTTTTTCTATTGTAGGGGTAAACCCGTAGCCTCCTTCCAATAGTAAAAAAGGTAAGGCAGACCTATGTGTCTGCCCTATTTACAACTTTCATTCTCCTAATTCTCATCCCTATTAACTATTTTATTCCTAGCAATAGAAGGAATCATAGCCCTCAACTTCCTTCAAGTAACCTCAATCTGATGAGCCTCCATCATTTTTCTCTCTGCAGTCATTCTAGGATACCCAGCATCCCCCTCTAAAATAAAGTCTTTTGCAAACTTACCATTTTGAATATTCTTTAAAGCCTCTCTCATAGCTTTTCTTGACTCCTCGTTTATAACCTTAGGTCAAGTAACCATATCACCATACTCAGCAGTATTACTTACAGAATACCTCATATCAGAAATACCACCTTGGAAAATCAAATCAATAATAAGCTTAGTCTCATGCAAACACTCAAAATATGCCATCTCTGGTGGATATCCTGCTTCTACTAGAGTCTCAAAACCAGCAGTTATAAGTGAAGTAAGTCCTCCACATAGTACTGCTTGTTCACCAAATAAATCAGTTTCAGTTTCATCTTTGAAAGTAGTTTCAACTATACCAACTCTACCTCCACCGATAGCTGAAGCATAAGATTTAGCTAGTTCTAAAGTTTCACCACTAGGGTCTTGCTCAACAGCAACTAAATCAGGGATACCGCTATCACATTTATATTCTGTTCTTACAGTATGTCATGGAGCCTTTGGAGCTATCATCATTACATTTATATCTTTTGATGGAACCACTCTTCCATAGTGAATATTGAACCCATGCCCAAAGGCTATAGTAGCTCATTTTTTCAAATTAGGAGCAATTTGTGAATCATAAACCCCCTTTTGTTTTTCATCAGGAAGAAGTATCATAACAACATCAGCTTTTTTTACCGCTTCTGCTACTTCTAAAACTTCAAACTTTTTAGCCTCTGCTTTTCCCCAACTAGCACCTCCTTTTCTAAGTCAAATAATTACACTTACTCAACTGTCTCTTAGGTTTTCAGCATGTGCATGCCCTTGGCTACCAAAACCAATAACCGCCACTGTTTTAGATTTTATCAAATCTATGTTACAATCCTTATCGTAGTACACATTTAATGCCATATGTAAAAAAATTATAAAATTAAAATATTTATTTATATTTTTATGTCTTTTCGGACATGAAAATTATTATAACTTATGCTTGATTTTTACTTTATACATATTGATTGCAATTATTAGCTATTTTTTCATATGCTTCTCTTGCATTTCTTCTAATACTATCTTTTATCTTTCTTTCAGATTCCTCAAGTGTGTATAGTTCTTTTTCCATACTTTTTTATTTTAAAAAATAATACAAGTTTATTATAATAAGTTCTATTTAATTGCAAATTTTTAGTTTTGCTTTTCTTTTAATCTTCAATTTTTAATCACAAAGAAATTATGATTTTATTGTATCAAGTATACATTTCCATAACTGTTAGGATTTCTAGTATATCCTCATCAGAGTATCAATACTCTTTTAGTTTAGTAAAATCTTCATCTGTTATTGTTTCTGGATTTTTAGTTGCTGTTCTACAGAAGTTTAGAACAAAAGCCATTTTTTCATCAGAGCTTTTTCAGTTTTCTATTAGTTTTACTTCTGATTCTTCAAATCATTGTTTTAGTAAATTATTTCTATGAATATGACAGCAGAATTTACATCCATTTATAGACGAAACGGCTAAAGCTATGCTTTCTTTAAAAGAATGCTCTAAATTTCATTCTGAAAGTATTCTTTTAGTCCTATTCCAGTTTGCCTGAAGTATGTGAGCCTTTAGTCAAAATGCTCTATAAGCTGCTGGTACAGTTCATCATGTTTTTTCTTTGATTTCGTCAAAGATTTTTTTTTATTTCTGGTGTTTCATAATCTGGATTTTGTAGTTTTATTCTGGACATACTTATGTAAATTATAAAAATAAAATATTTAATTATTGTTTAATTGAATCAAAAATCCATTCCCAAAGTCTCTCTTTATCCTCCATAATCTCCTCTGGTAAAATTCTATATTGCATTGTAACAATTTTTCAATTTTTCCTAGAATATTCAAAATAACTACAATTAAATTTATCAAAATTTTCCTTATTCTTTTCATTTTGCCTAAAGTATATTTCTCAAAATACAAAAATAGCAAAAATTTTTCATTCAAAATATATACTATGTCAGCTTAATACTCGTTTATGACTTATTCTATCATCACATAATATATCATAGATAAAATATTCTAAAAGTTCAGGGATTTTCTTAGTCATAATTTTTTATATTTTAATTATTTTCAAAATCATTTTGTAGCCCTCTTCCCTTATGTAAGAGAAAAAAACAAGTATGAGTTATTTTCCTAAACTCTTAAAATACTTCTCCAACCTATCCAACCCCTCTTTCAAAACTCCTAAATTTCTTCAAAAACATATTCTGAAATATCATTTTCATTGTTTTCAGAAAGCTGATCATGGTACTAGAGAAACCTTTGCTTCTTTTAGTATTTTCATACATTCATCATAATCATTATCCGTATACTTAAATTTACAAAAAATGTAATACCCAGCCTTAGGCTTTTCAAACTCTATATAATCAGTCATATCAGACAACCTATCTAAAACCATATCTCTAGCATCCCTTATCTGCTTCACTATATCATCAAGAAGTCATGGAATAGAATCTATAGTTCTTGCAACTCCATATTGTGCGATAGATGGAGCACAAGTAACCAGTGAATCATGTATTTTTAGAGTCTCATTTATTATTTCCTCATTCGCTATCATATATCAAATTCTCCAACCAGTTACACTAAACAGTTTACTCCAAGAATTAATAACCACAAGATTATCTTTATATTTTTCAAAAAGTACAGTAGCAGAATCAAATCACAAGTTATCCTCTAATAAAAAGTGTCAGTAAACCTCATCACAAATCAAACAAATATCAGTTCATTTTATATGTTCTAATATTTCTATCATTTTATCTTGCTCTATTATTCATCAAGTAGGATTATTCGGATTACAAATAATTATAGCCTTTGTATTTGGAGTTATTGCATCTTTTAGTTTCTGTAAATCTAGACTTAAGTCTTTTTCTATTGGGCAGTAAACTAGTTTTCATCCTGCTATTTCTATTGCATTGTTATATGAAGCATAACTAGGGTCTAGTAATACAACTTCATCTCATGGGGTGTTTATTATTGTTAGTAATATTGCATTTATTGCTTCTATTGCTCCTGCTGTTATCATTATCTCATCTGTGTTAAAACTAGCTCCATAAAAACTTTTGTAAAACTCACTTACTTTTGTTCTTAGCTCTAGTATTCAGTTTGGCAAAGTATATCTACTAGCTTCTCAATTTAATACTAATTTCGCTACTTCTTGCCTTAATTTTTCTGGCATTTCGTAGTCTGGGATTCACTGGGAAAAGCTTGTAACTCATCACATCTGAGTTGCTAAAGCCTCCATTTTCTTTATCAAAGACATTTCTTTGTGTTGTAATCTGTATTTTCTCATAATTGTTATTTTTAAAAAATATAACTGCTTCCCAGAATATAAATGTTATACAGCTGGTGTTTTTAACCCTTTGAACTTTTTTATTTTCCGATACTATAAAATATATTTAACCTTTTGTCATAAATCAATATCTCAATCCAAAACATTTTTCAAATCCACACTATCACATTCATCTATTTCAGGAGCCTTAATCTCAGGTCTTATTATAAGCTCTCATGACTCTAGAATATCCATAATATATCAAGTAAATTCTTTTCATTTTCTATCTTTCTCTTTTTCATCATAAATCAAGTTTAATAATTTCGAGACTCGTTTTATTCTTTTACCTATTGTCTGTTCATCTACTTTTCAACTAAGCTTACTACTAGGAGCAAGTATTTCATCGTGATATCCAAATAGAGAAACACTATCAAACCTATATTTTTTTATAAAATCTATAAGCATTTCAAAATCTTCTTCCGTTTCTCAAGGATATCACACTATAAAGTTTGTATGCAAAAAAGCTTCTGGAAAATTCTGTTTTATAAAATCAAGGAGCTTATGAATATGTTCATCATCATAGAATCTTCACATCCTCTTTAAAATATTTGGAGAAATATGTTGAAAAGGAATATCAAAGTAAGGAATAAGCTTTTTTAATTTTGTAAGTGAACTTAAATTTTTTAAAGTCATAGTATCAGGATACATATAGAAAACCCTATACTTAAAATCTAAATCAAGATAATCTATTTTTTCAAGTAGTTTTATTAATGAATTTTCTCAGTATAAATCTGTTCAATATCTGGTAGTATCTTGGGCTATTATTTCTATTTCCTTGATTCAATTAGAAACCATAACTTCCACCTCTTTTATTATATCTTCTATTTTTCTAGAATTTTGTTTTCATCTGATTTTTGGAATTATACAAAATAAGCAAGAGTTATCACATCATTCAGCTATTTTTAAATATTCATAAGAATAAGTGCTATTGAAATATGCCCTTACCTCATCTCATTTCCAAATAAAAGCCTTATTATTATTCTCTCATCAGATTGATTTTAAGTAGCTATCCAGCTGTTTTTTTCTTAGTTTAGATAATCCTGTTTTTAGTTTCGTTATTGCTTTTGTATTAATGCCCTCACTCCAACCCTCTCCTTTGAGAGGAAAGGGAAAAGCTGAATAAGAAGAATAAGTTTCTTCTGTAGTTAGACCTCTATCTTGAATTCTTTCTCCTTCTCAGGAGAAAGAGAAGCAAGTTGAATTATCTTTCTCTAGTAAATCTTCTATTGAGCTATAATCTCTTGGGTCAATTATTGAGTAAATATTTTTTAGAGATTTTATAAAATCATCATCCTTTACTGAAACATAGCACCCTGTGAGGACTATTTTTTTTCACATTTTATCATATTTTCTAATAGTTTCTTCTGCCTCTTGTCTAGAAGAAGATAAAAATCAACAAGTATTTATCACTATATATTCAACTAACTCATCTTCAGGATTATCAAAAAAAGTAATATCATGACTACCAGAAAAACTTAGTATCTCTCAAACAGTAAATTCTAAGTCTACCAAGTTTTTGTTACATCATAGGTTTATTGCGGAGAAGTAAAATTTCATATAAAAAAGTAAAAAAATAAAAAAAATCTTCTAGCTTTTATTCTAGAAGATTCTTTAATGTTAAAATAATATTTTTTTAATCACTACCAAAGAGTCCTCTAGATTTTAAAAATCAGAAGTAAGACTACCACAGCAAATTGTGAAAAAATATTATTCATAATATGTTTGTTTTTAATTATGTATTTAGAGAATAATAAAAAAAGTAGTAAATGCAAATTTTTATTTGACATTTTTATTTGACATTTTTGTGTGGAGAAAATTTGACTTTCCTTTTTTTTATTAGTATAAAGGGGAGGATATTATTATATGATATAGTAAATTATGCTTTATAAAAAAAATAGAATGAATAGATAGTTGTTATTGTATTATGGAAGAATTGAAGAAATTAGAATCAAATAAAATTACTAAAGACATAATAATTAAAATTAAAGAGATTTTAGAATGTTGTTTAACAACTAAAGAAAATAAAAACGATATTAAATTAAAGGTTAAAGATATTTTAGATATATCTAATTCCACTTTATCAAATATGAAGTGACTTGTATTAGAAAAAGTAAAAATCTGGAAACTATTTTCTGAAGTAGTACGAAATTTTGATTTAGAAAGTGACGAATATTGACCCAAGGTTTAAAACTACTCCCCATAATTCTTCCTAAACTTCACCAACATCGGACTCATAAACCTTTCAGGAACCTCCATACCTCAAGCCCTCCTTCTCTCTTCAAACTCCTCCTCACTAACCCTAACATTCAAAACCCTATTAGGCATATCAATCTCAACAATATCTCCATCCCTAACCAAACCAATCCTTCAACCATTATAAGCCTCTGGACTAATATGCCCAATACATGGACCAGCAGTTCATCCGCTAAATCTACCATCAGTCAGTAATGCAACTTTTGTAAAACCAGCTCACTTTATAGCAGAAGTAGGAGTTAACATCTCTGGCATTCAAGGAGCTCAAGCAGGACCTTGATAGGGAAGTACTACTATATCTCACTCCTCTATTTTTCACTGTGCCACTCAATCAATTACATCCTGTTCTGAATAAAACACCTTAGCAGGTCAGCTATGTACTAGCATATCAGGAGTTACAGAAGTTTGTTTTACCACAGACTCTCTACAAATATTTCATTTCAATGCCGCAACTCATCATTCTTTATAATAAGCATTTTCAGGAGTTCTAATAATTTCATCATCAAGTATTTTATAGTCTTTTAACCTCTCTCATACAGAAACTGTAACAGTCGGTCTATTTGTATTCACCTTATCCTCATATCTTTTCATAACTCATCTTATGCCTCAAGCATTATCTAAATCTTCTATCACATAAGGTCAAGCAGGTCTAAGATGACAAATATTTGGTGTAGTTCTAGATATCTTATCAAAAGAATGTAAATCTATATCTACTCAGCTTTCTTTTGCTATAGCAGGTAAATGAAGTGTTACATTTGTAGAACCTCAAATAGCATTATCAACTAACATAGCATCATCAAAGGCTTCTTTAGTCATTATATCCCTTGGTTTTATATTATTTCTAACTAGCTCTACCGCTCTTCTACCAGATTCATAAGCCTGTTTTTTCTTTTCTGGAGAAATCGCTATAGTTGTAGCACATCACTCTACACTCATTCACATAGCTTCTGTAACACATGCCATCGAGTTAGCAGTAAATAAACCTGCACAACTTCAAGCCGTTGGACAAGAACCACACTCAGCTTCATATAATTCTTCTTTTCATATTTTTCAGTTTTTATAAGCTCATACAGCTTCAAATACACTTATTAAATCTTTTTTTTCTCATTTTATTTCTCATGACTTCATAGCTCAACCTGTTAAAATAACAGCAGGTAAATTTAATCTTCAAGCAGCCATTAGCATTCAAGGAGTGATTTTATCACAGTTTGTAACTCATACCCATCAGTCAAAACTATGACTTAGCATCATAATTTCTATATTATCAGCTATATGGTCTCTACTTGGCAAACTTAGTCTCATTTCTGCATACATAGCTATTCAATCGCAAACTCAAGGAACTCCCCAAACAAATGGTACTCATCCTGCATCTCTTATTCATTTCATAACTTCTGCTGTGAGGATGTTTAGGTGTGTGTGTCATGGGATTATGTTGTTGTAGCTGTTTGCTACTCCTATGTATGGTTTGTCTTTTGCGAAGTCTTCTTCTTTTAGTCATGTTGCTCTAAGGAGACTTCTGTGTGGAGCTGTTTCAGCTTTTGTTTTTAAGATGTCTGATTTTAGTTTCATGGTGGTGGTGGTTAGGAATGTAAAATTTTAAATTAAGAATATTTTTAGTATTGTATTTTTTCTTTAATTTCTTGGATTAAGTTTTCAAGATTACTCCTTTCATTTTCTCAATATTCAATTGGTGTTGGTATAGAAAGATTTCAGCTTAATTCAATGAATTTTTGTGCTTGTTTTGCAAGATAATTTGTTTTGTAAGTTATTTTATTTTTTATTTCTTCATCTTTTATTGAAGCTAATTGTTTTGATAATTTTTTGGGGAGTTCTGCTAATAGGTGAGCTTTTTTTATTATTATTTTTTTGTATTCATCAATATTTTCTCCTATGCGAAGTTGTGTAAGTGCTTTTTCATTTAATTCTGTAAATTTTTCTGATGTTTCTTCTAGTAATTCTATGATTTTATTCATGGTTCTTGAGTTATTAAGTATATTTTATGGAGATTTGGGGAAATCAGTATAAAATTTTTTTAGCCCTTTTCATCATTATCTTACACCTACAATATATTTTTATATAACTTATCATAATCAATTTTATTGAAATCGCTTGTGTCTAATTCTATATATTTTCATCATATATCTAATTTTTCCCATTCTCATTTTAAAAAAACATCTTGTCATTTCTTTATTGTTCTTTCACTATTATCTTTATGTAAAGGGTGTCTATCCTTAGATAGAGACCTTTTTTTAAATCTATTGAGTAAAATCCTTCATTCTGTGATACATTTTATTTGTATTATATCAAAATCAAATTTATCACGAAAATTATTAAAAACTTCATTAGAGTATTCAGCATAAAAATTTGCTTCTAAAATAACATCTGTATTTGATATCAAATTTTTTTCTAAAATATAATACAAATTTCTAAATGATAATACCTCAAGCTTTTTTTTCTCTTCCCAAGTTTGGTATCAAATTTCCTCATATGCAATTTCTTTAAAATCGTCTTTTGAATAACAAGGAATATTTAAATCTTTAGAAACTTTTTTTGCTAATGTAGTTTTTCCTGTAGCAGGAAGTCAATTTATTATTATGAGTTTCATAATTTTGTATTATTTGTAAATCAGCTGATCAACAGAAGGTTTTAACCCAATGCCTTATATATTTTCAATTCAACTTAAATTATCATTATAATCTCTTAATCAACTATTAGATAACCAAATACATTCGCTTTGTAATTCTTTATCATTAGATATTTCTATAGATTCTTCTATTATTTCTTTTTCCAATATTTGCATAGTAAAAATATTAATTAAATAATTTAGCCTGTCAAAAGAGAACTTTATATCTTTTCCTTATTTTTAAGGTAACCTTCTAATTTCCCAAGTATTCTCTTCACTCAATTAGTCACATCAACCTCTTCTATTTTATCAATATCAAACCATCTTATATCATTTACTTCTGTTTCCTGTTTTTCAAAAATTATGTCATCATCTACAGTAACTAAATATCTTATATCAAAGTGAAGGTGTTTTGGTGCATTTTTCCATTTTTCTATAGTCTGTAATTCTAGGTCAAAACAGTCTTCCATCAAGTCTTGTTTGGTGATTTTTATTCCTGCTTCTTCTTCTAGCTCTCTAACTGCAACATTTTCTAAATCAATATCACCATCTGCATGTCATCAAAAGTTTAGCCATACTCAAAGTTTTTTATGGTGCATTAAAAGTGTTTTAGAAAAATCTTTGTTTACAACAAAAACTGAGCCTGTGAAGTGTCATTCTAGGTTTCTTTTTATAAATGCTTTTTCGCCATTTCTTTCAAGAAAGACAATAAACTTCTCTGCTACTTCTTTTTCAGTAGGATAAAATTTTGCATATTTTTTAAATGTATTTTTTAGGTTTTGCATAGTTTTTTTTAGGACATTAATGGTTAATTAATTTTTTTCAGGATTTAACAGTAAAAATCAAAAATATTTTAAGATTTTAACAATAAAATCTATTACCTCTAACTAATATGATTTAACTTGTCGCTCTCTTCCTTTAGTATTAAAGGAAGAGATTCAGAGATAGATTATATTTTAAATCACCTTCTTTTGAAATCTCAATCCACTCTTTTCAAGCTCTTTACTAAATTCTAGTCATACTTCAAAATCCAAAATATAAATTCAAACATAATTATCGGGAATAGGAACTATCTTATCTGCTTTTATACTTAGTTTCTTTATTTCTTCCTCATCTTTAGAATAAACATAAAAGACTTTTTTTATCCTTTTCATATCTGTTACTATTTCTACATCATTTACATCATAAAGCTTAACTACTTGATTTGCTATCTGTTCAGCTTCTATTTCTGAGGTATCTACTCTCATAAGTATTGTAGCAAACCCATTTTTATCAAATGTGAGATCCATTTCTCAGATATTGTAATTTCTTCTTCTCAAAAGAGAAGTTATTCTATTTAACACTCAAACTGTATTGTTTGCAGTTACATAGAAGTAAGTATCATTGTTCATAGGTTATTTTTTAGTTATAAATCCTCCTCACACACTATAGTTTGTGCTAGAGTAAATCATGCAGGAACCATGGGAAAAATATTATCTTCATCTTTTTTTACTTTTACCTCTATAATACAAGGTCACACTCTTTTAACCTCCTTCTGTAAAACCTCTTTTAATTCCTCTTCTGACTCTACTCTATATCAAGGCATCCTATAAGCCTCTGCCAGTATCTTAAAATCAGGAGAAGTCATATGAGTAGCAGCATAGTTTTTATCAAAAAATAAATCTTGCCATTGCCTTACCATTCATAAGAAACTATTATTCATAACTATAACCTTTACATTTAGATTATGCTCAGCTAAAACCTGAAGTTCCTGTATATTCATTTGCACACCTCAATCTCAAACCACATTTATTAAAACCTTATCAGGATTTGCAAAAGCAGCTCCCATAGAAGCAGGTATAGAAAATCACATAGTACCAGCTCAACCAGATGTTAACCGATGCCTAGTAGAAGAAACTTTTAATATCTGACTACACCACATCTGATGCTGTCATACATCAGTTGTAAATATATATTTATCCAAGTCTTTCTCAGTTACCTCATTTATTACATTTAGAGCATTTTTAGTTCAAAAATCAGGAGCTTTTACCTCAAACGGTTTTTCCATTTTCCAAGCCTCAATCTCCTTTTTCCAGTCATCTATTTTTAGTTTATTCAAATCCCTTTCCAGCATCTTATTTAAAAACTCCTTTCCATCAGCATGAATCGCTATATCAGCTTTTACCAGTTTATTTAGTTCTCATCTATCAATATCTACATGCACTATCTTCTTTCCATTCTCTACCAAACTAGGATAAGTTCAAACTATTCTATCATCAAATCTAGAACCAATATTTATTATAAGGTCAGAATTGTAAGTGGCTAAATTTGCATGATAAAATCAATGCATTCATAACATTCAATGATAGTTTGGATTATCTTCTCTAACTACTCACTTAGCCAATAGAGTAGAAACTATCGGTATTCATAACTTTTTAGCAAACTCATTCAGCTCCTTTTCTGCATCTGCAAATTTTACTCACTGTCATATAAGTAATATAGGCTTAGAAGCATTTTTTAATAACTCTAAAGTATCGTCTATTTGTTTATCTTCTATTCATAAAGTCTCAACATTTGAATAGTATAATTGTTTTTCAAGTTCTTTTTTTGATTCAAATTCTTTCATACTCATATCTTTTGGAAAGTCTATAAGTACTGGTCAAGACCTACCAGTCGTAGCAATTTTTATGGCTTCATCAAATATAGGTTCTATTTTATTTACATTATCTACTACAAAACTGTGCTTAGTTATACTCATAGTTGTTCATATAGTATCTAGCTCCTGAAAAGCATCGGTTCACATCACACTATAAGGAACTTGTCATGTAACTATCAAAATAGGTATTGAATCCATATGTGCATCCATTATACCTGTTATCAAGTTAGAGGTTCAAGGTCAACTCGTTCCAAAACATACTCATAGTTTCTTTCTAGTTCTTGCATAACCTTGAGCTGCAAATACTGCTGCTTGTTCATTTCTAACAAGTATATGTTTTATCTCCTTACATTTTTCTAGTCTATCATAGAGTACCATATTTGCCCCTCACGGATACCCAAATATTATATCTACTCAATGTTTTTTAAGAGTTTCTATCATTATATCTGCTCAGTTCATAGTGGTTTGTGGTTAAAGGGTATTATCAAAAAAATCTCCTAAAAATTTTATATTTCTAGAAGATTTTATATTTTAATTTTTATTTAAAAAATTTTATTTTCAGCAAAAAAGTCTTCTAGTTATTGTAATTTAGAAGCACGACTACCAGAGAAATCTGAAAAAAAACTTTATTCATAAATAATTATTTTTTATATTGTATTTTGATAGTATGAAATTTTTTCATAAAAGCAAATTTTTTTATTCCAAAAACTGTAAATTAACTGCTTCGCAAAACTGTAGCCTTTTCCCTTGAGAAGTGGAGAGAGTTTAGAGAAATGTCCTTTATTTCCCAAAAACTTAAAAAAAACCTTTAAACTTTTTCCATGGAATTTTTCTAATCAAAGACCTTATAAATCTTACAAATCAATCAACCACACTAATCAATGAATTTAAAAACTTCAAAATCAACTTTATAAAAATTATTACCATAACAACATAAAATATTCCCATTCAAACCTGAAATTTAGAGAAATTAGTAATTCAATCCCAACTCTTCCTATCAAAT
Source organism: uncultured bacterium (assembly GCA_942490775.1). Classification (GTDB taxonomy): domain Bacteria; phylum Patescibacteriota; class Gracilibacteria; order BD1-5; family UBA6164; genus UBA6489. The sequence goes on from CALNYL010000001.1 coordinate 221,501, forward strand.
CAATGTCAAATATAAACAATAGCAACAAAATCTAAAACCTCTCAGATTCAGTTAATAAAAACCCTCGAAGCCTCTCTACTATGATATGCAACAGGAGTCTCGTATGTGATAGGAGAAGGGCAATAATATCTTAAAATTCATGTAATAGGAGAAAAAACGAACCTAGTTCAAATTCATATAGAAGAAGCAACAGTATTAGCTATCTTTTCCTTATCATCTTTTTCATTTAAATGCTGTAAAGAAGCAACAACTAAATCATTTTTTATTTGCCTCCATTCACTCCTAACCGATTTACCTAAGTTCTTATCCTCAATATTATCATCATAAAAATCAATTCAAATCTCAGCCCCTTTAAAAATATTATACTTGATGATATTATTTTCCTGAACAAATAACTGAAATCATGGAACCAATAAAGAAAAACTAGCAACCAACATCATTAAACCCATCAAAAAAAATATTATCACAGGAAAAAAACTTTCTATGAAATTTTTCACTATTCATAAAAAATCCTTTATAAAAATAGTTACATTTAAAATCTTTTTTTTAATATATCTAAACCACTTTCTCATTTTAAAAAAATTAATATTAAAAGTCTGATATACAGTCTTTATTATTATCTACAGACCTTTTTATTTATTAATATAATCTGCCAATTAATATACTTTTCCAATTATTTATTGAGCAAATAATATATTGACAAAATGATATAATAATCTTTTCTAAAAATCATATTATACAAAAGTTCTAATAATTCAAATAATTTTTTTATTATACATAAACAAAGAACTTACAATAATACACAAAAAATTTTAAAAATAGATTTTCTTACCCCCTCCTTACATTCAAATCATATAATACAAATGAAAAAACTTGTCAAATGAAAAAACTTTAGATTTTTTAATAAAAATCTTTATAATATGCGAAATTTTAATATTTAATAAATTATTTATGAAAAAAACACTACTTCTAACAATATCATTAATCCTAATTTTCCAAATCACAAACAGTACAGACAAGTTTTGTAAGGATAGTAAGGACAGGTTTCAAACCTGTCCCTACAGCTTAATCCCCACAACCTCTGCCAACTTCTCCGACATCCCAGAAAACTATCCTTACCAAGAAGCCATAAACTATGCAAAAGAAAATAGCATAGTAAACGGATATTCAGACGGAACATTTAGACCAGAGAATGAAATAAGTCGTGAGGAGTTTACAAAAATAATAATAGGATCAAATTTTGAAGACTCTGAAATTTATTGAGAAAACTGTTTTTCAGATGTTAAGTGATGAGAATTTGAAAAGTATATTTGTACAGCAAAGAGAGAGGGGATAATAGGATGATATGATGATGGGACATTTAGACCAAAAAATAAGATTTCGTTTTTGGAGAGTGCGAAGATAATTGTTTTGGCAGATGAATTTTGAGCATGAGTTGAAGACATTGATTACATAGAATCTGATGGAATTAATATTTTTTGAGAAGGTTTATGAGAAAAAAAAGCAATACCATTTTCAATCCGTACAGTTGATTCTAAAATAAAAAGAGGAGAAATGGTTGAGATTATATGGAGACTAGAAGAAGGAATTGAAAATAAAAAGTCTAGAGTATTTTTTAACAAAAGATTTCTTTATCATGTAAAAGATGGAATTGTATATTATGAATGGGATGTTATTGAATGAGCAGATGCTAAAAGTTTTGAGGTATTATATGAATCAGATAAATGAGGATGTGCAAAAGATAAAGATTATATTTATTTTAATTGAAGAAAAATAAATAAATGAATAGTAAGCGATTTGGAAACTTTGGAAGTATTGGATGAACACTATTTAAAAGATAAAAATAATATTTATACATACGATAACCGTTTTTCCTTTGTTTCAAATGATGTTGAGAATTTTCAAGTTATTTTTAAGTGATATGGAAAAGATAAAGATTATGTTTATGATAATGGAAGAAAAATAGAATGAGCCGATCCAAGTACTTTTGTCTTTTTAAGATATGGATACTTTAATAGTTATTCCAAAGATAAAAATAATGTTTATCGTAGTGGTTATGTGTTGAAATGAGCAGATCCAGATACCTTTGAAATTATGGAAAAAGATTATTCAAAAGATAAAAATTTTGTTTATGATGATGGAGAAAAAATAGAATGAGCTGACCCAAGTACCTTTGAAATTATCAATGAAGATTATTCAAAAGATAAAAATTTTGTTTATTATAATAGAAAAAAAATAGAATGATCAAATCCCAAAACTTTTCAAATCTTGGATGATGATTATTTGAAAGACAAAAACAATGTTTATTATAAAGGATATCGGGAAATTATAAAAATAGAATGAGTAGACCTCAAAACTTTCCAAATCTTAAATTATCGTTATTCAAAAGATAAAAAACATGTTTATTCTTTGGGAAATAAAATAGAATGAGCAGATTCCGAAACTTTTAAATTATTAGATGATGGTTACTCAAAAGATAAAAATAATTTTTATTATAATGGCGAAATTGTTGATTGAATAGAAAATACATCATCTTTTGAAGTATTAAATAAACATTATTCAAAAGATGAAAATCATGTTTATTATGATGGTGAAAAAATAGAGTGAGCAGACTCTAAAACTTTTCAGTTTCTAAAAGATACTTGATGAAAAACTACAAGTTATGCAAAAGATAAAAATCATATTTACAATTGGCGGGGGAAAATAGAAATGGAATGAATTGATTCAGAAACTTTTAGTTTTATTTCAGAACTTGATGATAATGTGACTTATTTTAGAGATAAAAATAATGTTTATTATTCATCTGATAGAGTAGAGTTCGCAAAAATAGAATGAGCAGACCCAAATACTTTTGAACGAATTGATTTTCGTTTTTTTTACACAAAAGATAAAAACTATAAATATTGTTTAAAGTATAATGATCATATGGGATGATCTATATTTAGGCTAAATTGAGTAGAATTTTGAGAGTGAGAAGATCTAGGATGGTTGTATTATAAAGATAGTAAATCCGTATATTATAATTGTAGTGAATTGGAAATAGACTGAATAGATGCAGAAAGTTTTGAAATAATGGAATATAATTACTCAAAGGATAAAAATAATGTTTATTATAGACCTTATGATTGTGATTGGTGAGATTGTATTAAAAAAGTTGAATTAGGGGATCCAGAAACCTTTAGAACTATTGAAAAATGATGAAACAAATATTGATTAGACAAAAATGGAACTTATTCTTGAGGGGAAAAAATCAGCTGAGCAGATTATTCAACTATTGAATCTTTAGAATGAATGTTTTTTAAAGATAAAAGTAGTATTTATTATACTTGTTTTGATTATCCTACCGTAAAAGTAAAATGAGCTGATTTAGAAAGTTTTCAAGTGCTAGATATAGGACAAGAATGATATGTAAAAGATAAAAATAATGTTTATTATTTTGACTGTAATAATATATTAGTTATTATGTGAGTAGATTCAGAAACTTTTAAAACACTAGGTAATGGTTTTGGGCGGTTTAGTGGCTACTGAAAAGATAAAAATAATTGATATTACAATAAGAATATAATGAAATGAGTAGATATTGAAACATTTGAGTGATTAGATTGCTGATATGCTAAGGATAAGAATAGGGCTTACCAATCCTGAAAGGAAATACAACTTGAAAAGTGAAAAAAATTAGAAACATTCCGTCCATTTTGTTGATAAATAGGTACAACTAAATAAAACTTTACCATCTATAAAACACACCATGAAAAAAACACTATTCCTAACAATCCCACTACTCCTAACTCCAACAACCCTTGCTAATTTCTCCGACATCCCAGAAACTCACCCATACCAAGAAGCCATAAACTATGCAAAAGAAAACAACATAGTAAAAGGATATGATGACTGAACATTTAGACCAGAAAATAAAATAAGCCGTGAGGAATTTACAAAAATCATAATAGGCTCAAATTTTGAAGAAAGTGAAATTTATTGAGAAAACTGTTTTTCAGATGTAAAATGATGAGAGTTTGAAAAGTATATTTGTACAGCAAAGAGAGAGGGGATAATATGATGATGGGACATTTAGACCAAAAAATAAAATTACATTTTTAGAGAGTGCTAAGATTATAGTAAACGGATTAGGAAAATGATGAGAAATTTGAAATGAAAATTGACTTGAAAAATATTGAAAATATTTGAGTGATAAAAAGGCATAAGCTTAAAATCAGTGGATTAGTCTAAAATTATCCAAAAATCTTAATAATTCTATAAATCATAAAATCATTATTTTTAAATCACCTAGAATTGGAAAGAAATCTTTGTATTCTAGAGTTTAATCATTCTGCATATCAATTTGTTAAACTAGATTTAAAATAGTTTAATCCATAAATCCCACGAAAACTTGAAAAATAGGATAAATTAGGTAAAATTAAGGAACAAAACTTGCACTAATTAAGTGCAAGTCCACAAATAGTTCCTTAATAAAAAAGTATATGCAAAACTACGGATTTAGCAAACAAATAGAATCAAATTTTAACACTTTAGGTTTTTGTAAAAAGTATGTCAACAGAAATTTTTACCTATAAAATCTAAGAAAAACTTAAAAATTCAAGCACTACAAAAAACACTAAAATAACATAGTTTTTAGCTTAATAAAGAAATAAAAAAGTAATAATTAGAATATTTTAAAGAACGAAGAAAATATTTTTATCAACTCTCAATAAATACCCCCTCATAGTAAATAATTTCAGCTCAAGCCTCCCGATGAATAAACTTTGAAAAAGAATCTGGATTAAAACTTAGATTTTCTTGTTCACAGTATTGAAAATAGTATTTCAAAAGAAATAAAGGAAATGAATCTTTAGCTTTCTTTTTTCCCTTTTCTTCCTCCTTTAAAATATACTCTAAAGAATTCTCTGATAAACTCTCAAATTTATTCAAAACATCATAAAATCTGTCATAGAGATAATAACTTGCCCACACAAGTAAATTACAAAAGTTTTCCAACTTTTTAAAAGCTATCAGCTTAAGCTTCTCTAGTCAAAAAACCTGTTTTAAATATCTAAACCATGTCTCTATCTTCCACCTCTTTAAATATAGATAGAAAATTACCAAGGCATCTTCTGTAGTCTCAATGTTTAGGTTTGTGTAAAAATAAAACTCTCTTTCAAAGTCTTCTCATGAATTTTGAAATGTTTTCATTTATAGGAAGTATATTTTTCACATTTTATAATTTTATAAAAATAAAATTTTTTAGCTCCAAAAAAAGATTCTTATTTACCTCAATATTAATTGTTTTAGTTACATCATTTTGATGAGCTTATTTTTATGATGAATACCAGAAAACAAAACAAATAGAAGATTTTAATAACAAGATTTTATTTAATATGGATTCTTCAGAGGTAGATATAGAAGCTGAGAGAATGGAAAATATAAAAAAGTTAGAAGAACAAAAAGCTTTAGAAGAAAAAAATACTAATAATGACATAAAGATTTTAGAGAATAAATCAGAACATATAAGTGAAACTGATAATACTAAAATAGAAGCTTTAGAAAATCCTGAACAAGAGATAATAAAACCTATAGGTGAAGATGATACTATAAAAGAAAAAATAAAAACAGTAGATAACGAAACTAAAGTAAAAAAGCAGAACCAAAAAGAAGAAATTTTAAGAAAATCTAGAACCCAAAAAGAAATAGATTTTTTAAAATCATATTATGAAGACATCTGAGAACAAAGACTTGAACAAGCCTATGAAAAATCATCAAAAAATGTTTCATATAATACATATTATGGTTGGTACAAAGACATTGAAAGTATAAAAATAAATGGAATAAGAAAAGTAGATAATACAGAAAACCAGTATTTTATAGATGTTGATTTAATTGAAAAGTGAGAAATCACAAATTATACAATAGTTAAATCCGTTTGATGATATGAGACAAAAGACTTTAAAATAATAGACTCTAAAACATTATCTAGTTCTAGTAAATCATCTAGTACTAAAACACTATCTGGTTCTAATTCATACGACTACATAAGTAATACAGACCTAAAAAAAGAAATAGATTCTGGTGTAGAAAATTATATTATCTTAGATGCAAGAGAAGACATAGAGGCAGAAGTAGGAAGTATACCATGAAGCACCCATATAAGATTTGCGGAGTTAAAAAATGGAGACTACGAAAAATTAGATAAAAATAAAATTATCTATGTATATTGCTATTCTTGAATCAGAGGGAAACAAGTCAGCCAGTTTCTCAAAGAAAAATGATTTAAATCAAGATATCTAGAAAATTGATGAGCTTCTTGGTATGCTTTTTGATGATATTGGGAAGGGAAGGCAAGAATTTATGATATTTACTCTCAGCCTCAATATCAAAAAATTATTATGGAAAAAGAACTTAAATCTAGTATAAAAAATGGTGCTATATTAGTTGATTCTAGATGATTAAAAGAATACAAAGCAGGTCATTTAGAAAATTCTATAAATGTTCCTTTGGTAGATTTACCCAAAGAGGATTGGGATGATTATATAAAGCAGATTCCTAAAAATTCAGAGACTATAAATATTTGTGATTCTTATTTAAACTGTTTTTATGCGAAAATTGTTTGAATGGAATTAGAGAAGAGGTGATATAAATTTTTATGAGTTTATTCTTTAGTTTATCACTAAACAATTTTCATCAAAAACTCCTCTAAAATCTTTTCATACTTCAAAATAACAACTTCTAGATTCTCTTTTACCATTCCTAATCTCTTTTCAAATAAACTAACATTTTCGTCCTGTTCCTCTTTCTCATGAGAAGGAGAAAGAATTCAAGATAGAGGTTTCTCTATTTCACTTTCATACTTCAAAGCATAAGCTTCTTTCAGTAAAAATAAGTTATATCTGAGTTTTAATAAATCTTTTTTGAATTTTATAAATTCTGTATTTCCTGAAAATATATTTTTTGGAATATCAAAATTGGGGTTAATATTATCAAGTTTTATATTTGTTAAATCGTTTAAATAAGGAGAAAAATAATTTCTTACAGAATCATTATTTATCAAGTCGCAAACTGTATTTTCAGGAAGAAAAGCTAAAATTAGTTTTCTAAATTTTTCAAAATCAAAGTCTGTATTTCAAAGAGGGAGAGTTTCTTGATCTTTTCAAAGGGCTAAAGCCCTCTGTTGACAGTTTTTATGTGATTTTCTAACAAAAACTGATAAGTTTATTTTTAGTTTTGGATAATATGGGTTGCTATATTTCTGGATTTTTAGTTTTATAGTTAAGCTACTATTTACCTTAAAAGCTTTTCCATTTATATTTTCTAAAAAACTATAAAATATAGAAAAATTATTTTTTTTAGAGGTTACAAAGTAATCATCATAAACAAAAAAGTCGGCAATACTTAGAAAATTTGGATTTTCAGGTAGTTCTTGGTTAAAATTAGGCTTATTTTTAAAAATAGTATTTTCTAAAGAGATTTTTTTAGAAAATACTATAGTTTCTAAAATTTTATTTTTTACTAGAAATTCTTTATCGCTGGATTCAATACTAAAGTTTTTTCATTTGTAGTTGTGAAAATATATATTCTTTCCCTGAAAGTCTTTACATAAAAGGGCACTATAGTTTTTTCATTCTAAAATAAATTCAAGGGTATCAAAAGCTTTTGCAAAGAAATATTTAGAACTTAGGTTTTCTAGGTTTATAAAACAGATTGTGTAATAATCGTAAAAGGTAGTTATTCAGATTATCTTGTTTCAGAAGTCTAGTTTTTTAAATTTATTTGTGTGTAATCAATAAAGTTTGGTGGTTCATTCAAAGCAATAATAAATTCATTCAAAGTATCTTTTTATTCAAGGTAATTCAAGACTATATAGTCAGGTGTTTTTATCTAGGTTTATGGATGATTTTATTGTTTTCATGGTTTTAATTTTTTATATGCCCCTATCTAAATTCTTTCCACCTTCAGGAGAAAGAGGCTACAAGTTTTACTATATGATTTAAGTAGACTATAAGTTTTTTAGTTTTTTTGTAAATATTTTTTTAAAGAAGAACTCAAATTAACCAACTAGGTCAAAATAAACTTGATTTTCAAAAATATAACTATATAATATTAACCATATAAGTTAATATCTATACTTTGTTTTTAAATACTTATTTATTTACTAATTAACAATTATCATGTAATGGAAATTGAGTTTAAAAATAAAAAGACAGAAAAAATCTGTATAAGTTGAATGTTCTTTGGAGAAAAGAGAATGGATAAAGAACTTACAAAAAGATTAATAGAACTACAAGAGGCTATAAATCTACTAGATATCAAAAAAATGAGAAATTCAAATCTACATCCTCTGAAATGAGAAAGAAGATTTGAATTAGTAATTGATATAAATGGTAAAAGAAACCCCTATAGACTAATATTTGAAACCCTTAATTGAGAAAATGTTTGTTTAGATTTTTATAATGACAATAAATTTAAAACAGTTACAAGAATAAAGATAATAGAAATTTCAAATCACTATAAATAAAATAATTATTAAAAAAAACAAGATTATGATTAATGATAAAAAGATATATTTTGAAATATTGGTTCATCCATGAGAAACACTTAGAGATGTTTTGAATTGAGAAAACATGACACAGAGTGAATTATCTCTTAGAACTGAAATAAGCGAAAAGCACATAAGTAACATAATAAAATGAAAAGCAAATATTACACCTGAAACAGCTCTAAAATTTCACAAAGTTTTTTGAACATCAGCTAACTTTTGGAATAATTTACAAAAATATTATGATGAGAATAAGGCAAGACTAGAAGAAAAGAAATTAATGGGAGCTAAATTAGAAGAAGAAAAGACAATTTTATGTGAAATAAAAAGCTGATATAAAAATTTGGCAGAAAATGGTTTTGTAGAAAAAATTAATTTTAGATGAGAGGAAAATAAAAAGATCATACTAAATAATTTATATTCTTTTTTTAAAGTTTCTTCTCTTAAAAATATTTTAGATATTTTTAACATCTGAGAACTAGATTTAAAATTCAAAAAATCTAATTGATTAAGACTAAATAAATATAACTTGGCTTGTTGGCTAAGGGCTTGAGAAGTAAAATTAGAAAATATAGAGGTTTGAGAATACTCAAAAACTAACTTAAATAAGGTTTTAATTAAATTAAAATCTATGACGATGCAAAAAGTTGTTGATATAAAAGAGATACAAAGATTAATAGCTAGTGCTTGAATATATTTTTCTTTTGTTAATTGATTTGAAAATGTTCCTGTATTTTGAGTTACAAGAAAATATAGATGAAAAGCTTTTGTTCAAGTTAGTGATAAGTGAAAAAGGAATGATTGATTTTGGTTTGCTTTGTTTCATGAGTTAGCTCATGTAAAATTACATCTAAATAGTAGAAATATTTTTTTAATAAACTTAGATAACCAAGAGGAAGAGAAGGAAAGAGAGGCTAATGTTTGGGCTTGAGATTATTTAATTAATCCTAAAGATTTTGAAAACTTTACTAAAAAATTACCTATTAGTAGAGATAGATTTTTAGAGTTTTCAGTAAGACAGTGAGTGTGAGATAGTATTTTGGCTTGAAGGTTAGGCTTTCATTATAATGAATTGTGACATAGAGATGCTTATAAGGAGGTTTCTGAATTTAGGGAGGGGTTGAAGGTTGTTGAGGGATAAGTTTAGTAGATATTAAAAAAAATAAATTCATGATAAAAATAAAAAATTGTAATAATATAGATGAGTGAGAAATAACAATAAATAAAAATTATCTAAATCTAAAGTATGCTATTAAAAGTATGCTATTAATTGAACTGGTAAAAGTACAATTGCAAAAGCTATAAAGTATTCTGTAGAAGATAAAAGTAATCTAATAGAATTAAAACCTTTTAAATTTATATCTACAGAAGATAATAATCCTGAGATTATAGGAATAGATAAATTTACTAAGGGAATCAGACTAGAAAGAAGTCACATTAAGTTTATGCCAGATGAGATGAATGGTCATATGATACTTTATTTGATTCACTAAATAATAAAATCTATGAAGAAGACAAATCTAAATGAATATATTTTACTATAATAGAAAAGGTAGAAATAAAAGGAGAAAAGATTTTTGTATTGCATAGTTCTGGTAAATGACCTCTTATGGGGATTTTATACATAAACACAGAAAAAAATGAAAGAAAAGTTATTTTTGATAATAAAGATTATGAAGAAAGGGGGATTTTAGAAATACTTGATTTTGAACTACTACCTAACTGAAAAATGAAAGTATTTTTTACAACATGATGATATCCAAATTTTAAATCCGAAGAAAAAATTATATCTATAGACTAAAAAAACTTTTCCTCCTTAAAATAAATCCCCTAAAACCCAAAATACAATCAACTTAAGACATTGCATCCCAACCTAGGAAGAGATTCAGAGATGAATTATTTTTTTTAAAAAATAACAACAAAAAAAGCTAGACTAATTTAGTCTAGCTTTTTTATTTTCCCACTCAAAAACTTTTAGTCAACCTCAACCTCCCCCTCAAGATCAATCTCCGATAATCTATCCTCAACAATCTCTTTTAATGCAACCAATTGAGATAATAAATTATTCTTATTTTCCTCTAAAATATTTGTATTATTCTCAAGTTTTTCAATCATTGAATTTATCGTATCAAAAACAATATTTAATTTTTCTTCAGGAATACTATCTAAATTATTTTCCAATTTATCAATAAAAGCTTCTTTATATTTTACGATAATCTCTTCTCTCTCTGCTCTAAACTCTTCTCTTAAAGCTTCATTCTCATCTCTTAAATCCTTATTATCTTTATAAACCTCATATTTAGCTTCCATTAGAACCAAAGCCTCTTGGTTATCCGCAAGAAGTCCTCTAACATCATCATAATATCATTCTATTAAAGCATCCATTTCATCTCTACAAGCATTTCTTACATCTTCTCATTCAACCTCTCTACATTCTTGTTTTTTAGCCTCTAAATTTTCTTGTAAAGACAATTGTAAAGACTTAAGACTCTTCCTTGTTTCTTCTGGAAGTTCTTTTAAAACCTCTCAAAATTCTTTTCTATTTTCTTGTCTGAAATTCTTTAGATTTTTTCTACCTTCTTTTAAATTTTTCCTTATTTCTTTATTTGTTTCTAAAGAAGCTTTTTTTATTTCATTTCTAGATTTTACTATAACCTTTTTTACTTGTCATGGTTTCTTGTTTTTATTAGCATTTCAGTTATCATTTTTGGCTGATACTGATACCGCACCAGATAGTACTAAAAAAGCAATTGTTAGAACTGATAATCATTTTTTCATAATAATAAAATTATATAAATAAAATATTTTTATAACCTATAACTGGAGCATTATAACAGAATTATAAGAAAAAGTAAAATTTTATTTTTCTCCCTCTTCTCCCTCCTCATTATTCTTCTCCTCCATTTTCTTATTCAACTCATCCCAAACATCCTTTGGAATAGGCTTAGCAATTTTCACATCAGGATAATTCTTAGCAGCCAAAAATGGTCATCTTCTAGAGTTCTTTACTACTAACTCCTCTCAACTCTCTTTATCCACCAACATTCATTTTTCTTTTAAAATAGACTCTAAAATCTCTTCTTTCTCAGACTTTATTTTTCAAATCCATTTAACCTTAGGATACTCAGATGATGAAAGAAAAGGTCAAAACCTTCAAGTCTTCACTACTATTGTTCCCTTAATTCCCTCAGGACAAGGCTTTCATTCATACTTATCTCTCAATGCACTCAATTGATCTTTTTGCTCTTGAGGCTGATCTATAAATTTACAATCAGGATACCCAGAACATCAGATAAATTTACCAGCCTTAGAAAATCTGTAAATTAAATCCTCTCAGCAATCAGGACACTTTTTTCAAGTTTTCTCTATAACCTTTTCTGCATTTTCTCAAGCCTCCTCTAAGTCTTTTTTTAGTGTATTCTGCCAGAAATCATCAAGTATCTCTGGATACTTCTTATCTCATTGCTCTATTTTATCAAAATCTTCTTCTACATCCTTTGTGAATTTGTATTGCATCATCTTAGAAAAGTATTTTTCTAGAAACTCTGTTACCGTAAATGCTATCTCAGTTGGTATTAAATACCTTTTATTAAATTTTTCTACATATCATCTATCTATTATAGTTGATATAGTCGGAGCATAAGTAGAAGGTCTACCAATTCACTCGGACTCTAGTTTCTTTACCAAAGAAGCCTCTGTATACCTAGCAGGTGGATTTGAGAACTTTTGAAGAGCCTCTAAATTTGTTCAAGGCAATATTTCTCAAAGCTTTATATCAGGTAATAATGATTCCTCCTTATCATCATCTTTCTTATCATCATCATCCACAGACTCTATGTACAGCTTCATAAATCAATCAAACTTTATAACCTCTCATTTTGTTGTCCAAGTTTGGTTCTCCGCCTTTGTAGGAGAAAAAGAAAAAGTAGTTACCTCTAGAAGAGCATCTTTCATCTGAGAAGCCAAAGTTCTTTTCCGTATAAGAGTATAAAGTTTTAGCTGTGTAGAATCTAGTACACCCGCTAAACTCTCAGGAGTTCTATGTATATCAGTTGGTCTAATTGCCTCATGTGCCTCTTGAGCTCATGCCGATTTAGTTTTGAAACTTCTAGATTTATGATATTCCTTTCAAAAACTTTTTTCTATAACATCCTTTGCTTGTGATTTTGCTTCATCTGATAAGTTTAGACTATCTGTTCTCATATATGTAATAAGTCACTGTCTTTCTCCATTTCACAAGTCCATACCCTCATAAAGTTTTTGGGCTACCATCATGGTTTGTTTTACTCAGAATCCAAATTTTCTACTGGCTTCTTGTTGTAGGGTAGAGGTTGTGAATGGTGCTCATGGTTTTCTTCTAGAATCTTTTTTTACTACATCCTCTAGACGGAAATCTAGGATACTCTTATCCTTTAAAACAGTATATCATTTTTTATCCTTAGTTTCTTTTATTTTTGATAAATCATCAAACAGAGTTAAGAAAATCTTCTCTATATCTTCTCTAGAATTAAAATTCTTAACTTTTCAATTTATTTTTGTAAGATGAGATTTAAACTTCTGCTCTAAATAAGATAGCTCTATAGATAATTTCCAACTCTCTTTTGGTTTAAAATTTTTTATCTCTTTCTCTTTTTCTACTATAAGTTTCACAGCTACTGATTGTACTCTACCAGCAGACAATCATTTCCTAATCTTTTTCCATAAAACAGGGGAAACTTTATATCAAACTAATCTATCTAATATTCTTCTAGCCTGTTGAGCATCAACAAGTCACATATTTAGAGTTTTAGGCTCTGATATAGCTTTTAGTATAGCTTTTTTTGTTATTTCATGAAAGGCTATTCTCTTTGTAGTCTTAGGATCTACACCTAGTACATTACATAAATGCCATCCTATAGCTTCTCATTCTCTATCCTCATCCGTTGCTATCCATATTTCATTAGCGGTCTTTGCTAATTTTTTTAGTGCATTTACTGTTTTTTTCTTATCATCATTTATTCCATAATCTGGAGCAAAATTATTTTCTATATCCACTCACAGACTTTTTTGTGGTAAATCCCTTATATGTCACATAGAAGCAGTTACTATATATTCTCCTGCTGGTAAAAATTTTGATATAGTTTTTCACTTTGCTGGAGATTCGACAATTACTAGTTTTTTTGACATAGTTTTTTTGGTTTTTAAAAATAATTTGTATAAGATATTAGATTTTTTTTTTCTTTAGTCAAAAGAAAATGGCTCTTTTGTATTAAAACCTAAAAAGTTTGTTATATTATTTAATATATGTTAAACTACTATTAATAATAATTATTTAAGAAATTAAAAACATGAACTTAATAGAAACCTTCTTTGCAATGTTAGAAATGGTTGGAAAAAACAACTATTCAGATATGCACCTAAACACATGAATAAAACCAATTATAAGAGATAAAGTCTGAGACCTAGTAACTCTGGATAGCATACCAACTGTAACATGAGAAATAAAAACCACAATTCTATCACAAGAAAATATAGCAGAAATAATAGAAAACATAGCAGGAGAAAAAAACTATAAAAAATTCCTAGAAAATTTTGAACTAGATATTTCCTATAAACACAAAGAAGAAAGATACAGAATAAATTGCTACATGGACTCAAATTGATACTCCATAGCATTTAGAACTATACCTAAAGACATACCAAGTATAGAATCCCTATGACTATGAAAACAAACACAAATTATGTGTGAAAAACCCAAATGACTAATCTTAGTAACATGACCCACAGGATCTTGAAAATCAACAAACCTAGCCGCTATGATAAACTATATAAATGAAACCTATGGAAAACACATCATAACCGTTGAAGACCCAATAGAATTTGTACACAAAAATAAAAAATCAGTTGTTAACCAAAGAGAAATCTGAGCACATACCAAATGATTTGCAGAAGCGATAAGAGCAAGTCTTAGAGAAGATCCAGATGTGGTAATGGTTTGAGAAATGAGAGACCTAGAAACGATAAAAGCAGCTATAACCCTAGCAGAAACCTGACACCTTGTACTATCTACACTACATACAAACGATACAGCCCAAACAATAGATAGAATAATAGATATATTCCCAAGTGTACAACAAAAGCAAATAAAAATGCAACTAGCAATGAGTCTAATATGAGTAATTAGCCAAAGATTAATCCCTAGAATAGATAAGGAATGAAAAATAGCCTGTAGAGAAGTACTAATAAACAACGATGCAGTAAAAAACACCATCATATCATGAAAAACAAACAACATCTATTCCATACTTGAAACTTGAAGAAAAGACGGTATGGTACTTATGGATAAATATCTAGTAGTACTATATAAAGCAAAAGTCATAAACAAAGAAATACTCTTCACATATGCCAGAGATAAAGACATAATAGAAACAGTAATAAGAAATGTAGAATCAGAAGAAAAATAATTTTATAATTTTCTTAATCCAATAAAATGATAATACTAAAAATAATTTACTCAGCACTTCTCATAAGTATATGATTAGCAATTATGAAATACAGAAGAAATATAAAACAATGGACATGAAGCTTTGTATGGGCAGAAAGGTATATATGAACAGGTTGAACATACCTAGTAATAGTGCTATTATGAATGTTCTTAGTATTCTTTTGAGTAATCTACCCCTTCTGATGACTAGATTTACTAGTGAAATAATAAAAAATTATCACTAAAAATACTATAACATCAACACAAAAAAACAAAATAATTTAGTTATTTTGTTTTTTTGATTATAATCCCACCTGTTTTAAATAAAAACATAGTAATTTATTTCAATAACAAAAAAAACGATGAAAAAAATCTTAGTCATTTTGCTTTTAATTTTATCTTGTTTCTCTGGGATATACACAGCAGAAGCAGTGAAATTAAATGTAATAACAAAAGAAGAACAACAAAGACTAGATAGGGAAGTAACCATAGAAGAAGCTTTTAACCTATTTGGAAAACAATTTGAAGGCAAATTACTAGATACCTATGAATACATAGAACTAAAATTCAAAAACATAGAAGAAGGAAGCCAACTAGAAAAATCTATGAAAACACTAGTATACCTAGATAAAATAGAAAATGCAGAAGTAGATTTAGACTGGAACGAAAAAATTACACTATACAGATTTTATAAAATATCGTCAAAAATCTTTGACGAAGACTTTATATGAAGACAAGATATAGAAACCCTGAAAGCAAAAAATACAACAGTATGGCACCTAGAAAATCTAGAAGAAGCCCTTTGAAGAACAACCCCAACAGATTTAGAAATATCTGACTGATGAGATGAAGAAATAGCAAGAAAGAAAAAAATCTTTACAGATGTATACACAACACTAACAGAAGAACACTATGACAATGAAACCATAGAAGAAAGTAAAATGTTAGACTGAGCAATATCTTGATTAGCAGAATGAACATGAGACAAACACACAGTATATTTTCCACCAATAGAAAGTAAAAACTTTAGTGACTCACTAAAATGAAGCTATGAATGAATATGAGCATATGTAGATATGGTAAAACCATGAGAATTCAAAATACTAAGCCCAATAAAATGATCACCATCAGAAAAAGCATGACTTAAATGATGAGACATCGTAATAAAAGTAGACTGAAAAGAAATAACAGAAAAAAACTCTTCCAGTGAAATCGTATCATGGATAAAAGGACCAGAATGAACAAAAGTAATACTAACAGTTGAAAGAGACTGAAAAATCCTAGAAATAGAAATAACAAGATGAAAAATAGTTTTAACAGATGTAGATTATAAACTAATAAACAGTAAAATATTCTATATAGAAATAAAAAACTTCTGAGAAAATGTTTCAAAAGAATTCAATACAGCCCTAGAAGAACTAAACAAAGAAAAAAGAGTAAAAAGAGTTATACTAGACCTAAGAAATAACGGTTGAGGTTATTTAAATGAAGTAGTAGCTATGCTATCTAATTTTGTAGAAGAATGAAAACCCATAGCAGTTATAAAATACCAAACAGACTCTACTACATATACTTCATATGGATATGATATAGTAGATTTCTCTAACTATGAATTAATTATTTTACAAAACTCTTGAACAGCATCAGCATCAGAAATACTAATTTGAACACTAAAAGACTATTATCCAGAACTAGTTATAATCTGAGAAAAATCCTACTGAAAAGGTTCAGTACAAACCCTAAGAACCTATACAGACGGTTCAGTATTAAAATACACCGTAGCAAAATGGTTTACATGATTAACTGAAACATGAATAGACTGAATATGAATAGAACCAACAATAGAACTAGAATTTGATCTTGAAAAGTACCAAGAAAAAGAAATAGACAACCAACTACAAAAAGCGATAAATTATAGAAAAAAATAAAAATAATTGACTTTTATCCTATCATTCCTAATCTAAAAACTAAGTTTTACTAAAAAACTTAGTTTTTTTTATTTTTTATAAATTCATTTATATTTTTTTCATAAGTTTTGCTTATCTTTTCAGTAGTCTGATAGTATATTTCTATATTCCAGTTTTTTCTTACAATATCTACTGCCCCCTTTAGTATTGACATAAAGCTATTTGGTTCAGATTTTGTATTTTGAGAAACATTGCTTTTTGCTACATTACCTGCTATGGTTCCTCCTGTGAAAATTACAAGTATTCTTTTCTGTGTGTATGTATTCATAATTTCTAATTATACTAGTCCTTCTTAGAAAATTGGAATTTAATAAAAAATACTTTTTACTTATTCATAGTCGTAAAGCCATTTACTAATAAGCTAATATTCCAAATTTTTAAATAGGCTTAGTATATATAATATTATAAGGTTTATTATTGATAATTAATTTAATATATAAAAAAACATTATTCTTTTATTTTAATCTAGTTTTAAAAATATTTTTATTTTATTTGATTTTAGCCTCAAATAAAATAAAATCAAGTTAAGTAACTTTTATTTAAAACCTATGAAAAACAAAATCTACATAATCTGAATCTGATGAATATGAATCTCTTGAATCGCAAGATATTATTTACAAAAATGATGGGAAGTCCATGGTAGCGATAAAGTTTGAAGTGAGCTTATAAAAAAATTAAAAGATGAATGAGCGGATATACTAATCTGAGAAGATTGAGATAGAATTTTGAGTATTTTCAAAAACTCAAGTGCCGAACAAAATTTGTTAGTCTACACAGAAGCAGTACCAAAAACTCAAATTGAACTAAAAAAAGCTAGAGAACTATGAATAGAAACTCTAACCTATCCAGAAGCTTTGGCATCTATCGCTAATAAAAAAAAGCTTATAACAATAGCCTGAACTCACTGAAAATCAACAACTTCTTCACTTGCAAGTCTTGTGCTAAAAAATTCTGAGTTTTGAGTTAGTTCTCTTGTGTGAACTGTTCTAAAAGAGTTTGATAATAAAAATACTTATTTTTCTGATAGTGAGTATTTTGTAATAGAAGCCTGTGAGTATAAGAGGTCATTTTTGAAATATAAACCCACTGTTGCCGTTATTGTAAATATTGATTTAGACCACCTAGATTATTATAAGGATTTAGAAGATTATGTTTCAGCTTATGAGCAATATATAAATAATGTGGTTCCTTGATGATTTGTTATAATAAATGCTGAAGATGAAAATTGTAAGAAACTAATCTGATTAAGAAAAGATATAAGCTATATAAAAGTTTATGAAAAAATCTTTGTTCACAATAATACAGCATTTATGTTTCCTAATATAAAAATGAAAGTTCCTTGAAACCATATACTATTTGATGCAAAACTAGCATACATAGTAGGACATATGATTTGAATCTCTGATGAGAGTATATTAAAAACACTAAATAACTATTCATGAGTCTGGAGAAGAATGGAAATAGTATGAAAAACTAAAAATAATAATATATTGATGAGTGACTACTGACACCATCCAAGTGAAATAATCCCAACACTAAAAGCTATAAAAGGGAAGTATTGATATTGTAGAGACACGATTTATCGTGTCTCAAATAAAGAAAATACAGTTGGATGAGATGATGAGGACACAATAAATCTTGCCTCTACTAAAAAGAATAAAATTGGATGAGATAAGGAAGACACGATAAATCGTGTCTCTACTTGGAGTAAAAAATTATTAGTTATATTTCAACCACATCAATACAATAGAACTCTTGAATTATTAGAATGATTTAAGAATTGCTTCTCAGATGCAGACAAACTAATAATTCCAGATATTTATGAATCAAGAGATTCTGAAGAAGATAAACAAAAAATAAATCCTGAGAAATTAGTAGAGTATATAAATCATCCTGATAAACAAGACTGAAAAGGGCTTGAAAATACTCTAAAAATTATTCAAGATTATGATGAAAAAAATCCTGATTCTAGTGTAATTTTACTACTATGAGCATGAAATGTAGATGATTTGAGAAAGAGAATAATTTAGTAGTGACAGGTTTTAAACCTGTCACTACTAAATTTAAAACCTATTCACTACATTTTTTTTATATCTTCCCAATAAAATTTCTTTCTTTTATCCCAGTCTTTCAAATCAAAGCTATAAACATCCTACTTATAAACATAACAGAAAACAAACTAACAACTATTCACAAACCTAACATCAAACCAAATCACTTTATCATATTTATTCAGAAAATAAATAATATAAGGGAAATAATAAGACCAGTAACATTTGAATCCCAGATAGCAGACCATGATTTAGCAAATCAAACCTTTATAGACTTATTCATCGGATTTTTTCTTCTAAGCTCATCTTTTATCCTCTCAAATATCAATATATTTGCATCTATTGCCATACCAATTGACAGTACAAGTCATGCAATAGAAGCCAAAGTCAAAGTTATTCACAATAACTTTATTATAAATAAAACCAAAGCAATATATATAATTAAAGCCAATCCAGCTATTAATCCAGATATTCTATATACATAAAACAAAAATACTAAAATCATCACAAAACCAACAACTCAAGCAATTATTAATTGAAGTAAAGAATCTTTTCAAAGTCTAGAATCTATAGTTCTCTCCGAAGTTAAATATATAGGAGCAGGAACAACTCAAGTATTTATATTTTGAGCTAATTCATTAGCCTCTTCTGGTGTATATCTTCATGTTATTCTAGCAGTTCAGTTTAAAATAGGTTCATTTACATTAGGAGAAGTTAAATTTTCTCATCAAACAAATATAGCAATTCTTCTACCAACTAACCTTTTAGTCAATTCGCCAAAAATTTCAGCTCATTCATCGTTAAAAGTAAGAGTTATATTAGGCTGAAAAGCTTGGTCATATTGTACAGATGACTTTATGAAATATTGATCATTTAGTATCCTTCATTTTGAATCCATCGCAGGTTTCCAGTTAGAAGGTCTTTTGGTTAAAAATAAATACTTATAACTATTTATTTCAGAGTCAAAAGAAGTTATTAAAAATCCCTCGCCATTTACCTTATCTGTTACTTCAATAACATTCTCACTTATCTTATCAGTTTTAATCGAATCTAATGCTCAAGTAGAAAAAGAAAACACACTTTCTAAGTCTCAGGTTTCTCATAAAAACACATTTTCATTATTATCTTTATATTTTTGAGCTTCTACCATAAAATCATATTCACTATTTTTCGCTTCCTGCAGAAAAGCATTTGCTAATGATTCTCTATTTTTTAAATCCTCTTCTGTAATTTGAGTTCTTTCTTCTTTAAATTCTATTTTTACAACTTTTCATATAGCCTTTTTTGCTCTTTCAATATTTTCATTATTTTCCATAGAATCATTTCACTTTAGTGGAATTTGAACTATTATATGTTTTTCTCAAGCATAAGAAGCACTTGTTATTATAGAATCATTTATTTTTAAACTACCAATTCTTTTTTCTATGATAGACTTTAATCACTCTATAATTGATTCCTCTCTATTTGAATCATACTCTTTTTCTTTTTTAAGCTGACTTAGATCGACTTTATAGTCTAATTCTATTCATCATTGCAGGTCAAGTCATAACTTATAATCCTGTCCTGAAAATGGTATTTCTATACCATATTTATGCCATGGAAATACATAAGAAAATAAAAATAATCAGAAAACTACAACTAAAAACAATTTGAATGCTAGATTTTTCATTTTTTTTAAGGTTAAAGTTAAAATATTAAAACCTCACCGCTGAATTTCCTCTCCTTATAAGAGAGGAGGGAGATATTTTTTTTTCTCTTTCACCTATAAGAGGAAAAAAATCAAGATAGAGGTTTATTTAAATTTGGCTAGAATATAAGGCTTTTTTTTAAAAAGTAAAATTTTTTTACTTCTTTTCTGCCAATTGCCCACAAGCAGCATCTATATCATCTCACATAGTTGCTCTTATTGTAGAAACCACTCCATAAGAAATTAAAATCTTTTGAAACTTCTCTATTATAAATTTAGGAGTAGTTAACATCTGTTCTCATTTTATATTTTCTCAAGGATTATAGGGGATAAAGTTAACATGAGCTAATTTTCACTTTAAAAGATTTCATAATTCATGAGCAAGTCTTATATCATCATTTACACCATTTATCATTATATATTCATAAAAAATTCTCTTATTAGTTTTATCCACATAGTTATCTAATGAATTCATAAGCTCTTCTAAGTTATACTTTTTAGAAACGGGCATTATCTTCTGTCTTATATCATCATTTGGAGCATGTAAACTTATAGCCAGTGAAGTCTGAGGAAAATCCTGAGTAAATTTCTCTATTCAAGGAACTATTCAGCAAGTAGAAATAGTTATTCTCCTATTTGCTAAATTTAGCTTTTTTTGTCATGTAATTATTTCTATTGATTTTTTTACATTATCATAGTTTAAAAAAGGCTCTCACATACCCATATACACAACATTCCTAAGGTTATCTCATTCATTTTTAAGAAGCTCAGAAGCATAGTAAACCTGCTCTACTATTTCATAAAAATCTAAGTTTCTCTTCAGTCACAGTTTTCAAGTAGCACAAAAATTACATCACATAGGACATCAAACTTGGCAAGAAACACATAAAGTAACCCTTCAAGTAAGATGCCTCATAATAACAGACTCTATAAACTCATTTTCTTTTGTTTTAAATAGAATCTTTGTAGTTTGACCATTCTTCGAGGTCTTTTGAATTTCCACTTTTAGCGATTCATAAAAGCAATTATCTTTTAATAATTTTCTTAAGTCCTTTGTAATAGTTTGTATATCATCAAAATCAGACACAAAATTTTTATAGACAGCATTTTCTAACTGATTATATCTAAAAGGCTGGATTTTATTTTCCTTTAATAACTCTTTTATTTTTTCTTCATCATGAATTGAAAACATATATTTTATAATTACAAACTAAATTAAGATAAAAAACTTTGAACTATTTGTTATTTATGATATCATTATACAAAAATAATAATAAATATATATAAAAAATGAAAAAATCAAGTTCAGGAACATCTATAATAGAAGTTATGGTAGTACTTGTAGTTATAACCTCTAGTATAATTTGAGCATTTAAAATATTTGTAGTATCTACCCAGCTATCAACATCTACTAAAAATAGAATACAAGCTATACAGATAGCGAGAGAGGGGATAGAGGCTTTTACTAATATAAGGGATACTAATTGGATACTTTTTAGTGCAGATTATGAGAATTGTTGGAATACATTAAATTATGATCAGAGTTGTATATGAGATAATTTATGAACATCCACATATATAGAAGATTGAAAAAGTTATATAGTCTATCAAGCAGTAGATAATAGATGGAACTTAGAATTGAAACCAACAGGTAATTATTCAGCCCCAGAATACAGAGATTCTTTTAAAATTTACCTAGATTCAACTAATTCACTATACACTCAAAACTCAGCATCTTGAACTGAACTTCTTCCTATTTATACTAGAGAACTTATTGTAAACTACATTGATACAAATTGATGATGAATAGACTCAAATGATGAAAAAATAAGATTAACAAGTCTAGTACAATGGGCAGATTCATCTACATCAAGACCTTATAAAGTTGAATTAGAAACTATTATTTCTAATCGGAAGAATAAAAAATATTAGAGGTTTTTATATTTTTAGGGCAGACACACAGGTCTGCCCCTACATTGCATTTGTAGGGGCGAACCTATGTGTTCGCCCTAAGTTTTGAATTTTCCTATTTATTAAACCGACTCATATAATAAGTATTAGAAGAACTCCAAACCCACCGAGACTCTATTCAATTTTCCTTTGCTCATTTCACTTGATCTCTAAACCTTGTTTTATTATAAGGAACATACCCCTTGCACCGAGTACATGAAAAACCCTGAAACCAAGGTCTAATTTTAGTTTTTGGGATTTCACTGAGAGAGCTAATATCTCTCTCAGCATCAAAAGCTTCTTTTATTTTCACTTTCCTATTTTCTAATTTAGCATTTTCTATCTCTATATTTAGTTCATCAATTCTTTTATCAGAATAAGAAAGTGCAGTTTTTATTATAGTATAAGGATCATTATCAGGATATTTTATTCAAAAACTACCTTCTCAGTAGTGAGAAGGGTAAACCATAGGTCATACATAGTCAAAATAAAGTAAAAAAGATTCTAAATTCTGTCAAATAACAAATAAATCACTAGAAGTCACCAGTCAAAACACATCAGCCGATAAAACTATTTTTGGAAATTCAGTTTTTAAACTAGAAGTTATATAGTTTGAAAACTTATCAAGTACCATAATTTTTCACCGTGTTGAGTTCTGTGACTCTATTTCTTTTGCAAATGGATAGTAAGTTTTACTTATTACTCAATCAGAAGGAAATCTCACATAATCATAATTTATTTCATCAAATCATAGGTCATAAGCAGCTCTAGAAATATTTATATTATAATCCCAAACTTCCTTAGAATATGGATCCATATATTTATTTCAAGCATAATCTGTCCATACAGTTTTTTTATCTGTTGACCATTTTATAGCTAAGTCAGGTCTATTTTCAGCTAGCAGTTTATCTTTAAATACAACTATTCTTCATATTACATAAATATCATTATCATGAAGTTTTTCTATGACTTTTTTTATATCTTTTATTTTATTATTACTAGTTGGCTTTATTTTATCAAACTTATAATTAGACATATCAAAAGCTACATATCAGTCTACTTCTTTTATATCTATTGTTACAGAATTTATTTCTGAGTTTTTTACAAAATTTATCAGTTCATCAGTTTTTTTATCGCTTCATGCTGAATAGCTTGTATAGTAAAGAGATCTTACATTTTCAGGAGTTTTTACATGATTTTTATTTTCAGGTAATTCTTTTTCTATTTTTGAATTAAAATAACTAAGTACAAGTTTTAGCTCTTGCACTTTTTCAGAATTAAACTGCTTTGAATTTTCCATAATAAGTTCTATTTTTTTACTTAATCTTCTAAGTCTTTGGGTATCATCTTTTATATATTCAACCATTTCATCTATCCTTTCTATAAGTCTCTCTCATCTTTCAATTTTTAGAAGTTCTTCTTTTATAGCTCTCGTATTATTCATCTGGTTTATTGCACTTACTCATAAAAAGATGCTTACTGCTAAGATAAAAAATAAAATCTTTAGTTTGTTCATATGGAAAAGGGGTTAAAAAAATAAATAAAAACAAGTCTTGTAGACTTGTTTTTATTTTAGGAAAATAATAGGAAGAGTCAAAAGGGTTTTGAATTTTATAAAGGTGATGTGTTTGTAAAAAGATTTGTGTAATTTTTGTTAGTTGTTATTATTATTTTGAGCTATTGTTAATCCCTCATCACTTGAATTCTCTTCTCCTTTGGAGTAGAAGAGAGGCTACAAAAAGGTTTTATACAAGAATATGTTATAAACTATCTATTAAAATAATATAATTATGAGAAAAAAAATAGTAAAAAAAATTAAAAAGTTAAAAGAGTTTTTTCCATTGGATGAAACTATGTCAAAGTCTATTAAGGATTTTTTAGATTTGAAGTATAATTATAATACAAATGCTATAGAGTGAACTACTTTTACAGAGCAGGAAACTAGTTTTGTTTTGAAGTGACAGACGGTGGAAAAGCATAGTTTGATAGAACATTTTGAGGTGGTAAACCATAAAAAGGCTTTTGACTATGTTTTTGAAATTAGTGAGGGTTTTTCTGATTGTAAAAAGGATTTTTTAGAGATTTTTAATGAAGAGATTTTATTGAAAATCCACAGTTTTTTACTCAGAAATATAAATGATGATTTTGCTGGTAGGTATAGAAATCAGAATGTAAGAATTTCTTTTTCTAGGACTGTGTTGCCTAGGTATGAGAAAGTTCAAAAATTAATGTGAGAGTTTTTTGATAAATATTCTAAGCTTTATAGTGAGTTTGATTTGTCTGACTATGACAGGGTTTTAGAATTCTGATATATGCTTCATCTTGATTTTGTGAAGATTCATCCTTTTGTAGACTGAAATGGTAGAACAGCTAGGCTTTTACAAAATTTGTGGTTTCTTTTTGCTTTGAATAATTTGAATATTGTTTATTTTAAGAATAGGAGGGAATATATAGAGACAATAGAAAACTCAGATAGGGATTTGGATGGGTATTTTGAATTTATGGATTCTAATTTTTTGGAGTTTAAGGAGGAAGAGGGAGAGATTTTGGAGGAGAGGATTATTTTTAGGTATTAAGGAAGGGGGAAAGCAAAAACAAGTCCGTTAGGACTTGTTTTTTTAGTTTTTTATGTGGTTTACCCTCGTTTTAATTCTTTTCTAAACATTATTTATAACACTTTCTTCATTTCAATCTTGTTTTTCATCATCTCAAGGTTTTTCTCTATAAATAGGTACAATACTTTCTTGATTTCAAGGCTTTTCTTCTCAATCTCAAGATTGTTTATTATCAATAGTTTTTTCTTTGATTCATATTTCTTCTTTGATTTTTTTTAAAAGTATATCTATTGCTAAAAGGCTTTCTTTATTCACTTTGTCTTTTGTGTTTAAAACAAAGATTTTTTTAATTTCTTCTAAAAGTTCATCCATTAATCATAAAGCATTTTGAAGACTTTTTTCTAATTCCATAATTCAATTTGATTCTTGAATTACCTTACCTTTATTCATAGATTTAAGTAAATTATTTAGTTCAAGTAATTTATTTATCTTTTCTTCTGTTTTCTTTAGCTTAGAAAGGCTTTTGTGTATTTTTATTTCACCTTTATTTGATGTTATTAAATATTTTACTAAATTTTTCCAATCTTCAAAATGTTTAAAAAAATCTTCACGTATGTTTTTTATTGCTTCCTTTTCTTCTTCTAACCTTAAAATAATTTCTTTCATTTCTCTATCTCCCATTATTCCCTTAACAATATCTTTTATAGGATTTACTCTTTTTGCTAACCAGTTTGGCATATTATCCATTATTGTTTCTTCCTCACTTGTTTGTTCTAGTGACATAATAAATTTATTTAATAATTAAAATATGAAATCATTTATAATTTAATATCTTAATTTGTCAACTCTTTTTCAAAAAAACTTTTCACATTTCTTAAAAAACTATAAAATAGAATAAGTATAACTTTACTTACCTTTAATACTTTTAAGAATATGAAACATAAATGTAATATGAAGTTTGAAATAGTTGGTACTACTAGTGTAGGACCTAAGGGGCAGATTGTTATTCCTAAGAACCTTAGAAATAAGCTAAAAATAAATCCGTGAGATAATATGATTGTTATAATGAAGGATGATAAATATATTTGACTTGTTAGAAGTGATGATATGGAAGGTCTTCAGGAATTTATAAATTCTAAAAAATAAAAACTTTGAAACTTTTTTTTTAGTTTTTTAGTCTAAAGTAGTATAAAAAAATAATTTTAAAATTTATTTCATAAAAACACAATATGAAACACACAAAAAAAATACTAATCTTAGTATTATCCCTGCTTTTTTTATTCTCTTGCTCTTTTTGAGGAGAAGAAGAAAAAACAGAAGAACCAAAATCAGAAGTTATAAAAAAAGACTTCTATATCCAAACTAAAAAAATCACAGAATTCTGAAGCGGATACACACTAAAAAAAACTTGAAAACTAAGCTCCTCTGAAAATATAAATGTATCATCAAATGCAGTTTGAAGAGTAACAACCTTAAATGTAAAAAAATGAGACAAAGTCTCTGCAGGACAAGTCCTAGCTAAATTAGAAGACAATGTATGAAGCTATGGAATAAACCTAAGTAAAGCACAAAATGCACTAGAAAGTGCTAAAATACAAAAACAATCAAACATAATAAACCTAGACAAACAAATATCTGACCTAGGGATAAATATAAAAACACTAGAAAACAACCTAATAGCACTAAAACAAGACAAAGAACAAACACTAAAAAAATCAAAAGACGACTTAGAAAACCTTAACAAAGAAACACTAGACTCAAAATCATCACTAGAAATACAAAAACTAGAAGACAGTATAAAAAAACTAGAATTTGACTATGAAACAAAACTAGCATCAGACGAAGAAACAATCAAATGATTTAAAATATCTATGAAAAAAGAACACAGCTCAATTATATTTTTAATGGACGATGTCATAAAATTTAGTGACGAACTACTATGAGTAACAAAAGAAAACAAAGACAAAGACGATAAATTCTCTGATTTCCTATGAGCAAAAGACAGATGACAAAAACAAGAAACAAAAAACAAACTACTAGAACTTATAGCATATAGAGAAGAAATGAACTCATATAATATAGAAACACAAGATGACATAGATCTATATGTAGGAGACCTAAGTGAATGATACGATAAAATAAAAGAACTACTAGAATCTATACAAAAAACACTAAACAACTCAATAGAAAGTGTAGGTTCTCTATCAAGCACACAAATAGATACATATACCTCATCTGTAAACCTTTATCAAAATACTATGCAATGAGGACTTACAGGACTTATAGCATTTAAAAACTCAGTTAACTCATTTTTGAGAACATACAAATCAACTCAAGAATCTATGCTAAAACAAATAGCCATCCTAAAAAGTGACAAAGAAATATTTATAAAATCACTAGACTCTGGTGAACTATGAGCAGAAGTCTCTATAGAAAAACTTATCATAAGCTATGACGACAGAATAAAAAGTATGGAATCTCAAATAGAATTAGCCAAAAGTAATTTGGAAAATGCTAAAAAAACAAAAGATGTAACAATAAGAAGTTTAGATAACTCCATTTCTTCTGCTAATATATCAGTATCCCAAGCTCAAAAAGAATATTCAAAACTCACAATAAAATCACCCATATCTTGAATAATAAAAGAAATAAATGTAGATTTATGACAAGAAGTATCTAATTGAACACCTGTGTTTTCAGTACTAAATAATAAAAGCCCAGAAGTTATTATCTCTCTTGATAAACAAGAACACAACATTGTAAAGCAATGAGATAAAGCCTATATAAAAACTTGAGAAAGAAGTTTTACTTGAAGAATAGCAGATATTTCTAATATAGCAGATGATAACTTAAATTTTTCATCTACAGTCTCTTTTGATGATAGCCTGAATTCTCTTTGAGAATTAGTAGATATAACTATTCCTCTAACTGTTAATAAAATGTTTATACCAGTAAATCTAGTTACAGTTTCAGAAAATAACATCTGAATAATAAAGACACTAAAAGATTGAAAAATAGAAGCAGTAAAAATAGAACTATGAAATTTATATTGAGAAAAAATAGAACTAATTAAATGTGTTGAACTAGAAGAAGAACAATGTAAGCAGTTAGATATAATCTCTGTAGATGTAACTAATTTTGATGAAGAGAAGTTTGAATTGGTCGTGGAATAATTTTATAAAAAAACATATTCAATATGAAAAACCTAAAAAAATGATTTTTTGCTTTCTGGACAAATAATCCAAAAGTATCGTTTCTATTTATTATACTAGTAATCATATCTTGATTATTTTCAATGTTTACAATTCCCAAAGAATCAAGCCCAGATATAAAATTTTGAATAATATCAGTTTTTACATCTTACCCTTGAGTAAATCCAGTAGATATTGATTCTCTAATAACAGAAAAAATAGAGAAAAAAATAAAAGACATAGATTGAATAAAAAAGATATCCTCATCATCTTCAGTTTGAAGCAGCTCCATAACAGTTGAACTAAACAATGGAGTTAACTCAAGAGAAACTATGACCGATATAAAAAATGAAGTCGATGCAATATCATTTCCAGAAGATGCAAATGACCCAGTTGTTATGGAAATAAGTTCATCAAATGACCTTATGTTTCAAGCATTGTTATATTGACCAAGAGAAAAATTCTCAGATTTTTATCTAAATACCCAAGCCAGAAAAATACAAGATGCTCTTGAATGAAAAGCATGAATAGTATCAATAGATATATGATGAGAAAGTTCTACACAAATGGCAGGATGATGAGGATGAAATAGTGAATATGATATAAAAGTACTAGTATCTAAATCAAAACTAGAAGGTTTATGACTCAGTCTAAACTCAATAGCAAATACAATAAGAACCTACAATAAAAATACACCTATTTGAAACTATAAAATAGATGATTTGAAATACGACTTTAGATTTGATTGAGAATTTACAAACATTGAAGAACTAAAAAACCTTACAATCAAAAGCTCATGACAATCAAAAGTAAAACTTTGAGATATATCAGAAATAAAAAAAGAATATAAAGAAACAAAAATTAGCTCTCTATGATTTTATAATAAATCAGGATTAAACTATGTTTGACTAACTTTTAATAAAAAAGAAGGAGTAAATATCTTTGATGTAGCAAAAGAAGCGAAAAAAGAACTTGAAGAATATGTAAAAAAATCTCCAGAGCTAGAGTGACTAGATATAAAATATACAACAGATATGTCAGAGACGATAGTAGAAGACTATAAAAATCTATGAACAACAGCCGTATCAACAATTATACTAGTATTTATAACCATACTTATATTTGTTTGACTAAGAGAATCATTAATAGCATCATTTTTACTACCACTATCTTTTTTGATAACATTTATGGTATTGGACCTTTTATGACTTAGTTTAAACTTTCTTACTAACTTTTCGTTAGTACTTACTCTGTGAATAGCTATAGATACCACGATAGTAATAATAGAATGAGCAAGTGAAAAACTAAAGCTATGATATTCTAGACATCATGCTATCCTACTTGCTGTAAAAGATTTAAAATCTCCTCTAATAAGCTGAACCATGACAACATTGGTAGCATTTTTACCCCTGATGTTTTTACCTTGAATTATGTGAAAGTTTTTATCATATATACCTACAACTGTATTTTCTACTTTACTTGCGGCTTTAATACTTGCATTAACTGTTTGAACAGCTATTTTTCTCAAATTTTCTAAAAATATGAAAATTTATCATAAAGATATCTGAGTAGAAAAATCTATGTCAAAAATGGAAAAAGAAATGCTAGAAAAAGATAGAGAATGAAAAAGTATGCTAAGAGATGATACAAAAAATCTTAGAGATAAGTTTTTAGAAAAATTATCATGAGTTTATGTTTTTATGTTAAAAAAGTTTTTAGGCAGTACAACAGCTAGATTACTTTCTATATTTTTACCTATAGTTTTACTTGTATTATCATTTATATTCCTGTCACCAAAAATATGATTTATATTATTTCCAACTACAGATAATTCAATAATACAAGCCTCAATAAAAGCAAAAACATGAACAGATAAAGAAGCTTTGAGGAAATATTTAGATGAAATAGATAGTGTTATTTCAATCTATCCAGAACTAAAAGTTTATTATACAACCATATCTTGAAATAAAATAGATCTATATATAGAACTTATAAACAAAACTGAAAGAAAGCAAAAATCAATGAGAACAGTCTTTGAAATAGAAAAACTTGTAGAAAGAGATATATCAAAATTAGCATCAAAATGATTAAAAGTAGAAATGACAATACTCAAGAATTGACCACCATCATGAAAAGCAGTTTGAGTTAAACTTATCGCAGCAAACACAAAAAAACTAGATGAGTTGAAAAAGGTATCAAAAGACTTTGAAGAATACCTAAGAACATTAAAATGAACCAAAAATGCCTGAACAACATCAACAGAAAATCCATGACAATTTGTATTTAATTTTGATAAAGATAAATTAGATGCGGTTTGATTAAGCCCTAATGATATATTATCAGAGCTTTATTCTTATACTTTCTGACTAACCCCTTGAAGTATAAAATCAGAATTTGAAGATAATGATATAGTTTTAAAAATAAAAGAATTTGATGAAAAACTAACACCAGAAGATATAGAAAACCTTATGATTACAACAAGAGCTTGAAAAATAAGACTCTGAGATTTTGCTAGTTACAAACTTGAAAAATCTCTATCTTCTATAAATAGAGAAGACTGAAAAATAGTAATTAGAGCGGAATCAGATTTAGAAGAGTGATATTTAACTACAGACATACAACCCAAATTAGATGCTTATGTAAAATGAGGCGATAATTTCCCTAAACTATTAAGTTTATGGCTTAAATTTAATGATATGGAAAAACAAGATTTTTTAGATAAGAAATTCAATGATTTTAAATTTATAAATAATTTTTTATATAATAAGTTTTGAAAAGATTTATATATTGTTGAGGCATATAATTTTCCTAAATGAATTAGCTCTTTAGCCTGATGAGAAAATGAAGAAAATGCAGAGCTTATACAGTCAACCGTTATGTCATTTTTTATATCTATATTTTTAATATTCTCAATACTCGTCTTCCAATTTAACTCATACTCTCAACCACTAGTTATACTCTATAGTGTAGTTCTAGCATTCTTATGAGTAAATATTTGATTATACTTAACTGGAAATCCATATTCTATGCCATTTGGTATATGATTTATAGCCCTGACCTGAGTTGTCGTAAATGATGCTATAATACTAGTAGATAGGATAAATAAAGAAATGGAAAAGAAAAAGAATCATGAAGATTCTGGAGATTTAAAACATGAGAAATTTGAAGCGATTGTTGTTTCATGAAGAAGCAGACTTCAGCCTATTATCGTTACTACTTTAACTACTCTATTCTGAGTATTACCACTAGCTCTTCAAGATGCCTTCTGGGCAGGACTCGGTTATACAATAATATTCGGTCTATTCGTTTGAAGTTTTATGACCCTATTTAGTATTCCTGCTTTGTACTATAGTTTGTATTATAGGAAGTAGACCTCATCCTTGCCCTAAAGGATACACTTCGTAAAATTCCTTCTCCTTTGGAGTAGAAGGAGGAACAAGTTTTTTAAACAATTTAAATTTGTATTTATTTTAGAAGAGATTAATATATTTGTATTATTAAATTAATAAAAGCTATTATGATTTATAAAGGAAAAAAATATCTTACTCCAGAGGAATCAAAGAAGAGAATAGAGATGGGTATTAGAAAAGATGCAAAAGAATTTGCGAGAACTGTCATAAATATGCAGAAAAAACAAAAAATAGATTCTCAAGAAGAACAATATGTTTAGATATGAATTTACGGAAAATGCTTCTGATGAAATTAGTTTTTTTGTTCGTTCTTATTTGAATAAGTTTTTAAGCTTATTTTTTGATTCTTGAATTGAGGATGTTTATAAAATAGAAGAAGGTTATATCAAAATAGCTGAAGATCTAAATGATAATATTCTCTTAAGATTAGATAAAATTTTTATTGGTGATAAAATTTTTGGTAGAAAATTATCAGAGCAATGAATATTATCAGTAGTTATTCTTGTTTGAAATTTTAGATTGTTTGTATACTACTTTGAGGATGAAAAGAAGAGGATTAGAATTATTGAAAATATAGAATTTCACAGGAAATAGTTTAGTTTTGCTATTTTTTGTCTGAAGTTTTATGACTCTGTTTAGTATTCCTGCTTTGTATTAAACTTGTATGGAAATAAAAACTATGTAGCCTCTTCCCCTTATATAAGGGGAAGAATTCAAGTTAGGGTTATTTCCATACAACTTTATTATAGAAAATAGAGGGGGCTTTTTATTCTACAAGTAAAATTAGAAAACTTATATATGAGGTTTTGATTTTTTCTTTTTCAGCCAATAAAAATAAATTATCACAAAAATATTTATCAGAATTGCAACTATATGTGAAATATTTGAACTTAAACTATAACAGTTATTAAAAATAGAGCCTGAATATCTATTCCAATGCCAAGGAAAAATTTTAAATGTAGGCAAATCAGTTCAAAATAGAGACTCATGTGATTGTATGAAAGATGATATTCATATTTTTCTTAGTTATTTTATTTCCTTCCAATCATAACTCTCCACATTCCTCTCCTCAAAACTAAAATTTATCCCAACTTCAAATAATCTTTCTCACTTCTTCAAAACTCAAACATATTTCTCAGAATATTTTTTATCTTGTATTTGTTTTAGTGCATCATTTCAAGATTTCCCAAGCTTGTTTTATCTCTTTGTTTGGAACTTCCAAATTGTAGGAATTTTGTCAAAATTCACTTATTTTATTTTTTATAGTTAAATACCCCGTTTGAAACAGTAGAGTTTCAATACTTATATTTTCCAAATCAAAACTACTAAGTATTTCATCTCATACATTTACACTTTCTAAATTTGGTATATGATAAAATTTGTCAGAATCTTTTAGTAACTTTATTAAAAATGTAGGAGTAGCAGTTTCAAACCAATGTGATTTATATTCTTTATTTTTTAAGAATAATAAAACATCATATGGATTATAAACTTTATTTTTTCAAAGAAAGTTAAATCAGTTGTACCAAGATTTCATTTTTTTTCTATTTACTCAGTTTAAATATTCTCAAAAGTTATCAGTTATTTCTTGTTCAGTAAATCAGACGAGTTCTCAGGCTATTGGATTAAGGGTTATATCTTCTAAATTATTTAATCATGAAAATAAGCTTACTTTTGAGAATTTACTAACTCAGGTTATAAAAAGAAGTTCTATGTATTTGTCAGCATCTTTTAATACTCAGTAAAATCACTTTAGTTTATCTCTTATTTCTTTAGATATTTTTTTATCGTCTATTTTATCTAGTATTGGCTTATCATATTCATCTATTAGAACTACTACTTTTTTATTCTCTTTATTATTTATTTTTTCTAATATCTCTTTAAATTTTCATCCTGTGCTTTGGGATTCTAATTTAGATATATTATATTTTCTTTTATTGTAGTTTAGGATATCTTCAATTTGTATTTCTAGTTCTTTTTCATTTTTTATACTTCAAATTCCAAAACTTATTTCTACAACTGGATTAGTTTTTTCAAAGTTCCAGTTTTTTTCTGCATAGGTATCATAAAATAGTTCTTTTTTTCATTCGTATAAGCATTTTATCGTATCTAATAAAAGGCTTTTTCAAAATCTTCTGGGTCTTGAAAGAAATAGGGGGGCTTTAAATGAAGAGTTTATTATATTTATGATATGTTTAGTTTTATCTATATATAATGCTTCTCAAGGGGTTTCTCTTATGACTTCAAAGCTTTGTTTTCAGATTGGTAATTTTATCATAGTTTTTTTTGATAATAGGAATTATTGTATTAATTCTAGTGGAAAAAGTGTTT
The DNA here is from genome assembly GCA_942490775.1 of uncultured bacterium. Lineage (GTDB taxonomy): Bacteria > Patescibacteriota > Gracilibacteria > BD1-5 > UBA6164 > UBA6489. Next base: position 255,633 of record CALNYL010000001.1, read on the forward strand.
TTTGCAAATTTCCTGACTTTTTTTTGACATTATTAATCTTTTTTATATACTCTCTTTGCTTTCAAGTATTGAAGGCAAATTTTTGTGTATGAGGAAATGTTTATGGTGCCCTTAGTTCAGTTGGTTAGAATGCCGGGTTGTGACTCTGGAGGTCGAGGGTTCAAATCCCTTAGGGCACCCCATTATTTTATAATTTTCTATCTTAAAGGAGTTTTTAAATATTCCTTAATAAGTTGATAGAAAAAATTTTATTTTTTTAATTTATTTTTTAATATGCCTGCTAAAAAAGATGCTTCCTTAGAAGAAAATAAGGAAGTTATAACAAAGGCTCCAATAACGAATGAAGATATCGTTATGTTTGAAGAGTTGTTTAAAGACTCTCCTGAGATAAAATATCCCAAAGACGGAGAAGTTATTTCTTGAACTATCATAAAGATAGAAAAGAAAAACATACTAGTTAATGTAAATAATCAATTCACATGACTAGTAGTTAATAAAGAACTAGGTAACACAATAGACCTAGATACACTAAAACCATGACAAAATATAGATGTTATGGTACTTTGAGATTCAGTAGAAAGAGGACTTTTGATTCTATCTCTTAAGAGAGCTAATCAAATTAAGAGCCTTAATAATTTAGGAAAATGGTTTGACTCTGGAGAAGTAGTTACAGTTAGACCAGTTGAAGCTAATAAGTGAGGTTTACTAGTTGATATAGATGGTCTAAAATGATTTATACCAGTATCTCAACTTACTCCTATACATTATCCTAGAGTAGAATGAGCTGACCCTGAAAAGATACTAGAACATTTGAATGGTCTTATTTGAGAACCATTTAAGGTAAGAGTTATAAATGTAGACGAATGAGGAAAAAAGATAATATTCTCTGAAAAAGCAGCAATAGAAGAAGAAAGATGAAAAGCATTAAAAGACTTAAAAGAATGAGATATAGTAGAATGAACTGTAAGTTGAATTCTATCATACGGTTTATTCGTAACATTCAACGGACTAGAATGACTAGTTCATGTTTCTGAAATAGACTGGTGACATGTAAGTAACCCATGAAAATTTGCAAAAGTTTGAATGAAAGTAAAAGTAAGAGTTATAGGTCTAGAAACAGACAAAATATCTCTATCAATAAAGAGACTAAAAGAAAACCCTTGGGATGTACTTGCTAGAAAATGTAAACTAAATGATACAATAAAAGCACCTATATCTAGAATAGCTAAATTCGGAGTATTTATGGATTTAGAATGAGGAATACAATGACTTATCCACTTATCTGAAATATCTCACGGAGTAGTTAAAGATATAAGAGACCATGTAAAAGTTGGAGAAGAAGTAGAAGCTAAAATAATCAATTTTGAACCAAAAAAGAAAAGAATTTGATTATCACTAAAAGCTTTGCAAAAAGCACCTAAATGAGCAGAAAAAAAAGTAGTAGAGAAAAAAGTATCAGAAGAAGATAAAATAGATGCAGAAGTTTCTACTAAAAAAGCACCAGCTAAAAAAGTAGAAAAAACTGAAGAAAAACAAGCTCCCAAAAAAGCACCAGCAAAAAAGAAAGCACCAGCTAAAAAGGATGAAGTAAAAGAAGAAAAATAAGAAATAATCCATCTCTGAATCTCTTCCTTTAATACTAAAGGAAGAGGGAGAAGGAATATAAATATTTTTGTGAATTTTGTTTTTAACAAAAGCAGAAATATTTAATAAAGGCTTTACAGTTCAAAATGAACTAAAAACAGCTTTGATTTATATTATAATTAAAGATAAAAATGGAAAAGAAAGTACTAAAAGAAATGTTTGACAACCTACTACACATATGAAATAAAAGCAATTATCGGAACCCACAAATGAAACCCTACATATATGGTTCTACAAACGGAGTACACATAATCAACCTATTGAAAACAGTTCAGAAAATAGAAGATGTAAAAGCACAAATAGAAAAATTAACAGGAGAATGAAAAAAAGTATTATTTGTATCTACAAAAATCCAATGAAGAGACAGTTTTCAAAAACTAGCAGAAGCTACAGGAAACTACTATGTTTGTGAAAAATGGATACCATGACTTTTAACTAACTTTAAAACAATCAGAGCAAGAATCTCAACATACCTAAAACTTATAAGAGACTCTGAAAGATGAGCACTTGATGTTTTAACAAAAAAAGAAAAAGCAACTAAACTACTAGAACTATCAAAATTAGACAAAGCTTTTAGATGATTAAAAACTATGAAAAAAGTTCCTGAAGTTGTATTTGTAGTAGACACTGTTTATGAAAAACAAGCAGTAAGAGAAGCAAATACAATAGGAGCAGAAGTTTTTGGTATATCTAATTCAAATGCTAACCCTAATCTAGTAACTGATGTAATACCTGCAAATACAAATGCAGTAACATCTATAGAATATGTAACAGCGACAATAAAACCTGCTTTTAAAGTATGAGTAAAACCACAATCTAAACCAGTTATAAAAAGACAAGACCAAACAAAAGTATCTTGAGAAAGAAAAGCAATTGTAAGAAAACCAAGAGCAGAAGATAGAAAAGTAAATATAAAAAAAGTAGAAAAAACAGAAGCAAAAGTTGAACCAAAAGTAGAAGCAAAAAAAGCACCAGCTAAAAAAGAAGAAAAATAAATAGATTTTTATAAAAATATGGTTATTATAGGGAAGTAATTTATATCTTAAAATTATTTCTATGTCTGAAAATCAACAAAAATCTTCTAAAAATGAAAGATCAAAAAATGCAATGGCATATATTCCAGTTGTTGCAATAGTTCTATTCTTTGCAGAAGATAATAAGCCAAAAGAACTAATGAAGCACATAAAGTACGGATTCTTTCTACTTATTGTGTATGTGGTTATTGTATTTATTCTTGACACAATCCTCTGACTCGGTATTTGAGCTTTTCTTGCAACAGTATATCTTCTACTTAGTTGATATTTGTGATACAAAGCTTATAATTGAGAAGATGTGAATCTAGAATACTTTGATAAGATGGAAGAAAAAGTTAAATCCAACTTTGAGGAGAATTTTCCAAGTGATATATGAGAAAAAGTAAAAAAGAAGATAACTAAAAAAGAAGAAAAATAATACCTCCTACCCCTCATTATTTAAGGATGGGAGGCACAGTGAATATTTTATAATTTAACAAATTATTATTATGTGAATAACAGCCGCTCAAGTAAAAGAACTTAGAGAAAGAACATGAATCGGTATGATGGAGTGTAAAAAAGCTCTAACTACCACTGACTGAGATATGGAAAAAGCAATAGAAGAACTAAGAAAAAAATGATTAGCTAAAGCAGCTAAAAAATCAGATAGAGAAACAACAGAATGATACATAAAAACTTTATCAGAAGACTGAAAAACTTATGTTGTTTCAGTTCAATGTGAAACAGACTTTTTAGCTAGATCTGATGGTTTTCAAGCTATGCTTACAGAACTTTTAGAAATGCTAAAAAACTGAAAAAGTTCAGAAGAAATGGATGAATATGTTAAAGAACAAGTTCTAGAACTTGGTGAAAATATGAAAATAAAGGACTCTAAAGCTATAGAAGGAGAAGTTGTTTCTTCTTATGTTCACTCTAATGGTAAATTAGCAGCTGTAATAGTTGCTAAATCATGAGATGAAGATAAGCTTAAACAAGTTGCTATGCATGTAACTGCAACTAATCCTGATTATTTAAGAGCTAGTGATATAAGTGAAGAAATTGTTGAGAAAGAAAAAGAAATTCAATTAGCTACTATGAAAAATGATCCTAAAATGGCTAATAAATCAGATGATGTTTTATTAAAAATTATAGAAGGTAAGATGTGAAAATTTAAATCTGAAATTTCACTTCTAGAACAAGCATTTGTAGTTGATCCTAGCAAGAAAGTAAAAGATATTGTTTGAGAAGATACAATAGAAGCTTTTTATAGATATAGTATATAACCCATTAAATAATCCTAACTTGAATTCTTTCCTTTAATACTAAAGGAAAGAGGCTACAAATAAATAGGATATTAATAGTTTCGGAAAATAGAAAATTGCAAAGGGTTAAAACCCTCTGTTGACCAACAGTATAACATTTATATTCTTCGAAGCAGTTATTTCATATTATTCCCAAAGTTTATTTTTGGGAATTTAGTCCCATAGTTAATCGGCTATAACTCAGGACTCCAAATCCTGCATGCTAGGTTCGACTCCTAGTGGGACTGCCATTTGATATTTAAAGCAGAATTTTTACCTTTAAGGATTCTGCTTTTTTGATTGCTGAATTTTATATGTATTGAAAGAACTGATATTGAAAATGTAGGGACAGGTTTTAAACCTGTCCCTACGGATATAAGAAAAGATAAAAATAATGGTATGCTAGGTTCGACTCATAGTAGGGCTAATATTTAAGAAAATAAGAAAAAATATCAAAAGAAACTTGCAATATTAATTATCTTTGTATAATAAACTTACACAGAAGCTAATAAACTTTTGTGCACACTTTTGTTACATCATTTTTTTAAATGTTGTAAACTTTATGTTTTTTGCATGATGTAGTGTGGGTTTTATGGACTATACTAGCTTAAAGAGTGGGGACTTTTTAAGCTCAAAAAAAGTACTCAATTGAGTACTTTTTTTGTTTTTTATTTGTAAAAAATCAAAATATTTATATATTGTAAGTATATAAATATTATTTATCTAAAAACAATATGGAACTAACAAAACTACAAGCCCTTTGAGTGGAAAAGTGAATTATAGCAATAGACACAGAAAAAAATAGAATCACCTACAAAAATTTAAAAAATTGAGATAAAAAATACAGACTAACAGACCCAGAAGAACAAGTCAGAGCAGACTATTTTGTAGAACTTGTCACAAAATATCAATACGAATCAAAAGACATAGACCTAGAGGTAGAAATGCCAAAAAGAGTACCAAATCAGTTCGCCGATTTAGTTATTTTTGAACCGAAATCATTAGGTAAGTACTTTGTAATAGAGTTTAAAAAGTCAAATATCACAGATAACGAGTTTGAACAATCTGTAAAGCAATGAATTTGAAATGGTAGAGTCTTAAGTGCAAAATATTATGGTTCAATCGCCTGAACCACTATGAGATTCTTTGAGAAATGAAAAGATGAAAAACTAGACGATGCCTTTTATAGTATTCCTGTAAAATATGGTAATCCTGAAACTTGGAAATATACAAAATGATGAACAGTAGATTTAGAGCCTGTAACAATGGAAAACCTAGAAACAGCTTTGTCTAAAGCTCATCAAACAATTTGGAGATGATGAAAAAGAAATCCAGCAGAAGCATTTTGAGAAGTAGCTAAAATCATTTTTATAAAAATAGCTGATGAAAAAAAGCTTAGAAAAAAATGAGAACCTTATGAGTTTCAGAGAAAAAGAAATGAATCTACTAAAAAGCTTCAAGACAGGATAAATAAAATTTACGAGGATGAAAGAAAAAAGGATAAACAAGTATTTAGTGAAGAAATAAAACTAGATGATAAAGAACTTGCAGCAGTAGTTGAGCATTTACAAAACCTGAATTTTAACAAAACGGATTTAGATATAAAATGAGAGGCTTTTCAAAAGTTTTTATGAAACTTCTTTAAATGAGATTTTGGGCAATACTTTACACCAAACACCGTAACTAGATTTTGTTTAGAATTATTTGCTCCTGACATGAAAATCACTGATAAAGTTTTAGATACTTCTTGTGGTAGTGGTTGATTTTTATTAAAAGCTCTTGATATAATGAGAGAACAAGCAGATGAGTATTTTGATAAAGATTCTGCTGAGCATTTTAGACATTGGCATAGTTTCGCTGAAAATTATTTATATGGTATAGAAATAAGCGAATCTATAGCTAGAGTTGCTAAGATGAATATGATTTTGCATGATGACGGTCATACTAATGTTATTAGCTATGATGGACTTGATGATATAGAGAAAATGGCAAGAATAAATCTTGGATTTAAAGAAAATAGTTTTAAATATATTTTTACAAATCCTCCTTTTGGTGCAGTGGTTAAAAAGTCAGAGAGTGATTATTTAGAAAAGTTTGAATTATGAAAAAAGGATTGAAATAAATCTAGACCAGCACAAAAAACGGAGATTCTTTTTATTGAGAGGATTCACAGTTTTCTAAAAGAAGGATGAAGGTGTGCGGTTGTGTTACCAGATGGGATTTTAACTAACTCTAGTTTACAGTATGTGAGAGAATGGATTTTAGAGCATTTTAAACTTTTGGGTGTTGTGAGTTTACCACAGGATGCTTTTAGGTATTATGGTGCTGGTGTTAAGTCTAGTGTTTTGATTTTGGAGAAACCTCACCCTAACCCTCTCCTTAGAGGAGAGGGGATAAAAGGAAGTAGTGGCGATGGGTTAAAAACCACTGTTGACAGAAGAGGTAATTATAAGATATTTATGGCTACTGCTGAAAAGATTGGGGTTGATGCAACTGGTAGGAAGTGTAGGGATGATTTGCCAGAGATTGCAAAGCAGTTCAGAGAGTTTTTAAAAAATCCTATGGATTTTTAGTTGCCCCTGATTTTCAGGATAAGATTTTTATCGTTAGTCAGGGGCAGATAGAGAGGTTTGATGTGGAAACTTACATTAATAAAATTAATATTTCTAGTAAATATAAACTAATAAAACTTTGAGAAATTGCAAAATTAAAAGCTTGAGGGACACCAAGAAGAGGAAAAGATGAATTTTGGAAAGGTTGAGATATAAATTGGTTAAAATCTTGAGAATTAAAAGATTCATTAAAAATTATAAAAATTTCTGAAAAGATTACAGAAAAATGATTAAAACAATCATCGGCAACTTTATTTGAAAAATGAACATTACTTATTGCAATGTATTGAGTAACAGCATGAGAAGTATGAATTTTATGAGTTGACTCAACAACAAATCAGGCTGTTTGTTCAATTATTCCAAAAATTGAGATTAATAAAAATTATATTTTCTGGATATTAATTTTTTTGAGAAAAAAAATAAGGTCAGAAACTTTTTGAGGAGCTCAACCAAATATAAGTAAAAATTATTTAGAAAATTTAAAAATTCCTCTTCCTCCTTTAGAAATTCAAAATCAAATAGTTGAAAAAATGGATAGGGCTTTGGAGATAAAAAAGCAAAAAGAAAAAGAGGCTAAGCAGTTGCTTGAAGGTATTGATGATTTTGTTTTGGGTGAGTTGGGGATTGAGTATGAAGAAGTGGAAGAGAAAAAGGTTTTTGGGGTTATGTTGAGTGAGTTAGGAGAAAATAAAAGGTTTGATAGTTTTTATAATGATCCCAAGTTTTTGGAATTAGAAAAAAGGCTTGAAGGATGAAAATATGAGATTAAAAAAGTAAGTGATTTTTTAGTTTCAAGAAGTTGAAGTGTTTGAATAATTGCTTTGGTAAAAAAAGAATTCAAAGGTTTTGCTTTTGGCTCTTTTATGATTAAATTTTCACTAAATAGTTCTAATTTAATATCTAAAGAATATGTACAATTTTGGTTAAACAATAAATTAAATCAGAATTTAATTGAACAAGAAAAAATTTGAGCAATACAATGAAATATAACAATTGATACTATAAAAAATTTCAAAATTCCTCTTCCTCCTTTGGAAGTTCAGGAAAAAATAGCAAATGAGGTAAAAAGTAGAATTGAGAGGGCAGAGGTTTTGGGGAGAGAGGCAAGGGAAGTTTATGAGGAGGGGAAGAGGGGAGTGGAGGAGATGGTTTTGGGGGAGTAGTTTATTTTTTAGTATTTATGAAAATTATGAAAAAAACTAAAGAATTGTTTTTGGAATGGTCAAATAAAAAATATGAAATAGATAGCTCTATAAATAAATATAAAGTCCACAAAAGACAATTTTGGCTTTATAATATTTGAGTAAATATTTGAAATGAAGAAAGTAAAGATAATAACTTTCTAAGACCATGCCTAATTCTAAATAATTATTTTAAATGAGACTTAATTCTGATCATACCCTTAACAAGCAAATTTAATAAAAGTCTAGAAGATGTTTATTATAAGATTATATGAAAAAAATACTGACTTAATAAAGATAGTTATTTGCTTTTAAACCAATTTAAAGTTATTAGTAAAAAAAGATTAATAAGAAAAATAGATTCAGATTGAAAAATGATTTTATTTGATTATAAGGAGTTTATGTTTATTTTAAATAGTATAAAATCTATGATATAAAAAATCGGTGTAATTTTAGAAAAAAAATTACACCTCAGGTGAGTTCTAAATAACTCTATATGTAAGAACATTATATAGAAAAGTTCCAAAAATGCAAATTTTTGTGGCTCTTTCTTTTCATAATGGGAAATAATAAATGAGGTAAAAAGTAGAATTGAGAAGGCTGAAGTTTTTGAGAGAGAAGCAAGAGAAGTTTATGAGGAGGGGAAGAGGGAAGTGGAGGAGATGGTTTTAGGGGAGTAGTTTATTTTGTAATAAGTGTAAGTTATGGAAAATAATCAAGAGAAAGAAAATAAAATAGATTATTTAATTTCTAATTGATTTAAAGAATTAGAAATTAATAACCAAATTTTTAATACAATAGATCAAAAAATTATGTGGTTTTTCACTTTTATTTCTGCTATACAATGATACTTGCTAGCAAACAAATTTATTGAAAAATCTATAGATATATCAAAATCAAAAGATTTGATTTTGATTTTGATATTAGTGATATGATTTACTATTTTATGATTTAATGTTTATATTTTGAAATGAAAGAGATTTCTAACTTGACCAAATACTTTATCTCAAACTAATGAATTTAAAGAAGATTCAAAAAGTCTATTAAATTTAAAATCAAATACATTGTGAGCATTAAATCAATCAAACCGTGAAAATGATATAGTGATAAAAAATAAATCCAAATATTTTAGATATTCTATGAATTTATTAGTAACTTATTTTTTATTTATAACAGTTTATTTTTTAATTTAATTTATATGTGTGATAACAATAATACTTGAAATAATAATAGTGAAGATTTTCCTACCACTTCAGCAGATCCGAATTATCAAACAAGGGGAAATGATAATGATTTTCCAGATAATTCTAATAATATCTCATCACAGACTTTTTCAGAAGATTAATATATTATAAAATTATAAAATGAATTTTGATATAAAAAAATTTTCAAAAACACAACTAGGAATTTGAATTTGATTAATGGCTTCTATTCTATGAATTATTAGTTTCTTCTTTTTCTGAAATTCATCAATAGAAACAGAATTTAATTCAGCAGTTGAAGAGTGAAATATTAACAATCAGAAAGGGGAAAATAATACAATAATTAATGAAGTTAATGGCTGAAAAGTTGAAGTAGCAGAAAAAATTGAGAATTATTATAAAGATACACCAAGTCCAGAATATTTAAATGTAAGAAATGATTTAACTAAAACATTATTTTGAGAGGATTTAATTAGAGGTTATTTTGAGATTGGCAATATGTGAAAATATAGAGATGCTTGTTCTTTACTAAAAAACAATAAGTGCAATTCAAGTATTTGAAGTGATTTAAATAATTTCTCAAGATTTTGGGATAAAATAGATGGATGATATAAAGTTATAGATATTTATAGGTCTGATAAACAGCCTGATAATTGAGAAATAGTTTATTGTGTTAAGTATGAATATAAATTAAAACAGGACTTAAACCCTTTACCAATTCAGGAGATTTTTCAATACAGATTAAAAAAAAGGGAAGATTGATTAGAAGAAATATCATCAAGAGTTTGTGAAAGTAAAAAGAAGTGAGATAAAGTTTTAAAATGTCCAATAGAAACTAAAAATTTATATTGTAGAAAATAAGTAACAAGTAATCATCATGACACACTACATAAAACTACATTACCTCTCAAATCCAAACAATGAATGAAACTTAAAAATTTAAAACACTATTATGAAAAATAATAAAAATATCACCCTTTTTGATTATAAAAACATAAAAGTAAGAACCGTTATTATTGACGGAGATATTTGGTTTGTAGCAAAAGACATTTGTGATATTCTAAAAATATCAAATTCAAGAGATGCAATATCAAACCTATCTGACAAGATGAAAATGACTTTGGTTTGGAAAGAGAGCATCCTAGGTATTACCGAGGATCCTAATACAGTAAGAATATTACTGATATCTGAACCCTGAATGTATAAACTTGTTTTCAAATCAAGAAAACCAGAAGCAGAGAAATTTAGCGATTGGGTAGTAACAGAAGTTTTACCTACCATTAGAAAAACTTGAAGTTATTGAATAACAAAAACTTTAAGCCCTATGATGATGAGATTTAGCTTGAATTCAAAACAAAATAGTACCTTGTGATATTGGTCAATGTTAAATAAAATTACCATATTTGCAAAATACCTTTCCTAGTGTTATTGAATATAAAGAAAAGAAAATATTAGAAAATAAGTAGGAAAATAAATCAAATTTTATGTTAAAAAAGTTAACACTCTATGTTAAAAGAATGTTAAAAAACTTTTGACAAAATACCAAAAATAATATAATATGCCAACATATTAATACTAAAACAATGTATTATGAATAAAAATATAGAATCATTTAGAAAAGAAAAAAGGCTTACTCAAGACGAAGTTGCAAAATATCTATGAATTACTCGTCAAACATACTCAAAACTAGAAAAGTGAAAAATACAACCAACACTATGACAAGCAGTAAAACTAGCAGAACTTTTATGAGTAAACATGGATGATTATATAGGAATATACACCAAAATAGAAGCAAAAAAATCTATAGACTGGGATAAATACAAACAGATAATCACAAATTTCATCAAATACTGAGCCGATAACGATTGAAAAATAACAAAAACCAAACTAGCAAAACTTTGTTACCTACTAGATTTTTCTTGGTACTACTACAACTTAGAACCCATAACAGGTCTAGAATATAAAAAATTTGCTCAATGACCAGTACCAGATGCATATTTTTCAACACTAGAAGAACTATTTGAAGAAGAATCAATCTCTATAGAAATAAAATGAAGATCTCACTTAATAGAAAACATCTGAACACCAAATAATAATAAACTCTCAGAAGACGAGTTGAAAATGCTTGAAAATATAGCAAAAAAATGGAAATGAAAACCAACTAGTGAAATAGTTAATTTCACTCACAAACAAATACCATGGATGATATGTTATAATAGGGAGGTAATCCCATACGGTTTAATTACTCAAGAAGAAGTAGAAAATGTGTACTAACAACAAATATTATAGTATCTCAGTTCATAAATATGCTAAAAAACATTTTATAAAATCTTTTTCTAGAAAGTATAAAACTTGGGATGCTACATTTATTGAAATTGAAAACATGTTATCCCGTGTGGATATGTTTCTTTTAACTTCAAAAATTGAAAAAATCCACAATTGTGATACTTGATATATAGCTAAATGCGAATTTAAGGTAGTATGAACAAGTGAATCACCCAAAAAATCTTGAAATAGAATAATTATCTTTGTAGATGAAGAAAAATTTGAAACTCAAATATTACTATTGTATGCAAAAACTAACATTTGAAGTCACAACGAAACTATTTGGTGGGAACAAGAAATAAAAAATAGTCACAAAGACATAGCAAAATTATTCTCTTGATTATAAAATATAAAATTATTCTTTATCTCTGAAATAACCCCAAATCAAACAGATTATAAAATTATGATGAAAGTAGAATTGAGACAGTAGAAGTTTTAGATAGAAGCCAAGATAGAAGTAAAAAAGATGGTTTTAGAAAAGTTCCAACGATGCACAAAATATATTATACTCTCTACGAACCTTGTTTTTCAAAAACTTGCATTTATACATCATAACATTATAATAAGCACCACTTAAAAAGAAGATTGTGCTTATTTATGTTTTTTGCAAAGAAAACAAAATCTTCTTACATTCTCCTTACATTGAATAATTATATTAAAGAGATATTACTATAGTTTGAATCCATCCCTCTCCACTTCGTTACGAATACTTCCTTTACAAAAGGAAGAGATTTTAGGAAATTTTAGTATAAAAGACATCATAAATATATGTCTCTACTGATTTCTTCCTTTTGCAAAGGAAGTCCCTGAAGTGAAACGGAAGGGGATGGATTCGGACTATGTAAGAAAATAACCTTTTTATTTTCTTTACTTCCTAAAGAAACACCATGATAAAAAAAGCCAAAACAGCACTACCATATCTAATATCAGCACTAATAGTAACCATACTATGAGCCTGATGAGTTTTTGGATTTCAAAAATATGAAGTATATAAAGCAGAAAAACAAGTAGAAACTATAAACAAAGTAGTATCCGAAAATAAAACAACAAAAGAAAACTGTAAAGAAATCCTAGACTTTGATAAAAGCACATTGGAAAAATACAATAAATTCTTTAAAGAAAAAGAATACGACAAACTAAGAGAAAAATGTGATGACAAATATAACATCGCAAATTTACCAATTGACCAAAAAACCTGTGAAGACATCATAAAATCAAATAAAGAAAAATATTGAGAAAACTACATAATACTAGACTCATTTGAAGACATAAGAAACAAATGTATAGATAAATACTTTGCCGTAAAATTTAGCACAGGAACAATCTTTGATATAGAAAATGACTTCAAAACAAGCATAAATCTAGAACTATCACTACCATTCTATGAAGACAAATGAGAGTTAAACTCAGACGAATTCTTAGAAAACAGAATAGAAGCAAAAAAAAGACTAGCCGACTTACTTGAAATATCAGGATGAGTAAAAGCACACTATAAAGACATAGTCCTATACCCAAAAAAAGCAACCATATACCTAAATTTGCAACCACTAACAACATATAACATATCAATAAAAAGCTTTGCTCCTGTCATAGAAGGACAAGAAAATAATAAAAAACACACATTCACAATAGAAATGCCAGAAAATAAATACTTTGGATTTAGAGTTATGGATAACATCGCTCTTTACTCTGGTAACACAATGCCTAAATTCAAATTCCTAGAATACAACTCATGAAAACAAAAAACAAAAATAAAAATATGTAGCATAGATAAAGAATCATATGCAAAAATAGAATTCTTCAATGAAATAAAAGAATCACCAAAACAAAGAAACGAATTTTTCAAAACATGAATAGACAAACTAGAAACAGAAGAATGTTTTGAAAAAGAAGTAACATTGTGAGATGATAAAGAAATAACTGATGAAAAAGATTCTGAATCAGGCACTTGACAATTAAATACTAGTCCAAATAATTCCCCTTCTACTCCCAAAGGAGAGGAAGCTAGGGAGTGAGGGATAAAACCCCATTCTCAAGATTTTAACTTTGATGACCTAATTTGAACCCCAGCTAAAAACGGTTTATACTATGTAACCTTCTCAAATCCAGAAGACAGAGAATTTAACTCAAGAACCCAAGAACCAGTTTTCTTCTGAGTAGTAAACTCTCACATAACCATGAAAATAAGTAAAAACTGAGAATGATTCTTCTTTGTAAATGACCTTGAATGAAATGCTCTATCATGACAAAAAATCACAGCATATGTAAATGAATTTGTATGAAAGAAATCTGAACGGAATGATGAAACTAATGAACGGAATAAAGAATTTTACTACCCAATAGAAAAAAACATATTCTCTAACGAAATAGAACTTTGAATAACCTGAGAAGATTGAATACTAAAAGTAGACCTAAAATGAAAACTAGACGATGCATTTTTAAAAACCCTAGAAGACTCTCGGAGTTACGAAAGAGAACTAAACTATAACTCATTTTTTGTAAAATCTGAATCAGAATCAAATCTAAGCTACCTATCATCAAAATGGAACGGATGAATCGCACCTTGGAATTTTTGATACACCGTTTCAAACAGTCGGTATTGAGAAAAAAGTGAAAACTCCGATCAAATATTCTTGAATAAACGGGCAAAGTTAGAACCAGAACTGTACTCTCATATTTACACAGATAGAAGACTATATTTACCATGAGAAACAGTAAACATAAAATGAGTATTCAGAAAATCCACAGACCTATCAATAACCACCTGAGAAGAAGTAAAACTAAAAATAAAAGACTCAAAATGAAAAGAAATACTAGATAAAGATTTAGTAATAAATGAATTTGGTAGTGTAAGCGATTTAATTGACTTACCAAAAACTTCACCACTATGAAACTACACTATTTATTTTTATTCTGATGATAACCAAATCTGAACAAGCTGATTCTCAGTAGAAGTATTTAAAAACCCAAAGTTTAAAAACGAAGTAAACCTAAAAACAGTTTGATTAAACGGAGAACTGGTAAAAATAGACAAAGAAGAAAAAGATGAAAATCATCGGCGGAATGATTTATATAAGTGAAGCTTTAAAATTCAAGCTAATATATTATCAGAATACTATTCATGAAGTCCAGTAAAAAGTGCTAAATATAAATATAAAGTTTATAAACAGTATCATTATGACAGCTCTTATTGGGACGACTGTTATTATTGATGTTATCGGGAACCCAAAAAAGAACTTTATACAGAAGGGAAGTGAGCATTAAACGAAAACGGTCAAGCTAGTTTTGAAGTGCCAGTAAACTTTGAATCAAGTTACTATGACTATAAATACATATTAGAAGTCACAGTAGAAGATAATATCTGAGACAAAATATCAGGCTCAAACTCTATAGTAGCAAGACTACCAAATGAATACAAAAGATGGAACCCAGACTCAGGAGTTTATTTTACATCAGAAAATAGATTTTATGAAGCAGGTCAAGAAATAACTATAGACGGAGGTCTAACAATCTGAGAATGGTCAAAAGATTATGATGATAAATTTCTAATGATAATAAAGAAAAAAGACTATGAAACAAAAATGGTCGACGATGTAAGATGATATGAAAGACCAATAACAAGAACAGTTGAAAAACTAGAAAAAATAATAAAAATAAACTCTAAAAACTTTGAACTAACACCAGAATGAAAACTCAAACTAAAATATAAACTACCAAAAACATGAGAATATATATTTGAATTTTGAGAAATAAATGCTAAAAATCTAGAATCTAAAGAAATATCTTTTGAATCCATTATAAAAGAATTTGAAAAAACCAAAGAAAACAAACTAGTAAAAAATATAGAAAAAGAAATAAAAATTAACTATGATACAGTTTCTTATCTTATAGAAAACTGTTCATGAGACAGTGAAACTTGTGATAGAGAGACTATCTATAAGAACCTATGATGTGAAAATTGATATATTGACTCAGAATGTGAATGAAAAACCAAAACAGTTAAAATGAAACAAGAATTTAAGTTAGATAACTTAATAAGCAAAAACTCTAGAAAATATTTTACAATTATAGCATACGGAGATGAAGAAGCTAGTAATCCAGTAGCAAGTGATAATAAAATAACAATCCTATCAGAAAAAGTAAGTTACAAACTATGAGAAACAGCAAAAATACTAGTAAGACTACCATTTTCTGACTGAAAAGTCCTATGGACAGTAGAAAAACAATGAGTCTTGAAATCAGAATACGAAGAAGTTAAGTGAAACATATTCTTTAAGGAAATACTAATAGACGACACCTTTGTACCAAATGCCTATATCTGATTAGTAGCAGTAGATACAACCACATGAGAAAAAATACCAGAATACAAAGTATGATACACAGAAATAGTTGTAGATAAAACAGACAAAAAATCATCTATAGAAATTAAAACAAATAAAAAAGAATACCAACCAAGAGAAGAAGTTACAATTGATATAAACTCTAAATCTCCTAACTGAAACTGAATAAAATCAGAACTAACAGTTATGGTAGTTGACGACTCTCTGATAAGCCTTATGGGAAACATAGATATGAACTCTCTTGAAAAATTCTATAAAAAACTACCATTCCAAATACAAACAAGCATAACTAATATAGCCATGTTAAAAAGATACTATTTCTCTAGAAAATGAATAGTAGGATGAAGCTGATTTGGTAATTTTAAATGATGAGACAGTGCAGTATCTAGTAGAAATATTTTCAAAAATACAGCCTACTATAACCCATCAGTCATAACAGATGAAAATTGAAAAGCACAAGTAAAATTCACACTACCAGACAATTTAACAAACTTTAGAGTTATGGTAATATCAAACTCAAAAGACAATTTTTTTGGATACACAGAAGACTTTATAGAAGTTAGAAAAGATGTAATCATAGAAGATAAAATTCCTATTATTTTAAGAGACTGAGACAAACTAGAAATATGAACAAACATATTTAACACTACAGACAAAGAAATATGATTCAAACTAAAAATAGAATCAGAATGATTAACTCTAGAAAAAACTGAAAGAGAAACTATAATTTGATGATGAAAAAGTGAAGTCATTTATTGGGACATAAAAGAACTAGACTCAACAAAAGACGAAATAAACTATAAAATAACCGTTCTATGAGACACACCAGAACACAGTGATAAAATAGAATGAACTATAAAAGTAAAACAATTCCCAGCTCTAGAAAAACACATAATAAAATCTTGAATAGCCAAAAACTGAGAACTATACAGCTCTGTTATAGACTTACCAGAAAATACAGACCTAGAAAAATCAACAGTAGAAGTAGTATTCTCAAACAACAGACTAAACGGAGTAGAAAAAATAGTTAAGTCACTAGAAATATACCCATACTGATGTATAGAACAAACCACATCTAGCACATACCCAAATGCTATAATATTGAAATTCTACAGCTTATTTGCATGAATAGAAACAGACGAAAGCAAAGCTAGAGAAAACCTAAAAGCAGGTATAGAAAGAATGCAATCTATGCAAACAGAAAGTGGATGATTCGCTTACTGGCCATGAGATACTTCTCCAGACTTACACATAACACCATTTGTACTTAGAAGACTCGTAGATATGAAAGAATTTGGAGCAGAAGTTCCAGACACTATGATAGAAGATGCTACAGCATACCTAGAAAAAAACTTTGCAAATATAAAAGAAGATACAGACAAAGCAG
Source organism: uncultured bacterium (assembly GCA_942490775.1). GTDB lineage: Bacteria > Patescibacteriota > Gracilibacteria > BD1-5 > UBA6164 > UBA6489. The sequence goes on from CALNYL010000001.1 coordinate 272,638, forward strand.
AAACATTTTTAAGCTTCGTGAAAGTAGGGAAGTGACAACTAGCATATGACAAACTAATAAAAGATATAAATAAAGAAAAACTATCAAGACACAGCCTAATAGCATACACCTACTGACTTATACTATTTGATAAAGTAAAATTTAAAGACGAAATAGAAAATAATATAACAAAAATAAAATGAATCTTAAATAAAGATGAATCAGGATATCGGTATTGGGATAAAATATCAGACCAAGCTATATTTACATCAATGCTTTTAGATTATAATTATGACTCAGAATACACCAGTCAATTAATAGATTTACTATACTCAAAAGACTGGGAAAACTATTATTACAGCACACAAGCAAAAAACAATGCATTTATAGCATTTGCTAAATACATAGAAAAAATATGAAAAGACAGATACAATAAGCTTGGTTTCTCACTTTGAAAACAACTAAATACAGGAAAATTATTTTGGCTATGAAACGGAGCACCAAATATAGTAAAAAAAGAATATAAACTAAAAGATGTTTTATACAACGATAAAATAGATTTATCAGTAGCTAATATACAATGAACAGAGATGTATGTAGACTTAACACTAAAACAATACCCAAAAGATAAAACAAAAGTAAAAGAATATTCTAACGGAATGACAGTAAAAAGAGAAATATACGAAGTTATAGACGAAAGCGATATGGAAACAAAATGTAATCGGTCTAATTGAAAAAATACCTGCACTCAGCCGAAATGACTAAAACTTTATACATGAAACACATTTAAAGAATGAGACCTTTATAAAGTTGTAGTCACAGCCAGTTTTAATGAAAGTGAAACTAGAAGAAATGCTGTTATAGAAGACTATTTGCCATCAAGCTTTAGAGTAATAAATTCTAAGTTTGAAACAGAGTCTGCTATAGTTAGGCAAAATACCAACTGAGAAAGTCGGAATTCTCACATAGAATTTAAGCCAGATGTTGTTTTCTACACAAGAGACTATGTTCGGGGAGATAGCTTTGATATGGAATACTTCTTCACCCCAGAATTCTCTGGTAGCTTCACCTATCCACCAGTTTCAGCCTACATGATGTACAATCCTGAAATTAGAGCTAATGGGGAGTATAGGAAGATAGTGGTGAGGTAGTCTATAATCCATCTCTGCCCTAAAGGATACACTTCGTAAAATCTCTTCCTTTAATACAAAAGGAAGAGGGCTGCGATGTATGTTTGAGGAAAAAAAAGAAGCAAACTTGTTTGCTTCTTTTTAGTTGTTTTTTAAGACAAAACTTTTTTTAAAATCAAATCAGAAACCGATAGATTTTCTTTTTTGGCTATTTGTTTTATTCTTTCTTTATCCATTGTTCTAAGTCTAATTTGCAAATTAGAGCTTTTATTATTTTCTGTCTTTATTTCTAAATAGTTTGGAATTATCTCATTTAGGACTAAATCTAAATCTTCTTTGGCAAATATTTCATTCATTCAGGCTCATTTACAAATCACTCTTATAGCCTTTTCTCAACTATAAATCTCATCTTGAATAGAGTAATTATAATCTTTTCAATTATAATTTATGGTTCATTTTTCTGTATTTTTCATAATTTTCTGATTAATTAAATAATGTATCTTTTACTTTCTTTTTGTATATTGGTTTACAATCATTGTTATGTATTGGAATTGTAAAAATTATTTCTCATTTATTATAAATATAATGACTAGATTTAGCTTTTCTGAGGTTAAATCAATTTCTTATTAGTATCTTCTGTAATTCTGATAATCTAATACTTTCAGGTCTTTGTTTGAATTTTTCTACCAATTTTTTATATTGATTCATCTATACTGATTATTTAATATGTAACTGCATTTTATCTATTTTATTTGTAATTGCAATTTTTTATATTTATTTCCTTTATATCTAAGTTTAACTCAAAAAAAGAAGCAAACTTGCTTGCTTCTTTTTAGTTATTTTTTAAGATAAAACTTTTTTTAAAATCAAAAACTAATAATTTTTTTGCTATTTATTTTATTTTTCTTTATTTAAATAAAAAATCTTTTCTATTTTTTTCCTTAATTTTCTATAAAATCAGAAAACCCTTCTCAATAAATAGCCTTTCTTCTCTCCAACATCTTTATCATATAATCTATCACAGCACCTAACGATTCATACCTCTCTCTAGAATCTTCTAATTTAGAAACTAAAGAATTTATTGCTAATAACCTATCTTTATTATTTTTATGCCTTTTTTCAAACCCCTTATAAAATCTTTTCAACACTTCATCAACCTTCTCTTTAGTTTCATCATCAATAGTCTCATATGTTGATTTAACCATACTTAGAGTAACAGAATCTACATTGCTACAATATCTATCTCTTGAATCCGTCATAGCACATATTCTATAAAAATTTATTCACTTCTTTGCATATTCATCAACATAGCTTGTAATATTAGATTCTGAAATAGTTCCAATATATCACTCTTCAGGGTATATTGGATCAGAAACATCAGTAGACCTTATTATCTTATAATACTTAAAATTTCATCTTAAACCTATTGAATCAAAATCTCTCCAAGACATATATACTTTATTATCCTTACCAAGAGTAGCAGAAAAATTAAGAACATTTGTTAGCCTATATTCCTTCCAGTCTTCAGCAATAGCTTGTTCTCAAAAGCCAATTATAGAAGCAATAAATATGACCAGTAAAATATATCTCTTCATGATAAATTAATTATTAAATAAATTAGTATAGGAATAAAATAACTGTTTCACAGAAATGTAGCCTCTTTCCCCTGATAGGGGGGAGAAAATTTAGAGAGAGGTTTTTTTTTTCTGAGACATCTAAATATCAACCTTCTCTAATTTTAAAGCACTTACCTCCCCTCAAACCTTTCACTGAGTTATCTTAATTATATCCTTATCAATTATTCACAACCTCTTATATCACTCATTGTAATGATTTACTGTAGAATTCAAACTCTTTCATACTTTTTGATAATTCTCCTCATACTTCTCCAAATCTTTTTGTAGTTTTATTACATGCTTTTGTATAGAAATAGCATGTTCCTCTATCTGTAAAGCCTTCATTCACTGAATTACAGTTTGTAAGTAAGCATAAAAACCAGAAGGGGAGCATATTATAACCTTTTTTGAAAAAGCATACTCTATAAGCGACCTAACATTTAATTCTCATACCTTATTTATAAACAAGTCATAATAAAGCCCCTCAGCAGGAATAAGCATAAAAGCAAAATCAGTTGTACCTTTTTCAGGTACCACATATTTACTAGTTTCATTTATCCTATTAGTTATATCTTTTTTTAGTTTTGTAGAATATTTTTTTATACTAAAATCATCTTCAGAAGCTATAAGCTTCTCATAATTATCTTGAGGAAATTTAGAATCAATAGGAATAATCTTTTTTCATATAAATAATGCAGCATCAACTATTCAAACTCAATCAATACCATATTGCAAACTATACTGCTCTGGTGAAAATACATTTTCAAGTAGCTCCTTTAAAAAATACTCTCACAAATTTCACCTTTGTTTTGGATTTTTTAGAATATTTTCTAGTCAAGCCAATTGTCATCATATATCCTTTATTTGCTTATTTGTTTCTCAAAGCTCTGTGAGTTTTTTAGTAATTGATTCTATTTGTTTATTTGCATCCTTATTTATTTGACTACTGGTAGCAAATGTTTTTGTCATATTATCACTTAATAGTTTACTTGATTCACTTAGTTTTTTATCTAGTGTTCTATTTGTTTCTGATATTCTTGTGTCTAAGGTCTTGTTTAGACTAAAAATATGGTCTTGTATTAGCTTTAGACTGTTTTGATTATTTGAGTTGTCTTGTTTTTTTGTTACTAGAAATATTATAATGCTGGTTAGTGCGATTATTATTATAAATAGTATTATTTCTATAGGCATTTTTTTTATTTTTTTTTAATTTTACTGTAGAGACAAAAGATTTTTTGTCTTTAATTTTCAGATTTAATATTTTCATTTTCAGAACAGACAAGGCAATGCCTTGTCTCTACCTAAATGCTATTTTAATCTTCTTTATCCCAGAATTCTATCAAAAGCCTTTCTTACACTTTCAGAATTTGCTGTTATCTTTCATTTTTTTATATCATAAAACCAAATATCTTTATCTACTAATTCTTTGATTAATTCTATTTGAACTACTCACTCACTTCTTAAATAATATCATTTTTTTACTACTCATTTTATTACATTAATAAAAGTATTGAGTTTTTTAGAATAAAATAAATACTCATTATCTTCTGGTTTTAATTCATCTAATTTCTCTTCAATTAAATACTTCCATTCTGATATTATACTATATTTTACATCTAATAAATCTTGTAATCTTTTTTTATAATCTCCTGTATTTTTATAACTTACCAATACCTGCCAGATTTCCCAAATACTTCATCCTAAATTTTCCCAAACATCTTTTACCATTTTTGCTGGGCAATCTTCTTTTTCATCTAGCCAATAATAAATATCTTTTTTACTTAAATGATCTATCATATAAAAATCACTTGTATTAGCTAATTTTGTATCATTATATAATTCTTCAAGAAAATATGAATCACTTGTTGAGCAAATTACATGAGCTAAATTAAACTGTTTTGTAATACTTATAAAAAATTTAAATAGTTCTTCTATTAATTTAACTTCCTTCTTACTATCTATAAATATATTTTTTAAATACTGAAATTCATCTAATATTATCACTGGTTTTATTCACTGTTTATTTAATTTTCTTAGCTTATCTTCCATTAAACCAAATACATTTGTTTCCAAAATGTTTTCTTCTCAAGCATTCCAACTAAATCAAAAAGCTCATATTTCTCAAATTGTTCATAATGTATTTTTTACTTTTCACATTAAATCTTTTGGAAAAAACAAGTTTTTAAAATCTTTAAAATTTGTCATCAAAACTGATCTCAGATTTATAAAGTTTACATCAAACTTTTTATTATCTAATTCTTCGTTTATAATTTTGTAAATAAGTGTAGTTTTTCCTGTTGATTTAGGTCAGTATAAAAATAAAATATTTGTTGGTGCAGAATTCAGATATTCTAATAAATATTTCTTTTCTTCTTTTCTATTAATAAATGGGGGTGCTTTTGTAAAGTACTTTACTTCTTTTTTTTTCTCTTTTTCTTTTCACATAATTTTTTTATTTTAAGAATTAATTTTTATTAATGCCATTATACAGCAAAACAAAAAAACTAAAAATTTTAATTTTAGTTTTTTTGTTTTAATTTTCAATTTCTATTTATTAAACCTCACCCCTATCTCTCATAGCATTGAATATTCTCTCCATAGCTATAATAAAAGCAGCAGAGCGAAGACAAGAATTATATTTTATAGATATATCATAAACATCCTCAGTAGCCAATTTTATCTTTTTACATAACTTATCATCAACCTCTTCAGCATCCCAATAGAAATTTGCATCATTTTGAACTTGTTCAAAGTAACTAACCATAACTCCACCAGCATTAGCAAGTATATCAGGAATAACAGTAACCTCTTTTTTCACAAGTATATCATCAGCTGTTGGTGTAACTGGTCAGTTAGCTAGTTCTAAAATAATACTAGCTTTTATATTTTCAGCATTATGCTCATCAATCTGATTTTCAAGAGCAGCAGGAACTAGTATATCACAATCCATTTCTAAAATATCTTTTCATCAAACCTGCTTAGCATCTTTATATTCTACTACAGATTTTCTGCTAGATTTTAGTTTTTTCAGTTCTTCTAAATCTAAACCTTTTTCATTATAAATACCTCATCCAGAATCTGAAATTCAAATTAATACAGCTCCCTTTTCCAAAATCAAAGAAGCAAATATAAGTCCAGCATTTCAAGCTCATTGTACAATTACTTTTTTTCAGTCGATCTTTATATTATCAAGCTCCATTATTTTCTCAAGTACATAAAGTCCTCATTGAGCTGTTGCCTTATCTCTTCATTTTGAACCTCAGCTAGTTAAAGGCTTACCAGTAAAACTTCAAGGAGAATACTTTCATACAAGCCTAGAATACTCATCCATCATCCAAGCCATCATTTTAGGATTAGTATTTACATCTGGAGCGGGTACATCCTGTCATGGACCAATGTATTTATAAATCTCCCTCACATATCATCTACTCAACCTCTCTAGCTCTCACTCTGATAACTCTTTTGGATTTACAATTACTCATCCTTTACCTCATCCAAGAGGTATATCTATAACAGCACACTTAAAACTCATCCACATAGAAAGAGCCTTAACTTCATCTCTACTAACATCTTGATGGAACCTTATTCACCCTTTAAAAGGTCATCTAGAATCATTATGCTGACTCCTGAATCATTTGAAAGCTTTTATTCTTCAGTTATCCATTCTGACAGGGATACTTACCTCTATAACTCTCTTAGGATGAGACACTATTTCTATCTCATTCATATCAAGTCTACACTCATCTGATAATTCACAAGCCTTCTTCATTTGCTTCCTAGCATTCTCCAATGCACTCTGTATATTTTGTTCTAGCATAATAATTTGAAATTAAGCAATAAAAATATATACTAAAAATTAGTATTAACTTATTTTAAGATTATTTCTTATTTTGTAAACAAATTTTATCTAAAAAAAACATAAAAAATGAAACTGGACTTAAGTAAAGTATTTTGATCTAACTGTAGAGCAAAAATACTAGAAAAATTATTTTTAGAATACGAATCAGGAAATAATGAATGATTTCACATGAGAGCTATATCTCGTGAACTATGAGAACAAATTAACTCTGTAAAAAGAGAATTAGACAATCTATATGCTCTATGATTTCTAAAGTACAGACTCGAGATGAGAAAAAAGATATTTTTTCTAAACGAAAGATTTCCTCTGATGAATGAATTCAAGGGGATTTTTATGTACACCTATGACCCAATAGATAAAGTTAAAAAATTCTTCAAGACTCAGGATTTACTAGAATTGGTAGTGGTAAACGAAAGTGTAAAGACCAAGCTAACAAAAGATGGAAAAAATATACTGGATATTTTTATGATATGAGAAGTGAACAAGGAGGATTTCAACAAATTCTTGTCAGCAGTATTTTTTAGTAAAAAGATTAAGTATGCCATCATCTCCACGGAGGATTTTTATGATAGAATAGATTATGGGGACAAGCTTATTAAAAATATTTTAACAGAAGAGGGAAATTTGTTTATAAAAGATAATTTGAGGATTAAAAAGAAATTAGGATTGTAGAAGTTTTTTTCTTAAGGAGTCTCACAAAAATAACCTATCTCTGAATCTCTTCCCTTAAATAAGAGAAGAGGGCTACAGTTTATTACTGTTGTTTTTTAGCGGATCCCTCTATTTTTGTCTATGTATAAGGAAAATAAAACACTAAATTAAAAACTTAAAAAAAGATTTGACAAGCTTTTTTTTTTAACTATAGTGTGACTACAATATTTTTTAAAAAGATTTATTATGAATGATAACAATTGATGTAAAATATCTTATTGACCTGAATATTGTTCTGAAATTGATAGAAATCGTGTTATTCCGAGTCAATTAACCTTTAATCCAAAAACTCAAGCCTTTGACACAGAAACAGGTAAGATTCTTAATCTTATTCAAACACAAACAGAGAAATCACTTAAAAAGAAAAATTAAGTCAGAAGCTTAACTAATTTTTGAAGTATTGTATTATTAAAAAAATGGTTATTTTAGTTTTTTATTATAAAAATAAAATATGAGTAGTGTTGATATACCTTGAACAGGTTATATATATGATTTTCCAAGTTACCTTTCTAAGATGCTAAAAAAATTCCCCAAAGAACAAAAATATAGAAAAAGTTTTATAAACTGATGGATTGATTGAGATGAAGAAAACCTACAAAATTTTATATCTTTTTTAGAAAGTTTTTCAAGAGGAGAGATTTCAGAATGAATACCTAAAAAGTTTTGTACAGAAGATTGATATTCAAATGCTAGAAATATATTAGAATTAATAGGTGGACTTAGAAATCATAGAATATGTTTTAAAGATAAATTGATGGCAACAATAGATGGTTTTTGACCTGATATAGAAAGAATGAAAATACCCACTTCTTTTACTAATCCCTAGTTAAACAAAAAAGCCCTCTTGTTTTTTAAAAACAAGAAGCTTTTTTTATTTTCTCTACTTCAAATCCAAATACTGATCAATCCTAATCTGCCATACAAACTCATCCACATGAGAAACCAAAATCATCCCTCACTTAAACTCATCAAGAGCTTTTGCTATTACAATATGGAAAATATCAAGAAACACAAAAAAAGATTTGCTTTTTTATTAAACTTTTTGTATAATGGTATCGTGAGCTTAGTAAAACTTGTGGAGGGTGTGTCAGTAGAACTCCCCATGAAGCAAGTGCCTGCTAAGTTTTTTTGTTGTATAAATCTTTTTTATGAATGAAATCGCTTAATATTTTTACATCTCTGAAAAAATATAATTTTTTATACTCTCACACAATCAAATCTGCTAATTGCAAACTTAAATTTTTTTTTGAATTTTTTATTTTAAACTCTGGTTTTATTTTGTATTTTTTTCTTAAGATATCATTTACTTTTACTTCAAAACTCTTATTGTTTGATATATTTATGTTATCATGAACTATAGTTGCTTTTTTTCATATAAACCTATTTTTATCAAAAATATTCAAGAATAATTTCAATAAGATATTTATATATCATCATTCTGATTCTAGGAAATAGTTGTCAAAGTAGAAACCAAAGGTAGTGATATCTAAATTTTTAAAATCCTTGTCAATTGATAGCTTTTCTATAAAAACTTTTCAAAATTTATTTGTACTTTTTAGTTCAATTTTTTCTATTATATCAAAGTCCTTTTTTTTATTCTTTAGAAATTTTTCAATAAAAGTAGTATTATGGTTACTAATAAATCATCAAACAACGATTTCTCATTTTCATAATCTTTTAGATTCATCTATATATATTATCATCTATTTTTATTATGGAATATGATTTAAATAAAAGCAAAAATATAATAAGAAAAGAAACTGTAGAGACATCCATTTATGGTGTCTCTACAGTTTCTTTCCCCCTACTTTAAATCCAAATACTGATCAATCCTTATCTGCCACACAAACTCATCCACATGAGAAACCAAAATCATCCCTCACTTAAACTCATCAAGAGCTTTCGCTATCACTGGAATATGCCTAAAATTTATATGATTAGTTGGCTCGTCTAAGATAATAATTCATGGTTTCAAAAATACTAGTCTACAAAAAGCCACAAGCCCTTTTTGTCACTCTGACAAATTTCAAATAGCACTCTTCATAATATCTCAAGTAATAAGGAATCAAGCTGCTGTAGCTCTAAGCTTCTGCTCCGTCATATCAGTTCAAGCAGCATTCATTAAACAATCATAAACAGTCTGAGAAAAATCAAGATTTGAAAAATCTTGTCTATAGTAACCTATTTTTATTCAAGAAGCTAATTTAGATCAAGTCTCATCTCAGTTAATTATTTTTTCAAGTAGAGTAGATTTTCAAACCCCATTTGGTCAAGATAAAAGAATATGATCATCCTTTCTAAGACTTACCTCAACCTCTTTTTCTACCACCTCATCATTATTAATAATATGTACTGAATGTATTTCAAGTAAGATTCAACCAATATCCTCCTGAAGAGGTATTTTAAAGTCTCTAATAGTCTTATCCTCTTTTCTAGTATCAACCATATCATCTTCCATCTCTTCTGCCGCTTCTCTCATCTTTTTTGCTACAAGCCTAAGTTTTCATCACTTATGTGCAAACTTACCAGCCTGCTCCTTTTTTGCCTTTGCCTGTTTTTTCAATCTAGCATTTTCCATATTTTCCTTTTCGATATTTCTTTTGATTTGTTCAACTACATCATGATAATCTCAAACAAATTGTTCCACTTTTTTTGTATGTATATCTAAATACAAAACTCAATCAGTAAAGCTATTTAGGAAATCACTATCATGCGATATAACCAAAACAGTTTTTTTATAATTCTGTAAAAATGTAGTTAAATGCCATATTCAATCAGTATCAAGATTATTCGTAGGTTCATCTAATAGTAATATATCAGGATTTTGAATCAATGCTGCTGCTAGTAATAATCTAGCCTGTTGTCATCATGAAAAGGCCTTTATCTGTTTATCCATAGCCGCCTTTAGATTAACAGCATCCAATACCTCAAGTATTTTTCTGTCAGTATTTTTTATACTATCATCATTTAAATACTTTATAAAAAACTGTTCTACAGTTAATTCTTTATCTTCTGGTAATACCACTTGAAAACCTGTAGCTGTGGTTAGTTTTTTATCTATGTTTATAGATCATGCCTTTTGTTCTAGTAGTCAGTTTATAAGCTTAAAAATAGTAGATTTTCAAGCTCAATTTTGTCACATTATAGTTATCTTTGATCATTTTCTTACATTGAAAGTTACCTCTTCTAGTATTGGTTTTTTAAAGTCATAGAAAAAATCTACTTCTTTAAAGTTTACAACTGTTTCATTTGGTTTAGCCATTTTTTATATTTGGTTAATATTTAAAGTCTGCAGTATTGTATAGAAAAAATTGAAAAAGTGAAATTTATATATCTTCTAAAGAATAAAACTTATAAAATTTCTTATAGTTTTCAAATTTTTTTATTGATTTAGATTTTTTCTCTAATTCTATTTTTATGGTTTCTGTAATTTTATTTTTATTTATTTTACATTCAATAAAAACAACCTGTTTTTCTTTTTCATTAAAACAAATTAAATCAATTTCATTTTTTCACTTCCTATCAAAATAATTTCCAATCTTCTCAAAATTTATTAAAAACTTATTTTCAATATTTTCTTGAATGATTCTATTTTTTATAATTTTCTCAAAAATAAATCATTGTAGATTTTTCATATCTGATATTACAAAGTTTGCTAATTCATCATATTTTCAGATTTCAATTAGATTTGATTTTTTGTAAATATATCTAAACCAGAAAATCAAAAAATTATCTTTTATTTTGTATCTATTTATATTTGGTTTATTCTCAATAATGGAGTTTGTTTTTTCAATATATTTATAAAACTTTTCTAATTTTTCTAAATAAAATCATAAGGAATCATAGTTTATAGCTGTGTAGTTTGATATTTCATTTCTTTTTGTATTTCAGTTTGCTATTGCTTCTAAAATAGAAAAATTTACCTGATAAGTCTTTCAAAATTCTGATAAAAGTAAATTTCTTCACTCGCTTAAAAAAATAGAATTTTTTGTGATATAATGATTTTTTAAAATATTTTCTAAAAAAAATCATTTTTCCTCAAGTTCATCAAATATTTCTAAATATTTTGGTACTCATCAAAAAATTGTATATAGATCAAGAAGATTTTGTTTTGAAAGAAAACCATAATCTTTTAATATTTCTTTTAAAGTTTCTGAATCAAATTCATGCAAAAATATCTTGGCTGTTGCTCTTCAAAATAGTGGAGCTCATTTATCTTGAAAAACCTTTTCCATTAAGGTAAATATTGAACCGATAGCAAAAATTTTTATTTTTATATTGTTTTTATTTTCATCCCAAAACTCCTGAAAATCAGAAAAGACCTCTTCATTTACAAACTTAAAATTTTGAAATTCATCAAAGACTATGTTTAATCAGGGATTTTTTTTAGAATAATCAAAGATAAACTTGATAAATTCTCTTAGAGATGAAAAATTTATTTCAAATCACAGAAAGTCTTTTAAGGTTTCAGAAAAGTTTTTTAGTAGATTTCCCTCAGATTTATTTCAAACAAAAAAATAGATATATTGTTTATTTTCAATTTCAAAAAACTGCTTTATTAATGATGTTTTTCAAATTCTCCTTTTTCATAAGAAGTAGCAAAATTCAGACTTTTCTGAAGAAATAATGTTTTTTAGTTTTTTTATTTCTTCTTTTCTATCATAAAATCTCATCTGTAGAATATTTAACTGTTAAGTTTTCTACAACTAGTATAATATTTTTTATACAATAAAGCAAGTTTTTTTTGTAAATTACATATTTTTTACCATAAAAATAGAAAATATTATATATTTCCTGAAAAAATAAGACTTTTTGTATGAAAACTTGCAATTATTTACCTTTTAGATAATATGTATTTATAATAAGGGATAAAAAATTTAATAAAAGCGAAAATAAATTAGTCTTAGGAAATAGAAAACCTCTCTCCTTCCCTAAAGGATACACTTCGTAAAATCCTCTCCCCTTCTCAGGGGAAAGGGGCTACATTTTCTGCAGAACGGTTTATTTTTCTGTCACATTTATGATTTTACTTAAATTCTATTCCTTAATAAAAAATATTAATAAATTATATAAAAATGAATAAAGATATAATCCCATCAGCATTAATAGAATTTTCAGTGGAAAATTTTTGATGCTTTAAAAATAGAGTTGATTTTAGTATGACATCAAGAAAAGATGCTGAAAATATTTTTAGATTAGATGAAACAAAAGATTATTTACTGAAAAGTTCAATAATATTCTGACCAAATGCAAGTGGAAAATCAACTTTTATTGATGCCATAAAATTTATGTTAGAAAAAACTTGGAGCTCTATTAATCCTGATCATATAGAAGAACTTAATTTTTCTGAATTTTTGATGGAAGAATGATATGATAAAAAACCTACTTTTTTTGAAATGACTTTTTTAATTAATAAAAAGATTTATAGGTATAATTTTTCAATATTAAAAAATCACAAAGTAGTTGAAGAGAATCTATTTGAAATAAAAAAAGCATCAGAACTAGAATTATTTTCAAGAAAATGAAAAACAATCAATGTAAATCCTAAATTTACAGAAGATAAGGCAATAGAAAAAAGAACAAAAGATGAAGCTTTATTTTTATCTGTTGCATTCCAATGGGATGTAAAAACCGCAGACGATATTATGATGTTTTTTATAAATTGAATTGGAACTATTGAAGGTTTTACTACTCATAGATATTGAGGATACACAGCAAAAAAATTACAAGAAAATAATGATTTCAAAAGTAAAGTATTGGAATATCTAAAAAGAGCTGATTTTTGTATAAAAGACTTTGAGATTTTAGAAAAAGAGCTTCCAGATGAAATATTAAATTCTTTAATAAAAAAGGATGTTGAACTAAAAAATAAAAAAATGAGAACAATAATTTTTTCTCATAATAAATTTGATAAATCTTGAAAAATTGTAGATAGAGTAGAACTATCAAAACAAAATCAATCAAGATGAACAATTACTTTCTTTGAAGAACTATGACCAATAATAGACAGTTTAGAATGCTGAAAAACTTTAATTATAGATGAACTAAATTCAAGTCTTCATCCAGATTTATGTAAGTTTATAGTTAACTTATTTCATTCAGAAAAAACAAACCCACATAATGCACAATTAATTTTTACAACTCATGATTATTGATTATTAAGTGAAAAAAATATAGATAGAGATCAATTCTGGTTCACTCAAAGAGATAAATTTTGATCTGCTTCATTATTTTCTCTATCTGAATACAAAGAAAGAAAAGATAAAGACTTCCAAAAAAGATATTTTGAATGAAGATATTGAGCAAAACCATATATAGATGATAGTTTTTTAAAATAAATTATGGCAAGATTTAATAGAAAAAGAGACTCCAAAGAAGTCCAAAAAAAGATTTTCATTTTTTGTGAATGACAAAAAACAGAAGCTCTATAGAACCTGTTTGCACATTTTAAGCTAACCTCCTAATAATAAGTCTAATAGAACATAATCTAATTTTAGCCTCAGAGGTAGAAAGTTTTCATTCACAGTTTTTCCATAAAACCCTACATTGGTTAATCCAAGCATTTGTTCTTTCTACAATCCATCTTTTAGGTTGTACAACAAATCAATTCTTTTGAGGATTTTCTTTTTTAGATTTTTCTTTCATATCAGGGCTTATTTTTTGAGTAATTTCTATCTTTATAAAGTTTAGAATATTTTTATCTATTTTTTTTATTTCTTTTTCTAAATAATCCTTATGGTATCAATTGTCTAATAATATTGTTATCACAATTCATTCTTCTAGTTTTAGAAAGTATTCCTTGTTCTCTCTTATTATTTCTATTAATCAACTATCATCAGAAATACTCGCTTTTGTACATTTTATAAAATATGGATTTCATAAAATATCTACTAATAAATGTCTCTTTATTCAATTTGTACTTTTATAATGGCAATATCATTTTGTTTTTATGTCTGCTGTATCTGTATTTTTCACTGCCATTGAATCTCATAATAGTAAGCTAGGAATTTCTTTTTTTCCCTTATTTTTTCTCTCTAATTTTTCCAATTCCAATAGTAATTCATCATAAATTCACTTATTTTTCCATCTTCTGAACTGAGAATAAACTGTTTGCCATTTGGGAAAGTCTTTTGGCAAATCTCGCCACTGACATCAATTTTTCAATTGATAATTTATTCCATTTAAAATTTCTTTTTTGCTAACACTTATTTCTGCTGTTCATAGTTTTGGAACTGCTTTTATTATTAGTTCATACTGCTTGTCTGTTAAATCTGTAGTATAAGCCATATTTTTTTCTTAAAATATAATCCCTTTATTTTAAGATTTTTTACGAAAAGTGCAAACTGGTTCTATATTTTGAATGACTTAAAAATAAGATTGAAAATGAAATAGAAATTAACAATGTCGCAATAATTATTGATTGAACATGAAGGAGTAATGAAAGCTTAGTAAAATATGCTATTGATGAAGTTGATAAAATAACCTGATTTGACAACGAGGTTGATGAAATTCGGGTAGTCTTTGATGAAGATACTGTTTGAAAGTGAAAGTTTGATAATGCTATATATAAGTCTGAAGCAAAAGGGATTAAAGTAGCATACTCAAATGAGTGCTTTGAACTTTGGTATTTACTTCATTTTGAACCAATAAATGCTGATATATGAAGAAAAAGGTATTATGAAAAACTTTCACCTATTTTTGGCATAAAAAACTATGAAAAGGAGTGAAAAAAGCTAGAGAACATTTATGATATACTTGAAGGAAAGCAGAAGTTAGCAATTAAAAGGGCTAAAAAATTACTAAAACTGGGTGAATATGAAGGTTTACCTTGTTCTAAATGTAAACCGTCAACAACAGTACATTTATTAGTAGAAGCCTTGAATAAATTATGAGATAAATAATAAAAAAAAGGATTTGTTTTAAAAACAAATCCTTTTTTTCTTCTACTTCTACCTCCTCTTAAACTTAACCTCCCCACCTTCTTCCACAAACTCCTTCAACACACCAACTACTTTTTCATAATCATCCTTAGACAATTCAGAACTATAATTTTTTACCACAAAATCATAAATCTCTTTCAACTCTCACTCTTCAAAATCTGTTTTTCAAAGCTTATCCTTTATCAAAATAGCAATCTTTATAAGACTCTTAGCTTTTATAGTAGCCCTCTTCTTATTCCTAAAAATAAACTGCACAGATTTATACCCATTATCATCTATATCTTTTATTTTTTCATTTATTAAATTTCATTTTGTAGCCTCTTTCTCCTCCAAAGGATAAAGATTTTTTGCGGAGCTTATGCCTTTGGTGCAAGATAGAGGGATATTATTTCAAAGGTAAGGATTAAGTTCACTTCAAACAATATTTCCAAAATCAAACTCACCCTTCAAATTACTTCCATATTTTTTAGAATACATTATAGAAATCACTATCAAGAAAATTCAAATAAGCATAAGTGCAATTACTCTAGAAATAGCATCTAAATCAGAGGCTAATATATCACCCAAGAAAATCTTGGCTAAGATAAGTACAAGTAAATAAAGTCAAATAGTTCTGTATCTGATTTTATCCGCACTTATACCATAGAACAAAGATAAGAAACATACAACTCACCAGAAAATAGTTATAGCAAAAGTTATATTAAAGATATCGTAAACATACATAGAAAATATTATCAAAGTATAGATAACAAATCATCAAATCATAATTCACATATTAGTATTTTTTTCTTTACTCAACCTATACCATACAACTAAAATACTTCATAAAATAGCGGTTACCATATACTGTAAAATTCTTAAATACCCTATTCATCTTGAATCTATTCTGTTTAGAATTCAATCTAGTTCTGTTAATTGCCAAAATAAGAATCCAAGAAATACAACAGTGTAAAATCATTTCAATAGTTTTGAACTGAAAAAAGCATAAACAAAAGAAGAAATAAAACAGAAAACAGTAATACCAAGCATACTCCATCAGTTTCCTGTTGATGGTATTATTTCAACCAAAAGACCAGCTAAAACTCAAATTCAAATCATATGAAAAATATCGTGAAAAATATGTAATCCTCATATTTTTTTATCATCCTTCACCGTTTCAAAAGATTTCAGATTATAAACAAACGAAGCGAATATTAAAGTGAACGGTATTAAAAATACAAATTTTCCTTCTTTTACTACATTTAAAAGTGTAAATAAATCAAACACTCAAATTATAAATAAAATAAGTCATCATACAAAAATTTTACTCTCCTTAGTTTTTGAGAAGAAATAGAACATAACACTAGCCTCAAACAACCAAACCGTAGAAATAACTTCATCATTATCTGAAAAAATCAGAGCAGTAGCAAGTGAAAATAGTGAAATACTGATTCATATATAAGTATAGATACTATTTTTTGAAGCTGTACTTTTTTTCACTTCCTCAAATCATATTTTATTTAGTAAAGCATAACCAAGAGAAAAGTACACTAAAGATAAACCTACAAAAGCATAACCAGTTGGCATTCAAGGGAAATATTCATCTCAGTATAAAAATAACTCAAAAGAAATAAATAATATTCAAACTATACTTCATACAATCAGGTTCTTTATATTTTTTTCTTTCATAGTCAAGTTATCACTCAAAAATGGTAATACCCAATTTGATATAGCAAATAAAACTATGCTTATAACTCAAATAACCAGAGGATAGTTTCACTTTTCAGCAAAAGAACTTGAAAAATTTAGATTAACAATAGAAAGAAGTATCATAACTCAAAATATAGTTCAGATAGAGTATAGGTACTCCATCCCTTTCTTTGTAGCAAAGTAATACGAAGTAAATAAAAATATAAAAGAAACTACAGAAATAGTTAACATCTTTATAAAAGAAAAATCTTTAAGATCAGATACATTAAAACCATTTGAAATAGCTATAAATATTCATAAAATAACAAAAAATATATATCTTAAATCATTAGATAGGGAAGTCTGTACTAAACTAAATCATAGTAAGTAAATCATCACAATCAAAGCAAAAGCAAATGTCACTGAAAATACTTCTCATGAAGTTATTAGTCCCAAGATTATAACCAAAGGCAATATAAAAATAGGCAAAGCATACTTCATAGCCTTTTGAGTAAATAAAAATATTCAAACCCCAAAGAAAAATACTATAGAAACCATATAAGAGACAAAACTAGTAACCTCGCCTAAAACCAATTTATCTGATCAAGAAAAGAGTAAAAGTATTATAAATATATAGTTCAAAATAAATATCCCAGACATATTTTTAGTAAATACCTCATTTTTTAAACTCTCTTTATTGAACACTGAAAACATAGTAGTAAGTCACAAGATACCACTAGCCACAAGTTTAACTACCCATTCTTTATCTGTACTAAAAGGAGCAGCTAAAAATAGCAAATTTCATAAAATAAAGGCAGAATATTTTAAAGTATTATCTTTCTCAGTATGTCATAAAAATAAAGCTCAAGCCGAAACTATCATAGAATATCCCACAAGAGTGTATGGAGTACTACTATCAGCTCAGATTAAAAACGGATTTAGATATGCAAATATAAAAGAAAATAAAAGCATAGTTTTAGACTGATAAGCAAGAGAAGTTACTACACCAAATACAGTATTTAGTATAAGAAAAATAAAGGTTAGTGATTCTCCTAGTAAATATCATCAACTTTCAACCTCAAGCAAATATCTTCAAGCAAGAATCACAGCAAAGTTTATAAGAATTCAAGCTCATAGCATTATTCTAGATTCTCATTTTAAATTCTTTTTATCCAAAAACACTCACACTCAAAATATTGTGAAACCTATAACAAATCATATAATTATTTTTATAGATGGGGCTAACATATCCCAGATAAGACTCATCAAAAATATAACCGATAAAAAAACCAATATAGCACCAATTTTTGCAAGTAAGTTTTCACTGAAAAACTTTTTAACTCACTCAGATAACTTGTCAAAGAACATATCAACTTCGTTTGGTTGAAGGTCTTCTTTGGGTTTATAGTTTTTCTCTTCTTTATATTCATCCAAATATGAGTATGAAGGAGTTTTTTTCTTTTCTTCTAAATATGAGTATGAAGAAGGCTTTTTCTCTTCTTTATTTTCTAAGTACAAGTTAGAAGGAACTTCTTCTATTTCTTTTTTTTCAAATCTTTCTTCTTCAAGCTCTTCATATTCTTTTTTTTCTACCTCTAACCTTTCAGCCTTAAAATTTCTTAATTCATCATTTTCTTTTACATTTAAACTTTTAACTTTCATCTCTCACATTTCTCTTTTCAGAACTTCTGCAAAATGTGAAATTCTTTCTTCTATAAAAGACTCAGATAAAAATACTCATTTACATATTGCTCATATAACCAAAGTTCAAAATATAATAGCTATTTCTCATCCAGAGTTAAAGAATATATAGGATATAAAAAATCATATATTCATTGAAACAAGCAAAGCAAGACGGTCTAGTAATTTTTTCATAATTTTTGAGTTAGGTATTAAATATTGCAAAGGGGGGTAAAATCAATACCCTTAGATTAAGGAATGTTCAAAATAATTCATCCTAAATTCCTTGCCTTTCACACGAAAGGAAGGAAGCTACAATGTCTTAACTTAGTGTAACTAGTTTTCTCTTATATTAACATACTGTTTTTATTATTTACTATTCTATCATTTTTTCTTCTAAAAACCTAATATTTAAAAAATTTAAACCTTGTAGCCCCTTTCCTTTAGTATTAAAGGAAAGGATTCAGGTATGGATTATTACTTTTTCCCTTCCAACTTCCTAGTCATAAAATAAATCCCCACAACAAAAATTATAGCAATAAACACAAACAATCCTATAAAAAATCATTTATTAGAAGCCATAATTCTATCATCCTTATCATCACAAACATTCCCTAATCAATCTCCATCAACATCTCTTTGCTCTGGATTATAGTCAAAAGGACAATTATCATTTCAATAAAGCACACCATCTCTATCATCATCCTCACACATATCACCAACTCAATCATTATCAGAATCCTTTTGGTCAGGATTAGCCACATACATACAGTTATCCTCAAGTCAGTCTATGGAATCTCCATCAGAATCTTCACAAATGTCTCATATTTTATTATCATTTTTATCAGTTTGATAAGAGTTCTGCATATTTATACAGTTATCACAAACATCTCCGATACCATCCTTATCCATATCCTCTTGCTGTGGATTAGCAACTTCTTTACAATTATCCAGATAATCTATTATTTCATCCTCATCCTTATCATTTTCTTCTAATTCTTTTGCTTTTTGGTCACAAACATCTCAAATTCCATTTTGGTCTTTATCTCTCTGAGCGGGATTAAAGAGTCAACAATTATCACAAGCATATCAAATATTATCTCTATCATAATCTTCTTGATTTGAGTTTTTTACTGTAATACAGTTATCAAGTTCATCAAAAATACCATCCTCATCCTTATCAAACTCACACTTATCTCAAACATAATTTATATTTAAATCTTTTTGGTCAGGATTG
Source organism: uncultured bacterium (assembly GCA_942490775.1). GTDB lineage: Bacteria > Patescibacteriota > Gracilibacteria > BD1-5 > UBA6164 > UBA6489. The sequence continues at coordinate 292,458 of CALNYL010000001.1, forward strand.
TATACATGGATACAGTTATCTTTTTTTCAGATAATTCAATCTTTATCATCATCACTACATAGGTCTCCCCTACCATCTCCGTTTGTATCTTTTTGCATAGGATTAAATTCATCTGGACAATTATCTTCTGAATCAAACACTCAATCAGAATCTTGGTCTTCCTCTTTAAATAAATTAAAATTTGGATTTTTCTGAGTGGTTATATTTATAGATTCTGTATTTTTATCTATGCTAAACTTTCCAATACTATTTGATAAATTCAGATAATTATCTTTACACATATTTTTTGAATATGCTGTTATTGAATTATTAAATAGGGGAGTTATAAGATACTGATAACCTTTTGATTTAAAGCTTAGTTCTGTAATTTTTATTTTTTCATTTGTTTTTCCTCATTTTCTAGTAAAAGCAAATGTTATTTTTATATATTTTAAATCATAGTCTAGTAAATTTTGCTTTGTCACAGATATATATTTTTCTCAGTCTTCCGAAATTTCAAAGTTTGGTTTAAATAAATCTGTATTATATTTGAAATCAAAATAAAAGTTCATGCTTTTTGTAAATCATCAAAACTTATCAGTATTTGATAATTCCTAGAAGTATCTAGTTCTAGGGAAGTTTTAGAATTATTATCCTGTAAATATTTTCTATCTCACTTTAAATCTATAGAATAATCTATATTTTCTCAAGCATTCCTAAAAAGTTTATGAGGAATTATAATGTCATTTGAAATAAAAGTATCTATTTTTTCAGCATAATTTATTTTGTAGGTAGTATATTGTTCTAAAATTTTTATATCTGATGTCTCTTCATAACAGTTTTCTTTAAAATCCTTAGGTATTTTTTTTCAAAATTCTTCTGGTCTAGCGATTTCAGCAAAACTAGTATTTATAGACAGGATTAAAAGAAAAACAAGAACTGATAGTTTTTTCATAGTTTTTTTGATTATTTTATAAACTAGAAATAGTTTATTTGGTTTTTGAAAATAATCAAAGGGAATTTTAATTGAGAGGTATTGAAATTTTTGTAGATAATATAAAGGGGAAATACAAGGTAATGCCCCTAGAGGCTGTCCCAAAAGTCATCCTGAACTTGATTCAGGATCTTTATAATAAAAAGCAAGTCTTAGACTTGCTTTTTATGTTTTTCAAAATGGTACACCTCGCTTAACTGAATGCGAACTATATGAGGATTATATGAATATGTAAGTAAAAATCAAAAGAATACTTATAAAGTTATAAAAGATTTAAAGGAGGCTTTAGTTTAGAATGTCTTGTTTTAGGGGAGTCTTAATAATTGTTTATATGTAAAATAATAGGAAGTTATAAGGTAAAAGCTCTTCTTTCTCATTCGTGAACGATATGTATATAATAGATTACCCATTAATAATGAGAACTATTGTTTATTAATTATATTCTTTGTTACTTTGAATAACTTTAGTATTAATTAAAAAAGTAAACTTGTCAATCAAAGAAAAATGTATATATTTTAATGTGATTAAATATTTTTTAATGAAATTAAGAGAAAAAGGTTGTGAGATTGTTATATTGTTTTTATAGAGTAATAATTAATTTATAAAATGGATGTAAATACTTTAAAAAATATGTTGGAGGAGATGATTGAGGAAGGTGAACAGAAGGGTAAGGCTTCTGGGGATATGAATTTGGTAGACGATGAAGGAGATTCTAAAGAGTCAGATGAATTTGTTGATTTAGGAATTTTAGAAGTTATAAAAGATTCAAGAAAACAGATACTAAGATGTTTGGAATATAATATAGCAAAGTCTACGGATGAGGTTGTTAAGTTGATTTTGTCTCAGGCAATGAGTTCTTTGAGAGCTAGAGGAAGTATTAAAGCAGAAAAACGATTAGATGTTTTGGAGTCATCATGAGGTTTAATTGTAGGAGCATGGGAAAATGAGGGTTTAGGAAGTTCAAATATTATAGATTTATTAAGAAATAACTGTCCAAGTTTTGATTATCAAAATTTTTTAAACTTTTTAGGTAAATATAGAGACGAATTATCTAAGAAAAAGACTAAACAGAGATTAATAAAGTCTATTTTTTATGGAAATTGGAAACATGTAGTTAATTGGTGAGCAGAAGAAAAAAAATGAAGTTATAAAAAATTATTTCCAAAGTTAGAGTATCTTTTGAAACTTACAGAAAGGATATCATGAGATGTGTGAGTCTCTTCTTGTATAGATAATAAAGGATTGTTAAGTTCATATAAATTAGAATGAAATAGTCTTGTAAAGGCTTTTTTCTATGGGGATATAACTACAAAAATGGAAGTTCTACAGGATAAGAAAAATATGGAGTTATTCAAAGAGTTTAAACTAGAATGACTTTCTCTCTGAAATTTTATTTCAGGAGGGGATGTATTTTCTTGTGTGGATGTTCTTTTGAATAATAAATTAATATTTAAGGAGTTAAAATTAGAGGGATCAGGTCTTGGACTATTTTTTTTAAATGAAGGGGCTTCACAAAAAGCTACTATTTTAAGAGATAATAGACTTTTGTTTAAAGATTTTGGGTTGGAATGACAGAGTCTGGGAAAAATATTTTCTCGTTGAGATATTTCTCAAAAAGTAGAAGAGTTACAAGATAATGATAATCAAAATTTATTAAAGAGGTTTAAATTAGATGGGATAGCTCTATGTAATTTTCTTTATAAGGGGGATTCTGTTTCTAGAATAAAGGTTTTAGGAGATAAAGATAATCAGGTTTTATTTGAAAAATTTGGTTTAAGTTGATTTTCCTTAGGTGAATTTTTCTCTGGGTGAGATTTCTCTTCAAAATTACAGATTTTAAGAGAAAAAAGTAATCTAATTGATATGTTTGATTTAGAATGAGCATCTTTAGGGAAGCTGTTCTCCGTAGGAGATGCTTCTTTGAAGTTAGAAGTTATTGAAGAGAATATAGAATTGTTGAAAAAGTTTAGTTTATATGGGTCCTCTTTATGAGATTTTTTTTATGTAGGGAATTTTTCTCTTAAATTAAAACTATTAAGAGAGAATGATGATTTATTTAAAGGGGTTAATTTGGAATGATTTTCTTTATGAAGATTTTTCTCTACATGAAATGTTTCTTTGAAAATACAGAAGTTGAAAGAAAAAGAGAATTTGTTTAAAATGAATAATTTAGAGTGAGCAGGATTAGGAAATTTTTTATGGAAATGAAATGTTAGTTCTAAGGTGAAAATTCTTGAGAGTAATAGTGATTTATTCAGTGAATTTTGTTTAGAATGACCTAGTTTAGGCGAGTTTTTCCTACTTGGAAATGTTGCTTGAAAAATTATACAGATAAAGAAAAATAAAAATTTATTTAAAGAGTTTAATTTAAAAGGAGTAGCTTTGTGACGATTTTTCTGAACAGGTGATTTTGTATCAAAGGTTAATAAACTTTATAAAAATAAATGATTATTTTTAAGTCTAGGATTAAATTGATTAGGATTATGAGAATTTTTTTGGAATGGTGATATATCTTATAAAATAAAACTTTTGAGAGGAAGTGAGGTTTTATTTAAGAGACTAAGATTAACAAAAAATAAAATAACTACTATGTTTGAGACTTCAGATATGAGTAAAATAGAACAAAAGATTGTGAAAATAGAGAGACTTGAAGAGGTGTTATTGAATAATAGCACATTTGATTCAAATGAATCTAGTGGGGTAGTTTTTCCTCAAGTTTTTATTAGGTCTTTATTTAGTTTATTTCTATTAAAAGTCTCAACAGATAGTGGCTTTGAAAGGTTATTAGACTTTGTCTCTAATATAGACTTCAAAGAGTTATTTATACAAACAAGTTGAAAAACTATTAGTCAGGTAAAGGGGGATATTTCTACATTAAGTCAAAATTTAGACTATCAATATTTATTATTAACCTATTTAACAGGGAATAAAGCAATTGGTAATAAACAATGGAAAATTCTGGTAAATGTTCTTATAAAATGAAAAGGTCATAATGTATTTCAAAAAAGTTATGGAGAACCACTACCTGATGATAGAAATAGAGCCTTATCAGATCCCTTAGATTTGGAAGGTAAATTTCTTGATAAATGAGTTATAAGTAAATTTTTTGTTAGTAAAAAATGTTTAGTTAATGAACAAGAGCTTGTAAGTATGGCTAGTTTTTTATCTGGTTTTATGGAGGAGTTTGATTATGATTTTATGGAAAAGTTATATGACATTTTCGGAGATATAAATATTTTTAAAGAGTTTTTGCTATGAAAAATGGATGAATGAGAAATTCAGGATTTTATTGATAATGTGGGAGAAAGGGGAATCAAAAAAAGCTTCAGATAATTCTGAAACTTTTCTCTTTATTTTTACTGGTACACCCGGCAGGGATCGAACCCACGCTAACCAAGGTCCGCGGCCTTGTGCTCTTCCACTGAGCTACGGGTGCAAAAAATACTGAGAAATAAAAAATCACACAACAACTCAAGCAGTCTCAGTCCTAAGAATTCTATTTCACAAATAAACCTTCTTAAAATTCAAACTATTAAATTTATCTATCTCCTCATCACTAAATCCTCCCTCTGGTCAAATAAATATATTGATATTTTTTTGTATGTCTAGTTTTAATTCTTTTAAATTAGAAGAATCTTCACTATCAATAGTATGCAAAAAAATACTCTTTCAAGAAATTAGCTTATCACAAACTAATTCAGTATAATTTTTTCTAAGAGTAGCTTCTTTCTCCTGAGAATGAGAAAGAATTCAAGATAGAGGTTTTTCATTGACAAAAACTATTTCAGGCAATAAATTTCTTCACGACTGTTCAGTTGCCTCTAAAACAATATTTTTAAATCTCTCAATTTTATTTTCTGAAATATTTAATTTCTGACTTCTCTTTGACCTAAAAAATATTATCTTTTTAAATCAAACCTCCGTAGCTTTCTGCAAAATGTACTCTATTTTTGAAATTTTATTTGGAATTGCCTGATATAAATTTAAATCAAACATTAACTCAGAATTCTTTTTCATTTCCTTTTCAAAACTTAAAGCCAACTTATCTTTTTCAATCTCATTTATTTTGTAAATATAATCTATATTTTTCTTTCAATCAAATAGTGCAAGAATATCTCACTCAGAAAATCTAAGCACCTTAAAAATCTGGAAAACAAGTTTCTTGTCCTCCAAAATAACATCTTCTCAGAATTTAAAATCTCTGACTAAAAATCTATGCATATCTTTAATAAAATAACTGTAGGCTCCTTCCTTTCGTATTTAAGGTAAGGAATTTAGGATGGATTATAAAAGTTTATCCTTACCTAGGCATACCATAAAAATCCAATCCAGAACTATCCACCATAGACTTTGTTATAAAATTCTTCTTTTTACCCTTAACAAAAAATCCTCTCTCATCAAGTATTCCTTGCTCTTTTAAATTCTCTACATTTTTAGTCTTTAACCTCTTTTTTGGGAAGTTCTGTTTATTTTCAAGATAATGATTTCTAGCTTTATAACTCTGATTCTTTCTAACCTGAGGATTCTCATTACCAATATAAACCTGAAAAGACTTTTTCTTTCCCTTTGATTGCTTTCTTGCTGCCGCTTGTTTTTTTACTATTCTGGATGTTAAACCGTGACTATTTGCCATAATTATATCTATAAAATTATAAAGTATGAGAAGCATTTTATAAAAAAAAACTAAAAATACAAATTTTTAGTCTTGATTCTTGTAAATCTTTTTATCTTCTTACTTTTTGTAAAGGAAGTTCCTGATGTAAAACGGAGGAGTATGGATTCAAACTACTATACTAATATAAAATTTTTTAGTTCTCTTTCTCTTCTGAACTATCTTCTCTATAGGGCAATGCAAAAGAAAATGTACTACCAATTCAAATATCACTCTCTACAGAGATTTTTCATCACATCTCTTCAACAATCTGTTTACAAATGGATAACCCCAATCATGTTCACTTTTCAGTCTTATTTAAATAAGATCAAACCTGAGAAAACTTCTGAAAAAGTTTTCATATATCAGCTTTTTCAATTCATACTCAACTATCCTTTACAGATATTTTCATAAAATCCCCCTCCAACTTTAGCCCCACAGATATATTTCCTCCACCTTTAGTGAACTTATAAGCATTTGAAAGAAAATTAACAACCACTTGCTTGATTTTATTTTCATCACACACCGAAATAATATCTTCTAATTCAGTTGTTATATTTATCTTTTTTTGATTTATAAGTCACTTCATATCATTTACACATCAAGCAACTATATCCTTAACATTTTTTAAATCATACGAAAATACCATTTTACCAGCTTCCAGTTTATTTATATCTAGTACATCATTTACCATATCTATAAGTCAAACCGTATTCTCTAAGATTTTCTCTAAATACTCCTGCTGTTTTTCAGTAATATTTCACAGTTTTCACTTAACAAATAAAGAAACATATCATCTAATAACCGTCATAGGAGTCCTAAGTTCATGAGAAGCTATAGATAAAAATTCAGTTTTCATATCCTCTATCTTCTTTTCTTCTGTTATATCCTTAAACGAAATTACACAAGCAGTTCACTCTCCAGTAAAACCTTTTAGAGATTTTGCCATAACAGAAACAGGGATATTACTATTTCCCAGCTGTAAAAAAATATTTCTAAATCTATGAAACTCAGTATTGGATTTTATAATATCATCAACAAAGCCATTTAAATATTTTCATTTTTCGTCAACAAAGTTGAAGATATCTGGAAAATTTCTATTTGTTAAATACTTTTTACTATATCATACAATATCAGAAGTTCACGAGTTTGCTAATATAATTTTTCAATCTTCCACAACGATTAGTCACTCAGATAAATTATTTACAATCAATTCTAAGTTTCTTTTACTCTCTTCTAGTTTTTTAGTTACTCTAATATTTTTTCTTAATATATCAGACAGTTGTTTTGTTTTATCACTTAGTTCTTCTTTTTTCTTATTTATTTCTTCATTTATAGTCTCTAATTCTTGATTACTAACCTCATAGGCCTGTTGACTTTCTAAAAGCTTCTCTTTTACATATGTATACTCATCATCTACAGACTCAAAAAAAGATTTAAATTTTTCAAGTTCTTCTACACTTAAAAAGTCCAAATTCTTTTTTATTTGTCTTTTGAGTAATTTAGACTGTAGTTCTTCTAAAAAAGGAGGCATATATTTTTATTCTTCTGATAATAAAGTTATTGTTATAGTTTGGTTATGTAAATAATAATTTGGGTCTTTATTTTTATTTACTCAAAACTCTCCGTATGAATAGAACCCTGCTATTTTACAGTTCTCTCAAACTTTATCTGCCACTATTTGTATTTCTTCTATTGTTTTATCTTTTAAAACCATTTTTCTTCATATACAGCTTACAACTAATGCAAATTGAGGGTTTGAATTATCTCCATATGCATATTTTATAGACTCTGATGCTCATCTCATAAGAAATTTAGGGTCATCTTTATTTAGATAAAAATTATGTCACTCTGGTATATCTCAAAAGAAAGAAAGGCTTCTTTCATCTTCATCAACAGCAGATAATGACCTTACATATATATCATTTTTATCTTTATTGAAAATGCTTATAGAGAAAAGAGATCATTGACTTATTAATCATTTTTTCTTTTTTTCCAAATATTCTTTATATAGGTCTAAAGCAGGTTTTCAATCACATTCATATAATACATTTCATATTGATTTTGTAATACTTATTTTTTCCCCAAATTTTTGCTGTCATCATATAGAACAGTTTCAAATATTTATTGCTGTTCAATAAAAACCAATCATTACTATATTATTTCATTTTCCTGATAAACTATTTAGTCAAACATAAGTACTTTTAAAATCAATACCATCTCAGGCAGTTCCTCCTGAAACTCATACTTTCTTAGGCAGTATTCTTTTTATTCATCTTATCATCTCACTTCCATTTACTTCTATACCATCTGAAAAAACTATAATATGCTTTAAATCATCAGCATACAATTGCTTTGCCATTTTTGCAGATACAGAAGAAGTATCTTCAATACTTTTTACATTACTTAAAATAGCCTGAACAGATGTTTTTTCAAATTTTATTGCTGTTACAGATATAGTTTCATCAAAAACCTCATTACCAATAATTTCTCAAGCAGTTGATACAAAGACAATGTTTGCATCTGGATAAAAACTGTTTAGAGAATCAGATATTTCTTCGTTTCCTAGAAAAAATGGTGCCACAAAAGCAAATACCAATAAATAATCTGTACTTATTTTACTAGATGACCATTTATTTTTCTGATATGTTCTTTGTTCTATTTCCATAGGTTTTCGTTATATAAAATAATTTTTCACATATTATATTATTTTGTTTTTTATTACAAATATCTTTGTAATAAAGGTATTGACCATTTCTTTTAATAATCCATACCTGAATCTTTTCCTTTAATACTAAAGGAAAAAGGGGACCAGATTAGTTATTCTTCTGATAATAATGTCACGGTCATGGTTTGGTTGTGTAAAAAGTAGTCAGAGTCTTTTGTTTTGTTTACTCATATTTCTCCATAAGAGTGGAACCCTGCTATTTTGCAATCTTTTCATAACATTTCCGATACCACTTCTATTTCTTCTTTTATTTTTTCTTTTAGTACCCATTTTCTTCAAACACAATTTACAAGCAGTGCAAGTTCAGGATTAGGATTTTCTTTATGAGCATATTCTGTTGCTTTTTCTGCTCACTTTATAAGTAGTTTATTGTCAGCTCTAGTTAGATATGCTTTATATCCTTCTGGTACATCTCAAAAGAAAGCAATACTCTTATCATATTCATCACTAGACAAAAAGGATCTTACAACAGAATCATTTTCATCTTTTTCAAAGATTCATATTGAAAAATGAGTTCAAGCTTCTATTAATCATTGCTCTCTTTGTAGTAAGTATTTTTTATAAAAATCTAAAGCAGGTTCTCCGTCAAATTCATAAACTACATTTCAGATTGATTTTGTTACTGTTTTTTTCTCGCCAAACTTTTGCCATCACCCTAAACTACAACTTCATACTTTTAAAGAATCTCAATATAGTCAAATCATTATTATGTTATTATCTTGGCTTGATAGAGTATTTAGTCAAACATAAGTATTTTCCATACTATCTCCATCTCAAGCCATTCATCATGTTACTTTTATTTTTTTAGGTAATATTCTTTTTATTCATCTAACTATTTCACTTCCATTTACTCATACTCAATCTGAAAATACTAGCACATGATTTAAGTCTTCTGCATACAAATCTTTTGCTAATTTTGAAGCAACAGAAGAACTATCTTCTATATTATCCACTTTTCATAAAGCAACTTGTACAGATGTTTTTTCAAATTTTATTGCTGTTACTGATATTGTATCATCATAAACTTGGTCTCACATAATTTCTCAGGCAGTTGAGATAAAGACAATATTTGCATCTGGATAAAATCAATTTAGTGAATCTGATATTTTTATTTTTCCTATAAAATCTGGTGAAATAAAAGCTAGAACTAAAATATATTCTCTGCTTAATTTTTCAGATGACCATTTGCCTTTTTGATACATTCTTTGTTCTATTTCCATAAGAATTTAATTGTAAATAAATTTTATCTGTAAAATTATTATCTATAAAGATTATTCTTCCGATAATAATAATATTGTCATTGTTTGATTATGTAATGAAAATCTTTCTTTTTTCATCATTACTCAAATTTCTCAATAAGAATAAAATCATCAAATTTTACAATCTTTTCAAACTACATCATAAATTGCTTCTATTTCTTCTTCTACTCTTTGTCTTAAAACAAGTTTTCTTCATGTACAACTTATAAGTAATGCAAATTTGGGATTAGGATTTTTCTCAAGGCTTCTTCTGCTGCATTTTCTGCTCATTCTATTAGTGCATCAAAATTTGTTTTCATAAGATAAGCTTTATATCATTCTGGTACATCTCAAGCAAATGTCACACTTTTATCTTCCTCATTCATTTGCTATTAAATGTTCTTATCATTAGCATCATCCTCATTTTTATCAAATATACTTATGGGTATAGGAAAATAAAGCCAGTCATGATTTACTTTTTTTCATAAGTATTTTTTATATAAATCTAAGAGCAGGTTCTCAGTCTATTTCATATACTATATTTCATTTTGCTTTTGTTATTGTTCTTTTCATACAGAACTTTGTCCATCATGATAAAGAATGAGTTCATATTTTTATAGAATCTCAATATAATCCAATCATAACTATATTATTTTTACCCACCTCAAATGAATTTAGTCAAACATATGTAGTTTTGAAGTTTAATAAATCATCTCATGCTAGTCATCAAGTAACTCATACATTATTAGGTAATACTTCTTTCATCCCTTTAATTAGTCATGTATAGTCTACTTGTAGTCATTCAACAAAAACTAAAACATGTCTTAAATCATCAGCCAATAATTGTTTTGCTAATTCAATAGAAACATTTTAGTATCTTTAGCTTCAATTCTACTTCTTTTGATATGGCTTTGATAGGAGTTTTATCAAAATTTAAAGCTGTTACTGATATAGTCTTTTCAAGAACTTCTTCTCCTAATATTTCTCATGAAGTTGAAGTCATAACTATATCAGCTTTTGGATAAAATTTTTTGAGTGAGTCATATATACTTTTCTTTTCAAAGTATATGTCTGAGAAAAAAACCAACACTAGAGAATATTCTTCGTCCACTATATCTAGTGACCATCAGTTTTCTCTATTATAAGACCTTTGTTGTACTTTCATTTGCCTATATTTAAGTTATATTTCTAAATATTACATTAATTCTATCACATAATTTTTTATATCGCAAATTTTTGTGGCTCTTTTTTTCTAGCAGAAAAAATTAAAATAAAAAACCTTCAAAAATTTTTTGAAGGTTTTTTATTTTAGGAAAATTCTCTGATTTTCTTATAGAGGTTGCTGATTTTTTATTTCGTCTGGTTTAAATATTCCTTTTTTCTGTTATAATTCCAGTTATATACTTAGCAGGAGTTACATCAAATGCTGGATTTTCCGCTTCTGCTCATTCACGATATGGACTTACTTTTCTTATTTCTCCAGTTTCAGAATCTCTTCCTTTTATAAAAAGAACTTCTTCTGGTTCTCTCATTTCAATTTTTATATCATCTCCTGTATTACAATTAAAATCAATAGTTGTGAAAGGTGCTGCTATATAAAAAGAAACTCCATTTTCATGAGCAAGTACAGCTTTTTCATATGTACCTATTTTATTTGCAATATCTCAGTTTAAAGCGACTCTATCTGTTCAAACAATAAATATATCGATCTTTCATTGCTTTAAGTAAAGTCCTGTTGCATTGTCTGCTAGTACTTTAACTGGTACTCATTCTTGGTTAAATTCCCATTCTGTTAATCATCATTGATGTCTTGGTGCTGTTGCGTCTGCAAATACTTTTACTTTTTTTCCATTTCTATGAGCATTTACTACACATTCTATTGCTGTTCAGTTATATCATCATACTCCTATTGCTGGTCATCATGTATGACAGTGTGTTCATATAGTATCTCAGTCTTTTATTAAAGCTCCTCCATATTCTCCTATTTTTTTATAAACCTCTTCAGAATTTTTTGCATATTCTTGTGCTTTTTCTTCTACAAGACTTATTGCTTCTTTATGAGAAACTCATTTTAGTTCTCATAGTAAGTAACTTATTGCATGTTTTAAGTCATAACCTGTTGGACGAGCTGATATTAGGTATTTTCCTAATTCTTGTATGTATTTTGCGAAATCACCATCTGTGTTTTCTGAATAATTTCTTATGGCTTGTGCTAGTCCAAAGGCTCATGCTACTCAAATTGCTGGTGCTCATCTTACTGTCATGTTTTGTATTGCTTCAAATACTTGTTTTTTGTCTTTTAGTTCTAAAAACTCTATTGAGTGTGGTAGTTTTCTTTGATCTAGCATTATGATGATTCCGTTTTCGTAAACAACTGAACTTGTTTCTTTTCCGTTTATTTTCATAGAAAGTGTTTTTTATAGAAATAAAATAATAAAAAATATTAATGTTTTAAGTTTATTTTTTTTGAGGGGGAAGTCAAAAAAAAGTTTTATTTTGCATTTGAATAGTTTTTGGTGGATTAGTGATATTTTATATTAAAGTTGTAGGTAAATTAAATTTTTAAAGGGTAAAACCCTCTGTTGACAATTTATCTTTCATTATTTACCTACAAGTTTATTATTTATATCCTAGAGGATTATCAGGGTGTTCCCATAATTCATCAAAGCTTCATCAGCTAAATGAAACCATTCAACTAATAAATTTATAAATCCAATGTCTTTTTTTGTCTTTACTAATAAGTCTGTCAAATTTTTCTCCAAAACCTGATTTTATACCATGTTTTTTCGTTACAGATTCAATCATTTTATTTTTTCTCTTCAAGTCTCTCTTCTTTAGTTGTCAGTCCATTTTTTATAAAATAAATAACACTTTCTTTGACTTGGTTTATTATTTCTTTTAGATATTTTTTATGAATGTCTGGTTGTTCTTCTCTGGCCATGGATTCTATCCATTCAAGAATTTTAGTGATATCAGGAAATTTTTCTATTGTGCCAAGACTTCATTCAGCTTTTCAAATTCCTATAGATCTAACTCAATGACTTTTAGCGATATTCATATCTTGAAAACCATCTCAAATGAGAACAGCTGTGTTAAAGAAATCTTTATCACCAGTTATTTCTTTTAGAATATCTAGATGTTTTTCTCATTTTGGTACATCTCTACTTCAAAGAACATAATAAAAATAATCAAGTATTCAATATTTTTTGAGACAATTTCTTGCAAAATCAGTTGAACTACCTGTTGTTATAAGAAGGTGTATATCATTTTTCTTTTAACTTTTTAATTGTATCAACAACTCAAAGAAAAAGCTCTACATCAACTCATTTCCTATCAAGTTCGTCATAAATTTATCATGGTATTCTTTTAGTCTTTCTGCTTCAATAAATCATCAATAAGCTATTTCGTAGTTTCATTAAACCAAATCAATTGTATTTTCATAGAACATTTATTAATCTATTCCCCAATCATTTTCTAACATTTTCCATAAAATTATATAAGGTTTCAACAATTAGCTTACCAGATTTTAAGGGTTCAATCAAAATCAAAAATTCAATATTTTACTTCTTCACACTTTAATGATTCTGTATTATTATCTAGTTCTATATCTGAAAATGGGAAAGCCATACTTATATCAAACATATTTAACTATGGTTAAGAGAAAATTAATGATATTAATATAGTGATAATAAAATTAAAGTCAAATTAATTATTGACATGTTGTTGTTTTTATTTATTTAACTAAGATATTAAGAAAATTATTTATAATTTTCTTCAACATAATTAACTTGCTCTTTTGTCAAAAATCTAGCTTTTCCTTTTTGTTTTTCTATTTGTTCTAATATATAACTATGTACAGCCAGTAATTCATAATCATTTGCTACTACTGTTGTAGCAAAAAGATGTTCTTTTATAGTTTCCAATGATTTTATTTTTTCATCATCTTTTACTAGTTTAAAATTATCAAGTTTTAGTTTTTCTTTAACAATATTTTCTCTATTTTTTAAAAGCTTACATAATTCTTCAAATCAATCATTTCAATTAGTCTAACACCATGATTTTTCAGACAGTCTAAAATATTTCAAACTCACTTTTTTTCTTTTTTCTTTTTTATAGCTTCAAATAAATGTAATCAAGGTGCACAGTAATCTAGTATTGTAGTATCATAATCTTTAAGTAAATCTTTTAAAATCTTCTTTCATCATTTCATACATAATAAAACCATTAAGTAAATATTATGTGTATGTATTATATATTTTCAATCTAATATTGCATGAATACCTGTTTCAGTAGAAGCCTTAACTTCTGAAGAATTACATTTTTGAATTAATTTTTTAAACTCATTTTCTTTTGTTATTATTTTTTGTCCAAATCTTTTAAAAAGTTCTTCTAAGTCTATAGTAGCCAAAACTTCATTAGAGTTTTCAAACTCACAAATCTTTGGAGTTGATTTTCCAGATCAAGTGATAACTAAATACTGTTTTCAGTATATGGTTACTTTAAAAGAAGTATTTCAAGAGTGTGGTGGATAATCTACACATTTTTCACTTTCAGTATTTTTACTTAATTTAGCAGAAAATTTTACTATTTCTGTTGATTTTATTTTTTGCATAATTTTTTATTTAAGAATAAAACTAAGTTAAATATAAGAAAAAAACATAATATCTCAACATTATAGACTTTTTATAAGGTTTTTTATAACCAAAGTCATCTTAGGCTCAGCTTTATTTGCCACTTCTATTATATTATCAATAGTAGCTTCTTCTATATTATTATCTACACACAAATTTGTAACAATAGAAACAGCAAAACAAGAAATCCCCATATGACGAGCAACAATAACTTCTGGAACTGTTGACATTCCAACACCATCAGCACCTATACTTCTAAGATACCTACACTCAGCACGAGTTTCAAGAGAAGGTCAAGAAACAGAAATATAGACTCCTGTTTGATATTTTATATTATGTTTTTTAGCAATACTTATAGCCTTTTTTAGCATATCTTTATCATAAACCTCACTCATATCAGGAAATCTAGGACCTAATTCATCATAGTTTTTACCTATTAATGGATTTAGAGGTTGCAAATTGATATGGTCATTTATAAGCATAATATCTCCAATTTCATAGTTAGTATTTAATCCTCAACAAGCATTTGAAACAATTAGTTTTTCTATACCTAGCACTTTCATTACTCTTATTGGAAATGTAACTTCCTCCATACTATAACCTTCATAAAAATGAAATCTTCCTCTCATTGCAACTACATTTTTTCCTCATAAAGTACCAAAAATAAACTCTCATTTATGACCCTCTACTGTAGAAATAGGGAAATTTGGTATTTTTTCATAACTAATTTTATATTTTATATCTATTTCCTTAGCTAATCATCCTAGACCAGTTCCAAGAATAATACCTATTTCAGGTTTAAAGTTTACTTTAGTATTTAAGAAATCAACAGTTTGCTCTATTTTTTTTAACATTTTTTTCTTATTTTATAAGATAAAACTTGCAGTCTTCTTCTTTTCGTATGAAAAGTAAGAAATTTAGGATGGACTATAAAATAACTCCTTTCGCAGAATATAAATATCATACAGCTGGTCAACAGAGGGTTTTAACCCTTTGATTTTTTTTTCCGAGACTATAAAAATATTCATTATTTTCAAAACCTATCCTTCACTATTCTCTCAACATTTTCTATAATTTCATCCTCTCCTTCTATTTTACCTTTTTCCATAAGAATTTTACCATCACAAATTACTGTGTCAATGCATGATGCTCCAGCAGAATGGATTAAATTTTCTTCAAAGTTATGGTTTGGAATAAGTAGTGGATTCTTTAGGTCAATTAAAATCAAATCAGCTAAAGCTCATTCTTCTATCTTTCCAGTATTTAAGTTAAAACTTTCTGCAGCATTAACTGTAGCCATTCCTACAGCTTCACTTGCTGGTAAAACTCTAGGATCTCTGTTTATTCACTTTTGTACAAGAGAAGCTATTCTAAGTTCATCAATAATACTCAAATTATTATTTGAACCACATCAATCTGTACCGATAATTGGTTTAATTCATCTTTTTACCATATCAACATATCTAAAATTAACTCAAGAAGCTAATTTTAAGTTTGAAGCTGGATTATAAATAATTTTTACATTATATTTTGCACAAATATCTAATTCCTTATCATTAAGCCAAATGGCATGAGCCATTATTATATTTGATCATAAAAATCATATATTTTCTAAATACTCAACAGGTCTATAACCGTGTATCTTTATACAATCATTCACTTCTATTTCTGTTTCAGACATATGTATATGAATAAGTAGTTTATGTTTTTGAGCAAAATCTTTTATCCATTTTAGAAGGTCTTTTGATATTGTATAAATTGAATGTGGGGCGACTCAAAACTTTATTCTATTAGAAATATTTCTTTTTTCTGAAAAAAACTTTTCGCAAGCTTTTTGTTGCTCTTTAGCTATTTCAGGATTATCAAAATCAATAAAGAAAAAGTTTAATAAAGATCTAATCCCCATTTCTTCTACAGCCTTTATACTCCAATCAACATGCCAATACATATCATTAAAAAAGGTTGTTCCTGACTTTATCATTTCTAAACAGGCAAATTTAGTTCCCCAATATATATCCTTCTCAGTCAATTTATCCTCTACAGCCCAGTTTTTTCACAACCACTCTTGTAAAGGTAAATTACTTCCGTATCATCTAAATAAAGACATTGGAGCATGTGTATGACTATTATGTAGTCATGGCAATATAGCCTTATCTTTTCAATCTATTATTTTTTCAACAGATAAATCTTCTAAATCAATTTTTGACTTTAATGTTTTGAATTATATTTCCTGAAATTAGTATATCTTTTTGTTCTCAGTTTAATTGAATATTCTGTATTAGTAAACTATTAGCTTTAGAATTCATATTTTTAAAGATTTTTTATACTATAATTATTACTCTGGCTTTGGTCTTTTTTCTGGATCTGGGTAAAGCTCAAGATCATATCCTCTTTTTTCACAATCTTCTTTTGTTTCCCAAGGACTCCTTGTAATAGATGTTGTTTGCTGTAAAAGTCTAGTTTTTTCCTTGCTACTTTTATTTATATTACCTCAAACACATGCCCTTACATCTACAGATCTCCATGTAGCATATTTATCTAGTTTAGCTAACATTTCTGGAGTAAACCTTTCTGAACTAGCTAAAGGAACTAGCGGTAAAGCAAGTCTAAGAGATGCAAAAATCATTTCAAGAGCTTTATCAGAAACATGAAGTTGCTCTTGTATATTTTCTACTCATTTTAGTGAGTTTGCTGTTGGTAGTGCTATTCAAGCACATAGCTTTCCAGTTTCTTTATATAACTCATTTGCATGTTCAGCTAATGCCTTAACTTCCTTTAAAAACTTTGGATTTAAACCAAATAGTACTCAAAGACCATATTCATCAAATCAAGCCTTCATTGCTACTTTTTGTGCATTTCTTCTAAGATTATAATTACTTTTAGGACCATAAGGATGTTTTTCCTTATATATTTCAGTATCGTAAGTTTCTTGAAAAAGTATATATTTAAGTTTAGTATTTGGTATTGCATCTCTCCAAAGTTTAAATGTTTCCTCAGTTTGAGGAGTTACATTTAACATTATTTCTTTAATTTTACCTGTTTCGTTAGCAATTTTATTAGCAACCTTTAGGTAAGGAATAAGTTTTTCAGGGCTGATTGCTGTTAATGGTCAATCTCAAGCTAAAAGTTCAATATAACTATGTCAGTCATAAATTATTTCTTGCATATCTTCCTTAAATTCATCTAGTGTTAAAGTTTTTCTTTTAATTCTTTCTCAAGTTGATGAATCAATAGACTTAGCCCTTATAGGACAATAACGACAACCACTAATACAAGCATCGGAGATATAACATACACCATATGGTTTTATTTTGTTACCAAAAACTGCTTTCCTTGTTTCCTCTGCGAGTTCAAATAATCATCTTTCAACTGCTGTAGTATAAGCTTCTTCTATTGCTTCATTATCTTGTAAATCTAACTCTTTATACTCTTCTATAAATTTAAGCCCCTCTTCTTGAGCTTTTTTAATAAGTGAATCATTTGTATTCATAAATAAATAATTAAATAAATAAAAAATAACTTAATATAAATGTAATACAGCTGGTTAACAGAGGGCTTTAGCCCTTTGAAAAACAATTTTACAAAAGCCCCTTAAAAACCTCCACACTATCAAGATTTTCCCAACTTACATCATCTCTACCAAAATGACCATAACTAGCAGTCTTTTGGAAAATAGGTTTTCTTAGATCTAGTTTCTCTATTATTCCTTTAGGAGATAAGTCAAAACTATTATTAATAGTATCTATTATCTTTGAAACTTCTACTTTTTCAGTTCCAAAACACTCTACAAATATACTTACTGGTTTAGCTACTCATATTGCATAACCTATCTGTATTTCACATTTATCACAAATACCAGAAGCTACTATATTTTTAGCTAAATATCTAGCTATATAAGCTCAACTTCTATCAACTTTTGATGGGTCTTTTCCTGAAAATGCTCAACCTCAATGTCTTCAAATACCTCCGTATGTATCTACTATTATCTTTCTACCTGTTACTCAACAGTCTCCTTTTGGTCATCATACTTGAAATTTTCCTGTTGGGTTTATATGTATAGTTGTATTTTCATCAATGAAGTCTCAAACTATTTCATCTATAACTTCTTTTTTTATTCCAATTTTTAGTTCTTCTTGAGTTATATTTTTTATATGCTGATTAGAAATAATCACGGTATCAACTCTAACTGGTTTATCTCCATCATACTCAACTGTTACTTGGCTTTTTCCATCTGGACATAAGTAATCTAATATTCATTTTTTTCTAACTTCTTCTAGTCTTCTTGCTAACTTGTGGGCTAGGCTTATTGGTAAAGGTAAATAATCATCAGTTTCATTTGTAGCATAACCAAACATTATTCATTGGTCTCCAGCTCCTCATGTATCTACTCATTGTGCTATGTCAGGAGATTGAGTATTTATAAGTAAGTGAACTCCACATTCATCTCAGTCAAAATGAGTATCTCATCAAGTATATCAGATACCTTTTATCGTCTCTCTAACTAAATCAGTATAGTTAACATTTGCTTTAGTTGTTATTTCTCAAGAGACTATCACAGTTCAAGTAGTAACCATAGTTTCACAAGCTACTCTTGAATATGGGTCTTCTTTTAGACAGGCATCTAAAATAGCATCACTTATTTGGTCACACATTTTGTCTGGGTGTCCGCTAGATACAGATTCCGATGTTATAATATATTTTTTCATAGAAATAAAATATTAAAAAAATAAAAATTTGGTAACTTTATTATAAAGAATTAAATATCTTTTCTGTTTCTTTTAATGTTTTTGCTATTAATTTGTAGTTTACAGCAGTTGTATATCTTATAAGAGAAAAATCTTTAGAAAAATCATCATTTCATCTAAGTCAGGACAGGGGGGTTATTAGTAACTTATGTTCAAAGGCTAAGATTTTCATTAATTTGGATATGTCATATTCTTTTATTTTATTTGCAATTTCTTTGTTTAAAACTAAAGCATGATTAAAAGAGTTTTTCATTTCTCCATTCATTGCTCTAAATAGTTTTCATTTTCAAATATATTTTTTTATCTCTCTCAAAGACCTTTTAAGCATATCGTAATAATTTTTCTTCCAAAGAATATAATATTTTACTACATCTATGAATCACTCTTCGTAGCTTATACATTCAAATGCACCATTATATTTTTCTAATATTTCATTAATGATTTCTTTAGTAGGGATTTTATTTATATCATCTATTGTTCAATTTGGAGAACCCAAAGTTTTCTGTATACGATTATTTAGTATTCAGCAAAAAGCAAATACTGCAATCAGTTCTGTTTTTACCTCTGATCAGCTTTTTCCCCCCTTCAAGTATGAGATATATTCCTTATTTTTTGTTCATAAAAAAGCTATTCTTCATCAAGAAAATCCTTCTCATTTTGAAGGAGAACCTATAAATATAGTTTTTTTAAGTAATTTATATTCTTCTACTAGTTCATAAAAATTAGCTATATCTGTTCATTCAAGTTCCGTTCATTCAAATACAGAGTCTACTACTAACCCACATTTTTTTTCTTTTATTAATTTTAGGATTTCTTTTGCTTCTTTTTTTGAATAACATTCTCATAAAAGTCAAGGTTGTATTATCCATATTACCTCTCATCATTTAATTTTTTTCTCTAAGTCCTTAACTGTAGGTAATATTCTAAATCACTCATCTCTATTTCATTTTTTAAAATCTTTGTGAAATATATTCTTTATTTTATTTCAATGTATAAGTTGCTCATAATACGAATAACCACAGTTTAGTATTTTAATATTTTTTTCAAAAAATAGTTTTGATAACATCCTAATTAATTGTGTACATCAATCGGCAGCCTCTGTCATTATATTTTCTGGAAAAAATACATCTTTTCAAATTTTGTCGCATATCATATGGGCTAACATAGTTCTTGTTTCTAGTGTTCATGTTGGACCCGTATATGCTAAATCAAAATCGTATTTTCTAAGTCTTATAAACTCGGCCCATTCATAAAAAGGGTTTGATTGTGTTTTTTCACATTTTCATCATCAAAGTTCTATGATTTCATTATCATTTGTTATTTCATCTCAATATTTATCCCAAAAATCATGAATTATATTAGAATTTATCATTTAACTATATTTTTAAAAGTATAATTACTTACCTCCCATAATAATTTTATTATTTTAAATCTATTATTGTATAATATGAAAAAAAAGATATTTATCAAAAGATATCTGAAAATATCTTTTTTTATCTTAATTTTGTTATTTTTAAGAGAAATCAACATTTATCAAACTTATGAAACTAATAAAGTCAAATATTAATATTGACTTCTAGGTTATTTTATGTAATCTATAATTGTTAACAAAAAAAACAAAAAACAAAAACAAACAAAAGGGGAAAACGAAAATGAAAAATGTATTATTGGTTGTAAGTATATTGGCGGCTATTTATTTGCCCTCTTTCGTTTCTGCCTCCATAGAATCCATGGGAGACCAAGGACAGTACGGGCTAGTGGTATTACCCCTATTAACCTCTCTTATAAAGGGGATTATGAGGGGGTTAAAGGAGTATGGTTGGGGATTCTCCGTGGGGAACTCAACTGTCTATGCCCTGAAGTATGGCATAGATGCCGAGAGACCATACGGAGGGGGATGCGGTATGCCCTCTGGGCATACCTTTGCTTCCTTTCTCTCAGCCACATACCTCTGGGAGAGGTATGGCTGGGAGTGGGGTGTCCCTGCCACCCTTGTTGCGGGGTTTGTCGGATACTCCCGAGTGGAGTCCGAAAACCACAGCTGGGACCAAGTCCTAGCTGGTGCAGGGATAGGGGTAGCAATGGGGGTATTATTCACCTCCAAGTTAGAAATCCCCGAGGAATTCCCCATTATTGGTGGGGAAGAAGGAGAAATCCTAGTCTCTCCTACGGAGAGCGGTGGATTTAGGGCATTATTTCGTATAATTTTTTAGTGAAATGATGCCCCAAATGACAACTAGGGGCGGAATTTCTGCTCCCTAGTTGCAAGATTAAAAAAGTCCCTCTTTTTATTAGAGGGCAAAACCATATTGCTCTCTAAACTTATAGAATAATATAGTTTTGCTCACTACGCTATACTTTTAGTTATCTCCATTAGTAAATAATTAAAGAATAACTAAAAGACTTTATTGTTTTTAAAATAAGTGCCGAAATAAAAGACTAAAAAAAC
>CALNYL010000002.1:0-34843 GCA_942490775.1 uncultured bacterium
TTTAGAAGAGATTAGAAAAAGATATATTTTAACTTATGGAAATGAAAATTGTTTATATTGATTCACAAAATATACATAAATGAATCCAAGATTATCATGGTTGGATTATAGACTGGAGGAGATTTTTTATTTATTTAAAAGATAAATATCTTGTAGATGAAATAAAAATATTTTTCTGATTTTTAAAGGAACAAAGATGACTATATAAAAAACTAAAAAAGATTTGATATAAAATTTGTTTTAAAGATACTTTAATACTACCAGACGGTAGTATTAAATGAAATGTTGATATAGATATTGTTATATTTTCACTTAAAGACTACTATGAAAAATCTTTTCAAAAGCTTATTTAGTAACTTGAGATTGAGACTATAACAGTCTTGTTGATTTTTGGGAAGAAAAAGATGTATTTTGAAAAGTATTTGTTCCTTGAGTAAAAAATACTTCTGTACTTTTGAAAAAGTCTGCAAAAAAGAATTTAATAGATTTAGTCCCTATGAAAAATAAATTACAAAAAAAAGAACCAAGTACAAGACTTGATTCTTCTAAGTTAGAGAGGACAAATTAAGTATCTCTCTTAATTTGACTTTCTGTAAACTATATCAATAGTAGTGATATTTTAGAAAAATGCAAATTTTTTAGGCTTTTTACAAAAATAAAATTCCATACCTATGAAAATAACAAAAAACAGATTTTACGATTTATCAGAACTAAAAACAGACCATCTAATCATAGAAGATAATCTATACTAAGCCTATTTAGAATTTTTGATTTTTCAGCTTGTCAATAGAGGGTTTTAACCCAAAACCATAAACTTAAGATTTTTTTTAAAATCTCTATATTGCCCTAAAGTATACACTTCGTAAAATTCTTCCCCCCACATAAGGGAATATAGGCTACAATTATTTTTTACTAAAAATTTATTATGAAGGAACAATGAAATTATGCTTTTATAGACTGACAAAATTTATACTTATGAACTACCACAGAATGATGGAGTGTTGATTTATTTAAGTTTAGAATTTATATAAGGGACAAATACAAAATATCTAGAGCTTATTATTTTTTATGATATGTAAAAGACGAAAATAATCCTCTTTATACTATGCTACAAGAAGCTTGATTTATAGTAGTCTTTAAAAAGCAGATGTTAGAAATGAATAGTAATAAAAAGTGAAATATTGATAGTGATTTAGTTTTTAATGTTATGGAAAAGCTTTTGGAAGAACCTGAAAAATTTAATAAAATTGTTTTGGTTTCGTGAGATTGAGATTTTAAAATACTTGTAGATTATCTTATAAAAAAGAATAGATTAGAAAAAATTCTTTTTCCCAAATAAAAAGTTCACTTCAAGCCTTTATAAGACTATAAAAATTATTTACAAAGACTTTTTATTAAATTCTAAATCAAAATTAAGCACAAAAAAAGAGAAGCTTCCTAAAGCACTAACACTTTTCGGGACACTTCTCGTCTTGATGTATTAATATTGTATAAAAATTTTAGAAAAAAAGTCAAATTTTTACCTAGTTATCAATTGAAAATAAAAAAAATTATGAAAATAACAAAAAACTGATTTTATAAATCACAAGAATTAAACACAGATTATCTATTTATAGAAGATAATCTAGATGATGTAGTATTGTTTGATAATGACGATAAACTACAAAGAATAGAAGTATGAAATAATTCTACACTAAACTATTTTTCATATTTTTATGATATAAAAGATTGTAAAAAGCATATTATATGAAAATGAGAAAATTCACACAATAAACCTAAACACTATACTCTTCAAAAAAATGATTCTATAAAACTAAAAATTATATGAGAGGCTAGTAATAATAGTTCCAAAATAGATATGAATATACTAGCTCTAATATGAGAATGATGATTTATAGACCTAGACGGAATTTTAAAAATAAATAAAAACTTAGAAAAGATAAAATGACATCTAAAAGAAATAAATATTTATCTAGGAGAAAAATGAAAAATAAAATCTATTCCAACTTTAGAAGTAGCTTCTGATGATGTAGAAGCAAGTCACTCTTGTAAAATAGAAAGAATAAGCGATGATGATTTATTTTATCTAAGAAGTAGAGGGATAGAAAGAAATAATGCCGTAACCATGATGCTTAGAAATTATATTTCTTGAATTTTTTCTTGATTATGAAAAATAAATAGAGAATTTTGCTCTGGAATAGTTGAAGATATTTTTGAAAGGATTTAGAAAAAACTTAATAATCCAAATACCTCTATCTTGCCCTAAAGGATACACTTCGTAAAATTCTCTCTCCTTTCTGAGGAAAGAAGCTACAAGAAAATAAAATTAAAATTTAATCTATGAAAACTTATAACTCCAGAAAAGAATATGAAGAAGCAGGATTTTTTGATAAAAATAACTGTCCTTTTTGTGAAAATATAGAAATAACTAATAAAGTTTTATATAGAACAGAACTTTGGATAATAATTGAAAATAAATACCCATATTTTTGAGATAAAGATCACTTGTTAGCTTTACCTAAAAATCATAAGTCTCATACTTATGAATTATCTAAAGAAGAATTAGTAGATTTTATAAATGTGGAAAAGTTTATGAAAAAGTACTATTGAGATAAAGAATATTTTTCTTTTATTAGGCAAACAAAGTGAAATAAAAGTGTAGATCATTTGCATTATCATTATTTGCATTGAAAGATTAGTGCAAGTGAAGGAAGAATAGAGGGAAAGAAATATTTAAGAATAAAATAATTTTTTTCGTTGCAAAATTCGGTTATATATGTAATATATTCAGAGATTAAAAAAAATATTCTCTAAAACTACTTGATTTCTAAATATTTTTCAACAAAACAAACCTATGAAACAATCAAAAAATAATTATGAGATACAAGTAAAAAGAAAAGACGAAATATATAATAACTTAACACTAAGATCATACTATATAGATAGAATTGAATGAAAAGAAATCGAACAATGGAATGAAAACTGGCAAATTTCAAAAACAAGAAATTTTAATCCACACAACTATAAAAAATACAATAATTATTCAAAATGCCTATACACTCCTTGCTATATAAATTTAGACAATAATTTAGAAAAAGACTTTGTAGAACATTTAGAAAAAAATGCAGACAAAATAACTTGGTGGTGGCAAAACTGAAACGAACATATGGCTTTAAATTTCTGAATAAAATATTGAGACTTTTCAACATTTCAACCAGATTTTATAGTGATGTTTGAAGATTGAAGCACTTGAATATTTGATACAAAGGCATATTGAGATAGAGAAGAGCAAAATAAAATAAAAGCAGAAGCTTTACAGAGCTATATAAAAGAAGAAAACCAAAAATGAAAAAATCTATTTTGATGAATAATAGTAAAGTCATGAGAACACTTTCTTCTAAATTCAGATGAAGAATACAAACCTTTTGATGAAAATATGATTGCTGAGAAATGAGTGGCATACAATAGAGAAGTGAGGTGATGGAATTATTTTTTAGAGAAATAACCTCTCTCTAAATTCTCTCTCCTTCTCAGGAGAAAGAGGCTGCATTCTTTGGAATAAAATAAAAAAAACACCATGAAAAAGACATCATGAAAAAGACACCATAAATGGATGTCTCTACTTTATTTACTAAAATAATATTATGGCAAAAAAACAAGTACTGATACTACATTGATGGGAAGTCTGATTCAAACTCTAACTGGTTTCCTTGGGCAAAAAAAGAATTTGAAAATAAATGATACAAAGTCATTTGTCCAAATCTTACAAACACTGATTACCCAGTTATAGAAGAGCAACTAAAAGACTTAGAAAATATAAAACTAAATCCTTGAGATGTTATTATATGACATTCTTTGGGAGGTAAGTTATGACTAAAGTTTATTGAAGATAATAAAATAAAGAGAATAAATGTTTTATTTGCTGCACCTGTTTATGATAACTTAGCTGATGAATTATGAGAAAAAATATTTTGAGATGCTTTTTATTGTTTAGCTAGTTATTTTAATACTGTTATTAATTTTAGAAATGTTAACAAATTGTGAAATAAATTTGCTATTTTTCTTTCAGACAATGACCCCTTTATAAATATGTTTAGTGCGAAAGAGTATTTTTCTAGATTAGAAAATATTGATTTTATAGAGTTTCATAATATGGGGCATTTAAGTCAAGGAACTGATAATTTTACTTTTCCAGAGTTGTTTGAATATGTGAGATAAAAGTGATATTTTAGTAAAAGTAGGGAAATATCCAATGAATAAGTTTCTGAAAGAAAAGAATAAAGTTTTTTACAAAAAGACTTTTCTTTTTTGTTTTCTCTATAGTATAGTTTTAGTTTACATATATTATATATACAAAATGAATCGTTCAATTTATTACAACTATATTGAAGACAAACTATTTACACTATCAAAAAGAGTTAAATCTAGAGGGAAATTAAATATATTAGATTTACATATACATTTAGAGAATTTTTATTTAAATCTATTAAATAAACTAATTTGATAGGAACTAGAAAATATGAATCAAATATCACAAAATATAGAGTCTATTGATTTAATAGATGAAAAAAATAAATAATTATTCTCTATTTTTTATATTTTTAACCTCTTTCCCCCCATGAAAAACAAAATCCCTCTACTAATAATCCCCCTTCTAATATTAACCTCTTGTTGAAACAACAACACCTCCACCACACAATCAACCCCAAAAATAAACCAAACACCCCAAAATAAACCAAACACCCCAAAATAAACAATTTTGTAAGATGTCATGAAACCCAAACCATATATTACCGATAAACACAGAAAAATGACTAGGATGCAGTCACTACAGCCTTGAAGAAAACATCATAAAATACCACAACATCTCAGGAGATTACCAAGAGATAAAAGAAGCAGAACAAGAAAGTTTTCAAACAATAGACCTATACTATGCAAAAGATAAAAATTACTGATACTACAAATGAAAAAAAATAGAAGAAAGTGATGGAAAGTCCTTTAAAGTACTAGACATAAACTATTCAAAAGATAAAAACAATGTCTACAAAAATGGTAAAAAACTAGAAAAAGTAGACACAGAAACATTTACAGTAGTTGAACAACTATCTGATTTCACAAAAGATAAAGATACAGTTTATTTTGCTTGAGAACCAATAAAAAACTCTGATCCAAAAACTTTTGAAATAATTCCAAACTCAAACGGATACAGCTTTAGTTATTTTTCAAAAGATGAAAAATCAGTCTACTACAAGAAACTAAAAGTAAAAGAAGCAGACATAAAAACATTTAAGCACTATAAATCAGACTATGCAAAAGATAAAAACTCAGTATTTTTCAGGGAAAATAAAATACCAGAAGCAAATATAAAAACATTTGAACCACTACAAAATAACTACTGAATTGATGATAAATTTGCTTACAATTGAAGCAAACTAATAGAATCAAGTTATTGACCAACCTATGAAGTAATAAACGACAAATATCAAAAAGATAAAAATTTTGTCTACTTAAACGGTGAAAAAATAGAAAATAGCGACTGACCATCTTTTGAAATACTAAATGAAAACTATGCCAAAGATAAAAAACAAGTCTATTTTGATAAGGAAATTATTGAAGGAGCAGATTCTACAAGCTTCAAAGTAGATGAAGAAAGTTATTTTACAGCAGAAGATAAGAGTTTTAAATATATTTGAGCAGAAAAGAGAGATAGAAAAAGTGCCGTGAAAAACTTTATAGAAGCTTATTTTTCTACTACAAATTGAGTGATAAGTAATGTAAAAGACAAGTTTCAAATAAATAATAAAGACGGAGAACTAATATTGAATATTGATTATAATTTTAGTTACGATGAACATTCAAAATATCGGTTCAATGATCATGAAATGCTTACTTGTTATACTTCTGGTGAGAGTTGCCTTTCTCGTGGTGATGAACCTTTTTGGAGAAAATTAGAAAATGAACTAAAAAAATCTTTTTGAGCAGTAAAAAAAATAACTATTAACTTTAATGGTGAAACTTTTTATATAAAGACCAAAAATATTATAAAGAAGATGCTATTTTTATGACTATCTAGTGATTGAATATATGCGGAGATATATTTCTCCAATCATAGTCCTTGACCTTGAAATACTTGTCCTTTTATAGATATGCAAACAGGAAAATGTTTATTTGAATATTGATATGAATTTTATGAAAATTATAGTGACGAAGAGAAACAGAAAAAGAAAGAAGAAATAAGAAAAAAATATAATCTAAAAAAAGATTTTGATAAAACTGCTTGATTTCTTGTAAATACTTATGATTTAACAGATGATGTAAAAATTATTTGAAGAGAATATATTCCTGAAGAGAATCTTGATGAATACTGAAATATTAAATATGAAGGAGAAGAAGAGTTTTTAAAAAGAACAAATATTCTACTAATACACACAAAAACAAATACAAAAATAACAGTTTTATCAGAAGTTTGAAGTAATTTTACTTGATTTTACGGACATAAAGATATGAAATGAATTTTATCTTTAACTCGGTCATATCGGGAGTGAGATAAAATTTTTAATGATACTGTAATTTCAGAAGAGCTTTTAGACAACAAACTCTCAAGACTCTACAATAATGTCTGAATGCACTATTATAAAGAAAAAGATTATACAACAGCTCTAGAAAATTTTCAAAAAGCTGTAGAGGTGGCGAATGAATATGCACAAGCATATTATAACAAAGCATGTACCAATTCCCTGCTATGAAAAAAAGATGGGGCGATTTTAGATCTAAAAAAGGCAATAGAAATTGATTCTAAGACTTTTAAAGAAAAAGCTAAAAATGATAGTGATTTTGAGAGTATCAAGGAAAGCAATGAATTTATTGAATTATTGAAATAAGTATATTTTTGTGTAAGATGAGAAATAGTGGAAAAACTTTTAAATAAAATCTTAATTCCTAAAACTAATTTTATGAAATATATAAAAATAACTCTAATCATTTTACTTTTTGTTTTAGTTTCTTGCTGACAAGAAACTAACAATTCTAAAAACCAAGAAAAGAGCAATACTTGAACAGTAGAAACTCAAGAAGAAAATAAGCTTGTTGATTTGTGAGATGGATATAGTAAAGATGAAAATGATGTTTATTATGAAGGAGAGAAAATAGAAGAACTAGAAAAAGATAATTTTGAAGTACTAAAATATGGT
The DNA here is from genome assembly GCA_942490775.1 of uncultured bacterium. Classification (GTDB taxonomy): domain Bacteria; phylum Patescibacteriota; class Gracilibacteria; order BD1-5; family UBA6164; genus UBA6489. The sequence goes on from CALNYL010000002.1 coordinate 7,191, forward strand.
TTTGCTAAAAATAATGATACCATCTTTCTAGACGGTAAAAAATGAAGAGTTGCAGATATTAATTCATTTGAAGTTCTTAATGAGTACTATTCTAAAGACAAATACTTTATTTACTGAAAAGATTTTTATGGAAATATGCCATATCTGATTCTAAAGACAGAAAAAGTAGACTATGATACATTTGAAGCTCTAGAATATGGTTATGGAAAAGATAAAAGATGATACTACTTAGAATGAAATTGATTATTAGGTATAGAACCAGATGGATTTGAAATTTTAGGTCACTCATACATAAAAAATAATGGTGAAATAGAATATGCAGGAGGTGGGGCTTTAAGAAGAGAAAAAATAACAAACGAAGTTGATTTAGAAACTTTTAAATCTATATCTTACCAATATGCAAAAGATAAAAATAATGTCTATTATAAAAACTATTTAATTAAAGGAGCTGATTCTAAAACATTTGAAACTATTTGAATTTATGGAAAAGATAAAAATCATATTTATGAAGATAACCTTATTTTAGAATGAGTAAAACCTAAAACTTTTGAAATAATTAAAGGCTCTAACTGAAATTATGCAAAAGACGAAAATTATGTTTATATAGATTTTAGAAAAGAAGAGAAAATAGACCCTCAAACATTTCAAATAATAGAAAAACCATATTGGAAAGATAAGAATTATATTTACTTAAACTGAAAAGTTATAGAGTGATCTGATTCTAGCTCATTTGAAATTATATATAGAGAGTCTAAACAAAAAGATATTCTCTATTCAAAAGATAAAAACTTTGTTTATTATAATTATAAGTGATTATTATCAGGGGAAAAACAAAAACTAGAAGGAGTTGATTCTGAAAGTTTTGAGGTTTTAATGGATTATTTAGTAAAGGATAAAAATAGTGTCTATATTGTAAATAGATGATATTCGGAAAAAATTGATGTAGATGTAGAAACATTTGAGTTGATAGGAAACAATTATGCCAAAGATAAAAATAGTGTTTATATGCTAAGTTATTCAAATTTAAATTACAAAAATTATATTTTGCTTCCTATAAAATGAATTGATTTAGATACATTTGAAATATTAGAACTTCCATATTCTAAAGACAAAAACAATATATATTATATTGATAATAAATTAAAAGGAGTAGATTTTGAATCATTTAAAATTTTGGATTCTCCTTATTTAAAGGATAAAGATAAGATATATTTTGGATGAATTATATTGGATGTTGATTATAATAGTTTTGAAACCCTAGACTCTGATTATTCTAGGGATAAAGATAAAATCTATTGGCATTGAGCAGAAATAGTTTGAGCAGATTTAGAAACATTTGAGGTTTTATGATGAGAATTTGTTAATTCAGCAAGAGATAAAAATAATATTTACTCTGGTTGAGAGAAATTAGAAAATATTGATGCAGAAACATTTAAAATAGTTCATGGTTACTATATGGTTGATAAAGATAACTGTTATGCTTGGTATTGAGAGAAAATAGATGGTTCAATTTGCGAAAGACTTCGTAAATAATTTTAATTTTTAAAAATAATTTTATGAAATACATAAAAATCCTGTTAATTGTTTTACTCTTTACTTTAACATCTTGTGGAGAAAATGTTAAAAACTCTACAGAAGATATTAACAAAACAGAAGATATTAAAAAAGCGGTAGAAAATCAAGTTGAAAAAAAAGCTACTTGAGAAGCCCAAGAAACACAAACAAAAATACTAAAACCCATACTCACAGAGGCTTGAGCAATAATCATCTCTGAAGATGAAAACTTTATGATAAACATTCCTTTAGAGGCATTTGAGAACCCTTTAGAACTATCTGTTCAAGAAAACCTATTTATTTGAGATGATTCAGAATATAAAACCTACAAACTTATTTCAGAAAAAGAAAAAAATTGAATAATACCATTTCAAATAATTATGAAATATGACTATAACTCTGAAGTAGGAAAAATATTTGAAAATGTAAACCAAGAAGAATGAACAAAATATACAGAAGACAATATAACAATCCTGAAAAATAAGCTAGACATACCAGTTCTTAAGGATAAAGAAACATTAAGACTAAGCTCATTTGATTTAGAATTTGATTGAGAATATCAACTTTGACTATCAGAATCTCCTTCTATTTTAAGCAATTCTATATGAAAATTAGAAATTTATAAAACCTATACCATCTTTCCAGAAGAATATGATATTTCTTCTGTTTTTGAAATAATAAAAAGATACAAACCAAGTAAATTTGAAGCATGAAAAACAATGAATGCAGTTCAATTATATCTGGATGAAAATAAAAAAGAAAATATTTTAAATAATTTTGGAGACTATAAAGCACAATTCTTCTGATGAATAAATGAAGAATGAGAAAAAATAATCTATGCAAATTATTTTTGTGATGATTTTGAAAACTGGAAAACAGAATTAGTTGAAGTTGAAGATGGTTGAGAATGTTATTTTAATCTGAAAATTAACTTAGACACAGAAGAAGTTTTTGATTTTAGAGTTAATTGAAATGCTTAAAAATTCATAATCCATCCTAAATTCCTTGCCTTTCATACGAAAGGAAGGAGGCTACAATAAAATAATTATATTTAATATCCCTAAAAAATGCAACTAAACCAAGATACATATACCCAAGAGAAATTTAAAAATATATCTTTATTTAATGAAGATTTAAGTGATAAAGAATTTTCAAACTGTAAATTTGAAAAATGTGATTTTACTGCATGCGATTTTACTGATACGGTATTTATAGATTGTGATTTTCAGAAATGCAATCTATCAAATATAAAAGTTATTGATACAAGTTTTCAGCAAATTTCATTTGAAAGTTGTAAAATAATATGAGTAATGTTTACAAAAATAAATGTATTTTTAACAGATTGGTCTTTTAATAAATGCAAAATTGAACTTTGTGATTTCAGCTATTTAGAAATAAAAAATAGTAAATTTATAGATTGTGGTATTAGAGAAACAGACTTTTTAAATGTAGACCTCACTAACTCTGATTTCTCAGATTCAGACCTACAGGCAAGTAGATTTCAAAATGCAAATCTAAAAAATACAAACTTCATAGGAGCAAACAATTATTATATAGACCCAACACAAAATAAACTGAAAAAAGCAAAATTTTCATCACCAGAGGTTTTAAGGCTATTAGCAGGATTTGAAATAGAGGTAGAAGGTTTTTAGGTGTGTAGGGGCAGATCTATGTGTCTGCCCAAAATTTAAATAGAAATATATTATTTATAATAAAATAATTTGAACACAAAGAAAATAAAAATATGAGTAGATGAAGCGGGTAGATGACCATGGCTTGGACCAGTAGTGGCTTGTAGCCTTTGTTTTAATGATATAAAAAATATAGATAAAAAGCTTTTATCAGAACTAAACGATAGTAAAAAACTTACAGAGAAAAAGAGAGATGAGTTATTTAAACATCTTATAGATTTATCTCTATGAGATAATCCAAAGATATCCTTTTGAGTCTGAGTAGTTGATAATTTTGTGATAGATGAAATAAATATAAGACAAGCAAATAGAGAGGCTATGAGAAGGTCTTTAGTTGAGATTTTGAGGAAGATAAACATAATCCATCCCTGAATCCCTTCCTTTAATACTAAAGGAAGGGGGAACAGGCTGGAAGTAGTAATTGACTGAAGAGACAACTATGAATTTGAAGAGTTAGAAAAGAAGCCTATTTATATAGTCTGATGAGATGCAAAAGTCTTAGAAATAAGTGCTGCTTCTATTATTGCAAAAGTTTTTAGAGATAAACTTATAAATACATATTCTTCAATATATCCTGATTTCTATTTGGAAAAACATAAGTGATATGGTACTAAGAAGCACAGAGATTATTTAACAGATAAATCTAAGGTTACAGGAATTCATAGAATGTCATATAAACCAGTAAAAAAGGTACTAGAACATAAACCAAAGCTTTTATTACATGTATGTTGCTGACCTGATGTAACAGTTCCTATATTGGATTTAAAAAGGGATTATGATTTGCTTTGTTTTTGGTATGATCCAAATATTCAACCAAAAAGAGAATATAATAAAAGATTAAAAGCTTTTAAAAAGGTTTGTGAAATAGAAAAAGTTGGTTTTGAAGTTTGAGAGTATGATGATAAAGAGTTTTTTAAGAAAATTAAATGACTTGAAAAAGAGCCAGAAAAAGGTAAAAGATGTACAGTTTGTTATGATATGAGACTTAAAAAGACAGCTGAATTAGCACAGGAGCTGGGAATAGAATATTGGACTACCACTCTTAGTATTTCTCCACATAAAGACTTGAAAAAGATTTTTGAAATTGGAGAGAAGTATTCAAAAATAATCCATCCCTGAATCCCTTCCTTGGTTGTTGAAAGAAGGGGGGGGCAAATAGTTCCTGAGTTTTTGAAAATAGATTTTAAGAAAAATGATGGTTTTCAGAGAAGTATAGAATATTGTAAGGAAAAGGAATTTATAGGCAGGATTATTGTGGTTGTGTTTTTAGTAGGAGATAGAGCCTTAAAAATTTGCATTATAAAAAAATATATATTATAATGATATTGTTTAATTAATAATTTATTTATATATTATGAAAAAAGCAATAAAGAAATCTCTTTATGGTTTAGTTGCTTGAGTTACTCTTGCTCAAACCGCTATAACCCAAGCGGCTCTTGATCCTTGAATAGATAATGTTAATACTCAATTAGAGTGAACTGAACAGCCTTTAGATCAAGCTATTCAGTCAATCATGGTTACGGCTATGAAATATTTATCTGTTTTGGCTGTGATCTATGGTTTGTGGTGAGGTTTTCATATTTTAACTGCAGCTTGAGATGAAGATAAAGTAAAAAAATGAAAGACTATAATTGTTCACACTGTTATATGATTAGTTGTTATATGGCTAGTAGGTTCTATTATAAAATGGGTTATTAGCTCATTATTATGAAATTCTTAAGGTCTACAAAATAATGACTTTTTCTGACTTTCCTTAAAAAAATCTAAATTATATAGAAACTCCTCTTAAAAAATGAGGAGCTTTTTTATTTTTTTGAAGATACTAAAAACCATAAAATATAAAAGAATACCTAACTTTTTAGGTATTCTTTTATAAATTTCACTCTAATTATTTAGAAATCAAAATTATCTTCATCATCATCAAAATTCGTTTTTACCATCTTTCATCTAGTTCAGTAACCTATAATAAATCAAACTGCTATACAAGTAAGCCCTAACATCCGAGCCCTAGAGTCCCGAACAAATACCTTTGCTGGAAAAGGTATAACTATATTCTCAATAACCAAAACACTAGAAAATAAAATTCCTAATAGAATTAATATTGTATTATGAGACATAATTTTATTTTTATTTTATAAGAAAGTTTATTAAACTTAACTATATTATATTATATGATAAACAAAAAAACAAATATTTATCTAAATTAACAAGATTTTATCTTTACAAACTAAGTAAAGTATATAAACTTCAGAAAATTTTTTATTTTTAAATTAATAAAGATGCAAGAAGAGTTTGAAAAATATGGATTTAACTTTAAAAAAGCAGATAATGAAAATATTATTATAAAATCCTATACCTCAAGAATAGATACAGTATTTGGAATAACTTATGTTATTATCCCTACTAACCACAAAAAACTTGAAAACCTTATAACACCAGACCAAAAAGAACTTGTGAAGAATATATAGAAAGCTCAATAAAAAAAATAAATCAAGAAACAATAACAGAGGGAAAAGAAAAGAACTGAGTATTTACTTGAAGCTATGTAATAAATCCCTTTAATGGAGAAAAACTCCCATTATGGATTTCCTGATTATGTCCTCTGAAACCATTGAAATTCAGGCAGTTGCAGGAATTCCTGCTCACAACGAAAAAGATTTTGAGTTTGCAAAAAAATATAACTTAGAAATAAAACAAAGTATCGCTCCATTCTTTTTAGATAAAAAAGATGAACCAAGAGAGGATAAAAAAACTGTTAGAAGAAATAATATTTTAGCTATATTATTAGATAAAAGAAATGATAAAGTTTTCGTTTTAGACTGGTGAAAATGGGAATGGAAAAGTTTTGTAATCTGATGAGTTAAAAATTGAGAAACTAACGAAGAGGCTGTTCTAAGAGAGATAAAAGAAGAAACTTGATATCAAAAGATCAAAGTAGTAAAACAAATTTGATGAGAACATCATACTAGCTTTTTTGCTAAACATAAAGACATAAATAGATATTGAATCATAAACAGCTATTTAGTAGAATTAGAAGATGATTCCTATATTGAGCCATCTCCAGAAGAAACCAAAAACCATAAATGATTTTGGATAAATGAAAATGAGGTTTCAGATTTTATAAACCTAGATAACCATAAAATGTCTTGGGATATTTATAAAAATTGAGAAAAAGCATTTACTGGAAATTGAGTTTTAGTTAATTCTTGAGAATTCAATGATTTGAAAAGTGAAGAGGCAGAAGTAAAATTACTAGAATATGCAGAAGAAAATAATTTTTTAATAAAAAAATGAGAACTACCTACCTCCAAAGGAGTTGGACTCAATGTCCAGGCTAAGCTCTCATCTGTTAACATTATATTTGAAAATATAATAAAAGTCAAACAAAAAATCAACTTCAGTTGAAAACTATATATAAATTGAATTACAAAAACAAATTTCGGAAATATCAGATTTAATTCAGAAGATATTATTAAGCATTTTAGTAAAAAGCACAAAAGGGAATTGTATTACAGAAAATATTTATTAGCTACCATATTTTTAACAATTCAAAAAATAAAGTTTGATAATAGTTTATTTGGATATTTTGCTTATAAAAGCCTTGTGATAAAAGTTGTTTTATGAAAACAATCAAATTGAACATATTATGTTAAAACTTACTATAAACATGATAAACTCACAAGGCTTTATAAGAAATATACATCCTAAATATCTTAAAATAGGCAGAAGTAAAACAATATTTATATTTTAAAAAACTAAGAAAATGTACAACCACAAAGAAATAGAAAAAAAATGGCAAGAGTTTTGGAAAAAAAACAAAACCTTCAAAGTAGAAAATGATTTTACTAAACCAAAATATTATACCCTAGATATGTTTCCATATCCAAGTTGAGCTTGACTACATGTATGACATCCAGAATGATATACAGCAAATGATATAATAGCTAGATATAAAAATGCAAAATGATTCAATGTACTTCATCCTATGTGACGGGATGCTTTTTGACTACCTGCAGAAAACTATGCCATAAAAACATGAACTCACCCAAGAATAACAACAGATAAGAATATAAATCAAATTATGGAAAAAATTAAAGGTCTATGATTTTCATATGATTGGGATAGAGAAATAGATACAACAGACCCAGATTATTACAAATGGACACAGTGGATATTTCTAAAATTATTTGAAAAAGGTCTAGCTTATGAACAAGATCTACCTATAAACTATTGTCCAAGCTGTAAAACAGGTTTGGCAAATGAAGAAGTATTAAAAGACTTTTCATGTGAAAGATGTTGAGAACAAGTAGAAAAGAAAAAAATTAGACAATGGGTTCTAGCTATTACAAAATATGCCGATAGATTATTAAAAGATGTAGATAAATTAGACTGGCCAGAAAGTATAAAAGAGATGCAGAGAAATTGGATAGGAAAATCAGAAGGATGTGAGTTTGAGATGAAGTTGGCAAAATTAAACAAAAAAAATGAGGCTTGCATCTCCAAAGGAGTTGGACTCAATTGTCCGGCTAAAACCTCACTTGAATCTAGTATATTCAATACAAGCATAAAAGTCAAGAAAAAAACACACTTTTTAAATAAAATAGAATGATTAATAATTAACGACTCAAAAAAAATATTATTCAATTCTGAGAATATATTAAAACATTTTAAATCAAAAAATACAAAAGAATTTCATTACAGAAAGAATTTATTATGAACAATATTTTATAACTTAAATAATTTAAAATTTAATAATAATGTAGGATATTTTATATTCAAGAATATGTTTATAAAGGTAGTTTTATGACAACAATCTAATTGAAACTATTTTGTAAAAACTTATTATGTTGATGATAAATTAACTAATCTTTATAATAATTCATCTTCTGAAAATCTTTCAATATCTGTTTATACAACAAGAATAGATACAGTTTTTGGTATGACATATGCTGTACTTGCTCCTGATCACAAAGATGTATACAAGTTTATAACCTCAGAACAAAAAAAAGTTTGTGAGCAGTACATAAAAAAAACAAACTCAATGTCAGACCAAGACAGAACAGCAGACGATAAAGAAAAAACAGGAGTATTTACTTGAAGCTATGTAGTAAATCCATTCAACGGAGAAAAAGTTCCTTTATGGATAGGTGATTATGTACTATGAAACTACTGAACCTGAGCCGTTATGGCTGTACCAGCTCATGATGAAAGAGATTTTGAATTTGCTAGAAAATATGGGTTAGAAATAAAGAATGTTGTGATAAACAATGGTATACCTGTATACTTCCCATGTTGATTAAAAAAAACTTATTCAGAAACAGAAGAAAAACAAAGCTTGATGATTGAAAAGACAAACAAATTAAATTTAAAAATAGACGATATTGAATTTACAAAAAAAGTAGTGAATTTATATTTAGATAATTATAATGAAAAAGAGCTTTATTTTAGTGCTTTTACTTATGATTGAGTTTTAGTTAATTCTTGAATTTTCAGTTGATTAAAATCAGAGCAAGCTAGAAAAGAACTTACAGAATATGCAGAAAAAAATAACTTCTGAAATAAAAAAGTAAACTACAAACTAAGAGACTGGCTATTCTCTAGACAAAGATATTGGGGAGAACCAATACCTTTGATTCATTTAGAAGAGAAAAAAATAAAAAATCTCCCTCAAATAAAAGAAGGAGACTTTGAAAAAATATTCAATAAAAAAATGAGAATTGCTACTCTGAATACAGAGGGGGTTACTCCTATGGGCAACACAGCTAAATTCTCATCTACAAGTAGTATATTCGAAAGTATAGAAGAAGTCAAGAAAATTAATAAGAAAATTGTTTTAAGATGGTTTTTAGAAAACTATAAAACCAAAAAATGAAATATAATAGTAAATTGAAGATATTTAGAAGAACACTTTAAAATAAAAAGTAGAACTGAAAAAAATATAAGAAAAAGATTTTCATACACAATTTTTGAGAACCTAGATAAAGTATATTATTTCTCAGAAAATATGTGACTTATAGATATTAATTGATACTTATGGATAATAATATTAGAAAAAACAAATAATAAAAACGAATATAATTTACTAACATACTATTTTATAAAATCAATAAATGATATTTATAAAAATGCCTATATCAGTAAGCAAAAGGCTTGAAACTATCTATATATCTGATGAAAAGCATTTTCAAAAATCTACGAATGACTATATGGGAAAATGGTTTGTGACTACAACTTGCCACTAAAACTACCAGAAGTAGAAAACTACGAACCAGCAGGAGACTGAAACAGTCCACTAGTAAAAGTAGAAGACTTTGTAAATATAAAACTAGCCAGTAACCTATCTTGAAAAAGAGAAACAAACACCATGCCACAATGGGGATGAAGCTGTTGGTATTATCTAAGATATATGGACCCAAAAAAATTCTGATAAATTAGTAGATCCAGAAGTAGAAAAATACTGGGGACAAGTGGACAGTTATGTATGAGGAGCAGAACATGCAGTATTGCATTTACTTTATGCTAGATTCTGGCATAAATTCCTATTTGATATCTGAGTAGTCTCTAACGATGAACCATTCTACAGACTTAGAAATCAAGGACTCATTCAATCATATATCTATGAAAATCCAAAAGGAAAAATCCTACACAACGACTTAGTAGAAGAAATAAAATGAGAATTTTATGATAAAGAAACATGAGATAAACTTACAAGAAAAATCTGAAAAATGAGTAAATCCCTTTGAAATGTTATAAATCCAGATGAAATAGTTAATGAATATGGAGCTGATAGTTTAAGACTTTATGAAATGTATATGGCAGAATTTAAAGACTCTGCACCTTGGGATACAAAAAATATAATTTGAGTAAGAAGATTTATAGAAAAAATAGAAAGATTATTTAATTCTGTAGAAGCAAAAATTGCGGAAGACGATAATGAAGCCATTAAATTATTAAACAAAACTATCAAAAAAGTTTGAGAAGATATTGAAAATTATAAGTTTAATACCGCTATTGCTCAGATGATGATTTTATCTAACTACGGAAGACCAAAAGATGAAAAATTATTTGCTGAATGGAAAGAAAAATTTGCTATTATTTTATCTCCTTTTGTTCCTCATTTGGCTGAAGAGTTATGGGAAGAACTTAATAATAATCCATCCCAACCTTCCTGTCTTGCTGAAGGAAGGAGCAAAAAAGAGGGAGCAGAATCAATTTTCTTTGCTGAATGGCCTGAATATGATGAAAAATTAGTTGTTGATGATACTATAGAAATAGCTGTTCAAGTTTTAGGAAAAGTTAGGGGGACTATAGAAATATCAAAAGATGAAAGTAAGGATATTGTTTTAGACAAAGCTAAAAATTGTGAAGATGTGAAGAAATGGATAGAGGGAAAAGAATTAGTAAAGGAAATTTATGTGCCTGGGAGGATTGTGAATTTTGTGGTGAGGTAATTATTTACAAGTGCAATGACAGTGTGAAGTTACCAAGAGCAATTAGAAGAGTCTAAAAAACAATGAGCAGAGGATTTAGAGTATTATGGTATTTGTTTCTTCTGAAAAAGTGATGATTTAGATGAAATGACTAAAGGATTTTCTCTTTGGGTTTAGATTTTTTAAAGAAGTGAATTTATTATTTATAAAAACATTATGAAAAATATAAAAGTTTTATTATTGATTTGTGTTTTAGTTTTTACATTCAGTTCTTGCAAGAAACAAGTAGATGTAATTATTCCTATAGAAAATAAAAATATGGAAGATAGTTGATATATCAAAAATTGAGAAATTATTTACTATCAACCTACTAATTGAAGTTATCAAAAACAATTAGAAGAAGTAGATTGGGAAACATTTGTTGTATTAGCAAAACATTTATATGCAAAGGATAAAAATAATGTTTATATTGGTGCTAAAAAGTTAGAAGGAGCAGATTCAAATAGTTTTGAAGCATTATTTTATAAAGATGGACTTGTGTCAGGTTATGCAAAAGATAAAAATCATGTTTATTATAATGGTGAAAAAATGACCTTCTGATCGAGTGGTATAAAAGCTGATAATAGTAGTTTTCAAGCTTTAAGAGAGTTTTATGCAAAGGATGAAAATAGAATTTATTATATGTGAACTATCTTAAGATGAGGTTATGATGTAGAAACTTTTAAAGTTTTAGGGAATGATTTCACTAGTGATAAAGATTCTATTTATTGGTGAGGATTGATATTGGAATGAGTTGATTCTGAAAGTTTTCAAATTTTAGAATATTGATATTCAAAAGACAAAAATAATATTTATTACCATAATGATAAAATATTTGATAAAATTGATAGTAATACATTTAAAATCTTAGATGAAAACTACATTATTGATAAAAATAATGCTTATTATTATAATTCTTTAAATATAAATGAACCTATTATTATTTTGGATTCAGTAGATTTAAAAACATTTAAGATATTATGATGAGAGGGATATGCAAAAGATAAAAATCATGTTTATTTTGATGGTAATAGAATTAATAATGCAAACTCTGATACATTTGAAACTTTAAAAGTTTTAGGTTACTCAAAAGATAAAAATAATTATTATTATCATGGTATTATTCTAAATAATATTGATTATAATACTTTTGAGGTATTTAACAGAACGACAGCAAAAGATAAAAATCATGTTTATTATTCTAATGATCCTGAATTAGATTACAATATTTGAAAACCAGTATTAGCAGAAGCAGATCCAGAAACATTTGAAATGATAACCAAAATAATTTATAAAGATAAGAATAATTTATATTTTGGTGATGAATTAATTGAGTGAGTAGATGTTAACACTTTTGAAATTTTAAAAAACGATTTTCATAAATATATGTATAAAGATAAAAATAACATCTATTTTATTCCTCTTCAGCTTGGTGCTGAATTTACTAAAATTGAGGATGCTGACATAGAGAGTTTTATTGTCTTAAATACATCTTATGCAAAAGATAAAAATAATTGTTTTTATTTAGAGGAATTTAAATGAACTGTATGATCGAAAACCGAGATGTCAATTTGTGATAAATATTCAAGATTAATTTTAAAAAACTAAAAAACAATGAAAATCGCAATAATCTCCGACATCCACGACAATGCCCACAACCTAGTTATGTTCTTTGAACAAGTACAAAAGTAAATTTATAAATTTTAAAAAAATATTTATGAAAAATATAAAAATATTACTATTAATATGTATTTTATTTTTGAGTTCTTGTGGTAAAGATGAAGAAAATTCACAGGACAATAAAAAAACAACATATAGTGAAGAAAGTGTAGTTTTAGAAAAAAACTGAACTTGAAATGTTGTAGAAGATAAAAAAGAAACAGAATCAAAGGATTTGTGAAATAATTATTTTGAAATAGATGGACATATTTATTATAAAGATGAAGACTGAGAACAAGAAATTGAGGAAGCAGATATTAATACATTTAAAGTATTAGAACATGGTTATGCAAAAGATAAAAATAATGTTTATTATATTGTAAGAAGAGAATTTTGTTTACTTGATAGAGAATTTAATGAAGAACTAGTTACCTCTTATGTTCCAACAATGAATTTTGTCTCATCTATTGATCAAGATATTGATATTGATACTTTTAAAGTTATAAGTGAATTTTATAGTAGAGATAAAGATAATGTATTTTTTATGGATAAACAGATAAAAGAGGTCGATGTAGAAACTTTTGAAGTATTAGACCATTTTTATTCAAAAGATAAAAATAATATTTATCAGAAAGACAGAAAGATAGAATGAGTTGATTATAATACATTTGAGGTGCTAAGATATGGCTATTCAAAGGATAAAAACAATGTGTATTTTGTTGAAAATGAATGATTTAGTTTGATTACAATAGAGAATATTTTAGAAATAAATTCTGAAAATTTTCAAATTATAAATAAATTTTATACAAAAGATGATAAAAATATTTACTTTTATGACTATTTATTTTATTTCGATGAATATTTTTATAATTATGGTATTCTAGTTAATAAGTTTAAAAATGTAGATTTTGATACTTTTGAAGTAATTAAGGATTTATTTTCAAAAGATAAAAATAATATTTATTTCTGAAATAAGGTAATAGAATGAGCTGATTTTGAAACTTTTCAAGTTGTAGATTTTCTTTTTTCAAAAGACAAGAATAATGTATATTTAAAGGATAAGAAAATAGAATGAGTAGATTCTGAAACTTTTGAGATAATAGATGGACTATATTCAAAAGATAAAGATAATATTTATTACTGAGATGTGAAAATTGAAAATGTTTCTAGCGATGGTTTTGAAATATTACAAAAAAATAGCTATGCAAAAAACAAAAATAAAATTTATTTCTTTTTTAATAAAAAATCTCTTAGAGAAATTTCAGGTGCTGATGTAAATACTTTTGCTATTCTAAAAAATAATTATGCAAAGGATAAAAATAATATTTATTATTTAGATACAAGAAATTATGTTCATAAAGTAGAAAAAGTTGACTGAGCTGATTTGAAAACTTTTGAAATAGTAGATTCTCTATTTTCAAAAGATAAAGATAATATTTATTTTGGTTTTGAAAGGTTAGATGAAATAAAATCTAAAGGATTTAATTCTATAAAGTTTCCTTATCTAAAGGATGAAAATAATGTTTATATTTTTAGGATTATATGAAGTACTTTTATTTTAAAGAAAGTAGATTGAATTGATTTTCCAAGTCTTGAGTTATTAGACAATAATTATGCAAAAGATAAAAACAATATATATCTTGGTAGTATGATTTTAAATGATGTTGATATTAAAACTTTTATTTTATTAAATACCTCTTACTCAAAAGATAATAATATAGTTTTTTATGAATGAAAAAAAATAGAATGAGCTGATTCTGAAACATTTAAAATATTAGATGATCGAATGGCAGAAGATAAAAATAATTGTTATAACTATTGAGAAATAGTAAGTATGTCAGAATGTGAAAATAAATCTAAATAAATTTTAATTTATAAAAAAATATTTATGAAAAATATAAAAATATTACTATTAATATGTATTTTATTTTTGAGTTCTTGTGGTAAAGATGAAGAAAATTCACAGGACAATAAAAAAACAACATATAGTGAAGAAAGTGTAGTTTTAGAAAAAAACTGAACTTGAAATGTTGTAGAAGATGTAAAAACATGAACCTCAGTATTACTGGGAGAAACTAAAAGTAATAAAGCTGTTGAAAATGAGGAAGAAAATTTAGAAGATTCTAAAATAGAGCCAAGTTCAGAAAGTAGTAAAAATACTCCTACTCCTGAAAATCTTGAAGTTTTAAATGATTGTTATTCTAAAGATAAAAATTATGTTTATTGAAAACATGAATATCGTTCATCTAAATGAGCATTTCAAGTTGATGAAAAAATAGAAGAAGCAGATGTTGAAACCTTTGAGTCAATGGAAAAATGATATGCAAAAGATAAAAATAATGCTTACTACTGTCGTTTGGGTTACCAAGTTACAATAGTAGAAAATGAAAATAGAAAAGTAGATATTGAGTCATTTGAAGTAATAGATAAAAATTTCACAAAAGATAAAAATAATGTCTACTATCAATGATATTCATGATGAGAAATACTTGATATTGATAGTGAAAGTTTTGAAGCATTGGAAGAATTATATGCAAAAGATAGGAATAATGTTTATTTTGATTGATTAAAATTAGAATGAGCTAATCCTGAAACATTTGAAGTTTTAGAAAATTGATATGCAAAAGGTAATAACAAAGCATATCGGCTTTGAGTTGAAATAGAATGAGCTGATTCTAAAACCTTTCAAAATTTAACAGAACTTTTATCAAAAGACAAAAATCATGTTTATTGTTATTATCATATTTTAAATTGAGCAGATCCAGATACTTTTGAAATTTTGACTATTAATTATTTAAAAGATAAAAATCATATTTATCGTATTTATTGACAATGAGAAACCCTTCCTGTACAAGAAGCGGATGTAGAAACTTTTGAAATTATTGATAATGATTTTGCTAAAGATAAAAGTAACTTCTTTTTTCAAGGAACACTTTTAAAAGGTATTGATTATGATAGTTTTGTTATACTTGAAAATGGTTATGCAAAAGATAAAAGTAATGCATATCATTTTTATTATCATTATTATTGGGATTGAAATTGAGATTGAATAATTAAAGGAGCAGATGTAGAAACTTTTGAGGTTTTAGATGATTGAAATGCCGTAGATAAAGATAACTGTTATAGATTATTACAAGAAACAAAAGATAGATCTGACTGTTCTGATGAAATATCAGGTTAAAACACAATTAAAACTAACTAGAAAACACCATGATAATCCTAGAAAAACCTTATATATCTGATTTCCTACTAAACACAATCAGAAAAAACAATTTCCCAATTATCGAAAACGAATTTACAAAAAACTATAAACAAAAACTAGAAAAAAATATAATTCCAAAAGAAGAAGCTATAAAAAAACTCTCAGAGACAAAGAATTCAAAAATCTATACAACATCAGAAAACTCTATTTGATGGATTTCTAAAAACCTATGATTTACAAACCTACATGAAAAAATAAATATATTTAAAAACAAAGCAAAATTCAGAAAACTAATTTCTGAAATATATCCTGATTTTTTTATAAAGAGATAAAAACTACAGACTTAGAAGGCACTTCTATAGATGGACTTCCCTTTCCATTTATTATAAAACCTAATGTATGATTTTTTAGTATAGGAGTGTACAAAGTATCAAGTATAGAAGAATGGGAAGAAACAAAACAAAAGATTTTAAGAGAAATAAAGGAGTCAAAAAAGCTTTATCCAACAGAAGTTGTTGATACTTCTTCCTTTATTATAGAACAACTAATAGAGTGAGAAGAATTTGCAATAGAGGCATATTTGATGAAAATTGAAATCCAGTTATTTTATGAATGTTTAAGCATCTTTTTTTCTTCTGATTCTGATGTGAGCGATAGAGTGTATTCTACATCTAGGGAAATAATAAAATTAAACTATGATGATATCTTAAAATTCTTAGAAAATGTTTGAGAGTTATCAAAAATAGAGAATTTTCCTTTTCATTTGGAAATAAGAAAAGATAAAACAGGTTTATTGATACCGATAGAAGTAAATCCGATGAGGTTTTGAGGATGGTGTACAACTGCTGATGAAACTTATCATGCTTATGGAATAAATTCTTATGAGTATTATCTTTCGTGAAAAAAAGTTCTAAAAATAAACAAATAACAATTGTTTGAGTTAAACTTTTCATTGAGATGATGTTTCAAACTTGATTTGTATGAAAAGTTAAGTGAAAACATAAAAAGACACTAGCTCAGCTACTTAAAACTAGTGTTTGCTTGAAGTCTAATTTAGCTCTAAATTAAAGGAAAAGATTGAGGTTGGGAGAGAAAAGTTTATTGAATGTAAGCCTATAAGCATAAACCTTCCCATGCACTTATAATAGCATCAATTCATGCTCAGGGTTCATAGGATTAACAATCAAAAAATCATATTTTTTTGCTCAAACTATAGGTACCTAGTGAAATACACCAAATAATTATTGGTAAAGAAATTACTATTCCAATAATTTTTATTTTTGTTACTATCAACCGAAAAAAAGCATTTCAAGTTTGAAATGCTTTTTTTTTTAAAATTCAGGAAGTATAAGATTTCATTTAAAGATTGATTGTATAGACTTGTAAATATCAAGATCCTGTTTTTTCATAGTAGAAATATATGACCTAATTCTACAAAACCACTTAGCTCATTCTTCACTTCTGAAACAACCAGAAACCTTGATTCTAGTTTTTACCATTCTCAGGTCTCTTTCAGCTAAATTATTATCAAATGGAATACTAAAATCATCAAGAAAACCCAAAGTTCATTTTTCTTTTTTTTCTAATCGTTCAAGTAAATTTAATCACTTTTCTTTTTTTAATTTTCATCTTTGTCATTTTTTTCTAACAACTTTCTCATATTCTAGTTTTCATCTTTTCAATATATCTCTGTACTCTTCGTGGATATCTTTTAACTTATTTTTTTCAAGAGTAAATATTCAGTTTGAGATTATTTTTTCTTTTTCTCTTTTATATTTAATGAGAAATTTACTAATATTAGTTGCCCATTTTTTTTCTTCATTCTCTTCTACCCAAGTTAATTCTCTCAAATGATGAGCATTGCATAAGTAATGTTCAAATTCATAAGCTAGATAACTTGGTAAGTTATCTGTTATACAATTTCATTTAAAGTTTTCTAAGACTCACATATCTTTGATAGCCTCTCTTCACCTCTTGTCATGATGATAAAGATAAGTAAGTTCTTCATTTGAATTTACATGAATCCGATCAACCTTTCAATCTACTCTTGCTCATGTTTCATCTGCATGAACTTTCTCTTTTTTAATTAGAGATTGTATTATCAATTTTTCAAAAGGTTCTAAGTTATCAAATCAAGTTTTGTTAAAATTAGTTAAACTTGTTTGACTAATTTTAAGTCCAGTGATCTCCTTTAAAAAATCTTGCAATCTTTCATATGAAGGCATTTGGTAGTTGTACATATATGTTGTAAAAGCTTTTAGCTCTGGTCAATATTGTACAGGTTTTGTAACTCATTCTGGAAAATTAGCTTGGTTTAGGAATCAGCACTTTGGACATTTTATTTCACTTCAAATATAATCTCTTACTGCCATACTTGGTGTGAACATATCAATGACTTGTCTTGTTTTCTTTTTTACAAATTTAGAGAATTTTTTTAATAATTCAGTTCAGCAATTAGAACATTCTTTTGGGGTTACATCAATAGTTTCATTTACATTCTCATTTCTTTTTAAGTTCGCTCAAGTATGACCTTTTTTACCTCATCTGGGATTTTGTCATTTTTTTCTTGAATTACAAATTGTTGTATGTTTCTTAAATCATTCTGTTCCTGATGGTTTACTTGAATTTTTACTATTTTTGTTTAGTTTTCATTCTAGTTCCTTAACTTTCCCTCTTTCTTTGCCAAGTTCATCTCTCAGTTTTAGTATCTCATCTATCAATTCTTTTTTTGTGTTTTTATGTAAATTTTTGTGCATATTTATTAGTTAACTATTACCTTTATTAAGCTAATTAATTATACTTTTTTATACTCAGAATGCAACTTTTTTTTTGCCTTTTTTCCTCTATTTTAAACTAAAAAATAATCCCATATTTTGGGATTATTTTTTGATTTGGTTTTTGTTGTTTTTTGAGTATTATTTTTCGGTTGATAGTAACATTTTTTAGTATAAAAAAGAATCTTTATTGAAAATAAAATAGTATTTTAGGACTAATATAAAAAATCACTAGAAATAATTTAAATTATTTGTATTATAACTAAAAGTATTAAAAACTAAAATAAATTATGAAAAAAATATACAGAAACAAAATAATAAACATAGAAAATACAGACAAATTTGATAACAAATTCTTATTTGAACATCTAGTACCAGACCTTTTCCAATTTGATAAAGAAAAACCAGAAAACAAAAAAAGAAAAAAAGACATAGAAATAATATTTCTTTCAAACCTACTAGAAAAACATAAAAATCTAGAACTACTAGAAAAAGTAAAACAAAAACCAGCAATCTATGCAAATGTATACTCAGCAGAAACAGAACTAAAAATATTCACAGAACTATTTGAAAAAGCTATAAAAAATAATCAAAAAATCCACATAATATGAATAACCTTAAAAGAAGAAATAGAAATACTAGAAAACTACTATAAAAAACTATGATTTTTTGATGAGATGATAAATGGATTTAACTCAGACTTTTCAGTTCCACTAGTAACAGCTTCCGTAAACATAGAAAACCTTATTTGGAAATGAAGTGACTACAAAGCTCAAAGAGAAAAAATATTTTTCAATCCACCAATCAGAGAATCATGACAAAACAAAGCTATGTTTAAGTGAATAAATAGATGAGTAACAGCCTCAATAAATATTAAAAACCTTGATGAAGAAAAAAAAGAATTCTTAGAAAACTGTATCCGTTCAGAAAGAATCCTACCCATAACCCTAGCAAAAGTCTTGAGTTTTAACCTAGAAGACATTTGATTTAAATGAAAAAAAGATAAACTAATAGTAAAATACTAAGAAATAGAACTTCATTAAAATTTCATTCCTTAATTCTAAAAAACAAAACTCTCTCTAGACAAAAACCTATAAAAATAGTAAAATACAGTTAAACATAAATTTATAATAATCCCCAACTATGAGAAAAATAACAAAACTAATCCTACTACTAACAATCCTGACAATCTCATCACAACAAACATTTTCCTCAAACATACCAGTAGAAAGAGTATTTGACGACATAGACTCAAACTACGAATACCATGATGAACTACAAGCACTATATGACAGAGAAATAATACTACCAAATGTAAATTGAAAACTAGAACCATACTCACTAGTAAAAAAAGATGACTTTATAAGCATAAGTATGGAATCAAGCTGTGAAAAATGTGAATTACCACACACAGACTACAACTATATATAAACTGGTATCCAGAAACTAGCAACTTCTTTGATGTAACAAGTGAAAATAAAAACTTTTACTGTATATTACTAGCAGAAGACAAAAAATACTTTGATAAATATGAACCTTGATATGAATGTGAAGACGGTGAGATAAAAAGCTGAAAAACACCCTTTTGTATTAACAACATAGTAAGCAGGGAAGAAGCCATTATGACACTACTAAAAAGCTCAAATCTAATAACACAAGCAGAAGTAAACTCAGCTTTAAATTCAATAGAAAACTGAACAACCTCAACTGACCTATCAGAAGATGTAAGACCTAAAAATCAAGACTGAACTATAAATAAATATTACCCATATCTAGAAAAAGCACTAGAAATAGAACTAATAGAATACGATACCAATTGAAATGAAAAAAATTATAAACTACTAGAAGAAAAAGACTGAAAAATTAGACCAAAAGAATGAATTACAAGAGAAGAACTCCTATATATGTCTTACATTATACTAAAACTAAATTCTTGTGAAACAGAAAGTAACGGAGAAATAGCACTAAAAATAGATGTATATGATAAATCTTGTAGCAATTGAGAAACACAATGCAATCTATCAAATTTAGAATCATCAGATGACACATATGACTTTGATGCAAATGTAATTTCACACTGTGATGAATGAATAGACGAAGAATCTTGATACAACTGGTGGTTTATAAATATCACAAACGGAGAAAGCTTTACTAAAAACTGAAAATATCTTGATAATATAAAATTTCAAAACTCCTGAATCTGGAAAACAAATCTAAGAGTAGTAGACAAATGTTCTAAAAAATCAGAAGTATCAATCTTTATAAATGTTTGAAATGATAACTCAATGTTAAGTGTAAATGCCGACCTAGACAAATTAACCTTTAATAAATGATTTGTAGTTAACTTTCAAGCTATAGCATCATCTTTTGGAACCCCTCATCAATATCAATGGGATTTTTGAGATGCACACAGTAGTATATGAAAAAAAGCACAACACATCTACTCAGAAGACGGAATATACGAAGTCAAATTGTGAGCAATAAACAGCAATCTATTATATTGACAATCCAATATGTTTTTAGAAATCTCTGGATCTATTGACTGTAATGAAGACAGTGATAAAGACTGAGTTGGTAACTGTGATGATGAATGTCCACTAGTATTTTGAGACTCATTAAATATTTGATGCCCTATATTTTACACCAAATGCGAAAGCGATTGTTCTTGCCCTGATTGATACACATGTAACACCAAAAAAACATCTACTTGTAGCGATAAAGGTTTTTGTATCCTTTCCCAAATAGAAAGTGATGTATGCTCATATAATCCTTCTAATAATTCTATTTTTTGAAATATAGTTTGCAATTCTTCTAAATGCAATGACTATGCTATAAAATTTCTAGCAGATTTAAGAACTTGCGATGAAGTATATCCCGCAATAGTATCTCTTGATGGAAAAGAAATTTACTCTACCTGAAGTATCTGGACATCTAGCTGAGGACTTTGGAAAGAAAAAGAAACAGAAACAGAAGAATAGACTTGTTTCAATAGTAAAATTTAAAAAATATAAACTATGTCAAAAATTAATAACTTATATAAAAAGCTTATAACTTGAACCTCAAAATGAGCCTTTGATTTAAAAACAAATTCAGAAAAAAATAAAACTAAAGTAATAACAAAGTATACAACAATCCACAAACTATTTTATACAAAAATTATTCTCTTTATGAAGAAAACCCTTGTCTTAATTTGTTTGATAGTTTTATCTATACTTTGCCTAAGTAATTTTATCATATCATCATCATTTGCTTTTGGGGGTAACTCTTCTATAGAATTATCTTCTGAAAATAAAATTAAAGCAGATAAAGTCTTTATTTATATTGTTGACCTTATAGAATCCTCTAAATATTCAAAAGAAAAACAAAAAGAAATATATCTAGGAATTAGTAAAATAGTTGAAAAAAGAAAAAAAACTCTTACATGAGAAAAAGCTTTATTATTTACTTATTTAGGAGAATTAATTGACTCAAAATTATATTATCTAAGTGATCTAAATAAAGAAAAATATAGTATCATATACCAAGAACAAGGAATAAAGTTTTTGCAGTCAGAAGACAAAAACATCTCAATTATAGATCTCGATTTAGACAAATATTGAGTTTCTTTTTGATGACTAAAAAGAGATTGAAATTTTTATAAAAAATATTATGCCAATGAATTATTATCTGTTTTAAATAATGAAAACATTTTTGCAACAATAAACTGACAATTTTTTCTTGATATAAAAAGTGAGAGATCAGGACTTAGTTTCCCAGTAAAAAGTTATGGTAATATTTTTACTGACTATGTTGATAATGAAATAGAAAAAAGAACATTAATAATCACAAAAGAAAATAAAGCCTTTATAAAAGATTGATATAATAAAGAAGATTTAGAAGACTCTGATAATAGCGAAGTAGTAGTAGCATTTGATCCTGAAGCCTTTCATCCAAGACTCTTTGCTAGACAAAACAGTAAAATATGAAGATCATTTGTATGATTAAAAGGAGAAAAAAATGTAATATTTTTCATAGCCAAAAAACTCACACAAAAAGAGATGAAGTTAGTTATGGAAAGTTACTGAATCTCAGAAAAAGATATAATTATGTTTGACTGAGGAGGATCTTCACAATTTGCAACCAAACTAGAAGATACAAACTATTATGGATGAAGGAAAGTACCACACTTTAATTTTATTTATAAAAGGTAGAAAAATATTTTGAGCTTAATAATCTATCCCTGAATCCCTTACCTAGATTGCAGAAGGAAGGGGGCTACAAAGTATTAACTTAATGGCATTGGGTTAAAACCCTCTGTTGACAAGATTATTTTATTGATTTTATATTTTTTAACATAAAAAATTATGAAGATATTTATAAGTAAAAAACAGTTCAAGCCTTTGATTAGTGCTTTAGCAATAGGGAAACGGATTTATTGACTATTATCAGATAAGGTAGATGAAAAATATCAAAAAAAATATTTAGAAGTAAAAGAATCTTTACATTCTGTATTATGATATTATAAAGATTTTGGTGTTGATGAGGAGGATATTGAGGAATTTGAAAATAAAGTATCTTTTTCAAGTAAATACATGTATAAAATAGCTGATATTATGTATGAGTATAATGAAATGGAATTTTGGGAAGTTTTAGCAAATAAACTTGCTAATAGAGAAATGGAAGAAATATATTGAGAGGAAAGATTAAAAGAGATGTCAGGTGATGAGTATGGAAGAATTGAAATTTTTAAGCGAGATAAGTATGAAAAAGATGAAGAAATTGATATTGATAATTTGAGTTTAAAATTTTAAAGGAAAATAGTTTTTATGCCAAAATTTAATGATTTGGATTTGAAGAATTGGAAGGAAAACATTGATTTAGATGTGACATAGTTTGTATATTGATTTTGAGAGGAAGAAAGGGAGGGAATTTTTACCTTAAATTTTTATGAATAAAAGGAAAACAATTAAAATATATAAAAAGTCCTTTTTAATAATAAGTAAAAAAGATATGTCAGAAATAACAGAAGAGGAATATAATAAAAATGAAACAAAGGGCATTAATCTTTTTTAAAGATAATAGGAAAATAAAATCTCCAGCTTTTTGAGAAATAAAAATCACACCAGAATGATTTAATTATATTGAATTGAAAAATAAAAATCATAAAAGAGGTGTTAAAGAGGCTTATATTAGATATTTATGCTTTTTACACTTAGATTATATTTTGAGTAATTTAAAACTTTATCAGGAATTTAGAGAGTGTTTTCAGGAATTTAAGATAAAGAAAAAAGGAAAAACTATAATAGATAGGAAGATTGTTTGTTTATATTGATTTGTAGCAATTGTTAATTCTAATAAAAATAGAATAAAAGTTGTTGTTAGAAAGGTTGATTGATGGAATAAATATGAGTTTGTATCTGTTATACCAATAAAGGAAAATTGAGGTTATTCTTGAGAATTATATTTTGATGAATGAAGAAAAGAGTTTTTTGAATTCTCTTGAGTTTAATAAAATAGATTGTGATGATAGTTAATAAACAAAAAAGCCATCTTATTAAAAGATAGCTACTTTGGTAAGGTTTGCACCGAATCAGCAATTGTTCGAGAAATCGGGACGAACCCAACAAACCTCACTGAGTATTATATTAGTTTTAAACCTTATTGTCAAAAGTTTTTTAAATTATACTTGTAGATAGTATAATATATTTTGTGATTTTTGGATAAATAAGTATATTACAAAATAGTTTTATAACAAAAATAAATTATGCCAAAATTTAATGATTTAGGGATTTGAAAAATTGGAAGAATCCCATCTGATTTCGGATGTGACCCATAGTTTGTGGAATTCTCATCATTAGCTATAAAAAAAAGTTGGTTTTTTTTGTTAAAAAGTATAGTAAAATGTAGAGAATAATATTGTAATAATAAAAAGTAGAAGGAAATTATAGATATTATATATTTCACAATGTTTAGTTTATAAAAAAGTCATATGGAAAATTATAGAAACAGTTTATTTTTTCTAATGTAGAAGAAAATGAAGTAAATAAAGATTTTATTTCATCAGTAAAAAAATACTTAGAACAAAATAAAAAAGAACAAGTTTATATAATTACATCTCCATTAGTAGAAAAAAATACTCAGACTATTATAAAAAATATAAATCAGAAATAATTGTTTTGATTGTCTCCTAAGCATAAAATTATAGTTTTGGATTTGATAAATGATTCTAGTGTTTTGGAAGATTTTTATAAAGACTTTGTAGAAGATTTATGATCGATATCAGACAAATTTGATTATAAAGAATTTATAGGTATACCTAGATATTGGAGTAAAGAACTAATGATTAAGGAAAATATAGAAGAAGAAAATAGTATAGAAAAATTATTAGAAAAAAGTAAATTAGATAAAAAACTACAAAGAAAAAATGAATTATTAATATCTTTGTTAGTTTGAAGTATAAATGAGATAAGTAAAATACAAGTTGAAGAACCAGAAAATTTATTAGAGAAAGTAAAGAAAAAGATAGTTTTATTTGATTGAGACCAAACTAATTTTATATATAAGGAAGTTAACAAAAAAGTAGTATATATTCAATGATTAGCAGGAACATGAAAGACAGAATTATTGCTTCATAAATTAAAAGAGGTTTATACCTCTTCTGATAATTCTAAAATATTTTTTACTTGTCACAATAAAGTATTATCAAATAACTTAAAATCAAGAATTCCAGAATTTTTTAATTTTATGAAAGTTGAAAAGCAAATTGAGTGGAATAAAAGACTATGGGTTACTAATGCTTGGGGATCAATGAATGATAAAAATTCGTGATTATATAGGTGTATCTGTGATATATATAATATTCCCTTTTATACCTATGATAGATTTAAAAGTTTTGATGACTTTTTAAAAATAGCATTAGATGAAATAAAAAAGATTAATCCTAAAGAATTTGCATTTGATTACATTTTTATTGATGAAAGTCAAGATTTTTCAGAAACATTTTTTAAATTATGTGAATTAGTAACAAGAAAAAAAGTTTATATTGCATGAGATATATTTCAAGATATATTTGGTAATTTCTCAAAAAATACAAATTTTAATGTAGATGTAGCATTAAATAAATGTTATAGAACAGACCCTAGAACATTTATGTTTGCTCAATCTATTTGAATGTGACTTTTTGAAGGAGATAAAATGAATTGGCTTGATGATAAGGAATGGAAAGCATCTTGATATAATATAGAAAGAAATAATTGTAATATTTCTTTGTCCAGAGAATCAATAAGAAGATTTGAAGATTTAGAAGAGGAAGATGTTACTAGTATGAATATTGAAGTTGTGGAAGGTAATTATATTGAAAAAATATTAGAAATTTTAAAAAGGATAAAAGATGAGAACCCAACGGTAAAACCAGATGATATTGGTATTGTAATTTTATGACAAAATCAGAAGATTTTTGATTTTATTAATAAATTAGAGTTTGAAATTATTGAAAATATTGGTTATAAAGTAACAATAAATGACAAGAAACTAAAGAAAAAAAGATGGTACAATATTTTTAAGTAATACAAATAATATAAAATGATTAGAATTTCCTTTTGTTATATGTGTTGGTAGTAATTTATCTAATGATTATAAATATAGAAATTCTCTATATACAATGTTGACAAGATCCTTGATACAATCTTATTTATTATTGAAAGATAGTGATAAAATAGAATTGTATAGAAATTGACTAGAAATAATTAATAAAGAAAAATGTATTAGAATAAAAGAACCTACTCCTTCAGAAATAGAAGAAATAAAGAAAAATAGAACAAAGTAGCAAATTCTACAAAATACATCATTCTTGGAAATGATTTTCAAAATACTGTTTAAAAAACAAAACAGTTTACAAATTTTAAATATCAAATACTTTTTTAACAAATTTTGCAGAGTCAAATCCTAGAGATAGTTTTAAAAACAGAAATTGATAAAGATATGAAAAAATCTTAAGGTTAATAATATGGAACAGGTAATTTTTAGAAAAGAAAGCTTATGATGGTAAAATTTTTTAAAATTAGAACCTAAAATGAATATCTAAAGGTTTCATTCGAGATCATTTATTAGATACTTTAAATAAGAATTTTAATGATGCATTAGATGAAAGCTATTATAAGAACTAATAGAATATATTCTAGTTTAAAGAATATGAAATAATTTTAGTATAGAACCTTATATTAAATAGAACAAACTATTGATTAAAGTTTTATTCTAAGTTGATGAATATTGAAATAAATTCCAAAATAAATTTTGAATGATTAAAAATGTGAATATTGGATTAATTAATGATTTTTTTGACAAAATGAGATTTAAATATTTTAGCATGAGAATGATCGAATTTATTATTATGAAGACAAAAATTTATGGCTTATAATAAAAGTTTTGATAGTTCTTTATTTAATATGTATGTATTAGATATTTTCTAAATGATGAAGAAATCACAAAAATTGAAATATGTCTATACCCCTATAGATCATTGATATTTAATTTTACTAGATATGCTAATTGCTGAAAAGTTGTAAATCAAAAAACAAAAGAAGATGATTTATAAATTTATTTGAGTCTAAAAGTACTTGTAGATTTCTAAAATAAAATAGTAAATATAAATTTAGATATAAGTAAAATATCAAAAGACTTATTGATAGAATGTTATTCGTTTAAAATTATAAAACTATGAAAACAAACCAACCAACCTTCTCTCAAGCCATAGAAAAAGTCCTACTAAACAACTGATACTATGCACCACTAAAACTAATCTACAAAGAATTTTCAAAATACAGAGAAAAAACCTGAAAAACACCAGACAACACAATCCAAGAAAGAGTACAAAGAGACCAAAAATTTACAAAAATAGGTCATTGAGTCTATGCACTCACAGAACATTTAGATAAACTCCCAAAAGAAAAAGAAGCAAAAACAGAAAAAGAAAAAGTTGAGAAAATGCACTCAAGAATCCAAGGAATGCTTATAGAAATATGAAATATGAATAAATATGACACCTACACACCAGATAAAAACTGAATTTTCCAAAATAAAGAACTTTGAAAAATAGCAACCCTTGATAAAATACCACTTTTTACTTATCCAAAAATAATAAAAGACTCGATCAGATTTGTAGATGTAATATGGTTTAATGAAAGATGATTTCCAGCAAAGCTTATAGAAGTAGAAAACTCTACAGACTTTAGAGCAGGTCTTATAAAAATGAATGAAGTACAAGACTTTATGGTAGATTTTTTTTTTGTTGCACCATTCAGAAGAAAGAAAAAACAAAATTCTACAG
>CALNYL010000003.1:0-40505 GCA_942490775.1 uncultured bacterium
GATATCATATATGTCAATATTTTTCATTAAAATTGGGAGATCTATATGATGTCTAATTTGTATATATCATAAGATATCATCTTGTTCTATTAGAAAAAATAAATGTGCATTTACTCATCTTTCACTATCATAAACATCTTTTTCTATAGCTTCTAAAAACTCTTCAAAATTACCTCACCTAAACAATGCTGAATGATCTGTTGGTATTTCTTCTGACTTTCACCATCGTTTTATAAGTTTTTCGTATGCGAGTTTATGTATTTTATTTGGGAATTTAGTTTCATTTTTATTTTTATCTAAATATCTAATTATTTTTCAATAACAGAATAATTAATCAAACTATTCTTTCTTTGTCCTTTGGATTACTTTCAGCAACCAATAAAGTTATAACAGTTAAGGCTTCTGGGGTTATTTTTTCGGAAAAATCAAATCAGGCTTTTTTTAGAAACCATATAAAACAGAAAGCTCCTGTTCTTTTATTTCAGTCATTAAATGGATGATTTTTTACTACAAAGTAGAGAAAGTGTGATGCTTTTTCTTCAATTGTAGAATATAAATCTTCTCATCCAAAGGATTGAAATATATTTCATAGGATTCAGGATAGATTTCACTCATACTTCTCTTGAGCAAAAAGTTCTGTGGCTTGATTTTTTCAAATTAAATCTTTTTTAAATTTTTCTACATCTTCATATAGTTCTTCTGATTTTATTTCCAAATCTTTTTTTGTGAAACCTTTTGTGGGAAGTTCATCTCTATCATAGTTATCTAAATTAAACCAAGTGTTTGCAAATCATTTTACTAATTCTAGTATGTCTTCTGTCTTTATAACACTGCTATTTTGTGGTAATATCTTTTTTACTTCATCAACTGCTTTCATAAAATTATTATAGTTTTTTTCTAGTTTCAGAGGGTTTATTGTAAATCATTTTGTAATGTGTTCTTTTAGTATTTTTGTAGACCATTTTCTGAATTCAATTGCTTTGGATGAACTGGTTCTATATCAAACAGCTAATATTATATCTAAGTTGTAAAATTTCACTGGCTTATCTGAATTTGCAATATGCAAAAAATGCATATTGCATTTTTCATTGATTTCCCCATCCTTAAAGATATTTTTTATATGCCTTGATATTACTGATTGATTTATTTGAAAGATCTCTGATATTTGTTTTTGATTAGCCCGAATAGTGTCATTTTCGGTATCTTCTTTCAAAATAATTTCTCAATTTTTTCATTGATAAATTAAAATTTCTTCTTTTATTGTATTTTTTTTCATAATAATTATTTATTAGATTAATATATACAAAGTATATTTTTATTTTAAAAATAATCAATTTTTTTTAAGTTCTCTTTACAATTTCTCTCCGCACTCCATACAGTACTTAGCTTTTAAATCATTTTTAGCTTTACATTCCTTGCATTTCACAGTTTCTTTTTTTAAGTTAATAATATTTATAGAATCAAGAAAAATAATCACAATAACAGAGGAAATAATAGATATAAACATAGGTCAAATAGACATCAAAATACCTGCTAAGACTCTTCATGCAAAAGTAGTAGGAATAAGTCAAGCATCTCATGAGGTAGTTAAAGCATAGATTCCCCACCATGTGGCTTTTGGTAAAGAGCTGAAATCATTAGAGTTTCCCCAGTTGTATTCAACCATATAAATTGAACTGGAAAAGGTGATTAGAATGAGAAATATAACAAAGAATCATATTATAATTTCTAGTTTGTGTTTATTTAGTCATGCTAAAAACATTTTAGTGATTGCCATTTTTTCAAATAGTTCAATTATTCTAAAGACTCTGAAAATTCTAAAAATCGCAAATAATCAGTAAATTCAAGGTCAAGATATTAATAGTAATAAGAAAAAGGGTAAAAATGATAGTAGATCTAATATGTTGAGGAAATAGAAGGGGAATTTTCTTTTGTCACTTGAGTTTTGTAATCTATATAAATATTCTAGCAAAAATACTGTTGATATAAAAAGGTCAATATAAAAAAGTAGATAGAAATAGTTCTCTCTTATGTTTCACAATGTACCAATATAAGTTACTATTATAGAAAATAGAACTAAAAATATAATAAAGAAGTTTGCATATTTTCACTTCTTTTTATTAACTTTTTCAAAAATAGTATTTTTGTCTTCATCGGATACTTTATATTTTATTTTATCAAGTTCAGTAGTTTGATTGTCTTTGTTTTCTTTATTATTTTTATCATCTTTTTTTTCATCTTTCATTTTTATTTTGGTTAATGTTAAAAAAAAAAATACAATTTCTATTCCCCTTTCTTGATAAACACAATTGGGTAACTAAATCAGGGTAAACACAAGGTATTGCTCCTACAGTCATATTTTTTAGTGTTTACCCTTGTTTTTAAGAGGGCTAGGGGATATTTTTTCTAAAGCCCCAATAAATATTTTTCCAGAATTTCTAATCAATTTTTAGTTAAAATACTTTCTGGGTGAAACTGAAATGAAAGAGAAGTTTTTTCATTTTAGAGCATATATTTCTCAGCTATCTTTATTGTAAGAGGTTTTAAAATTAAGTTTATTTTCAATATTTTCATCAGTAAAACTAGCAAAAGTATTATAAAAGGCTACTAATTCTTTTTCTCAAAATAAATTAACTTCTATTTGTTCTCATTGTGTTGTTTCTGGTTTCTTTTTTAGTTCTAATCATTTAAATCTTGAAATAAGTTGGTGTCATAGGCATATTCAGAAATATTTGATTTTCTTGTTTTCTGCATAGTTAATAATTTCTAAATTTTTTTTCATTTTTTCATTATTATCAAGTGGGTTTCATGGTCATGGTCAAATAAGTATATAGTCATAATTATCTAATATATATTCTTTTTTTTCATTTCAAATAATAGGATTAGTTAGAGGTATATCACTATATCTGATAATTTTAACATTTAATCATAAAAGTTTCAATAAATGAGCAACCATATTTGTAAAATCATCTTCATTATTTATTATTATACAGTTTTTTCATTTTAGTTTTTCTTTTATGGTTTTAGTTTGTTTAAAAAACCATGTTTTACTTAGGTTTTGGTTTCTGATTTGTACTAGTTCTTGTACTTCGTCGTCTAAATAATAGTTTCTTGTAAAACTAGGTATTTGTTTTTTTATTCATAGGACGGCATTTACTATTCATGCTAGTTTTATGTTTATTTCTTCATATTCTTTTTGTGGTTGTGAGTCTTTTACTAGACTTGCTCCTACATAGGCTTCTAGGTTTCATTTTGTATCTAACTGTAGTGTTCTTATCATTATTGCACTATCTAGACTTCCCTTCTCTTGGTGGCAGATTGCTCAGGCATAGTATTTTCTACTGAAGTTTTCGTATTTTTTTATAACTTTTAAAGCACTTTCTAGGGGGCTTCATACTACTGTGGATGCCCACATACTTTGTTTTAGTATTTCTATTTTTTCTAGATTTGAGTTTCAGCTTAGTAGGTATTCTGTGTGGATTAGGTTTGCCATTTCTTTTAGTATTGGTCATACTATTATTCATCAGCTGGTGCATATGTTACTCATCATTTTTAGTTCTTCGTCTGTTGCCATAAATAGTTCGTTTATTTCTTTGGGGTCTTTTAGAAATTCTAGAAAGTCGCTTTTAAAGTCTAAATAATTTTTATATCATGCTTTTTTAAATGTTCCTGATATTGGGTTCATTCTGACTTTGTGTTTGTCAAAACCTCTATCTTGCCCTAAAGGATACACTTCGTAAAATTCTTCTCCTTCTCAGGAGAAAGAGGAACAGTTTTTCTCTATAGTATCAGTTGAAGAGGGAACATTATCTTCTATGCTTATATTTCTTTCTGGGCTTGCTCATATAAATATTTTTTCTCAGTCAAAGAATATATAGTGTAGGTAAGATCCGTAGTCTCATTCTAGTAGTCTTTTGAATATGGATAGTGCTGTTTCTATGTCAAAGTTTTTAATTTTGGAGCTTACTTTTTGGGCTATGAGAAAGTTTGCTCATTCTCAGTTTCAGATTTCTTTCTCGACTATGTCTTTTACTATTTGTTTGTACTGTTGTTCACTGAAGTGTTCTTGTAGGTCTTGTTCTAGGTTTGATTCTTTTTCTGTGAAGGTTTGGCTAAATTCTTCAAAGTTGAATTGTTTTTTTTCTTCAACGATTATTGAGATTATTTTTTCTCATCAGTCGTTTACTTCGAAGTTTCTTTCTCTTATTTGTGAGAATGGTACTACAAAGATTTGTTCTTCGTCTGTGATTTTCTTCTAGTTTGTGTGTAGTTTTTTACTGTTCCTGAATAATATTTTATAAAAGTTTGTCACTTTTTTTTGCTTATTATAAAAGGTTTGTTGTACATAGGTGGTTTAGGTTTGTTTTAAAAATATTCTTTGTATATTCATATGTATATGGCTATTGTAATAATCGCCAAAATAATATCAAATAATATAATTCCTAAAATTTTTAAAGCTTTTATCTTATTTTAGTTAATTTTTACGTTACTTGAAATATTAAAATAAAGTATTATATTTACTTTAATGCTTTGCATTTATTTATTATTCACAAAAAACAAATTGTTTTTCGGATATTTTTTTTGTGAAATTCGGTTTAAAAAACTTTTTTATTTTTTAAAATAAAACTATGAAAATTCATCATATTGCAATAACAGTTAATGATTTGGAAGAAAGTCAAAATTTTTATCAAGACTTTTTTAATTTTAAGTTTGTAAAATGTATTAAAATTGAAGAATGGAATGCGAAATTTGTACACTTAGAATTGAATGGATTTATTATTGAGTTGTGGAAAACCCCCCCCCCCCCCCCCCCCCCCCCCCCCCCCCCCCCCCCCCCCCCCCCCCCCCCCCCCCCCCCCCCCCCCCCCCCCCCCCCCCCCCCCCCCCCCCCCCCCCCCCCCCCCCCCCCCCCCCCCCCCCCCCCCCCCCCCCCCCCCCCCCCCCCCCCCCCCCCCCCCCCCCCCCCCCCCCCCCCCCCCCCCCCCCCCCCCCCCCCCCCCCCCCCCCCCCCCCCCCCCCCCCCCCCCCCCCCCCCCCCCCCCCCTGAAATTATTAAAAATTTTGGATGTGATTTAAAGGATATTAAAATTAGAGGAATTCGCCACATAGCTTTTGAAGTAGAAAATATTGATAATTTTTTTTCTGATTTTAAACAAAGGGGTTGAGAAATAACTAAACCTGAATTAGGAGACAGTGGTCACATGCATAGTTTCATTTCAGATCCAAACGGTATTGCTTTAGAGGTTTATCAAATGTAGTTTTAAAAATAGAACAATTTACAATATAGGAACATGTTCAAAAAAATTTTGAAATAAATATTCCGCCTCATCCCTTCCAAAAACTCCCTAACCATCCCCTCATCCACATTCTCTCCATTATCAACTCCAGATGCTATATCTACTCATATACAATTTGGTACTTGCTTAAAGATTTCTGAAATACTGTTTTTATTAACTCATCAAGCCACTAAAAATGGTTTTCTGATTTTTAATTCTGATAGTTTTTTATAATCATAGCTTTTTCAACTTCAGGGGTTTGAGGAGTTTATTATTAGTAAATCAATATTTTCTAATTCATGTTCTTTTATATTTCATATAATAGTAGCAATAGGAGAATATATTATTTCATTGTGATTTACTTGGCATATTGTGTATAATCAAGTTTGTTTTAGTTTTTCAGAGTTTGTGACATTATAAACTTGTACTCATTTCATATTTGTTTCTTTTGCTGTTTCTATAATTTTATCTGTTTCTTCTTCTGATAAATCGCACCAGAGTTTATTTTGTTTGTCATATTTTCAGAAGAGTCATATTCTCATAACTGAGGGTGGTATATGTTTTTTGCTTATTATAAATGTTTTTTTGTACATGTTTTTTGGGTTAGGTTTTAAAGTTTGGAATGTCTTGAATTTTATTACTTTTGTATTATGATAGTAATACAGTAATATTGTATTAATTTATCTAAATATGTCAAAGAAAAATATTATTGAGAATTTTCTCTATTAAAAATATAAAAGTTTGTATGTAATTTTTAGGATAATTTTGTGAAAATAAGTTTGCTATATAAAAAAGTTTGATTAATTTATAAGAGATATTTATTTGTTTTAAAAATAAAAAAATGAAAAAAATAATAAAAAATAATATTAATTTCAACTTTATATACATTTGCTGTTTTAATCTCAACGAATATTACATTTGCAGATCAAATAGAAAAAAATCTCTAGAAAATGATATTAAAAATTATCAAGAAAAAAATTGATAAAAATTTTTTAAAAACTATAGATTTGTTTATTGAAAAAAATAAAGAAAAAAAGGAATATCTAAATAGTTTAAAAAACAAAATAACAAACTTTAAAAAGAAATCATCCTCATTATCAACTGATAAAGAAAATATTTTAAATTACCTAGAACTAAAAACAGACTTAGCCATTTTAAAACTCACAGAGAAAGTAGAAAAAGAAGAAGTAAGAAAAGAAAAAGATAAAACAATTTTTATAGTAAACTATGAATTTTTTAAATGTAAGACAGTGACTGTCAACAAGTTACAAAAAAATAGGAAAAATTGAAAAACTTGAGATAAGCTTACATTAATAGAAGAAAAAGAGGCTGGTGAAAAGTAATAATCCCAGATGGAACTCAGTGAAAGGCATCAAAAATATATGTAATAGAAGAAAACAAAATAGACAATATAACTAATGAAACAGAACTATGAAAAAAAGTAGTAAAAATAGCTAAAAAATATTTATGAACTCCTTACAAATTATGAGAAGAAACACCAGAAAAATGATTTGATTGCTCAGGTTTTGTATACTATGTATTCAAAGAGGCAGGTAAAAATTTAGGTAGATCTAGTTCTAAAGAAATGTCTAAGATCTGAATTTTTGTAAATAAAAATGATTTAGAAATATGAGATTTATTATTTTTTAAGTATTACTGATGAAAAGATATAGCTCATGTTTGAATATATATGTGAAATAATAAAATGATTCATTCTACACCTTGAAAATGAGTAACAACAGTTGATTTAGATTCAAGTTATTATTTTGAGAACTATGTAACAGCTAGAAGAATCAAGAATTAAAATATCTAAAAAATTTATATTTATTAAAAAAGTTTTTATGAAAAAATTGTTTGTAGTTTTGTTTATATTTTCAGTTCTGTTTCTTAACTCATGCTGAAAACAAGAAGAAAATTTAGAAAAAGAAAAAGTTAACATAATCAGTAATACTGAACAAAGCAATGAAATAAAAGACTGAGAATTATGAGGATGATATTCTTCAGTGGTTGAGTTATTTATTTTTATTGAGCAGAGATTGAAAAATTTGACCTAAAAACTT
The DNA here is from genome assembly GCA_942490775.1 of uncultured bacterium. Classification (GTDB taxonomy): domain Bacteria; phylum Patescibacteriota; class Gracilibacteria; order BD1-5; family UBA6164; genus UBA6489. The sequence continues at coordinate 7,337 of CALNYL010000003.1, forward strand.
TTAAATACTTATGAATGTGATATGCCAGAGATAAAAACAATATTCATCATCCCAAAAAGGTTCCTTATAAAAATACAGAAAATACTATTTTGATAGATAAAATAATAGAATGAGCTGATCCCTATACTTTTGAATCAATAGACCCTAATAACTATGAAATGAAACTAAATCTACAGTTTATGTAGAAGAATTAGCAATTCGTAGACTTTTTTATTGAAAGGATAAAAATAATGTTTATTTGGATGGTGAAATAATAAAATCAGCTGATCCCAAAACATTTGAAATTATTAATGATGACTATTACTATTCAAGGGATGATGATAATGTATATTTTAGGTGAAAGCTTATAAAAAATGCTACTCCAAGTAGTTTTGAAATTTTAAGCAATGACAGTATTTTTAGTGTTTATTCTAAAGATAAAAATAATGTTTATTTTAAAAATAATTTAATAAAATGATCTAATCCAGAAACATTTGAAATTTTAGATAAATACCAAGAAATTTCTATGGATAAAAATAATTGTTATATAAGAACAGAAATTACTGATATGTTAAAATGTGAAAAAGAAATAAAAAAAGATACAGCAGAAATAAAAAATAAAAATAATTTTTCTTATCAAGAAACATTTAAATACATAGAGGAAAATATAACTCCTTTAATGAAAGACTATTCTACAATAGAACCTAAAAATTGAAATTGGTATACATATGATGATTTTAAATTTACCTCACCTAATGATGTTTATGTTTATTTTGAAGATTGACATAACTGGTTTACTGCACTATTAGAATGCTGAAAATCTGAGAAATTATCTTGTGAAGTAAAAGCGATACTTGACTATGAATGAAACCTTATAAAGTGAGAAGATACACAAAAATGAAAAGCCATAATTTACGACAGAGCTTTGGAATTAGATAAACAAAAATAGTTATTTATGAAAGAGCTTTATGCTTGAGTAGAACTAGCATACAAAAAAAATAATAAATATCTAAGTTATATAAAAGATCTAAAAAAGTATATGAGTATTTTTGATGATTTTGAATTAGATCTTGAAAAAGATTTTAGTTATGAAGTAAAAAGTGATATTTTTTTAAATCCTGAACAATGTTTCATCGTAGAAACTTGGTTCTCTTAAGAATATTATATGGAAAAACATGGTGTTGAATTTTCTATTTGAAGTAACTGAACAGATTGTAAATAACTCAAAATTTGCTTTTAACCCAAAAAAAGATATAATTTTAGTACAAAGTTTAATATTAAAAAAAGATATTCTTATGATAAGTGATCAAATTATAGCAGTTAGCGAATTTAGAAAAAATCCTACAAAAGTTATAAACGAAGTAAGTAAATGAAACTCAAAATATATATTTATCCACAACAAACCAAAAGCCGTTTTAGTTGATGTAGATTGGTTTGAAAATGCTAGTTCAATTGTAGATAATAATTGAGTAGAGTATGTAACTCCTGATGAGGATGAAATTAAAGCAATAAGAGAGTATGAAGAAAAAAAGAAAAAATGAGAATTAGAGTTTGTAGAAGCCTTTTCTTTTTTAGATTCTTTAGAAAAAACCAAAAATGTATAGAGTTATAATAGAAAAAGAGGTTTCAAAATTTTTACAAAAACATATTTGAGAAAAAATAGTAGTTAGTTTTAGAGAAAAAACCACTATTCTTTCAAAAAATCCTTACTCTAAAGAATTAAATATAAAGTCATTATCTTGAGAGAAAAACAAATATAGATTAAGAATTTGAAAATACAGATTTTTATATGAAGTAAAAAAAGATATTTTAATTATATCTTTCTTCAAAGCAGACTCTAGATGATGAGTTTATAAATAAAAAAACTTTATGAAAAAAATAAACCAAATTATATTTCTGTTAATATTTTGCCTTTATTCTATTTGAATTCTAGAAAATATAACATATGCTGAGCAAACACAAAAAGAAGTTTTAGAAAATGAAATTAAACACTATCAATGAAAAATTGATCAAAATGTACTTGAAATAATAGATAACTTTTTTGAAGAAAATAAAGAAAATCAGAAAAAATTATTAATAGTTTAAAGAATAAAATTATAGAAGTACAAATAGAATCTTTCTCATTATCAAGCGATAAAAAAGATATTGTAGAATATTTAAAAATTAAAGCAGATTTAACAATTCTAGAACTTACTAAAAAAATAGAAACAGAACAGACAGAAACAGAACAGACAGAAACAGAACAAATAAAAAAAGAACAGATAAAACAAAAAGAACAGATAGAAATAAAAGAAACAGAAAAAGAAGAAAAACAAAAAATACTAACAGTAAATAATAGTTTTCTAAATGTCAGAGAATGACCATCAACAAGTTATAAAAAAATAGAAGAAGTTTATATATGAGATAGGCTAATTTTACTAGAAGAAAAAGAGGGCTGGTGTAGAATAATAACACCTAAGTGAACTGAGGGGGTGGATTTCAAAATATATGTAATACCAGAAGAAATAAATGAATCAAATAATGAAGAATGCAATAAAGAATTATGAGAAAAAGTAATACAAATAGCTAAAGAATACATATGATATCCATATAAATATTGAGAAGAATCTCCCGAAAAATGATTTGATTGCTCAAGTTTTGTATACTATGTATTTAATAAAGCAGGTAAAAATTAACTAGAACCAGTTCGAAAGAAATGGCAAAACAGTGAATTACTATAGATAAAAATAAACTAGAAAAATGAGATTTGTTGTTTTTTAAACCTTCATCAGAAAATATAAGTCATGTTTGAATATATATCTGAGATAACAAATATATTCATGCCACACCATCTAATTGAGTAAATATAGCTGAATTGGATTTAGAATATTATACTTCTAATTTTTATTAAGCTAAAAGGATAAATTAAAATATATTTTATTATTTAAAAAAAAATAGTTTTATTATGAAAAAAATTATATATAGTCCTTTAAACATTAGACTTATTTTAGATTAAGAAAAAATATAAACAACACCCTTAATTTCTTCCTTATTTTTATGAAGATTATCCTTTATGACAAAGGAATTGTAGAGTAACAAGCCTATGAATTTGAACCATAGAAAAGATTATATTTTAAACTAATACAATTCTATTATTAATTTTTTAAACCTTTAACAAAAAAACATGACACAATACAAATGAAAAAAAATATTAACCTGAATGAAAGCAACAGGTTGAGGAATGCATCTATGAAACTACTTAGGATGAATGAAAAATTTTTTAAAGCTAGTAGAATGAAATGATGCTCATATATTTTTAGCAGACCTACATTCTCTAACAACAGTACACGATTCAGAGTACCTAGAAAAAAATAAAAAAGAAATGGTGCTAGACTATTTTGCATCAATACCAAAAGATACCTTAGATAAGATAACAATTTATGAACAATCAAAAGTTACTCATATAAATAATATAATGTGGGTACTTTGTAGTATGACACCATATAGTTTAATGCTAAGAGCTCATGCTTTTAAAGATTCAAAAAGTAAAAATTCCGAAATAAATATGGCAAGTTTTAATTACCCCATTTTAATGGCAGCAGATATATTAGATTTAGACTATGAAATAGTACCACTATGAAAAGATCAAATCCAGCACTTAGAGTTTGCTAGAGACATAGCAGATAATTTTAATAAAACCTATAAGACCAATTTTTTTATATTACCTAAAATACATGTAGAAGAAGAAGTTATGAGTATACCATGACTTGATGGTAGAAAGATGAGTAAAAGCTACAATAACGATATAAAAATGTTTGAAGATGAGAAAACTCTGAAAAAGAAAATTATGTCAATTCCTACAGATGATACACCTTTAGAAGATCCAAAGGAATATAAAAATTGTAATGTATTTAACCTAATAAAATTATTTGCAACCGAAGATAAGCAAGAAGAAATAAAAGCAAAATACAAAGCATGAGGATATGGTTATGGTCATGCGAAACTAGAACTCCTAGAAATACTAAAAAACTATTTTAAACCATTTAGAGAAAGAAGAGAATATTTGCAGAAACATCCAGAAATTATAGAAAATAAACTAGCAGAAGGAAATAAAAAAGCAAATGAAATGGCAACTAAAAAGTATGAAGAAATGTTGAGAATTGTAGGGTTGTAAGAAGTTTAAAATTACTGCTTTTGCAGAATATAAAAATTATTCAGTTGCTTATTAGAAGGAAAAACTAATATTGTAGCCCTCTTCCTTTTGTATTAAAGGAAGAGATTCAGAGATGGATTATAGTAAAAAAAGCTACAAATTTTGTAGCTTTTTTTATATCTTATTTTAATTAGTCTTAATTTGAATATAAAAGTGTAATATTTCAAACTGAATATACCGAACTAAAATAGAAGCAATATATCAAACAAGAACAGTCCGAAAATATTTCATATGAGCAGAAAAAGTATAGACTCACTTCATTTTTCACATAACTCAAACTCAAGCAGCACTACCGAAACTAATTAGACTTCAACCAATTCAAGCAGTAAGAGTAATAAGTAACCACTGATCAAGTCACATAGTTGGATCAGCCTTAACTACCGCACTCATAACAGAACATTATCAACAATATGTCAGAAATAAATCATACTCTAGATATTTCATGAAGTTTGTCATATGTGGTCATATAAAATTGCTATATATTCAAGAAATGCATAAGAAATGAAGAGCTCAAACAGCAGATAAGATACCAAAGAAAAATAGTAAAGTATCATTTTCTATAAGCTTTATACTAGCAAAGATATCAAAAGTAATCCGATATCTCTTTTTTTTCAGAAAATAAGCATATATTTTTAATACGGATAAATCAAAATAACATTCACCACATAGCTGGAAAATGAAAAAATTGATGAGATAATACAGAAATAACTATTGTTCATATTCATAGCTACAACCATTTTAGGAACTAACTTTAGTTTTGGTTTTTCTTCTTTTTCAATATCAAAATCAGGTTTTCATTTTGGTACAAAAATCTAGAAAGGAAAATCAGGTAAAAAACCAACCAATAACAGAAGTATGAAATAAAGAGAAAACTCTAAAAAATTGTCATTTTTCAAAATTGTCCAAACCATAAGAGTACGTTATATCACTGAAAGGACTCTAAGTCACCAAGCATTTGCAGCAACCACAATACTTATAGCACAAGAACCTAAAAACGCTTATTATCTTTATCTATGAAACTAATTATAGATAGAATAAGTGCAGTGTTAGATTATCAGCAATAGGACTTAGAAAGAAAGCAATTAAACCATAACCTAAAATAATCCTTTTTATAACTCCGTCACTTGGATACTAATTTATATTTCAAAATCTGAAAATCCCTTCTATCAACAAGAGTTTCAATAAAAGTCATAGCAACAAACAAAAAGAAATATATTCTTGATATTTCTAAAATTAATTCTGATAATCATTCATTCAAAACATCTTTTTATCGAATCCATTTTCAATAGCATAATAGAATCCAATTGTTATAAAAAGAGAAGTCTACATAAACAGTAGCTGTTTTAGCTTTGTTTATATTATATTTCTTCTTGTAGCAATAAAGTAACATCAAACAATGAAAAATAAGAACTTGAAACCATTCATACCAAGTTCAGGTAAGACTTCAAGTTATATGACCAGTATTTGCTATTGTGTTTACTAAAGAGAAATCTGTAAGTCTCTCGTTTATTTCAAACTGTATGAAGTATAATTAAATAATAGAAAAATATTGTAAAAAATATTTAGGTGTTTTTTTGCAGTATACATAGTGAAATATAAATAGCAAATTTTTATATATAACTGATAAATAGATCAAGCTATTTTTTTATAATGTATATTTACTTAAAAAATATTATGGGCAAAAAATAAAAGATTTGGTAAGAAATGTGGATGATAGAAAAATTATTATATAAGAATCAGAAAGTGGTGATATGGACATTTCAAAGCTTTTCAAGAGGAGATTTGATGTTTGTGTTGTATCGATGATAGAATATCAGAAGGACAGTTTAGATTAGCAGGTTCTGGTATACTTTTAGCTGAAAAGATTTGATTCTTTTCTTTAGTTAATATGATTAAGAAATCAGGTGTTAAGGAAATTACTAGTCATGAAGATTGTGCAGAAGCAAAACTTTATGCTAGAATAAAAAGTTTTGATGAATGAGATACAGACAAATATGGGATTGAATTTGCACAATAAATTAGCTATAATCTACCTGATTTACCAAATAGGCATACAAGTAATATTGATAAAGGACTAATAATGGTAGATGTGTTTATCTAGATCTTTACTTTAAAATTTAATCCGAAGGATTGATGTACTTACCTCAAAATGAGGATTATATTAGCTATAAAAGATATTCTTTGTGGATCATATTATTACAGAGAGTGAATAGACTAGAGATATTACAAAAAGTTATATTGAGATAAAATAAATTCAGAAGATACATTTTATATATTTATGATATGAAAAAAATGAGATAATAAAGAACTTGATGATTTAATAAAAAATATGGAAGATGAAAAAGAAGGTATAGTAAAAGTAAAATATCTATTAAAAAACTAAAAAAAACTTATGACAAAAAAAGAAAAATTTTACATAACCACTCCTATATACTATGTTAATGGAGAAATTTCATATTGAGCATTTTTATAGTAATTGAGTATGGAACAGATATAATAGCTAGATATACCAAAAATAGAAGCTGAAAGACAAACATAGGTTTACAAACTTGAGTACTACGAAAACTCGCAAAAATCCAATCATAGTAGCAGAAGAAAATATGGAAATAATGGACTAGTTTAGATATAAATGGAAGATGAACACAAACAAGTATGGATTAAGCTAAATATAGACTCACAGACTTATAGAACAACAGTATCTAAGGCTTCAAGAAATACAGTCCACAAAGAAATACAAAAAGCATTTGATAAGTGAGATATCTACGAACAGTTAATAAATGAAAAAATGTATTGTGTATGATGCGAAGCTTTCAAAAAAAGATGATGATTTAGTTGAAAGAGATTGAAGAAAAATCTGTCCAAATCAAAAAAAAAAATAATAGTGATATTATTATTAATCAACCCTGCAGCAAAAAAAGTCAAACACACATTTTCTTTTTTTTTTTTCAAAAAAAAAAAAAAAAAAAAAAAAAAAAAAAAAAAAAAAAAAAAAAAAAAATAACAATAAATTCCAAAGGAACCAGACTATAACAAAGAAAAAAACTACTTTTCAAACTAAAAAAATATGAAACTAAGCTGAAAATGATTTTATAGAGCAAACCCAAACTCTGTAATACCACAAGATAGATTCCAACAAAGTAATAGCATTTCTAGAAAGATGATTAGAAGACTTTTCTATATCAAGAGAAACAAATACATTTTGAATAAATTTACCATTTGATGAATCACAAGTAACATATGTATGGTTTGATGCACTATATAACTACTATACAAGCTGTAAGAAATCAAGATGATGAGATAAAAATAATGAAAATTTTATAGATGAAGAAGAATTTTTTCCAGCAGACCTTCATGTTGTATGAAAAGATATTATTAGATTTCATGCGATTTATTGGCCAGCAATGCTTGCTTCTTATTTTGATTTATGAGAAGAAAAAAATGGAATTTTACATTTCAGGAATCTGACTTAGATAAATTGCCTAAAAATATTTTAACAACAGGATTTTTTACAGTAGATTGACAAAAAATGTCTAAAAGTTTATGAAATGTAATAGATCCAGTGGAGTATTCAGAAATATATTCAAAAGATGTTTTGACTCTGTATTTACTATCAGGATTTAATATTTGATATGATTGAGATTTTGATAATAAACAAGCTTTATTTATATATAATGCTAAATTGGCAAACAACTTTGGAAATTTGGAAAATAGAGTAGTGGTACTGAGTTTAAAAAATCTGATGAAAATTAGAGTCTCCTTAGAAGAATTTAAAATCTCTGGTAATACTTTTTGGTTCTGATACTTGATTTTATGAATGAAATCCTATATCTAATATAAAAGGATTTAATGAAAATTTTTTAATAAAATAAAAAGTATGATTTAAAATCGTCTTTTAGATAATTGTTTTTGATATTTAGATAATTTGAATAAATTTGTAGATGAAAATGTGCCTGGGAAACTTATAAAAACAGATGAAATAAAAGCACAAGAAGTTCTGTACATAGTAGCAGAATGACTAAGACAAGTCTGATTAAACTTGTATGCATTTTTTCCAAAAAAGATGTGAGAAATGTTTGTAAAGCTTGGGCTAAAAGATTATGTAAAAAAGTTAGAAGATTGAAAATTAGAAGAACTTAGAAATAAAAATGATGAAATTTTTAATATAAAAGAAAAGGGGAAGAATTTGTTTGATAGGTTTGAAATAAATTAATTTCTTTTTATAATCAAAGATGTTTGAATGTTTAATTTTTAGGGTAAACACAAGGTATTGCCGTTACTTTTTTATTTTTTTTATCTTAACTGTTATGAAAAAAATATTGTTATTATTGTTATTTCTAGGATTTTTATTACCATTTTCTGTAAATGCTACGGATGAAAAGGATGTATATGAATTTGAAAGAGAACTTGATGATATCTTTAATTTATTGAATTTAGAAGATGATTATTGATGAAATGTTCCTTGAGTTGTGTGAGATACAAGCTTTGATAATGATGAGATATCTATTTCACCATTTTGAAAATATAATTTTGAAGTATGATATTATAAAATAGATAAAAACAGTAAATTTTATAATTTAGAATTAACAAATACAGAGGATTATAATACAACTATTTGAATAAAGAATATAGCATTTACATGAAAAGAAAGTGTAACAACAGATATTCTTTATGATATTATAAAAAATTGAAATAATATAAATTGAGAAGAAAACAAACAATTGGATAAACACAAAGTAATAAAAACAAAATTTTTATCTACAGATAGTGTAATAGAATTTTCAATGTCACAAGATTTTGTTGAAATAAGTATAATTTCAGAAACCTCGGAAAATAACTTTCAATTTATATCTTTACATTCAAATAATATAAAAAATAAATCTTTTTTAAATTGATTGAAAGTTATATCTCATAATATGAGATATAAAATTACTAATTCTAAAGAGGTAGATATGAAAATATGAAATTTTACTTTTCCTAAAAAAGAAGATTTTTATGTATTGAAGAGTTTATGAGAAGAAAATCTGTTATATTCAAAATGAGATATAAAAGCTAGTAATTGCTCTTTTGAGATGGTAGAAAATATTCGGTTTTTAGGTGCTACTCTTTCTTCATTATTAGAGTCTGCTTATAACATATCAAAAGAGGTTTATTTTATAAATTATATATGAATAAAGAAATTTAACTCTTGAGGGATATTTTGTTTATGAATTTTGAAGATATGACAAGGATAAGAATTGATTAACATTTTATAGAGAGAAATACTATATAAATGCAATGACATTTGATAAAATTAATGAAAATCTATCGTATTACACTACAATGTTATTTTATTTTAACAAACCTGAATCTAAAAAAATTATAGACGATTTTATTTCTGGTATAAAGACAGAATCTTGAGAATTACCTTTTGAGGTATGAGATCTTGAAGTATGAAAAAATCTAGTAGAAGAACCCGATTTTGAGTTCAGTGAATAATTTAAATATTTAAATTTGAAATAAGCTGAAAATTTTATAAAATCAAATATGTTAATTTTGGGCAAACACAATGTATTGCCCATACTTTTTTATTTTTTTACCTATTCAATTATGAAGAAACTAGTCTTATTCTTATCACTTTTGGGATTACTGTTTCCATTTTCTATAAATGCTACAGATGATAATATTGGTAAGGTTTTGAGAATAGAATCATATTATCATTTAGATGATCACTCTTATACTATTGCTAAAATAGGTAGTGCAGTATATACAAAGGATAAATTAATATATACAACAGCCTCAACAATTCTAGATTATTATTGAAAGCCTACATTAAATTATAAACTTTGTGAAACAACTGATTTTAAGAAAGAACCAGAATGTTTTTCAGATGGAAGATTATTATATTATGATGAAAAAAGTAATTTAGCAATTCTTGACATAGTAGATTTAGTTCAAAAAGAAAAAGACTTCTAAACCCTATAGTAGGTTCTACAAATGAACCTACTATAGGAGATGTGGTAAAGGTTTACTCGTATCCTTTAAATTGATGAAATACTATAAGTTATACAGAATGAAAAGTTTCTTGATTTGAAGATGGATTATATAAAATTGATGCAAATATAGATTTATGAAGTTCTTGAGGTTGAGTATTCAATTCTGATTGAGAACTTATATGAATTGTTTCATTTGTAAAGACTTGAAAATCTTCTATTTGATATGTAATTCCTGTTTGAAAAATTAAAGAATTTGAAGGATCAGATAAAGTAAAACATAAAAGAGAATATGGTTCAACGAAATGTTTCATTAATTTTATTACAATTTGAAAAAAATAGAAAATAGTACTACTAATTTTTCAAATTATGAAATAGAAATTAATTGATTCTCAGAATATGGTTTTAATATAGAAAAATATTATACTAGATATGATAGCACACATTACAATAATGTAGTATTATCAAGTAAGGACAAAAAAACAACTTTTAGTGTAAATAATGTTGATTTTTTCTGAAACAAAGATATTTCAGTAGATGAACTTTATGAATATTTTTATAACAGAACAGATTATTGGAAAAAGAAACTTTGATTAGAAATATATAAGGTTAAAAAAATTAAAATTTTATCTAGAAATTGATTTTTCATTTTTCAAAAAAATAAAGGGAAAGTTCGTTTAGTTTTTTACTTTGAAGTTTCAAAAAATAACTTTCAAAAAGTTATAATAGAATCAGATAGTATGAAAAATAAGGATTTTATGAACTGACTTAGAATATTATTATATAAACTTAAATTTTATGATTTAAGGGATTCATAAAATAAGTGAGATTATTCCGAAGTTTATAACTTAAGCTTTCCAAAAAATGATAATTTTTATTTTAGAAAAGATTATAGGTGGGATACATTTATACCTAATAATAAAGATATATTATTACAAGAACTAAGTCATATGCCATTTGATACAAAAAGTTTTCCTAAATCAAATCTTTTATCTTATTTAAATGATAATCTTAATTATTTAAGTAACTATTTTAATGCTTTTAGTTACATCAATTATGCTTGAATTAAAAAAACAAGTAACTGAGATTATTATATATATATATTAAGCAAATATAACGAATATAAAAACTGAGAAAAATATGATTATGAAGATAAATATCTTATAACTGCTGTATTTCTGGATAAAGAAAGTAGTTATGATAAAGAAAGTAGTTATGATGCATATAGATATATAGTAAGTTTTAGTTTCAGTAAACCAGAATCTAAAAAAATTATAGATGATTTCATTTCTTGAATAAAGACTACTAATTGATTACCTTTTGAATTATGAGATGTAGAAATATGAAAAAATTTAGTTGAAGAACCTGAGTTTGAGTTTAGTGAATAAATTAAAAAAAATAATTTGAAATAAATTAAAATAAATATAAAATCAAGAAGTTAATTTAAAAATAGAAACAGTTTTTACTGTTTCTATTTAATTTTTTATTTTTTTATCCTATTCCATTATGAGAAAAATAGTTCTAATGTTATCACTTTTATGTTTAATAATACCATTTTCTGTAAATGCTACGGATGAAAATATAGGTAAAATTTTTAAGATAGAAGCCTACAAACTTGATGAGATAGCAAGCAAGATTACTACCCATTACAATACGGTAGTGCAGTATATATGTGAGATAACATAATCTATACAAATGCTCATGTAATACTTGAAAACAATATGTATTACTATGATGAGAAAAAAGAAGAGGCAAAACCAGTATGAAATTACAGAGTATGTAAAACTACTGATTTTAAAGAAAAGCCAGAATGTTTTTCTACTTGAAAATTACTTTATTATGATGAGAAAAATGATTTAGCAGCTTTAGAAATATTAAATCCTTGAGTAAGTTGAGTTAAAAAATCTACTAAAGAATTAGAAATTTGAGATACAGTAAAAGTTTATGGTTATCCATCTAACTGAGGACAAACTATAAGTTATACAGAAGGAAAAATATCTTGATATGATGATGAACAATGACTATATAAAATAGATGCTAATATAGATTCTTGAAATAGTTGAGGAGGAGCTTTTGATTCTGAAGGTAATCTTATAGGTATAGCGGTTTCAGTAAAAGTATGATATACCACTATGTGATATATCATACCACTAGAAAAAATAAATAATTTCAAAAATAAAAAATGAACCATAAAAAAATATGATGAAAAAATAAATAAGGAATTTGAGACATATATAAAAAATATAGAAGGAGTCATTTGAGCTACTAAATTTGAAAATCACGAAATATCTATATCTTCATTTCTAGAATATAGTCTAAAAGTAAATGACTACACAATTGATAATAATGAAGAGTATTATCATCTATGATTATCAAATAAAGAAAAAGATCCCTATGTTTCAATAAGTAATTTAAAATTTTCTTGAAAAGAGGATATTACAGTAGATGTTATTCTTGAAAATATAAAAAGAGAATATGATGAGATAAAAAAACTGGAATATTATAATGAGCAGATAAAGACTGTGAAAATTAAAAAGGTTAAATTACTAAAAAGAGATACAGTTTTAATGTTTACAAAGGGTACTGATTGAAAAGTTGGATTAGGATTAATTTTTGAAGTTTGAAAGAATAGATATCAATCTATTTTACTAACTTCAGACAGTATGAATAATAAATCATTTTTTTAGATTGACTTAGAACTGTTTTATATAAGCTTAAATTAAAAGATGTAAGTTACTCAAATGATTGAAAATATCTAGAATTAAATAATTTAAAAATGTGAAAACAAAAAGATTTTTATATAAGTAAATGATATGATTGAAGTGATTTATTGTACGGAGCAGAAGATATACAGGTGATACAATCAAGTTCTAGTAAATTAAAAATGAAAAGTTATGAAAAAGAAACAATGAGAACTTATTTTGAATATTGATATAATTCAATGATAAAAACTACACCAGTAAATTATGCTTGAGTTAAAAAAACAGATAACTGAGATTATTACATTTATGCTTTTTATAAATATAATGAATATAGATCTTCAGAATCAAGCAAGTATGAATTAGATAAAACCAAAAAGAATTATCAAATTCGTGTAATATTCCTAGATAAAATAGATGATGAGTATTTCTATAAAAATGATTTAAGATTTATTTTTGATAAACCTGAATCAAAAAAGATTATTGATGATTTTGTGAAAACAATAAAAACTTCATCTTGAAAATTACCTTTTGAACTTTGAGATATAGAAGTATGAAAAAATGTTGTAGAAAAAGAAGGTTTCAAATTTAAGTAAAAAATATTCCTTATATTCTCAAAAAAATAAAAAATGTTGCAAATAATGCAACATTTTTTATTATATTTGCAAGTATTTAAATAACATCTCACTAAATGAAAAAAACAGTAGATATAATAATGAAAATTCTAATAGCATTAACTATGGTATTAGCAATATTATCACTAGTAAGACCAGATTTAATAAAAACATTTATAGAATGGGTAAGGCAAATTATATCTGTACTATGAAATTTAAACTACTTAATAGTTTTTACAAGTAGTTTAATAGAGGCTTTTCCTGTACTATGAGTAGTGGTTCCATGACAAAATATTTTATTAATAGTATGATGATTTTTTTGAGAAATAAGTAATTGGAATTTAGTATATGTTGTAATAGTGGCTTGTATATGAGCAATAGCTTGAAATTATGTAGGATATTGGTTAGGAAAAATATATTGAAAGCTTTTTTAAAAATTATTGATTATGGTTTGGAATATGAGAAACAGAGGTGAAATACCTAAAAAAATGAATAAAAAAATGGTGAGCAACATGAATAATAGTAGGTAAGTTCCATAATTTAGCAAGAGCTTTTGTACCTTTTATAGCATGAAGTATGGGGATGAAAAATAAAACTTTTATGATTTATAACACTATTTGATCAATTATTCGGGCATTATCAATAGTAATTCTCTGAGTAATGTTTGCTAAAACTTATGATACCATAATAGACTATTTGGGATATATTATGATTTGAATACTAGTTTTATCATGAATTTATATCTGGTTTTTTAAGAAAAAAGAATTTAAAAAATATATACAAGAAAAAAATAAAGAAATAGAAGAAAAAATAGGATAGTTATTAAGCTTATTTAAATATTAACAAAAAACTAAATTTATAAATTTAGTTTTTTTCTCTTCTATTAGCCTATACTAAGCTCATTTAGGATTTTTGATTTTTCAGCTTGTCAACAGAAGGCTTTTCCCCTTAATAAGTAAATAATATATTTCAAATTTCGATTTTTCACAAAAGGTTTACCTAATTTCTTTTTTAAAAATTTCATTAAATATTTTTGGATTTCATTGTCATTTGCTAGCTTTCATACATTGTCATACAAAGAATCAAAATATATTTTCATTTCATCTTTTATAATCTTCAACTTGTTGCGTATTATTTGCTAAAACTTCATCAACTATTTTTTTTAAAGACTCAGTATCATTTTTTTGTCTCACTAATTATTTTCATCTACTATAACATCAATTTCTCAATTATTTTTAAATAATTCTTCAATTACTTGCTTAGAATTTGTGCAAGATAATTCATCTTTATTTACTAAGTTTATAACTTTTGCTAATTCTACTACCTCAAATTTTAAATTTGTAATACTTTGTATTTCTCATTTCCTTTGATCAAAGCAAGAAAAACAGTTGTTATATAACTACACGACTTTTTAGGATCTTTTGTTAATTCAACAAATTCATCAAAATAATCACTCAATTCCTTATCAGTAGTTAATATTCTAGCATCATCTTCAGATAATTTATATTCATTTAAATATCTTAATCTTTTTCAATTGGTAATTCTGGTAATAACTTTCCTGCATTCCTCTATAAAATCATCATCAAGCTCAATAGGAAGTAAATCTGGCTCTGGAAAATATCTATAATCCATAGCATCTTCTTTGCCTCTTTGAACTACACTTTCATCCCATTTATCATCATTCCATCATCTAGTTTCTTGATCAACAATTCATCATCTTTCCAAACTTGTATTTGTCTATCTACCTCACCATCAATTGCTCTTCAAATATCAGAAAAAGAATTTAAATTTTTCATTTCAGTTCTATTTCATAATTTAGTTTCTCAAACTGGTCTAATAGAAATATTTACATCACATCTCAATTGTCATTTCTCCATATCAGCATCACTGATACTCCAGCTCTAAACATTTTTTGTAATTCTTTCTAAAATTCCATAACCTCATCTTTTATTAGAAAAAACTGGATCAGTAACATCTTCCATCAATGGACTTCCTGCTCTATTATAATCACAAATAGTTTTAACCTCAAGCATGACTAATTTTCAAGCATCATTTTCTAAATGCATATGATGAATTGCAAATTCTTTAACTTCTCAATCAACAATAGTTTTTACACTTCATTTTCAAACAATAGGTTCATATAATTGAGTTATTTGGAATGTAGTTGGTAAATCTGGATAAAAATAACTTTTTCTATCAAATCTGAGATTTTTTATTTACTTCACATTTCATCATCATCATTCATCATATTAACTCATAATTTAACAACTTCTTTATTCAAAGTTGGTAACATTCAAGGAAATCACATACAAATAGGGCAAACATTTTTATTTGGTTCAGAAGCTAACTCTACCGCAGTTTTTACAACAACAAAACATTTACTTGTTTTTGATTTAATTCTAACATGTATTTCTAAACCTATAACTTTTTCGTATTCCATAAAAAAATTTATAAATAATAAATTAAGTTTGTACTTATAGATAAAATATATCAAAAATATTTTTATCAATATTTTGCAATATAAATAAGATAGATATAATAAAAATGTTTTAATAAGCTAAGGAAAATATTATGAAAAAATGGAAAGATTATATTTGAGTATGATGTGGTGCAGTAATAATAAATGAAAAAGATGAAGTTTTGTTAATGAAAAGAACTGAAAAATGCAGAAATGAAGAGCTTGATATTCCATTAATAAAGGAAGAAGCAAAGAAAAGATGATTTAATTGGTCAGACTACGAATCACCAAAACCAAATGTAGAAAAAATAATCCCTGCAAGCAAATTACCAGAAGACATAAAGGATATTCCTGACGATATTTTAAATTGGGCAATAATGCCTGATAATTCTGAAAATACCGAGGATACCGTAGGGACAGCAGATCTGCTGTCCCTACAACCAGATATTCAAAAACCATTCAGAATAATCAAACAAGAATTAGAATTCTACAGAAAACACAACTTACCAATTCCAAGAAAGCACCCAGACCAAAGACACCTAGAAAGAATGAAATTAAGAAACCCAAGAAAACTATTTGAAAGAAAATGTGATAAATGCTCAGTAGATATGAAAACGACTTATTCACCAGATAGAGAGGAGATAGTTTATTGTGATAAGTGTTATAATGAGGAAATATATTAGATTTAAACATCCCATAAAATGAAACACCTAAAAATAAAAATAAACAAACTAGAATTCTCCTGAGAAACAATTCTAAAAGACATAAACTTTACCCTAAACAAAACCGATAAAATCTCCATAGTATGACCAAACGGATCAGGAAAAACTACCCTAATGAAAATCCTAACCTCAGAGAAATACAAAAAATATGATTGATTCGTAGAAAATGTTTGAAATCTAAGCCTAGGATATCTTCATCAAATCTACTCTGACAACGAAAATAAACTAGTAAAACAAGAACTAAGAGAAGCTTTTGAAGATGAGTTAAAACTAGAAAAACAAATCAAACAAATAGAGCAACAAATGAATAAAGAAGAAAATAATACAGATAAAAACTATTCCTCTTTATCCTGACAAGGAGAAAGAATCCAAGATAGAGGTTTAAATAATGAAGATTTAATAGAAAAATACACAGAGCTCCTAGAACAATTTAACAACATCTGATGATATGACATAGATAACAAAATACACCAAGTAGCAAACGGAATGAAAATCTTAGACCTACTAGAAAAAAAACTAACAGAAGTAAGTTGATGAGAAAGAACAAAAATAGCTTTAGCAAAAATTTTATTAAAATCCCCAGACATATTATTTTTAGACGAACCAACAAATTTCATAGATATATCATCAGTAGAATGGCTAGAATCATACCTACAAAACAAATGGAACGGATGATATGTAATAATATCCCACGACAGAGAATTTTTAGGATAAAACCTGCAATAAAACCTATGAACTACAACCAAAAAGAACCCTAACATTCTATCATACAAACTACTCCAACTATGTACAAGAAAGAGAAAAAGTAGAAAAAAAAAGAAAACCGAAGTATGGAAAAGAGAAGAAGAATACCTAATAAAACAAAAAACTCTAGTAAACAGATTTAGAGCAGGTTCAAGAGCTTGATGGGCAAAATCCAGAGAAAAAATGCTAGAAAAAAGAGAAACCATAAACAAACCATTTATCCCAAGAAAACCAAATTTCAAATTCAGATATTCAGGATTCACACCAGAAAAAGTTTTAAACCTAAAAAGAACTCTTTGTATGAAGAAAAAGACCCTCTATTCTTTATAAGAGAAGCAATATTATACAAATGACAAAGAATTTGAATAATTTGAGAAAACTGATGCTGAAAATCAACTCTACTAAAAACAATAGTCTGAAAAATAGATGTTTTAGACTGAATGTTAGCAAAATGAAAAAGTGTAGAAATCACATACTACAGTCAAATGCACGAAGAACTACTAAAAGAAAAAACAGTAAGAGAAAACTTTATACACTTTTGACTAGATTTCACAAAAGAGCAACTTATATGAATACTAAGTAACTATATATTTGATAAAGAAGACCTAGATAAAAAAGTAAACAACTTATCAGGATGACAAACATCAAAACTACTTTTCGCCATCTTATGACAAAAAGAATCTAATCTATTAATTCTTGATGAACCAACAAACCACCTAGACTACGACACAAGAGAATCTCTAGAATTATCACTAAAAAGAATATGAATGAAAGTTATTCTTATTTATAAGCCATGATAGATACTTTGTAAACAAACTATCCACTCATATGTGGTTTATATAAGAGTGAGAACTATCAGCCAGCTACTGAAACTATGAAGATTACAGATTCAAACTAGAAAATAACTTAGATATGGATTTAGATTTATATGACGAAGAAGCACAACTAAATATGGTTCTAGAAGAAAAAATAGGAGAAAGACAAGCTAAAAGAATGAGGAAAAAATTTTCCAAGTAGTACTTGTAGGAGCAATACTTTGTGTTTTGGCCCTGAATTAGTTAATTGCATTTTTGAAATTATTCCCTAATGTCCACTGCTGAAAAAGATAGGTTAAAACCTACTTGTAAGTAAAAATCCTTATACAATCAAACTTCATCAATAAAGTCAGAATCTCATACAATTTCTAAATTATAATCCCTTATTCAAGCTTGTTTATAAAACATAAAATCGTATTCACTACAATTTTTATTTTCTAAAGAATAATCTAGATCAAACTTAGAAAATCTCTCACTTCTTAGTTTTTACAAAAAAACTCAGCCACTTTAAAATCTTTATAATCATATACAGCTAAACCAGACTTATTTTTTATAATAGCATTATTTGGTAATACTACTCTAACAAACTGATTATTATCACCTTGTCACTGTATCCCTAAAAGTTTTTCAGTATTATCTAAATCATACTTTTTAAATAAATCTTTTACTCTATCTTTATCTTTTCTGAGCAAAAGTATGCTTTGAAATTATTTCTAAATTTGTTTCTATTTCACAATTATCTTTTATAGTTACAACTTTTTTGAAGTCTCTTTTTATATATCTATCAGATTTATTTCAAGATATAGAAGTAAATACAGGATAAGTAAAATCAAAAGTTTTTGAAAAATCTATATCAGAAACTAGTCATAACTCTTTTAAGAAATCATTATTTGTTTTATCAAAAGAATAAAAAATATAATATCTCTCTTTTCTACACTATTTTGAATTATTTTTAAATAAGTTAGATAATCTCAATCAGTTTTTAATTTCTTTATAAATACCTCGATAAAATCAAAAAGAATTTTCTTAGGAGTTCAAGTTTTTCAAATTTTATATATCTTTGATTCTACTAGAGTGGACATAATTTCTGAAAAATTTTCTGAACTTATATTTTCTCATAAATCTTCAAATTTTATTTCTCAAGTTTTATCTAGAAAATCTAGTAGGATATTTTGATTTACATAAATAATACCATTTATATTATAACCTATTTTATCCATAAATCATTTTATAGTATCAGAAGATTCTTTTGTTTTAATAAAATAGTTAGCATCTCTAAGCCAGAAATTTGTAGCTAATTTATTTATTCATCTAGGAGCTGGAGTATTTTTATAATTTATATTTTTTAACTCCCGTTCATAAGTATACACATCCTTTTTTTCAAAACTTATTATCTTTCATTTTAGTATTTTTATAACTCACATACTTCACATAAAACCTCACATAGGTCTAATTTCATCAGAGTTTTGAAATGCTATTAAATAGGTTTTTATTTCATTATTTCACAATAAATTTAGTAAAGAATCAAAATTATTATTAATAATATCGCTATATTTTAAAAGTAAATCAAGTCTTCATATTTGTTTATTTAAACTATTCTCTAGAGAAATATCTCAAAGAGAATGAATTTCTTTAAAGTGAGCAGTTGCACTTTTTAAGTCATTATCAATTATAGAAAGCTCCTCTTTTAGATTTAATAGTAATCAAGTTAATTCTATCTCTTCTATTTTATTTTTATCAATAAAGGCTAAAATTTTATCATATATATTTAGTCCATCATCTAGAGCTTTAGTTATAGATTTTCATCATTTTATAATATTGTAAGCATTATTTATTTGTAAGGTATCTAATATAGAAAAAGGGAAAAACACTATATCAGAAATAGTAAAATCAAATTTTGCATCATTTATTTGTTTTTTTATAAATTCTATATCATTAGGTTTTTTCTTTATTTTTATGAGTTTTTGATATCATAATCTAACTCTAGATTCTAAAAAGTTTTTACTCCAGAATCATATAATTCAAAATATAATTAGAAAGAAAAATATATAAAAAAGCAATAATCTTTTATTAAAAATATTCAAAGATTTAAAATTTTTTACTCAAAAATGGGATTTATTTTTTTTAAAACTAGTTTTATATTTTCAAATAACTTTATTATTAGACTTTTTAATATTATTAGACTTTTTAATATTTTTTTTAATTTTACGGATTTTTTTAAATTTTTCACGAGTTATTTCACTTATATAAACAAAAAAAATATTTAAAATCTTTTTTACTCTTTTTGATAGGGGGTATATTATTTAGTTTTATAGGATTTTTAAGATTATTCGAACTATCTATTTTAGATAGAGCATCAAAATTAATGGTCTTATTTTTTGAAACTTTTAATCTTGGACTTTCAAAAATAATATCACTAAAATCTTTTCAAATATCTTTTGTATTTTTATTTCATAATTTACTAACTAGTTTTAAGATTTGTTTTTCTCCCTCAAGATTTATATTATTTAAATTTGTTTTTAGATTTTCAGTATTAATTTTTGATAATTTTTCTTTTAATTTTAAAGAAATATTTTGAGTTTTTCATTTTATATTTATATCATTACTATTTTTTTTGAGATCTCTTGTATTGTTTTTAGTTAATTTTTTTACTTAAAGGGTTTTCTATTTTTCTCTTTTTGTAATATTATATCATCATAATCTTTCTTTAAATCTATAATACTATTATGCTTTAATTTACTAACTAAAGGAGTTTTCTTTTTTCTTTTTTTCTTTTATAGATATATCTTTTAAACCAATTTGTAAATCCTTTGTACTTCTTTCTAGTAATTTATTTTTAACGAAAGCATAGCTTTTTAATCACAAATCTTTTAGATTTATGTTTTCATCAAGATTTGTAAAGATATCGTTTAATTTCATAAAAAATTATTGTACAAATATTTGAAAATTCCTACTATTACATTATAATAAGAAGAAAGTTTTTTTTCAAAATAAAAATAAACAAGTTTAGTAGTTATAATTTTTAAACCAATATACATAGTATCCAAGCATTTCTCTTGGTATTGAATATATGTCTCTGAGTTCTAAATCTAGATCAGCACTAGCATAAGATATTTCAGATACTCAAGCTTTAAAGAAAGCCATTTTGGCTCTCATTATATGATAATAGTGAGATACTATAATTATTGAGCTTAGATTATTCTCTTTTAATATTTTTTTAGTATTCAAGATTGTTTTATATGTATTATTTCATTCATTATCTACGATTATATTATTTTTATTTATTCATCTATTTTCTAAGTAATTTTTCATAACACTTCATTCTTTAAATCATTCTTTTCATAATCATCAACTGACTAATATTTTATTACTATATCATTTTTTGTGTTGCTCAATAGCTTTGTCTAGTCTGGTTTTTAATCTTTTGATGGTTTTCAGTTTAATTCAACTTTATTTCAAAAATACTACTATTAAATCAGATTTTTTTTAATTTTTCACAGAATCCATAAAGCATTAGAAATGAAAAGTGAATAGTGATAAGTAAAAGAAATATAATAATAGCTAATTTTAGTAATTTTTTCATATTTCTTAAATTAAAAATCCCATAAAAACTAAAAAAAGTTAGAACAATTGTTTTTTACTACTAAACTCTAGAAAATTATCATCGGGAGCTATTTTATTTAAAATTTCTTTTCAGCATTTTTGACATTTATGTTTTATCATGTATCCTTTATTTTTTTTATGATCAATTCATATTGGTGACATAAGAGAAAGGCATTTTGAGTTTCTGTCTCAAGGGAAATCTTTATCTAAGTGTTTAGAATGTAGACAAAATGGACAGTGATTTTTCACTGATCATGAGGGGTGTTTTTCTATTTTTTTTAGAACAATTTTCACAAATAAAGCTGTCGTTTATCAAATTAAATAACATAATTTTATTTTTCTATCATGTAAAAAATAACTCAACTAACAGATAAAACAATTCAAATTAACCGTAATCTAAAAACTATAGTCTCTTCACTCCAACCTATAGCTTCAAAATGATGATGAAAAGGAGCAACTTTAAAAATTTTTTTACCATTTCTAAGTTTTTTACTACTAATTTGTAAAATTACACTAAGAGCTTCACATATGAAAATAGCTCAAATAATAATTAAAACATTTATAGTATTAGTTAATATGGCTAGTAATCATAAGTTGGCTCCTAAAGCCAAACTTCAAACATCTCACATATAGATTTTTGCAGGTTTTATATCAAACCATAAAAAAGCAAGTAGAGCTCAAACAATACTTACACATAAAGTTGATAATAAAAAAAATAATCACTGATCATAGGTAATATAAGCATAAACTCAATAACAAAAATAAAAGCAAGCCACCAGCTAAACCATCAAGACCATCACTAAGATTTACACTATTGGAAGTTGCAATAATCATAAACATAAAAATCGGGATAAACCAAAGCCCAACTCAAAGTTTACCTCACTCTAAAAAGAAAATATCTATTACTCTATCTCACCATCATAGGTCATAATAGAACCAGAAACTTGCTAATAGTGAAAAAATTATTAGCCATATCATTTTGAATCTGGCTGATAATCCTTTAGTTCTTCATATTCATTTGATGTTCATAAAGTCATCTACTGCTCATAAAAAACCAACGGTGAATAGTATAAATAGTGGTTAGGACTGTTTCGCTTTTGTTGAATAGGGAGTTGTTTATGAATCAAAATTTTTGCAATAAAATACTAATAAGAACCATAAAAAATACTGTTCATATTATCACTAGTCCTCACATAGTTGGGGTTCATGATTTTTTGTTATGCAGTTTTGAAAATATGGTTGCTTTTCCTATAGATGCTTCGTCTCTGATTTTTTTTCATAGTTTTAAATCTACAAGTATTTCTATAAAGGCTGGTGTTAGAAGAAATCCTACAAGAAATGTTAGTAGTCAAAAAGAGAATATTGATATTAAATGTTCATTCAAAATAAAAAAATTGTTAGAAATTAGGAATAGTTTTTATCATTATGTTTTCATTATAGCATAATTTTAAATTATTTAAAATTATTTTTTTGTTTTATTCTGTGAACACATATAAATGAATAAAAATGTAATTTTGTAAAAGCAAAAATATTTATATAATGTATTTGTTATTATTTTTTATAAACTAATCCTAAATTTTAAAAAAAATGAAAAACATTAGTAAAAATATATGAAAATGATTAGCTTTCATACAGTCCAAGGTAGACGATATATTTGACTTTGGATTTAAACAAATTTCAAAAGCAGGAAACAAGAAATTACCAGAGGATTCACATAAAGCAAGGAAAATTTTGCACAAAGTACTATGATTTATCTGAGACACATGAAAAAATTACTACAAAAGCTATAACAAAATAAAAGAAAAGAAACCAAAAAAATCTGAGAAATAATTTACTATTTCAGAATTTTTATGATAGAATAAACATAAAATAACTTGTTCCTCTTTCTCCTGAGAAGAAGAAAGAATTCAAGATAGAGGTAATAATAATATAACACACTAAAAAATATGACAAATAAAACTTGATTCAATGCATTCTTTAATGCAGTAACATCCTCACCAGAATTTAAGGCTGTAGTAGAAAATGACTACAAAGAAGATATGGAAAATGCGATAAAAAAGATGGAAAAGACTGTAGAAAAAGCTAGTAAATTGCCACAAAAGCTACAAGAAACCTTTGCCACAAAAGAAGCTATAGAAACTTGAGAATCTATGAAAGTAAACTACTATGACGAAGATTTTTATAAAAATCAAAATTATCAAGAAAAAACCGAAAAGAAATGAGAAAAGAAAATAGAATTAAATATAAAATACCCAGAAAAGAAAAATCCAGAAACTTTTGGTTTTTTGTGAGTTGCAGGTATGCAAAAACTAAAACAAGACTTACAAGATAGCTTCATAGCACCACTGAAATTTAAATTTATGGTAGAAAAAATAAAGTCTGATGTAGAGCAAGAAAAATCAGAATCTAAGAAATCTAGAAAAGAGCAAATGCAAAAGAAAATCTATGAAGTTTATAAGAAGTTTAAAGTGTGAATCCCAACATGAATGTTATTTTATTGACCTCCATGAACCTGAAAAACATTTATCACAAAGAAATTAGCTGAAGAACTATGAGCAGGACTAATTAAAAAATCCGTTTGAGAATTTGGATCAGAATATCATCATAAAACAACAAAAACATAAAAGAATTTTTTACAAAAGCTAAAAAAGCAAGTGACTCATGACCAGTTATTTTATTTTTAGATGAGATAGATTCACTACTATCAAAAAGAACAAACAATATAGATGCAAACAAAGCAGAGGAAGTTTCACAATTTCTCCAAGAATATAATGCTTTAGATGAAGCACCAAACCTAATAGTAATAGCAGCAACAAATAGACCAGACCATTTAGACTCAGCTATTTTAAGATCATGAAGACTAGATAAAAAAATATATATATGACCACCAGATGTAAAAGCAAGGGAAGAACTATTTAAAATACACATAGAAATAGAAAAAAGACCCCACAAAAAACTAAACTACAGACTCTTATCTGAACTCACAGAAGATTATGTATCATCAGACATAGAAGCAATATGTGATGAAGCATCAAGAGCAGCCAGTAAAAATATACTTTCTATTGCTCACTCTCTCTGAGATGACTCAGATTATTCTAATATAGAGGCTAGTTTAGATAACCATTATATAACCATGGAACTACTCAAAGAAACTATAAAGAAAATGCCCTCATCTTTAAAAATGGTTGATATGAGTGTGTTTGATAAGTGGAAGGAAAAAAACAGTTAAATAATATTAAAATTTAATAATTGGAAACCTTGCAAATAAAACAAAAACAAATTAATCCAATTCCAGAAAGTATAAAAATACACACTAAAAATAGATGATTTTTCTTATACAAATGGCTAACAGTTGAAAACCTTAAATTATCTATATGAAATTATATAAAAATATCCATAGAAATTTTTATATTATCTTTTCCTATTTTATTCTTTATATCATTTTATATCTCTGGTACCCTAGGTCAAGCTGAGTTTATTTCTATAGAACAAACATATAAAATATTATCATATGTGATATTAATATTCCTAGTAATATTTTTTCTTTCACTAATCTTTATATCACTAAAATCTACTAAGAAATTTATTACAAATTCTTATCTAATAGTAACGGATAAATTTATTTTTATCTGATGAAAAAAACTAAAACTATCCGAGTTTATAAATACTGATAATGAATATATAAAAAATATTGAAAAAGAATTCTCAAAAAAAATATTTCAAGAAGACCTATGAATCTCAAAGCAAAAATCAAACAGCATATTTAAAACATTTATAAATCTATCTCAAAAAATAGAATGAAAAAGCTTTATAATCAAAATTATAATATTTTTATTGTATCTAATTTATATTATATCAGTAACTCTATATTTCTTTATATATGACATATTATTTAATATCATAGTAAATACCCTAGCACTAGGTACAAATATATTTCTAAATATTAGACAAAACAATGTTATAAAAATAAATGAATTATTTAATAATCTTGATGAATATTCTGAAGAATTAGTTAAGAAAAATATTATTTTAAACGAAGAATTGAATAATGCTAAAAATAACGAACGGAAAGATTCTTTGTTAATTAAAATTAATTCATTAACAGAAGATGTTAATAAATGTGCTAGTAAAATAATTAAACAAATCTGAAAAATAAAAAATAGAATAAAAAATTCAGAATTTGAAGAGATATTTAATTTTCAGATTTTTAATTCTTGGGTTAAAAATCAAATTTATATACCAATTTTTAATATAAAAAAATTATTATCCAAAAATTTAGATATAATATTAAAATTAGAAAGTGACTTAGAAAAGCAAATTGTGAATACAAATAAGGATTCTCTAAAATTACCACTTGAATTACAAGTAAAAAGACTTAATATACAAAAAAAACAAATATCTAAAAATATTAATTTTATAGAAATTTATTTAGAAAAGTTAATCTGATAAAAATAATATATAATTTATACCTACCCTAAAGTATACACTTCGTAAAACCCCTTCCCTTCATACGAAAGGAATGGAGTTACAAAAACTACAAAACTAAAAATATTACCATGTGAAAAATAATAAAAAAATCTGTAGATACAGCTAAAATAAAGAAAGAAAAATTTTCACTATCAATGAAGTGAGAGTTTAAAATAGAATTTGCAAATGATAGTTTTTGACCATACAGATATAAGTTTGCTAGAGAAGATTGTTATTTTAACGAGTGATTACAAGATAGATGAGCTAAAATATTTCCCTTAAAATGAATCAAATCAGGAAATACAGAAATATTTCTAGAAACAAATGATATAGTAATAGTCGTTTGAGAAAGGTGAAACCTGATGTGAGAAGAAAAAACATTTATAGACATAATAAACATAAAAACTGAGAAAAAATACAGACTATTTACAAAAGAAGTAAATCTAATCTACAATGAAAAAGATAAAATAGTAGTAAATGCAGAAAAAGACTGAGTATTTAAAACAGTGTATTTAGATATTGAAACATTAGAAAAGCTAGAAGAAAAAACAGAATGACTATTTGCATTTTTTAAGTGTGTTTATAATGATGTAGAAGATAAGTGGTATAAATTAGATTTTAATACTTTTGATGAATGTAAAAATTACAAAAAATGATACTTTATTTTAAAACAAATTGATATCAAGGGAACTCCTGTTTTATTTAAAAGAGAGGACTTTTTAATAAAAACTGTTTCTTGGGACTCAATAGATATCTGGAAAATATTAAGACAGCGGAACAAAAATAGTAATCGGGAAATAAAGAGTAGTAAGAAAATAAGTATGATTTTTTCACAAAGATCTATTTCTAAAAAAAGAGTAAGCAAAGAATGCTAAGAGATAAAGATTTTCTCAATACTCAGAATTATACACTATCAATTATTAAAATAAAAAGACTTCTAGCTTATTTAAAGGAAATAAAAGCTAGTTATTTTAAGAATCTAATAAAATGAGAATTGTATTTTTTAGAACATAAAGATTTAAAAAAAATAAAGTTATTTTATTTTTTAACTATATATTTTCAGATTTTTTGGCTTGTAATTCTCTGACTTTTACCTTTTTGAATTTTACTATTTTCCTCTTGAATAAATATTGAATCTTCTTTTGTTTTTCTTTTTGCTACTATACTTGTTATTTATCTTCTTTTAAGAAGAAACAAATGAAAATTATCTTCAAGAGATTTATTAATTAATTATTCAGAAATTAACGAGATTTTACAATCTTTTTGAAAAATTTACTTTATACAAGATAAAGATAAAATACTTTACTATAAAAAATTTAACTAACAAACCATGTGAAAAATAATAAAAAAATCTGTAGATTCTATAATAATAGATAAAAAAAGGTTTTCGCTTTGAATGAAATGAGAATTTAAAATAGAATTTGCAAATGATAGTTTTTGACCATATAACTATAAATTCACCAAAGAAGACTGTTATTTTAATGACGGCTTACAAGACCGATGAAGTAAAATATTTCCACTAAAAAATAAAAAAGTAGACAACACAGAAATATTTTTAGAAACAAATGATATAGTAATTGCAGTTTGAGAAAGGTGAAGTCTAAAATGAGAAGAAAAAACTTTTATAGATATTATAAATATAAAAACAGAGAAAAAATATAGACTATTCACTACAGAAGTAAATCTAATCTACAATGAAAAGAATAAAATCGTAGTAAATGCTGAAAAAGATTGAAAATATAAAACAGTATATTTAGATATTGAAACATTAGAAAAACTTGAAGAAAAAGAAGAATGATTACAAGCATTTTTTAAGTGTGTTTATAATGATGTAGAAGATAAGTGGTATAAATTAGATTTTACAGTTTCTGATGAAAATGAAAAAGATCAAGAGAAAAAATATCAAAATTGATTTTTTTCATTGTTGTTTTTTTGAAATTATCCAGAACCAGTTTTTTTTGATAGAAAAAACTTTATGGTAAATTTTAAAAAATGAATTCTAAATGTTTGGGAAAAAAGTTTTAAATAAGATAAAAAAAAACTATTTTTCCATATTTCTTTAGTTTTAAAGAAATGAATTATTAATTTAAAAAATTAAAATATGTGGAGATATACTTGGGATTATGAAACATTTAAAGATAAAAATTTGCTTAATAATCAAAACTATATGCTTAGTGAGGAATTGAAAAAAAAGCTTATTTTTAAACGATTTTCTATGAATAAATAACTTTTCTATATTTTATGTACTAAAATTAATTTTTAAATCATTCTCAAAAATAGTTTTATACTTTTATAGTAAGAAATGGGAATTTTTAATTTTATATGTTTATCATATTTTTGTCATAGAATTTTGTTCAGTTATTTCTTTATTAATTTATATTTTTATTTTAGTTTATATTTATTTTTTAGTTTTAATATAATATATGCTATACAGATGTATCTTTCTTTAAAGGTTATGATAGTTGGATTTAGATGAAAAAAATGAAATAATTTAATAAGGCATAGTTATACTTCAAAATTAGTTCCACATATAACAAAAAAGAAGGATTTTTTAAATATGAAACATACTGAATTTAAAGGATTATATAAAATGTTATTTTATTGAGTTGTTTCCCATATTACTGTTTTTTGAAGTATTTATATTTTTAGTTTATTTTAGAAAATATGAAAAATAATCTCTTAAATAATCAGAATTATATTCTATGAAAAACTGAAAAGAAAAAAACTTTTGAGGAAGCTTTTTGGTCAAATACTTCTAAAAAATATTGATAAAAAAGTTTCTAAAATTATATCCATATTTGATAATATGCTTAAAAGTGTTAATGTATGAAAAGGAACTAGTAAAATAAAAAAGTTTTTTTTGTTATTTCCTCAGGCATTTTTCGTAATAGTATTCCCTTTTTTTGTATTTTTTATAATTATAGGTCTCTTTATTTCTTTTATATTTTCTGCATTTACTGCAATTATTATTGTAATTATTAAAGGAATTAATTGATATAATTTTATTAAGAATACTCATGACAGAAAATTATCAGATGAATTCAATATACTAAATAAAAGAGAAGCTAAGAATCAATTTTATGAAATAAAAATTAAATAAATCTATGCACAACATAGCTACAATATACCGTTTCAATACTCCTTTTAGATTTAGAGGCTGAGAAGAAAAACAATCTAATCTCAGTTATTAGAAAAATAAAAAAATGTCTAGAGTTAGAATGAATAAGATATATAAAATGTGAAGAAAGAATATTGAACTATCATAAAATAATTTTAGATCTTGAAAATAAATTATGAAAAATAGAGTTTTTTTATTTAATTAATAATATAACAGAATATTATTTACCAGTATTTAAATTAAATATTCATTTAAGTACAAGATTTTTAGAAAATAATCAAGTAAAAAGGAAAACTACATTGTTTTTAACAAATGTATTTGAGTGCTTTGACTGACTAAATGAAAGAGAATTTTTAATAGATATAGATAATACAATTTAGTATAAAGTGTGATTATTTAAAAAGAAATTCCCAGATTATGATTTTTCTGATATTGAAATAATTAGAAAGAATTTTGAAGAAAAAGAGTGAATGGGGTTAATGGAGGATTTTATAAAGAGATTTTCTTGAGAAACATTTGAATTAACAGTAGAAAAATCAAAATATTATCATAAACTTCATTCAACTTTTTTATATTTTATTTATTTAATTTTTTTAATGCATCAAAATATTGAAAATACTAAAAAGGTAAAACAAAGTATAAAAGATCTTGATTGACTTTATGAATGACATGTTGAACTTATGAAGAAAAGACTTTATTATATAGAGGATTTACATATAAAAGCTTTTAATCAGTATAGAGATAGATTGGAGTTGTTTTTTAAGTTGTTTTAAAGATAATAATGAAGTTGTTTTGATATAGTATTTTGGATACTAGATAAATAATTATAATTAAGATTAGTATTTTTAGAAAAATACTAGAGAAAAAAGAAAAGATTTGAAATGTTTCTATAAAAAAACAAGGCAAATTTATTTGCCTTGTTTTTTTGAAAACATATTTTTTTATAAAAACATGTTCTATTATTTATTACCATATTTTAATCATTTTCTTCTTTTATTGAATCTCCATCTTCTGTTTTTACTTTGACTTCTTCTGCATCTAATTCTCTTTCTATTTTTTCTAATTTTATTTTATTACCAATTAATGCAAAAACATTTCTGTAACCAATCATTGCTTTGCTTTCTATTCACATATTTTCTATTTTTCCAAGAATTTCATTTAATTTCTCATCAGAAAGTCCTTCTACAAAGGCATCAAATAAATCAAGGTATCTACCATATTTTCATTTAGATAATACTTCTTTTATAGATAATGATTCTGCAACTAATTCTTCTTTAGTTTCTGGAGTTCTAGTATATGTTATTCTATTTCATTGATCGGTAAAGTATGATTTTATTGCTTCTACAACTAAGTTTCCATTTTCATCTAAGCTAATATTTGCTATTGATGGTCATGATGGAAATTGCATAACGAATTTACCATTTTCAAATACTTCTAAGTCAGGATACATTTTTCCACTGTCGTATCAGCAGTCAAAATATATATTTTGCCCATCTTCACTTCTTTCAAGATAAGAAACATATTTACATTTTTCTTCTTTTATATTATAAAGAGCAAGAATATCTTTGTATTCTTCAAAATTTCATTTTACATTATTTTCATAGTCTCAAGATTCAATATATCCACTACCGAATATAGGAAAATTGTCAGAGCGATAAAATTTTTTATTTCCTATTTCTTCATATCCTCAAAATGCAATTGTAGTTCAGACAAAAAAAGTCAAAACAATAATAAAACAAATCTTTGTTTTTTTCATAATTTTTTTTATTAAATATTAAAAAGTATTGATATTGTATAGTATATTTTTAAAAGTCAAAAGTTTGTTTTACTATAACTACAATTTCTGAGGAGAAGTCTTACTTAGTTTTAAGTAATAATAAATTCAAAGTATTAACATTGGTAGACTTAAAATTTCTCACATGGTTAGAAATCAGAAAATGTAACCTATGTTTTCATCAGGCATTCTAAAAAATATTTCTACAAATATTCTAAAGATTGAGTAAAATATTAAAAATAATACTCAAATTTGTCAGTTAAATTTTTTAAATTTATAAACTATATTTAGTATAATAAACAAAACAAGTCCTTCAAGTAAAGATTCAACTAAAGTAGAAGGGAAATAAGAGACTTCGTTTATTTTTACTGCAAGAAATCAGTTATATGGATGAAATCCTAGAAGTTCTTTATTTAAATAATTTCATATTCTACCAAGTCCTAATCATATTGGTAATATTGCGGTTACCTCATCGGCTACTGATAAAAAACTAATTTTGTATTTTTTTGAAAATAGAGCCATAGCTATTATTACTCATAAAACTCCTCCATGAAAACTCATTCATCATTCCCATACTTTAAAGATTTGTCCTAAATTTTCTATATAGTAATAAAAATTATAAAAAAGTGTGTATCATAATCTTCATCATAGTATTACTCAGAGAAATATATAAAAGAGTAGATTATCTAATAGAGTATTTTGTTTTTTATTTGAAAGTAAATCTTTTTGTTGTTTTTTAGTTAGATAATCTATAGAAATCTTTCCTCTTTTTTTTTAACTATATAGTATCAAACAATGAACCCTAAAGCATACATAAGTCAGTAATAACTTGGAGATATTTGTATTCAGAAAATATTTATAGAAAATATGTACATAAGATTATTTAAAAAATATATTAAAAAACATTTTTAATATTTGACAAGTGTTGTTTTTTATGAGATAATTTAAAAGTGAAAGTATTTTACCTTATAAAAACAAAAAGATTAAAGATGTTCCTAGAATAAAATATTCAAAGGGTTAAAACCTTTTGTTTACAAGCTGAATTTATTTTAAGAAATCAAGTTTGTATCTTGGAATAATCTTATTATATAAAAAAAAATGCTTTTATAAAATTATTTTTTAAATACTAAAAATGGATAAAAAACTAAACTATACAAAACTAAATAAGTTTGTTTCGGTATTGGTTTTATTTTTCCTGATTTTTTCACTACTTTCTATTAATACTTATGTATCTGCTTGAGAAAAAATGGTTTATCCATTAAAGGAGATATCAAAGCTAGATTGTAGATTTGAAAAATTTTCTAGCTTATCTTCAAACTGTAAACAACCTCTTCCTATAGTAAAAACAAAAGATTATGAAAAATATGCAAAATTAAATTGATGATTTAATGATTATACAAGATTGTATACTGTTTTATGGTCATGAAGTTATACATATGGTTGGGATGTATGAAACTGATGACATATTTGAGTGGATATAGCAACTGCAGAGTGAACTCCTGTTTATAATATATATGAATGAACGGTAATATCGGCAAAAAAATGATTATATACTTGAAATATAATAGCTATTGAGCATTTGATAAATTGAAAAAAAATAGTTTCAAACTATATGCATTTATCTAAAATAATTGTAAAGAAATGACAAAAGGTTAAGACTTGAGTAAAGATATGAGAAGTTTGAAGTACTTGAAATTCTACATGAAATCATTTACATTTTCAAATAGATTATGATACTGCTCCGTTTCATCCTTTTTACTATAATTCAGAAACATGTCCGTATAGTAGTCTAAAAATGAATAACACTTCTATTTGTTCTTGAGAATTGAAACAAAATACAATAGATCCACTACTGTTTTTAGAAACTCAATGAGCTGTTTTAAATGATTTGAAAATAGAAGAAGTTCCAAATGTAATTGCAGAAACTCCTAAAGAATCAAAAGAATCAAAAGAAATTAAAGATGAAAAAATAGAAGAAGAAAATTTATATGATTTTAGCATATTTGATAGAACAG
>CALNYL010000004.1:0-28704 GCA_942490775.1 uncultured bacterium
ACTAGATAAAGAATTTAATATACTATTAAGCCGTAAAGGTTTTTCTTTAAATAGTTATGATAAAAATATATTGGAAGAAATATGTGCCAAATTTTGAAACGAAATACTAGATGAACTTATATGACTTAATAAAGAACTACAGGTTATTATTTATAACAATATAGGAAAACTAGATAGAGAAATGGTTGAAACTATAATAGAATTATATCAAGAAAATTCTGGACCATTAAAAGTAGAGTTCATTCGATATCTACTAGAATCTAATATCTCTATGGATGATATAAAAGAGTTTATAAAAACTGATGATTTCTGAAAATTGGAAAGCTTAAAATTAGTTTTACTATGAAAATTAGCATTAAGTACAAAGGTAAGTAGTATTGAAGAATTAATGAATTTGTATAGTGAAGAAAATGTAGAATGATTAATGAGGACTTATAAAGTAAAATTATATCCTGATATATATAAAGATTGTGAATTAATAGAACCATTTAGAGAACTAGATGATTTTATCCCAGGTGTAGATGAAATAATTAGCTTATGAAGAGTTAAAAAAATAAATGACATAATTATTGATAATAATATATCAAACTTTTGAGAATATTGACCAAAGATGATTTGAATACTTTGGAAGTGTAGAATGGATTAAGCCAGAAAATATAATGACAATATTTTGAAAATTAAAAAATAAGTCTCTAGTTTCTGTAGAGGGTTACAATAGAGTTAAATCTTTATTATCAATAAAATGAATGAATTTTGATATTTTTGAAAAAATAGTAGATTTAGATGAAATAGAAAGGAAATCAGTAAATTATTGGATTAAAAATTTTAATTGGGATAATAAAATAGAGGAGTTGTATAGATTTCTTGTAGAATATGATGATTTCAAATACATTGATGAAGTTAAAAAAACCTTCCTAGTTTATAAATTAATGAGTTCGCTATGAATAATACAATGGGACAATATAAAGGATATTGTAAGTAATGATGACCTAGAAGGATTCTGAAAAAGAGCGGATTTCAAACCTAGGTTCAGTACTAAAAACAATAACTGCAGAACAAGCTTTTGAGCTAGTTAAAACTGAAGATTTTAAAAAATTTCTCAGTTTTATGTTCGGGACCATTATATTATGAATCTATTTGATTATTCAACTTTACTAATAGATGAGAAGAAACCACAAATCTAGAGCAGGTAAAGGAAATTATTAAAAATATTGCTTGATTAAGTAACGAACAAGCATCAGCATTATTTGAATTAAAAAATTTAATATGAATAGAGGTAGGAGAATTTATAGAAATAATATCATCAGAAGATTTTCTGAACCTAATAGAAAAAAAATTATCTTGTATCAGTTGTCTAAAAGTAGAATTTTGACAGCAAGTAATTTCAACATGGGAACAAGTATTACTTATAATACAAAAAGATTTTTCGCCTAATGAAAAAAAATATCTAAGTAGCCTAGTAGGTATGAGGTGAATGGATTGGGATAAACTTATCAAAATAATTGATTCAGAAAAGTTTAAAGAGATTGCAGATAAAGGATTTGAATACTTTTTACCAAAATTCAATTATGCACTATGATGACAAGGTGAAATAACTCTAATAGATATTATGAGATATGATGAATTAGTAGAGATTTCAAATATAGAACCAGTTTGCACTTTTCGTAAAAAATCTTAAAATAAGGGGATTATATTTTAAGAAAAAAATATGGCTTATACTACAGATTTAACAGACAAGCAGTATGAACTAATAATAAAAGCAGTTCCAAAACTATGAACAGCAGAAATAAGTGTTAGCAAAAAGAAATTTTAAATGGAATAAATTATCAATTGAAAAATTGATGTCAGTGGCGAGATTTGCCAAAAGACTTTCCCAAATGGCAAACAGTTTATTCTCAGTTCAGAAGATGGAAAAATAAGTGAATTTATGATGAATTACTATTGGAATTGGAAAAATTAGAGAGAAAAAATAAGGGAAAAAAAGAAATTCCTAGCTTACTATTATGAGATTCAATGGCAGTGAAAAATACAGATACAGCAGACATAAAAACAAAATGATATTGCCATTATAAAAGTACAAATTGAATAAAGAGACATTTATTAGTAGATATTTTATGAAATCCATATTTTATAAAATGTACAAAAGCGAGTATTTCTGATGATAGTTGATTAATAGAAATAATAAGAGAGAACAAGGAATACTTTCTAAAACTAGAAGAATGAATTGTGATAACAATATTATTAGACAATTGATACCATAAGGATTATTTATAAAAAGAAATAAAAAAAATAGATAAAAATATTCTAAACTTTATAAAGATAGAAATTACTCAAAAAATAAGCCCTGATATGAAAGAAAAATCTAAAAAGAAAATCCTCAAAAGAATTGATTTGTTGTACAACCTAAAAGATGGATTGTAGAAAGAACAAATGCTTGGATTAACCAATGTAGGGTTTTATGGAAAAACTGTGAATGAAAACTTTCTACCTCTGAGGCTAAAATTAGATTATGTTCTATTAGACTTATTATTAGGAGGTTAGCTTAAAATGTGCAAACAGGTTCTATAAAAGGTTTTGATAAATGGACAGATATACAGAAGGACTTACTTTCTATTATTGTAGAAAATGGTAATTTTATTGATATTCAGGAAATATGAGAGATTATTGGAGGGTTATGAGGTGATAAATTAAGCGAAGATAACAATATAGTTATTGAGAGTATTATTAGAGAAATTTTTGGAAATTTACTTATAAATAAGGATATATTAAAGTTTATTATCAATTATACTATTGGTAATAGTACCCATGAAGAATATAAGATATTTCAGAAAAAAATACCCTAAAATATATTCTAAAATATTTCTTGCAAAAATGAAGTATTGAACCAAATTAGACCTAAAATTTAATAAATCTTAACAAAGTAAAATTTAATTTTTTCTATTTCAAGATAAAAATAAAATCTGAAACAAGTACAAAAAATACAATATACAGATTCTAAGGATAGTTTTAGTTTTTTTCATCAGATAAAAATAAATTTATCGGTTATTATTAGGTAAGAGTTTAGTATAAAACTTTTAGTAGTTTTAAGTGAGATTAGAATTAGTGCAAGAAAGAATATTATTGAAAATATTAATATAACAAATCATAGTACTACATATGTTTTATTTATAGAAAAAGATTTAATATTATCAGGAAAAGAGATATATAGTGATATGAAAAATAAAACAGGGAAAGATAACATAAAAATCTCTGTGGCATTTTTTATATCTTTTCACATAGATAATTTAAGGTTTTCAATTGTTAGCCATTTGTATAAGAAGAATCATCTATTTTTAGTGTGTATTTTTATACTTTCTGGAATTGGGTTAATTTGTTTTTGTTTTATTATTTTTCACATGGTTTTTTGTTTTTATTTATGTTTTTTTAAGACAAAAGATTTTTTGTCTCTACTGAAAAATGTTTATTGCATTATTTTTTATTAATCAATATTTAAACTAAATTCTTGTTTTGTTACTTTTCAATCCATATCTGTTAATTTTAGGAAATATGGTATTTTACAAAGATTTCAATAGTTCTCATAAATATTATATTGATATTCATTATCTCAGGGCATAAACTTTTTTGATTTATAATAACTATCTTCATAGGTATCTCAATTATTATCACAAGATAATACCTCCACTGATTTTATCTTCTTTCACATTAAGTCTCATTCTAAATAATAAATTTCTCAGTTTTTAGAGAGTGACATTAGTGTATCCCATCAATCTTCTGAGAATTTACTGTCTTTATTTTTTAATTCTGAGATATCGTATTCATATTTTTTATCTCAAATTGTGAATTTTATTTTTCATGTGTCATTATAATAAACTAAATTATCTTCTATATTAAAACCAAAAGTAGTATCTAATGTTAATTTATATTCTTTAACATTTCTCTTGTATGTATTATTTTCTTCCAAGTTCTAATTCATATATTTTATAAGAAACTGGATATTTCTGATTTGTTGACTGGTCTAACTTAGAATAAAATCAAAATGTTACTCAATCTATCGTATATTCATCAATATTCTTATCGCATGCTGATATTCCCCTACTAATCACAGATTCTAGATTCAATTTATTATCTATTAATTTAGAATTTCATCAAGCTACACAGCTATCTCAATATCAGTTAATAGATAACATATACGTATTTATCTACTATTTAAAGTCGGAATTATCTCACTCTAAATAACCTAAATCACTCGCATTAATATAATATGAGTCTCCATCTTTTACAATAGCTAAACATAGATTATGAGTATTAACTTCTCCTAATACATTGCAAGTTATTGGTACATCTTTTGCCCAATCCATTTTTAAATAGTTTTTATATACTGATGTTATAAAAACTTCGTTCCCCAGACTTCAAACTTGTAGAAAATCGGTAATTTGTTTTGTTTGAATAAATCAATAAAAACTTCTTTATTCTCATTTATTAAGTTTACATCATCTTTTTTTCTATCAATAGCACCAAAAGAAAAAGGATTACTCATCATATTTTCTATAAATCATTCTAAGATTTTATCATAATCTTTATTTTCTCAGACTTTTATTATTCACTCTATTTCAACAGATTTATCTAAATAGTCATCAATATATTTTAGTATATTAGTCTTTTTTTCATCTGTTGATGATGAAATTAACTCATCAATTTTTGCATCAAGATTCTTATATAAATATCATTCTTTTCATCAATTTGCTATTATTTTTACACTAATTTTATTCAAAGTTTTATTTATTTTTATTTCTTTTTCTTCACTGATACCATATTTACTAGCAGGTAAAGGACCATATGATGCAAATATACTATTAATTGAGAATAAGAAAGCAATTATCAAAAATAAGACTAATTTTTTCATAATGATTTATTGTTAAATAATAAGTAAATATATTATAGTTTTTTATTGTAAGAGTAATGTAAGAAAAAAAGATATTTTTATAAAATGTATTTTATTTATCTATAGATTACTGGTAATTACATAAAAACAGTGGACATAAGAAAAAGCTAAATTACAAAGCAGTAATTATTCTAAAAATCATATAATCATTATTTATAAAACCTCTGCTATCTCTTACAATCTTTCATATTCTAGAATTCAATCACTCTCAGTATCAATTATTATGTCTACTAACAAAATAATTAGTGATATAATCTAGCTTTCTTTCTATACTATCAGCTAAATGTAACATTTCGGGTATTCTAGAATACCTTCTATTAGTTTTCACCCACTCTATCATTAATTTTGTAGCCTCTTCTTTATCTATTCTTTTTTCATAAATATCATACAAACTCATAGATTGCTCATAAATTGCAATTAAAGCTTTAAATACAGATATTTTCCTCATTATATTCCATCTTTTAACTTCTTTTGGTGTCCAGTTTTTTCTATTTTTCCTTATTTGATAATGGCTTCTGGTTATCATTTCTAGCTTAGTTTCTCAATTTTTATATCTTTTTACTTTAAATTTTCTTTTATTTTGTTTAGCTAATTTTTTTCTCTTACTTTCTTCTCTAGAAAGTTTAAATTTTATCCTTATTTTAACTGTTCACACCATTTCATTTACTAGATTTCTAACATGATATCTATCTATTACTATTATTGCCTTTTTAAAAACATCTTTAGCCACTTTTATCATTCAATTTGCCATATCTACACATATTTCTTTTATTTGGTCTCTTTGTTTTTTATTGAAAAACTTTTTCAACTTTCTTATATTTTTTTCTGCTCAAATTCAGGGTAATATAGAGCATATTTTGTTTTTAAGTTTTTATCTGGATTTGATAATATTGTAGAATACTCATTATTTATATGTTTTTCATCCATATTTAATTTTTCGCCTAATTTATCAGGATCGTGATATCATTTTTTATAAATTCATTTATATTTTTTTCATCAATTTTGCTTATCTTTTCAGTAGTCTGATAGTATATTTCTATATTGATTAGCTATAACTTTTTCATCAACTCAAGTTATATTTGATAGATGTTTGTTATTTATTAGACATTTGTCGTTGTTGAGTTTAAAAAAAAAGCTAATTCTTTGGTATTTTTTGTTCACTTTTCAATAATTTCTAGTTCATTTGAAATTACTTTACCTGTAGCTTTAACTAGCCATTTTCTCATTCTTGTCTTTATTTTAAAGATTTTATTTCTTAGTGGTAGGTCAAAAGTGCTTTTATATTCAGTAAATCCTTTAGATAGTAACTCTGATTTTTCATATCACTCAGGTATATTTACTGCTTCATCAAAATAGTAAGAAAGGCTTTCTGGATACATTAATTGAGCTATTTCTCATCATTTTTCATTCTTGTTTTTCTCTATTTTTACAAAATCAAATTTATCTAGTGGAAATTGGTTTGGCATAAATGATTCTAGTACATCCTCTATTTGCATACCTTCTAAATTTAAAAAATAATATAATTCATGATAGTATATTGATTTTTGCTTTAGTGTACAGTTATTTTTAATCCACTGTTTTTATGTAATTACCAGATTACTGTTTTTTTTAGTAACGATAATTATAGAAATACTTATTTAACTGTTTTTTTCCTCCCACTCTTCAAACACAGTCATATCAACCATTTTTAAAGATGAGGGCATTTTCCTTATGGTATTTTTTAGTAGTTCCATGGTTATATAATGAGTCGTATAAACTAGCTTCTATACTAGAATAATCTGAGTCATCTCAGAGAGAGTGAGCAATAGAGTATGTTTTTCTTGGCTGCTCTTGAGGCTTCATCACATATTGCTTCTATGTCTGATGATACATAATCTTCTGTGAGTTCAGATAGGAGTTTGTAGTTAAGTTTTTTGTGGGGTCTTTTTTCTGTTTCTATGTGTATTTTAAATAGTTCTTCTCTTGCTTTTGCATCGGGTGGTCATATATATTTTTTTATCTAGTCTTCATGATCTTAGGATGGCTGAGTCTAAATGGTCTGGTCTGTTGGTTGCGGCTATTACTATCAGGTTTGGGGCTTCGTTTAGAGCATTAAATTCTTGGAGAAATTGTGAAACTTCCTCTGCTTTATTTGCATCTATATTGTTTGTTCTTTTTGAGAGTAGTGAGTCTATTTCGTCTAGAAATAAAATAATTGGTCAAGATTCGCTTGCTGTTTTGGCTTTGGTAAAAAATTCTTTTATGTTTTTGCTTGTTTTGTGGTGGTATTCTGATCCAAATTCTCAGACTGATTTTTTAATTAGTCCTGCTCATAGTTCTTCGGCTAGTTTTTTTGTGATGAATGTTTTTCAGGTTCATGGCGGTCAGTAGAATAGCATTCAGGTTGGAATTCAGACTTTGAATTTTTTATAGACTTCATAGATTTTTTTCTGCATTTGTTGTTTTTTTGCTTTTTTTGTTTTTGATTTTTCGTGGTCTATTTCTGTTTTTATTTTTTCTACCATAAATTTAAATTTCAAGGGTGCTATGAAGTTGTCTTTAAGGTCTTGTTTTAGTTCTTGCATTCCTGCTACTCAAAGAAATCCGAATGTGTCTGGATTTTTCTTTTCTGGGTATTTTATATCTAGATTTACTTCATTTTCTCATTTTTCTTTAGTTTTTTCTTGTTTTTTTAAGTCTTTATAGAAATCATCATCGTAGTAGTTTACAGTTAGTGATTCTCAGGTTTCTATGGCTTCTTTTGTGGCGAAGGTTTCTTGTAGCTTTTGTGGTAATTTACTTGCTTTTTCTATTGTTTTTTCCATTTTTTTGATGGCATTTTCCATGTCTTCTTTGTAGTCGTTTTCTACTACTGCTTTAAATTCTGGGGATGATGTTACTGCATTAAAGAATGCATTGAATCAGGTTTTGTTTGTCATATAGATATAATTTTAGTTTGTAAATATTGTCAATAACCTAACTCAAATTCTTCCCCTTACATAAGGGAAGAGGCTACAGAGTTGTATTATAGTATCATAAAGATGATAAAATATACCGTTATTTTTCTAAGAGTTTTTTGATTTTTCTTCTTTTATTTTTGTTGTAGCTACTGTAGTAGCTTTTTCATATGTTTCAGATGAATCATAGCATTTTGTGTGTTATTTCTTTGATTTTATGTGTATCTTTGGGTAATTGTTTATCCCCTATTTCTGATATTTTATTAAAACCAAAGTTGAATATATCATCTATTTTAGATTGAATAAATGCTAGGGATTTTCATATGTTTTTGCTTGTGTTTTTCATTTTTTTTGATTTTATTAGAAAATAAGTTAGATTATGCCTAATTTATATTATATAAATATTTTAGCTTTTACAAATTTATATTTGACATGCAAATTTATATTTAAAATAGAGCTTTACAAGAATAAAGAAAAAAATAATTTTAAATAATTAAATATTATGATATAATGAAAATATAATCATAATATTCCCCCTCATAATTCTTAACCATTTTCTTATTTTGAACGAACATCTAATCTCAATATTCTCGTTTTGACTACTAGCATTTCTTGTAGGTTTTATATTAACTCCTGCCTTTATAGAGGTTCTTATAGACTTAAAACTATGAAAAAAAATCAGAGATGAAGCTTCTATATGAAAAGCAACCATATTCTCAAAACTACATAATAAAAAATCATGAACTCCAACAATGTGAGGATTAGTAATAATATGAACAGTATTTTTTTTTATGGTACTCATAAGCATATTTCTACAAAAGTTCTGATTTATAAACAACTCACTATTTAACAAAAATGAAACCGTTCTAGTACTATTTATATTATTCACTGTTGGTTTCCTATGAGCCGTAGATGACTTTATGAATATTAAGTGAATATGAAGAACTAAAGGACTATCTGCTAGATTTAAAATGATATGGCTAATCATCTTTTCATTATTAGCAGGTTTCTGGTTCTATTATGACCTATGATGGTGAGATAGAGTAATAGATATCTTCTTTTTAGAGTGAGCAGAATTCTGA
Source organism: uncultured bacterium (assembly GCA_942490775.1). Lineage (GTDB taxonomy): Bacteria > Patescibacteriota > Gracilibacteria > BD1-5 > UBA6164 > UBA6489. The sequence continues at coordinate 8,961 of CALNYL010000004.1, forward strand.
GTATGACTATGGTTTATCCCAATATTTATGTTTATGATAATAGCAACCTCCAACAGTGTAAACCTAACCGACTGACTAGATTGATTAGCTTGATGATTACTACTATTTTGTTATTGAGTTTATAGTTATATAACATATGATCAATGATTATTTTTATTATCAACACTATATGTAAGTATAGTTTGAGCTCTAGTCGCATTCTTATGGTTTAATGCAAAACCTGCAAAAATATATATGTGAGATGTCTGAAGCCTAGCTCTATGAGCAAATCTATGACTAATAGCTCTACTAACTAATACTATAAATGTTTTAATAATAATTTGAGCAATTTTTATATGTGAATCCCTTAGTGTTATTTTACAACTAAGTAGTAAAAGACTAAGAAACTGAAAAAAAATATTTCGTGTAGCTCCATTTCATCATCACTTTGAGGCTATTTGATGGAGTGAAGAAACTGTGGTTTTTAGATTATGGTTAATTTGAATAATTTTATCAGTCAGTTGAGTTATCTTTTACATGATAGAAAAGTAAAAAATATGTGATTTAAAATGATAAACGACAGCTTCATTTGTGAAAACTGTTCTAAAAAAATAGATAAACACCCCTCAGGTTCAGCTAGAAATCACTGTCCACATTGTTTGTATTCCAAACATTTAGATGAGGATTTCCCCTGAGATCAGAAACTCTAAGTGCTTTTCACTAATGTCTCCTATATGAATAGATCACAAAAAAAACAAAGGATACATGATAAAACATAAATGCCAAAAATGCTGAAAAGAAATACTAAACAAAATAGCCCCAGATGATAATTTTCTAGAATTTAGTAGTAAAGAACAGTTTTTTATTTAAAAAAGTAATTCTAAAAAATAAATGAAAAAATACTTCATACAAACATTTGGATGCCAAATGAATATCGCAGACTCAGAAAAACTAAATATGATATTACTACAAGCATGACTTATAAAAGCCAAAGAAACAGAAGCAGCAGATATTGTTATTTTCAACACCTGTAGTGTAAGACAAAAATGAGAAGACAGAGTCTTCTGATATATAGAAAAAATATTTAAAAACACAAAAAAAACTAAAACTCAGAAACCAATCATATGAATTACATGATGTATGGTAAAAAAAACCTGAGTAAATAAAAAATATCTAGAAAAAGAATCAAAAAGAAACAGAGCAAAAACAATAGAACTCCTAGAAAACTCAAAACAAATATTTAACAACGATGATAAACTATTTCCAAGAACCGATAAAATAGACTTCGTATTCAGAATAGAAGAAATAAAATACCTATCACTCATACTAAGTCATATATTTTCAGAACACATATGACAAGACCACAAATTTGATGACTACCTAAAAATAAAACAGTTAAGAGAAAACAAAGCAATTTGAACAACAATAATCCAAACATGATGTAATAACTATTGTACATACTGTATAGTACCTTATACAAGATGAAAAGAAAAAAGTAGAAACATATCAGAAATAGTAAAAGAAGTAACAGAAACAGTAGAATCATGAGCCAAAGAAATAATATTAGTAGGACAAAATGTAAATAGTTATTGAAAAAATACATTAATGACCTGATGAAATCATATATCCCCTTTTTTACTAAAAGAAGAAGAAAACCAAGAAATATCACCTTTCAGAGAACTACTAAATGAACTAGATAAAATAAAATGACTAAATAGGCTTAGATTCACTTCAAGCAATCCCCACGATATGACAAAAGACATACTAGACTCACACTTTGACCTAAAAAGCACATGTAACTACCTACACTTTGCCCTGCAATCTGGAAACGAAGAAATTCTAAAAAAAATGAATAGAAAACACAAATATAAAGACTTTAAAGATATGGTCTTTTATCTAAGAAACAAAGATCCACTATTTTCAGTATCTACAGATATAATAGTATGATTTAGCTGAGAAACAGAAAAAATGTTTGAAGATACAATAAAAGCATTTAAAGAATGTGAATTTGACTTTGCATACAATGCAAGATATTCAATAAGAAAATGAACAATAGCATCTAAATTATATCCAGACGATATTAGTGATGAGATAAAAGCCGAAAGATGGCATATATTAAATGATTTACTACTTGATAATATAAAAAAAAGAAATAAATTAATGCTTGATAAAACAGAAGATGTTTTAATTTATTGAAAAAAGGACTCAAACTTTTTTGGTAGAACTAGAAACTTTAAAGAAATATTTTTCAAGTGACCAGAAAATATAAAAATATGAGATATAGTAAAAGTGAAACTTTTAAGTTTAGATAGGTATGTTATAAAATGAGAAATAGAAAAATGTAGCTTCCTTCCTTTCGTATGAAAGGAAGGAATTTAGGATGGATTATATTTAAAATTCTCTATACAGATTTAATAAAAAAATCTTATATTCATCAAATTTTCTCTATGAAAAAAGCTACAGCATATGCAAATAATGTACTCTCCTATTTTTTCTAATAATATACCTAATATTCTTTTACAAAAAATAACTCTCTCTCTACTTTCTTACATCACTATATTTTCCTCTCCCCTTATATTCTATAGTAATAGGAGTTCAGCTAAATCAAAAATTAGATCTTATCTTATTTTCCAAATATCTTTTATAAGAAAAATGAAAGTGATTTGGATTATTTACCGAAATTAAAAACTTAGGAGGATTCGTATCGACCTGTGAACCATAATATATTTTAGGACTATGAGACTTCTTATTTCAAGTAGGCGGATGTTTGTATATAACCTGCTCTAAAAATTCATTAAATATTCAAGTTTTCACTCTCTCTTTTTTCTTTCACCATCTATTTGGAGAGCCATCTTAATTATTTCGTCTGTTCTCTTTTTATTTAAAGCAGAAGTGAAAATAACAGGAACCCAAGGTAGAAATTCTATTTTCTCTTTTAAATAGTTTATATACCTAGCCATCATAGTTTCTTTATCTACTCAAGGCTTTGCTAAAACCTTATCCCATTTATTTACTACAATTATTAATCACTTTTTTCTTCTAAAACCGTTGAAACTATACTTAAATCTTGCTGTACTATTCACTCAAATCAATCTATTACTACAGTTATTATATCAGCCCTTTTTAAAGCCCTTTGAGTTCTCATAACTGACCAGTTTTCTATATTTTTTGTTCAAACTCTTGATAATCTTCTGATACCTGCTGTATCTATTAGTATAAAGTCCTTATCATCATATACAAATTTTGTATCTATACTATCTCTAGTAGTATGAGGCATATCCTTAACCATAACCCTATCTTTTCAAACAATAGCATTCATCATACTGGATTTTCAAACATTTGGTCTTCAAACAATTGCTAATTTTATAACAGATTCATCTAACTCTTCTATTTTATAGTTTAATCATTTTCCTTTTAAGTATTTTGCTATATATTTTCTTATGTCTTGAATTCATAGGTTGTGTGATACAGATACTTGGAAAAAATCTAGCTCTCATTTTCAAGCAAGTCAGTAAGCTTCCATAATCATATTTTCATTATCTGCTTTATTTGCAACTACTATGTAGTTTTTATAGTTTTTCTTTTTTAGAATTTTTAAAATTTGTTCATCTAAATCAGTAAATCTATCATATTCTATAATCCAGACTAGTAAATCTGATTCGTCTATTGCTTTTTTGGTTCTTTCTATTATATCATCTGCGATAATATCTTCTTTACTTCAAAAGTCTAGTCCTCCTGAATCTGCTACGATATAGGTTAAATCTGCTTCTGAATCGGTATATTCAAATTCACTTATATCTCTAGTAGTTCATGGTTTGTCTGCTACTATTGCGATTTTATGTCATACGAACATATTAAAAAAGCTTGATTTTCAAACATTTGGTCTTCCTATTATTGTTATTTTTGCTAACACTTTATTTGTAGTTATTTGATATAATATTTGTTCTAAAAATGAATTATTCAAAGGGCTAAAGCCCTCTGTTGACAAGCTGACCTTATTTTAAAAATCTAATTTTATATTTTAGGATAGCTTTATTTTAGTTAGTCAAGTATATTGAGTTTATTTTTTATGCAAGTTTTTTGAGTAAATTCATTTATAGGAGTATTAAAATAGTATCTAGTTAGTTTTGTATATTCATCTTTTCAGTCTCTACTTAATACTTCAACTATTTTTTGAAGAGCTAATAGTTTATTTATTTTTACTGTTTTAAATTCTTCTAGTTTTTCTATTAATTCTTTTTTTAATTCTTCAGTATTAACTTTTTTCTTAAAATCTTCTGGATTTTTATAGACTTTTTCGTTGAAATATACACTATATCTTGTTAGAAATACTAATAGTCAGTTTCTTATTTTTATAAGACCTAGTGAGTCTAAAAAGAATAAAACTGTTTTTAATTCACTTATGGTAAAATCACTTTTATAAGTATTTTGTATGTATAGTAGTAAATCATCTAAATTTAATACTATTTTTTTTTCATATGATTCTTCGTTTGGAAATATTTTTTCTATTATTATTTTTCATATTTTAAAGCTTTTTTCAAAATGTTTTATCAAGTAAGTTTTATCTCTCACTATAACTTTTCACTGCTTTTCTGATATAATTTCTGAAAAGATAGTAATTTTTAATTTTTTCATAAAAACTGCATTTTTCATTACTTTCCTTAAAATTTTCTATTTTTCAAACTCTTTTACGGTATATATTAAAAATATTTTTTCTAAAGCTCTCATCTTTTAGTACATTTCAAGCCTCAATTGATATGTCTGCTTCTTTGTTATTTTTAGATTTGGATAATATCTTTAATGATTCAATTTTTTTAACTATTTTTCTTACATTTACTTTTTTAAAATCAAATTTTTCTCATAAACTTTCACTAAAATTCTCCTCCAGATTATTTAAGTCTAAGGCTTTTTTCTGTTCCACAATTTTATATATAACTTCTTTTGCTATTTTTTTTTCTTCTTCATCTAGATATCAATCTTTTTCAATTAGTTTATAGGAATCCAGTAATATCTTTTTTTCAATTTTATTGAATAAAACACCTGTACGATCGTATTTTCTGCTAAGAATATTTATTCAACCAATTTTTTGTTGTTCTAAAAAATTAAGTAGATTTTTCACACTTGTTGTCCAGTTTTTTTTATCCGTTTTAATCCAGCTTTTAGAAGCTATCTGTCTTGGGGTTAATATATATTTTTTTTTGTTATCAGATAAGTACATATTTTTTAAAAAGTTCAGCATATGAAAATATTTTAGTCAATCAAAATTTAGTTGTTTAACTCTTTTATCAACTTCTTTTTTATTGTAAAATATTATATTTCTAGAAATCTTTCAATCTCTTCATGCTCTTCCTATTTCTTGAGTATAGTCTTCAATATTTGAAGGTAAATCATAGTGGATAACATATCTTACATCTGCCTTATCTATTCACATACCAAATGCTTTTGTTGCAATTATTAGATTAATCTCACCTTTTATAAAATCGTCCTGTATTTTTTTCTTTTCATTCCTAAATATTCAAGCATGAAAAAACCTAGATTTTATTCATTCGCTGTTTAAATGCTTTTCTATTTCTTCGGCTGTATCTCTTTTTTGAGTAAATATTATACTTGGATTTTCCTCTATATTTATTTCCTCTATCTTTTCAAAAGAATATCAATTTTATCACTTTCATTAGTTATATTTATTACACTTCATTTTATATTTTCTTTTAACAATTCTTTGGCTTTTATTAATTTTATATCTCTTTCTTTAAAATAATCCTTTATTCATTTTTCTACATCAACAGTGGCTGTAGCAGTTAATAATGTTAGATTTATCTTATTGTTTAAATTTCTACTTTGAATATCATTTAGAAAATGTTTTATAAAAAAATAATCTGGTCTAAACTCTTGTCCCCAAAGTATCAAAGTATGAGCTTCATCAACTACAATCCTTGAAATATATCTATTTTGCAAAAGTTCTAATATTTTTTCATTTCTCAATGATTCAGGAGTTATAAATAAAATCTTAGTCTCTCATGATTTTACTTTGTTGTGTATCATATCTTTTTCAATTGCATTTTGATCTCATGATAAATAATTAACTTCATTAAAGTTTTTATTTCTTAGTCAGTCTATTTGGTCTTTTATAAGGGCTTTTAATGGTGTGATTATCAGTGTAAGATGTCATAACTTCTTTCACACTAGCCATGCAGGAAGTTGATAAATAAGGGATTTTCAACCTCAGGTTGAAAGAATAGTCAAAAAATCATTATTTTCTAAACTATTACTAACTCATTTTATCTGAGTTTCTCATCTAAAACTTTCAAATCATGAGAATTCTTTCAAATAAAATTTTATATTATCATTTAGCTTTTTAGATATATTTGAGTAAAAATTATTTAGTAATCCTCTCAACTCATCCTTGAGTTTTATGTTACTGTTTAGTATGAAGTCTGGTAATAGAGCAGTATTTTTATAAATAAATATGACTAAGTATGCTAATGCTAGTTTATTTGTGGAGTTTTTACTAAAATAACCCATCTCTGAATCTATTCCCTTAGATAAGGGAAGAGGGCTTCAAGATTTTGAATATTTTTCCTCTATTAGATATTTTTCTAATAGTTTGATATTTTCAGAAGAGTTTATTTGCTTTTGATCTAATAAATCTGAGATATTTTCAATTATTTCAGTTTTATCAAGGATTTTTAGTTTTTCTCAAGTAAGCTTGTTATAAAAAATAAAAAAATCGTTGTATTTTTCGCATTTTATAAGTAATGAATAAAGTATATTTTTTATTTCAAAAGGAAAGTTATGAAATTTTATAAGGTTTTTTTCTAATACTTTAAAAGTGGAATGTGCATCTTCTAGTGGTGTGTTGTTTATGGATTTTTTTAGATTGTGGTGTGTTTTATTCAGAGATATTAAGCTGTCTATTAGCAGGGTGTCTATGTTGTTAGTGTGATGATTTTCTAGTGATGGGAGTTTTGGTCAGTCGTATCAATAAAAATTATGGCATATTTTGTAATCGCTTTTATTTAGTATGTTTGTTAGTTCGTTTTTTCAGACTTTTTTTTCTAAGAGGTGCTTGTATTGTAAATTTTTTCAATCAAAAAATATGTCATGGTATATGTTTATTCCGTGATTATAACTTTTTTCGTTTCAGTATAGGTCAAAGGAGGTTATCAGCATAATATTGAATTACTTCTTTAGTGTCTGCTGAATTATATCATATGTTTGTGGGGGAAGTCAAGGGAAATAGGAATGGAAAATCTGACTCAGTGTATATATTATTTTATTTTTTTTTATTTTTTTAGAAGTTTATTAAAATAAGCTCTCGCATATTCTTCTCCTAAAAGATCTATTAAAATTTCTTTATATTCATCAACATTTTTTTCTGTAATCAATTGTAAAGCTTCAGTTATGGCTTGTCTTTTATATTTATTTTCATCATCAGGATATTCTTGTCCCATAATTTAAAATTTTTAAAAAAAATAAATTTTCTAAAGTAGAAAACATTTTTATTATAAGGCTTTTTTATTAAATTGTCAAATAAGATTGACAAAAATATTTTTTTAAAGATAATTTATTTGTTTTTAGTTTTTAAGTACATAAGAATAATATGAATCATTTAACTATAGAAGATCTTGCTTTAAATTTAGCCACAGAAAAAGAAAAACAAGGGCAAATATCAATAAAAATGTCTGAATTAAGAAATAAACTTACTGAAATAGAGGTAATTACATAAAAACAGTGGATTAAAAATAACTGTACACTAAAGCAAAAATCAATATACTATCATGAATTATATTATTTTTTAAATTTAGAAGGTATGCAAATAGAGGATGTACTAGAATCATTTATGCCAAACCAATTTCCACTAGATAAATTTGATTTTGTAAAAATAGAGAAAAACAAGAATGAAAAATGATGAGAAATAGCTCAATTAATGTATCCAGAAAGCCTTTCTTACTATTTTGATGAAGCAGTAAATATACCTGAGTGATATGAAAAATCAGAGTTACTATCTAAAGGATTTACTGAATATAAAAGCACTTTTGACCTACCACTAAGAAATAAAATCTTTAAAATAAAGACAAGAATGAGAAAATGGCTAGTTAAAGCTACAGGTAAAGTAATTTCAAATGAACTAGAAATTATTGAAAAGTGAACAAAAATACCAAAGAATTAGCTTTTTTTTTAAACTCAACAACGACAAATGTCTAATAAATAACAAACATCTATCAAATATAACTTGAGTTGATGAAAAAGTTATAGCTAATCAATATAGAAATATACTATCAGACTACTGAAAAGATAAGCAAAATTGATGAAAAAAATATAAATGAATTTATAAAAAATGATATCACGATCCTGATAAATTAGGCGAAAAATTAAATATGGATGAAAAACATATAAATAATGAGTATTCTACAATATTATCAAATCCAGATAAAAAACTTAAAAACAAAATATGCTCTATATTACCCTGAATTTGAGCAGAAAAAAATATAAGAAAGTTGAAAAAGTTTTTCAATAAAAAACAAAGAGACCAAATAAAAGAAATATGTGTAGATATGGCAAATTGAATGATAAAAGTGGCTAAAGATGTTTTTAAAAAGGCAATAATAGTAATAGATAGATATCATGTTAGAAATCTAGTAAATGAAATGGTGTGAACAGTTAAAATAAGGATAAAATTTAAACTTTCTAGAGAAGAAAGTAAGAGAAAAAAATTAGCTAAACAAAATAAAAGAAAATTTAAAGTAAAAAGATATAAAAATTGAGAAACTAAGCTAGAAATGATAACCAGAAGCCATTATCAAATAAGGAAAAATAGAAAAACTGGACACCAAAAGAAGTTAAAAGATGGAATATAATGAGGAAAATATCTGTATTTAAAGCTTTAATTGCAATTTATGAGCAATCTATGAGTTTGTATGATATTTATGAAAAAAGAATAGATAAAGAAGAGGCTACAAAATTAATGATAGAGTGGGTGAAAACTAATAGAAGGTATTCTAGAATACCCGAAATGTTACATTTAGCTGATAGTATAGAAAGAAAGCTAGATTATATCACTAATTATTTTGTTAGTAGACATAATAATTGATACTGAGAGTGATTGAATTCTAGAATATGAAAGATTGTAAGAGATAGCAGAGGTTTTATAAATAATGATTATATGATTTTTAGAATAATTACTGCTTTGTAATTTAGCTTTTTCTTATGTCCACTGTTTTTATGTAATTACCGAAATAGAAAGACTTTGAGGCTCTATTAGTACTCTAGTAAAAGACATAATAGATTTATGATTTACTGTAGAGTTAGATGATATTAATGACTTTAAAGTATAAAAAACAATAGATGATTTTATAAAAATTTATAGTAATAATATAGAATCTCAAGAAAATTTATTAGAAAATCCAAAGCTTAAATGAATATTTGAATGATTATGAGAAAAGTTATTAGGGAACTTATTAGAAGACATAATAAAGGAAATGATGCAATTATTAGTATAAGTAGAATTATTTTAGAAAACAAAGAGTATTTTGGACTAGAATCAAATATGTCATATTCAAAGTTTTTATTAAAAGTTAGTTAATTTTTTATTTTTTTGCATTCCTTCCCATCTCCTCCCCACAAATCTCTTCCACTAACTCTTTTAACTCCAAAATTTTCCCTTCCAAAAACTTCAACTGCTCTTTTTTTAATTTTATAGTTTTTGTTAAACCTAGTAACAGTAAGTATATTTAATACATTTAAACCATAAATATCTAATTAATATCTCTAAATAGACTTATCTAAGTCATTCACATAAATTTGAATAAAATAAAATATTATGTTATAATATATATAAATAAGTAAATTAGTAGCAAAAAATAAATATGATAGCAGAAACTCAAGCAGTGTTTAATCCAGATAATAGCGGTCTTCAAAATACGATATTATTTTCCCCTAATACAAATGAAGCTGTAAATTTAAGACTCCCAAAAGTAGGAAATCAAACTTCTTCAGACGATTTAAATTGCTTGGAATCAATATTATCAAGATTTACTTTGAAAAATGAAGAACAAGAATGGTTAAGGAATGGATGAATTGATTTGATATTAAAACATACAGATTTAGTGGATTTATGTTTAGGATATCATATCTCTTTTTCTGAATTAATTACCGAAATAAAAGAAGAAGAAAATGTAGAAAAATTAACTACTTTTTATTGAGAAGAAAATTCTAGAGATTTAGTAAAAAAATTTAAAACAGATCAAGATATAGAATATCTTATGAAAATTTGGTGAGTTTTAGGAGATTATCAATATGCCTTTGCCACATGGATAGTTCGTCAAGAACCAATAAATACATACCAACTAGAAAATATATTCTTAGTCTTTAGTTTTTTTTATAATAGACAAATTAAAAGCTTTAATAATATAACAAAAGCCTTTAGAATAGTTTTTAACTTATCTCAAGATTCTAATGAAATAGTAACTATACAAGAAAACTTCCATTGAGAAGAAATCAACAGTGAAGAAGACTTTAAGAGTACAATTTTTAGATATTTAAAAAGATGAAATGAAGAAGAAATTAACCAGTATCTCGAAAGGAAAAATATTTCTGGTGTAAAGATAAATAATGACCCAGATTTATTTATAAGTGAAATTTTAAAATGAAATGATAATGATAAAAAAAAGAATCTATGAGAAAAATTAGAAAAAATAGTTAACAGAATTACAGAATGATTACTTGCATCAGAAACTTCATCAACACAAAATGATCAAAGTTGACATGCTACTTGAAACACAACAAATCTTTTTAAAAAAATATCAAATAAATTAAAAAATCATAATGAACCTCCTCTAGAATTTTTTAATAGGATTGCTATTTTTAACTGGAAACAAATTATAGATCCTAGTTGAACTTTTGTAGTCAGTAAGTCTAAAAATAAGAGATTTAATGCCTTTTTTGAAGCTTGTGATGATAAAAATAGATATTTTTTTGAATCTTTAAAATATGGGAAAAAAATATTGCAAAGATATGAAAAAGTTATTTCATGATGAAATAAAGATATAAATATAAAAGTTTTAATAGATTTATATGATAACCTTTTAAAACAAGAAGAGAAAAAATTTATTAAAACTATTCAAGCAATCAATAAAAATTAACTGTAGAGTCTGTCTAATGCGGTAATACTTCAATCTCCTCACCACAAATCTCTTCCACCAACTCCCTCAACTCCAAAACTTTCCCCTCCAAAAACCTCAACTGCTCCTTTGTAATTTTATAATTTTTATTATACCTAGCCCCAACATAGGCATTTTTCAGTAGTTTAAACTTTTACTGCATACTTGGCAATGCATAGTTTATTTGAGAATAGGACTGTTATAATTATAGCTCATAGACTTCAGACGGTTAAGGAGGCGGATAATATATTTGTGATAGAGGATTGAATGATTAAGGAGGAGTGAAATCATAAGGAGTTAATTCATCAGAAAGGTATTTATAAGAGGATGCTGGATTTACAGAGTGGGTTTTAGTTTTTACTCCATAGCCCCTACATTCTACGGAGGGGAATATATTTGCATTTGTGAATTTGTAGTTTATTTGTAATATGTGTTTTCTGATATTTTTTATATTATTTCAAGTATGCAAACTAAAGAAAGAACATTTTTTGAAATAGCAAAGAGATTTACTAAACCCTATATTGAGGATAAAGTAGTAACTCTCAAGTCGTTTGTATTTTATAGTATTTGGGCAATAGCACCATTAATGCATGTATTTTTTGCTCAGAAAATCACAGAAACAATTGAAGATAAAAATAAAGAAACATTTATTATCATTATAATAATTTATAGTATTTTTGTTATTTTAAATTACATATTGGCATTTTATACAAGAGCATGGTGATACTTAGGTACTGTAAATATTTTTAGAAAACCTATTCACAATTATTACTTAGATGAATTTGTTAAGCTTTCAAATACTAAAACTGAAAAATTTTGAACTGGAAAATTGGTTTCTATAATAGGAACAGGGATGGATACTTGGGCTTTGCTTCTAGATAAAACAACAGAAAATATTTTTAAAGTTGTTTTTACATTACTATTTACTATCTATATGATTTGAACTGTAAATATTTGGGCTTCTCTTGTTTTTATTATTTTATACATACTAGTTCATATTGCTTGAGAATATTTTAATAACAAATCTCTTAAATTCAGAAGAAAAAGACAAGATGTTTGGAATGATTACACATGACAGCTGGTTAAAGTTTTGATGTCAAAATTTGAGATATTACAAACATGACAAATAGAAAAAGAATTAAAAAATATAAATGTGATAAATTATGGTATGTTAAGGGAAAGTATGAATATGGCAACACCAACACATTGGTTCTTTTATACTCCATCTATTTTTATAAATACAGTAAAAATTCTAATATTTACATTTTTGTGATATCAAGTTATTTTATGAAATGCTGAATTTTCTTTGTTTGTATGATTATTCTGAATATTAACAATAATGAATAATGTAATAATAAACTCAATGATTTTTTATTCTGATTTTACCCATAAATTTACAAAAATTGAAAAAATGTGGGATTTTTTTGATAATACTTCAAAAATAGAATGATATGAAACATGAAAAAACTTTAAATATAAAAAGTGAGATATTGAATTAAAAAATATAACTTTTTGATATAGTTATAATAATGATGTGCTTAATGATTTCGGTTTAGAAATAAAGTGATGAAAGGTTACAGCATTAGTTTGAAATAGCTGATGATGAAAGTCCACATTAGTTAAATTAATTTCTGGTTATATTAGTCCTAATTTTTGAGAAATTTTAGTTGACTGACAGAAGCTTAGTGAGGTTTCTTTGAAGAGTTATTATAAAGAAATATGATATTTAACTCAGGAACCTTCTGTTTTTGATTGAACTATTTTGGAGAATTTGATTTATGCGATGCAGGTGAAAATGTGGATGAGGAAAAAAAAATTGAGAAGGCTATAAAACTAGCAAAATGTGAATTTATAAAGGGTTTACCTTATGGAATAAATACAGAGATTTGAGAAAGAGGAGTGAGGCTTAGTTGATGACAAAGACAGAGACTTGCTATTGCCAAGATATTTTTAAAGAATCCGAATATTATTATATTGGATGAGCCAACTTCTGCTTTGGATAGTTTTTCAGAGGAGCTTATAACAAAGGCTATGCATAATTTGTTTAAGGATAGAACAGTTATAATAATAGCTCATAGGTTGCAGACTGTTAAGCATGCGGATAAGATTTTTGTAATAGAGTGAGGGAGAGTAGTTGAGGAGTGAGATCATAAGGAGTTGGTAAAAAAGAAAGGGATTTATAAGAGGATGTTGGATTTGCAGAGTGGGTTTTAGTTAATTTCACAGAATTTTAAATTTTAAGTATTTTAGTTGGTAATCCTATAAAAAAGGGGTTACTTAAAATGGGGCTTTACATGATTCTTATTTAAAAACATTTGTATTAACTTAACTTTCCATATAATATTTTAATTATAACCTTATATTTAATAATTTATAAACTTATATCTATATAATAAATAATATCTATGAAAATTTTTAATAGTTTTGATACTAAACTAAAACAAAAAAAATACAATAAGTTTAAAGATATATTCTGAGAAGGTAAAGTTTTAATCATAAGAAGATCTTTTTCTTTTTGGCTTATAAAATGAATTATTCCACTTTTTTTATACATAATTTTTAGCATGTTATTTTATTATTATTTATATAAATTTGCATACAAATATTTTATAACTTGAGCAAATACACTATTAATTCTATTGGGAGTTATATCACTTATTATAACACTTATCATATTAAATAAGATATACAAAATCTATATTAATTATAAAATGGACTTTTGTTTAGTTTCACCAGAGGAGCTTATAACATACAAACAAAAATGAATCCTAAAATCAAACTTCAAAAATATACCTGTGAAAGAGATAAGATCAATACAATCAAGACATAGTGGAATTACTGGAAATTTACTTAATTTTGGGGATATAACAATACTAACTGATGGTTGATTGGGGGCAGCAAATGAAAAGAAAAATAATGATGCAAGTTGAGCATGAATGATAAAGCTTACTTATGTTCCTAATCCAAACAAAACAAAGGAAAAAATATCATTAATATGTATCCGTGATTGATCATTAAATGAGGAAGAAGATAAAAAAGATGAAGATTAAAATTCTAAAACTAAAACACTATGTGAAAAATTGCCATTGATATAGTCCTTCTACCATCGGATGAAATGATGAATAAAGCTATTGAATTAAACAAAAAAATCGCTCTACCTGAAAAACCAGACTTTGAATTAAATAAAACTGACTGTATTCCTCATATTACATTATCTATGAGTTGTATTGAGGAATCAAATCTTGATAAAATTAAAAATATATTATCAGATATTTCAAAAAGTTATTCTAGTTTTAATTTAACAATAGAAGAATTTAGACTAGAAAATCTTGGAAATGATAAAAAATATATTTCATTAAATTTAGGAGATAATTCAGAAGTGAAGAAGTTACATAAAGATATAATGATTAACCTGCAACCATATCTAACATACGAGCCTTCAAAGGATATGTTTGTTAATCCCAAAGAGATTAATGATATTACTATAGAGTGGTTGAGCTGATGGAGTGCAAAAGGTAATAAGACTAATTCTTTTATGGCTCATTTGAGTCTTTGAGTTGGTAATTCTGTGGAGTGTGATTTCCCGATAAATTTTACTTCAAATAGGATTGCTGTTTTTCAGTTGTGAAATTATTGTACTTGTAGGGAGAAGTTGTTTGTGAGTAAAATTTAAAAATATGCTTTCCCCTATCCTTAGGTGATATTTAAAAATATGGTATTTTTTTGCATATAATTTAAAATTATATTATAATTTAAGTGTAAATTTTATTTAATAATTATAAAAAATATGGAAAGATTTGAAAGTTATGATGTGTCTATTACTTTAAGAGATGATAATGAGACATAAGAAAATAATTTATTTTTACTGCAATACCTAAATAATAATTCTCTTTTAGAAAAATATTCTGATATTTTTCAAGATTCAAAAGATGGAATTAAAGATGCTATTACTAAAATCTTTAAGAGAAAATTCCCTAATAATATTTATAATTATCGTATTCAAATAGAAGATATGACTTCAGAATTAAAAAACTATTTTTTAAAATTTGAAGGGGCATAATAAAAAGAACCATTATTCTCATAATTGAAAATTACCAAACTTTTCAAACAATATATTCTTTTTTTAAATAGTAATTAGCTTCTCCCTTTGTACAGAATAGAAAACAACTTCTAGAATCAGTGCTATGAGTTCTATTATCTCATAAAATAAAGAAATTATCTTCAGGAATATTGTAAATAGTTTCTTCTTTACTTTTTAAGGCTGAAAATGTTTTTCCTAAAATTTCTTTACTTAAATAATCTTCATTTAATTTTATAAAATTATCATCTCATTTTTTCTTTAAAAAAACTTCTCAATCTTTAAGTTTTAAGCTATCTCATCAAATTGCTATGATTCTTCAAATTCTCATTTCTATAGTTTTCAAATTTTCATTTATTGGTTTATATAAAACAATATCTCCCCTATCAATATTATAAAATAGTTTTGTATAAAAGAGCATTTTTCAATCATTAAATGTAGGATACATTACATTTCATGACATACTATCTATTCAAAAACAAAACTTAATTAAGATTATGAAAATTAAAATAAGTGAAGATAAAAATAAAATCTTTTTTTTCATTATATTAGTATTAAGTTATAAATATTTCTCTATTGTATCCCCTGTTTCTCAAGTGATAACATTTATTTATTATTCTTCTCATTAAACTCTTCTATCTCTTTCTTAAACTTCAAAATATAATCCAAATCATCCAATCATTCTAATAATTTTTGTTTAGTAGATTTATTTATTTCAAAACTATATTTTTTATCTCATAAACTTACAGTTTGAGATTTTAAATCTATTTCTACATTAGAATCAGAAAGCATTATTTCCTGTACTTCATATTCTTTTAATTGAACAAGTAATAACCCATTTTTCTCTGAGTTTAGTCTAAATATATCTGCAAATTCTGAAGATATTATAACTTTTATTCAAGCATCTAAAAGAGCCCAAGGAGCATGTTCTCTAGAGCTTCCGCATCAGAAGTTCTTACCTGCTACTATTATTTGCTTATTTAACTCTGGGAAGTCTTTGTATGCTTTTTTCATATTGATGAAAGCATATTTTCATAATCACTGCTTAGTTGTAGTTTTCAGATATTCTGCTGGGATTATCATATCTGTGTCTATATCTTTGTAAGGAAGTATTATAGTATCCGATACTATTGTTTCAAATTTTATCATAAAAAGTTTTTAAAGAAATAATTTTCTGGATTTGTAATTTCTCATGTTATACAAGCTATCCCACACATAAGAGGACTAGCCAAATGAGTATAACTTCATTCTCATTGTCTTCATACAAAATTCCTATTACTAGTAGAAATACATCTTTTTCCTTCTGGTACTGCATCTCAGTTCATACTTAAACACATAGAACATCAAGGTTCTCTGAATTGGACACCTGCATCTTTGAAAATCTCTGTGTATCATAATTTATCACACATATTTTTCACATCATGACTTCATGGTACAAAAAAAGCAGTTACTCAATCTTTTACTTTTTTACCTTTTAATAAATCAGCGACTATTTTAAAGTCTTCTATTCTTCAGTTTGTGCAGCTTCATACAAATACATAGTCTATCTTTGTTCACTGTATGTTTTCTCATGGAATTAATCTTGTATAATCAAGAGATTTTCTACAGGCAAATCCTTTTGCTTTATCTTCAAAATCATCTGGTCAAGGTATTTTTTCATTTATAAAAACTGATTGCTCAGGATTTGTTCACCAAGTGACTACTGGTAAAGCTTCACTAATATCTATAATTATTTCTTTATCATACTCTGCATTTTCATCAGAGGATATTTCTTTCCAATTTTCTATCGCTTTTTCTATATTATCTGAGACATATTCTTTTCATTTTAGATACTCAATAGTTATTTCATCGGGGTTTACTAGACCTGATTTTGCTCAACATTCTATTGCCATATTACAGATTGTCATTCTTCATTCCATTGACATATTTCTTATATAATCTCAACAGAATTCCATTGCATAACCTGTTCATCATTGGATTCCTATTTGTTGTATCAGAAGTAGTACTGCATCTTTAGATGAAAAATATTTACTTGGGGTTCATGTAAAATCTACTTTCATAGTTTTTGGTTTGTCTAGTAGTAAACATTGACTTGCTAGAACATGACCTACTTGGGTTGTTCAAATACCAAAAGCCAATGCTCAAAAAGCTCAATGAGTGGCGGTGTGTGAGTCTCAGCATACTATTGTTTTTCATGGTTGTGTTAATCAGGTTTCTGGTCATATGATATGGACTATTCACTGTTTTCCAGACTTATCATCAAATAGTGTTATTCAATATTTTTTTGTATTTTTTATAAGAGTTTCTACTTGATTTCTTGCACTTTCATCTGCATAGTCATCTCTTTTTTTCTTTGTAGGTATAGAGTGGTCAATAGTTGCAAATGTTCTACTTGTATCAAATACTCATATATTTTTTTCTTCTAGCATAGAAAAGGCTTGTGGAGAGGTAACTTCATGTATTAGATGTAGGTTTATAAAAAACAAGTCTGGTTCTCAGTCTCATTTTTTAACTACATGTTTTTCCCAAATTTTATCAATAATATTTTTTTTCATAATTTTTTATTTCTTTAAAAAAGTAAAAAATAGATTAATAATTTTTTTTGATAAATTATTAATCTATTTTATATTCCATTTGAGTTTTATGTCAAAACTTTCTGAGTTATAGGAAAACTATTTATTACATTCAATAAATGCTTTTATCTTACAATTTTTACAAACATCTCTGTTTAATTTAGAATAAACAAAACTAATTGCATCTTTCTTTACAGAAAAGAAATTATCTTTTCCAATAGTTTTAATAAATCATGCTTTTTTTAATTTTTTCATTATAGGAGTTTTTTAATTCTAAGAAATATAATCATCCTCAGTCTTCTTTTAATATTTCAGCAACTTCTTCTAGCATTTCCATTCATGTCATATCTATAAGATTAACACTTGAACAAAGGATTATTATATTTTTTGTTTTCTTGTTATTAATAATATTATTTAAAAACTCATGTATATAGTTAGAAGATCAAAAATATATAGACATATCAACTCTTATAACTTCTAACTGTGGACAATCTATCTCCTTTATCTCAACAGAATTTAATCTATGTGATCAAATAAGAGTTTTTTTACCTTTTATTTTATCAAAGGAACTGTACATAGTAATGATTTTAGGTACAGATGTTCTGTTTAAAAATATTACTAAAGATACGATTATTCATAAATATATAGCAAATTCTAATTCAAGGAATAAGGTAGAAAAGAATGTAACTAGTAAAATGGTTGTTTCTGTTTTACTTACTTTTAGAATATGTTTTATCTTTGTAAAATCTATAAGATTATATCATACAAGTATTATAACTCATGCCATTGCTGGTGTTGATATATAGCTTGTTATAGGAGCAATTAATAGTATGATTATCATCAAAAATAATGCAGCAAATATTGCTGACATTGGAGTCTTTGCTCATGCTGAGTAGTTTACTCAAGAACGAGTGAATGATCAACTTCAAGCATATGAAGAGAAGAAACTTCAAACTATATTAGACATTCATTGTCCTATAAACTCCTGATTTGCACTAACCATTTGATGTGATTTAGATGCTACTGCTCTACTTATAGAAACAGCTTCTATAAGTCATAATATAGCTATTGCAAAAGCACTTGAAGCTAATGTTTTTATTCAATCATATGTTAAGTTTGGAACTCAAAAAGATGGTAGTTTTCATGGGATTGCATCTACTGGCTTTATTAATGGAGAAAAGTCTCTTAAGAAGTGTGCCAATAGAGAACCTAAGACTAATGCCACTAAGAGATTTGGTATTTTTTTAAAGTATTTTTTAATTAATACGGCCACTGCTAAAGTAAAAACTCAAACTATTATAGTAAAAATATCAAAATTCAGTACATTTGAAAATATAATTTTCCAAGTTTCTAAAAACTCTGTTCACCTTTCTACTGATACTCATAAAACACTTTTTATTTGACTAGTAACTATTAATATTGCGGCTCATGCTGTGAAACCTATTACTACGGTATGTGAAACAAAATCAACTACTTTTCAGAGCTTTAATAGTCAGAATAGTAGTTGATATACTCAAGCTAAAAATGTTAAAATTAATGCTAATTGAATAAATTTTGGACTTCAAATGAAATCTGAGTTTCAAGCTTCAGAAAAACTATTTATTGTCTTAAATATTACTAAAGATATTGCCGTAGTAGGTCAAGAAATAAGATGCCTTGATGATCAAAATATAGCAGCAATATCGAAGGAGTAACCATTGCAGTATATAATCAATACTGAGGTGGTAATCATGCTATAGTAGCAAAAGCAATTCATTGAGGTAAAACTATAATAGCTCAAGTAATTCAAGCTATCATATCAGCTTTAATTACATTTTTATTTTTTAATTCTGGTAACCATTTAGTAAAAGGTGTAAATCTATCCTTAAAAAACTTAGAAAACTTACTTATTGAAATTTCCATGAGCAAAAAAGTTATGAAAATAAAATAATCTAATACTTGTAACCTTTTTTTAA
>CALNYL010000005.1:0-71370 GCA_942490775.1 uncultured bacterium
CAACTAAGCTCGTCTTTTAAGATTTTTTTGCTGAAATATCTACTTTCCTTGTACTTTCGTATCAATAGAGGGTTAAAGACAGCAACTTAGTTGCCCTTTTCTTCATACGAAAAATACAATATTAAGTTAAGTAATTTATTTCAGCAAAACCATTATGTATATTTTCATTTTTTATGCAAATAAAATTTAATATTTTTTAAGACTTTTTTAAAAATACACTTAATCTTTATCTATAATAAGCAATAATTTATTTTTTATTTTTTAAATAAAAAAATAGCTTACACCAACATTATAATCTTTTTTAATTTAAATTAGAAAAATACATAGTTTATAGGTAAAATAATCATAAGCTATTTTTGTCACCACCTTAAACTCCTATCGTTATAAAAACTAAAATTATAAAATTAACAAAACAACACTATGAAAAAAATCTTCTACATCATCCTCCTTTCCATCACACTAACCGCAAAAACCTTTGCAGTACCCCCACCAGACTTTATTCTACAAGTAATATCAAATCTATGAATATACTTTGCAATATCTCTCACCTTCATATGAGGCATTTTTTTTAGCTTCTACCACTACATAAAACAAAAACTACTAAAATATAAAAAGAAATTTGTATTTTCCTCAGTTTTGATTATCCTAGTATCATCCTTTAGTATTGCTTATATTTACGATGAATATCAGCAAAACCAGCAAATAGAAAACTTTAGAAGAAGCCTATTCTCAATGAGTTGAACCCTAGACGAACAACAAATAAAAGAGTTTGAAAAATATATGGTATTTGAAGAAGGTTACCTAGACTCAATGAGAGAAAAAAATATTGAAGTATTAAATGATAATGAATTACAAAATTGTTCCTCTTTCTCCTTTGGAGGAGAAAGAATTCAAGATAGAAGTCTTACCATAGAAGAAAAGAATTGTTTTAATAATTCAGAAGAAGAATATATATCAAATGAAGAACTAAAATCTAAAATAGACTCAGGAAAACAAGACTTTATAATACTAGATGCCAGAGAAGACACAGAAACAGAAATGTGAAAAATACCACAAAGTATTCATATCAGATTTGCAGACCTAAAGGATGGAAAACACAAAAAACTAGACAAAACTAAAAACATATATGTATACTGTCGGTCTTGAGTAAGAGGAAAAGAAGTATCCGAATACCTAAGACAAAAATGATTTAAAGCAAGATATTTAAAAAAATGAGTATCCTTTTGGTACGGATTCTGAGGGGATTGGATTTGAGAAATAAAATTTGATAAAATTTATGGAGAAAAGCAGTACAAAAAAGTCTTTTCATCAAATGAACTTCAAACAACCGTTGAAAAATGAGCTATTTTAATTGACTCAAGATGAACAGAAAAACAAGAAGAAAACTATTTATCAGCAGCAATAGATCTCCCCCTTGTAGACCTACCAAAAAGTGAATGGGATAAATACATCAAAAAAATTCCCCAAAAATCAAAAATAATAGTCCTATGTGACAACTATACAAATTGTTTTTATGCTAAAATCATCTGAATAGAGTTAGAAAAAAGATGACACAGTTTTTTGTGAAGATACTCTTTAGCTTATAAAAACTAAGAAAAATAATGTGAAAAAAAGCAGATAACCTAAAAACCTTAAAAGAAAAAGGTTTTTTAGTTCCAGACTTTATAGAACTTGGAACAAATGATAATTTTGAAGAAAAATTAAAAAAACTAGACCAAACAAAAAAATATGCAGTCAGGTCAAATATGCTCATAGAAGATTCTGAAAGCAGCTCCTTTGCAGGACAATTTAAAACACACTTAAACTTAAACTACTCAGAAATAATACCATCAATAAAAGATGTTATCTCAAATGCCAAAGATAAAAGATTACAAGAAAAACAAATCTCAGTAATTATCCAAGAATACATAACCCTAGACTATTCAGCAGTAGCATTTTCCAGAAACCCAAATTGAAGCTCTGAAATGCTAATAGAATACCACAAATGAATATGAGAAGAAATAGTCTCTTGAAAAATTACACCCAAAAAAATTTGAATATACCATTTTGAAAAAAATTTTATAGATAAGTTTTGAGACCTAAAAGAAGCTATATGAGAAGACTCAATAAATAACATCGTAGAAAATATAAAAGAAATAGAAAAAATATTTTCCTTTCCACAAGACATAGAATGGGGAATAAAATGAACACAAATTTATTTTTTACAATCAAGAAACATAACTAGTATAACGGAGAGCGATTTTAAAAACATAAAATTTATAGAAAAATTCATAGAAAAAGAGCCACAACAAAATTTCCTATATGAAAAAAACGAAATATCAGAAATAATACCAAAAGTCTGAATATTCTCATTTTCACTATTAAAAAAAATTTACTGACCAAACTGACCAATATCAAAATTCTATGAATCAAATTGACTAAAAATAACCCATGAAAAAATATTTAAAATAATAGGACACGAATTATTTATAGACAAAGAAGCAGAAATAAACAATATATTCCCAAGTATCACATACTTTAAACAAAAATATACCACAAAATTTGTTTTTTGAAGAGAATTTTTTAAAACAGTCAGAAACATATTTAAAATAAATATGATAAAATTTGATAAAAAGAAAACCCTAAAAAAAATTAAAAACATAATTACACATTTCCAAGAAATAGATATAAAAAAAGAAAAATTTGAAACAATCTTAGAAAAATTCTTAGAAAACTATGAAACAATATTTTACATAAACTACTTCTCACAAAAACACTTTGCAAAAAACGAAATCTACAAAAAAAAGTTTAATATAAACCTATTTGATTTCCTAGAAAACAATCTAACAAAGAAAGACCAACTATCAGAAATAAAACATATTCTAAAAAAAATAGACTTCTCTCAGGTAAAATGAAACTCTCTAGATATACTAGACAACACAAACTTCAAAACTAATTTATTAGCTTCAGAAAATAAGAATAAATCTGCTCCTCTTTCTCCTGAGAAGGAGAAAGAATTTAAGATAGAGGTTTTTTCAGAAAAATTTAAAAAAATGAAATTCTGGGAAAAAAGATTTATCACAAAAAATATAGACTCATTCCAAATGTTTAGTGACCTGAGAGAAATATGAAGAATACTCACAGTATTAAATCTAGACATCATCAGAAAAAAACTAGAAAACATAGCTAATAAAAATTCACTAAACGAAGATTTGATTTATTTTTCTAAACTCTCAGAAATTATAGAAAATGACTTTGAAAAACAAATATTAGCAAAGAGAAGAGATGACTTCAATACCCTTAGCAAATATAATTTTCAAAATATAATATCAGATACCTGTATCTCAAAAGAAAACAGGGAAGTGGATATACTATCATCAGGAAAAATAACCTGAAAATTAGTAACACTAAAAGAGCTAGAAAATAACTATAACGAGAGGGAAAGATACATTCTTCACACAAAAACACTAAACCCAAGCCTAGTTCAATATTTTGATAAGATTGAATGAATAATTTCACAAAAAGGCTGAAACCTATCACACTTAGCAATTATGTGTAGGGAATACTGAAAAACCCTAGTAGTCTGTGATATAAATGAACTATCAATAAAACTCTGAGATTTCTTAGAAATAAATGAAGACTGAGTAAAATTAAGATTTTAGAAACCAAAAATAAAAAGCATATTTTTTAAAAATATGCTTTTTATTTTAACTAAATTACAAAATTGTAACCTTCTTTCTTTTAGTATTAAAGGAAAGGATTCAGGTATATATTATAAAAAAATTACCCATTCAACTCCTCAGCCAACTCCTCTTGATTTTTAGCCGACAAAACCTTTACATCATCAAGCTTTTTCTTAGCATCAGCAAACATCTCCTTCTCAGCCTTAGCCTGAGAATCAATCTCCCTCCTATAAGAATCAATCTGATCAAAATGATTTTTAAGCTTAGTAACATTCTCAACAAAAACAGAAGCAGATAAAACAGGTTTAGAAGCCAATTCCTCAGACCTCCTAGAAGACTCAATAGCCTTATCAGTCAACTCCGAAGACATCTTATCAATAGTGGAACCCATAACATCTATAGCCTTCATACTAGCATCAAGAGCCTTTTGTGAACTAGTCTCAATCAAAGCAGTAGAAAGCAAAGTCTTGAAAATAGGACGAGAAGAAGTCATAGCAATAGACAATTTAGAAGCACTATCCAACCTCATAAGTAACCTCTTTCTAGCCATCTCTAAATTACCAATCAAAACAACCAAATTAGATAAAAAATAATCAACATTTCTAAGAAACATATCATACTTCATCTTTTCATTCTCATCACTCACTTCCTCCGCTGTCTTTTTAAACTCCTCTAACTTCTCCTGAAGAAAATCCTTATAAGCAACAACCTTTCATAAATTAGCATCAATTCACTCCAAAAATTTCTTTTGCATATCAATAGATATATTCAAAGAAGCACCAGCCTGATCAAAACCAGAAAAAATAATTTGAATCTTTCACTCTATTCACTTCATATTAAACTTAGCATCATCCCATTTTTTATCAATACTCATAGCCAAGTTCTTTATAAGAGGTATAGACTTAGCAATTTTCATAAAAGTCCCATCATTATCTATTATATCCCTATAAACCACCTGAACCTCACCATTCATCTTATCAAGCTCATCAGATATACTCATAATAGGATCCTTATCAATAACCTTAGCAGTCTCAGAAATAATAGAATCCAAAGGAGCAGTTATCTTCTCTCACAATGTCCTAAAATCCTTAGAAGTAGTAAAAGTCTCTTCTATTTCTCTTCTATCCTCCTTTGATAAAGACACAACTTTAGTATCCTGAACCAAAAGCTTCTTATCCGCCTCATCTTTTTTGATAGTTTTTGTAGTCATAATTAAATTA
Source organism: uncultured bacterium (assembly GCA_942490775.1). Taxonomy (GTDB): domain Bacteria; phylum Patescibacteriota; class Gracilibacteria; order BD1-5; family UBA6164; genus UBA6489. The sequence goes on from CALNYL010000005.1 coordinate 4,883, forward strand.
AGTTAAAAAAATAAACGGACATAGTATATCATATTTTTTTTATATGCAAAAAATAAATCTCTTGAATAATAGACGAAAAAAGATATTATATTTTAGTATAAAATAACACTTTAATAATCCATACTTGAATCCCTTACTTTACATAAAGGAAAGGGGCTATAATTTAAAAAACTAAAACAATGCAAAAACAATTTAAAAAATATGACATAGACCTATCTAGTGAAGAACTAGAAAAATTTGAAACATTTTTAAAAATATTCAAAGAAAAAAATAGTCAAATAAACCTATCAGCAATCAGAGAAGACGAAGCCATAATAGAAAAGCATTTCGTTGACTCTGTTATCTTAAATATATTTTTGGAGTTTAATAAAAAAACTAAAATAGCAGACCTGTGAACATGATGATGATTTCCTTGAATCCCATTAGCCATAGTTAACCCCAAAGCCCAGTTTACACTAATAGACTCAGTATGAAAAAAACTAAAAGCAGTAGAAGAATTTTCAAAAGAACTAAAACTCAATAACATAGAAACTCTAAATTGAAGAGCAGAAGAAATATGAAGAAATCCAAAGTACAGAGGACAATTTGATTTTGTCGTAAGTAGAGCAGTCTCTTTTCTACCAACATTACTTGAATATGCTATCCCTCTACTTAAAGTATGAGGAATATTTGCCGCATATAAGCTTGATGACAAAGAAGAATTAAAATCTTCTAAAAAAGCCATAACAAGACTATGAGCCAAGATATTCAAAATAAAAAACTATAAAATGTGAGATCAAAAAAGGACAATAATATTGATAGAAAAAAAGTTTGAAACTCATAAAAAATATCCAAGAAAAGTATGAGAACCACTTAAAAATCCAATAATTTAAACCATAAAAAACTTTTTTAACACAATCTACAACAAACATGTGAAATAAAAATAAAAATGTTGTAAGATTTTTAAAAATAAAAATGTCGTAAAAAGTTTATTTTGGTAAAAAGTTCATTGGATATTTCCAACGATAGATATTTCCAATGATGCACAAAATGTATTATACTCTCTATAATATGAGAACTTAAAATATTAGACATATAAACCACTTTAGTGTAAAATATTAGTAAAATAATATTTTACACCTCTTTTGTATGAAAAAAATTCTATTTATAATCCTAGTTTTAATAATACCGTTTAAAACTACATTTGCCACAAATATAAATATAAATAACATAAAAAACCAAGAAACACACAAGTTATTTATATCAAAACTAGAAAAGAAATACTCAGACGACAAACAACTAATATACCTAGAAAAATTAAATAAAAAACTAAATGAAGTAGTCTCAATAAAAAAACTCACAGATGAAAAACAAGACTTTGTAGAAGACATATTAAAACTAAACAATGAAAAAATATTTGAAATAAACCTAAAAGAGAAAAAAGATACAAAACAACAAGAATTCAAAGAACAATTATACATAAAAAAACTACAAAAAACTCTAAAAAATTCACCTGATACATTTGTAAACAACATACTATCAAATAAAATCAAACTAATAACAGTTAACGATAAAATGGACTTTATAGAAGAAAACAAAATAAAGAGAATAGTCTTTACAAAATACTATGACCTAAATGAAAACAACTATAAAAAATTCTCAAACAAAAGCTGATACATTATAAATAAATCTTGAACAGATATCTTTTGGTTTATAGAAAATTACTCATTTGAAGAAAAAATACCATACTCAGAAATCTCAAACCATCTAAAACTTTCTTTAAATAGTTCCACAAACTTCTCTCTAGAAGGGGAGAATTACTATATTTATGATTTTGAGAACTATAGCTACATAAAAGACGGTTACTGAGTTTATTTATCTGACCTAGAATCAGCATTTTGAGACCTAAAACAAGTTATAACATATCAAGACGATACTTGATCATACAAATTTATAAACAAATATCAAAAAGTAAAACTAATAAAATCAGACCTAATATTTTGAGTCACAGATAAAATAAAATTTTTAGAATACCTAATAGACGACAAAAAAAACTTATCAGAAGACACAGACCAATTATTTGAAAATCTAAAAGAAATAACCATAAACCTAACAAACTGAAAAAAAAAATCAGAAAAAATAAAAAACATATATGCCTACATACTAGAAAATGTAGAATACCCAAAAAAGTTTTCTCTTGATGACGATAAAATATACTCATGAATACTAACTTACCAAAATAAATCCTGAGTATGTTTATGATACACAAAACTCATGTCCTATATGCTTATGTTTGCAGGAGTACAAAACTCAGTTATGATAAAATGAAATGTAATAGATGCACAAGACTTTCCAAATATAGGACATGTATGGTTAAGAATCGGAGAATACTATTATGACCCAACCTTTGATGACCCAATATGAACAAATAATACAAAAGACTTCTCACAATATAAATACTATAAACTACCTTATGACATAATGTATACAAACAGATACACATATAGAAGCCTTCCAAATAGCTTAAAAACCGAAACAATAGAATATAGAAAAGACCTAGTTAATAAAAATTTATTTGAACTAGTTACAAAATACGAAAACGAAGATTATTTATTACTAAGACCTCTGAAATTCAAAAAGCAAAACAACATACCATACGACGAAGAAATAAAAGTAGAACATCTAAAAAACATAATAGAATACTGAAAAGTAGATAACTTTACATTTAAAGGAAAAAGCATAAAAAAACTGATGTATTTTTCTATAAACCAAAATAATATTTCAGCAATACTAGAACAATCAGAATATAATCTAGAATGATACTACTTATTTAAATGGAAACTAGAAGACTGAAGCTACGAATATAGACTAGCCTACGATGTAGAATTTTAATAAAAACAAAAGGCTAAAACTATAAAATAATAATAAAACGAGGTTTTAGCAATCTTTTATACCAAACATTTAGAAAAAAGTTTATTTATTTCTTCCAGAATATCCCTACTAACTCACCTCTTTTCTAAAATTTTAAATTTATTCTTACTCAACTCTCAATTATTCTCAATCAAATTCTTAGTAATAAAAGACACATTATTTGAAGAAATATTATAACTTGAATCAATCAAAGTATAAACCTTATGAAACCTATAAATATATTCAAGCTCTCTCTTGTAATCAATATTTATACTATCCTCTAAAACACCATAAAAATAATTTAAAATATCAGTAAAATCCAAATTTCTATAAACCATAGAAGTATCATTTAAAACCTCTATATCACCATCATTTTTTTCATCATAATCTATGAAATCCAATAATACACCTGAAATCTCCTCAAGTTGTTTATAATAAACATCCTTATTAAGAGCAATATAAGCACTCACAGGCAATATAATCTTATTATCTCATATAACTCACACTCAACTATTCAATAAACTATACTGAAGTAAAAATCTAGAAGTTCTACCATTTCAATCCAGAAAAGGATGAATAAGTACAAACTGAGTAGAAAGAATAGAAGCCAAGACTAAATAATTTAAACTATCTTTATTTTTATTATAAAAATACAATAATGCCTCCATAAGTTTTTCCACATCTTCACTTTTAGGAGGAATATAATCTATTATATTCTCTCACATCATTCAGTTTCAAGATCAAATATAGTTTTGAGAATTTCTATAACTAGATAAATTATCAGAATAAATTGTATTATAATAATTTACTAAATCATCTCATCTTAATTCACCCTTTATAGGAATATTAGAAATTAATTTTAAAAATCACCTATTTTTACTCTGATGAAACTTTTCACCCTCTATTTCCAAACTCCCTTTAGTCTCTTTCGTATACAAATAATTTATAGCCTTCTCTATAATCTTTGAATCAAACTCATTATTTATATTCTCTAAACTCTTATTAAAATCACAAGAAAATATTTCTTTTCTAAGTTTATTTTTAAAAATCATAGGATTAAACTCTCAAGTCCTTCATAAACTATTATCTATAATTTTATATTTTTTATTAACATCTCAATTACTTTCACTCGTTAAAAAAATATTTTCACTCAAAAGATTCACATTAGACTTTTTTACTATAAAACAATCTCACAAATCAATATCTATTTTCAAATAAACCTCCATCAAAAATCATATTCTCCTCAAAAACTCTGAATTTGGTTTATTTTGTAAGTTTTCAATAAATTCTCTCAAATCAATTGTTTTAAGTATCTCAACCAAAATAAATCAATTCAAACTAAAAAAAACTTCCTCAAAGTTTTTTAGCAAAAAAATACAATTATGTAAAGAACTACTTAATATTTCCTCATTATTATATGAATAATAACGAACATTATCATTATTATTCTTTTTATATGAACTAAATACCGTATCAAAACTCAAATGAATATTTTTTATTCATAAAACTCTCCTATAATATGAAAGTCCTATATATTTTTGATTATTCTGCATAATTTTATTTATTAAATCATCACACTTTGTATAGTGATAGTTCGTTAACAGAGAGTTTTACCCCTTTTGAAAATTAATTTATATAAAACCTCATTAAAATAATTATACTTTTTTTTAGTAGAAAACAAGTTTTTATACTTTTATTATAATTTTTTATAGAAAATACACTTTTTTCAAAGAAAAATAAATATTCTAAACTTTTTTATGGTTTTATCGTAAAATAATTTTGAAAAATCTAAACAAATCTATTATACTTAAAAAAGAGTTTAGTTTACAAAATAACTGCTTTTGTAGAATATAAAAATAATAACCATATGCTATACCTAGAAATACTACTTTTTATAATTATTATGACAACAATGTTATCCTTTATATCACTAGCACCTTGGGTACCAACCAAGAAAAAGGACCTAATAAGGATAAACAAAATACTAAAACTAAAAAAATGAGAAAAATTTTTAGAAATGTGATGCTGAACAGCAAAAGTATGTTTATACATAGCAAAAAATAACCCAGATTCACAAATAATCTGAATAGAATTATCACCACTATTCTATACTATATCAAAAATTAAAATATTTCTAAGCAGAACTAAAAACATAAATATAATCTATGGAAATGCCTTAAAACTAAATCTAGAAAACTATAATATTATATATATCTTTGGCTTACCAGAAACAATAACTAAAAAAGTATTTCCAAAAATTAGTAAAATAAAAAATAAGAACTTTCGTCTTATTTCCTATTGTTTCAAAATGACAAATGATTATTTCAAAGAAACCAAACACAAAACAGAAAACAGATTTGCAATATATGAGTATAAATCTTCTATATAAGAATAAAGCTTTAATAAGACCATAAAGGTAAGAGACTAGAAAAATAATAATTAAGCGAGGTGTTAGTAATCTTTTATACCAAAGATTATTTGTAAAAAAAGTTGCTCATCAAGTGTATTATTATTTCTCTAAGCTACTATACAAAATAAAGTTATCTAACTACCTCCTCCAAAAATCTACTTATAAATCTCTTTAACTCTTCATAGTCATTCGCTATATCTATTTCAGGAAAAGCATCAGTAGCCTTTTTTCAAGGCTGAAAAAAACAACCATAATCAGCTTCCTTTAGCATTCCAGTATCATTGAAAGAATCTCAAGTTGCAAATGTTCTAAAATTTAGTTCCTTAAACTTCTTTACCGCCTCAGTTTTTTGATCTTCTATTCTGTGAGAATAATCAACTATTCTATCATTTACAATTTTGAAATTATGACAAAAAATAGTAGGATTTCATAGCTTTCTAACAAAAGGCTTTCATAATTCTATAAAAGTATCTGAAAGAATTATCACTTCCATCCTATCCCTTGCCCAATTAAGAAAATCCAAAGCTCAAGGAAGCAAATCCACTTTAGACAATATCTCCTGAATTCTACTATAAGTTATATTATTTTCATTTAGATACTTTAATCTATGCTCCATTAACTTTTTATTATCATCAATATCTTTTGTCGTAAGCATAAGCTCCTCCACATTTGCCTCTTTTGCCACAGATTGCCAAAGCTCTGGAGTAAGTACGGATTCCATATCTATACATAATATTGTTTGTGTCATAAAATATTTTTTAGTATAATAAAATAACTACAGAATTGTAGCCTCTTTCCCCTGAGAAGGAGAGAGAATTTAGAGAGAAATTTTCTATTTTTCAAGACAAAAAACTTTTTGTCTTTTTTATACTTTCAAGGATGATTATTTGTAAACATCCCTTATCACTTCTGATAATATCTTAGCAGCTTTTTCTATCTGCTCATCCTCAACAGTTATACTAATCCTAATACACTCCCTAGAATGCTTTACCTTATCCTTATCTATACCATTAAAAAAAGCATTTCAAGGTACAAATAAAACTCACTGCTCCTTCAACCTCTCATAAAGCTCATCATCAGTAATAGGTAAATCCTCAAACCACAAGAAACTAAACATAGAACCCTGAACCTCATGTAAATACCAAGGTATACTATCAGGCATATACTTATTTAAACACTCCTCTAATAAATCAGACTTTTTCTTATATCTAGGCTGTATTATTTCCTTTGATACCTTTTTTAATTCTCAACTTTCTAATGCAGACGAAATTAATGCCTGTCAGAACCTAGAAGACATTAATGATAAGTTTGCATGAAAGTTTTCTAGATATTTTATAAATTTAGGGTTTCAAATTGATACTCATACTCTTTCTCAAGGCAATCAAGCTTTTGAAAAACTCATTGTATAAACAGTATTTCTATGAAATTTAGTTTTCATCTCTCAGTAAACCAAATTTGGGATAGGAGAAGCATAAGCCGAATCTACAAATACTGGTATATCAGTTCATTTTACAAAATCATATATTTTTTCTACCTCTTCCTCTGTCATTAGATTTCAAGTTGGATTACAAGGTCTAGAGAAAACAACAGCTCATATTTCATCTATATTTGGGAAGTTATTAGTTTCTAATTTGTATTTAAATTTATGTTTTCAAGTTTTTTCTGGTTTTGGGGGTACTGATATAAACATATCTTCACTAAGTCACATTCAACTATATCATGTGTAGTCAGGGGACTGTGGTAGAAACATTTTTTTTATTTTCCCATCCTGCATTTCTCAAGCAAAAGCATTTACTCAATAAAAGAATGCCGATTGACTTCATGTTGTTACTAGTATATTTTCATCTTTTATATTTTGATCAAATTCTGTTTTGAAGAATTTTTTTAAACTCTCCAAAAATGGAAAATATCATTTTGTTGAGCCATATCGTCATACGACTTCTCAGAAGTTTCCTGAGTCTAGTAGTTCTTTTGTATGTTTTTTCCAAAAGTTTTCTAGTTCATCAAAGACTAGAGGGTTTCATGCACTCATATTTATAACTTCTCCTGAAGCATTTTCTAGAGTTCTTTTTATATCGTTCATTATCTTTCTAACCCCTGAGAGTTTAGACATCTTTTCTCATACTATTGATACCATAATTTAATTTTTAAAAATAATTAAAACATTGCATAAATATATAGATTTTTCCCAAATAATCAAAATTTTTATAAATCTTTATAAATCTTAAATATACACACTAAAAATTTATAAAAAAATAGAGATAATTCATTATCTCTATTTTTTTACTTTTTTTTATAGTATTTTTAAGTTGTGATTCATATTCTTGTAGCCTCTTTCTTTTGTATTAAAGGAAAGAATTCAAATATGGATTATGAAGTGTAAGTTTAAATACTATTTATTATTTTCCTATAATTTACCCCTCTTGTCTTCTTCTTTGAAATTTAAACATAACTAATCATAGAATCATAGCCAAAATAACAAGTAATATATGCTCAGGTCAACCTTTTGGTAAATCGTCAATATCTTTACCAACCTCCTCAGGAGTATTTATTATTTCTTTATTAGATATATTTTCTCAAGCATTTCATCAGGTATAACAAGTAGTACTTCATTCCTCAACTCATGCAGAACAAAGTTCAGGTTCTTCATCATCTATTTTACAAGTTTCAGAACATCAATCTCAAGAAACTGTATTTCAATCATCACACTCCTCACCATCTTCAACTATAGAATTTCAACATTCTACTGTAGAAGAGTTTTCCTCTACTTCACAAGTTTCAGAACATCAATCTCAAGAAACTGTATTTCAATCATCACATTCTTCACCATCTTCAACTATAGAGTTTCAGCACTCTGCTGTAGATGATATTACTTCAACTTTACAGCTTCTAGAACATCAATCTCAAGAAACTGTATTTCAGTCGTCACACTCCTCACCATCTTCAACTATATAATTTCAACACTCTGGTAAAGCAATTTCCACCTCACAAGTTCTAGAACATCAGTCTCAAGAGTTAACATTTCAGTCATCACACTCCTCACCTACTCATACCACTCAGTTTCAACATACTTCTTCAAAACTCTCAGGAACAGTAAAATCTATAATTCAATTTACTCAAGACGATATATTTCTACCATTAACATCCTCTATAACTACTATAGTCATTTCATATTGTCTTACATGTACCATATCTGGAGACACAGTTAAAATTAACTCATTATTATCATCTCACAACTCTATAGAATCTATAGATAATTTCTGACCGTTACTCTTATCAATTATTCTAAATTCTCTAACAGCATCATTACTCGTATCAAGTTCTGAATTAAAAACTAAATTAATTTTGTCTAATGAATCTATTTTTGGAGATCAATCCAAACCAAACATTCACTCTCACATATCTCACTCAGTCAAAGTTTTTGCAACTAATTCTTCTGAATAAACAGTTTCATCTCAGTTTCCATCTACAGCAGTAACTGCTATATAATAATCTTTATCTGGTGTTAATCATTCTATTTTATAACTAGTTTCTTCTATAAGGTCAATTCATTCATTTTTATATGTTCAATCAACTGAAGATTCATCAGAATAATATATGTAGTATCCTATTGAATCACTAACTTCATCCCAAGTTATTGTTATTCAAGTATCCGAGACTTTCTCTAGACTAAGGTTATTAGGTCCAGATAAAGCAAAAGTATTTGTTATTGATAAAAACATAAATAAACAAAGTAAAGTTAGTAGCAGTTTTTTCATAAAATCTTTTTAAAAAATAATGTTGCCTTTTTTTAAAGTAAATTTATTATAGTACATATTTATTTATTTTTCAAATATTTGTATGAAAATTTTAAGATTTAGTAAAAAATTGTGATTTACATTGATAGAAGTTCTTGTAGTTATATCTATTATAGCAATATTAGTCGTTTGAATTGCCAGACTTGATTTTAATAGATTATCAGGTAAGCAAAAGGTTGAGATATTTTGAAACAAAATAGTATCAAACATAGAAACGATTATGACAAATGCACTTTTATGAAAATGAGTATGAGAAAAGTTATACACACCAGATGAATGGAAAATTGAAATATCAGAAGCAGGTAGCTGAAAACTAATAACCAGCTATCTAAGCTGAAGTTCACGGATATATCATAGTATAGACTCTATGGATAATATAACATATCCCTACTCTATAAGTAATATAGAATGTAAAGATTTAGTATTTCCCTATTCCACATGAGCTTTATCAAGCTCAACATGAACAATAATAATAAACCAAGGAAACCTTTCTCTCTCTGGATGTCAAGATACAGGCTATAGGATAATAAAATTTGATGCATTATATTTAGACAACAAAAGAACAATTGAACTAAATGCTATAAATGCAGTAATAGAATAATAAACTTGTTTATTTTATTTTTCTTCATTCTTGATAGGATTTATAAGATAAACTATAGAAATATAAATTAAAGATAAAACAGTTCAATATAAAAATACATCAATATAAACTCAAAAACGAAATTTATCTAAAAAACTATACTTATCCAATAAAAACCTTCATAAAGAATAAACAAAACCTCACAATAAAATTATTTTAAACAAAAAAACAAAAGGAAGCCTTATATTTATATACTTCCTCACATAAATATATCACAAAACCATAAGCAAAATTTGACTAATAACAGTAACAATACCAGCTCAATAAAAAGAATACTTAGGAATCATAATAATATTTCAAACCACATTAAAAAGAGCTATAAAAACATTTATTTTCAAAAGTAAAGACTGTTTTTTTATAGTTATAAGAGAATAAATAAATACCAGAGAAATAAAATGAAAAACAAGCACAAGCAAAACTATATTAAAAACATCAGAAGAATTATACTCCAACAAAGGCGATAAATATTTTTCATGAGCAATTATTTTTATCACATAATCCTTAAAAAGTACTCACATAGTAAAAATAAGCATTCAAAAAGAAAAAAGCAACTTCAAAGAAACACTAAGCATATTTATTAACTTGCTTTCCTTTCAATCTCTATAAAGCTTTGTCAAAGAAGGCATAATAGAATTTAAATAAAAACCACCAACAACCATCAAAACCTCAACAATCTTCATAGGCAAAGAATACAATGCAATAGAAACATCAGCCTTATTATCTCACTCAATAACTCATAAAAGCGATTTATCAAGCTCCTTCGTCCCCTCCATAATTCACAATAAAACTATATCAACCTTAAAATAAACCACACTCAAAAATAAAGCCAAACCATAAGGTAAAGAAATTTTAAAAATATGTTTTATATAATCAGTATCAAACTTAAATTTTAGAGAACAAATTCTCCTAGCATACAAATAATTAAGCCCCGTATTTATTACTATTCACACAAGTCATGCAATTATAATCATAGTAAAAGGAGTAAAAAAAACTTGATTATCCTCCCTAGGAAAAAGCCAAAAAACAAAAACACACACCAGAGAAACATTTACAATCTTTCAAAAAATCGTTGAAAAAAGAGAGAATTCTACTTTCATATAAGATTGCATCAGAGCCATTATTGCAGAATTTATCAAACTCACAACAGTAAAAATAGAAACTATAAAAATAGACATAAGAGCCAAATTACTATTATATCAAGGTAAAAAATAAGCTATACCCAAAGCTAAAAACATTATAACTACTCAAAGAAAAAATCTTAAAGTAATGACATTTCATATTATCTTAGTTGTATCTTTTTTATTATCTGTTATCTCTCTTATAGTTATTGTATAAAGTCACAAATCAGCCAAAAAAGCAAAAATTCATAAATAATTATAAACCTTATTATAAAGACCATAAAGATTAACAGGAAGATATTTTGTCAGCACACTTATAAGAAATATAGAAATAATGACAGTTCACACCTTAGATAAAACCTGAGACAAAGTATTAGAAGCTATTTTTTTAAACAAAGGTACAATATTTAAAATATAAATTTATTATTTTCTCTTGATTTTAATCAATTTAATTATATTTTACTAAATGTACAAATATTTTTAAAAAATTAAAATAAAAACATGGAAAAAGCAAAAAAAACTATAAAACAAATTCTTTTACCAATTACAATCTTAGCTATATTAGTAATAGTATGATTATCCATATACAAATTTTATGAAGGTAAAATAGAAGATATTGATATAGATAATATAGGCATAGATGATATCCTTGATAAAGAAGGTTCATGAAATAATATCCAAGACAAAAGTTCAGAAACAACAGAAGCCATAGAAAATTCTTGAGCAACCACTATCATAACAGAAGGAGATAGCGAAACATTACTAGAACAAAAAATAGAAAACCTAAGAAATAGATTAAAACTAAAATGACTAATAGTAAGATGAGATTTATTCTTTGAAAATAACCAACTACCCCTAGCTCTAAAAAATTATCTACAAGTACATAAAGAAAGCCCAAACGATAATACAATAACAAAAAGACTCGGAGACACATATTTTGAAATGAACAACTTTGAAAAAGCATATGAATATTATAAAAACTTAAAAGAAGGAACCATACCCAAGCAACATCTTATACTAACTCTATTTTACTCAAAAGACCTAAACAAAATTGTAGATAGAAAAACCCTACAAAAAGAATTAAAACAAATGAATCTAAACGAAGAAGAACAAATCTACTACATAAACTCCATAGAATGTTTAGAAGACTTCCACATATGTAAACAAAACTTTCAAGATTATTTTAAAGAAAACGAAAAACTAAAAGACAAAAACCTAATAAGCATAAAAGAATCAATAGAAAACTACAAAAACTCAAAAATATGAGAACTATACTATAAAAATGCTCTAATAATAGGAGAATTTTATAAAAATGAATTATACCCAGTTAGCATAATGCTATGACAAGAACTATTAAAAGAAAAAAAAGACTATAAACCAATACTACAAATAATAGCCAAAAGCCAGTTCAACTTATGAAAATATGAAGAATCTAAAATAACCCTATCAAAATATTATTCTCTAGACGAAGACGATGCATGAATGTGTTTCCTACTAGGAGTAGTAAACTCTAAATTACAAGAGTATTTACTAAGTAATATATATTTAAACAAAGCAGAAGAAAATTGATACACACCAAAGATAGATGTAAGAAGAAGATTAATATATAATTACTATCTTATATGAAATACTGAGAAGCTCTTGTCTGACTTTAGACTACTAGTAAAAGAAGAATGAGTAGAATCAGAAGATATACAATTAGCCATCTATTATCACATAATAAACGACGAACTAGAATTTGCACTACAACAATCCAGAGAATGAGTAGAACTATTCCCAGAAGATGATATGTTTTACTGATATCTATGATGGATACTAAAAGAAAAAAAGAGGTATACAGAAGCAGATGAAATACTAAGAAAATGACAAGAAATAAACCCCAGAAATCCTCTGATTTTATTAAACCTATGAATGCTTCAGCAACTACAATGAGACACAGGTAAATCTGTAGCATATTTCAAAAAAACCATAAAAATAAATGAAGACTGAGAATTCTGAAGAATGGCAAAAAAGCAACTTGAGTTGATTATGGAAGAGAAGCAGTAGATAAAAAGTAAAATAAAAAAACATAAGAAATTTTTCTTATGTTTTTTTTTGAAAATATTTGCTAAAATGGGGAGAAAAATGATATAATTATTAGTGATTTTAAATACTTAGTAAAAAATATGGTTGATTTTGATAAAATACAAACACAATGCACAGAATGAGATAATTATCCTAATCTTAATTTGAAGCAACTTATTGAGGATGCTAAGAGGGATGGAGTTATTGATATTGATGAACTATTAGCTTTAGAAGAGAAAATTAAGGAGGATGAAAGATTAATATCTAGTAAGAATGAAATTGAATTGATTGAGCTCAAGAAATCTTTAAAAAAAGATCTTAGTTTTTTATCAAGGAATATAATAACTAAAGGAATTAATATAACCCCTTTTAATCATGATAGAATTTTTGAGTATTTAGAGTGAAAATGATATAGTTTTTCTGAAGAGGTGAAAAATAAACATGGTGAATTTGCTATTGTTTTATTAGAAGATGATGATAAAATTATTATTTTAGAGGATGAGTTTTTGTCATTTGATAATGGTGGAGTTGAATATTTGGGTGAACTTGATAATGAAGAGGAGGGGATGGAATATTTTCATGAAGATGTTTGGGCAAATTTGGAAGATGAGGATAGGCAGATGTTGTTGGAAGCTTGAATTGGTAAGGAAGAGTATAATGAAAATTTATTTTTGAAAAAGAAGTTGGGATATTCTTACGAAGAAGATAAATGTTCTTGAAATAAAAGGGAATGTTTTATTAGTAAATTAATAGAACTGAAAGGAATTTGATTGGATTATCATTTTTTTGAGCAGTTAGGGAGTAGTGGAGATGAGATACAAAAGAATTTTGAGTTTTTTGTTAATCAGGCTTCTTCTAAGGATTTTGAAAAATGAGAAATACTTGTTTGAAAGTTATATATTCTGTGAACAGATTTTAGATATTTAACTTCTATCAAGAGTGAACTTGAAACTTTAGGAGAGAACTTTAATCTAAATCTTAGCGATATTTTTATAATTTCTAGAGATAAATTATTAGTTCCACCTTTGATAATTGAATTGTTACTATCAACCGAAAAAAAAGCATTTCAAGTTTGAAATGCTTTTTTTTTAAAATTCAGGAAGTATAAGATCTCATTTAAAGATTGATTGTATAGACTTGTAGATATCAAGATCCTGTTTTTTCATAGTAGAAATATATGACCTAATTCTACAAAACCACTTAGCTCATTCTTCACTTCTGAAACAACCAGAAACCTTAATTCTAGTTTTTACCATTCTCAGGTCTCTTTCAGCTAAATTATTATCAAATGGAATACTAAAATTATCAAGAAAACCCAAAGCTCATTTTTCTTTTTTTTCTAATCGTTCAAGTAAATTTAATCACTTTTCTTTTTTTAATTTTCATCTTTGTCATTTTTTTCTAACAACTTTCTCATATTCTAGTTTTCATCTTTTCAATATATCTCTGTACTCTTCATGGATATCTTTTAACTTATCTTTTTCAAAAGTAAATATTCAGTTTGAGATTATTTTTTCTTTTTCTCTTTTATATTTAATGAGAAATTTACTAATATTAGTTGCCCATTTTTTTTCTTCATTCTCTTCTACCCAAGTTAATTCTCTCAAATGATGAGCATTGCATAAGTAATGTTCAAATTCATAAGCTAGGTAACTTGGTAAGTTATCTGTTATACAATTTCATTTAAAGTTTTCTAAGACTCACATATCTTTGATAGCCTCTCTTCACCTCTTGTCGTGATGATAAAGATAAGTAAGTTCTTCATTTGAATTTACATGAATCCGATCAACCTTTCAATCTACTCTTGCTCATGTTTCATCTGCATGAACTTGCTCTTTTTTAATTAGAGATTGTATTATCAATTTCTCAAAAGGTTCTAAGTTATCAAATCAAGTTTTGTTAAAATTAGTTAAACTTGTTTGACTAATTTTAAGTCCAGTGATCTCCCTTAAAAAATCTTGCAATCTTTCATATGAAGGCATTTGGTAGTTGTACATATATGTTGTAAAAGCTTTTATCTCTGGTCAATATTGTACAGGTTTTGTAACTCATTCTGGAAAATTAGGTTGGTTTAGGAATCAGCACTTTGGACATTTTATTTCACTTCAAATATAATCTCTTACTGCCATACTTGGTGTGAACATATCAATGACTTGTCTTGTTTTCTTTTTTACAAATTTAGAGAATTTTTTTAATAATTCAGTTCAGCAATTAGAACATTCTTTTGGGGTTACATCAATTGTTTCATTTACATTCTCATTTCTTTTTAGGTTCGCTCAAGTATGACCTTTTTTACCTCATCTGGGATTTTGTCATTTTTTTCTTGAATTACAAATTGTTGTATGTTTCTTAAATCATTCTGTTCCTGATGGTTTACTTGAATTTTTACTATTTTTGTTTAGTTTTCATTCTAGTTCCTTAACTTTCCCTCTTTCTTTGCCAAGTTCATCTCTCAGTTTTAGTATCTCATCTATCAATTCTTTTTTTGTGTTTTTATGTAAATTCTTGTGCATATTTCTTAGTTAACTTTTACCTTTATTAAGCTAATTAATTATACTTTTTTATACTCAGAATGCAACTTTTTTTTTGCCTTTTTTCCTCTATTTTAAACTAAAAAATAATCCCATATTTTGGGATTATTTTTTGATTTGGTTTTTGTTGTTTTTTGAGTATTATTTTTCGGTTGATAGTAACATTGAATTAAATTTACTAAAAGATAAATATAGAACCTGTTTGCACATTTTAAGCTAACCTCCTAATAATAAGTCTAATAGAACATAATCTAATTTTAGCCTCAGAGGTAGAAAGTTTTCATTCACAGTTTTTCCATAAAACCCTACATTGGTTAATCCAAGCATTTGTTCTTTCTACAATCCATCTTTTAGGTTGTACAACAAATCAATTCTTTTGAGGATTTTCTTTTTTAGATTTTTCTTTCATATCAGGGCTTATTTTTTGAGTAATTTCTATCTTTATAAAGTTTAGAATATTTTTATCTATTTTTTTTATTTCTTTTTCTAAATAATCCTTATGGTATCAATTGTCTAATAATATTGTTATCACAATTCATTCTTCTAGTTTTAGAAAGTATTCCTTGTTCTCTCTTATTATTTCTATTAATCAACTATCATCAGAAATACTCGCTTTTGTACATTTTATAAAATATGGATTTCATAAAATATCTACTAATAAATGTCTCTTTATTCAATTTGTACTTTTATAATGGCAATATCATTTTGTTTTTATGTCTGCTGTATCTGTATTTTTCACTGCCATTGAATCTCATAATAGTAAGCTAGGAATTTCTTTTTTTTCCCTTATTTTTTCTCTCTAATTTTTCCAATTCCAATAGTAATTCATCATAAATTCACTTATTTTTCCATCTTCTGAACTGAGAATAAACTGTTTGCCATTTGGGAAAGTCTTTTGGCAAATCTCGCCACTGACATCAATTTTTCAATTGATAATTTATTCCATTTAAAATTTCTTTTTTGCTAACACTTATTTCTGCTGTTCATAGTTTTGGAACTGCTTTTATTATTAGTTCATACTGCTTGTCTGTTAAATCTGTAGTATAAGCCATATTTTTTTCTTAAAATATAATCCCCTTATTTTAAGATTTTTTACGAAAAGTGCAAACTGGTTCTATAATAGAAGTGAAGAATTAGAAAATGAAATGCTTATGGCTGATATTATATTTTTTTATGAAAAGTTTAAATGTTATAATATATGACATTGAAAAAATGATTTTAAATTAGTAGAAAATTTATTTAAAAATTGAATAAATAATTTAACTATTTGGATAGATGAATATATTGGTTCTGATAAAAATAATAATTCTGGAAAAAGTTTTAAAGAGATTTATAAACAAATAAAAGAGCAGTTTAATGATAGAAAGGTACAAGATTATAAAGGTGAATTATTGTCTGAATTAAAAAAGAATGGTTGTGATTTTTGAGAGATTAAAAATGATGATATTAAAATCTTATTAGAAAATTGAACATTAATAAATGATGTTATTTATCTAAAAGCTAATATCAATTCTGGTAATAATAATTTAACTTTAAATGATCTTGCTTGGATTTTAAATAAAAAAAATTGGAAAATTAAAGGGATAGATAATTTATCAATAAAAGAAAAAAAAGAGATAGTAGAAAATTATTTAGAAATTAATCCTAGTTTTTCTTGAGAAGAAATTATGCAACTAATAAATAAATGATTAGGATTAATAAAAGGAGAAAAGAATTATAAAGATAACAAGGACTTTTTAGTAGAAGTTTATAAAAATAAATTAATAAATGAGTCTTCTGATAGCTATTCCTTTGTTGAACTTATAAAAAAAGAATGGGAAGTTGACGAAAAAGATTTATCTTTAAAACAAAAAATACTAGTTATTGATTCTTATTTGAGAATTAATCATAATTTTCATTGTTCTGATATAACAGATTTATTTTCAAATTGATTACTTTTAACTCCATGGAAAAAAGAGGAATTTTTTAAAAATAAAACTATTATAGAAAAATGTCATAATAAATTTCCATCTTTGTCATGACAAGAAATATGATTTATTTTATATGATGATAATTGGAATACATCTATTAATTGACAGGAAATAAAGGTAGAAAAATTAGAAGATAGATTATCTATAATTAATAGATACAGAGAAATTAGCAAAAATATGACAGTTAAACAGTGTATAATATTTTTTAAGCTTAGGTGATTCCCTATAATTCCAGAAGATGAATTTGAGTTAGATAAATATAAAAAAGAAAGTGTAGAAAGTATAAATGAGTTATCTAATGTGTTTAAGGAATATTATAATAAAAAGGAAGAAATTATACCTTATTTATATCAAGATATTGAATGAAATAAAAGAAATCTTACAGATGAAGAATTTGATAGGTTTCTAAAAAAGCTACTTAAAAACTCAAGATGAGTGATAATAAACTAAACAGAACAAAAAAAAGAAAAAGTTAACTCAAAAAAATAGATATGTGATCTTATTTCAGCCTGAATAGGGGTTAATTATTATTTAAAACTTATGATGATTGTAGAGAATAGTTAAGAGTACAAAATAAAGATTTAAATAAACTTACATATAAAACATTAATAAAAGTTGTGGAATTAAATATTACACCAGAAACCTTAAAAGAACTTGTTAAATATTTCTTTGTATGAGCAAGGTAATAATTATCAAACAAATAAACTAGTCTTGGATTTTATAAAAATGGATAATATATCCTTGTTTTTAGAATTTCTAACAAATAATAATATTTATATAAAAGTATGAAATAGACAAATATCAGTAAAATATAGAATGCAACTTCTTAGATGATATACTTATAGACTATAATGAACTAAATTCAAATCCAAATGGAGGAACTTATTAAAACTCTTCGCAGAAGAAAGGCAAAACTGCTAAAACACTAAGTATGAAGAGTTAAAAATATTTTTTGAGAGGAGAGGGGTAAGAGGACAAGAAAGCATGGTTGTTGGGGTTTTTGTGGGGAGAAAAAACATGAGTGATATATGTCTCTCCAAAAAACTAAAAAAGCAAGAAAACCAATAAGTGAAAAATTAGATTTAGCTAAGTTACATAAAGACTACAACAGAATATGAAGCAAAACTAAATTGATTACTTGAAACTTCTAAAAAGATAGATACAGTTTTTTATTTATGAAGTAATAGATATAACTGAGATGATTATAATGGAGGTGTTTTTAAAGATATGTGGTACATTAATTCAATAATGAAAAATGCTGAGATAAGGGATTACACTGATGGGAAAACTGAACTTTCTAAGAAAATAAGTACACCAGAAGGCTTTATAAATGAAATTAAGGATTATTTAAAAAATAATACTAATAAAAATGTATTACTACAAATTGCATGACATTGAAATATTTATTGAGGTGCTTTTTTTAAGAAATTTTATTTTGAAGAAAAGCATTTTAAAGAATTACAAAAATTATCAATGGAAAATGATAATCTAAGGATTATTATAAATAGTTGTAATAATTGATATAAATTTTCAAAAAAGGATAAAAATTGAAATAAGAATATAAATATTGATGGTAACATTACTATAAATTCATGATTTTCTTATTCAGAGAATTCTTATTCAGAGATATCAAATAAATCTCTTATGGTAGCCGACTATGACTGAGATTGAAAAGTTTCCTTAGCAGAAAGAGATATTTATTTACTGGAAAATTATTCTTTTTCTCCTATTTTATCATCTTACTATAAAAAAGAAACTTGAGAAATAGTTTGAATCTGATACAGAGATCAAGACCTTTTATTACCAGAGACCTAAACTAAAAATCTATTCAATTCTAATTTTTTCCAAAAAAACATAAGATTTTTCTTATGTTTTTTTATTTGTGTTTTAAAATAATCTGTATATACTAAAGTTATAATTTATATCTTTGCTAATATTTATGCAAAACACAACTTTCCAAACAAACTATAACAGACTAAACGAAGCCCAAAAACAAGCCGTAGACACAATATATGGCTCAGTTATGGTAGTAGCATGACCATGAACCTGAAAAACCCAAATAATAGGACTAAGAACCGCAAACATACTACTAAAAACAGACACAAACCCAGAAAACATCCTAATCACAACCTTCACAGAAGCCTGAGTAATAGCAATAAAACAAAGACTCATAGACTTCATATGAAACGAAGCCTACAAAGTAAAAGTATCAACCATACACTCATTCTCCCAAGACATCATAAAATCATACCCAGAAAAATTTCTAGAATACAATGCAACAGAAGCAATAGATGATGTAGAATCCATAGAAATACTAAAACACCTACTAGACCAACTATACAAAGAAAAAAACATCTCAGAGCTATATCCAGCCTTTGATAACTACTTTTATCTAAGAGACATTAAATGAAACATATCAAAACTAAAACAAGAATGAGTAACCATAGAAAAATTTAAAGAATCAATAGAAATAGAAGAAGAAAACCAAGCCGAAGAACTAGCACAAATAAAACCAACACTAAAAAAATACGAAACAACCAAGATAAAAAACCAAAAACACATAACAAAACTAAAAGAACTATCTATAATATTTGAAGCATATAATAAATATCTTAGAAAAAAAGAAGTTTATGATTTTAATGATATGATAAACTTTGTACTTGAAAAGTTTAAGACAGATAGGGAACTAAGACTATTCTATGCTGAACAGTATCAATTTATTATGCTCGATGAATTTCAGGATACAAATAATGCTCAAAATGAAATAGTGAATTTGATTTTGAGTGAGTCAGGTGAAAATAATATAAATAATGAAGTAGGAGAAGCAGATCTGCTTCCCCTACGAGCAAACATAATGGTAGTATGAGACGACGACCAATCTATCTACCGTTTTCAATGAGCAAACATAGAAAATATGCTAAACTTCTCCAGTACCTACCCAGACACCAAAATAGTAGTACTAAAAAACAACTACAGAAGTCAACAAAACATACTAGATATGTCAACCACCCTAATAAATAACAACGAAGAAAGACTATCAAAAAAACTCACAAGCATAGAAAAAAAATTAATATCAAGCTGAAAAAATAAAACCTGAGAAAAACCAACACTATACAAAGCACTAAACACTATAGACGAAAAGAACTTTGTTTTGGAAAAGATAAAGGAGGTAGGGACTGGTTTAAAACCTGTCCCTACTGAAGAATGAATTACAGAATACTCTAACATAGCCATAATAGTAAGAAGCAATAGAGAAGTAGAAGAGTGGAGTAATTTCCTAGAAGCAAATAAAATACCCATAGACTCTAAACTAAAAACAAATATACTAAACAACCCCTTCATAAAATTCATAACAAACTTTTTAGAAATAACAGACAACCCATATTCAGACGACTCAAAACTCCTTGATTTATTAAGATCAGACCTAGTAAAAATAGACAACATAGATGTCCTAAATATAAATAAAAAGCTATACAGCCTAAATTATAGTAGAAAAGAAAAACTACCACTATTCTCATTTATATCCAATGATGAAAATCTAGATAAACTGCTTTTAAATGACACAGAAACCATAAAAAACTTTAGAGACAATTTACTAAAAACAACATGAAAAATAGCCCATAACACCTTTTCAGAATACTTTAAATACTTCATAGAAGAATCTAAAATATACGAATTCATAGAAGAAAAATGAACCTTTGATGACATAGAAGACCTATTAACATTCCTAAACCTAATAAAAGGATACAATAAAAAAGACAAAAACCTCAACACAAAAAAACTTCTAAAAAAAATAGAACTACTAAAACAATACAATATAGTAATCCCAAGACAAGCCCTAAAAATACAAAAAAAATGAGTACAAGTCCTAACAGCACACAGCTCAAAATGACTAGAATACGAAACAGTATTTATCCCATGACTCCAATACTGAAACTGGGACTACAAAAGAGCACCACAAAAACTAAAACTACCACTAAACCTTGTCTGAAAATGAGTATCAGCAACAAAAGAAACAAAACTAGAAGAAGAAAGAAGATTATTCTTTGTAGCAGCAACCAGAGCAGAAAAAACACTCTATATGAGTTTTCCAGCAGGAGAAGGAACCAAACCACTATTACCCTCTAGCTTTATAGAAGAAATAGAAAAAAATATACAAATAAAAGAATCCAACCTAGATAAACAAACTACAGAAAACCTAAAAAACAGTCTAAAAAATCTATTTAAACAAGTCTCTATAAACTCCTCATCACAAGACGAACTAGATTACATAGAAGAATTTCTAGAAACCTATAAACTATCAGCCAGTGACCTAAACACATTTCTAGAAGACCCAAAGATGTTTTTAAGAAGCAAAGTCTTTAAATACCCTTTTGAAGACAATGAATTTACTATATTTGGTAAAGTATATCACAGAGTACTAGAATTATTTTTTACAAAATACAAAAAAGACTGAACCATACCAAATAAATCTTACCTAACAGCAAGTTTCAAACTTCTACTTGAAAAAGAAATTTTAACAGACGACGAACTAGAAAGACTAACAGAAAAATGAATAACCTGACTTGAATGATACTACAACACATATAAAAATAACTTCAAAACTCCACTAAACTCGGAGTTTAACTTTAGATCTAGAAATATTGCTTTTGAAAATATCCCCCTAACCTGAAAAATAGATAAAATAGAACTATCATGAACCAGCACAGCAAATTCCAACAGCTCAGAAAACTTATGACAACTAGCATTTTTTAAGGAAAACATAGTTTTAATAGACTACAAAACCTGAAAATCAAAGACACTATGAGTCATAAAATGAACAGATAGATATTGAAATAAAAAAGAATCATCCAGTGAATGAAAATATTTCAGACAACTACTATTTTATAAACTAATGTGTGAACTAGATAGAGACTTTAGAAATAACTACTGAGAAATAAAATTAGCAATAGACTTTGTAGAATGAAAAGATTGAATTTATAAATACATAGAAGTTGATTATACTCAAGAAGACTATGAAGAACTAAAAAAACTAATAAAAGAAACTCGGAAACAAATGAACGATATGGAATTTTGGAAAGAACTTTTGAAATAGGGAATATATATAACCTTCTCTTAATATGAAAGTAAGAAGTCTAGGAATGAACTATAATTTACCTAACCCTCATCGTACTAATATTAACATAAGTAGACTCCCACTCTCTTTCTGATAAAAACTTTCAATCTCTAGTATAAACCTCTTTTTTAACCTTTCAAGATAATTCTCAAGTCTGCCCCCTAGAAATCTTAACCTTTTTATCTGACTTTTTAGGCGAAATTCAAGCAAGTAAAGCATACCCTCACTTATCTATAAACTTAAAATAAATATCACTATCAGAAATATTTTTTAACCTCAAACTCTTTCTAAACTCTATAATAGTAGCATCATCTCACCAAATAGTAGTATCATAATACCTCTCATACCGAGTACGATGAGCATGTCTCTCAGCTATCTCTATCTCTGGATGAATCAACCCAACTCTAAAAACCTGAGTAGAGGCTCCACATACTCAAGACTGAAAAACATAGTTATCATAATCATCTTCATTTGATGCACAATATCATATTCTATAAGCCAGTCTCTTATTTATATTAAAAATATCTCAAGGTTTTACTAGTTTCTTATCAATCGCTATAAGTGCTACATCATAGTTTGTTTTAGAACAGTTTCATAACTGGTCTAGTTTATCTCTCTTAGCCACATAATAGTTATAGTTAAAAGTCTTTAAAATCAAAAACTCCTCCTGAGTCAGTGAAATAAAATTTTTATCTGATATAAGTTTCCATATCAGTGATTTATCATATCAATTTTTTCTAACACTTTCTAAAAAACTATAAAATCTATTTAAATCATCTTCCTTAAAAATAGGTTTTGAATCCTCATATTCAAACTCAGCAGAATAAAGCTCATAAGTATTTGAAAAATTATCTATATGCTCCCATATTCATTCTACACTACCAGTAAAACTATCAGTATCTTTTGTGTAATATTCTGAAAAATTACTAAAAAAACACTCAGGAGAAATAATAGCTCAGTTTCAGTTTTCTTTAAAAACACATCTAGAACCTTTTGCTTCATTTATTAGCCTTTTTTCCTGCTCATTTAAACTAGAAAAAACTAAATCCGATTTCACCTTTGTAAAAGAAATCACATTTGCATTTTCTAGATTTATATCTTGTTTTTTATATATCTCGCTATCTATTATTTTATATTGTATATCACTAAAATGAATTACCACCTCCTTTTTTTCCTCAGGAGCAAATAAACTCTTTCAAAATATATCAAAGAAAAAAAGTAATAGAAATAACAAGAAAAATTCAATTATTAGTTTAGTTTTTGCTCTTTTCATCTTTAAAAGTAAAATTTTAACTAAAGCAATATATTATTATAAATATTTTTGTCAAAAAATTGACTTATTTTTTGTATAGATATATTATAAATAACAAAATATATTTCTTTCTTTACACAAAAGTAGGAGAAAATTATTATAAAAAATATCCCTAATCAAAAAATGCCTATGTTAAGAGAACTAAATGTTAACTGAATCAAGTGGATAGATGGAGTATGACTAACACAAGACGAAATTAAAGAAATACTATCAAGTCATAAAATCCATGAACTAGACTTAGAAGCATGTTTAGAACAAAATCAAAAAGCCAGAATAGACACATATAAAAAATACTCATTTTTAATTTTCCACTTCCCAAAATATGACAGAAAGCTAAAAATATATAAACTTAACGAATTTAGTATATTCTTTTGGAAAAATACACTTATAACATTTAGAAACTTCCCATGAACACACATAGATAAGATTTTCAAAAACTATAAAAACCAAACAACAGAAAAGAAAAACCCAATCAAAATAACATCAGGTTACATCATGTATGAAATAATCCAAGTAATGCTGGAAAAAATGTTTAAACTCATAAGAAATGTAAAACTAGATATCAAAAACATAGAAAATAATGTTTTTGATAATGCCACAACCTCACTAGTAAAAGACATAATGATAAAAAAAAGAAACATAGTAGTACTAAAACATATGTTTCAATCTCAAGTCAGTGTGTTTAAAAAACTAGAACTCACAGTAAATGAACTCTATGAAGGAATGATGGAAGAATATTTTGAAGACCTAGAAGACAAAGTTGAACAAATAGTAAATGATATACAGATATTATGGGAACACATAGACAATGTTGAAGATGCCTTAAAGTCCATGGTAGATATGAGAACTAATTTTGTAATGAAAATTCTTACACTATTCTCTGCCTTTTTAATGCCATTAACACTTATAACATCATTTTATGGGATGAATGTAAAACTACCTTATCAAAATAACCCAGACTTTATTAATCTGCTTCTACTTTGGAGTTTTATAATCATGCTATCATTATATTTATACTTGAAAAAAATAAACAAATTCTAATTCTTCCCTTAACAATATCTTTGCCGAAATATAACCTCTTTCTCCTAAAAGAGGTTTTTTTTGTTTTTTTATTTACAAACATCTGCAGAAATTAAATCAGAAATTTTATAATCAGAAACAGTATAAAGTAAAAAATATCACTTATCATCAAGTTTTTTAACTTTGAATATTGGTAAATCAGATCTTTTTACTATCTTTAGTTTATCTCAGTTTTTTCAAACTACTCATTTACTTCCTCATTCTGAATAAGATAAAACTAGTTTTTGTGTAGTTTTTAAATCCATAAAATTAATTTCTTCTTTTTCTTCTAAATTTAGAAAATCATCATTATCTCATAAATAAACAACTCAATTTGGTTCTTTAAAATCTGTTGTTTCATAAACCGCATACAAATTTTTATCTACCTCAAATAAATAATCTTGTGCTATTCAATTTTCACTATAATAGTACTTTCTTCTGTTTTCTTGTGTGAATTCTGAAGATAATAAAGATTCATTATAAATATCTTCTTCTATGTATTTTATAGCCTCTTCTGAAGTATTTAATACACTACTTTGTACGAAAGTAGTGCTTGGACTATATGTAAAAACAGTTTGGCTTTTTGATGATAGTTTATATCTAGTATTAAAGTTTAATTTTAGTTTCCATGTATAGTCTCAGATTTTTATTTCATCTTTTAGCTTAGTTATATTCTCACTTGTTTCCTTTCACTGCGAGTCTAATATAATCTGTTTTATACTTTCTCATTCGCATCATTTTGAAAATTCTTTTTTTACATAATAGTTTCAGTATTTTATTGTTTCTATATATGAGTAATCTTTTCACATTGAGATTATTTTTCTCATATAGCTCCCATCTTTTTTATAAACTGAATAGCTTCTAGGACTTCTTTTGTAGCTTTGCTTTTCAGTGCTATCATCCGTTTTAAAATATTGCACAAGTTCTTCTCCTTGTTCTTCAAGCTTTTCTCAGTTTTCTAAACAATCCTCTAGTGTGCAGTATTTTCCTGTAATATCCTCTTGCTTTTCTTCTGGTTGTGTTTTATCATCAGTTTCACTATTCCCCAATATTTGTTTTTGGCTTCCTGATTGTGTTTCGTTTGGTGTGCCTGTTTCTGATTTTCAAAATGAGCAAGATAACATTATAAAAATCATAGTGATTGCTAATATTAGTTTTTTCATGATTGAGATTATTAATTGTAAAATGTAAGAATTTTATTCCTTAGCATAGTTATTATAAACATACGATAAAAAATCACAATTTTTTTTGATATTTTTTATAAACTAATATACTATTTTTTGATAAAAATAAAATTAATTACTTAAATAACCCAAAAAACATGCAATTAAACCCAAAACAACAAGAAGCCAGAGATCAAATAGACTGACCTCTACTAATAATAGCCTGAGCATGAAGCTGAAAAACAGCTACACTAACTGCCAGAGTAGAATATATGATTAAAGAAAAAAATATAAATCCCTCTGAAATACTTATGGTAACATTTACCAACAAAGCAGCAAAAGAAATGAGAGAAAGAGTAGCTAAGAATTTATGAGTACAAGTAAACAATAATATCTATAAAAATAGAAACTTACCACTAATTTGAACTTTCCACTCTATCTGAATATTTTTACTAAAAGAAGTTCTAGCAAACTTCTCATATGAAGAACTAAACATATGACTAAAAAAAGACTTTGTAATATATGATGAAAGCGATAAGCTATCTGTTATGAAAACCATAATAAAACAAGACTTAGGTCTAGACGAAAAACAATTTAAAGCTAGGCAAATAGCATTTTATATAAGTAATGCTAAAAATAGTCTAATATTAGCAAAAGACTACGATAGGGAAGTAGATTCATACATAAAAGAAGTAGTAAGAGATGCATATAAAATATACGAAAAAAAACTAAGGCAAAATAATGCAATGGATTTTGACGACATACTAATAAAAACCCTGCAAATATTAAAAATTCCAAAAATATTAGAAATATATCAAGAAAGATATAAATATCTGATGGTAGACGAGTATCAAGATACAAATATGCCGCAATATGAAATAGTGAAACTTTTAGCCTCAAGATATGGTAACTTGGCTGTAGTTGGAGACGATTCTCAATCAATTTATTCGTGGAGATGAGCTGATATGAGAAATATACTAAACTTCAAAAAAGACTATAAAACAGCAAAGGTAGTAAAACTAGAACAAAACTACAGAAGTACAAAAACTATAATAAAAGCAGCAAACGAAGTTATAAAAAATAATACAAATTCAATAAAAAAAGAACTATGGACAGATAATGAAATCTGAAATAAAATAAATATAATAGAAGCACCAGATGATAAAATAGAAGCCTTAGTAATAGCCGAAATAATAAAAGAAAAATATGATAATAAAGAAAATATAGTCTCTTTCTCCTGAGAAGGAGAAAAAATTCAAGATAGGAGTAAATATAAAGATAACCTAATTCTCTACAGAACAAACGGACAATCAAGACAACTAGAAGAAGCCCTAATTGTAAAAGGAATACCTTATAGAATAATATGATGACTAAAATTCTATGATAGAAAAGAAGTAAAAGACATACTATCCTACCTAAAAATAATTCACAACCAAGATGATATAGTAGCTATGAAAAGAGTAATAAATACACCCTCAAGAAAAATATGAGCAAGAACAATAGAAATATTAGATAACTATAGAGAAAACTTTTGATTAAACTATCCACAAATAATAGAAAATATATCAGAAGTAGAAGAAGTAAAACCAATGGCAAAAAATAGCCTAGCAAACTTTAGTGAAATATATAAAACCCTAGTAAAAGCCTCTAATACACAAAATGTATTTGAACTTATATGAACAATAATAGAATCTATATGATATGACCAGTATCTAAGAAAAGATTTTACAGAAGATGAATATGAAGCAAAAATAGATAATCTAAAAGAACTTAAAAATGTAGCATCAGAATACAATGGAATGGAACCCAGAGAATCACTAGCAAACTTTCTAGATGAAGTAGCACTCATAACAGACATGGATACAAAAAATACTCAAGAAGACTATGTAACACTTATGACAATCCATACAAGTAAATGACTAGAAGAAAAAAGGGTATTTTTAGCATGATTAGAAGATGGAATTTTTCCTCATATAAGAAGTATAAATAATACAGCAGAATTAGAAGAAGAAAGAAGACTTATGTATGTAGCTATGACAAGAGCAGAAGAAGAACTATATATAAGTAGAGCCGAGGAAAGATTTGTTTTTTGAGACTATGTAAGAAACCCAGAAAGTAGATTTCTAAAAGAGATATTACCAGAATACAAAGAAGACTTTGATCTATCTACAACTAGTTTATGAGGTGGAAATATGTTTTCTACTTCTATAGATTCTTCTTTTAGTTCTAGTTTTTGAAATGATTGAGGTTCAGCTGGACAGAGAATAACTAAACCCAAAGTAACAAATGATGTTTCAAAATTCACTATGTGAGATAGAGTTTCACATCATAAATTTTGAAATGGTATAATAACTTCACTAAAATGAGAAATAGCAGAAATCGCCTTTTCATGAGTTTGAGTTAAAAAAATGAATATTAAAATTGCACCAGTGAAGAAGATGTAAAATTAGAATAATCATAAGAGAAATTTGTAGAAACAAAAAAGGTTTTGTCTTAATTTTTCTGAAAAAAATACGAAATAAAAAAAGTCCTGAACTTAGTTCAGGACTTTTTTTGAGGTACTCATAGAATCTTAATTCTTTATTAAGCCAGAGTCCATAATACTTATTCATAGAGTATAATCATCCTCTATATTATCAAAATCATCATCAGGAGCTTTTAAAATATCAATAGATTTTAAGTATTTACTTCAATCAGTAGTCTCTCATTGCCTATTTGGTATAGAATTACTATATGAAACAGAATCCTTAGGTGCAGAAGAGTCTTTATTAAGTTTTAATCAAGCTTTTTTAGCAAGTTTTTCTCCTTCTTTCTTTAAAGTATTAAAATCTCCTGAATAAATAACAAATATAGATTTTTGACTTCATCTATCTCTAGAAATCCCCTCAACAAATTTTAGTCATTTTGGTTCTTCAATATTCATTTCATCTTTTGCCCATTGAGGCATATTATCTATTTCTTCTTGCTTCATTTCTTGATATCTATCATCTTCTCTAGGTATTGCTATAGGGCTATTATTTTGAATTGTATCTGTTGTTTTATTTTCTATATCTCCTATATTTGTTAAATTTGTTGTAGTTGTTGTAGTTGTTATATCTTTATTTACTTCATCTCAACCGCAAGATGTTAGAAAAATAACTAATAAAAGAATAGTAGGAAAAATTGTTTTTCTCATTATATAAAAATTAAAAATTAAAATATAAATTGTTTTATTATTATAAAAATTTTAGTTTGTGTAGATAGTTCAATCTTCTCAAGGTTGAGCAGAAGTTCCACCATTTCAACCAATAATAGAAATATTATTAGCATAATCAAAAGTAGCGGAACCAAAGTAAAGAGCAATTCTTCCCCCACCACCTCAACCTCAGGAATTACTATATCAGTTACCTCAATTAGCAGAGATAGTTCAATTTCAAGCTAGGATTCCAGCATCTAACCAAATAGAACCTCAAGCCCCACCACCTCAGTAACTTGAAGAATAATTATTTCAATTAGCTTTAATATCTCAATTAATGGTTAAAGTTCAAGAAACAACAATTTTCATAGCACCTCATCAACTACCTCAATCTTCACCTCAACCACTACCAAGATAAGTAGGGGTAGAAGGGAAACCATAAGAACTACCTCAGACAGCCAAACTATTTCAATCACCTCAATTACCACCATAAGCTCATCCTCAACCATAATAAGAATAAGTTACCCCTAACCCTTCTCATTGCCTCATAGCATACCCTTTACCTCAGACATCAATACTACCTCAAGAATCCACAGTAAGATTAGAAGCAATTAAATCTATACTATATACCTTAGAATCACTATTAGCATGATGAGTTAAAGTGGCTCAATTTCAAATAGTAACAGAAGAATTAGGCATATTAAATTCTCAAGAAGCATTTGTTGTAATCATAGAGTTAGTAGCTTGAACACTAGAAGATGCAACAACATTGTTAAACTCTCCAACATAAGCTCCATCTCAGATTATTATGTCTTTTACAGAAGTAATAGATCATTCAAGTTCAGTAAGAGTATTAGTAATAACAGTATTTCATATATTCCTAACATAAAGAAATTCAGAAGTATCAGATTTATTGTAAGTATAAATAGTTCAAACACCTCAATCTTCAGCAGAAGTACCACCTTCTCAATAATCAACAGAAACACTATTAATATAATCAAAAGTAGCAGAATTAAAGTAAAGAGCTACTCTTCACCCACCCCCTCAACCTCATTTAATACCATATCAATTACCTCAATCAGCAGATATAGATCAATTTCAAGCCAAAGTTCCAGTATCTAACCAAATAGAACCTCAAGCCCCACCACCTCAGTAACTTGAAAAATAATTATTTCAATCAGCCTTAATAGTTCAGTTAATAGTTAAATTTCAACTAAGATCCACTTTTATAGATCCCCCCCCACTTCCTCAATCCTCTCAGCCTCAACTTCATAAGCTATTAGGTCCAGTAGCAGAACCATACCCAGTACCTCAAACAGATGAACCATTTCAATTACCTCAATTACCACCATAAGCCCCTCATCAACCATAACTAGAATAGGTTCATCAAGAACCTACTCATTGCTTCTCATCATATCCTAATCAAGAAACATCAATAGTTCAACCAGAATCAATAGTTAAGTTAGTTGCAATAATATCAACAGTAGAAGCTTTAGTAGTAGAATTATCTCTATGAGTAATAATTCATCAATTGTTTACAGTAAGAGAAGCATTAGGAATATTAAGTTCTCATAACATATAAGCTCATAGCCCAACATACATATAATCAAGAGTATTTAGAGTAGAAGTAAGTTCAGTAAAAGTAGAAGTAGTGGTACCAGTAGTTCTAACATAAATACTTTCATCAGAAGAAGACTTATTTTTTATATATAGAGTTCCTACTCATCAATTTTCAGCACTACTTCATCCAAGTCAAGGATTGGTATACATATAGCCATTAGGGAATGCTGAACTATCATAGTATACAGCAATTCTTCCCCCACCACCTCAACCTCAATTACTGCTGTATCAATTACCTCAATTAGCAGAGATAGTTCAATTTCAAGCTAGGATTCCAGCATCTAACCAAATAGAACCTCAAGCCCCACCACCTCAGTAACTTGAAGAATAATTATTTCAATTAGCTTTAATATCTCAATTAATGGTTAAAGTTCAAGAAACAACAATTTTCATAGCACCTCATCAACTACCTCAATCTTCACCTCAACCACTACCAAGATAAGTAGGGGTAGAAGGGGAACCATAAGAACTACCTCAGACAGCCAAACTATTTCAATCACCTCAATTACCACCATAAGCTCATCCTCAACCATAATAAGAATAAGTTACCCCTAACCCTTCTCATTGCCTCATAGCATACCCTTTACCTCAGACATCAATACTACCTCAAGAATCCACAGTAAGATTAGAAGCAACTAAATCTATACTATATATCTTAGAATCATTGTTAGCATGATGAGTTAAGGTGGCTCAATCTCAAATAGTAACAGAGGCACTAGGCATATTAAATTCTCAAGAAGCATTTGTTGTAATCATAGAGTTAGTAGCTTGAAGGCTGGAAGATGCAACAACATTATTAAATTCACCAACATAAGCACCACCTCAAACTATTATATTTTTAACAGAAGTAATAGATCATTCAAGTTCAGTAAGAGTATTAGTAATAACAGTATTTCATATATTCCTAACATAAAGAAATTCAGAAGTATCAGATTTATTATAAGTATAAATAGTTCAAACACCTCAATCTTCAGCAGAAGTACCACCTTCTCAATAATCAACAGAAACATTATTAGTATAATCAAAAGTAGCCGAATTAAAGTAAAGAGCTACTCTTCACCCACCCCCTCAACCTCAATTACTGCTGTATCAGTTACCTCAATTAGCAGAGATAGATCAATTTCAAGCCAAAGTTCCAGCATCTAACCAAATAGAACCTCAAGCCCCACCTCCTCAATAACTTGAAAAATAATTATTTCAATCAGCCTTAATAGTTCAGTTAATAGTTAAATTTCAACTAAGATCCACTTTTATAGATCCCCCCCCACTTCCTCAATCCTCTCAGCCTCAACTTCATAAGCTATTAGGTCCAGTAGCAGAACCATACCCAGTACCTCAAACAGCTGAACTACTTCAATTACCTCAATTACCACCATAAGCCCCTCATCAACCATAACTAGAATAGGTTCATCAAGAACCCTCTCATTGCTTTTTATCATACCCCAATCAAGAGACATCAATAGTACCCCCAGAATCAATAGTTAAATTAGTTGCAATAATATCAACAGTAGAAGCTTTAGTAGTAGAATTATCTCTATGAGTAATAATTCATCAATTGTTTACAGTAAGAGAAGCATTAGGAATATTAAGTTCTCATAACATATAAGCTCATAGCCCAACATACATATAATCAAGAGTATTTAGAGTAGAAGTAAGTTCAGTAAAAGTAGAAGTAGTGGTACCAGTAGTTCTAACATAAATACTTTCATCAGAAGAAGACTTATTTTTTATATATAGAGTTCCTACTCATCAATTTTCAGCACTACTTCATCCAAGTCAAGGATTGGTATACATATAGCCATTAGGGAATGCTGAACTATCATAGTATACAGCAATTCTTCCCCCACCACCTCAACCTCAGGAATTACTATATCAGTTACCTCAATTAGCAGAGATAGTTCAATTTCAAGCTAGGATTCCAGCATCTAACCAAATAGAACCTCAAGCCCCACCACCTCAGTAACTTGAAGAATAATTATTTCAATTAGCTTTAATATCTCAATTAATGGTTAAAGTTCAAGAAACAACAATTTTCATAGCACCTCATCAACTACCTCAATCTTCACCTCAACCACTACCAAGATAAGTAGGGGTAGAAGGGGAACCATAAGAACTACCTCAGACAGCCAAACTATTTCAATCACCTCAATTACCACCATAAGCTCATCCTCAACCATAAGAAGAATAAGTTACCCCTAACCCTTCTCATTGCCTCATAGCATACCCTTTACCTCAGACATCAATACTACCTCAAGAATCCACAGTAAGATTAGAAGTAACTAAATTAAGAGCATTAATTTTAGAAGAAGAATTATAATCATGAGTAATTTTGTCTCAAGTATAAATATGCACCTCTCAGTTAGCAGTAAAATTTCATAATCAAGATAAAGTTAGAGTAGAAGTAGCAGTTTCTCATAAAAATAAACTCCAAATTTCCACTCATCAGGTTGTATCAAGATTCACAGTCACATTCATATCAATAACTACATTATCAGCCACCTCAGGCACTCTACCTAAATCCCAATTAGAAGCATTACTCCAATCTCAGTTTCCTCAAACCCAAGTAATAACCCCCTCAGTTACACAAGTATCTCAAGCTCACTTAACCTTTCAGTCTAAACATTTCCAACTACAAGCAGCAGTTCATGAATCATCAAAAATCCAAACTTGCCCAGTAGAAGTAGCATCTCATTCGTTAAATTCAGCTCAATCAATAATCGGCTGAGTATCACAATAAGGAGATTCATCAATAATACACTCATCTCAAGTTCATTTTTCATACCCAGTATCACACATCCAACTACAATCATCAGTTCAATCCACATCATAAACCCAAGCTTGATTTTCAGAAGAAGGAGAACCAGTATTTAAAATAGAATTATCAATAGAAGGAGAAGCATCACAAGAACCTCAACCTCATCATGAACCTCAACCTCCAGCCAAAGCACCAGTAAGACTTCAAGAACACTCTCAAGAATCCAAAATATACTTTCAAATATTACAAGCCAAATCCTCAGCTTCCTCAGACGGATTATCCAAATCAACCACAGTATTTAAAATCCTTGTATTTAAAGAATCAGAATTAACCACAGTAGATCAGGAATAAGCCTCTCTAAGACTACTAAGTAATAAAATCTGAGCATTCCTATTCTCTAAATCCTCAAAAGAACCAGAAGAATAAACCACAATATCATTAGGAAGATAATCATCTTCTCCCCCCTCAATCTCATAAGAAGAATACCTATAATTATCAGGCAAATTTTGATACCCATGATAAACAAACTTATTATTAACCATGTACTCCATAACATCAGTTATCGACAAGTCCGAAGAAATAATAGAAGGAATAGCTAAAACATAAGCCACCTCTCAGGTACTAACTTTAGCAGCCACTCAATTATAATTTCACTTAACATAAGCATTAACCACAGTCCCCGAACTAGCAAAAGACTCCTGAATAAGCACCCCTCAATTATGATTAAAAGCCACATTTCATTCAATAGCAGTAGCAATTTGAAACCTCTTTTTATTATTTAATCTAGAATAAGTATAAGGAGTCTGAGTAACAGGATCATAAATTTCTTGAGTAAGAGAATCCACAGAATCTATGACCGACTTTCAAATAATTCCCTGAGTCCAAACCTCAGCTCCACTAAAAGTAATTTGAGTTCAATCGGTAGGGGCAGGATAAAACCCAGACTTTGCATTGAAAATCTCAAGAGATTTAACAACATTAGAAACATCAGTTTTTCTAATAGAATCTCTAGCATTTCTAGAATAACTCTGTATAGAAATAAAGGAAATAGTTCATAAAATAGCAAGAATAATTATAACAACAATAAGCTCAGTAATAGTAAAAGCTTTATTATTTTTATACTTTCAAATCAACATGAATAAAACTTAAATGAAATAAAGGTAATTATGAATAATAATAACATAATTACCTTTATATTTTCAAGTATTTATTTTTATTTGTATAAATTAATAGTTGACTTATAATATTAAATGCCTTTAATGAAAATAGAACCATCTTCTCAAGGAGAGCCTTTACCTCATCCATTTCAAGGAATAGTTGAAATGGAATTTTCATCAAATGAAGAAGTAGAATAGTAAATAGCAATTCTTCAACCACCTCATCATCAACATTTGGAAGATCATTTTCCCCCATCAGCAGATATAACTCAACTTCAAATTAAAGAATTTGCATTAATTAAAATAGATCATCAAGCTCATCATCAACCTCAAGTTTTTCAATTATCTCAATTTGACTCAATAGTTCAATTTACAGTTAAATTTCAAGAAACCAATATCTTTATTAAACCACCTCAATAACCTCATTTTGTATTTCCTCATCAGCTTCAAAAATCATCAGGGAGTTCTTCTATTCAATATTTATTACCCAACACATTGCTCTTATAACTATTATCTCATCAACTACCTCAATAAGCTCATCATCATCACTTACCACTTGAAGAACTTCAAGCTCAAAGCCCCTGCTCATTTGCATATCATTTTCAGCTTACATTAACACTTCATCAAGAATCAATAGTTATATTAGAAGAAATTAAATTAAGAATATGTTCTTTGGAAGAACTATTATTAGTATGAGTAATTACATCTTTATTATAAATATGTATTTCAGAATCAGCTGTGAAACTACCAAATCAAGACAGTGTTAAGGTAGAATTTCTAGTTTCTCATAAATTTAAAGATCGTATTTCAATATTAGAAGAAGTATCTACATCAACACTCACATTCATATCAATAATTACATCATCAAAGGTTTCAGGGATTCTTTTTAAATCCCAATTATTAGGATCATTCCAACTTACACCATCTCAATTTCCATTCCAAATAATAGTATCTCATCAAAAATCTACAGCTCAAGTAAGGTAATCAGTACACTCTCAAGAATCTAAAATATATTTTCAAATATCACAAGCTAAATCTTGAACAGATTTAGAAGGAGAACTAAAATCTAATTGAGAATTGATGATCTTTTTATTAATATCTTCAGGGTTAACAAAAATTGATCAAGAATAAGCATTTTTGAGATTATTTAATAACAAAATCTGAGTATTTCTATTTTTTAAATCATCAAATGAACCAGAAGAATATACTATTATCTCTTTAGGTCTATATTCTTTCGTAGCATCTAAAATAATTTTATAAGAAGAATTTTTATAATTATCAGGTAAATTTTCATATCAATTATACACAAATTTATTATCATCCTTGTACTTCATAACATCAGTAATTGATAAATCAGAAGATATTATAGAAGGAATAGCTAATACATAAGATATTCCTCATGTACTAACTTTAGCAGCTACTCAATTATAGTTTCATTTAATATAAGCACTAGCAACAAATCAAGAATCAGCATAAGAGTTTTCAGTAAATAAGTTTCTTGAAAACTCTTCACTAAAAACCGTAGCTATTTGATATTGACCTTTTGTATTTAATCTAGAGTAAGTATAAGGGATTTTTGTATCAGGATCTACTATCACTTTTGTTAAAGAATCCAAAGAATCCACAACAGATTTTCAAATAGTACCTTGAGTCCAAACCTCTCCTCCGTTAAAAGTTATTTGTACTCAATCAGTAGGAACTGGATAAGAGCCTGATTTCACACTAAAAATTTCAAGAGATGTTGAAATATTTGAAATATTAGTTTTTCTAGATGTATTAAAAGCACTCCTTACATAGTTTTGACTAGCAGTGAAAGCAATTGTCCCTAAAATTGACATTATCACAACAACTATAATAGTCTCAATAAGAGTGAATGCTTTTTTATAATTATTTTTATACATAAAATTAAAAAAGAAAATAAAAGTAATTACATACTAACATAATTATCTTTACATTTCTAGTTTTTTAACTTTAATTATAAATATTATCCATTGACAATATCTATATATTATTTATTAAATATTATTTTGTATAAAATAAACAAATATATAATTCTTCTTACACCCTCCTTACATTGATTTTTTATAATAAAAAAATATTATAATAAAAATATAACTAATAACTAAAAAAATATGAAAATACTAATAGTAGAAGACAATGAAATATTAGCAAAAAACCTTGCTAGATACTTAGAAATAAAGAACTTTGAAGTAGATAAAGTTCTATCAGTAGAACAAGCAAACATAAAAATGAGAAGCAAAAGCTATGAACTCCTTATTCTAGATGTAAACCTCCCTTGAGAAAGTGGACTAACCTTCTGTCATAAACTAAGACAAAAATGAGACAATATATCCATAATAATGCTAACCTCTAGTAATACATCAGAAGATATAGTACTATGACTAGAAAAATGAGCAGACGACTATGTCTGAAAACCATTTGATTATGATGAATTAATCGCTAGAATAAAAGCAGTACTCAGAAGAAAAGTCGTAGTAAAAGATGAAATAGAAAATTTAAACATATGAAACACTCAAATTAACTTTTTAAACCATGAAGTAAAAAAAGACAATGAAAATATAAATTTATCAAGTCTGGAATTTAATCTTCTAAAATACTTTATAAAAAAAAGATGAGAGGTAATAAGCAGGGAAGAATTACTAGAAAGAGTATGGGGAGAATTTGATAGGCTAATGTTCTCCAGAACCGTAGATATCCACATATGATACCTAAGAAAAAAGTTCTGAAAAGACTTCATAAAAACAGTAAAATGAGCAGGTTATATTTTAGATTAAAACACCTACCACCCCCTAACAAAACCTCTATCTTGAATTCTTTCTCCTTCTCAGGAGAAAGAGGGGGAAAAATCAAAATTTAGTAGAGATGTTTGAGAGGTCTAACTATGAAGAAAATTAATATAGAAAGTAATAACTTTAAGTAAAAAATATGCAAGATATAGATAAAACAAAAAGAAAACTAACAATAGTTTTCACAATAATCCTAGCATTCTTTTTTTTATGTGTCTGAATTTGATTTTTTTACCTAAAATACAACACTTCAAAAATATCTATAAACAACAACTTTAAAAATCTAAAAGAAACAACAATAGAATCAGAAAGTGAAATCATAAAATACATAAAAATAAACGAAAATGAAATACTAAACTACCCATTTAAAACATCAAAAACAGACAAAACAGAAGAAATAATAGACTTTATATTTGATGATATAGACTATATAATCTCAAACATAGACTCAATAAAAACAGTTCAAAGTATACCCATACAAATGAAAAATCAATTTCCAATATTTAAAGAAAATATTATATTTCTATCAGAAGAAAATACTGTAATATTCACAAACTTAGTAGATTATAAATACATAAACTACACAGAAGCAATAAAAAATAAAGAAGAATCAATATTTTATCAAGAAGACAAAGTTATATGAAAATTTTATTTAGGAAAATACACAGCACTAATATTTTTAAAAGAAGAATACAATCTAAAATCACTAAAAAAAGATATAACATGATATTTTCTAATTAATTTTATTATTATCATTCTTTATATACATCCTAGTATTTTTACTCATCAGAAGATGACTAAAACCCATATGAGAAAACATAGACTCAATGAATGCATTTATACATAATGCATGACATGAACTAAAAACACCACTAGCCTCTATAAACAGCAGTATGTGACTACTAGAAAAAACAGGAGAATACGATAAAGAACTTGTAATGGAAAGTATATCAGAACTAAAAAGAGCAAACAAACTAGTAGAAACACTAAGAGACCTATCAAGTCTATCCTCTGTAAAAGATAAAGAAAACTTCTTAATATGAGACAGAATATTATATATTACAAATATCTTTAAAAGAGAATTAGAAAATAATAAAATCACACTAAAAATTAACACCACTTTAGACTTTGAAATAAAATCTAACAAATATTATTTTGATATTTTAATTTCTAACTTATTATCTAATGCAATAAAATACAATAAAGAAAACTGAACCATAGAAATAACTATTTCAAAACCAGAACTAAAAATAAAAGACTCTGGAATATGAATCCCAGCAAAAGACCAAAAAAAGATTTTTGATAAATTCTACAGAGTTAAAAAACACAGAGACAGAGAGTGAGTAGGACTATGACTATCTATAGTAGCTAAAATAGTAGATATAAACAAATGGAAAATAAAAGTAAAAAGTGAAGAAAATCAGGGAACAGAATTTATTTTGAAATTTTAAAGTACACATAAAATTACCTCAACAATAAAAAATAATAAAGTAGGTGCAATACCTTGTTTTTGCCCTTTCTGTTTACTCTCTGTTTGCCCTAAAAATTAAAAAAACTATTATTTAAAAAAACAAAAAACTATGAACCAAGAAACAATAACCACACTCTGGAAAAAAGAATTCTCAAAAAACAAAAAAGAAAAATTTATATGGGACAACATCTCTTGAATGCAAACAAAAAAAGACTTCATAATAAAAGCCTACCTAATATCAGACTACATAAAAAAAATAGACTGAAACTACATATGAATAATGCTCCCAGCAGTCTGAAGTGCCTCACTACTAATTATATCAGTATACCTAGCCTGAAAAACACCAGTGATGTTCAACTGGACCCTATGAAAAGAAGCCTTTGACCACTGTGTAAACTTCTCAAAAGTCAGCAAAATACTAACCTCAAGCAACTTCTACGACAGAGTAAAAAACGACTTTCTAGAAGAATATAACACAAATAATAATCCATCCCAACCTTCCTTTAATACTAAAGAAAGGAGTAAAGCAAGTTTAATATTCCTAGAAAATCTACTAAAAAACATTAGCCTAAAAGACAAGATAAAAGCCCTAATCAAAAGTCTATATATGCCAGTACCTAATACCCCCCTCCTTGATAAGGAGGGGAAGGGGATAGTTGCAGTTATTTTATTTACCTCAGGCTCAGAATCACTACCAAAAGCAGTACCACTAACACACAAAAACCTAATAGAAAACATAAAAGGATCCATAAGCATCTTTGAATTAAAAAACAACGACAGACTAATATGATTCCTCCCACCATTCCACAGCTTCGGTTTTACCATAAACACCATTATGCCACTAATAACCTGACTACAAACAGTCTATACACCAGACCCAAACGATGCACAAACAATCCTAAATATAATAAAACACACCCAAATAACAGCAATAACAGCCACACCAACATTCCTAAAAATGATTATGAACCTAGCCTCAGAAGACGACTTAAAAAACATAAAATATGCAGTCGTATGAGCAGAAAAATGCCCTAAAGAAGTATTTGAAAAATTTAAAAAACTATCACCAAATTGAAAAATACTAGAATGATATGGAATAACAGAATGCAGCCCAGTAGTCTCAATAAACCCAATAGAATGAGCCAAACCCTGAACAGTCTGAAAAGTCATCCCAAACCTAAAATGCAGAATAATAGATGTAGAAACACAAGAAGACTCAGAAATCTGAGAACAATGAATGATATATGTATCAGGCTCTTCAATATTTGAATGATATCTAGATGAAAATCTAGAAAGCCCTTTTGAAAAATTACCACCCCTTAATCCCCTCCTTACTAAGGAGGGGAAAGCTCAGAATGAGCAAGGGGTGGTACGGTACAAAACCTGAGACCTATGAAAACTAGATACAGACGGATTCCTAACAATAACCTGAAGACTAAAAAGATTCGTAAAAATAGCCTGAGAAATGATAAGTCTACCATTCATAGAAGCAATCCTACTAGAAAAATATGGTTCAGAAGAAGAACTGAAAATAGCAGTAGAAGCACTAGAAAACGAATGAGAAGTAAAAATTATACTATTCACCCTAGAGCATATAGAAACAGACGAAGTAAATGACTATATGAGAAAAAGAGGAGTCTCAAACCTAGTAAAAATATCAGATGTAATAAAAATAGAAGAAATCCCAGTACTCTGAACAGGAAAAACAGACTATAAAATCTTGAAAGCCATGATAAAATAATATCTTACTAAAAATACACATGAAAAAATACTGACTAGCACTATGATGAGGATGAGCCAGATGATTTGTACACATCTGAATACTAAAACACCTAGAAAAAAATAACATAGAAATCTCAGAAATAGCCTGAACATCAATGTGAGCAATAATCTGAGCAATGACTTCCATCTGAAAAAGCCCCCAAGAAATCATAGAATTCGCCAAATCAATAAATTTCCTAAAAATGGGAGACCCAGACTTCAGAACATGACTCCTAAAATGAAAAAAAGTAGAAAAACTACTCAGAAAAATATTTGGAAACCTAAAAATAGAACAAACAAAAATACCACTAAAAATAGTAGCAACAAATCTAGAAACAAGCAAGTCCAGAATATTTGATAGGGGAGACCTAGTAGATGCCATCAGAGCTAGTATAAGTTTACCCTGAATATTTATTCCTAAAAAAATTGAAGACGAATTATATGTAGATGGCTGAATTATGATGAACCTACCCATAGAATGTTTAAATGCCGAAAATATCATAGCAATATCAGCACTAAAAATAAATCAAGGTCCAGTAGTTAAGAAAAAAAGTATACTATGAATCAGTTTTAAAACAGGATTTTTTAGAAACAACTATGAAATAATAAAAAGAAGTGTAATTCTGATGATGAAAGTAAATGAAGAAAATAGCCTAAAAACGAAAGGAAAAAATATTAAATTTATAAGACCAAATTTTGGAACTTTAGATATTTTGGATTTCAATAAGTTAGAAAAGTTTGTGGAATTAGGGTATGAAGAGGGAAGGGGAGTGTTAGACTTCCATAAAAACATATTTTAAATTATTCGCTTCACTACTTGTTTAATTTAAAAAAAATGCTGTTAAATTAATAATACATATTGTCAATAGGTTAAGGCTTTACAAAGTTGTTTATATTATGGTATAATAGATAAAAATATGATAGTTGGAGTAGGAAAAATTTAAAATTTATTTTTTATTTAAAGAATTATGGCAGAAAATCCTTGAAATAATCATAATAAAACAGATGATTCATGAACAATTTGGAAGGATTTTTCTGATGCCATTTCTAAAGCTAATGAAACTATTTCTGAAGCTATTTTAGAAGCTTATAGAAAATATTCCAAAGCTAATAAAAAATTTTCAGAAGTTATTTCTAATTCTAAAGCTAATGAAGTTATTTCTGAAGTTACTAAAAAGTGAATAGAGTATTTAAAATCAGAAATAAAATTAGAAAAAAAAATTTCTGATTTACCATCTACTGATGCTATTCCAGAATATCTATCTAAATGATATAAAATCTCAATGAGTTTTAAAGAATATAAAAATAATTTACCACAATTCCCTATATATAATTATCCTTCAATAGAAGAAATTGAATACATTATAGGGAAAGTCCCAAAAGAAAAATCAAATATCTCTATAACCTTACTTCCCAAAAAACAAAATAGAGAAATAGGGGACTTAGAAATTAACTATAAATGAAGAAGTTATTTTATAAATAGCTCAAAACGAAAAGACTCAATAAAATCAATAGAAAAGAAGACAAAAAAAACAAGAAAAGATTTATATCAATATTACTTAAACGAGCTTAAAAATAAACCTGAAGAAACAATAGTTTCAGTAGAAAATTTAAAATCTATATCTGAATATAAAAATTTATCATTTTTAGATATAAAGCTTTTATCAAAAGAACTCAATGAACCTATATCAAGTGTTATTTCATATGTCTTGGATAATTGATCAAATATAATGATGGCAGCATTTGAATACCAAAAAAACTTCAATAATTGAGCTTTAGGAAAATTCCCATCATATGAAGAAATCCAAGATACTCTAAAAAAAGATGGTTTTTATTTTCATCATTATGAAACCTTTATAGTTTTAGAAAAAGATAATATAAAAATAAATAGTAAATGAGAAAATTATATTATTAGATATAAGGAAAACAATTCTCCCCCCTTAACACTAGCAGCAATACCTATTTCTAAAAAAGAAACTACAATCCCCACTATTAAGGAAATAGATGAACTATTAATTAAAAAAGAATCTATTCCTTTTTTACTTCCAAGAACTAAACTAGAATACACTATTGTACCTAGAAGTAACTCTGAAATTTACATTTTATATAATGACAAAGTCTATTCATATCAGACGACTTTTCCAGAAAAATGATTACAACTAAAGACTCCTCCAAATTATGTAGAAAAAGATATAAATGAATTTGAAAAAGAAAAAAAATACATAAGAATTTTAGAAGCTAAGAAAAATCTAGAAAATTGATTAAAAAAATGATTCAAGTCTCTTGAAAAAATGAGATGACAAATAATCAGAAATCCTATGGATTTAGTAAGACTTGAAGAAGCTATAATAATAGCAGAATCAGCTAAAAAGAAATATTTTTTAGAAATTAAAATACAACAAAAAGAGAAAGAAGAAGAGCAAGAAAACGATGATGTAAAGATTCTAAAAAAATTAAAAACATAAACCAGACAAAGAAAAGCTTACACAAGAAGGAAACTCTACAATACACTATACAAAAAAAGCAGAAACTAAACTTCCATCTAATTTTGATAGCTTAAATATTATATTAAGAAAAGCAAAAGAAAGATTAAAATTTATAGAAGATACTCAGAAATTGAGTGACAATTTAAGGGATGATTGAAGTTTCAACAAAAAGTTTTATGAAATAAGTACTGATTTATATTGAGATAGAGACATAAACTTTTTAATAAAAAATATGTTCAACTGAATAAAAAGACCTGAAGATATTACAAAATATCTTGTATTTATAAGTGAATATTTACCAAAATTTGAATTCATCTGAAGCAACTCAATAGAATCTTGTATGTTATCATGATACCATGCTTCCAAAGTTAAATATTTATTAAACATAAAAAATACACTAAAAAAGAAACAAAAACAATTCACAAGAATAGACAGAATTATAGAAGAAAAGTTTGCCAAAGAGCTTTTATATAAAACAAGAGATTGAAAATCAATTGATTTTAAGAAAAAAGTCAATCTAAAAGAAAAAATAAATCCACAAAATGTATATTTAAGAATGAGCTACTTAAAACTAATGAATAAATACAGTTCACTCATTGATAGCGGTTTTAACCTAACAAACATATACAAAGAATTCAATAAAATAGCAAAAACCGTCTGAGAAAAAGACTCTAAAAAAGCATTTGAAATATTCAAAGAAAAAGAATATCAAAAACTAAGAAGATTCATTGAAAAAACAGGCTCAAAACTAGAAACAATAGAAAACTATGAAGATTTAATCCTAACAGTAAATGCTTTAGAAGAAGTTATATCATTTTTAGAAAAACAAAAAGTAAAAGAAAAACAAAACAAAGCAAAACAATTATTAGAAGAAAAATATACAGAAAATTTAAACTTAGCAGATTATAGAGATATTGAATATATAAAAAACTATCTACAACAAGCCATAGAACTTTTAAGAAAAGATAAAAAAGGAGAAATAGTAAAAGATTTATATAATCCACTAGTAAGTAAAGTTAATAAAATAAAACTATCAATAGAAGAATTCATTAAAAAACAAGAACAAGAATCACCTAAAGAAAATCCAACAAATAACAAAAGTGAAGAAGAGGGTATTGTAATATTAAAAGCAAAATCTAAAACTCTTCCTCTTGATAGAGCAAAAGAACAGTTAGCAAATATCCTCAAGATATTCTATAAAGAAGAAAATACTGATGTAGATTTATCAGAATCTAATAATAGTAAAAACTCAAGTGAAAACGAAGAAGGTAAACCTTCAACCCAAGAAAGAGATATCACAGTTTTAAAACCCAGATTTAGAAAAACTTCCCCTTTGGATAAAATAAAAGCAAGAATACTAAAAGCTAAAGAAGAAATCAATAAAATAAAGAAAGAAATAAGTTGATTTTGAGAAATCATAACAGCACTAGAAAATTCTTTAAAAGAAAAAAACTCTAATCTAATAAATGAAAAATTAAAAGAAGTAAAAACCATTTTAGAAAATACAAATCCCTCAATTCCTGAACTTTATTACGATAGATTTAAAATTGAACTGGAAAACTTCTTTAAAAAATTTATTAAATCTGATATAAAAGAAATCAAAATTAGCCAAAATTAG
Organism: uncultured bacterium; assembly: GCA_942490775.1. GTDB lineage: Bacteria > Patescibacteriota > Gracilibacteria > BD1-5 > UBA6164 > UBA6489. The sequence goes on from CALNYL010000005.1 coordinate 49,802, forward strand.
CTATAAGAAGAAATTAGTAATAATGTTACTTAGAAGACAGCACCTTCAATAATAGAGCAAATTCCAAAAATATAAAACTATATAAAGCTAATAATATGTAAAAAACACCATTTAACTAAGTAAAATAAAGATAAAAAAATCATTTTATTCTGTTATTTTATAGTCCAAGGGTTTTGTTCCAAAACAATCAACCTAAGCCATTGTAGCCCTCTTCCTTTTGTTTAAAGGAAGAGATTTAGAGATGGATTATTTTTTAAATAACAAGATAATTTTGCAACAAGTCTATTTTTATGCGATAAAAAATAAATTAAAATAAACTATAATCCTTGATTTTTTTACATAATCAAGGATTATAAACATAATTACAAAACTACAGATTAATAATTTAGGTTAAAAAAACTAAAAAAACTAACTTTATTTATAATTTTACACAAAAAAATGTGAAGATATAACTATTGAGATTGAAAAGACAGTGTAGAAGATTATTCAAAAACAATAGACATAAAAACTCTAAAAGAACGGTGATACCTAGATAAATGGATGGACTGTAAAAAATGATTACTACACTGGGAAGCAGACTGAAAAAATAACTGAAACATTTCAGTAGAAGTAAACAAAAGCAAAAACAAATGATTTTTTAGAGTATCCTTCACACAAACAAACAAATCATGAGAAAGAAAAAAACTAGACTATAAAATACAACTAGTAACAACAACCTGTAACTATGGATGAGTTAGACGGTGGTTCCTATGCCCATGTACCTGAAATAGATGCTCTATACTATATCTCCAAAGTAATTGAATATTTGCAAGTAGAAAAACACTTGACCTATGTTATGACATACAAAAACAAAGCAAAAAATCAAGAACAAATAATAATATAATTTTATCCGAAGAAGAAATCAAAGAATTAAGAAAAGAAATAAAATATCCATTCAGAAATTGAAAACCAACTAGAAAATATAGAAGACTCTTAAGAATAATTAGTAAAATGCCCAATAAAGACGAATTAATGGGAAAAATATAAAAAATACACACATCTACAGATTAATGATTTAGGTTAAAAAACTTACAAAAAAAACTACTATCTCTTCTTAACTTTACTAAAATAATAAAATTCTTTCCCTACAAATAAAATATCAAAAAAATCATAAAACTTGCCAATTCTCAAAAAGAAATATAATACCTACTACATTTTATATATTTAACATATTACCCCTATGAAAAACGGAAAAAAAGGATTCGCAGTAGCAGAAATATTAGTATTTATGTTTACTACAATAATGTTTGGTGCTACTATATCTTTACAATGACACAGTGCAGATGCCAGAAATGCCAAAAGAACCAGTGACTTAAGTAGTTTACATTCAGCGATTATTACACAAAATGCTCAATGAACCCCACTTATGGTATTTGTAACCCCTAACACTAACAGTAAATTAGAAAAAATAGCATTAGCATGAGAAGAAGCTAAAAATATAAGTGACTCAGAATATGCAGCAGGTACCCCAAACTATACAGCATTATGAGTAAGAAAAGATGATTTTATGGATCCAAATGGATCTGAATATGTAATAGCCGTTACTACTAAAATATCATGAGAACTTGAAATAGCAGCTACTATGGAAGACTGAGCTGGAGATTATTACCCTAAAGTAGTTTGAACATATTCTCCAAGACAAGAAACTGATTATAATAACGATAATACATTATCTGTAGACTCAACTAATAATCTAATAATCATAACAGACTCTACACAAAACTATTTCAAAAGATGAGATAAAATAACTAACTGAACAAACACAACTAATATAACAAGAGTTTCAGCTGATGCCTTAACACTAACAGTAGAAAGTATAGATTGATTCACTGAAAGCAGTATAATAAATATTGCAAATTCAGAAAGCGAATGACTAATAGATGCAGACTCAGATTTTGTATCTTGAAATATCGTAGTAGATGACGGAATGTACTTACCTTACTAAGGACATAAATAAATCTAAAAAAGGTCATCCTAAAATTTATTTAGGATGACCTTTTTATAATTACACTCAGTAGAGATACATTGAAATGTATCTTTAAAAAAGTAAAGACACATCGCAATGTGTCTTTACTCTATATCCATTAGGATTATCTCTTTATACCAACAACTCACATCAACTCCTCTTCAAACTTATCCAAACCAAAATCCCTAGCCCTCTTCTCACAATCTCCCCTCATCTCCAAACACCTCTCAGGAGTCAAGTAATCCACAGCCTTTATTACATCCTCAACCCTTCCTCACTCAGGTATCAAGTACCCAGTCTTTTTATGAATAACACTTTCTTTTATTCCTCACTCATCAACACCTAAAACAGGCTTTCAAGCGGACATAGACTCCACAGGAACCATTCAAAAATCCTCATCAACAGGTATACAAATCCCAGCAATAGATTTTCATATATAATCAGTAAATCAAACATTTCAAGGACAAGTCACAAACTTTATATTATCGTATCATTTTCAGATTTCAAAAATCTCCTCTTTCTGAGGGTCATTTTCTCAGTAGATAACTACTAGCTTTTTATCAGGCATCTCAGTAAAAGCTCTTACTATATTATCTATCCTCTTAGCTGTAGATAATCTTGAAACACTTACATAATAATCTCACTGTTCTATATATTTAAAACTATCTATATCCACAGGTGGATATAATACTCTATCAGCCTTAACTCATATAAATTTCTTTAACCTAGCCTTTGTATTTTCAGAATTAGTCACTATCAAATCCATTTTTTTAATATCACTCTCATACATCTTTTTAAAAACATACGAAATCAAATTAAAAGCAGGTCTTATAATAAAAGGAATTTTCTTTAGATAATCTTCTCTAAGGTCATAAAGATATCTAGGAGGAGTGTGACAATAATATATTTTTTTAGTATTCTTTCAAGCTTGTCTAACGGCACTTATACAATCTCAGCTAAAAATTACAGTATCATATTCTTTTAGGAATTTTGTTTTAAAAAGAAATGCAAATTTTAGCTTTATATGCCTAAAGCCCTTTGCAAATATTTCGCTTGATACAGGTATCAATTTTCCCTCAAATCATTCTTTTCTCAAATCAAAGCTTCATTTACTAAAAAATCCAGAAGCTACATCCGATTTAAGAATCTTTCACATCATTAGTATTAGTCTTTCTCATCATCACTTATACAAGAAAGTATCATGTAGGATTATTGTTTTTTTAGGCATGTTTTATACTTTTAAAAAATAAAATGAAAGATTTTTAACCACGATACTTTTTTCCATATTCTAAAAATTTAGGGAAAAAATATTTAATAAATAAGTCTATAATAAATCACAAAAATGCAAAAAACAATAAATGAATCATTGTAGAATATATTATTGTAAAAAAGGTTATATTATATCAAAAGGGAAAATGTATCAGATAAAGACCTATTAAAGAAATATCAGAACCTTGTGAACATTCAGCCATGGTATAATTTCCTAGAGAACAACTATTGCGAATTTCATAAAAATATTCAAATGCAAAAACTAAATGGATACCTAAAGATATTCATAAATAAATTGCAGGGAAAAGTAAATATAAATTTTTATTTTTCTTCATAATCTAAAGTTTTTATAACTAAATCTGACTCCAGTAGAGCATATAAACTTTCATCTTTCACAGGATAGTTTCTGATTTCATTCAAATTCACCCATTTATATGAAATATGCTCTTCACTAAGAACTATATCACTATTCAACATCTCACAAATATAGTTTTGAACCTTTACAGTTTTTTCATCAAAAGATCTATAAAAACTCCATTCTCATGCTTTTTCTAGAATCCTAGATTTTACTCCTAACTACTCTTCAATTTCTCTTACAAGAGCAACTTCTTTTTCTTCTCAATCCTCAATCAAACCTCAAGGTAAATCCCAGTTATCAGTGTCACTGTTTTTAGGATTTCTTTGAAGAAGCAAGATTTGTTTTTTATCATTTAGGATTATTGCTTTGACAGCAAAAGATCAGACAGGCATAACAATAAATTTGGATTTTAAAAATTTAAAGCATTTTAAACATTTTTTCTTTTTTTCAAAAAATATTTATAAAAAAGCAAGAAGCTTAATTTAGAATAGTATTTTAAGTAATTTTATTAAGATTATTTGCCCTTTGATATCTTAATAAAACTAATCCACCACCAAAATCTGCTCATTAATCATCTTTAATCTTTCTCAAATCTCTCTTCATTCAAGTTCTGGATACTTTTCCATAATATCATAACCAGTAAAAAACTTTTTAGTTTTTAAAATCTCCTTAAACTCATTATAAATCTGAACAATTTCATTAAAACTCTCAATATTCTGCGGTATTTTTCAATAGCAATCAGCTTTTGATACAACAAGCAAGTCATCAAAATACTTATGCATCATAAGTTTTCTAGCTTTTAGTTTCCTCATCTTTGGAATACTAAAGGCTCTTAGATGATGTGTTATTATAAAATAAATTTCATTTTCAAATGATTTTGGAAATTTTAGTCTTGGTGATATTTCTTCTTTAAATATTTCAGCTCACACATTATCATGATTATAGTAGTGAGTTTCTCAGTCCTCTCATACAGAATAAGTTGGTCATTTTCATATATCATGTAGTAGAATAGTCCGAAGTAGAAGTAAAGACCACCCCCTAGCCCCCTCCTTATTAAGGAGGGGGGATTTCGATGTATTATTATTTTCCTCTTTTAAAAACTTATTCATCTCTTCTAAACACATCTTCGTATGAATCCAGACATCTCACTCTAGATGATATTTATTTCATCCACACTTATCCAAACAATCTAACTCTGGAAGAAATATTTTCAGAAATCATATCTTTTTAAGGTCTTCTAAAGCCTGTACATTATTTAGGTTTAAAAGAATTTTATCCAATTCTTGTTTAATTCTCTCTATAGGTAAATTTCTTAGCAGGGGAGTATGCTTTTCTAAAATACCCCAGTATTTTTCATCAGCCACTCTAAAACTATATTTATTTTTAAACCTAATAAACCTAAGAATCCTCAAAGCATCTTCTTGTATTCTATCTTCTATATGTCCTACAAATCTTACAGTTTTATTTTTTATATCTTTTATTCAATTTTCTGGATCTATATATTTTTCAGTTTTAGGATTATAATATATAGAATTAAAAGTAAAATCCCTTCTTTTTGCTTCCTCTTCTACTGAGTCTGTAAACTCTACTTCCGCTGGTTTTCTATAATTTATACTTCAAATATCTTTTCTAAATGTTGTTAGTTCGAATGATTGTCATCACTCTAAAACTATACAAGTTCAGTATTTTTTACCCACCTCTCACACTATTTTTAAAACTTGTTTCATTTCACTTGGTTTTGCATCCGTTACTAGGTCTATATCTCAGTCAGTATTGTTATTTCATAGAATTTGTTCACGACAAAAACCTCATACGATGTACAAGGTTTTGTTTATTTTTTCGAGTTTATTTTGGATTGTTAGTATATTTTTCATATTTTTTAGTGGTTATTTTTAGGTTTTTTCTTATAATATTCTAAACATTTTTATTTTTAAGTAAATTTTTTTATGCACTACGATTTAGATTCTTTAAAAGATGGTATCAAACAATGAAAGAATTTTGAATATTTATTTTTCTGGTGACATCAACCTAGAAAAGACTGAAAAATATGACCTTCTTGTTTTAGTCAATGGTTTGAATCTTCTTTTGTTGTTGATTGAGTAAAATATAATACATCTGAACATTGGATGATGGTAGAAAAGGCAAAGCTTTTTAATGATAATATTATTTCAAAAGAAATTTTAAATTCAAAGACTCCCATAGAAGTAAAAAAACTTGGTAGAAAAATAAAAAATTTTGATGAAAAAAAATGGTTAGAAGCTAGGTTTAATATAGTTGTTCAATGAAATATTTATAAATTCAAACAAAATGAGAAATTAAAAGAATTTCTACTATCTACAGGTAATAAAATAATTGTTGAAGCTAGTCCTGTTGATAAAATCTGGGGAATATGAATGAGTTTTGATAACCCAAACTCAAATAATCCAGAATTATGGAAAGGACAAAATTTGCTAGGATTTGCTTTATGTAAAGTTAGAGATAAATTATTAGAAAACTAACATTTTATTTTTTAAAAACATAAACTATGAACCAAACAAAAATAAGCAAACTACTAAGCTATGTACTCAGACATAAACCTGAATCAATCAACATAACTCTAGATAAAAACTGATGGGCGAATATAGAAAAAATAATACAAAAATTCAAAGAATTTGAAAGTATAGATATAAGCTACCAGCAAATAAAAAAAATAGTAGAAGAAAATGATAAACAAAGATTTTCAATTAGTGAAGATCAGAAAATGATTAGAGCAAATCAATGACATAGTATAAATGTAGATTTAAACTTGAAACCCATAACCCCTCCTGAGTTTCTCTATCATGGAACAGCCACCAGATTCTTAGAAAGTATAAAAGAAAAGTGACTAGTACCAATGAATCGTCAATTTGTGCATCTATCGTCAGATTTAGAAACAGCAAAAAATGTATGAACAAGACATTGAAAACCAGTAGTTCTGAAAATACTAAGTAAAAAACTACATGAAAACGGGCATAATTTCTATATTTCAGAAAATTGAGTTTGGCTTTGCTCGGATATTTCTCCTGAATTTATTGAATTTTTTTAGTAATTTAAGCTTTTTTACTCCAAAGCAACTCAGTTTTCCATAACTTTTCAATCAACAAAAATCAGTCATTTTGAATCTTCTACTAAAGTTAGAGTATCTCATTTTCATTTTCAGGTATATTGATTCAATCGGGTTAGAACTTTTGTAACCTCATTTCAGTCAAATCTCTTTTTTTATAAAGTAAAAAAAAGAATTTGATAATTTCATTTCAGTCAAGTTTAGTTTCAACCTGACATATTTTCAATATGTATACACTTCATTATCCTCAACTAATATTTGAATTTTCATCTCCTATTGCTGTTTTATAAATGTTCGCTAAACTGGATCTAGGGAATCTTTCTTCTTAAGTCATAAAGCAGTGTTATTAGGTGTTCTACTAAATAATCTCCCATCTCATAATCTTCTCTTTTTCTTCAGTATTTTTTCTTCTCTAGGATATTAATTTCCATTTGTTTAAACTATTCTTTTTCCATTTTCATCTTCCAATAGAAAATTATATATTATCTAATTCATACTTTTTCAATCTAGTTCTAACTCAAAGATATATTCTACTCAATCTTTCTAAAGAACTAAAATCGTCTTGATTTTCTATCTGTCATATATTTTTCACTCTTTTACATCTTCACCATATATATATAATTATTCATAATGTTAGTTCTTTTGGTCAACACTAAACTTCTTGCATTAATTTTATTTATTCAAATATTCTTTCTAAGATTCATCCCTTCAAAATCTCCAGGTAACTTCATTTCAACTCACAATATCTCATTTTCTTATAGAATTATTACCAAGTGATTCATTTAATTTTATTTTATTTGCTTCCATAAGCTTATAATCTTTTTCTTCTTCTAGAAATATTTTACTTCTTGGGGTATAACCTTCATGTGATTTACCTATTCAGTCACCATTTTTATCTTCTAAAAAAGCTAATATTTGGTACCATCATCAACCTCTTGAAGTAAGTCATATAATATATTCACTTCCATTTGGATCTAAAAGTTCTTCTTTATTTATTCCTGAAATCTTCATCAATTTTAATGTAAGTCATACAAAATAATCTTCAATTCAAAAAACTATTTTTTTCATTTCAAACAATAACCTCTTTTCAAAAAGTGCATATTTTTCATCTATATTTACCAAGATTTTGCATATTCTACAATTTCATTTATGATTGAAGTTCTATTAGCTATTTTACTTGTGCCCAGAGAATAAATTCTTAAATCTGCCTCCCTTTTAAGATTACCATTACGAGCTATAAGCCTCTCATTTATATTTTCTTCAATTTTTTGCCTTTCTGAATCTGATAAACTATTATAAAAAGCCAATTCTACTTTTGCTCATAAGTACTTCAAAATAATCAAGAACTCGTACTTTCTTTTTGATGGAATTTTACTTTTAGCAACTCTTTTTTTTAGAGACTCTATTCTTAGCATTCTTTTTTTTATTTCCTCTCTATTTCAGTCTAAAAACTCTATTAATTTATTTGTTCTACTTATATAGATTTTTAAATTTTCCTTCTTTTTTTAGATTATTTCTAGCCACGATTATTTTTTTAGCTGAAACAGATTGAAAATAATCTCAAGCATAAGCTGAAAATATATTGGTAACTAAAAATAGTCCCACAATTATAAAAAATATTATTTTTTTCATATTTTATTATTTTTAAAGTGATAAATATTAATTTCTCTCTATTCCTCAAATACATCTTCAAGTGAAATAGTATCTTTAGGCTCTTGTATTTCTACATTTTTATACTTTACCACAGAATTATTTTTAAGCTTAAATTCTATTATATTTTTTCCATCAGAAATAACACTAAGCAGTAAATCAAAAAGATTTTTATCTCCTCTTCTATCAATTTCAATATCAAAATTTCAATTCACTTTTTCCGCACTTTCATCTTTCTCCTGCTTCTCCCAAGAAGTATATCAGTTTATATAAAACTCTCCTGTTGTTTCTGAAAGTTGCATTATTCATTTAAAATCAGTTGTTCACTTTTTATAAATTCAATTTTCTCAATATTTATCTGTTTCTAAACAAGTAGATAATTCATAAGCTGAATTTTCTATTCAAACCTTATTTTTTCAGACTTTATATTTATACCCAAATTTACAACCATCTATTTCTACTGCTCCTAAAGGATCTTTTGGCATTTTTTCTATAAAGGTTAGTACTCAAGCTTTATCGGAATAATTATTATTAAAGAAACTCTCTTTGGTTGGATATTCTGCAGTATCTTGATAAGTTTGTTCAATCGCTGATCTTAACATACTGATATCAAGCATTCTTAATGAGTCTCTTGCTTCTGCTTCATTATAAAACAAAATAGTATCTAACTCTATTTCATTTTTTAGTTTCAAATAATCTTTTTCAAAACTACCATTATGCTTTACATTAAAAATCTTTTTTCATTTCCTTTCATAGCTTGTATTACCTGATATATTTCAATCCTTCAAGTTTATACTAGATTTTAGTTGTTCTATTCACTGTTTTACCAATAAATCAAGATTAGAATTTTCTAATTTTAAACTAGAATCAAGTTCATCTTTTATTTTTCAACTATAAGATATATATTTAAATTTATTATTTTCATCAAGCTCAGATTTTAGCTTAAAATCAACATCTCATCTTTGTACATATAAATCAAAATCTAGTTTTTCATTTTTCACATATGATAATTCCAATCACTCATAAGTATTAGAATATTGAGGAGGAGTAATCTCTAAAAATACTTTTTTTATTTCCTCATCAGTAAAAGTAAAATATCATCATAGCTTTTCTAAAACCGCAGAATCTTTTAACACAAATGTTATTTTAGTTTCATTTCATATTTCCATATAAATATCCCGTATTTCTTCTAATTCTCTTAGCATTTCAGTATAGTCTCTATCTGAACAATCCCTAGAACCAAATCAATTAAAAATACTTAATATACTTTTTGATACATTACATCCTTGCTTAGTTGGAACTAAATAGTATTTATTTCACTCTTTTTTATCTAACTTAAAAAGAGGTTCAGATAAGTATTCTTCTAGAATACTTGGTGAAATATTTTTAGAAAATTCAAAGGTTCAAAGTTCTTTTCAGTTTTCAATTACTATATACTTTTCTTGTTCTGCTATTTTATTAATAGAATCAGCAAAATACTCAATTTCATTTACTCCGATATTTGTAATATCAAAATCCTTTAGTAGTAAATAAAGCTTAGAATCTTTTAATACATAATCCATAAAAGAAGAAAGCTCAACTTTTACATCCTCACCTTGAATTTTAGCATTTACCGAAGCTAATAAATTTCATTTTCAATTAAAGGCATCTTTACTAATTTTTAGAATATAGTCACTAAAATCTATTTTTGCATCAATAGTTCCAAATCATAAAAAATCTCCTAACTTCAAACTTGTTGAAAAATCTCATTTTGTTTCATACCCCATTGATTTCTGAATATCTTTAATTGGTGACATAATAAGCATCGACTGTAATTTCAGTATCTCTCTTTCAACTAGATCCTCATCGGAACCAGCAAGAGTATTATTATCAGTACTTTCGACTACATAATCTGGATTAATATTATACAAAGATATATTTACCTTAGCATCTAAATAGTTAATAATTTTTAAAAGCTTATCTTTATCTGACTTTGAAATCTTACTATTATTAATTCTCTCCCTTAGCCCCTTTAATCTATCCATTCTATTTTCCAATTCTTTTTTATTCTCTTTTATGTGATTTATTAAATCATCACTTCTTTTTATATACATATTCAACCCTTTATCTTTTTCCAGTACTTTTCTTGTTATAATAACCTTTTTTACAAGACTAGATTGTGTAGTATTCGTTGCATAAATTGAAAAACTAGTAACAAAAGGTAAAGCAATAACAAACAAAAGCAAACAGACCAATATTTTTTTCATGAACTTTTTTTATAAAATAAGTAAATACCTAAAAGATAGTTACTTAAATTAAAACATATAATATTAAATGTGTCAAATTTTAAAATTCTATTCTATCCAGAGTGAAAAGAGATAATCTTTTTAAGATTTCTTGAACTTAAAAACAATAGACAATACAGCAAAAGCTATTCACACAATCATCAATAAATTATTGTAAAAAACATCTATTTCAAATAATCATTTACTCTCAAAAACCATAAGAAAAAATACTAATATAAATACAAAACTAGTCTTAACTTTTCAGTAAATATTTGCTTTCTTTTCCATCTTAAGTTTATCCAACAAAATTCTAGAAAACTGTCATAATATATCAATTATTATAAATACAAACACTAAATATAAATTAATCTTTGACATAAAAGCAAAATATAATAATGCTACACAATAAACAATCTTATCAGCTAAAGGATCCAAACTCTTTCATAATTCACTCTGTAAATTACATCACCTAGCAATAATTCAGTCAGTCGCATCTAATATGGCGGAAAAAACAAATAACAATACAGCCAAGGTCTCCATTCCATAATAAAATAGAAACATAGCAATAAAACTCAAAAATACCCTAAAAATACTTATCTGATTTGGGTGAAATATTTTATGATTAACAATAAATTTTCTTGATTTTTTATTTCTAACAAAAAAATTGCTTAAATAAATTGTTCAATAAACTATTATACTTGAAAGAATAACTTCTATGATAAGATTACTCATAATTTAACTAAGATTAAATAAACTATTATACAAACAACTCAAGAAAAAACTCATGCTACAACATCATCCAATAAAACTCACAATCCTCATAATACATTTTTATCAATATATCATATTAAAGAAGGCTTAAGTATATCAAAAAATCTAAAAAGTACAAAACCCAAAATTAATATAAAAATATTTTTAGTGAAAAAAAGTATTATACCAGCACAAATAAACATTCAAACAAATTCATCTATAACAATAGACGAATTATCATGACTACCAACTCTTTTTTCATAGCCATTTATTATAGGAATAGAAATAATAAATACAAACAAAGCTATAACGAATATAAAACCATTTTTTATATGAAATACAAATAGTAAAACAACTAAAAATAAAAAACTAAAAATACTTCAAAAAGTTCATGGACTAAAAGGTATTTTTCCAGAATAAAAAAAGGTCAGAAATATAGTTTCAAGAAATCTTACGAAATTATTCATTTTTATTTAAAGTTTTAAGTAGAGACATCCATTTATGGTGTCTTTTATAATAAGTACATTTAGAAATATTAGATTTCCTAATAAGGTTTAGTATATATTAATACCGAACATTCTTTAATCAAAGTAAGTATGAAATAGTATTAGAAAATAAACTTATAATAGGAGATAAAATTATTAAAAATATTATTCACCAAATAGAAGGTATATATATAAATGAAAATAATAAAATACTTGCTAATATATAATCTACTCAGTCCCAAAAAAACCAAGCTTCTCAAGGTTTTTTTCATATTTTTCTTTTAAAAAAGCTTTCTACTATATCTCAAAATAAAGCTCAAAATCACTGTAAAAATCATACAAGTACAGCTAATGAATAACTAGTAACTGTTCGATAATATTCTACTGTGATAAATTTTATTCAAGTTTTACTTAGAAACTTATATTCTAGTAGAGAAAATATTATAGCAATAAACACTCAAAAAATAAATCATCTATATGTTTTATTTTTTCAAAATATTCTTTCATTAATAGGCTTGTTGAATTTAGAAATAAAGGGAATATTTTTTACTACAACAGGAACTCCATTGGCTATAAATGTTGGAGCAAATAAAATTACTAAGAATATGAAGTATTGTATAATTTGCATATTTATATTTTTATTTGGATTTAAAACTCTAGAATAAGATAACTTTTTTTATTGTAAATACAAATTTTTTCAAAAAAATACAATAAAATTCTTTTTATTTACTATATATTTTATAATACTTAATGGATTGGTCTTTGTAAAATATAATTTTTGTTTTAAATGAATGGTTTAGAAACGGTTACATATATTATAATTCCATGAGCTATGGTGCTTATGGTTTTAGTTTATTTATTATTTAACATTGAGAGGTTTATATTATGTGTTAAATCTAATTATATAGAAGATCTAGTTTATTATGTTTTTAATTATAAAATCTACTTCAAAAAAGATGAAGAAAATAGTTTTAGAGAATTAATTTGAAAGTATAATTGAAATATTTTAGAAGATAACTTTTTTGAGGGGGAAATTATTTGAAGTTATTATATTAACGAGAAATGATTATCAAATTATAAGCAGTATAAAAAACTTATATTTCAAATGAGAGAAGATAACTTTGAATGGTTTAAAAAAGATTTAAGCTTAGTGAAAGTTTAGGAAAATCAGAAGTTTAATGATAATAAAAAAGAGTCAGTGATTTAAATCACTGACTCTTTTTTTGTAGATTATTAATTTAATATATCTACAAGACTTTGGATATCATACTGATAATTGTATGCAATTACTTGTAATAATAATTTTTTGTTTATATAATCTACTACATATTTTAGATGAGGCTTTATTTCCCCTATTCTATCTAAGCTTACCATAATTCTAATTAGATGTTCAGCTCTTTGTGTATCAGAGTAGTATTTATTTTCTAGCTTTCAGTGAAGACTAATTAATAGATTGTTTATTTTTGTTATTATAGAAGATGTTGGAAGTTTGTCATATATACATACTTGACTAGATGAATATGTATATATAGAATCTTTATCAAGATAACATCTATTTACAAAAGTTTTATATATAGGTCTTCCGTAAGAATATTTTACTCAACATGCTGGAGTATATGCTGTTGAACAAACCAAATTCCCTTGTCAAATAGTATAATTTCTTTGTGCATAATTATTAGACTCATTAGACTCATCAATATAATTATTTTTATCAACATATGCCTTGAAAGTATAAAACTCACCATTAGGTTCATGATCTTCAAAGTAATTAAATTCACATTCTAAAATAACACTTTCAGCACTTCAATCTCTAGTATCATAATTAGTTTGAGTATTTATATAACAATATTCTAAGTTATTATTATTATCATCATATAAATACACATAATAATTATAATTTTCTAAATTAGCCATTCAAGTGATATTAATATAACCTTTAGTATTAATAGTATCACCTTTTTGAACATTAGAAGCAGTATCTTGAAGATATATAGAAGTAATCTCTAAATCAGGCTCAACATTTAATTCATCACCAATAGTATAATTTCTTTGTGCATAATTATTAGACTCATTAGACTCATCAATATAATCATTTTTATCAACATATGCCTTGAAAGTATAAAACTCACCATTAGGTTCATGATTTTCAAAGTAATTAAACTCACATTCTAAAATAACACTTTCAGCACTTCAATCTCTAGTATCATAATTAGTTTGAGTATTTATATAACAATATTCTAAGTTATTATTATTATCATCATATAAATACACATAATAATTATAATTTTCTAAATTATCCATTCCAGTGATATTAATATAACCTTTAGTATTAATAGTATCACCTTTTTGAACATTAGAAGCAGTATCTTGAAGATATATAGAAGTAATCTCTAAATCAGGCTCAACATTTAATTCATCACCAATAGTATAATTTCTTTGTGCATAATTATTAGACTCATTAGACTCATCAATATAATCATTTTTATCAACATATGCCTTGAAAGTATAAAACTCACCATTAGGTTCATGATCTTCAAAGTAATTAAATTCACATTCTAAAATAACACTTTCAGCACTTCAATCTCTAGTATCATAATTAGTTTGAGTATTTATATAACAATATTCTAAGTTATTATTATTATCATCATATAAATACACATAATAATTATAATTTTCTAAATTATCCATTCCAGTGATATTAATATAACCTTTAGTATTAATAGTATCACCTTTTTGAACATTAGAAGCAGTATCTTGAAGATATATAGAAGTAATCTCTAAATCAGGCTCAACATTTAATTCATCACCAATAGTATAATTTCTAGTTTTGATAATTATTAGACTCATTAGACTCATCAATATAATTATTTTTATCAACATATGCCTTGAAAGTATAAACCTCACCATTAGGTTCATGATTTTCAAAGTAATTAAACTCACATTCTAAAATAACACTTTCAGCACTTCAATCTCTAGTATCATAATTAGTTTGAGTATTTATATAACAATATTCTAAGTTATTATTATTATCATCATATAAATACACATAATAATTATAATTTTCTAAATTATCCATTCCAGTGATATTAATATAACCTTTAGTATTAATAGTATCACCTTTTTGAACATTAGAAGCAGTATCTTGAAGATATATAGAAGTAATCTCTAAATCAGGCTCAACACTTAATTCATCACCAATAGTATAATTTCTTTGTGCATAATTATTAGACTCATTAGACTCATCAATATAATTATTTTTATCAACATATGCCTTGAAAGTATAAACCTCACCATTAGGTTCATGATTTTCAAAGTAATTAAACTCACATTCTAAAATAACACTTTCAGCACTTCAATCTCTAGTATCATAATTAGTTTGAGTATTTATATAACAATATTCTAAGTTATTATTATTATCATCATATAAATACACATAATAATTATAATTTTCTAAATTATCCATTCCAGAGATAATAATATAACCTTTAGTATTAATAGTATCACCTTTTTGAACATTAGAAGCAGTATCTTGAAGATATATAGAAGTAATCTCTAAATCAGGCTCAACATTTAATTCATCACCAATAGTATAATTTCTTTGTGCATAATTATTAGACTCATTAGACTCATCAATATAATCATTTTTATCAACATATGCTCTGAAAGTATATTCTTTACCACTAGGATCATAGTTATCAAAATAGTCAAAATCACATTCTACTGTCATACATTTTCAGAACTTCAATTCTCTAGTATCATCCATTTGTTATAAGATTTTTATAACAAGATTCCAAAAAACCATTATTTTCGTTGTATAAATATGCATGATAAGTAAAGCTGTCTCCATCATCCATTCATGTAATACTTATATAACTCTTTGTAGTTATAGTATCACCTTTCTGAACATTAGAAGCAGTATCAAGTAAATAAATAGAGCTTAAATTTATATCAGGTTCTCCATTATTTTCTTCTATTGTTACAGTAATCTCATCTGTTTCAGATGTTCAATCTGTACGAAAACATTTTATTCATATCTCTAAACTCGTTGTACTAGAACTTATATAAGAGCTAGTAGTAGGAAAAGAAGCACTATCAATTGGCTCATAAGTAGTTTCATTCCATTGCACTACACCAATATTTGTTCTAGTATGAAGGTTATCAATTCATAATCAAACACATCTAGAAAACTCTGGACTTCATTCAAAATGCCATTGTAAATTTATATCTTGTCATCTTGTTACAGATACATCTCATGATATAGAATGTATCTCTACAACAGCAAAAGCATTGCTAAATAATGTTAACAAAATCGATAACCATAAAATTATAGCTAATGGCTTTTTATAAATATTTCTCATAATAAAATAATTTATAAAATAAAAATTAAAATATACATTAAGGAAGTTTAGAAAAAAGTTCCTAAATACATTTTTAGTAACGACATTATTATATTCAAGTGACAAA
Organism: uncultured bacterium; assembly: GCA_942490775.1. Lineage (GTDB taxonomy): Bacteria > Patescibacteriota > Gracilibacteria > BD1-5 > UBA6164 > UBA6489. The sequence goes on from CALNYL010000005.1 coordinate 66,129, forward strand.
AAAAAGCAAATCTAACTTGACTTATTCCCATTTTTAGGCATCCTTTAGTCATGGTAAATATTGATTTTATACCTATATTAGTAGATATTTAATATTAAAAATAATATACTTTATATCATTTTTTTTGACTTATTTTATAAAATAAATAATATCTTCATATTACTATAATAATACAGAAATACATGAAATTACCAGAATCTTTAAAATTACTCACAGACACACTTTGGCAAATCAATAACAAAAGTGATTTTTCAGGTGTCTTAGCAGATTTATTAACTCCTTCCGAGATAACAGATGTAGCAGATAGAATAAAAATCTTAAAAATGCTAAAAAAATGAACCCCCCAAAGAAAAATAGCTGAAGAGCTTTGAATTTCTGTAACAACAGTTACAAGAGGGAATAGAGTTTTAAAATACGAAGGGAAAGGGATAGAAAAATATATATAATACATCCTAAATTCCTTGCCTTTAATACGAAAGGAAGGAGATTACAAATTAGTGAAAATAAAAATTAAATAATATAAAAAAAATGAACATTTTAGATAAAATAATTTTAAACAAAAAAAGAGAATTAAAAAAGATTAAATCAAGCTCCCAAAAGTTTAAAAAAATATTTTCAAAAAAAGAAGCTAATATTATTTGAGAAATAAAATTAGCATCCCCAAAATTTGATTACTCAGATAAAATAGATATGAAACAAGTTTTTGATTTTTATTGAAATAGTAAAAACATAAAAGCTGTCTCTATCCTTATTGATGAAAAATATTTTTTTTGAGATATAGAAAGAGGATATAATTTTAAAAAAAAATACGAGAAACCAATATTTTTTAAAGAATTTATCATAAGCAAAAAACAAATAGACTGAGCAAGTTATTTCTGATATGACTGATTACTTCTTTTAAAAAGAATCCTAAATACAGAAAAAATAAAAGAATTTATAGAATATTCTCTAAAAAAAGATATTTTTCCTATAGTTGAAGTTGATAATGAAAAAGATTTAGAAAAAGTTTTAAAAATAGATTTAGACTTTTGAATATGAATAAACTGCAGAAACTTATGAACTATGGAAATTGATAGAAATAGACACTTTGAAATTTATGAAAAATATAAAGAAAAACTTGAAAAAAGATTAGTTTTTGCTTTTTCTTGAATAGACAATTTGGAGCAAGTAGGAGAGTATAAGTGAAAATATAATGGAGTATTGATAGGAACTTATTTTATGAAGAAGCTTTGAAGGAGGACTTATTTATACCACCATCCTAGCCCCATCCTTTATCGAAAGGAGGGGAGGAACAATTTGATTTCCTAATATTTATAAAAGAGAAAAAAAATGCACGCATCTCTTTCTTTACTTTAAGGAGGATATTATAAATAATATTACAACTTAACAAAAAAACTATGCTAAAATTTATACAAACAGTACTAGAAAAAAAACTAACAGAAGACCAAAAATTAAAACTACTAATAGAAATAGCAAACAAAAAAGTAGAACCCGAAGAACTAGCAGATATTATCAAATACATAAAATCTAAACAAGCAATAAAACTAGAACTACCAAACTCACTAGATATAGTCTGAACATGATGAAGCTGACTACCAAGAATAAACACCTCAACTCTAACTTGCCTTAAATTAGCAAAAGAAGGTGTAAAAATAACAAAACACTGAAACAATGCAGCAAGCTGAAGATTCGGAAGCTTTGACCTAATAGAAGAACTTGGATATAAAATTCCTGAAACCAAAGAAGAAGTACTAGAAGAATATGAAAAAAACAACCTAGCATTTTTACATGCAAAAAAATTCTACCCATTCTTTAAAGAATTCTGAGAAGTCAGAAAAAGATACTGAAAACCAACTATTTTTAATATATTATGACCCTTACTATGTCCAGTAAACAGTGAAAACCAACTTATAGGTTGTAGCTTTGCAGATAAAATGGAATTTATGATAGAAACCTCTAAGGCTTCTATGAAGAAAAAGAGTAATGGTAGTTAGAGGAGATGATTGACTTGATGAAGTTACTCTATCAGCAGAAACTAAAATATATGAACTATCTGATTGAAAAATAAAAAACTACAAAGTCACTCCTGAAGAACTTGGATTTAAAAGAGTCCCAATTGAAGAAATTATGGCAGAAAAAGTAGAGTTTAAAATAGCAATAGCAAAAGATATAATTAACTGAACCTGCAAAGATGCTTACAATGATTTGGTTGAGTTGAATATGAAGATGGCGAAAAGATTGATGAGATAATAACACAGGGTGAATAATCCACCCCTACTATAAATATTACTGTAGGGCAAATTCCTTGTGTTTGCCCTTTAATACTAAAGGAGAGGAAGATACAGTAGGAATTTATATATATAATAAAAAAACAATGAAACACAAAATACTAAAAATCTGCTGAATCAGAAAACCACTTTCAAACTATTACTGAATAGACCTACTCGGTTTTAATTTTATAGAACATTTCAAAAAGAAAAATAACCACACAACAAGCAAAAAACATAGAAACACCACTTTCAGTTATGAGAATATGACTCTTTTGAAGATACGACAAACAAAATAAACTCTGGTGCGATTTATCAGAAGAAGAAACAGATAAAATTATAGAAACTAGCAAAAGAAACCAGGTATGAAATGAGTACAAGCTTATGGAGTATCAAACTTTGAAAAATTTAAACAAGCCTGACTATACACAATATGCCCAATAAACCACAATGAAATAATATCTTCACCCATAGCCACAATTATTTGAAATATAAAAGAAGAAAATCTAGAAAATATTGATTTACTAATAATAGACTCCTCAAACCCCTGAAGTTGAAAAAGCTATAATTACTCCAATTTATCAGAATTAAAAATCAGAAAACCATTTTTAGTAGCTTGATGAGTTGATAAAAACAGTATTTCAGAAATCTTTAAGCAAGTACCAAATTGTATATGAGTAGATATTGCTTCTGGAGTTGATAATTGAGAGAATGTGGATGAGGAGATGGTGAGGGAGGTTTTGGAGAGGATAGGAAGAATTTAGAGAAACTAATTTGCATATTTCTGAAAAATAATATAATATCGTGTAAGTATAATGTAATTACAAAATATGACTACAACTTTTCAAATTAGAATAGACGAAGATTTAAAAAAGAATTTTCTTTTAAAATCAAAAGAAAAATGACTTGATTGAAGTATGTTAATTAGGTATTTTATAAAAAGCTTCACTGAAAAACCAGATATTGTAAACTTTGGATAGTACAAGATGGTTTTTTGAATGAATTATGAAAGATAAAGAAATAGTTTCTAAGCTAGAAAAATATCGAATAAACTTGATAGTATATGATTTTTAACAAATTCAAACTTTGAAAAGTTATTATGAAATTAAAAGGGGATAGTATTTTTACCTAAATCAATGTTATTATCAGAATCGTAACCATAAAATATATCTGTGTTAATAGAAATTTTCATTATTGGAAGTTGCTTCAGCATATCACATTGAAGTAAAAACTACACCTGTTGTTCCATCGCATGTATTCTCTATATCTCATCCAGATGCTCCAGCATATTTTGAACGATTTATATTATCGGTAATATGAAAATGATAATAGGCAATACCATATAGAGGTCTATATGGTCTATGTGCACCATTACTACTTGATTCAGATAATATATTTATTAAATCTATTTTTCAATTTCTTAACACTACTTTTTCTCCGTATTCAGTTGATTCATCATTGTAATCAGAAAGTATTAAATTTCCTAGTTTAGATTGTGTAATTTTTGTATCTCTTAATCCTTCATAAATTAATATTGTTTCTGTAGAATTTGTAAAGTTGGAGCATTTTGATTGGAAATTCTTGGTGGAGAATTTGAATCTATTGTGCTATATGCTTTTGTCGATAAGTAAATTATATTTAATTCTATTTCAAGCTCTTGACGATTTAATAACTTTTGAGTAAGTAATGGGCTATTTGAGATTTCACCAAGGAATGTAAGATCTTTAATTGTATACTTTTCCTTTCTTCATTCTAAATGAGAAAGAATTTCCAACATTTTAGTTTCATTAAAATTTTGTACAAAATGTAACATATCATAATTCCAAAAAAAATTACGGGAAACTTTTTCTCCAAACTCTTTTTCAATAAAACTAGTTATAGGATTTAAAGTATCAGAAGAAAATAGTAATTCTTGTTTTTCAGTATCTTCTTTTATTATGTTATATAACTCCCATAATTGAAAAAGATTGCTTACATTATAACTTAAATACTCTTCTTTATCAGTATCATTAATTTTTTTACAAAAAGTTAAAAAGTCTTTATTATTAATTATGTTTAATAAAGTTGGAAATTCTACTTAAATAAAATTTTAATTGTTCTAAATAAGAAAATAATATTTCACTAACATCTCAAAATATCATTTTCATCTAATTCTTTTAGAAAATTTCTTATTTCCATTGAAAAATCTAACATTGTTATAGCACGAATAGCTCTTCTTTTATATTTTATTTCCTTCATGTTTCTAGTTCCTATTAAAGATCTGATATAATTATATTCATCTACCTTTGAATCTTTTTCTATCATTTCCTCCTAGAATATTATTAGGAATGCCTTTTTTATTTAAAATATAAGCTATTTCAGTTGTACAATAAGAAGCCTCCTCTTGAGTAAAGCCAAAATTTTTCTTTAAGCATAAAATAAACTTCCTTGAGAATTTCTTTTCAACTCCCCTTGTTCTTTATTTTTTACTACTTATAAAATCCTTTATATTAAATAGAAAATGAAAAAGATCTTCTCCATCTGATATATGAAAATAATTGAAAAATATAATAATTTTCACCTCATATTCTACGATAAATACCATTCCATTCTTTTTTGCTAATAACCTTATCTACTAGTAATTCTCTTTTAATACTAGACTTTGTTGTTTTCAGTCTATATTGTAAAAATATTGGATCTTTATTATTATTTTGAAGCAGATAGCACAATATATTACTTAGTTTCTCATCTATATATTCTTCTTTTGAGAGCAGAATCTTCTTTAGAAAACAGTAGATATGGTGAAACCCTTTTAGTGTATTAAGTTTTATCGGTTGTTCTGAGGAATCTTTATAATTGATTTTAGGTTTTCAAGAGATTATATCTCCTATATATTCTAAATTAGAAATTAAAGTCTCAATTTATTTCATAAAAATAATTTGTTTTTATATAAGTAGTTATTAAAATGTTTGAGTTAGTTTAATTGTCTCATTTTA
>CALNYL010000006.1:0-37991 GCA_942490775.1 uncultured bacterium
AAACTTTCCCAGATGATTTTAAATTTGAAATGACCTAGAACATCTATTTTCAAGCAAATAGGAAATGCTGTTCCTCCTATGTTTTCGCACATAGTAGCAAAGGAGTTAAAACAATATTTTAATAAAAAGTAAAATATGGGAGAATTAGACTATTTTAGACCAAAGGCAAGACATATTTTTACAATATGAAAAGATTTAATAAAAGATGATTTTTCAGCTTTAATTGAATTGGTTAAAAATTCATATGATGCTGATGCTACTCAAGTTAGTATAGATTTTGAAGAATTAGAAGATGGTTTGAAAATAAAAATTGTTGATGACTGACATGGTATGTCAGAGGATGATATTAGAAAAAAAATGGTTAATTCCTTCTACTGATAATAAGGTGTGAGATAGAAAAAGTCCAAAGTGAAGAATTTTTCAATGACAAAAGGGAATCTGAAGATATGCTACTTCAGTGTTAGGAAATAAAATGAATTTAGAGACAATAAAAGATTGAGTAAAGACAATTGTAAATATAAATTGGGAAGATTTTCAAAATAGTGAGAAATTTTTAGATGAAATTCATTTAGATATAAAGTCAGAAAAAACAGATGAAAAGAGTTGAACTAGTATTATAATCTTTTGAGATGAAGAAAAAAATAAAATTTGGACTGAAAAACAATTATGAAGATTGAAACAATGAGCTTTCAATTAATATCTCCATTTGAAGAGATAAAACTAATGATAAAATTAATATGTTTTTAAATTAAAAAGATAGATTTTGTATGATCTAACTAACTTTTTTGACTATAAAATATGTTGAGAATTTAAAGGAAGAAAATAAAGCTTTTTTCATTTATAAATGCTGATAATAAAGGAACAAAGAGAATCTTAATATATTGGTTGATTGAAAAATTATTATTTTTCAGATAAGATAACCTAAAGAACTTCCATGAAAGTTTCTACATTTAACTTTTTAATAATTGATAGGGATCCTAGTTAAGGAAGAGAAAAAGTATCAGGAAATGTGACATTCTGGAGAATTATCAAGAGCGAAGGCAAAAGAATTCGATTTACAGATAGTTGAGTATGTTATATAGATGAGGTTTTAGAATGTAGACCATATTGAGACACAAATGATGATTGGTTATGATTAAATTCTAGAAGGGTATAATAGATCCAACATTAAGATTTAGTACGAAATCAAATTATTATGATATATAAAAATCCGAAATGAAAGTGAATCATGACTTGAAGAATTAACTTCTAGGTGATGATTAAAAGAAAATAAATATTTTTGGTGATTAAAATGTGTAATATGAAATATATTAAACGAACTAGAACAATCTAGAAGAATTTATAGAAGAGAAGCATGATTATGAAGAACTGTTAATAAAAAATTAGAATATGATAATTTAAAAGATAGTATTGTAAAAACTATTGAAAATATAGATATACCAAACAAGAGAGGAAATGAATAAGGATTTATCAACTAGTGTAAATCAAGTTTTTTGAAAAGTAAAGATTTTTGAGAAGCAATATTTGGAAAACATTCTTTTATTTATGGGAGACAAACAACATTATGAAAAATAATTTGAGAGTGAATTCATGAAATAAAAACAACCATTATCTTATTTTAAGTGAAAATTCAAAAAAATAGAGTTAATAATAAATAATTTAAATGAATTAATTAAATATAATGAAAATGTTGTAGAATTTAGAGATATAGCAATAAAATATAAAGAAAATGCTATTAGAATATTAAGGTTTTTGAAAAATACTGAGCCTTTGGCTATTAATAAAAGAAAAGAAGATTACTTTTCCTTATTGGAAATTTTAGAATTATCATTTGAACCATTAAGCCATTTATTAGAAGAAAATCAAATAGAAAAATCAATAAAAATTGGTGACTATGATATATATTGTGATAAAACAGACTTAGTTGTTGCTTTTTCAAATTTCATTGATAATAGTATATATTGGTTATGATTAAATGAGAATAAAAATAATAAAATAGAAATCACAAGCTTTATAGAAAATGATAATTTATATATTTTATTTAAAGATAATGGAATATGATTATTGAAAGAAGAATTGAAGGATGATATATTTGATCCATGAGTAACACTAAAAGAGAAATGAACTTGATTAGGTCTATCAATAGACTGAGAAGTTTTAAAAAGAAATAATATAATTTTAAGCTTAATTGATTCAGAAGATTGATTTATTTTACAACTAATTATAAAGAAATGGAAAAAATAAAAATTTTATTTATAGAAGATGAAGAGGTGTTACAAGAACTATTTCAAGATGCTATTGAAGATTTTAATGATGAAAAATATAGTGTTATTGTAAGTAGTGAGAGAGAAATTAATATAAATTTGTTTAGGGATATATTAGAATGAATAGATTTTATAATCACGGACTTGAGGCTTCCAGATGTTTGAGAATGAAATTCAATAATTAACATAGTAAGAAAATCTAATATAGTGCCTTTATTTATTGTAACATGACATAAATGAGATTTAGAGAGAATAATGAAGAAACTACCTTTTATAGAATATATGATAAGTGAGATGGGGATTGAAATATATATGAAGAAGTGTTAAAGGATATTAAATCTATTTATAAAACCTGAATAACAAAAGTAATTTGAAAACACTGAAAAATAAATAAAGTTTTGAATAAATTAGTTTGGGATTGATGACTTGATAATATAAATGAATGGTCAAAATTTGAGGATATAGAAAAATCAGAAAAAAGTTTATCAAGATACATTTTATCACATATTCATCATAAATTATCTTGAGATTATAATAATTTTCACCCAGAAGAAATATATTTAAAAAATATTTGAGATAATAAATATGCTACTTGAACTGTCTTGGAAAAAGAAGGAACTTTTTATATAATTTTAACTCCAGCTTGTGATATTGCTCAAGATAAATTAAATTATTATAAATTATATAGAATAAATAGTTACCCTAAGTCAAATACTCAATCAAAAAGCTGTAAAAAAAGTTAGTAAATTTTTACTTGAAAAATCTACCAATTTTAAAGATGGTTGATGCATAGACTTTGAGGAATCAATTTCTATTAAAAAAGATAATATAGATGATTATGAAATTGTATGTTATTTATCTTCTTTCTTCCTTAAAAGATTTAGTTTTTCAGCTTTGAAGTTATTATAGTAGACAGTGAAGTCCAGACTTATTTAAATTTGAATAGTGACATTATTGTAAAGAATTTGCTTGATTAGTTAGGCTTAAATTATCTGATTCCCCCTAATTCAACCACCAAATACTAAAATTCAAAACCGAAGCAAAACTCACCCACAACAAATACGGCACAAGCAAATAACTCGCCACCCTACTAATCCCATAAAACCTAAAAATCAAAAACAAAATCATCCCCCAAAGAATAACAATATTCACAAAAGCCCATCAAGGACTATGTAAACCAAAAAACACAACAGACCAACTAGCATTGAAAACCAAATGAATAAAAAACAAAACCAAAGACCCCTTAGCTGATTTATTTTTACCAACTTCTTTATAAACCAAATAACTAGCCCAACCCATCATAAAATAAAGAATAATCCAAACTGGACCAAAAATCCAACTTGGTGGATTAAAAAAAGGTTTATTCAAAACATTATACCACCCCTTAACAGATGAAACAGTGAAAATTGAACCAATTGCTCCAGCTAACTGACTGACTGCAATAAAAAACACGACAGTAAAAAACTTTTTCATATTCTATTATTAAAAAAAATAAAAAAAAATCTATAACAAATTCATTATAGATTTTTTCAACTTTTATCAAACTGTTTTTTTATAAATTCCCCTAAAATAAATGTTTACCTTTGTCAATAGGTGATTTTAATCCAAAGCTATTCATTTAAGACATTGTAGCCCCCTTCCTTTCGTATGAAAGGCAAGGGATTCAGGGATGGATTATATATATCTACAAAAATCCTTTCATTTTCTCTATCTCCTCTAAACACCTAGTAGCTCTTTTAAGAGAATCTTCCCTATTCAATGATAAAATTATATAATCTTTAGACTCAAAATAGTTAAGTAAATATCTAAATCACAACTCTACTGTTATCATTTTATAATAGTTTTCAAGCTCTTTTATCTCTAAATCCGATAAAAGTCTAACCTTATCATAAGCTTTTATTAAACTCTCAAATTCTTTTTTTTGAAAATTATCACTTTTCATATATCCCCTTATCATATCAACTAAATCCCACAAATAAGCACTTACCGACATCATATCATAATCTATCAATCCTGTTATCTTTTTATCCTTATCTATTAAAAAGTTTTTGAAACAAGGATCCCCATGTATCACTCATTTAGATAAATATCTATTTTCATTTAAAGGCATAGCTATTTCTCTCAATTCTGAAAATATCTCTATTGCTTTTTTATTTTTCTCTTTATATTTTTCTTTTTCTACTATTTTGTCAAGCTCTATTCTGTATTGGTGCATTTTTCTGTAATAGTTTATTTCTGTGTATTTTTCTGAATGAAAATCTTTTATAATATTATGGAAAGTAGCCAAATACTTAGCTGTTGCTTTAACTAGTTTCTGGTTTATATCTTTTTCAGTTATAGTATCCCCTTCTATTTTTTTCATAACCTGAAATAAACTTCATTTATATTTAAAAAATCTTTTTTCTAAAAAATTATCCGCAAAAACTAAAGAACTATTTTTATTTGTAAAAGAAATTACCTTTTCAATAAATACTTGATTCTTATCACTTTTTAAAACTAAAAGATCTTGAATTACGATCTTTTTTCAAAACTTTAAAGTAATTTCATAAGTTTTATTATCTTGTCATAAATTATATTTTTTTATTTTATAATCATGTATATCTAGAACATTTTCTATAAATTCATTTATCATTTTTATTTATATTTAAAATTTAAATTTTAGAGCAATACCAAACTCCATTAAGTTAATAAAATAAATGTAGCCTATTTCTCCTGAAGGAGGAAAAAATTCAAGATAGAGGTATTAAAAAAATACTTAACTTAATGATATTAGGAGCAATACCTTATGTTTGCCCTGATTTACAAATTATACTCTCTTTTTCTTCAACCCCCTTAATCTCTCAACCTCAGCCATAATAACTTTTGTATCTTTATAATTTACTAAAATAAAGAATATACTCCATATAATTAAAAATAATACAACTAAACAAAAAGTATGTAATCTTCATAACCGAAAATCAGATACTACATAATAAGAAACAATTGAAACAATTCACATTAAAATTATATTTTTCAAAATAAGTTTATAATCAACTCTTATAGAATACTTGTATCACAGAACATTCTCTGATAATGTCCAAATAAATAACCATCACATTCATGTAGATAAAGCAGCTCAAAACACTCATATTTCATTAATAAATATAATATTTAAAAAAGCATTAAAAAATATTCACAATATTATAATCACCAACCTAGAAGTCACTCTTCATATTGAAGCTAAAATAAAAAAGTTAACCTGCAACAAAAAATTAAATATTAAAAATAAGGATGAATATCTTATTATTTCTCAAGATAAAGCATATTCCTTCCAAATAATATATAACTATAATTTCATAATAAAAAGTAAATAAAAACAAACTTGTAGTTATTCAAATTATTATTAACAATTTATAAAGCACCCCCTTCAATTTTACTATCTGCTCTGATTTATTCTCAAAATGTAATTGTGAAAACAAAGGTAAAAGAAGTTGAAAAATAGGAGTTATTATTAAAAAAGGGATTCAAATTATACTTATATAGACAGTATAATATCAAGCATCAACATTTCATAACATATATAAAATCATCTGCATATCTATTTGACTTAATATAGTTCCTGCCTGAGATGATAAAAACACCAAAATAGAATATTTAAATACCTTTTTAAATAATTTTTTACTCCATAAAATATTTTCCTTCCTTAAATATGGAAAATAATACTTCCTAAAAAATACATAAGCACCAAATAAAGTTCACAAATATAATCAAAAAATCCATCACCAACTGAATAACTGACAGATTTCACATATCCATAAAAGTTATAGCCAAAACAAAAACACGACAAAATATTAGTCTCACTAAATCTGAAAGTTTACTCCAAAAAGTATCCTGTACTCAAACTAAAAAAGTATTTATTATTTGAAATAAATTAATTCATATAAAAAATAAAGAAAATATTTTTATAATATCTGATACAGTTTTTGAATTAAAATGTTTTAATGCTATTACATCATGCTCAAAAAAGTAAAAAATACTAGCTTATTAAAAAGCTAGTAATTAACTGCATTAAAAAAGCATATGCTAAAATAGACTTGATTTTATCATATCTTTCTTTTGAAACATATGAAGGTATAAAATGTTTTAAACTCTCTGTTAATCAAAAATCATTAAATGCAGACAACATAGTTACCAAGCTTATTACTCAATATATTGTTCATAACTCTCAAGGAGATAATTCTGTTGATATTATTATTTTTATAATATATCATATTGGAGCCATTACAAAAGAAAATATATAAAGCCAAAATCATTTTCTTAATAACTTCTCAGACAATGAACCATATTTTTCTATCATTTTTTAAAAATTTTATTATTTTAGGGCAAACACAAGGTATTGCTCCTACAAAATTATTTTATAGCATTTGCAATTATATTAGAAACATTTCTATCAAGTGGACTTGGGATTATTTCATCTACAGTTGGATTTTTTAAATAATTGGCTAAAGATTCAGCTGCTTTTATTTTCATCTCATCAGTTATTTTTGGGACTCTATTTTTTAATGCTCATTTAAATATTCATGGAAATACTAGTACATTATTTAACTGATTAGGAAAATCAGATCTTCAGGTAGCTACTATTTTAGCTCAAGCTTTGTAAGCTAAATCAGGCATAATTTCAGGAGTAGGATTTGCCATAGCAAATATTATAGGGTCTTTATTCATAGACTTTACCATATCCTCAGTTAAAACTCAAGGAGCAGATACTCATATAAATAAATCTCTTCACTGCATAGCTTCTTTTAGTCATCATTTTAGTCATTCTTCATTTGTGAAATTAGCTATCATTTCTTTAGAGGAATTTAGTTTTTCTCTTCATTTGTAAATAATCCCTGTTGTATCAACCATAATTATATCTTCTACTCAATACAATTTTAGTAATTTTGCTATAGAGACTCATGCTGCTCATACTCAGTTTATTATAACCTTTAGTTCTTCTTTTTTCTTTCAGATAATTTTTAGTGAGTTTATAATTCCTGCAAGTACTATAATTGCTGTTCCGTGTTGGTCATCGTGAAATACTGGTATGTCTAATTCTTTTTTTAGTCTTTCTTCTATTTCAAAACATCTTGGTGCACTTATGTCTTCTAAGTTTATTCATCAAAAAGTTGGTGATATGGCTTTTACTATTTTAATTATTTCCTCAGTATCTTGTGTATCAAGAACTATGGGAAAGGCATTTACTCCTGCAAATTCTTTAAATAGTATACATTTTCATTCCATAACAGGAAGTCATGCTTCTGGTCAGATATTTCAAAGTCATAATACGGCACTTCAGTCACTTATTACTGCGACAGTGTCTTGTTTTATGGTATAGTCGTAAACTTTTGATTTGTCTTTTGCTATTTCTCTGCATGGTTCGGCTACTCAGGGAGTGTATCCTAGGCTTAGTTCTTCTTTTGTGTTTAGTGAATATTTGCTTACTGTGTTTATCTTTCATCAAAGTTTTTTGTGTAATTTTAGGCTTTCTTTGAAGTAGTCCATGGTGTTTTCTTTTAGTTAATAAATTGTGTTTTGTAATAAAATTTTATGTAAGTGAAAAAAACTGTAGCTTCTTCACCTTAATTTAAGGGGAAAAATTCAAGTTAGAGTTATTTTCATAAAATTTAGATTTATTGTTCTTTTACTTTCTCTATAAAAAAATCTTCTAAACTTCAATCTATTTCAGAAACCTTTTGTGATTCAACTATTATTTCTCATATGTATTATACTAATTTTATCACAAATACTTTCTACATCCGCAAGTATATGAGTATTAAAAAATATAGTTGTTCAATTCTTTCTTAAATCTATCAATATATCCTTTACAGTTTTTCTTCAAATAGGATCAAGTCAACTCATTGGTTCATCTAGAAATAGTAGTTCTGGATCATTTATTATAGCCTGAGCTAAACCAACTCTTTGTAACATTCATTTTGAATAATCTTTTAAATATTTATCTCATGCACTTTCTAATCATACCGTTTTCAATAGTAGTTCTACTTTCTTTTCTAATTTTTCTCATTTTAAATCAAAAAAATTTCAATTAAACCTTAGAAATTCTTTTCCTGTTAAATGTTTATATAAATAAGTATTTTCTGGCATAAATCATATTTTCTTTTTTGATTTCATACTAAGTCATTCTTCTCAAAATATTTTTATACTTCACTTTTCTTGTTTTATCAATCACATTATACATTTTAATGTTGTTGTTTTTCATGCCCCATTTGGTCATAAGAAACCATATATTTCTCCTGAACTTACTGAAAAGTTAACATTCTTTAAAACTTCTACTTTTCATAGACTCTTTACTAGATCTTTTACCTCTAAAACTTCCATATATTATATAAAGATTAAATAATAATTGAAAATATTTTATTAATTCATATAAAAATGTAAAGTTAAAAAATTTGATTTTATCATTATTCTGATATAATAAGGGTTATTTTACTATTTAATAAATATTTTTATGTTAACTAAAGCAAAAAATGGTATAGAAAAAGCTCTTAGACATTTGGAGATAGAATTTTCTAAACTTCAGTTAGGTAGGGCAAACCCTGCTTTGGTTGAAGATATAGGTATTGAAAGTTATGGTAGTGTACAACCTCTAAAAAATGTTGCTTCTGTTACACTACTTGACCCTCAAACTTTAAGTATAAAGCCTTGGGATAGATCTGTAATTCATACTATTGCAAAAGCTATAACAGATGCAGCTATATGACTAAATCCTCAGTCTATGGGAGACAGTGTTATGATAAAAGTTCCACCTTTAACAGAGGAAAGAAGAAAAGAAATAGCTAAAATTGCTAAAAGATTATCAGAAGAAGCTAGAGTATCTGTTAGAAATGCTAGATGAGATTCTCATAAAGATATATCTAAAGCAAAAGAAGAAAAAGAAATTTCTGAAGATGAAGCTAAAAACTTTGGTATTGATTTACAAAAATTAGTAGATGATTGAAATAAAAAAATAGATGAGTTATATAAGAAAAAAGAAATGGACATAATGAAGCTTTAGTATTTGTCAAATAGAAAAGATAGATAAAGTTTGCATACACTTTATTTTTATATATAATAGGGCTGTTTTATATTATAGGTAATTATTTAAAAAAGTAAAAGATGGCTAAAGGTAAAAGAACTTATGTTTGATATTATTCAACAGAAACTGGTAATTTGGTGCATGTTACAAATATACAGAAAAAGAATTTTGAAGCTTGAAAGAAAGGTCCTACTTTGAGGAAGTATAATAAAAAAACAAGGACTCATGAGGTTTTAAAAATGAAAGAAATCAAGAAAGGGTAAAAGTTTTATATTTTATAGGTTTCTGAAAATAGAAAAACTTTCTATAACCATAACTTGAATTCTTCCCCTTACATAAGGTGAAGAGGCTATATTTTTGTTAAACAGTTATTTTAAATAAAAAAACTAGGATTACTCCTAGTTTTTTTTGGGTTATTATTTTAAAAAGTAATTTACTAAACGACTATGGGTTGAAAACCCATAGGTTTGGAAAAGGGCTGAAAGCCCTCTAAAGTTTCTTAATACAAACCTCTATTCCAAAATAAAATTATTCTCAGTATCAAAATTTGAGGGGGTTCTGTGATGCTCTAAATAATTATTTATCAAATCTTCCGAAACAACTCAAGTACTCCAAACTCAATATCATACTCACCACATTCATCATCACCAATACCTCTTTTTCAATATTGGATATTCTTGTCTTAATTTCCTCGATGAGTATCACTTTAACCACTTTACCAAATCTGATATACTTAGTTCTGGTGAATACTCTACATGCAAATGAACATGATCTTTACTTACAACTCATTTTATTATTCTTACATCATTCGCATCACATTTCTGTCTTATCAAATCCCTTGTTCTCTTTTGTATTTCTCAGGTTAAAACTCTATACCTATATTTCGTTATGAATACTATATAAACTGTTAAGTTCGTTATACTATGACTATTTCTTCTATTCATCTTTTTTTATTACAAATATAAAACTTTTACAGTATAACCAGATTAGAAGTTTTAGAAAGACTAAAGACCTTGGGCTGAAAGCCCATAGATTTAAACTAGCGATTTGGAATTAAAACTAAATTTTTATGAACCAAACAAAAGTAAGCAAGCTACTAAGCTATGTTCTAAGACATAAACCAGAAGTACTAAATATAACTTTAGATAAAAACTGATGGGCTAACATAAAAGAAATCATAGAAAAATTCAAAGAATTTGAAAATATAGACATAACCTACGAACAAATAAAACAATTAGTAAAAGATAATGATAAACAAAGATTTTCTATCAGTGAGAACTGAAAAAAGATTCGTGCAAATCAAGGACATAGCATAAACATAAACTTAGATTTAAAATCCATAATCCCACCATACATTCTTTACCATGGAACAGCCACTAGATTTATAGAAAGCATAAAACAAAAATGACTTATCCCAATGAGTCGTCAATTTGTACATCTATCATCAGATTTAGATACAGCTCAGAAAGTATGAATGAGACACTGAAAACCTACAATGTTGAAAATACAAAGTAAAAAAATGTATGAAAACTGATATAAATTTTATCTCTCAAAAAATGGAGTCTGGCTTTGTTCAAAAGTTCCATATGAATTCATTGAATTTTGAAATTAAAGGGGTAAATCTAGAATGAAAAAGAGAAAGATGTAAAATAGGTAATTACATAAAAACAGTGGACTAAAGAAAAGAGTAAATCCTAATAATTAGATTTTACTCTTCTTCCCTAAAAAATCATAACCCCCTTTCTCACAAAAACAAAAAATTCAAATATAAATTTTCCCTCTATTTCTCACCCTTCTTAAAAACAAAAGTCCTAAAAACCCCAACTATACCAGAAATAAACAAAGTCAAATCCGTCATAGATCATCAAACAGACCTTCAAATATAATTATAAGTAAACCACATCATTATGATAAACAAAAAACCCACATTCAACCAAACTCACCTAACATAAAAAACTAAATAAGTTCATAAAATAGCAGTAACCATAGGAATAAGCGAAATATATCAATCAAATATGAAAAATGGTAACACTAAATAAAACACAACAAAAATAGAAGACAACTTTATTGACCTTTTGTATTTTATCGCCAAAAGATTCTTTCCCACATCCACAGCATTAACAAGAGCAGCAGACATTAGTCAGATTGAGTAAAAGTGAATTCCCCAAACAAAAGAGGCTATTGCTGTAACATAGATAAATTTTTTATTCTTACAAAACAGAAAGTTATATATAGAAACCAAAAATGCCACTAATCAGATGCTTTGTCATATTGGATGTTCTATAAAAGCATTTCTTACTATATTTATTATATCTGCAAAATTTAAATCAATCATATGAAAATTTTAGATTAAAAAAATAAATTTTATTAAAAGTAGAGACATCCATTTATGATCTCTTTTATATATTCAAAAAATTAGGAGATGTTTTAGCAAAACATCTCTACAAAACATAACTGTTTCACAAAAATGTTACCCCTTTCCTTTAGTATTAAAGGAAAGGATTCAGGTATGGATTATTTAATTTTATAGTTTCCCTACACATCCTCTATCAAAATGTCATCATTCCCCCTCTCCATTGTAACCTTTTTTATATTTATCTTCACACCCAAAACATCTTGTATCATATCTCTAGACTCTCTAAATTACTCTGGTCTATCTTCATAAATAGTTATTTCACTTGGGATATACCTAAGAGTATAAAGAATATACCTAACAGTTTTTAATATTTTATCACTTGGTTTTTGAGTAATTAGAATCTTATACTTATCAAGACCACGAGCCATAAGTTTCTTTATCTGAAACTCATAAGGTCCATAAGTCAATATTACATCTTTTTTAGTATCCATTCTGTCTAATATAATTTTAGGACAAGGCTTATTTGTATGATACTTATTTAGATAATTATGTATTCCATCTATTTCAATTACTGCCTTAGAACCAGCATCTCATCTATTTTCTCTTAGATATTTCTCTCACTCAAGTTCTTCTGTTCTAGAATAGAGTGTGTAGTCAAAGTCAGCTAATATTAGTTCTTCGTCTTTTCTTTCTAGGTACTCAACCTCCTCAAGCCAATATTTCAAGCTCCAAGGGGTATTGCTTATTTTAGATAAAAGTTCCATGTATTTTTCTATTTTTTCTGAAGTCATTTTATTTTATAATTATTTATTATTTTATAATTATTTTCTCTTTATAAAAAGGTGTTCTTCAATCATATCCATAATAATATAAAAGTATATATCATCAATTTTCATTAACATCATTTAAAGAAACTTCACACTCCCAAGTTTTGTTTTCAGAATCTATTTCTATATTTTTTTCTTTATTACAAGAAACATAATTTATATTAGAGTGTTTTACCTCTCAAGTTAATTTTACCTTATTATCTATTACTTTTGTTTGAACAGAAAAATTTTTAGATTTTGGTAATTCATAGGTTTTTTGAATTTTTGTGTATTCATATATAAACTGGTCATCAAAATTTTCTGCATATAAAAAAACTATATAATCATAGCCTTTTTCAATGTAATCATAATCTTTTCAATTTGTATATAAAACTTTTTATCATTATAACCTCCATTTTCTTGATATACATATTCATTATTTATTATTTTTTCATCTCTTGTTATTTCTTCTATAATCCGCTCACGATTTTCTATTTTTTCTATTTCTATTGCACCAAAGGAATTATGTAATGTATTTGATAACCGTGAATGAAATGAAATATTAATCTCTTTTCATTTTGAGTTTTTATATTTTACTATATATATATAAAAATTAAGATATTCTTCTTTTTCCACACTTTCTACTTTAAAATCTCCCACCTTATCTAATATTTTAAAGTTATTATAAGTCCTAAAATAATAAAACTTAGATACCACATTTTTCTTCACTTGCTCATTTTCTAATAATTCTAGTGCTATTTGTCATCTAAGATTTACCATCAAATTATCCATTATTTCCCTATTTGGGCTTTTCACTAAATACATACCATCAAGAATTTTATCAATTTTTCAAATAACTTCTATTTTCTTTTCTATATCAAACTTATTTCTTATTTTCTCTAATATTTTCAGATAAAGCTCTCATTTTTTGTTTTTTAATAAAACTTCTGAAGAATCTTCTATTTCTTTTAGATAATCATTTTCTTGAAATAGTTCAATAGGTTCAGAGTTTATAAAGTCTTGCATTCCCGTTCATGCTTCTATTGCATTAACATTATGTAAACAAAAAAATGTTACAAATGTAAATAGGCTTAAAATTATTTTTTTCATAGTTTTTTTTGTTAAATTTTAGTAGGTTGCCATTTTACTGATTAAGTGAAAAAAGTAAAATTTTGTAGGCTCTTTTCGTTCTAGCGTGAATAAAATATTTTCAATTATAAAAATAGTGTGTTACGATATATGTTAATAATCTTAATATATAAAATATTTTATGAAAAAAATTATACTATTGTTTATAGTCTTATTTTCAATTATTCCAGTTACATTCTCTTCATCTTGAGAAATGGATAATATTATAATACCTAAAGAGCTTAATTTCACAGAGAGGTATTTTATATCAGAATTGAAGGATTTAAGTGTGAAACAAGAGACTATGAAAAGGGAAATTTTTCGAGAGGTTCAAGATAGGCAGTTACAGAGTGTAGATAAGGCTTTATCTTATTCTGCAAATACTGTAAATTTTCTTTTTATTTTATTTACGGTAATAGCTATGTTACTTTGAATTGTATGATGGAAAAGTTTTTCAGATATAAAAAAATCTTTTAGAGGTAGTATGGAGAAAGAAATGAAGAAGATTATAGGTGATTTTGAGAAAAAAATTACTAGTTTAGAGCAAGAGCAAAAGGTAAATATTTTATGGAGGCAGTATAATTTATCAGAGAATAATAATGAGAAGCTGGATATTTTAAATAAGATTTATAAGATAAGACCGACTTCAAAGACTATAGATATAGAGAAGTCTAATATTTATTTGTCTATGTGACTTTATGAAAAAGTAGTGGATACTTGTGATTTGATAATGTCTTCAAAAAGATCGGAGCTTTATCCTCAGGCTTATTTCAATAGGGCTTCTGCATATAATCAATTATGAAAAAAGGAAAATGCTATTTCTGATTTGGTTTATTTATTACAATTGTCTCCAGAGTATAAATGAACAATAGAGAAATCAGAAAAATTGTTTTCTTTATTAGGGGATCCTAGGGTTAAAAAGGTGGTTAAATAAATAGTATAGTTTCAAAAATTAATTTTGTTATTCATTCATCCCTCTCTTCATTTTTATAAGCTCATCTTATATATGTAGCCTCCGACCTAGATTTCTTTTTACTTCACTCTGTAGCAGATAAATTATATTTTCTTTTTATATTTGGTACCATTAGGTCAATGCCATCAACTTAAGGAAATAATCCTTAAAATAAGGGAAAATACCAATAATTTTTTGGTATTTTTTTGTTTATAAAAAAACTTGACAAGAGAAAAAGAGCAAAAAATCAAAATACATATTATATATTAACCAAAAAAAAAATGAGAAATTTTGATTCTTCGCTGTATTTTTCTAAAAAAACAGTTATATTTATGTGAGAAAAAGTATCATAGGATCTTTTAAAGGAAAACTTTAGAAATAAAAAAAATGATTTCACAAGAAATAGAAAATTAACCTATGACAAAATGCTAATACTACTATTACAAAAATGAGTAAAATCTTTACAATTAAGATTAAATGAATTTTCACTAAAATTGGGAAACTGGGAAAAAGTAGCCACAACCCAAACCTTTAGTAAAGCAAGAGAGAAATTAAAACCAGAAGTTTTTTTAAACCTAAATGAAGAAGTAATAATAAACAGATACTATGATTTAGAAGAAAATAAAACATGATATGAAACATGGAAAAACTTTAGGATTTTAGCAACAGATAGTTCACAAATAAGACTACCTGATGAAAAAGAAATAAAAAAAAATACTGAACAACCAAGACTAAAAATCGTAATTGAGAGAATTGAGAATACACACATTGACTATTATCAGTGTTACACGATCCATTAAATAACTTAGCATTAGATTGAATATTAGAAAAATGAAATTATTCAGAAAGAGCATTAGCAATCCAAAATATTCTAAGTTTAGTATACTACTTTTACTATTTTTTTTCTATACATATTATGTATATAATACATTGTACAATGTATTTAGACTATACAGTTTAATATCATAAAGATTTTACTACTCTTGATATTATAGAACCTATTTGCACATTTTAAGCTAACCTCCTAATAATAAGTCTAATAGAACATAATCTAATTTTAGCCTCAGAGGTAGAAAGTTTTCATTCACAGTTTTTCCATAAAACCCTACATTGGTTAATCCAAGCATTTGTTCTTTCTACAATCCATCTTTTAGGTTGTACAACAAATCAATTCTTTTGAGGATTTTCTTTTTTAGATTTT
This sequence comes from uncultured bacterium, assembly GCA_942490775.1. Lineage (GTDB taxonomy): Bacteria > Patescibacteriota > Gracilibacteria > BD1-5 > UBA6164 > UBA6489. The sequence continues at coordinate 15,762 of CALNYL010000006.1, forward strand.
TCTTTCATATCAGGGTTTATTTTTTTGAGTAATTTCTATCTTTATAAAGTTTAGAATATTTTTATCTATTTTTTTTATTTCTTTTTCTAAATAATCCTTATGGTATCAATTGTCTAATAATATTGTTATCACAATTCATTCTTCTAGTTTTAGAAAGTATTCCTTGTTCTCTCTTATTATTTCTATTAATCAACTATCATCAGAAATACTTGCTTTTGTACATTTTATAAAATATGGATTTCATAAAATATCTACTAATAAATGTCTCTTTATTCAATTTGTACTTTTATAATGGCAATATCATTTTGTTTCTATGTCTGCTGTATCTGTATTTTTCACTGCCATTGAATCTCATAATAGTAAGCTAGGAATTTCTTTTTTTTTCCTTATTTTTTCTCTCTAATTTTTCTAATTCCAATAGTAATTCATCATAAATTCACTTATTTTTCCATCTTCTGAACTGAGAATAAACTGTTTGCCATTTGGGAAAGTCTTTTGGCAAATCTCGCCACTGACATCAATTTTTCAATTGATAATTTATTCCATTTAAAATTTCTTTTTTGCTAACACTTATTTCTGCTGTTCATAGTTTTGGAACTGCTTTTATTATCAGTTCATACTGTTTATCTGTTAAATCTGTAGTATAAGCCATATTTTTTTCTTAAAATATAATTCCCCTTATTTTAAGATTTTTTAAGAAAAGTGCAAACTGGTTCTATATGTTTAAGTATATCTATCTTCATGAAATATGTGTATTTAAAAATTAAAACACTATTTTACTCGAAGTTTCCTGTTTATTAAGAAAAAAATAAAGGATTATTTTTGGAAAAATGGGGATATTTAAGAAAATAATGAAAATATAAAGTTTTAAAAGAAATTTATAGAGACACCTATTTTTTATCGTCTCTCTTATCTTATCTTATCTTATCTTATTTCATTTCATTCAATATATGTAGAAATAGATATTGATAAATTTAAATCGCTCATCCTTTTTTATAGTTACCAAATCTAAATTTATTCATGTATTTCAGCTAATATATTGATATTTAACTATAGTTATTTCTAAGTCCGCTATTTGCGATAATTTTAATATTCATTCTTTATCTTTTTCTAGTTCTGTTAATAATAATTTTAATTTTTCATCTAAGTCATAAGCTGTATTTTTTATTGGATCATAATTTAAAAATGAATTTTTATACTTTCTTTTTCATTTACTCTTTGGAATAATATCTCATTTATTATTTCACTCTAAACTTCTAAACTTCAAACATTTTTTTAAATCTTCAAAACTATATTCTTCCGAGTATGCTGAAAAATAAACTTCATTTCAGGATTCCATCCAAACCCATTGAACTTCTATATCAGGTCATTTTGATAACCTAATAAAAAGAAAGAACTCTTCATTTTCAATAGGAAAATACACAAGTACATCATCATCTGATTGGTTAAAATCAATTCTAGCTATTTTAGGTTTTCAGTTTTCAAACAATATATTATGTACTTCTAAATATTGCTGAGTAACTCAAAATCTTTTATTTATTATCTCATCTTTTGCTACTAAAAAATACTTTTGTATATTTTTGTTCATGGCTTTTTTATTATTTTATATTCTTTCCTCCCTCATCAACAGCTTTGCTCACTTCCCAAACTGCTCTTGCATATAAAATTTATTTGGATTATCTAGAGCATTTTTTATTCTGATAATTTGCTTTTGAACTATATTACTTGGAATTTTATCAAAATCAAAATATTCTATTTTATCGGCTTCATCGTTTAATGTTATTTCTCAACCTATTATTTTACAAATAAATTGCATAACAATATCAGTAGTTTTTGGTTTACTATAAATTCCAGACATTTTAACAACTTCTACATCAAATCAAGTTTCTTCTTTTACTTCACGAATTACACCTTTCCAAGGAGATTCTCACTTTTCTAAGCCTCCTCATGGAAGATTCCATAAATCATAGTCTGTACGATGACAAAGTAAAACACGGTTTTTCTCATCAAATATTATTGCAAATACTCCTATTGTAAACATTTCTTTTAAAAATTTAATTTTTAAATTTTCCTCAAAACCTCATCAATCTCCACCACACTCTCTATCTCATATTTATCAATCCCCCTACTTCAAATAAATACAAAATCAATACTATGCTTTTCAGCAAAAATCCTATCCATATCACCATCTCATATATAAACACTCCTCTCAAAAAATTTATCATCTCAACTATAATCAACAAAAGCCTCTAAATGTTTAGAGCCTTTCATAACCTTTTCACTTCAAAAAATCATCTCAAAACAATCCTTTATTCATCACTCCTGCAAAGAATCCTCTGCAAAATAAGTTGAACTTCAAGTAGTCAAAAAGAGCTTATATTTATTTGAAAGCTCTTTTATTTTTTCTGGAACTCAAGGGAAAAACTTTAATTTTCCCCTAAGTTTATCTAATCTATTATATGCACCATCACAATATCTTTTTATTTTCTCATCATCTTCAAAAACCATTTTAAAAATTTCACTTAAACTCAATCAAAAAGTTTTACTCATTACATATCTCGTCTTATCATAATACTCAGGATCAACCTCTTTCACAAAATCAAGCACCTCCTCAACTATTCTCACAGGAGATTTTATAAGAGTTCCATCCAAATCAAAAATTAAATATTTTTTTTCATTATTTTTCTATAGAGACAAAAAATATTTTGTCTCCTAATTATAGAACTAAAACTCTTTAGCAATAACTTCAATCTCAACTAATGCTCACATAGGAAGTCAAGCAACTTGAACAGTACTTCTAGCAGGTTGATGTGCAAAATATTTTGCATATATTTCATTTACAGTTTTATAATCTTCAATATCAACCAAATAAATAGTAGTTTTCAATACATTTTCATAATCAAGTCATGCCTCTTTCAAAACCTCTCATAAATTTTTACAAACTCTTTCAGCTTGTGCTTCTATCCCCTTCTCCAATTCTCAACTTTCTGCAACTAATCAAATTTGTCCAGAACTATACATTGTTTTTCTAACCTTAACTGCTTGTGAATAAGGTCAAATTGCCTTAGGAGCAAATATTGTAGCTATTTTCTCAAATACACTTTTCTCATTCTTATCCATATTATATTAAAATTAATTTATAAAATCATATTAATAACTAGTATAAAGGAAATATTAGTTTTTGTAAAATTTAAATTCTAATTTCCTGTAGAGAGTATAATACATTTTGTGCATCGTTGGAAATATTCAATGAATAATTAAACGAGATTTTAGCAATCTTTTAAACTAAAAATTATTTGTAAAAAAAGTTGCTCTGCGAGTGTATTATTATTTTATAATTTTGGTTTTTATTAAAATTTTGTTCCTAAGCATTTTTTTATACCTAAATTTGATTCTATTTGTTTGCTTAATTCATACTTTTGCATATACTTTTGTTTAAGTAACTATTTTGGATTTGCACTTATTTGGTGCAAGATTTGTTCCTTGTTTTTTCTATATATTTCTGTTTTGTAAATCTTTGTGGAATTTATGGGTTTAATTAATAAAATAAAATTATGAAAAAACTTATAATAACAGCACATCCTTCTAAAGATGGTTTCACACATAAAATAGCTAATAAATTTAGAGAGTGAGCTTTAGAAAGTTGAAATTTAGTGGAAATACTAGATTTGTATGATAATGAAAATACTCAAAATTATTTAAGATTTGAAGATGCTTCAAAACCAGAAAAAAATGAAAAGAGAGATTTTATACAGAAGAAAATCCTAGAAGCTGATGAATTAGTCTTTATATTTCCTGTTTGGTGGTCAAATATGCCTGCTATATTAAAGAATTTTTTTGATATGAATTTCCAAAGTGGTTTTGCTTATAAGTATGAGAAAAAATGACCAGTATGACTACTAAAGTGAAAAACTGCTAGAGTTTTTTCTACTTGTGATGCTCCTAGTTTTTTTTATACATTATTTTTTCTTCCTATGAATCTAAAATGATATTTTAAAATTTATTTACTTGGTTTTTGTTGAATCAAACTTGTTTCTTTTAATCTTTTTGGGATGATGAGAAAGAAGAGAAAAGAGGATAAAGAAAAGATTTTGGAGAAGGTTTATAATATTGGACTAAGGGGGTAATATTTTATATTAACTAGGGATATAAAAAAATCAGATAAATTTTTGATTTTTTTTTTAATTGTATTAAAATATTTTTTGCATTTTACTTTTTTCTTTAAAAATAAGATTTATGTGAAAACAAGAAAATTATGCTTTTATTGATTGACAAAATTTGTATCAAGGATTAAACTGGAAACTTGATTATAAGAGGTTTAGGATTTATTTAAAAGATAAGTATAAAATAAAGGAGGCTTATTATTTTCTTTGATTTAAAGAGAAAGAAAATTATTTGTATGAAAAATTACAAAAAGCTGGTTTTATTTTGATATTTAATGAAAAGCCTGAGCATTTAAAGAGTGAAAAGAAATGAAATGTGGATGTAAATCTAGTTTTTTATGTTATGAAAAAGTTAGTTGAAGAACAAGTGCAAGGAAAAAAAATTGATAAAGTAGTTTTAATTTCTTGAGATTGAGATTTTAAGGTTATAGTTGATTATTTAATTGAGTTAAATAGATTTTTAAAGATTATTGCTCCAAATTCTAAATTTGCATCAAGTTTATATAGGCATAAAAAGCATTTAGATCCAAAATATTATACTTTTTTGGATGATTATTGAGTTAGAAAAAAGCTAGAATACAAAAAAAAGTCCCTTAGGCACTAACACCGTTTGGGAAACTTTTTTATATTGATACAAGAACTATTATATACATTTTGGTATAAAAAATCAAATTTTTTTATAAAATTAATTTTAATTGTTTTTATGTGAAGATGTTTTACTTTTATGTAGAGAAGTTTTGCTAAAATAGCTCTACATAAAAATACATATTTTATTATTTTAACCCTAAAAATTTATGGAGAATAAAGAGAAATTTGAACAGTTGAACGAAAAAATAAAACTGGTTTTTTCTGAGATATGAAAAAAAATAGTATGACAAGAGAATCTTATAAGGGATTTAGTTATAGCTTTGCTTTCTAGGTGACATATTCTTTTAGAATGAGCTCCATGACTTGCTAAAACCTTGTCTGTTGATACTCTTTCTAAAACTTTGGGATTAAAGTTTAATCGTATACAGTTTACCCCTGATTTATTGCCTTCTGATTTAATCTGAGCTAAAATTTATGATCCTGAAGCTAAAAGTTTTTTTATAAAGCATTGACCTATCTTTTCAAACTTTGTATTGGCAGATGAAATAAATAGAGCTCCTTCAAAGGTTCAGTCTGCTCTTTTAGAAGCTATGGCAGAAGGACAGGTTACTATTTGAGAGGAGAGTTTTAAGCTTGAGAAGCCTTTTATAGTTTTAGCTACACAAAATCCTATAGAGCAATCGGGTACTTTTGATTTGCCTGAAGCTCAGCTTGATAGGTTTTTACTAAAAACTATAGTGGATTATCCAAGTAAACAGGAAGAAATAAAAATTCTGAAACAGAGTACAAGTATAGATAATGTGAAAATAGAAAAAATACTGAGCAAAAAAGATGTTTTGGAAGCACAAAATTTAGTAAAGGAGATTTATGTAGATGATAATATTTTGAATTATATAAGCGATATAGTTTCAGAGACTAGGAATAATAAAAGGTATGGTGATATAATTACTTATGGTGTTTCTCCTAGGGCTTCTATTTGACTTTTACAGGCTTCTAAGGTTTTGGCTCTTATTTCTGGTAGGGAGTTTGTTATTCCTGAGGATATTAAAAATATAGCTAAATCTGTACTAAGGCATAGGCTTATACTTTCTTATGAGGCTTTGGCTGATAATATTACAGAGGATGAAGTGGTGGAAAGAATTTTGGGGGTGGTGAAGGTTAGGTAGAAAAAAATTAGGGCAGACACATAAGTCTACCCCCTACAGATTACTTTTTTTAAATTATGAAAACAAAAGATTTTAAAAAACTTGATATAAAAACTAGGAGGCTTGTGGATAGTGTTTTTTTGGGTAACTACAAGTCGTCTTTTAAGTGAAGATGATTGGAGTTTAGTGAATTTAGGAGTTATGAATATGGGGATGATGCAAAATATATAGACTGGCTTGTTTCTGCCAGAGAATGAAAAACTATAATTAGGAGATATGAAGAAGAGAGAGAATTAAATATATTGTTTGTTTTGGATTTGTGAGCTAGTATGAATTTTGGGATATTAGGAAAAAAGCTAGATTTGCTTAAAGAAATATTTTTTATACTAGGGTTATCAGCAGTTGAAAGCTCTGATAGAATTTGAGCTATTTTGTTTTGATGAGAGAAAGAAAAGATTATAAATTTTAAAAAGTGAAAAGTTGGTTTGTTTAGTATTTTGAGAGAAATAGATATTTATAAAAAAAATATTTCAGAAAAAATAAATAGTAAAGACAGTTTGTTAACAGAGGGCTTTAGCCCTCTGAAGAATATTTTCCGATATTTTTCAAAAAAATCTAATAAAATAGAGACTAAACTTGATTTGAGTTTTTTAAATAAGACTAAAATAAAAAATTCTTTGGTTTTTATTTTGACTGATAAACTTGAGGTAAATAAAAGACAACTTGGTATTGCTGAGGAAAAAAATGATTTGGTTTTTATAAATGTATTTGATAGTTTTGAAAATAATTTAAATTTGGGTAAAATAAATATGACTCTTTGAAGTGAGTGAGATGACTTAAATATTGATTTGGCTGATGAAAAGAAAAAAAGTGAGTATGTGAAGTTTAGAAAAGAAAAAATAGATAATTTTAGTAATATTATGAATAGAAATCAAATTGATTATCTTTATTTAGATGAGACTAAAAATATTTATAGGGAACTTTTGGGACTTATGAGAATGAGGGGAGAAAGGTAAAAAATGGAAAATGCAAAATAAGGTTTTGTAAAAATTAAATATTCAAAGGGCTAAAGCCCTGTTGACCAACTGTATAACATTTATATTCTGCAAAGCAGTTATTTTATGTAAAACAGTTATTTTATAAAAAATAATATTAATAATAAAGAAGTTATGAAAATCGTTTTAAAAATATTTTTTTGAATTATTTTATTTTTTGTTACTGGTTTAGCTTTTGGTTTTGATATAGATTTTCAGGTAGATAAAACGGAGGTTGATTTACTTGATAAAATTAATTTGAATATAAAAGTTACATGAACTGGAAGTATGGATCAAATAGAAATTTCCTGAATAGATGGCTTTTCTGTGGTTTGAAAGAGTCAATCAAGAGCTGTTTCTATAATTAATAATATTACAGAGACTTCAGTAGAAATGAGGGTTCAATTAATGCCTACTTTAGTTTGAGAATATGAACTCTGACCAGTTGCATTAGTTTCTTGAGTTGAAAAAATAAAGTGAGATAAGACTTTTAAAATAAAGGTTACGGATAGTAAAAAATCTTGAAGTTTTAATAGTTTTCAAAATAATACTGGTAGTTTGATTGATGAAGATAATGATAATAAAATAGTCATTTATGATGTTGATAAAGAGAGTGAAAATGTTCAGGAAAAATTAAATAATAATAACACTAATGTTTGAACATGAAGTATTAAAGATATAAATGATATTGATTGAGTTAAAAGTCGTTTCTGAAAAATTAGCTTTATTTTTATTATTGTAGCTTTATTTTTTATAGTTTTTTATTTTGTACTTAAATATATTTTATCACAAAAAGGTGAAAATAAAAAGGAAGAAACTATAATTGTGGAAGAAAAAATTGATATGAAAGATATGTTTAAATCAAAGCTTAATAGATTGAAAAATAAATCTAATGATTTAGATAAAACAGAATTTTATGCTGTTTTAAATATGTTATTTAGAGAATTTTTTGAGTATTTGTGAGAAAAAAAAGCTACTAAGAAAACTTTTAAGGAGTTAGAAAATACTGGTTTGAATGATAAAAAGATATTTGATTTATTTAGAAGAAGTTATTTTAATGAGTTTAATAATAGTGAGGATAATAATGATAGCAGAGTAGACATTATAGATAAGTTTATTGCTATGATTTAGTAAATAATCCATCCCTGAATCCCTTACCTTTCATACAAAAGGAAGGAGGTTGCAAGAGATTGTATTTTTTGGATTTTTTCAATATTTCTTTAAGAATATTATAAAAAATATGTTGAATTACACATTTTTACATCCTTTGTATTTTATAGCGATAGTTCCTATTTTGTTGCTGATATTATTTTTATATTTTAAAAAATCAAAACCTAATAATTTTTGACCATTTGAGGATTTGAGAAAAATCTATAGAAAAAATAATATTTATTATAGATTATATTTTGTTTCGCTTTTTATAATTTCTTTGTTATTTATCTCAGTTTTGGCAAATTTTACAGAGAACAGTACTAGTGAAAAGATAAAAAAGAAGTGAATTGATATAGAGATAGTTTTGGATTTAAGTTATTCTATGAAGGCTGATGATATAAGACCAAATAGGCTGGAGGCATGAAAAGAGGTTTTGAAAAACTTTATAGATTCTATAGAGTCTGATAGAATTTGACTTGTACTTTTTTCATGAAAGCCTTTTAATTCTATTCCTCTTACTTTTAATTATGATTTTTTGAAAGATTTTGTAGGTGATTTATCTGTTAATACTATAAATCAAGCTTATTCTCACTTGGTTTGAACTGCTATTTGAGATGCTATAGTTTTAGGTATAGATTCGTTTAAGAAATCAGAGGATAGGGAAAAAATGATGATACTTATAACTGATTGAGAAGCAAATAAGGGACTTGATCCTATGTTAGCATTGAAGATGGCAAAAAAGGAGGGTATAAAAATTTATACTATTTGAGTTTGATGAGATAAGCCTGTTTATATTGATGTTAATATATGATGATTTTTTCCTCAAAGGGTTAAAATTTGAGGAATAGATGAAAATACTTTGAAAAAAGATAACTAGTGAGACTTGATGAAAATATTTTAGAGCGACTTCAAAAGATAGGCTTGATGAAATTTTTAAAGATATTTCTAAACTTGAGAAAAAGGATATAGAAATTAATGAGATAAAAACTCAAAAATATAGAAATATATTTTTTGTTTATTTTATAGTGTTTTTTTATGTTGTTAATGATTATATTGAAATATAGAAAGAAGATTTAGAAATAAGAAAAATAAGATTTAAGAATAATAAAAAGACACGATAAATCGGTGTCTCTACGGGATTTAGAAATAATTTATTATTTATGACTTTTGCTAATTTTAATATATATTCTGTTATAATATTTTTACTGCTTAATTGAATAGTGGGGTATTTGTTGTTTGTTTTGTATAAGTGAGTTAATCCATCCCTGAATCCCTTACCTTTCATACGAAAGGAAAGGGACTACAGATTGAGTTTTATTTTTCTCTTTTTATCTTTTTTATTTGTTTCATTATCTATTTTTTGACTAAGGTGACAATTAAAGGAGCAAGAAGTTGAAATTTCAGGAGTAAATGTAGCATTTGTCTTGGATGTGTCTAAAAGTATGAATGCTATAGATGAAAAGATGATTAATAATTCTAGGTTGAATTTATCTAAAAGGTTTATAAGTGATTTTGTGAATAAATTTAAAAATAATAGATACTCTTTAACAATATTTTCAGGAGAGGCTTTAAAGGTTATACCTTTTACATTTGATAGTGATTTGTATAACACTTTTTTGTATGATGTTGATGACCAAAATCTTAGCAAACAGGGGACAGATTTGCTTGAAGCTATAAATGTGTGATTGTCTAATTTTAGTAAAGATGATGGTTGAGGGGTTATAGTTGTATTTACTGATGGTTGAGAGGATAGCTATAGTGATTTTGGAAATCTTAAAAAAAAGTTAGAAAGTAAGAATATAGCTTTGATTTTGGTTTGAGTTTGAAATTTAAAGTGAAGTTATATTCCTACTTGAATGGATTTTTTTTGAAAGATTTTATATAAGGTTTATAATTGAAAAAGGTTGTAACTAAATTAAATGAAAAAGTTTTAAAAGATGTTGCCTCTAATTTAGATTGAAATTATTTTAGGTTTGATAATTTATCTAAATTAAATAAATTGCAAAATTTTATATCTGATAATATTAAAAAATCTATGTTTCAAAAAGAAATAAAAAAACAGAAAGGACTTGACTAGAAATTTAGTTATTATGGGTTTTTTATTTTGGCTAATGTTTTTAGGGGGTTTGATTTTGGGGAAAATTTGAATTAAGAAAAATTAAAGTTTTCTTTTTTAGAAAAAAAAGTAAAATATTTTATATGATTTTTTATATTTCTAAAAAAATAATACATGAAAAAAATAACTTCGTTAATTTTATTTTTGGTACTTTTGTTTTGAAACTCTTTTGTTACTTTTGGTGATGAAAGTTGTGAATATAAAAAAACAAGTTGAGATTATGATAATATTAGTAATTTAAGGTTTTCCCCAGATTGAGATAGTTTTGCTTTTATTGCAGAAAAAGATTGAAAAGAGATATTAGTAAAAAGATTGAGTTGAAATTAATAAATATGATAATATTTTGAGTTTTGAATATTGACCAGATGGTAAAAGTTTTATTTTATGGGTAAAAAAAGATTGAAAACAGATAATTGTAAAAGATTGAATTGAGAGTAATAAATATGATGATATCTTTTCGGTTTTTAAATATTCTCCAAATGGGAAAAGTTTTGCTTTTATTGCAGAAAGAGATTGAAAATGGGTATTAATAAAAGATTGAGTTGAGAGTAATAAATATGATAGTGTTTGAGATTTTGAATATTCTCCTGATGGAAAAAGTTTTGTTTTTCAAGCGAAAAAAGATTGAAAACTGGATAATAGTAAAAGATTGAATTGAAAGTAATAAATATGATGATATTATTGGTTTTCAATATTATTTAAATAATTTAAAATATTCTTCAAATGGAAAAAGTTTCACTTTTGGAGCAGGGAAAGATTGAAAGAGAATATTAGTAAAAGATTGAGTTGAAATTAATAAATATGATGATATTTTGAGTTTTGAATATTGACCAGATGGTAAAAGTTTTATTTTATGGGTAAAAAAAGATTGAAAACAGATAATTGTAAAAGATTGAATTGAGGGGTAATGAATATGATGATATCTGAGATTTTGAATATTCTCCTGATGGAAAAAGTTTTGTTTTTAAGGCAAAAAAAGATTGAAAATGGATATTAGTAAAAGATTGAGTTGAAAGTAATATGTATGATGATATCTGAGATTTTAAATATTCTTTCGATGGAAAAAGTTTTATTTTTAAGGCAAAAAAAGATTGAAAATGAATATTAGTAAAAGATTGAATTGAAATTAATAAATATGATGGTATTTGATATTTTGGGTATTTTCCATATGGAAAAAGTTTTGTTTTTAGTGCATATAGAGATTGAAAACGGATAATGGTAAGAGATTGAGTTGAAAGTAATATGTATGATAATATTTGATATTTTGAATATTCTCCAGATGGTAAAAGTTTTGTTTTTAGTGCAGAAAATGGCTGAAAAATTGTGATTGTAAAAGACTGGAGTTTAGAAATTAAATATGACCATGTTTGAGATTTTAAATATTCATCGGATGGAAAAAGTTTTGTTTTTAGAGATATTATTAAGATTGAAAAGAGATATTAGTAAAAGATTGATTTGAAAGTAATAAATATGATTATATTTGAGATTTTAAATATTTTTCTGATGATAAAGGTTTTGCTTTTATTGCAGGGGAAGATTGAAAGCAGTTTATTATGAAAGAAGAGTGTGATGTAAATAATAATTTTAAAACAAAAGATTATTTCTCAGAAAATATGAAAGAAATTAGGATAAAATTGTGAAATAATAAAAATAATTTAGTTTTATTAGATAGAGTTGATTATCTAGTTTGAAAAATAAGTGATGAAAAACTAGTAAGTTTGTATAAAAAATTTGATAGAATGGATTTAAATAATTTTAAAGAGAAAGATAAACTAAATTATATAAAATTTAAAATTTGATTTGAAGTTTATGAAAGAGATTTAAAATAGTTTTTTATTTTGGCTAATGTTTTTAGGGGTTTGATTTTTGGGGAAATTAAAGAAAAGTAAAATTTGGTAATTACTAAAAATAAAACTTGAAAGAAATAAATTTTACTTTATAATGTAACCATAAATTTTTATTTTTATAATAAATTCTATATGAAATATATAAGTGTACTAATACTATCTTTAATTCTAATTATGACATCTTGTTGAAAGAAAGATGAAACTCCAAAGGAAAATAAAGACATACAAAAAGACGAAAAAAATGTATACTACAAAGACCAAAAGGTAAAAGAAGCTAACCCAGAAAGCTTTAAAAACCTAAACGAATATTATGGAAAAGACAATAAAAACATATATGCCCTAGACTCCCAAGGAAATGAAATGATAAAAATAGAAGTAGAAGATATAAAAACATTTGATATTATAAAATGAACTTATGCAAAGATAAAATCAACACTTACAGTCTACAGAAAAAAACAAAATTAATAGAAGGATTAAAAGTATTAAATGACTTCTATGCAAAAGCTTGAGATAAAGTCTACTTTATGACAAAAGAAATAAAAGAAGCTGATATTAATAGCTTCATTCCATTAAACGAATACTATGCAAAAGACAAAAACAATATATATTTAGGTTCTGCAAAATTACCAAAATGACCAGATATTAAAAGCTTCACCGCTATAAAAGGAATTTATGCTAAAACCAATTTATGAGTTTATCGTATTTGACAAAATATAAAATTAATTGATCCAACCTCTATTGAAATTTTAGAAAAAGAAGGAATAAACACAATCTATATAAAAGATAAAAACTGAATTTATAGAGATTCAGGAGAATTAGAAGCTTATAACTTAAAAAAACCAAGTATAACCAAAATAGATAAAGCAGACCCTGAAAGTTTTGAGATAATAGATAATGACTATTCAAAAGATAAAAACAATTGTTATAAAGAAACAAAAATTGTAGAAATGTCAGAATGTGAAAAATCTCCTGAAGAAACCCCTAAAGAAGAATCATCAGAATCTTCTAAATAATAACAAATTACCCCCTCTAGAAAAAGGGAAAGAATATAAGATAAGGTTATTAAAATACACCTAAACAAAAAATAGGTACTACTAAAAAGTACCTATTTTTATTTTACTATTATTCATCACCTTTTATCTTCGCAATAATATCTTCCCTCTCATATTTTTCCAATTTCTGAGCATTAACCACCACATAGCTATAAAACTTATCATACTCATAAACACCAGCACAAATACTATTTAAATCACATTTTTTACACCCCTCCAACTTATCATACTCCCCAATATCAGCTCTCTGTTGTCTAACCATCTCTCTAAAGTCTAGAAAATGTACTATTCTTTCTTCATCTTTTACTATTTTTCTAGTCTCAGTAGATGCAAACTCAAATCACCTCATAAAACAAAGAGGAAATCTCTCAACTCTAAAGGTCTTTCATTTATTTTCTAAAAAAGAAAGAGCCTTTACTAAACAACTTTAAGATATATCAAAATCAGGAAGATGTTGAATTAGCTATATCAGTTTTTCTCATCATCTCTGGATCTAAATTATTCCAGACAAAATGATTTATGCTAGGAAAATTTTTTACTACAAATTTTACTGTTTTATCTAAATGGTTTTGATTATATTTATTTATAACACAATTTAATTGAACAGTCATTCAAAGTTTTAAAGCATTTTGTATAGCCTGCATAATAGTTTTTTACAACTTCAAGGAGTAGCAGTTAAAAAATCTATGAATTTTTCTCAACATATGAATACAAAGAAAAATGAACTAAACTCAATCCAGAATCTTTCAAGTCTTTTTACATAATCAAAATTAGCACACATCGTACCATTAGAAATCATTCTACATTCCATTCATATACTATTTGAATACTCTATCCAATTTTCTAAATCAGAAGACAATGTTGGTTCTCATCATGTAAAAATTACTCCTGAATATTTTCTATTCTTAAAGTCATCTATAAGCTCTTTTCCCCTTTCAAAAGAAATGCTATCTCCAAGTAGAAGGATTACTACAAAAATGGCATTTATTATTACAAAACCTATTTACCTGTATATATCAAATATTTGCCATAATTTTAAAATATTTTTCCTACAAACTCAAAAATAAAAAACTTTTAGGGTGAACTGTAGGTTAATTAGGGTGAACACATAGGTTCACCCCTACAATAGAAAACACCGTAGGGGCAGACCTATGTGTCTGCCCTGTCTTAACAATTCTTGCCCTGTTTTAACAGTTCCCCTTACAACTTCCTCCAATCTGTAACTATTGTATCAATTTGAGTCTCATAATACCCCCCATTATTCCATATAACTTTAGAAATAACCTTATAAGCATCATTCACAAAAACTTCTACACTCCCAGACATATAACTAACTCTATCTAACTTTATATATTTATAAAAATAAGTCTCGCTATTCTCATCTCCACAATCATAAACATACCTCCCCTGAGAATCCAAACAAAGCTTATAATTAAGCATCTTTGAGTTTAAAAACTGTTCTCACTCTAGAAAAATCTTCTATCTCTTCAACCTTTATAGGAAAAGCATTTACCTTCCAAAATTATTCTCTATTTTATAATACCCCTTTATTTACCTCAAACAACTTATCATAATTATCACTATCAGGATTTATTTGATTAAGAACTTGAGATTTTTCATAATTAGAATCTCTTATATTCTTAAACAACTCTATTTGTTCACTAGCCAAATTCAAAGCAATAACCTCATCCCTATTATATTTATTTAAGTTATCTCCAGAGATAAATAAAACAAGTACAATAATAAGCCCTAGAGAAAACAAAAAAAATCCAACAATAATCTGTGAAATAGTTAATCAAAATTTATTTTTCATATGATATTTTTATAAAACAACCTAATATACTAGAAAAAACAGAAAAACCAAACCATAAAACCACAACTCACAATGTAAACCATAACCGTAGCACCTATTTTATTTGAAAACTCCAACAAACTATCATCAAAATCAAGAGAAAACTGATCTGAAACCTTTTTACAAATTTTAACCAAAGATTTCCCATTTCTCTCAAGAAGAAAAAAGCTGTACAAAATCCCAAGGAAAAAAATCGCTATCCCCATCTACCTTCAGCCAAAACATCAGAGACATTTTCCTCAATCTCATAATTCAGCAGAAATATCATAAAAAACTAACTTATATAAAACATTATCAACAGTTCATCAAAGTAATTTAAAAGACTTCTCTAATCATATTCACAAATCCAAACAATTTCATAAATCCAAAACCGTAAAATACAATATATATTTCCTATAAATATCCCCTACAAAAGGCAGAGACAAAATAATACGAGAAATATTTATTCCTCAACTCTCAGTATTTTTATAATAAAAAATAAAAGCCAATAAACAATAAAATAACAGGAACTATAGCAACCATTCAAGCTTGAATAAAACTTGAAACCAAAATTAAAGAATTAGTAATAGTACCACTTCATTCAAGTGACGAAACAACACTCAGAACAACATAAAGCAAAACCCCAACCAAAGACAAAAGCAAAGAAAACAAGAAAACAAAAGGAAAACTCACAGTTTGCCTCATCTTAAAATCAAGCCTCATAAAATTTGTATAAAACCTATTAGATAATAAATCTGAAACAACTCAGACAACTTATTTTTTTCTCTCAAACCTCTATCATAGAAACCTCCATAGAAGTAAAAATATCTGGCATCTTTTTCACAGCCCTATAAAAACTATCACCAGATTTTATATATGTAAGTAGATCATCTAAGTTAAGCCTAAAATATTTATTATCTATTTTTTCCTGCAATACTAAAAGAGCCTCTCATAAATCTACACAAGAATCCAAAAGTGAAGATAAACCACTGCATAAAAATCAGCCTTATCTTCAAAGATATACCTTTTTAAAAAATATGTTTTATCAACATATCATTTTCCCCTTAATCTTATCTTGAAACATAATTTATTTATAGTAAATTTTTAAACTAACAGTCATATCAAACCCTCTTTTCTCAAACTCACTATCTCCAAAAAATTAGGATAAGAAAAATTATCTCAAAAAAACATATAATCAGAATTTTTACTAGCAATAAAATTCAAAAAATCCATCATAGCAAAATCCTTATTTCCAAAATACATTCTAAGCCTTATTTCTCACTTAGAAAATCACAAATCATTCTTGTCCTAACTCATAAAAAGAAATTCATTTAATTTTTATCATATTTTTAGACGAACTATTTTTCTCCACAAAGCTATAAAAATACTTTAATAACCTCCCTATCAAAAGAAGTTGACAGTTTATTAATATAACCCATAAACATCCTTTATCCTCTTTTATATTACATCTCTATATCATTTAAATCCTTTAATACCTCACTCTTTCTCCTTAATCTATCTTCATATTCTACCCTTTCTCTAAGACTATCTTGCAAAGATGAATAACAATAGCTAGTGAAAGGCAACAAAAGCAAAAATGAAATTGCTGACACAATGACTATGCAACAGATCTAACATTGATTTTTCTTTAATTTCATAAAATACTTTTATTTATTAATATTTTAGATATTGCTAACAAAATATAGCAAGAACACTTATTATGTTTTTAAAATTTACTTTTTTATTGAAAAACTGTTTGAATCTGAATCTCTGATTCGTTGAGTTTTTGAAAATAAAAAATAAACTTTACAAAACTATTTTCACTTAATACTATAATCCCCCTTTAGCTCAAAATAACATTAAACCTAACATCATCACCACCTATAAATTTATTTACATTCTTCATATCAAAAATAGCCAACTTATAAGACTTATACCAATCTATAAAATCATGAGCCTTAACATAATCCAGTCTTTCCTTAATAAACAGGGCTTTCATTTTATATCCTCTTTTTACTATCACTCTTTAGAAATAACTCATACAGATATCTTACCATCAGAATAATTAAACCCCTCAAAATCTAAATTATTATCAGAAAAAATTGTTTCTAAATGATCCATAAACCTTGAAACATCTGATTTTATTAAAAGCAAATCAAAATAATCTCTATTATCATCATATTTTTTATATATTTTTAATCTCATCTCTATTATCCAATTTAGAAATAGACTTATCCACTATATCCAACTTTCTCTTTAAAGCTTTTTTTCACCTCCTCTGCCTTATCATTATAGGAATAAAGTACAACCGTAAAACAAAGAAAAGCCAAAAACACAGAAAAAATATAATAAGAAGCACTTCACCAAATATTTTTGTAATTTTTTTTACCTGTAGACATAAAATATTTTTATTAAAATAATCCTAAAAATCCAAACAATTATACTTATCTAAACAACTCTCTCTTTCCTCTCAAGCAGGTAAAGAATAACAATAATCACAATTAGAATTTCTACCTCCCACTAACATATTTATAACAAAAAGAAATATAGACCAAGCCATCCATATAATAACAATACCAATAATAACATACATTATAATTTGCCTTAGTATTCTTTATTTTCTCTTCATCTCAAGCTGAAGTAAGAATTACAAATCAAGCATATATCATATAAATAACAGCAATATTATTGAAATAAACGAGATTATATATACCACAACCTCCTGTAATACTTGAGAAGCCGACCTAGCAGTTACCACTCAACTAACCTGTCCCTCAAACTTGATTAACTATTCATCAGCCCTATTCATCAACAATCTGAACCAGCACAATAAATAATTCTATCATCTCAACCAGTATCAAATACAGAATCAAAAAAAGAATTATTTTTGAGGCATTAACAACAAGATGCACAAGAACTTGCACAAAGATATAAAGACCAACAACAGAATCAAAACTGAAAAACTAGCATTTTTTTTTCTCATAACTAATTCTTCAAATTAAAAGTTTACTTTAGTTAAATTATATATAAATTAGTAAAAATTCAAAATTTATTATTCTTTTATTACACAATATCTTTTTGACAATTTAATATATTACCATTTACTATGAAAAAAATATATCATTCAGTTACACCCCACTATCAATATACCTAATATTTATATATACATAATATGAATAATAGCAACTATAGAAACAATAGTATATTTAATAATATATAATTTACTAGCATATGCCTTCTATATATTTGTGGAAAAAACTTAGAAACAAAGAAAAACTAAAAAATAAAGAATTCTCAAAATTTCTTTCACAAACTAACAATCTTACTAACACTACTAATAATACTAATCTGAAGCTTCACCTACTACCAAAACAACCTAAAACCAGCAAAAATACCAGTCTACACAATATCAAACTGAGAAAAACAATCGTATTTCAAAACATGAGTCACATATGAAGCCAAAACTTCTACGACAAAGTAAAGCAAAACATAGAAAAATACAAAAAACAAGACTTTGTACTATTTATGAATGAGTAAGACCATGAAAAAGAAGAAAAATCACGAAAAATTTGATGAAGCCCCTATGAATAAAATTTGATGAATCTTTAGATAAAATTCTATCAAAACTATACTGATTATCGAACTACAAAAAAAGCAAAATTTATTTTGAATAGTAAACAATTTAGACTTCAACATTGACCTAGGTATAGACGAAATTATAGATTATATATCAAAAAAACAAAAAACAAAAAACAACCTCAGAAAAATAAAATAAAAAATAAAGAAAAAATTAAAAGAAATTAATCTAAACGAAGAAATTATAAAACTCCTATCAAAACTAAACCCAAAAGAACTAGCATACTAAGATATGTAAACAAGTCTATAGTAAACTTTATGATAAAAAACATAGGCTCTGAAAGAAAACTATGAAACACAGACCTATTTGAAGTAATACTACAAGACAGAAACATACACCTAGCAAACGAAATAGAAAAAACCAAACACAAAAAAATAATAATCACCTACGGACTAATGCACTTCAAATGAACACTAGACCTACTAAAACAACAAGACCCAAACTGGAAAATACACACCCACAGAACTGATTCAAGGAGGGTACCGTAGACCTGTGTGTTCACCCTAAAATACAACACACATTCACCCCTAAAAAACAGAAAAAAACTTTATTTAAAAACAACAAAAAATGCCATTTATAAGAAAAGACATAATAGCAAAAATCATAGGAATAGTAGACATATGAAGCTACAAAGAGTATCAATATGCAGCTTCAAAAACAACCAAATAAAACTACTATGATACTGAAGAAAAAAGACAAGGAACAAGCTGCTTGTGAACGGAGAATGCGAAAACATGGAACAACTAACAGAAAACATAAAACAGCCATGGAAAAAGCAGAACTCAGTGCCTGAAAAAAGTAAGAAAAATAGCAATAAGCTTCCCTCCAGAACTATACTTCTCATCAAAAAAAATAAACCTAAAAAGAAAAAACCACCAAGAACCAATAATAAAAAAAGAACTAGAACAAATACTAGAAGAATCAGAAGAAATAGCACTAAAAAGAACAACACAAAACATAAAACAAATATCATGATTTAAGAAGAAGAACTATAACTGATAATCTGAAACATAGTAAAAAATAAACCTAGATAAAAACAAAGAAAAAATCAATCATAGGCAAAACCTGAAAAAATATAAACATATCATATCTAAATATATTTATCAACCAACTAAGCAAACACAACCTTATAAACTACATCTGAAATGCAATAAATAAAAAAAATAATAAAAATAATAACAACAGAATATTCACTAGTAAAAGTCTTTCTCCAAAATCACCTAGTAATAAAAGTAAATATATGAGCAAGCATAACCTATGTCACAATCAAAAAAGAGCAACAAAATAATATGAATCTCAAAATGCTAATATGAATAAACGACCTAGTAAAAATAATCTCTAAAAATGTAAAAGACACAAAAATAAACATAATAAACAACCCAAACAAACAATACATACCTAAAAGAAAAAAAAGAATTCATAGAACTCTGGGGAAATATGCTAAGCATATGAATAAAAGAAATCGTAAAAAATAAAATATGCCCCTCAGACTTTGTTGTATTATGATGATGAAAAAACAACTTCATAAAAGACTTCTTTGCAACATCTAACCCAATATCAAAAAACATAAAACTAATAAAAAATATAAAACTAATAAAATTTAAAAATAAAAACCTAAAAAATAAAATCGACGACTATGAAACAATAACAAAAAAAGTAAGCCTAGACTCCATATCACTACTCACTGAAATAAAACAGCCTACTTAATCACACGAAAGACACTATAAGCGAACTCCTAAAAGACAATTACAAAGCTAGGATTTTTAAAAATTTAGAAATAAAAAATTAAGTATTCTTGGTATGATTATTATCTGAGCAGGAGCATCCTGGACTACTAAGGAATTCACCTAAATTAAAAAATTTAAAAAACTAATACTAGAAAAAACCACAAAACCCTGAGCCAAAATCCTATTATCAGGCTGAGAAAGAGCAAATGTTACCAATATGAACATAGATCCAGACAACTCATACTTCTCACAAAATAAAAAATTCTTAAAAAGCATATTCGCAAAATACAATCAACGGGACTTTATGTGATTCTGTAATGAAAACCAAATAGAACTCGTAGAAGAAGACAACTGAAGAATGATTCTAAAAAGCTGAAAAAGCCATGAAATCCTTGATTTATTTTTAAACAAAATCAAAAAAAATAACTGTGAATTAAAAACAAACAGTGAAGTTAGTGAAATAAAAAATATATCCACTCAATCAAACTCCACCTATTTTGAAATAAAATTAACAAATAAAGAAAAATACAAAACCAAAAATGTAATAATCTCATCAGGCTGAAAAAGCTTCTTCCAAATTTGAACATCATGAGATGGATACAACTTCGCAAAAACATTTTGAATAAACATAACCCCCACCCTTCCCTGACTATGTGGAATAAGCACTAAAAAAAATTTAAGCCCCCTATCCTGAATAAGCACTAAAGCAGAAATTAACCTAATAAACAAAACCACTAAAAATCAAAAATCAAAATTATCCACCACGAAAACTGATAAACTACACATTTACTCACTTCTGACTAAGTTGACCAATTATATTCAATCTAAGTGTCGCCATTTGAGAATACTTATGAACCCTAGACAAAAACACAAATACCGAAAAATATTTGAGAAACAATTTAGCAGTTGAAATAAAACTTGAACCAAACAATCTAGCAAAAAAGTAATTAATAACGACTAAACACTTGAAATTCGAAAACATCATTTTGAATCTGCCTCTAAGAAGTTGGAAAGAAGCAAAATATAACAACATGAGGAATTAATCTAGATGAATTAGACAATCATATGCAAATCAAAAAAACATAAATGACTATTCTTTATCACTGAAATAGTTGATGTAACATGAAAAACCTGAGGATTTAATCTACAATGGGCTTGGAGCAGTAGTTTTGTAACCAGTAAGTTTTTAAACGAAGAATAATAAACTTAGCTAAAATTACTTTATATAGTATGAAAAAACACATAGAAATAAATATATGAAAAGCATGCAACAACAAATGTAGATTTTGTATGAGCTCTAAATATGCAATTTCTAAAGTATGAGAAACATTTTGATTTGTAGACTTTAAAAAAATAAAAAAAGAAATAAAAAAATACTCTGAAAAATCATACAAATCAATATGATTTATATGATGAGAAATATCAATCCACCCAAACATTTACGAAATAATCTCAGAATCAAAAAAAAACTGATTTGAAAACATAAACATCGTAACAAATGGAATAATATTCTCAAACTATGAAAAAGCAGAAAAACTAATAAAATCAGGATCAACAAGAATAAACATCTCCATTCACTCCCATTTAGCCAAAACAGAAGACCACCTAACACAAACAAACTGATGATTTTATAAAAAAATAAAAGCAATAAATAACTTTAATGAATTACACAAAAAATGACTATTAAAATCAAAAATATCCATAAACATAGTACTAAACTGATTAAATTATAAGAATATAACAGAAACTTGTTTATACTTCTATAAAATAAAAAAAATAGACGACATAAGAATAAACTTCCTATGGAGTAGATTTATAGAAACCAAAAAAGATAAAAAAGATTTACAAATAAAATACACAGAAATCTTATGAATCTTAAAAAAACTAATTTACATCTCACTCTGACATAATATAAGAATCACCTTTGACTCAATCCCC
>CALNYL010000007.1:0-58386 GCA_942490775.1 uncultured bacterium
AAAGATATGAAAGATTTGCTTTATGCTAGAGGGGTATAAGGCTTAAAGAGGAAATAAAAAAGAAGTATCAAGAAGCAGATGATATATTAGAGAAAGTCTTAGTTGAAGAGTGAAATAAAGAAATGCTTGAAAAATTTAGAAAAGAAATAAAGTGAGAATGGAAAAAAGATTTTGATAGATATGAGAAATGAGAGATGTGACCTATGGAAAAAATTACTTATTGGTAGAAAGCCAGACTGGAAAGATATAAAAATGACATTATACCTCTTTGAATAAGTTTCTGAGCTATAGAATAACAGATAAAATGAGTAATAAATGTATGAGATGTAAGATAAAAGTAGTAAGTAAAGTAGTAGATAAGGTAGAGGATCTAAAGAATCTAAAATTGTGAGATTTAAAAGAAGAGTTTGCAGTAAATGCAGAAAATATTTATGACTGATCAAAAGAGAGAAGAAAACTAATAAAAGAAGAACTAGCTAAAAGAGATGCAACATTTTTTGATAATCTGACTCAAAATGAAACAATAAAATTTGTAAAATTCAGAGAAAATTTACCAGATACTGACAAAGAATTATTAGAAGATTTATTAAATCAGTTTGATCCAGATGCAAACGGATATTATTTTTTACTTTTTGAAGAAATGAACTGAATGAAGCAAAATTAGGAGATTGGGAGATAATAAACCAATTTGGGAAGATTTAAAATCAAAAATATATAATCCTACAGGAAGTAGTAATAGTCAAAAGCTGTGAAGAAATCTAAAAAAATCACTATGAGATGAAGCTCAGAATATCATAGTAACACAAGAAAGATTAGCCCAAGCAGTTGATATGGAGTCTGATGTATGAGCTATACACCTTTCAGATTACAGTCCAGAAGCCCATCATCTTATACCTTCTAGCTTTAATGGGAAGAATGCAACAAAAAAAACAAAAAGAACTAATTGAACAACTAGATGAAGCTTTTTGTAAAAACTGAACAGGTTTACATTGTATAGATTGAGTTTTCAATATGAACTCAGCAGAGAATGGTTTTATTATACCAAAGTGATTTCATTGACCAAATACTTATGCTGATCCAGAAAGTTATAATAGTAGAGTTTATACAAAAATAAGTGATGCTATGAATAAGGCTACAGATAATGGACTAACAAAAGAACAAGCAGTACTAAAAGAAATTAAGAAAATTAGAGAAGATATAGCAAATTGTAATTTAGCTATTTGTAATACTCAAGATAAAGCTTACAAGAAATTTGCACAAGAGGCATTAAAATTTTATAAATAAAAAAAGAATTATGTTTAATATATTTAAAAAGAAGCTAGTAGAAATATATAATTTATATAACTATTGGGATAAAGAAGGTAGAATCCCTGTTGTGAGAGATGTTCCTAATAAATTAGGGAAAATATATGTAAAAAAATATAAAGAAGATATTAATAAATCTATTGTTAACTTATATTCTCTGGGTTAAACAAGATGTAAATTTAAGGCAAATACAATGAATTTCTAAAGGAAAATAAATATAAAACTAGATGTGAAGGAGCCAGTTGATTTATGGTATCAAATGATAGGTTTAAGGAATTTTCAGAGAAGGTTGAATTTGAATTTTCCTGTTTTAGTAGAAAATAATAGAAGATATTTAGTCTCTTGGAGAAAACTATCTACTTTTAAGGGGACTATGCATTTGATTTAGAAGAAACATGATTTTGATGCATATGTGATTTCCCAATACTGATCCTCACATAGTTTTTAGGTCAGATGTTATGCAATATTATGATTGGAAAATGTTTAGTAGACAGTACTCATTGATATAAATATATAACTTGAGAGATAAAAGAAAAAAATGGAAAAAGAAAGGCTTTTTATTTGCGTTTTTGAAAAAAGAAAATGTAATAAAAAGATTATAATAAAGATAATTTTAGAAAAACATTTAAAAAAATCTATGGGGGATGAAAAGAGAGCATTAAATCTTGATGTGAAAAGAAAAATATTTACAAGATACAGATGAAGCTCTAGAACAAATCTTAATAGAAGACTGAGAAACAGAAATCTTAGAAAAGTTTAGAAAAGAGATGAAATGAATTTGGAAAAAAGATTTTGATAGATACGAGAAGGGAGAAATGTGACCTTTGGAGAAAATTACTTTTTGGTAGGAAATTTAGCATCTAATTTAAATATTAGAGGCATTTTAGGTTTTTAATTTTAGAACCATGTTTGATATATTTAAAAAGAAACCAACAGAAGTGTATCATTTATATACTTATTGGGATAAAGAGGGTAGAATTCCTGTTATAAGAAAGCCACCTAAGAAGATAGTTCAAATGTTTAGAAATGCTTCTACAGAAATTAATGAAAATTTATTGCTAACGAATTATCTTAGATTAAAACCAGATAGATTTAAGGATGAAAATATATGAATTTCTCAAAAAGGGAAAATAAATATAAAGTTAGATGTAGAACAGTGAGATTGTGGTTTTTGGGTTTCAAATGATAGGTTTAAAGAGTTTTCAGAGAGAGAAAATTTAGGATTAGAATTTTTTCCTGTTTTGGTAGAAAATAAGAGAAGATATTTAGTTTCTTGGAGAAAATTACCTACTTTTTGGAGTTATGATTTGGATTTAGAAGAAAATGAATATGATGAATATTGATTAAAAAAATGAGAGCCAAACTATGTTTTTAGTTCAGATGTTATACAATACTATGATTGGAAGATGTTTTGTGGTAGTACACATGTATCTAAATATATAACATGAGACATAAAAAGAAAAATGGAGAAAGAAAATTTTTATTTATTTTCAAAGAAGAAAATGTACTCAAAAAGCATTTAATAAAAAGTAGTAGAAGAGCATTTAAAAAATCAGGAAAGATGAAAGAGCATAAACAAACTTGTCAAGAAAAGAATATGGAAACTGGAATAGCTCTAGAACAAATCCCTAATAGAGAGACTGAGAAACAGAAACCTTAGAAAAGTTTAGAAATGAGATGAATTGAATTTGGAAAAAAGATTTTGATAGGTATGAAAAAGGGGAAATGTGACCTTTGGAGAAAGTGACTTTTTGGTAGGAAATTTAGCCTCTAATTTAAATATTAGAGGCATTTTAGGTTTTTAATTTTAGAACCATGTTTGATATATTTAAAAAGAAACCAACAGAAGTGTATCATTTATATACTTATTGGGATAAAGAGAGGTAGGATCCCTGTTATAAGGGATGTTCCAGATGAGTTATGAAAGATATATGCAAAAAGTATAAAGGAGATATTAATAAAAATCTATTACTTACTAATTATCTCAGATTAAAACCAGATAGATTTAAGGATGAAAATATATGAATTTCTCCAAAGGAAAAATAAATATAAAACTAGATGTAGAAGATTGAGATTGTGATTTTTGGATTTCAAATGATAGGTTTAAAGAGTTTTCAGAGAGAGAAAATTTAGGATTAGAATTTTTTCCTGTTTTGGTAGAAAATAAGAGAAGATATTTAGTTTCTTGGAGAAAATTACCTACTTTTTGGAGTTATGATTTGGATTTAGAAGAAAATGAATATGATGAATATTGATTAAAAAAATGAGAGCCAAACTATGTTTTTAGTTCAGATGTTATACAATACTATGATTGGAAGATGTTTTGTGGTAGTGCACATGTATCTAAATATATAACATGAGACATAAAAGAAAAAATGGAGAAAGAAAATTTTTTATTTATTTTTCAAGAAAGAAAATGTACTCAAAAAGCATTTAATAAAAAAGTAGTAGAAGAGCATTTAAAAAAATCTAGGAAAGATGAAAAGAAAACCTTAAATAAACTTGTCAGAAAAGAATATGAAGATACAGACGAAGCCCTAGAAAAAATCCTAATAGAAGACTGAGAAACAGAAATTCTAGAAAAATTTAGAAATGAAATGAAAGGCATTTGGAAAAAAGATTTTGATAGATATGAAAAGGGGAGATGGATCAATGGAAGAAGTAAGTTCGTGGTAGGAAAATTACCCTTAGAATTAATTTTTTAAGGGTATTTTAGCTTGTAATAATTTATTATGTTTAATTTATTTAAGAAAAAAGAGCCTGTAAGAATATATAATCTGCATACTTTTCTGGATGAAAGATCAGCAGAAAGAGATGTTCCTAAAAAGTTATCTAAAGTTTTTTGAGCAAATAGATGATCCCAAGTAAATAATTATATGTTAAGCCATAATTATTTAAGATTAAATCCAAATAGATTTAAGGATGAGAATATATGATATTTTAAAAAGTGAAAAATTGAATTAGATGTAGAAAAAGCAGATTGTGGTTTATGGATTTCAAGCGGAAAATTTAAAGAATTTTCAGAAAAGGAAAATCTATGATTAGAATTTTTTTTCCTGTTTTGGTAGAAAATGAAGAAAATATTTAACATCTCGGAAAAAATTTCCGCACTTTTGATCGTTTTGATGTAGACTTGGAAAAAACACCTTTTGATAAATATTGACATTCTAAAAGTGATCCTCATCTAGTATTTGATCAGATGTAATAGAGTATTATAATCGGAAGATATTTGCCAGTTTTTGGCTTATATATATATATATATATATATATAACAGGAGATTTAAAAGAAAAAATGGAAAAAGAAAATTTTAAATTTACATTTTGGGAAAGAAATTGTACACAAGTAAAATTTAATAAAGAAAGGTAGAAAAACATTTAGCAAAATGAAGAGAGTATGAAAGAAAAGCTTTAAAAGAATGATACAAAAAAGAATACGAAAGAACTGACGAAGCCCTAGAACAGATCCTAAAAGAAGACTGAGAAACAGAACTACTAGAAAAATTTAGAAAAGAGATGAAATGAATTTGGAAAAGAGATTTTGAGAGGTATGAAAAAATGAGAAATGTGACCTTTGGGAAAGTGAAGTTCATGGCTAAAACAACACACACAATCTACCATGAATTTGACTATGAATGAGACCCAAGCGACTTTCGGAAATGATTTCAAGACCAACTAACACTAGAATGATACAATGTACTAATCTGAGCAGCAGCAATGGTAGCTTGAGCGAGTATAGCTAAAAGAAAAGCACTATCACAACTATTTGAAAAAATAAAGAAAAAAGCTGCCAAGAAACTATGAGCCAAACTAGCAGCCAAAGCAGTACCATTTCTATGACGGTGACTATTAGCTTTAGATATAGCCCTTACAGCTAATGAGATAAGAGAACTAGACAAAGCATGTAAAGCTGAGGAAAACACAGAAGGTTATAGCCCTTGGTACTACCGCTGAAGAAGAACAGTTGTTATGGCATTTGTTTGAATTGGGTTTGTTAGTGCAAGTGATTCTTTCTCAAAAGTAAAAACAATTTTCAGTAATCTTAGTGATATAGCAAAGACTCAAAAAAAGAGAATTCAAAAGTTATTATGAGATAGTTGAGAAGATGTAGTTCTGGAAAATTTTACTGACTCTTTGAGAGAAATAACAGAAGACACAAGAGAAAAGGTACTAAAAGCTTTAGATGGAATTGATGATATAACAGCTAAATGAGTAGTGAAAAGGTTCCCAAACAGATGAAAGTTTGATTTTGCAGATAAGATAGATGAAGTTGGTGATGTTTGAATATGGGGGAAGAATGTGAAGTTGAAAAATGCTGATGAGATTGAGGAGTTAAAAAGAATTAGGGATTTACCACAAAATTTAAAATGAGGAGAAGGAGAGGATTTTTGGAGAATATTTGCTTGAAAAGAATGAGCTCCCTTAAAGGAGGAATCCTTTTAACATCAATAATCCTCCATATCCTTGAACAAGAAATGCAGATGCATATGACTTTGCTCAAAAAACCATATATGAAGTAAAAAACTATGGATGATGAAATGTACGATATGAAGTAGGATAACAGAGGAAATACAAAATGATATTCGGTTATTAAATAATAATGCTGATGCTAGAAAAAAGTTATACGGACTTTTTTAGAAGAATGACCTTCTTGACCATTAAAGGATATGTTAGAAAAAAATGGTATAGAATATATTATATTTACAAATTAATTTTTATAAAATGTCTAGCTTTAAAGAATATGATTTTGAAAAATACTCTATTTTAGATATAAAAGAATATGTAGAAAAAAAAATGATATAAAACAGAAGTTGTTCCTGAGACTATAAATTGACCTAGAACTTTACATTTGTTAGATACAGATATTTATTTTGATTATCCTGAGATATCTAGTGGTAAGCCATTTTATTCTTGTTTAAGATTTGAAACTTATCCTAAACCAATAAATTGTAGAAAAAAGTAAAGAAGCTTTTATATTGGCTTAAAAGAAAATTTTGGGCCAAAAAAGATCAAAGTTTTAACCAAAATAAAAGATGAAGATAAACTATTTGTAAGAAATCGGGATGAGGTTAGGGCAGAATTAAAAGAAGAGGAAGAAAAAAAGGAAAAGTGAGAAAAAGAAAAATGGTATAAACTTTGGTAGAAAGTTTAACTCTTTTAATTAGTAGCAGTTTGAACATGAATGTGAATAGCCTGACTAAAAAAAGTACTTTGGTGAGTTGGAAAAGAAGCAGCAGAAAAATGATGAAAAAAAGCTTTAGCTAAATTTGCAGCAAGATGAATTCCAATTTTATGACGGTGATTAATGGCTTACGGAGTATATTCAGTAGCAAGTGAAGCCTATGAACTAGATCAAGCATGTAGATGATGAGTAGATTTAGAATGATATACACCATACTATTACTGTTAAAGAAGAAGTATAGTAGTGGCTTTGGTGGCAGAATTATTGGTTTTGAGGAAGATTAAGGTTAAGAGTATTTTTAGTGGGTTGAGTAAAAATGGTAAGGAATGAAAAAAAGCAATGCAAGAAGCTTTACCAGATTTATGAGATGATATTTTTGAAGATGTAAGAAAAGGATTAGAAGAAATAGATTGATTAAAACAATGAAAAGTAAATACTCTTTTGGAAAAGGCAAAAGATGCTACCGAAAGATCAGTTGAATTTATGATTAAAAAATATATCAAAAAAATAAAGATGCAAGAGATTTATGACAACCAGCCGTACAAATAAGATTTTTAGATGAAATGTTTGATTATTTGAAAGATAAACCATTTAGTGTACAAAAAATGATAGATAATTGATTTATAAAAAAAGCTAGGTATTCACAAGACGAATTATGAGATTTATTTAAAATTTATAAAGACAATGATTTATAATCTAAACGAGTAGCAGAAGCATTTGAAAAAATGAGTATCAAAATGAATGAAAAAGGCTCTAATCTTCCCAGAGTAGAAAAACAAGGCGGTAAATTTACTAAATTTTTAATTCCTTCAAACAAAAACGAGCAGCCAGTTTTTTGATATATCGATCTTTAGTTCTAAAACCATGAGAAACTCTTTTTTGCTACCTTGCAAAGATTATTAATTCCTTCAGTTAAGACATTAGTAAATTTAAAATCCTTAGTTGAATGTTCAGTATATCACTTAATTCATTTATACCATATCTTTATAGTTCTACCAAACTGCTTTATCCTGTAATGTTCACTAGATAAAGCATCATCTCTAATTCTATCAATTTCTTTTAAATTTAGTTCATCTAAAGCATCGTAAAAATCTTCTTTTAATGTCCGTGCTTCCTGTAAAAAGCCTAAGTAATCAAACTCTTTAAAAATTTGATTAAGCCTAAGTCTTTGTTGTCAGCTAAGATTCTTTTCTCTGTACATAAAAAGTAACCTATAACTTCTCAATAAAATATTCTGGTGTTATTTCATTAGTAATCTACTACTTCTCACTTTGAATTTAACAAGTCTTTTATTTATTTGAGCTATGTTTTGTCTTTGCTCTGCTTTTTCTTTATATTTTTTTCATAGCTTTTATTTTTTTCTTATCGGTCTGTTTTTTTGTTTAGTTCTTCAATATTTTCTTTTGTTATTTTAGAACCTATTTTTTTACCTAATTTATGTATATCCTCTAGTTTAACGAAATTCATTGATAGAGTGTATCTTGATATTTCCATTACTCAATCAATAACTCTATTAGCCTCTTGGTATAGATGATATTTATCTACAGTTTGTATTGGATTTCAGCATATTTCATCTAAACTTTTAGCATATCATTTATTCATATCTGTGCTATATCACTTGATTTTTTCATGGTATTTAACTGGTAATACTTTTAATATCCAGTTATCAAGTTTTTCTTTTGTTATTCAATCTATTATTGCTAATAATTCTCAAGTCTTTAGTTCTGTTATTATTAATACCATATCTCTTCATGAAAAGCTATGTTCATCTACTCATAGGTATACTTCTTCTAAGTTTCTTATTATTTCTATTCATCTTTTATTTATTAAGTTTATATCTATTCTATCAAGTATAGAATCTATTACACAATTTGAGGTTTGATATAGTTTAGCAAGCTTATTTCAGCTTATAAATCACCAATTCCATTGAATGTATTGTTCAAATTGTTTTGTGTAAAATCAGTGATTATTTTCAAAATCAAATTTCTCATAAAATTTCTTTTTACATTTTGTACATCTGAAATACCTTTTATGTATTTCTAATTTTACTATTTTATCTCATCAATATGGCATATGATTTATTAGTTTCTTTTGTCTATGTAGTTTAGTATCATGTCTTTTATTTGTACTTAAGCCACAATGAGGACATATTGTATTGTGTATTTTCATCTAATCTTAAAAACCATTGTCTTGTTTTCATCGTAAATTCAAAAGATTCTTACTTTTTTCCAATTTAAATTTAATATTTTTTAAAATATGGTATAGTGTACATGAGAAATTTGTTAATTTTTAAAGTGTTTTTGGAATCTTTTATTTTAGCATATTTCTCACTTAATTTTCAACTTTAAAAGGGACAAAAGTTTTATTACAAAACTTTTGTCCTTTTGACTTCCTTACTTTTTACCTTAGGTATGTATAAATATTAGTTTTTCTTCTCTAGTATTTTTCACGGTACATAGAATAGAGCCATGAAAAATGTAGAAAGATGAGAAATAATATTTGTAGTAAAAAAAAATGGTAGTTTGATAGCCTCTGCGAGAAGAGAAATAGTAGATGGGAAAACATGAAGTGATTATTATGATAAAATACCACATCCCACACTTTCAGGATGAGAGCCAGTAAAAACAGCTGGGATTATACTACCAGAATTTGATGATGCTTGAAATGTTATAAAAATAACTGTTAAAAATAAATCATGACATTTTAAACCAGAATATGAAACATTAGATAGTAGTGGGATTGAAGATATACTACAAGGTAAATATCCTAATAGAGAAATAGAATTGTTACCCTTTTAAAAAATATTATTATGATACATATAATAAATAAATATAATAGCAAGAAGACTTCTTTAAAAAAAGTAAAAGAAAATCTTTGGGAATTTGATACTAAAAGTATACAAAAAGTATATGATAGTGGAGGGAATTATACAGATTCAAATGATATAACTGTAGCTAATAGTACAATTAATAAAAAAGGAATAAAAAGTTTTATAAAGGAGTTAAAAAAATTTTTGATAGAAAAAAACAAAAAAGAAAAGAAATATATTCCAAAATGGAAAATAAATCCCGCTGACATATATTTTTGATTTAGATATTATGAATGAGATAAATTTCCATTTGAAATAGGAATATATGTTAGAAATAAATATTTAAAAAATTTTACGGTAAGTTACTATATGAGGTATGGAGAGGATAACTCTGAAAAATTTGAATGAAGTATGTACTTTTTTAAACCAATTTCTTTTAGAAAAATACATAATAGATTTAGAAGAAGAGATTTGAGAAGAAGTAAAAGTAAAGTGAGTAAATATAGATAAAGAAAAAGTAGAAAAACAACTAAAAGACTGGCAAGAAGAACTAGCAGAAGCAAAAAGAAAAATAGATGAAGAAATAAAATTGTGACTACGAGATAAAAAATGGAGCATGGATAGAAAAAAAGAAGAAATTCCAGAGAAAGAGCCATTAAAAGAAGAGGAAATAAGTGAAGAAGACTTAAAAAAATCTATAAAAAAACGGTGTAAAGAAATAAAGGAAGCTAATGAAAGAAATAGAATAAAAAATAAAAAATGGTATAGGTTTTGGTAGAAAATTAAATTTTTTCAATTTGCAGCAAGATGAATACCAATTCTATGACGGTGATTAATGGGTTATGGAGTATATTCAGTAGCAAGTGAAGCCTATGAACTAGATCAAGCATGTAGATGATGAGTAGATTTAGAATGATATACACCATATTATTATTGCGGAAGAAGAAGTGTGGTAGTGGCTTTGGTGGCAGGATGATTGGTTTTGAGGAAGATTAAGGTTAAGAGTATTTTTAGGTTACTATCAACCGAAAAATAATACTCAAAAAACAACAAAAACCAAATCAAAAAATAATCCCAAAATATGGGATTATTTTTTAGTTTAAAATAGAGGAAAAAGGCAAAAAAAAGTTGCATTCTGAGTATAAAAAAGTATAATTAATTAGCTTAATAAAGGTAATAGTTAACTAATAAATATGCACAAAAATTTACATAAAAACACAAAAAAAGAATTGATAGATGAGATACTAAAACTGAGAGATGAACTTGGCAAAGAAAGGAGGGAAAGTTAAGGAACTAGAATGAAAACTAAACAAAAATAGTAAAATTCAAGTAAACCATCAGGAACAGAATGATTTAAGAAACATACAACAATTTGTAATTCAAGAAAAAAATGACAAAATCCCAGATGAGGTAAAAAAGGTCATACTTGAGCGAACTTAAAAAGAAATGAGAATGTAAATGAAACTATTGATGTAACCCCAAAAGAATGTTCAAATGAAGAACTTACTTATCTTTATCATCACGACAAGAGGTGAAGAGAGGCTATCAAAGATATGTGAGTCTTAGAAAACTTTAAATGAAATTGTATAACAGATAACTTACCAAGTTATCTAGCTTATGAATTTGAACATTACTTATGCAATGCTCATCATTTGAGAGAATTAACTTGGGTAGAAGAGAATGAAAGAAAAAAATGGCAACTAATATTAGTAAATTTCTCATTAAATATAAAAGAGAAAAGAAAAAAATAATCTCAAACTGAATATTTACTCTTGAAAAAATAGTTAAAAGATATCCATGAAGAGTACAGAGATATATTGAAAAGATGAAAACTAGAATATGAGAAAGTTGTTAGAAAAAAATGACAAAGATGAAAATTAAAAAAAGAAAAGTGATTAAATTAACTTGAACGATTAGAAAAAAAAGAAAAATTAACTTTGGGTTTTCTTGATGATTTTAGTATTCCATTTGATAATAATTTAGCTGAAAGAGACCTGAGAATGGTAAAAACTAGAATCAAGGTTTCTGGTTGTTTCAGAAGTGAAGAATGAGCTAAGTGGTTTTGTAGAATTAGGTCATATATTTCTACTATGAAAAAACAGGATCTTGATATTTACAAGTCTATACAATCAATCTTTAAATGAAATCTTATACTTCCTGAATTTTAAAAAAAAAGCATTTCAAACTTGAAATGCTTTTTTTTCGGTTGATAGTAACAAAAGGGAGAGGAGAAGAAAGGAAGAGGGAAAAAAAAAAGGAAGGAAGGGAAAAGGGGGAAGGAGAGAAGAGGAGGAGGGGAAAGGAAAAAAAGAAAAGAAAAAAAGAAAAGGGGAGGGGAAAGAAAAAGAATGAAGAATGATGAGAAGATGTTAAGATATTGTATCCAGAAAGCCTAACTTACTACTTTGAAGAAAAGGTAAATATTCCCGAATGATATAAAAAAACAGATTTGAAATCCAAGTGATTTACTGAATACAAAACCATATTAGACCTCCCACTCGAGAAATAATATTTTCAAAATAAAGGTAAGAATGAGAAAATGGGAAATAAAAAAGACAAAAAAAATAATATCAAATAAGCTAGAAATACAAGAAAAGTGAACTAAAAATACAAAAGAATTAGCCTTTTTTTTAAGTATAGCAACGACAAATGCCTAATAAACAACAAGCAATTATGATTATTAACATGAGTAAAAGAAAAAACCATATGAAAACAATATGTAAAAATACTATCAGACTACTGAAAAGATAAACAAAACTGATGAGAAAAATACAAATGAATCTATAAAAAATGATACTCAAATCCAAAGAAACTATGAGAAAAACTAAACATGGATGAGAAATACATAAATAACGAATATAGTACAATTTTATCAAATCCAGATAAAACAAAAAAAAATAAAATATGTTCAATATTACCATAAATAAAGTAACTGAGTTACTAAAAAATTTAGGAGTTAATACTGATAATTTAAATATAATAAAAGAATTTTAATACTAAACAATTTATTATGAAAATAGATTATATTGAAATTATTCTACTTTGGGGATGATGGAGATATCTTGATGAATATCTAGTAGTAGAACTTGAAGAAAAGTATAATAACTATAAAAAAGATTGAGAATGGAAACTTTTAGAAGATGAATTCATCAGGTACTTTAATGCATTAAGTATAAATGAAACCATAGAATTTATATCAAAATTAAAAGCAAAGATTTGTAGTATAATAAAAGATTCTAAAGTACATAATGAGGTTATAATTAAAGTTATTTTTTCTTCTCTGTATTCAGCTTCCATTGCTGATTCTTTTGAAAAATATAGGTGTAATTATGCTTTAAAAGAATTCTTATTTTCTATTTTAGATGAACTAGAATCCTGATTGCTTATAAATGATTATTTAAAAGAGAAAATAATATATTATAAACATAATATTTATAGATTATTTAAATGACTTTCTAATGAAAAGTATTTTGAATTATTTGAAGAAAAATTTAAAAATGAAAAGAATTATAATTGATTGTATAATTGGCATTGAGAATTTTTAGATTAAAAAAAAATCCTGATTGTTGGATTTAAAATAGAAATGTCGTAAAAAGTTCATTAAAATAAACTATCCTTTTGACTATGAAGCACTATCAGCCAGTTGAAGAACAGTTGACCAATTAGTAACACAAGTATTTTTTGAAGAATTTAACGGTTCTATCCATCAAGCTACAGACTTTAACCTACAAGAATGAGAACAAGTAAAAGCAGTAGAATGATGAACAGTAGAATCAGTTTGAGATGAAACAGTTACTATTAAGCATAATAGTTGAAAGATATGAGTTTATCATCATATAGTACCAAGTTTAGTAGTCTGAGACGGTATAAATACTTGAGATATTGTTTGAATAGTTGCATGAGACACAACAGAATACAAAGCTCATTTACACTTTGAGCTAAAAGATGAAAGTTGAAATAACTTAAATGCAAGTAAATATTTCAAAATATACAATGCTGAGGATGGACATAAATGTGTGAGGGAGTTGATAATAGGAGAAGGAATTTATGATGGGGAAGTTATAGCGGAAAGGTGTGATGTGGGAGTCTGAAGTGATAATTTATGTCGCTACAGAGACACATGAATCGCCCCATTTAATGATGTATACAATGAACAAACAAAACCACTCCACTTTTGTTATGACATAAAAGTAGCACTACAAAGATGATGGATCTCACCTAATACTAGTTTTACCCCAGAATACAAAATAAACAGAGCAGAATTCTTAAAAATAGCACTCAAATCCTCATGAGTAACAGATGAACAACTAAAAAAATACGAAAACTCTACTTGCTTTAAAGATGTTACAGAACCATGGCAAAGATGAATAGCCTGTTATGCAAAAGCTAATGGAATAATAAATGGATACGAAAACGGAACACTATTTAAACCAACAGAGATAGTAAAAAATGATATAATGGTGAAAATAATACTTGAATCATTTTGAATAAAAGCATATCAGGAGAATTAGTGTTATATCGAATGGCAAATCCCATACTACGAAGCACTAGAAGAATTACTATGAATAACCGAAACAGAGCTACCCTACACATGAGATATCACAAGAGCATATTGAGTACACCTAGCAAATCTAGCTTATGATGTGAGGGATGAGATAAAAGCTTGGAAAAATAAGAATTTGAAGTGTGAGAAAAGAAACTTTAAAACATCTATAAATGGTGTAAAAATAAGAAAAGAAGCAAAATCTACATCTTCGGAAGTTTGAAAGATAGATAAAATTAATACAGAGCTAAAAGTTTTATGAAAAGCTGTAGTTTGAGAGTATGTTGATGCTTACAAGACTGATAGATGGTATCCTGTGGAGTATAATTGAAAAAAGGGGTATGTGTTGGCTACTTTGTTGCATATTAAACAGTTATGAGATGTTGAAATAGATGATAACTTTTTATCTTCTTGACGGAAGAGACCTAAAAAAGTAAAAGTAACAGGTATTGTTTTACATGCAACACTATGAAATAATAGTGCTGTGGATGATAGAAATTGAGAAAAACCTAAAAGATGAGAATGAGCTCAGTATTATATTGACAGAAATGGTAATAAGGAAAAACTACTAAATGAAATTTTACACGGGCAGGATTTTGAGATGGAAAAAATGAAGAAGTTGAAACTTGGCAAAATTATACTCAAGAACAACTAGAGAGTGTAGTTTTGTTAATAGACTACCTAGAAGAAAGGTATTGATTACCTAAGGATAATTACTTTAAATATGATAATCCTAATAGTTATGAATGATTAAGTTCAGAAGAGATAAAAAATATAGTCATTATTATTACCCAAGAAACCCAAAAGAGAGAATAGAATATAATAAACAAATTAATAATTGGAAATGAATTTTCCAACATCATAATATGACAGGAAAATTTGATGCATGACCTTGACTTAATATAGATAAACTTATAGAAATTAGAAAAAATTTATGAAAGTAACTTTATTTTTTAAAACTTAAAAATATGAAAAAAAACATATTAATAACAGCAATAGTACTTTTATTCTCTTTAAATACATCTTATGCCAGTGAGAAAGTCATATACAAAGATAAAGATTATTTATTAGAAATAAATGATAATTATGAATTAGTTCTCTTAAGTAATGGGAAAACTAAGATGCTAGGAAGTTATGGTTATGACAATACTTGAGAGGCTATTATGTATGATGATTTTGTAATATATAATGGTAGTAATTGAGGTGGTATAGGATTATATTTGTATAGTATAAAAAATGAAGAATCTTATTTATTAAATGACCCTTTGAGATGGTAGAAGTTATATTTTTTATTATGATTTTCAGAAAAATGGAAATAAATTTTATACTGTAGCTCAAATGGAAACAGCTCCTATATATAAGTTTTGTATTTATGATTTAGATAAACTGTCTAATTTAATAAGTAAAACTTGAGAGAAACTGTCAGAAAAACCAGAATTTAATAAATGATCAGATTTTCCAAGTTTATACAATTTTACTAAAGAAAACGGAGTGGTTTTCTGTCCTTTTGATGATAATAAAAGTTACTCTAATTTTGAATGGTTAGATAATAATAAAATTAGATTTACAAAATCTGATATATGAACAGATGTTACTACAAATAATTGATATGATATAACATTCCCTAATTGAGATATTTATGAATCAAACTGGGATGGTACTGATATGAAAAAAGTATGAGTTATGAAAGATGGAAAAATGATTTTGTTAGAAAGTAAAAAAGACAAACACTCCTTCAACACCAAAACAAAATCCAACCCCCAAAGAAAACACAACACCTCCTCCAACCACTCCTCAACAAACATTCACCTGAATCACCACAGAAAACGAACAAACCTCATCATGAACAACAGAAACCGAAACAGAAAAATCATCAACCTGAACCACAACAAAAACTGACAAACAAAACACAATGACCTGAACAGAAAATCCAGTTAACAACAACACAGAAATAAACGAAACCACAGAAAACACAGAAGAAAAAATAACCCAAAATAATGCAAAAATTGATGAAAGAAAAGATGATAACAAGAATAAAAATTATAGCACAGAAACAAAAATGAACTATAAAATATTATTTGATATTATTAGTAGTAATAGTTATACTCTCAATTGTTTGAAAAACTTTATTTAAAAAGAAAAGTAGGAAATAAACAAAATGACTTCTATTAATACAGAAGTCATTTTTTAACTTATGAAAACCAGTAAAAAACAATGTTATGGTAAAAATGTATCATATTCTCTATGGGATTTTTCAAAATACACTTTCATTTTACTAAAAAATCATTAAATTAAATAAGTAAATTAATTCTGTTTTATAGAAAAATGAATAAAAATAAAAACTAAGGAAAGAATCTTTTGTTAATCTTATATCTATGAGGCAAATTGATAAAGAAGAGTAAATAATTATGTATGAAAAGTAAACATACTCTAAACATTTATTTACTTATTACAAAATTTTTAACCAAACAACACCATGACTCAAACAGAAATAGAAAAAAATATAAAAAAAATTTTAACAATCTATAAAAATAAACAAAAAAGACTATGAAAATTAGCAAATGCCATAAACCAAAAAACATGAAAAAACAAAGAAATATTAGATTCTTTTTTGGATGAATTATGACTAGAAAAAAATAAAGAAACTAGATTTATTGCTTTTTCAAGAATATGAGACCTAAACGAATCCCCACTAAAAATATTTATAGAAAAAAATGAAATAGAGGATAAAAAAGCAGAAGAATTATTAAACAAATCTTATGATTTCGTACAAAAACATCACTTAAATATTCATGAAAAAATAATAAAAGAAATAGAAACTCAAAAGCTTTTACCAGCATTCTATTTAGAACTTTTAAAATGAGTACACAATATATGAGAAGTATTTTGAGACTTCTATAAAGCTTGGAACAACCACATAATAAACGGAATAAACAAAGACCTAAAAAAAGACTTCCAAAATAATACAGAAACAATTATAAAATTCCTATCAGAAAATAAACTATTTGACAAAGACGAACAAGGAAAATTAACAGAAAAATGCTATACGGCACTAGTATGAAAAAACAAAAAATATAAATCAGAACCATATATAAAAATATTCAAAAAAGAAATCTCAGAAATAATATCCAGACTAGAAAACCTTATCAAAAAACTATCAAAACTAGAAGACGAAACATACAACCAAAAACAAGAATATTTAAATTATTTAGAATCAATAAAAGAAGCCTTTGGAGAAACTCAAAAAGAAAAATTAATTTGAAAATGGAAAAAAGTTGACGAAAACTGGATGGCGATAACTACTCCCTTTCAAATTGTTCATCCTCTTGAATACTATGACGACAAATATAGAAGATCAGTTTCTCCAGAATGGGATTTGAGAATTAGAAATAAAAATTCCCTTGATACTAGTATTTATGACGATATATTAAATATGTTTAATTGATTTTATGAAGACATATGAAAAGATAGCTTCAAAACTGCTTATAATTTTTCTATTTCAAATCTTGAGAAAATACAATTATATATAAGTTCTCCAGTTTTATATTATGGAGTTTTTCTGACTTGAATATATTCAGCTCAAGTTGTGCCTAATGATGAAGATATTAGTGAAAAATATGGTAAAAAAATATTTGCATTTCCAAAACATGATTTAAAAACAATGAGAGAATCTCCTTTTATGAGATTATCAAAAGAAACCATAGAAAAAAGGATTTTGCATAAATATAGAAAATTTTTATTTTGAGAAGATAAAAATTTTCATACAATCTACGAAATAGAAACCATAGGTCATGAACTAGGACATATTTTATGGAAAGCACCAAACCTAGAATGAGAAATGAACAAAAAAACATGACAATTTAAAAATATAGAAGAATTTAAAGCCACTACTTGATGATTAGTAGCCTATTTCTTATCTGGAAAAGAAATACTAAAAAAAGAATTAATTACAGCTCATATAATCAGATGTATTTCTTTACTAAAATATAGAAATATCTCTGATATAGAACCCTACTATTCAGAGAGCTTGATTCATCTAGAAGTACTATTCAAATCAAAAGCAGTATATGTAAAAAAAGATAAAATCTATATGTATTTAAGCGATAAAAACTATGAAAACATAAAGAAATGTTATATAGAAACCTATACTAAACTTATTTACTGCTATCTAAATAAGTTTGATGCAGGAGAATTCTTATTTGAATATGTAGAAAAACATAGTGATTGATACTTAATTCCTAAAAATCCAGAACTAGCAAAATTTGTAGAATACTACTACGAACTCTATAAACAAATATGAAATGAAGTAGATGAAATTACTGACAAAAAAGTTTATACCTGAGAAAAGAAGGGGATTCTTGATAGGCTTTTGGGGTAAGGCTTTTCTTCTAATAGTTCAAATCCATTGCTTTCCATTCGATTTCAAGCACTTTCTTTACAAAAGTAAGAAATTATAGGAAATTATAAAAACTAACACCTAAAAAATCATGAAAATAAAAGAACTATTTAAAAATATTTTAAACTGGATTATTTTAAGGATAAAAAATATAAAAACAAAGATTAGAGCAGGAGTAAAAAAACTTAAAAAAAATAAATTATCATATCCTAAGATTTTTAAAAAGAAGTTTTTGGCTATTTGATTTAAAAAAATAAAATTATTTTTTCTTGTATTATGGCAGAAAATAAAACAATTAAAATGGCAGAAAATTAAGGCTATACTTACTTATGATGTTATAAAAGGGGCTAAGAAAAAAAAGATTGTGTATGGAATTGTGTTTTTGTTAGGGGTATATTTATTGCTAGTTATATTTGCAGCAAAAATAGAAACATACATAACATTCCCCTGAAAATCATACTCAGGATATGTAGAAACTAAGTTACAATTTGAAGATATAAATATAAAAGATAAAAATTGAAACAATATAAACGGACTATTTATTGACTCTGGAAGTGAAAAAACTATTTACTATTTTCACTGAAATGGGTGACCTCTACCAGTATTTTATTCTGATATAACATATTTAAAAGACCTAGGTTACAATGTGATGGCATACGACTTCCCATGATACTGAAAAAGCACAGGATATCCTTATGAAAAAGATGTTTATAATTTCACAAAAACATTTTACAATTATATAAAAGACAAAAAAAATCTAAAAGATGAGAATGTAATAATATGGTGATACAGTATATGAACAGCCGCAGCTACAGACTTTGTTTATAAAAATCCAAATTTTGATAAACTAGTTCTAGTTTCTCCTCTTGCTTCTAGATACGATATGGGAAAACAAATATTTTGATTTGTACTTCAAAAAATATTATTTCTACCAAACTCTTTCGTCTCAGCAGAAAAAATAAAAGATATAAAAATACCACTTCTAATTATTCATGGAAACAATGATAAAATCGTATCCTTTAAACAATGAAAAAAAGTATTTTCCAACTCAAACTCTGAAAAAATACTTCATAGAACTAGATAATATGGGACATAATGGGATAATATATTATTATGGAAACACCTTAAAAGATAAGGTATTAAACTTTTTAGAAACAGGTGATGTAGAAGAATATTATCAATTTATAGATGATAGAGAAAAAAATAAAATTATAAAAAAAGCGATTGAAAAAAAGCCAATAAATTCCCTAGATTTTAAAACAGACAGTTCTATTACAAAATTTGTAAACTCAAAAGTTAGTTTTGACTCTCCCCAATATGTTCCTGAAAATCTAGAAAGCATTTCTTCTAAATATGTGAATGATGTAAAATGATGAAGTCAAAAATTAAGAAAAGAAGCTAATAAAAATCTACAGTTTTTGGCAAAGGCTTTTTATGATGAATTTGGTAAAAAGTTAAAAATAGTAAGTGCTTATAGAAGTTATAGTCATCAACAGTGAATAAAATCATGAGGGTGTCCTGATAGACTTTGTGCAAAGGCTTGATTTAGTGAGCATCAAAGTTGACTTGCTGTAGATATCTGGGAGGCTTCAAACAACAGCAGATGGAAAACGGATAAAAATTTAAAAAAATATTTTAAATGGTTAAATGAAAATGCTTATAAATATGGTTTTCATAATAGTTATCAAAACTGATTAGAAATTGATTGATATGAAATAGAACCTTGGCATTGGAGGTATCTTTGAGAGGAATTGGCTTTGTTGTTGAATGAGGAAGAGATGACTTTTGCGGAGTTTTATTTTTGAGAGTGTTCTAAGGAGGAGGGGAAAAGAATTAAAGAAAGTGGCTTTTTTTATTTATAGAAAGAGGTAAAATTTATGATAAACAAGAAAGTGATTCTAAATGAGGATATAGTCAAAGATTTATCAAATAATGCTGTTCAAAATGAAAATGAAGAGTTTATTTTTGGGTATGATAAGATTTTTTGGATGAGAGGAATTTTTGAAAGGACAAGGAATGAAAAAGAGGTATAAAATTTTCAATTTATAAAGAATATTTGAAATACAAATATTTAGAATTACTTAATAAAGTATTTTTTTATAAATTTTGAATTTGAAAATATTGAAAAAAAAGTTTTAGTTCTAAGTTTAAAGAATTTTTAAAAGTAAAGAATGAACTAAATTATATACTGAGTGTTACAAAAGTTAAAATAAGGGAAAAATTTGATTTTTGGTTTGATTTTAACAGTAATGGTTTTGATAAAAATGATTTATTTTGGTATAAGAATAGAAAAAAAGTAGAAGATATTTCATGGTCAGATATATATGAATTTTGAGATAATATAGGAGATGATAGTTTTAAAAGTTTATTGAGTAATTATATAGATATTTACTTTATTAATAAAAATTATGATATAGACAATAAGGATTTACCTAATGATCCTTTTATTGTGCAAATTCTTATGCTTAATAATCTAAAAAAGAGATAGATAATAAATGCACTCAGTGGGAAAAGAAATAGTAGATAAATTACTATCTGTTGACTTAAGTGACTAAAAAAATTATTATTTATTATATTTCTTAGAACTGCCTACATTGAAAAAGAAATTATTAGAAAAAGAAAAGTATAAAAATAGAATAGATAAATTAATAAATAAATTAAAGTTAGGAGTTAGAAAAAATAACTTTAAGTTATTAGAACTAGATGATTTTTCTATTTTAATAGATGAAATTAAGGAGAAAATATTTGAAGAAGAAGATGTAAAAAATAGAATAATAAATTTTGTTTCAGAAAGAATATTAGAGTTAGATAATAGATATTTTCGTTATTTAAAAATTGATGAGATAAATACAATAGTAAAAGAAAATAAGTGCAAATTATGTTGTAATATAAAAAGAAAGATCATAGACTCTAAAACCTTAATTTCTGATGAGAATATCATTAAATTAGTATATGGTGAAATTAAGGAAGAAATAAAGTCATTTTACCTTGATCACTCAAACAAATTTTATTGATTTCATGGTTTTTTAAAATACAATTTTAGTATTTGGGAGAGTGATATAAAAAAAAGTTATTGTAATTTTCTCTTATCATCTAATGAAAAAGATAAGAATCTTTATCCTCTACTTATACCTGAAGTAAGGAATTTTGTAATAAAGAAAATATCAAAGAAAAAACTTTCAGAGATTTTAGAAAAAGAGTTAACTTTGAGTTATTCTTCTTTACATAAAAATATGGAACTATTAAAAGTTCCTGAGTTTAAAAATCTCTTTGAAAATTATATTTTTCCAAAGATGATTATTCCATTTGAAAAAAATCAAACCAAAATAAAATCTTTCATAAAAAACTCAAACTCAGGATCCTTCCTACTCTCTGGCTACAGATGAGTCTGAAAAACCTCACTACTCAAAAAAACATTTAATGAATTTAATGAGAATGCTGAAAACACAGAGAAAATAATCCCAATATTTGTAAACATACCAGAACCAAGCAAAAATAAACACAACCAAAATAAAGAATTCAGTAAAAAACAAATAATGGACTTCATTATTAGAAATTTATATAAGGAGGTAAAAAAACAATCCTCAAAATTACCAAAATCTTTTGTAAACAAGCTAGAAGATCAATACATAAGAACATTTAAAGAAGTGGAAAATATTGAATGAGATTTAGTAGTAAAGAAAAGATGACTTTGGAAATTAATTTTTTGGTTATTACAATATGGCTTACCTTTTGGTTTTTTGATTATGATTATTTTTATTTTGAGATATTTTTAAGGATATAATTTCAAAAAACTTTTGAGTACAATATGCAAAATATATAGAGATTATCATAAATAATTTTGACTTAATAAAATTAATTACAGCATTCTTGATTTTTTTAATCTCATATAAAATTTCTTTCTCTGTATTAAATGTAGTATTTAAGTCAAGAATAGCTAAAGAACTTTATGATGAAAATATTGCAGAGCAGAAACTTACAGATAATCTAGAAGATTATAATAATTACCAAAATACTTGATTATTTAGGCTATGATTATTTTTTTCAAGAAACTGATATATACAATTGATAGAAGCAATAAATAATACAGCATTAGGAATTATAATTTTATACATATTCTCATTTTTTATTTCTTTTCTTTTTTTATTCTCTATTCTTTTTTTTCTTATATTTTTGCTTTCATTACCTTATGGCATAGGAAATTATATATTTTACTTTATATGTTTAGTTCTTTTATGGTTTCTTATTGCTTGGTTACTTAAAAAGTTTTTTTCAAAGACTAAATACAAATTCATCATAGTAATAGACGAACTAGATAAACTACTAGATTTTGACAAAAACATATACTGAACAGAAAAATGAAAAA
Organism: uncultured bacterium; assembly: GCA_942490775.1. Lineage (GTDB taxonomy): Bacteria > Patescibacteriota > Gracilibacteria > BD1-5 > UBA6164 > UBA6489. The sequence continues at coordinate 22,599 of CALNYL010000007.1, forward strand.
TAGATATGAGTTCTATTTTTGATATCCTATGAAAACTAAAAATCCTATTCTTTGACACAAAATGACTCTTATTCTTTGTAGTTACAAACAAAGAAGCCTACGACTACCACCTAAAAAACAAACACCAAGAAGACGACCTAGTATCAAACATCTTCAACAGAATCCTATACCTCCCAATGAACGAAAAAGAAAAATTTAACCTAAACTTTTCCGTACTATGAGACGATGAAAAAACAAGACTTTCTTTTAATGAACTAAGCGATTTTAACAAATGGCTTTACTTCAAATCACACTGAAACTGGAGAAAAATGAGATTTATACTAAATGAGAAACTAGAGACAAATGAAAAATGAGAAAATATTTTGAATCTAAATCTAGACAAAATAAATTCAGAAAATGAGTTTTATAAATTCTTTGAAAAGTTGTACTATCTTTTTAATAAAGAAAGCCTAGAAAATATAGAAAAATGAAAATCACTATATGATTTTTTAATTTGAGAAAATGTAGATGATAAAAGAGGAATATTGATAGAATTTATAGAAAACTCCTTCTACAAAAATTATATCAATAGCATAGGAAATATATTAAAAAATATAGCCAAAGAAAAAAAAGATTGTAATAAAAACATAGACCTACTTATATCTAACTTAAAAGAAAATCTCAAAGACCCCAAGGATAATTTATTTAAAAATATCTGATTTTTTATATCACATAGAAAAAGTATCTAGTGAGTTAGCTTTTAGAGATTATATTTTAAACAACCTACTAAATTTTTATGAAGCATTAAAATTCTATAAAAAAATAGACCTAGAAATTTTACTAAAAAGAATACAAATAAACAAAGACGATTTAGAGTACCCAGCCTTTGAAGACTTTATTTTATACTGGCTACCATTTATGCTTTTCTATTTTTGGAAAAAAGGGCTAGTTAATAAGGATAGTTTTGGTAATTTATTCTTAAATGAAGAAAACTGAGGGACAGATAAAAAAAACAATAAAAATATTATAAACATCTATTCAAAATTTGAAGAGGATTTAGTTATTGATGTATTTTTGAAACAATCTATTAGTAATTTGAATGATGAATATTGATTTAATTTAAATTTTGATAAGGTTAGAAAAGATGAAGAATGGAGAAAATTTATTGAAACAAATTAAAAATTATTTTTGAATCATAAAAATGTAAATAGATATTGATATTAATGTTATTAAATTTTGGTCAAAAAATATAATATTAGAATTTTTAAACGATAAATTATGAGAAAAATTAGTAAAAAAATTAAAAATAGAAAAGAAAATAATAGATAAGCAATTCTTTTTAAATTATTATAATCCTGATATATTTATTTATTTTACATTTGAAGAAGAGAAAACGAGAAAAGTAAACCCAGATATTTTGGATTTAGTTCATAAAAATCATAACGAAAATAGAAAAGAATGAAAAAGAGTACATATTTACTCAAAATTATTATATAATGTTGATAAACATGAGCTTCCATTAGATGGTTTTATTTATTATAATGAATGAGTATTAGACTTGATTGCAAATAAAATTTCATGAAAAGATGGGATTGAAGAATATATTAATTCTCAAATTAATTTATTATACGACATAAAAGTCATAAAAAAAGAACGGTTTGAGAAACAAGAAAATTCACTTGATTTCCAAACAAAAAAAGGACTTTAACTCCAAATAGAAAGCCTCATATACTTCCGAAGAATCTATATCCAAGTAAAATTATTATAACCCAATAGTGTATAGTCTAAACACATTGTACAATAGGATATATACATCCTATGTATAGAAAAAAATAGTAAAAGTAGTATACTAAACTTAGAAAACTTTAGTTAACATAATACTTTTACTATGAATATAATATATCCAAACAAAGGGAAAACACAAGGTCATTTAAGAGAAATAATGACAAAAGATTATAAACAATGTTGAAATTCAGTACTAGTAGCTAGAAAATACGAAGTTACAGCCAATACAGTGCTAAAACGGAGCAAAACTGAAAATCTAGAAAATAAAAGCTCAGCCCCAAAAATACCTTCAAGAAAATACGAATTACCTGATTTATGTCTAATATATTGGCTTTATGAAAAGAATAATTTAAAATGAGATGAAATATTAGATTATTTTGAAGAAAATAATCTAAATATGAAAAGATCCTCAATCTATTACTATCTAAAAGTTTGGGGCTTAACAAAGAGAAGAAAGGAAGCGAAAAAAAGAATTAATCAACAATTTAAAGATTATGAACCATGATTTCTGCATGTAGATATAACATATTGACCAAAATTAAATGGAAAAAAGTGGTATATATTTGTAGCTATAGATAGAGCAACAAGACTAATTTACATTCAGGGGTGTTAATTTCTAGAAAATAAACTAGAAAAAAATAATAAAATTAGTATATTAAAAATACTTATTTTGTAAAAAAAATGTTGTTAGAAATATTAAGAAAATCTGAATCATAGAAGAAGCACAATGAAGACAATTTTGATTATGAGAAATACTATATTTAAGCATATTAGCGATATTAAGTTGAGCAGATTCATATAGGAAAATTAGTTTGTTTATAAAGGTTCATTTTGAGAAGTTAAAGAAGCATATGACTTAAATTGGGAAAAGATACCAAGTTATGGAACAATAAGACAAATAATACAATGAACAAAAGGAGAAGAATTAGAAAAAAGATTTAGAGAAGTATAACTTAGAATTAAGTAAATTAAAGGAAAAGAAATGATATAAAGTAGTATGACTAGATGGAAAAGTAGTAAAGGTGAAGTTTTGATAATTTTTGTGATAAAAAAGCAATACAAATTTTTAGTGCATTATTAGATTGAGATTTAATATTAGCACATGAAGAAATAGAAGAAAAAACAAATGAAATACCAGTAGCACAAAAATTTTTTAAGGAATTATGAATAGAATGAGTTATTTACACTCTGGATGCTATACATTGCCAAAAAAAACATTCAAAGAGTTAAAAGAAAGTAAAAATGAATGAATAATACAATTAAAATGAAACCAGAAAAATTTATATAAAAACTGTGAGAAAATCTTAGAAAAACAAGAAAATATTTGAAAAAATAAGACATACAATGAATGAAGAAATGAAAAGAAACAAGAAAAGTAAAAGTTTATGACTTTAAAGATGTTACTTGAAAATTACCAAAAGAATGGAAGAATATGTAAAAGAATTGATTGTTGTAAAAGAGATATGTAAAGAATTTTCTACAAAAGAAAAAAGTGGAATTCAAGAAAAGAAACCTCTTTTACTTATCAACTACAAAGTTAAAAGCAAAGAATATCAAGAAATAATTAGATGACATTGGGGAATTGAAAATCAAAATCATTATATAAAGATGTTTCTTTTAATGAAGATTCTTCAAGAATAAGGATAAATGCTGATATATTTGTTCGTTTGAGAAGTTTTGCTTTGAATATTATGAGAGCTTATTGAGATAAAAACATAAAATCTTGTTTATATGAAAATTCTCTTAATTTTAATGCCATGATAGAAAAATACCTTTACTATATTAATGGTATAGTTAGAAATTAACAACCCTGACTAAAAACCTTTATTGGATTTTGAATATGCCACATTCATCTTACTCTTAAGTTTGTTATTCAAAGTGGATCAACTTTTTTAACTCCTGCTAATTCGTTAGTTTCAGCTAATTCAACATCAGGAATCTCAGATATTCAATTTGAAATTTTATCAGAAATTCTTTTATATATTTGCCTATCAGCACAATAACAATCTCCATAAACAAACCAAAGAGTTTTTAATTGATTAACTTTCTTATTAACTACTCATATAGAATACAATATATCTTTTTCCTCCCATTCATTCTCCTCGCAGTTTTTACAACTATCAGTAATTCTTGAATCATCAGAATATAATTTATTCTTAGGATATGAACTGTTTAAAGCTATAGCAGAAGATAAGCTTTCTAATTTTTTTACCTCAATTGCATCTCATTCTTTTATAATCATGTCAGGTGGATTGTTTTGATTCCCAAGATAAGAAAAATTCTTACTATACAATAAGTCCTTTTCTTCATTATTTTTTTCTAAAGAATTACAAAAAACATCTTTTACATAAGTTTCAAGAGCTTCTCACATATTATTAGCTCTGTTAGAACCTTTGTAAAAAGATATCAAATCTGTAATTGGATTTTCTACAATATTTGCAATTGCTTTTAGTAAATTTGTCATAGGTAAAAATTATTTAAAATACTTAATATAATATACAGAAAAATAAAAAATTTGTAACTTTTATTTTTAAAATTCCTTCTCCCTCAACACCTTCTCAAAATCCGAATTTATCCTCTGAGTCTTATTAAACTCATCATACTCCTCAAAAGCCTTTTCCTTAACCCTATCATGACTAACCCCTCAATTTCAATCCAATACATTAAAACTATTAAACTCCAAAAACAAATTCACAGATTTAGCCAAACTCTCCATTGTAAAAGTATTTCTATTCTCTATTTGAAGCTCAATATAATCAAAGTAAGCTCAAATAGTCTTTTCCAATTTCTTTATTTCATTCTCCGTGTGTCGCTTTTCTTGAATTTACTCTATATCATACAGATAAAACAGCATCCAAATTATAAAAATTAACTGCTTTTGTCTGAGTTTTTCAGTCTATTGCTCAATGCTCTGTGGTATGTTCCATTTTGGAACATACCACTTTTTCCTCCAATTCTCAGCTTTCAAAAATATTTTTTAAATGTTTTGTTACCGCTGGTCTTTGAATCCCAAAAAGTTCAGCCATCCTCTTCTGAGTCAGCCAAATATTTTCTTCATACAAAAAAACTTCTACTTTTATTTCTCAACTAGGTGAGTTATAAAATAGAAATTCTGTAAGTTCGTGTTTTATTGTTATTTTAGTCATTTTTAAAATGATTATCCTACAGGATATATAAAGTATATTTAAAAATAAATTTTTTGCTAGTTTTTTTGTTTTTTTTCTTTGTAGTCCTCTTCCTTTAGTATTAAAGGAAGAGATTCAGAGATGGATTATGATATACTCTCTTTCAACTTATCCAAAATCTCCTCCATATTATCCACACTCATCTTAGCCTTTATTATTTTATTAATCTTAAACCTATTATCTCAAAGCTCCGAAATAATTCACAAAGCCTTTGTTTTATTAACTATCAACTTTATCTCAGTCATAACCCTCTTCTCATCATTATCATACTTCTCCTTCAAAAATACTCACAAAGCATCTTTTATCTCTCACATAGTTATTATACTAGAATTCAAATACAAATCCTGAGTCTCCTTCTTATACAAAAACTCTCTTAAAATAACTAAAAACAAAGTCACCCCAAAAGACATTTTTTGCTTCTTTGATAAACTCTCCACTTCCATATCTTCCATCTCCTCCAAATAAGCAAAACCATAATTTTCATCTATCTTAAGTTCATAACTCATAATCTCAAAATATGTTCTTAGCTCTTTTATATACTTCCTCAAACTCCTCCAATCCTTATCCTGTTCAGTTGAAATTTCTCTATTATTTAGCAATCTGTTAACTAAATACTTCCACTCTCAAACCTCTTTTAAATTTAAAATCTCTTGCATAAGTTTATTTGTTAAAATTTATATTTTACCCTCACACTAACCCTCTCCTTATAAATCAGAATAGACACAGGTATTGCCCCTACAGTAATATCTTCTAGTGTTCACCTAAAATTTAATAACAAAATCTATTTATAATAAATCCTTAATTTTTCCTCTCTTCCTTTATTAAAGGAAGAGATTCAAAGATGGATTATTAAGATTATATTCATTCTCTGTAGCTTCTTTCTCCTGACAAGGAGAGAAAATTCAAGAGGTTTTGCTAATAGCTACTTCTTCAAAAACACCACCTCCACTCTGCACCTTCAACTTATTATGAATTCCCTGAACATCAAAATCATTTCTATTAAAATCCTTTATATTTCACTTTCCAGCCATCGCAATTTTCACATAAGTCATAAACTCATCTATAGAATACTGTATTTTATACTGCTCCAAATCTCCTACAAATTAACCTCCTCTTTATCTTTTAGTAACTCATCAATCTCTCTCAGAATCTGCCTTTCCGATATAGTAGTATACCTAAAATATTTTCCACATCAATCTCTTCTTTCTCAACTTCACCTTTCTCCGCATAAGAAACAAGCTTAACTTCATATCTCCCCTCCCATAAATTCTTTCAAATAAATAAATCTATAGCAAATCAATCATCAATATCTCACAATCATTTCTTATACTCTATTTTATTATTATTCTCAATAAAAATCTTTTTAATATCTTTTATAAGTTTAATTCAAACTTTTCTCTCTTCTTTCGCCTCCTCATTAAAACCTCCCTAAGTTTTGAAACAATAAATGTCTTTTTATTATAAGCCCTCTTTTTAGCTTTCAATAAATCAAATTCTATAAGAGACTTTATAGATTTCTGCTTTTCTAAAAGCTTTTATTTTCTCAAAAATTCTCAAAAATACCACTCAACTGATTCAATAACTTTTTAGGCTTACCAGAATAAAACTTTTCAAATCAATCAAAACTTTTCATTGAGGAGGTATTTATTTTCTCATCTATCTCATCAATGTAAATGATAAAATATCACCTCTATTAAGCTCTGAATCATTTGATTTCTTTTGAATAAACATAAATATTTTCAAAAACAGTTTCAACCTTTCTAAAATTAGTAGGCATTCTCTTCAGAATCTCCTTTGCACTCGTATACTTATCATAAACCTCCTCTTCAAAAACCTTTAAGTCTCATTTTGCAATTAATTTTTTTCTTATTTTCCAACTGTTTTATTTGTCTATCAATCTCTTTTAAATTTTGCTCCTTTAAACCCTCCGATGAAAAAGCTATAGTCTTTAGATTTGTAATAGCATTCTCAAAATCAGATTTTACGAAGCATGGAGATACTCCTCTGAATTCATAAATTATCAAAAAAGTTCATCTACCTTATAGTACTCTCCGAAAGTTCTATATTATAGTCATCCTCAAAGTCTCAAATTTCTATTCTCCTCAAAAACTGGTTCTTTATCCAAGACTCTACATAGGTTTTTGCATTCTCCTCATTTTTCTTATCTTCTGATGACTGCCTATTATACTCTTTTATAAATTCTTCAGGCTCCCTTTTCTAAAGCTACCTGTCTTATGGTATCTATATTTTTCTCTTCAGCCCTAAAAATACTATAAAAAAATGATAATATAATTCTAAGTATCACTTCTAAACAATTTTATTACAGGAGTTGCAAAATTTTTTTCTTGGAGGAACATAATTTTTATAGTTTTTTTTATTATTATTGTAGAGATGTAGCAATGCTACATTTATATCTTAAGTAAACCTTTTTCTTTTAGTGAAATTATTAAATCTAAAGTTTCAAAAGGATACCTAAGACCATTTTTCTCATTCTCTAACTCAATATACTCTTCAAAGTCTATTGTATCTGAATTTATTGATGAATTCTTTTTATTTTATTAACTTTTGTTACAACCATAATCTTTAAATAAAAATATTGCCCCTAAGTATAATATTTTTCTAAAAAAATCAAAATTAAATTCTCTTCAAAACCGTAGAGAAGGTTGGTGGTGTTAGTATTTATTATTATTTGATAGTAAAGATTTTTATTTTTTTAGAAAAGAGCAAAATATTTATTTTAATATATCTATAACACTGAATTTGGTTATATCAATAGATAATTATTGTATATAATGGTGTTTTTATGTTATTATATTAGTGATAGAACTTTTTTTATTTACCTAATTTTTAATATCTAAAGAGAAAAAAATATGGATAAAGAAATATTTGAGAAAATGACTATGAGTGAGCTTATTGTTTATTTGATAGATACCTTTCATGCTCCTTTTAAGATTTTTTTAGAAAATAAAACTGAGAAGATGGTCTCATTTAGTGAAGAATACTCAGAAGATTATCCTAAGGTTTCTTACTTTAAAGATTTATTTTACCAGTTTAGGAATGAGTTAGTAAAGCATGTGAAAAAGGAAGATGAGATAATGTTTCCAACGATTTTGAAATATGAGAATTCTGATGATAATAAACCAGATGTTTGGGATGTAATTAGAGAGAAAGGAAAATCGGTAGATACTACTCAAATGGGAAATGAGCATAATGTGATTTTGTATTATTTAAATAGTATTTTAGATTTACTAGAAAATTGTTGAATGGAGTGAAGGAATATCAAGGAGTTTGAGGAAATCAAAAAAAGTTTTGATTGGATAAAAAAGACTTTAGCGGAACATATTAATTTAGAAAATAAATATGTTTATAAAAAGTGGGATGATATGAAAAAGGAGTCAAGAGAAAAATAATTTTAAAGTAAAAGCTAAATTTTAGTCTCGGAAAATAGAAAATTGCAAGGGTTAAAACCCTCTGTTGACTAGATGTATTATATTTACATTTTGCAAAGCAGTTATTTTATAGTTTTTAAAATTTTACTTTTATTTTAATAATGTTATTATTGTGTAGTTATTGATTTTTGTGAATTAAATTATGAAAAAAATATTTTTATACATTATTAGCTTAGTAATTATATCGTTTTTGGGTATCCATGAAGCTATGGCTTTGGATATATTAGAAAAAGATTTATGACTTGATTTATATAAAAGTATAGATGAGTGATTTTCTGAACTTGTTGAGTTGCAGTTAGAATATGAATTATCTTGACAAGGGAATTGAAGTATAAGGGATACAGTTAATGCTATATTGGGGGATGGAATAGAGTGTGATATAGAAACGGTTGATGATATAATGACAATAGCGATGGTGAAAATAAAAATCAAATAGATACGATCAATAGAAAGTGTACTAAGGATTGAAATATACCTTGAAATTATGCCTCTGTAATACTTGCTACTATGACTAATATAAAGATTAATTATACATATAGGGCTAGAGAAAAGTCACAAAATATGTATGAGTTATCAAAAATATGACTTTATTCAGATTGAAATGATGCCAATTCTCCTTTTGATTTAATGTCAGATTTAAAAGATATTGATGCTATAATATCAAATGAGAAGATAGATTATAATGAGGATTGGAAATGATATATAAATAGTGGTTGGCCTTGTGATGAATATTTTTGTGTAGAATTTGAGAAGGTTATGTGAACTTATTGATTAAAGACTTGAACTGAGTGAAGGTCGGTAGATGGAATAGCTGAGATATTAAAAAAAGTTTTGGAACATATTAAAAAAGCTGCTAATACTGCTTCTTCTACTCCATCAAAGATGACTATTAATAATTTTGAGTTGTCATCTATTATACCAGATTTGTCAAAGATGCTTAGATGAATGTGAGTTCAGGTTGTGACTATGCCAGCTCCTATTTTTAAGAAAGGTAATGATTCAAAAAGGGAGGATGAGTCAGTGTTGTCTCCTGAAAGAAGGTTGGTAGAGTATTTTAAAAATATATGAATAGATTATTATAGAACTAATGATTTGAATGCTATTAGGATGGATATAGAGGAAAAAAGACAAATACAGAAGTCTAAAGAAAGACCTGCAGAGACTGTTTTGGAGGATCCTATAGCACCTTATAGAGAAGCTACTAGAAGAAATAATAGTTACGATGTTAAGGTTATTGATAGAAAAACTATGATAGATGATTTGCAGGATTTTTATGATCAGTTTGCTGAGATACAAAGATTTTCTTCTTCGATAAATTCTTTTGTTAATGATTCTTGTAATATAATAGATAGAATGTTGGATATTCCTAGTTCGTAATAATTATTTATGAAAATAAATATGGTAAATTTGTTTATTTATAAAAATCTAAAGATAATATAAGATTTTAGGAAAATAGAAAATTTTCTTTATAAATTTTTTTTCTTTCTTGGGGGAAAGAAACTAAAATTTTGCAGAGCAGTTATTTTGGTTTTATCTTGATTTTTTTTGTTTTTTAATTTATCTTTGCGGATTCAGGAGATTGTAAAATAGAAGATTCTACTGCTCCTGTGCTTTTAGAGTATTTATCAAATGTAGATACTATTTCAAAAGGGGTGATTTCTGAGGCTAAGAACTGAAATAAAGAAAATGTTGTATCTGGTTATATGAAATATATAACAACTTCTTTGGGTGGAATAATTAGTTTTTGAGATTTTTTTTCTAGTGTTTCTTTTAATATAGGTTTACCTATAGTTTATCCTGTGCCCTCAGATATTAATAGAGATCAGGAGAAGTTAATGAAAAAATCAGAAGAGCTTATATATCTTTTAAAAAATCTTGAAAAGAGTTGATATGGTTCAACTGTTATATGAAATCCTTGTTTTTGAGTGAAGGATTGTAAAATGAAACCTAAAGAAGCTAGGGCGATATTAGTTGATTTAATAGAAAATAATGAAAATATTGTGCAGTTTTATAGGTATAGTATTTTAGATTCAAAGTATCAGTTAAATAAAAATATTATACTTGTTCCTAAGGATTTTAATAAAAAGATGAGAGAATATTATAATAAATTTACTTTGTTTAATTGTATGGGGTGAAAAAATGGTTTTGTTGCTCAGATGGAGTGAAAAGTCGCAGAGTTAGGGAGTATGTTTAATTGAACTAGTAAGTGATATAGGGCTTGGAAAGAAGCATTTGATTTGTTTACTTGAATAAATACTAAAAAAGAAGAAAAAACAGAGGCAGAGATATTAAGGAGATATGTAAATCGCATATGATTAAGTAATTCACAGTCTCAGGTTATATTGAAAAATCTGGAGAAATATAATTCTGCTTGAATGTCTTCTTGGAATCCTGCTTTAAATTCTATAAAATATAGTTATTATAGTCTTGATGAAACCGTAAATTCTTTTCGTGATTCTGTTGATTTGCTTTTTAATGAGAATGATAATATTTCTCCTAGGGCTTTAAATGAGCTTATGCCAAAGATTCAAACTACAGTTGATATAAAAAATGAGATTAGAAATATGTTTGGACCAGAGCGGAGTATTTCTTTACCTCAGGATTCTTCAAATAATGGTTTAATGTTACAAATTGTAAAGATGCATAAGATTTTAATGGATGCAAATGAAAGGCTTGATAAAACTATTCCTAAGTCTGAAAAGATTTGTAATCAGCAGGGGAGGTGTGGTAAATGTACTTATAGATAGAGGGAAACTTCTCTCTTGAATTCTTTGGTTTTTGTGTTAGGAAGGAGATGATGATTTTTTAGGGAAGAAGAGTAAATTCTAATTATTAGGGTTTATTTTTTTTGTTTTTAGTAGGTTGTTTTCTCCGGCTTTTGTTACTGAAATCTATGATTTATTTTTTACTAGGAAACAAATTCGTAGAGAGTATAATACATTTTGTGCATCGTTGGAAATATCCAATGAATAACTTTCTGAAAGAAAAAGAATAAAAATATGAGGCGAAATTCCATTACTTTCTTCGCTTTGCTCATCTCTCCATTACATTTCGCCTCATATTTTTCGCAAAAATTTTGGAGATATATAAAAAAAGATATGATAAGCTATTAATACTCCTCTTAACTAACTATCATACCTCATGAACATAATAACAAAAGATCTAATGAATTACAAGACTTATTTAAAAAATAATGGATTTAAAATTAGAAAAATTAGAACATGTAATTGAGAAACTAGAAGTCTATACAATTACGAAGAGATATGAGCTTTTGATGACTGACACTATGACACAAAGGAGTTAGCTGATGCAAAATCTTTACCAAAACATATTTACGATAATCTGCAGTATAACAAGGAGCTTCCATTGTATGAACGGAATATTATGTTTGTTTGATGTAGGGCTAGATTTACTGCTTATTCTAGATGAAAAAGCTCAACTTTCTGATTACAGTTCTTAGTATTAGTACTATCTCATCTAAGATTTCATTGAATTAGAGTCACATATTAATATGCATACAGATTGATGAGCCGAATTCTTTTCTAATAGTGATAGAAAGAAAAAAGAATGGAATGATGTTTTAAAAGAGCTTAATTCAGATATTGATTGTTATAATCCTAACTGGGATATCAGAAAGAATCTTATTGAAAGAAGCCATAGATCTGATGATGAGGAGTTCTTAATTCCTTTTGGGGATATTATGACCAATAAAGATAAATTTATGTCTCAGGCTCAAAAATATAACGATTATCGGAATAATTCTCGTGTCCATAGTTGAAGAGGTATGAATAACACTACTCCAAAACAGAAGCTATTGGCTTTATGAATACATAATGCTAATAAAATACTAGATTTTGAAGTCCTATATTTAGATTCTCATTTTTATCAGTTACAAGAGCATTTAGAATATTTTTATTTTCAGAGAGATTTAAATGCTACTCCTCTACAGAAACTAAAAAACGATAGAAAGGTTTCTATTGATTTGGCTACTAAATATTCTCATTTGAAATTTTATGCACAAAATGTTTTGACATATTACCTCAAATTTTCTTCCACATACTTTTGACTCACATTTTCTTGTTCAAACCTCAAACTATTCTCATTCAAAAAATTTAACATCGCTTTTTCCTCAGAATTTAAAAAATCTCCTATCTTCTCACATTCTGAAATCGATAAAGTCTTTCAAGCTCACTTATACATATCAAAAGCATCATACACCGCTTTATCCATAAAAATACTTTCCGTCTGACTATAATACTTTCTACAAATAGATAAAATCTTAAATCCATGACTATCCAAATCTCACCAATAAAATATCTTTTTATCATTTAACCATCAAATATTCTTTAATTTTCAAATACTAAAACCAGCTCACCAAATCACAATAGAATCTTTATTTTTTGGAAATGTAAGATAATTTATTTCATTTTCTATGATAAACACATTTTTTATCTGTGAAATATTTAGTTCCGAAAAATTTTGTATTGTGAGATATAAATCGTCTAATGAGCTTGAGAAATAGTTTTGCTTTAAATTTGTATCCAAAAATCTAAATCTTATAAACTCTGGTTTAGTTTTAATTCAAAACTTCTTTTCAAATGTATTTCACTCTATTTCCAAATCCAACTCATCCACTAAAAAATACAAAATATCCTGCAACACACTTTTATTATTTTCTATAAACTTTGAGTGAACCTCTATCGGTAACTCTCTAAAATAAAGCCTAGACTTTTGATTTACTATAAAATACTTTATCACTTTCAATATATCTCTCCACTTTCAAGTATTTATGTTTATTTTTGAAATGTTTTTTAGGAGCCGAGTGTTGAAGTTTCATTGTAAAAACAGTAAATTTGAAAGAGAATCATATTTTATAATATCTAAATTATTGCAAAATTCTTTATAGTCTTTAGTTTTTCAAATAAATTCTAAATAGCTGTTTTTGTCTTTAAATTCTATACTTTCTATGATTGTTCATTTTTGAGTTTTTTTGGTGTTTAATAAAAATCAGTCGTATTTTTCTGATAATTTTTTAAGCTCAAATTGTTGCTGATTTATGATGTGTTCGTTTCATTTTATGGTAATTTTTGGAATTGGGAAAATTAGAGGAAATTCTAAGTTTTCTAGTTGTATTTTTAGAAAGTTTGTGTAGCTTTTTTGTATTTTAGTTATTAGTTTCTTGGTGTACATAATTTTTATATTATTTTCTATATTTTATATTATTTTCTATATTTTCAAAATCTTTTATAGATTTTTATGAAATAACAACAATGAAATACTCCAAAAAAAGTTAATAATAGATACATTATTAGCACATAAAATTATCAAAAGATAATTTTGATTTTAAAATAAAAGGTGATATAATAAAATTAGTTCACACTAAAATATACTATGAACCTTTTTTAAATAAATATGAAAAATAATACTAGAAATAAAATAGAGTATTACATAAAAAATAATACTCCTGTATCTATAAGTGACTTAAATAAAGTTTTTAAAATATCTACAAGTATGATACATAGACACATAAATAAACTTCTAAAAGAATGAAATATATATAAAGTCTGAACTTCTCCAAAAGCTCTTTATTTATATAGAAGAAAAAGAGAACAATACTTCTTGGAGTTCCTAAATGAAAATAAGGATTTATTTTGGGATGTACAAGACATAGAGAATCTATCAGAAGAGGTTATCATAAATAGATTTTTCAAGTTTTGAGACTGGAAAAATATGATGTTTTTAATTAAATATTACTGAAAAAAAAGATTATGAAAAATATACAAAACAATAAGAAATAAAAAAAGATCTGATTTATCAATAAAAACAATTAATTTTTTAAATATATATTTTGATGTATAAAAAGATATTATATGAAAACCAAGTGAAAATCTTAAAACTATTAGAAATATTTTCTAATGATCTTTATCTCGCTTGATGAACTGCCATTTCTTTGCAATTATGACACAGAAAAAGTATTGATTTTGATTTATTTTTCTAGTAGCCCCATAAAAACTAACAAAATACTAAAAATATTAAAAAATCATTGATTTGAAATAGAAAGAACTTTAATAGACAATATTTGAGATGAATTAACCGTAATTATTTCTTGAGTGAAAATAACATTTTTGCATTATCCTTTTGAAATAAACCTTGAGAATTCTAACACTTTTTCTTGAATAACTTTACCCAATATCGAAACCTTATGAGCAATGAAGTTTTATACCTTTTGAAGAAGATGAAAATGGAAAGATTATGTTGATATTTATACAATAATAAAAAAATGATATAACTTTTCTAAAATCTCAAATTTAGCCGAAACTATTTTTGGCTGAGCATATAATGAAAAGTTACTAAGAGAGCAGCTTTGTTATTTTGATGATATTGATTATAGTGAGAAAGTAGTATTTTTGTGAAAAGGTAATAATGATGATAAAATTAAGGATTTTTTGATTGAGTTGGTGAAAAGATAGTCATATCTAAAAATGTAGAAGACAAAATCTGAGATGTTCAGATTTTGCCTTTTTGGGAAATTAAAAGGATTAAAGATAGTTTGGAGGGATAGTTTTTCTTTAGCTACAAACTCCCCTCATATCCTCTAACCCATCTCTCATCCTCTCAATCTCCCTCTTCAAAAATTTATTCTCAATAACTGCATCTTTTTTCTCTTTCACTTTTTCTTCTATAGGAATTATAGAAATATAGTATTTTAAGTTGTAATTCATGCTTTTTATTCCCCCCTTTCCTTTTGTATTAAAGGAAAGGATTCAGGTATGGATTATGAAATGTAACTTAATCCACTATAATATCTATTTTATTTTTAAACGACTTTTGTCCTGAATTATTTGTTATGAATTAGATAGTTTCAATTTTACCATTAGCAATAATTTTTATTTTCTAATTGGTTACAAGTTATCATCAATTCGCTTCAGTCATTTTACTTAGAATAATATTTTTTTATTCTTTCTATATCATGATTTTCTTTTTGGTTTTTATGAAATATTTCTATAAATTCTATTTCACAGAATTCTATGTTTTCATCAAAATACCTATAAATAATTCTTATTTTTCACTTTGATTTTAAACTTTTACACAAAAATTTTCTAATTTTATAGAAATTTCCGTTTATTTTTTCTCACAATCAAGATATTTGAACGATATGGTTTTGAGGTAATATATCTCATTTGGGACTAATTTCTAACAATCGTTTTAAATCTTCAAAATCCTCTTTTAAACTAGAATATTTTTTACAAAGTTTTTTGAGTTCTTTATCAAATTCATTTAAATTTTTAAAAATCATAATTATAAATTGTGAGGGTTTACAATAAAAGGTTCGCTCCTATAAAAAGCTAATCATGGTCTTAAATGTTCTCATACATTTTTGCAAGCTCTATAGGGAGTATCTTTATGTGACCATTCACTTATTTGTGAGGCTGTATGATATCTAAATTTATTTAGTACATCATCTACTATTTTTAAGGGGATTGGTAGGTCAGAAAATGGTGTTTCCTTTCTAATTTCTTTATCAAGTTTATATAGAAATTTCAGATTTGCTTTTTTTAATGGTATTATTTTTTGTTGGGGATAATTATGATAAATTGTTTCTTTTATGGCTATTTCTCAAGCTTTTTGCATTTCTTCTAGTACTTCGGTTATATTTTCTGGTACTGGTCAGAATGGTAGTTTTCTGTAGTTTGTTCAGGTTATGGTTTCAAATGCCCATTCGTAATAGTCAAAGTCACTAAAATATAACAGTTTATTTAAGACTGTTTTTCCAAAACTTGGGATGTCTTGTGTTTTTTCTGAGATGTATAGGATTAGTTGTTTTAGTTTATAGTTTTTGTCTTTTAAGATGTCGTCTTTGGTTATTTTATTTTCGAGTTCTATAAAATAGCTTAGTGGTTTTTCAAAAAATTCTGCGATTTTTTTTATTTCTTTTTCTTTTAGTTTTCTTTTTTGGTTTTCTATGTTTAGGTATGTGAGTCTGCTTACTCAAATATAATTTGCAATATCTTGCTGTGAAACTCAGGTTTCTTTTCTCAGGTCTTTTATTTTTTGAATTGCTTTATTAGTCATGTGTATTTTTTACAAAGTATTGTGGTGATTATATGGATATGTATAAAGAAGTAAAGAAAATGGGTGGTTTTTATACAGGGGTGTGTTTATTTTGTTTTTAAAAAACATATTTACTATTTAATTCTTGAATAAAAATCTCAAATAATACTTCTTTTTCAAATATAAATATTTGAGATTTAAATGTTTCTAAAATGATTTTATAAATTTCATCTTTTTCTTCTATTGGTTTATTTAATAAATCCTCAAATTTATAATTTGAATCTTTACTGAATGAATATAATTTTTCTACAATATTATTTGAAAGCTCTTTTATATCTCGAGGAGTTATAACTATACTAGTTTCTCAAACTTCTTTTTTACTAACTTTCTCATAAAAAGAATCTAAGATTTTGTCTAATCTTATGTTTTTTGAAATTTTCTTATATCTTTCTTCACTTATAATATCTGTAAATTCCTTCATATTATCTTTTTTGTACTTTATTAATATTTTATCCACAACCATATAATAATAAACATTAAAAATGTTATCAACAAATGTTTTTATAACTTCTTCTGGTGTTTTATTTGATTGTTGAGAATTATCAACTATTTTACTGTCTAAAGATTTTATTTTGAAAAACTTTCTAATATTAAAATACAAAATAGCTTTTAGTTCTTCTTTTGTATAAGGTTCTAGTTTAATTTGAAAATTTATAATTTTTTGTAAATAATTATTATAACTTTCTCAATATTTTGTTGTAATGATATTTGATACTCTTTTTTCATCTAATAATAGGATAAATATGATTTTAGGAAAATCTGAAAGTAGTTTTACTAGTTTTAGAATAATCATTATTTCTTCTGGTTCCATTCTGTCTATATCATCAAGGGTTATTACTATTGTTTCATTTATTCTTCATAGTATTTTTTCTATTTGTGTTTTTATTTCTCAGAGTGGTTTTTCTTCTATAAGTTTTTGTTTTAGTAGTTCTAGGTTTATAAGTTTGTTATTTGTTTTTGGTAGGTTAAAGAAGTTAGAATATTTTTGGAATATTGTTTTGTAGCTGTTTCAGGTTCTTTTATCTATTTCATGGTTTAGTGTTGAAAAGAAGTCTTTTAGTAGGTTTTGACTGTTTTCAAAGTTCCAAGGGTTGTAGTTTATCCAGATGATGTCTTTGTTTTTCGGTGGGAAAAGTGATTGATATAAATATTTGAGATAATCTATCCTTATTTCATAAAATAAGATTTTCTTAAAAGGTATATGAAATTGTTTTTTCACCAAAAAGTATTTTACTTTTTTCCATTCAGATTTAACTATTCTTAGATTACTTTTATTTAAAAATAGATTTGTTTTATCAAAATTAAGATTTTTTTTATCATAATCTCTAATTTTTTTTAGAATTAGTTCTAATCAATTAAAAAAATTAATAACTTTTTGTACAATTAATATTTTTTTTATTTCTTTAAAGTTTTCTACAACTTCATTTTCAACTATTTTTATAAAGCTAGTTTTTCAGCTTCACCAAACTGCATTTACAGAGAAAACATAGGATCAGCTTTTTAGTATACTTGGTTGAAAGTATAATATTTTTTCTTTTAGGAAATTAATGTTTTTTAAAAATGAGTCTAGTACGGATTTAAAATTATAATCTATTCTTATGTTTTTTAACTGATCTTTAGTACTTAAAGGGGAATCAGAAACAAAAAAATTGTTTTCTTGGACATAATCAAAAATATATTTAATAAAAATTAATATAAAAAAATTTAGTACTATAATAATAAATGATAATAAAAATAATATTGTTCAAGTTATTGAAATCATTAAGTATCATAAAATAACTCAAATTAAAGCAAATATTCAAATTAGCAAGGTCTCTATGTTTCAAAAAAAATATCAAATTGCTAATACTCATCAAATTCATCAAACTCATAAAACTATAGAGATTCACAATAAACCTCATTTTAAAAAACCTGCAAGTACTTGAAGTAATCCAATTAATATTTTTATTTTATTATCTAATAATTTTGACTTTCCTAAAATTATTCAAGGCTTTAGAATGAAAATAATTCAAAAAATTCAGAAAATTATTAAAAATAATAATATAGTTATATTAATTAAATATAATATTCATAATTGAAAGCTGTTATCAGTTCAGATATTATTAATTATTTCTAAAGTATTAAAAAAATTAAAATAATTAATAATAAAAACTTCAAGTATTGCAATGGTAAACAAAAAAAACAATATTTTAAATTTTCTATCTTTTTTAGTAAACAAGTAATACTTTAAAAAAGAATTATTAAATAATCAGTACATACTTATAATTAGCAAAGAAAAAAGATATGGTATAAATAACTCAAAGAAATCTAGGAGATTTAATCATATTTTTGAAAATAAACTATAAACAAAAGTAGTTAAAAATAAAGCACAGAAACCTAAGATATATATCTTATTTACATAAAAATAAATATTATAAAATGTACTTCATTTTTCTTTTAGATATCAAAAAATACAGTTTATAAAGTTTAGATTATATTTTTCAAAAAATTCTACTTTTTTATAACTTTTTTTAGTTAATTCAATAAATTTATTTTTATCCTCCTCATCTTGTTTAAAATTAAAATTCTTTCCCAAAGCCACACAAAACCTCAAAAATATAACATAACTACACAAAATTCCAGTCACAAAAAAAGTTAAATAATAAAGCTTATTTTGAACTTCTAACTTTCTAAAATTATCAATCTCCAATACCTCTAAAATAGTTAATTTATCTAAACTTAAACCACTTCAAGCATATTCACTAAACGACTATGGGTTGAAAACCCATAGGTTTGGAAAAGGGCTGAAAGCCCTCTAAAGGTTTCTTAATACAAACCTCTATTCCAAAATAAAATTATTCTCAGTATCAAAATTTGAGGGGGTTCTGTGATGCTCTAAATAATTATTTATCAAATCTTCCGAAACAACTCAAGTACTCCAAGCTCAATATCATACTCACCACATTCATCATCACCAATACCTCTTTTTCAATATTGGATATTCTTGTCTTAATTTCCTCGATGAGTATCACTTTAACCACTTTACCAAATCTGATATACTTAGTTCTGGTGAATACTCTACATGCAAATGAACATGATCTTTACTTACAACTCATTTTATTATTCTTACATCATTCGCATCACATTTCTGTCTTATCAAATTCCTTGTTCTCTTTTGTATTTCTCAGGTTAAAACTCTATACCTATATTTCGTTATGAATACTATATGAACTGTTAAGTTCGTTATACTATGACTATTTCTTCTATTCATCTTTTTTTATTACAAATATAAAACTTTTACAGTATAACCAGATTAGAAGTTTTAGAAAGACTAAAGACCTTGGGCTGAAAGCCCATAGATTTAAACTAGCGATTTGGAATTAAACTTAAAAATCCCAAAAACAACCAAAATCCCAAAAAGAAAAAACACAAACCTCTCTAACTTTGTGAAATGCAACAAATTCCTATAAATATTTTTTATTTGTTTCCATACTATACCCTTTCAAATTACTAATAAAATAAAAACTAGAAATAAATTAGTAAACCAACCTTTATTCCAAAGAATAGAAATTATATTTAATATCTTTTCATAATTTAAAATAGTATAATCAAAATATCTACTAGATAAGTCCACTAAAATAGATATTTTTGAAGGATCTAAAAAATCTTTTATTCAAAAATAAAGAAAAATCGTCAACAAAAAACCAGAGAAAAAATATCTAAGTAATTTTTTTATCTCTAACCACATCCCCTCAACTCAAAAACGAGCCACACTCTCCAACTCTGCAAAATCCTTTTTTTCCTGATAAAGTGTATTATCCATAATTTTAGCTTAAAAAATTAAGTTAAATCAGGGCAAATACAAGGTATTGCCCCTACAGTTGTATTTTCTAGTAGGAATAAATCCAATGTCGTTAAGTTAAGAACATAAGAAATATCATCATTGTTTGTTTTTTTTCATTCAAATATTGATGGGTTGTTGTTTTCCATGATTTTAATGATTTATAAACTTTCACTATAAGGTAAACTTTTTATAAAATCTTCCATAAATTGCCAATCTGGTTGTCAGTTTTTAAAAGGAAGTTTGATTTTAGTTTTTTTGATTCTTCCTTGATTAAATTTTCTTCAATAACTATATCTAAATTGCTCCAAATTTATTATTGTTTGCAAGAATAAAGCTATATAAGTGTTCATTTCAAATTTTGGTATAAGTTTTTCGACATGATCACTTGCTGAAAAATTTTCTGCTTGATATGAACAGTATCACTTTACAGCAGAATCAACTGTTAATATATTTCATTTGTCAGTAAAATAATCATAAAAATTATCTACTCAATTATTTATAGCTTGTGTTGTTACATAAGGATATTTTCAAATTCAATATTCTTCTAATTCTCTTTTTGGTGTTGTTTTACTTCAAGTAACCTCAAAAATATCTTCTACTTTCAAGGTTTTCCAATTACTCTTTTCTAGCTCAATTTTCTTTTTAAATAAACTATTTTTTGAAGCAATATCACTTAAATCATTATAAAATTTATATTTAGTATAATCTTTTAATGTTTGTATAAATTGAGAATTATTTAATTTACTATAATCAGTTTCTAAATATGCTTCTACAAGCCGCTCATCATTTCAATCTATTGATTGTAAAATGGAAAATCAAGAAATTTCTTTATTGTTATAATAAGAATCTAACCAAAGACTTTTTATCTTATTTTCATATTCTCATCTAAAATCTATTCTTCATTTATTTCTTACTTTTTCAAATCAGTCATTTTTCCAATATCAAAACCAAGATTTTTTATTTTTATTATGAGGTTTATGAGCTTCAAAAACAACAATACAAGTTACCGTATTTGTTGGATAAAATAACTCATCAGGCATACTTACAACTGCTTTTAAAGTATGATATTTTAAAAGCTCTATTTTTAAATCATTGTTTGTTTTATTTGCCATAACTGTTGATTGAGGAATTATAGCAACACCTATTCATCAAATTACTAAACTATCAAGCATTTTCTTGACAAAATAAAGTTCCATTTCTCACTCTTTCTTCTGCGAATACGGAGGATTTATAAGCCCTACATTACATCAAAACTTTTGTAATTCTTCTGTTTTTATATCAAAAACATTTGATTGAAACATATTTGTTTTTCAATCTCATCTGATAATCATATTTGCAACAGCTAGAGCAAACATATTAGTTTGAGTTTCTACTCCTACTAAACTGTTTTTATAGATGTAATCAATTTCTGCAACAGTTGGATCATTTTCTATCATTCTTTTCATTGCTGAAATCAAAAATCATCAAGTTCAAGTACAAATATCAAGTACCTTTGAATTTTTATTTACTTCTGCTAAATCACAAAATAATTCTGTAATGTGAGTAGGTGTTAAAACTATTCAAAGTCATTTTCAATCTCAACCTGTATATCTCAAAAATTCACTATAAAATTTTCAAATAATATCTATATTATTTACTTTTTTTACAAAAGGATAAACTTTTGATTGAATATCTACTAAAAATTTATGTAGTGAATTATTATTATGACTTGGATTTATATGATCAATTTCTCAAGAAGTTAAATATGTTTGAGTTTTTATAAATGAAAATTCTCCTATTAAGGTTTCTATTTTTGATTTTAAGATTCAAGATTTTTCAAGAGATTCTTGTATTGACTCTATAATTCTATTTGCTAATTTTTTTGGATTTTGGATTGTCGGTATTTCTCTTACAAAATCATCATTATCTAAAGCTAAAAGTAAAGCTGCAACAAGTAACGGTTTTTCTGCTTCTTTTAATTTTACTTCGTCTCTCATTTGATCATGAAGTTTTTTTGCATATTGCATAAGTTCATCTTCTGTCAACAATACTTTATCTTTTGCATGAAAAATATCATAATAATCTTCGTATTTTTGAAGTTCAAAAAATTTTCTAAATAAGTATCTTTTATCTTCTTTATTCCATTGAAAAGTTGAAATTCTGTTATCTTTATTATCTCCACTAACTCAAATAGCAATTATATGAAAATTAGCTTTCAAAAAACTTGCATAATGTAAAACTCAATCAACAGCATAATCTTTTGGTTTGTCTTTTTTTTCGCTTTCATGAAATTTAGTATTTGCTTTACATTCAACAACTATCAAAACATCACTATTTTTTGATCTGATTATAAATTCAGGATATCAAGCTCAATTTCAAGATTTTGAGGCTTTTGATAAAAGGTTTGTGATAATTTTATTATCACTTTTTTTGCTCTTCTACTATTATGTTTTCATCATCAAAATAACCTAATTCTCTAAGTTTTTCTCTGACAATAATTTCGGTTTTTCTTTCGTTGACCATAATAATAAAATTAGAAATAAAAACTAAACTGAATATAACTATTTAAATCATTTTTGCAATAAATATAATTATAAGTATTATAGCTAATATATAAAAATCAAGTTATTTTTAATTAAATCTCTCCTACAAACTCCCCCTCATCTCCTCAAACCCACCCCTAATCTTCTCACTCTCCTTCTTTAAAAACTTATTCTCCACAATTGCATATTTTTTCTCTTTAACTTTTTCTACTATAGGAGTCCTAGAAATAAAAAGCTATTTTTAAGGAAATTTTTTAAAAAGTTATATCTAGAAAAAATCTAAACAGCTATAAAAGAATATGTTTCTAATATTGGCTTGAATCATAAAGAAAGTGCTATATTAACTGAAGGCAAATTAAACGACTATGGGTTGAAAACCCATAGGTTTGGAAAAGGGCTGAAAGCCCTCTAAAGGTTTCTTAATACAAACCTCTATTCCAAAATAAAATTATTCTCAGTATCAAAATTTGAGGGGGTTCTGTGATGCTCTAAATAATTATTTATCAAATCTTCCGAAACAACTCAAGTACTCCAAGCTCAATATCATACTCACCACATTCATCATCACCAATACCTCTTTTTCAATATTGGATATTCTTGTCTTAATTTCCTCGATGAGTATCACTTTAACCACTTTACCAAATCTGATATACTTAGTTCTGGTGAATACTCTACATGCAAATGAACATGATCTTTACTTACAACTCATTTTATTATTCTTACATCATTCGCATCACATTTCTGTCTTATCAAATCCCTTGTTCTCTTTTGTATTTCTCAGGTTAAAACTCTATACCTATATTTCGTTATGAATACTATATGAACTGTTAAGTTCGTTATACTATGACTATTTCTTCTATTCATCTTTTTTTATTACAAATATAAAACTTTTACAGTATAACCAGATTAGAAGTTTTAGAAAGACTAAAGACCTTGGGCTGAAAGCCCATAGATTTAAACTAGCGATTTGGAATTAAAATATAAAAAAGCTCTTATTGAATACGAAAAAGCTTTAAAATTAGATCCAGAAAATAAAGAATATGAAAATAAGGTTAATTCTATGAAAATTAAGATATCAATAGAAAGAGAAAAAACAATATAATAGTTTCTAAATTTGATTCAAGATTTATTCTAGAAATAAAATTCACTTTAAAGTAAATTTTTTCAAAAGGTCACAAATTGTGACCTTTTGTTTTCCCCTACAAACTCCCCCTCATCTCCTCAAACCCACCCCTAATCTTCTCACTCTCCCTCTTTAAAAACTTATTCTCCACAACTGCTTCCTTTTTTCTTTAATTTTTCCCACAATAGGAGTCCTAGAAATAAAAACCTAATTCAAACTCTTCTTCTCTGAACTCTTTAAAAAATTATCATCACTTATTACACTTTTTCAAGTTTTTGACTCAAGCTCTTTTCTGGCATTTTTTGCTATCTTTCATCATTTTTGTGCAGGAATCTTATTTTCCTCTAATCACTTAGTTTCCATATTTTCAGCTATTTGTCTTGTAGATAATTCTGCTAAAGCAGTAGAAATAAGCTCTGCCTCTGTCATATGGTCTCTCAAATTTTGAGACCTAAGGGTTTTTAGTTTTTTATGTTCTTTAACAGACAATCAAGACCATTCACTATGAATTATATTTGTAAGAATAGCAAATTCATTTCATTTTTCCACTCAATTTTCAGACCAATAATCAGTTAGTTTATTTTTAGTTTCTTGTCATGACATTCTTTGAGTTATCCATTTTTCACTCCTTCATGCTTTTAACCAGTTTACTCTTGCTCTATCTATAGATTTTTCTGGGTCTATTGTTTCTTGAATTCTCTCATATCAAACCTGAGCAAGCCATTTTTTTAAAGGCTCTGCTTTTGGTGATGGAATAGATTGAATTATTCTTAAACAAGTTTTTGTATTAGCACAGTCTGTAACTCTATTCTTACCATCTGCAGCCAATAATTTGAAGTGTCCGATTTTTTCGGACACTTCTGTATATCATTCATTTATAAGCTTTCTTTTTAAATCAGACCAATACTTTCTAGCCTCTCTTCAAGATATATTTAATAAATCTATAATATCTATAATAGAAAACCACCATTCATCATTATTAAGAGTTCTTCTAATTTTCTTTCATTCAAACATTGATAAGTCATTATTTTCCATAATTTGAAAACTTTTAAAAAATATTTTTCCTATATCAAAACCACCACTTTCAAAAGGTCACAATTTGTGACCTTTTCTTTTCCCTACAAACTCCTCCTCATCTCCTCCAACCCACCTCTAATCTTCTCACTCTCCCTCTTCAAAAACTTATTCTCCACAACTGCTTCCTTCTTCTCTTTTATCTTCTCCACAATAGGAGTCCTAGAAATAATATCTATCTTATTTTTAAACGACTTCTGACCAGAATTATTAGAAATAAAATAAATAGTTTCAACATAATCCTCTAGCACATTTATCGTATTAGTAGGAGTAATAATAAACAACTGCAACTCAAGCCTTTTAAATAAATCAAGCACATACCTAGAATTATCAATATCAAGTTTAGCAAACACTTCATCAATAACAACAAGCCTAAAAGATTTTGAAAATTTAGAATTTAGCAGATTCACATTTTCCTCTTTTATACCATACTGATACATCAAAGCAGCTGATAATACTCAGTAGGCAAGTTTTATTGTTTGCCCCCCAGACTTTCAGCTACTTGACTCATATACATCCTTCACAAGTCCTGTAGAAATAAACTTTTCCTTTATACTAAACAAAAACCAATTCCTCACATCAATCACATTATCCCTCCACTTTTCTTGATCCTTATTTATTAACTTCTCCATCAAAGACTTTATATTCTCAAAAGCCCTCATCTTATCATCCATATCAAGCTCCCTCTTATTTAGAACCTTTTCTCTAAACTCCCTTTTAAAATCCTCTATCCCATCAACCTTCTTTTTATTCTCCTTCGTAGCAATCTCTATAAAAGTATCCTTTGAATAAGGCACAGTCTCCAAAGTTTTATTAATCTGACCAATCTTTTCCTTTACATAAGTTTCCTCATTTTCCAAACTCATATAAAAATCATTCAACCTAATAAACAAAGTCTCCCTAAACTCCTTTTCAAACTTTTCTCTATATTTATAAAGCTGCTCATCATTTATTTTATGAAACTCCTTTTCTAAATAATCCCTAAAATCCTCTACCGAAATATTTGACGACAACTCAAGTTTTTCTCAATCAGTCATCTTATATTCTCTATAAGAACTAGCAAATCAGTTCATTTTATTCACCAAAGCTTGAATTAACTCATTAATCTTATCTTTCTTTCTTCTAAGCATTCAATTTTTATCCTCTCTAAAACTATTAATCTCCTGAAGAGAACTAGCCTTAAATCAGTATTTAGAATTATGATATTGTTTTTATATTATTCAAATATCTATTTTTTACAAAGTACTTTCTATACTTTGTTTTTTTAGTTCTAACTTTTTTATATCATTTTCCAAAACTCAAATCTCTTTAGAAATAATATCATTCTTCTTCTTTGTTTTTCCACCTACTCCTTTAAAACTTTCAATTTCTCACTATACTTCTTTATATCAGTATTTGAATTTTCTAGTTCCACAATCTCCTCCTGTATATTTTTCACAGTTTCAGATACCAAAAAATAATCTATTTCCGAAAATACCTTTATACTCTCAAGCTGTATCAAAACCCTAGAAATAGTTTCAAAATCCTTTTCAGCCTTTTCAAGTTTAGAAATTTTATTTTCAATCTTCTCTAACTTCTTTTCTAAATTTTTCTCTTCTTTCTCCAGCTCTAAAATCTTATTTATATTATTCCAACCCAAAATATAATTCCTAGAACTAAAAACTCTATCATCCTTCAAATACACATTTCTATTTTTTATAAGCCCCGAAATAGTTAAAACCTTTGGACTTTTATAATATTCACTATCCTCAGTACTCTCCAAACACACAAAATCAAATCTTCTATTTATAGAAGACCTTATCCAATTCTCAAATTTTGAATTATGCTTAATCTCAATTTTTGAAATAACAAGATTATCCTGCTCACCAGAATTAAACACATCCACATCAAGAGGAATTTTATTATATTTTAACTTATTCTTAAGATTATTTTTATTTACAAAATTATTCACCCTCTCAAGCAAATTCTCAGGAACCAACATCTCCTGTCAAAAAGAATGCAAAAGCTTTTCAATAGCCATCTCCCAAGGTTTCTCATCCTCCTTTACTTTTATAAGCTCACAAACAAAAAAATCTCAGACTCATCTATATCCAAATTTTTACAAATAATCTGTCTAATATCCGAAAGTCTCTTAGGTAATAAATTCGCTCTATTCTTAAAATACAAAAGCTCATTTACCGTCTCCTCCAAATCTACAGAAATATCTTTTTTCTTTCACAGACTCTCTACTATTTTCTCCTTATTCTCCTGCTTTTCCTTTTTTAAATTCACTCTCTTATCCTCTATCAGCTCACTATTTTCTTTAAAAATATTATTTCTCTCTTCTGGTTTTAAATTCTCCAAAGAAGACTTTATTCACAAAACCTTCAAATAATCTCTATACTTACCAAAATTATTCTCTCTTATATTTTTATCTTTTCTATTCTGCTCAAGAGAATCCTGCAACTGCCTAAGCCTCTTTGAAAACTCTGAATTCTCTATAAGATTCTCTATCTCCCTCTACTCTCTCGCTATCTCTAAAATATGATTCTTAATCTCCTCAAACTCTATATTACCAACCTCCAAAGACTGATTTTTATCTCACAAAATCTTTACTATCAAATTCTTCTCTATCTCATCAGAATAATAATTTATATTCTCCTCAAAAAACAAAATCTTTTTCAACTCACCATTTTTTCGCCTCATAATTCTTCTTATGCTCTACAAATGGAGATAAGATTTTTAACTTCTCCTCCCTAAAATTATCTTCTCATAAATATCCTTCCTCCAAATATAATTCTTCTCCACCTCTAAAAACTCACTAAGAATATCAGGATTATTCTCTAACATATTCTCCTAAAAAAACTATTCAAATCCTTAATCTCTTTCAAAGAAACCACCTTATTAAAAAGCTCTATAGCATTGCTCCTAAGACCAAAAACTCTTGAAAAATCCTCTTTATACTCTAAAAACTTATCATAAATTCTTGTATCAGTTTTAGTCTTCAAAAAAAAGCCTAAGTTTTGAAATAGGAGAAGACAAATCAGGCTTATTCAAAATATTCACAAAATCATTTTTTATAAAAAGCTCCTGCTCCGAAACTACTAAAAAATTTATCAACAGTGCACCAGATTGAGTAAGTCTAAAAAAGTAGCTAAAGTAAGTTCTTTTCAGTTTCATTCATCTCCACAAATATCATAAAATAACAGAATATGGGGAAATTCAATCTTTATCTCATCTCAAAAATGAAACCTTTGTTTCACAATCATCAGTTTCTTCATTTTTATAAGCTCATCTTATATATGTAGCCTCCGACCCTAGATTTCTTTTTACTTCACTCTGTAGCAGATAAATTATATTTTCTTTTTATAGTTGGCACTATTAGGCTAATCCAAAGCATCTACCACTGTGGATTTTCAGCTTCAATTATCGCCAGAGACAACGGTTACATCATCGTTTAGATAAAAAGTTTCTACTTCTCAGTCAAAGGTTCACCAGTTTAGAAGTTCAAACTTTTTTAGGTAAAATCAGTTTTTCATAATTTTTATTTTAAGTGGTTAAATGTATAGTCTTTTTTTTTTTTTTTTTTTTTTTTTTTTTTTTTTGTGTGTAAACACATTGTACAATAGGATATATACATCCTATGTATAGAAAAAAATAGTAAAAGTAGTATACTAAACTTAGAAAACTTTAGTTAACATAATACTTTTACTATGAGAATATAATATATCCAAACAAAGGGAAAACACAAAGGTCATTTTAAGAGAAATAATGACAAAAGATTATAAACAATGTTGAAATTCAGTAACTAGTAGCTAGAAAATACGAAATTACAGCCAATACAGTGCTAAAACGACACCACTGAAAATCTAGAAAATAAAAGCTCCTCCAAAAATACCTTCAAGTAAATACGAATTACCTGATTTATGTCTAATATATTGGCTTTATGAAAAGAATAATTTAAAATGAGATGAAATATTGGATTATTTTGAAGAAAATAATCTAAATATGAAAAGATCCTCAATCTAGTACTATCTAAAAGTTTGGGACTTAACAAAAGAGAAGAAAGGAAGCGAAAAAAGAATTAATCAACAATTTAAAGATTATGAACCATGATTTCTGCATGTAGATATAACATATTGACCAAATTAAATGGAAAAATAGTATATATTTGTAGGTATAGATGGAGCAACAAGACTAATTTACATTGAGATTCATGATAACAAAAGAGCAAAAACAGCATCAAAATTTCTAGAAAAAGCCATAGAATTTTTTCCATTTTATATAACAAAGGTTTTAACAGATAATGGCAAAGAATTTACATTAAATAATCATAAATGAAATTCAGAATGTGATTTAGTTTGAGCTTTGATAAAATATGTAATTTAAACAAGATAGAATATAGAACAACAAGACCATATACACCACAAACAAATTGAATGGTAGAGAAATCAAATGATACAATTAAATCAAATACCCTAAAAATAAAATCATATGAGACTCTGAAGAAATGACTAAAGATTTACTTAGTTTTTATGGTGTATTACAACCTAAATCGTAGACACAGTAGTTTAAGAAGAGAGTTATGAGTTAAAACCCCATATAATGCATTAGAATACTGGTATGAAAGATTCTAGTATATTTAAAGAAGATTTATTTGATTTCAAAGAAAAATTACTTAAAATTAAGAAGAATTTATAGAAAAATAAGTACACAATTGATACTTTTTGATTGAGAAAGTGCAGCCCCCCCCCCCACCATAAAATCTCTATTTTTTATAAATTATTTTGAAAAGATACAATAGAAAAGGGCAAACGGATAGAACTTTCTTTTTGCATATCGTTGTTTGCCCTTGGTAAACAAATATTTTCAAAATAATTTGTCAAAAATTGATTTTATGTATACAGTATCTCTTTTACTAATTTTCATTGTACAATGTCTTTGGACTTAACAACTTTTTTATAACTTTTATGATTTCTTTAGCTAATTCTTTTTTTATCTAAAGGATATTGATATATATAAAATTAACAATAGAGTCTTTTATTTCTTGGTTTCCAATATAATTTTTAGACATAAAATAATAATTTAAAAATTAACTATAGAATTTTTTATTTCTTGATCTTCTATATAATTTTTACAAAAAATTTTAAAATCCTTTGGATATTTTTCTTCTATATATTTTGCCAATTTTTCAAAATCTTCTTTCATATCAGGGTTATTATTATAATTATCTTCTACTATTTTTTTTACTTTTTCAGAATCTTTTTCTCCTTTTACTTTATTTAAAAAAATCTTTCATTTTTTTCTGAAACAACAGTTTCAAGAGCTTTTATAGAAAGGTTGTCTATTCCTCAACAGATGTAAGTACCAATAATAGGTACAAGAATATTAATATCCATTTTGTTTTAGTTAAAAATTAAACCTAAAATTTACATAAAAATAAATATAACAAAAAAGTAAAAAAGTAAATTTTTTTAGGCAATATTAAAAAAATCAAATTTTCCAAAAAAATCTCTTGTATTTATATAATCTTAACATATATTAGTAAGAGATTTTTTTAACACTATTTATGACTTCAACAAAAAAAACATGAGACCAAGGTGAAATAGTAGCAATTAAGTACCTTAAAAATAAATGATATGAAATAAAAGACACCAATTTTAAATTCGGTAGATTTTGAGAAATAGATATAGTTGCTCAAAAGGAGAAAAAACTATATTTGTTGAAGTAAAGTATAGGACAAGCTTAAAATACTGAATACCAGAAGAATGAATAACAAAATATAAACTCAGAAAATTCAAAAGAACCATATATTACTATGTAGTAAAAAATGGCTTAGATTTTGGAAAAATAAGATTTGATGTAATAGCAATATTAAGAGGAGAGAGTAGTTATAAGGTTACTCATTATAGGAATTTGGAAATTTAACAAACCACCACATCCACCACCCTCAACATCAAATTCTTCTTCCCCATCCAAGAATCTTCCGACAACTCAAAAATTAAATCTATTTTTTTATTAGCCTTCTCAGCTCTTTTTATTTCTTCATAAAAATCTCACATAAAAAATCCAAGAACTTTAAAACCATGCTTAGTTACAAACTTGATATGGTCTCTTGTTTGTCATAAAAATCACAGGCTTTCATATTCAAAATCTTCAACCATAAACATAGGCTTGGGGTTTCATATACCAAAGGGTTTAAATCTGTTAACTTTAGATAAGAAGTTGAAACCTAGTTCATCTAGTCTAACTAATCTATCTACGACTATTTCTTTTTTATACTCCTTAAAAGATAGTTTATTTACTTCTGCTAAAATCTCTGACTTAAATTTAGGGAAGTCTTCTTTTTTTATAGAAAATCAAGCAGCTTGTTTATGTCATCAAAAAGCAATAAAGTATTTTTTGTACTTTTCAAGTATTTCTATGATAGAAAAATATTCAGGGCTTCTACAACTAGCTACAAACTTATCTCAGTCATCAATTAGAACTATAGCAGGTTTATAAAACTCTTCTGTGAGTCTTCAGGCTACTATTCCTATGATTCCGTGTTTTATGTTTTTAGAGATGTAGAAGATTATATTGTTTTCTGTGTTTATGTTTTTTAGTGCATCTAAGAAGTAGTCTCTGGTTAGGGCTTTTCTTTGGGTATTTAGTTTTTCTATTTCTCTAATTGTGTTCATTAGAGTTCTTCCATTATTTAGTATCAGATTTATGGCTTTGTAGGGAGTATCCATTCTACCAGCGGCATTTAGCATTGGTCAGATGGTGAAACCAAATATATCGGCATCTAGGTCGGTGTTTATTTTGTCTTCTATGAGGTATCTGATTCATTTGGATCTTGAATTTTTTAGTTGTTTTAGTCCTTGGGTTACTATTATTCTATTTTCTCATGTTAGTCTCATACAGTCTGCTACGGTTCATATTGCTGCTATGTCTATTGATTCTGTTAGATAGTTTTTATATTCTTTGTCGTCTAGGTATTCTCTTGCTAGTGCCATCATAAATTTATAGGCTACTCATGCTCATGCTAGGTGTTTGAATGGGTAGTTGCAGTCTTTTCTTTTTGGGTTTATAAGGGCTACTGCTTCTGGGATTTCATCTGGGACATCGTGGTGGTCTGTTATTATTACATCTATTCATTTTTGCTTTGCATATTTTACTACTTCTGTGTCTCTTGTTCCGCAGTCTACTGTTATGATTAGGGTTACTCATATTGCTTTTAGTTCGTCTATGAAGTAGTTTTTTAGTCAGTATCAGTCTTTTTCTCTGTGGGGTAGTCTGTAGCTGACTTGCATTTCTATTTTTTTCATGAAGTGCATGAGTATGGATGTGCTTGTGACTCAGTCTACATCGTAGTCTCAGAATATTATTACTCTTTCTTTGTTTTGTTTTGCTTGTTTTACTCTGTCTACTGCTTTTTGCATGTCGGCTAGTAGGTATGGGTCGTATAGGTCTGATAGTGATTTTTCTAGGTCATCTGGGCTTTCAAATCTTTTTGATATTATGTCTTCTATGTTTTCTAGGTAAGAGTTTCTATCGTATTTTATTATGTTTCATTTTATTGATTTTTTTTGTTGCATGTTTTTTAGTTTTTCGTTTGGATTTATATTTTTAACTTTTTTTAGGTATTTTGAAATGTATTTTTAATATGTAATATTGGGGTTATTGTATTATGTTTTTTTGTAAATGCAAATTTGTAAAATTGGACTTTATTCTAATAAATAAAAAAACTTGCATTTACAAAAAAAAGGGTTAAAACATAGTCTTTATTTATTAATCTTGACTTTTATGAGAATAATTGTGAGAGATATATTAGAATCTTTTAAATGAAGATTTGTTCCTTTTTTAAAATGGTTACCAGAATTAAAGGATAAGAGTGTAATAAAGGCGGATGTTATTGCTTGAATAACTGTTGCTTTAGTTCTTATTCCTCAATCAATGGCTAATGCTCAACTTGCGGGATTACCTCCATATGTTTGATTGTATGCTTCTTTTCTTCCTGTTATGGTTGCTTCTTTTTGGTGAAGTTCTAAACAGCTTTCAACTTGACCTACTGCTGTTGTGGCTTTGATGTCAGCGAATGCTTTACAGAGTGTTGCTGAGACTTGAACCGAGGGGTTTATTTTATATGCTTCTTTGTTGGCTGTTATGGTTTGAGTTTTTCAACTTTTGTTGTGATTGTTAAAGTTGGGAATTATTGTAGATTTTTTATCTCATCCTGTGGTTTTATGATTTACTAATGCTGCGGCTATAATTATATGAACTTCTCAGTTAGATAAGATATTTTGATTTAAGGTTACTTGATTTGAATTGTGAGGTTATGATCATAATTTTGAAAAGGTTTATCATATAATAGTTGCTTCTTTTAATCATACTGATTCTACAACTTTTTTTATATGAGTTTGAAGTATTTTACTTTTGGTTCTTATGAAAAAATTTGTACCTAAGGTTCCTTCTGTGTTGTTTACTGTTGTTGTTTTTATTATGATTTCAAAATTTATGGATTTTCAGTGAGAGACTGTTTGATATATTCCTGATAAATTACCTGCCTTAAAGGTTCCTTCATTTGATTTTGAGATAATGAAAAAATTAGCTAGTACTGCAGTGATTGTTTCAATTATATGATTTGTTGAAGCTATAAGTATAGCGAAGTCTATGGCTTTGAAGACTAAGCAGTGATTGTCTGCTAATCAGGAGCTTGTTTGACAGTGATTGTCTAATATTACATCTGGTTTTTTTGGTTGATGTGCTATTTCTGGTTCTTTTGCCAGAAGTGCTGTAAACTTTTCTGCTTGATGAAGGACTGCTCTTTCTTCTCTTGTGACTTGAGTGATTATTTGATTGACTTTGCTTTTTTTTGACTCCTATTTTGGCATATCTGCCTAATGCTACTTTGGCTGCTGTTATAATGGTTGCTGTTTCGGGGCTTATAAAGTTTAGACCGATTAGACAAGCTCGGAATATAGAAAAGACGGATGCTGTTGTTTCTGTTATAACTTTTGTTTTAACTTTGATTGTGGCTCCTGAGTTAGAGTATGGTATAATGGTTTGAATTGTTTTGTCGTTATGATTTTTTATTACTCGTTCTATGAGACCTAGTTTTGTTGAGCTTTCTAGATATAAGGATAAGACTTTTAGAAATGTTGTTAAGTTTGGTTTGGTTTCTAGTTCTGATGTTGGTGTTTATAGGTTTGGTGGTCATTTGTATTTTGCGAATGTTTGATATTTTCAGTGAAAGTTATTGAAGTTTATTGCTTCTAAGCCTGATATGAAGGTTTTGATTCTTTGATTTACTTGAGTGGAGGATATTGATTCTAGTTGAATTGAGGTTCTTGAAAGTATAACTGATAATTTAGAGAAGGCTTGAATAAGGCTTTATATTGCTAGGGTTTCTTGAAAGATTATGGGTGCTTTTGAGAGGAGTGGTTTTATTGAGCATTTGGGGGAGGAGAATATTTTTAGGAGGAAGACGGATGCAGTTATTCATGCTGATAAGGTGTTTAAAGGAAAATTGGATGTTAAGCCTTTGCTTGAGTATTGTCCTGTTTGAGAGTAGGGAGAGGAGAATATATGATATAAAAAAACTCTTACACACCAAGTGTAAGAGTTTTTTTGTTGTAGGGACAGCAGAATTAAGAGCTTTTTATGTTGTAGGGACAGCAGATCTTTGCTGTCCCTACAAGGCTATTTTCGTGTTTGTTCTAGTTTTATTATAGAATTACAAGTATTTTGGTTTACCAGTAGATTTTTTTTTGGTATGCTTTGTTTTGGTTTATGTTGGGAGATAGTTAATTTTATTTTTTAAATTCCTGTTATTTTTATAGAAATTTGTGAACTATGATTCTAATATTTTTCTAAATTTTTCAGCTTTTTCAAATACTAGGGAAAACCAGAAAAGTAATTATCAGTTGTTTCTATAAAACTTTCTATTTTATCTGGTGACAACCGTTTGAAGTCAATAACTTCACCGTCTTCAAATTTTACTTTTATGTCAGGAACTATAACAAAGGCTAACCCTACCCATTCATTATTTCTTTTTGTTTTGAAGAGAAATTCTTCAAAAATAAATCATAGAGTTTTTTCTGGTTTTCCTTTTATGAATTTTAGAAATTCTTGTTTTGTTTTACATATTTCTATATTTATTCATATTTCTTCTTTTGCTTCTTTTACTAAGTTTTCTTCAAAGTTTAGTGGTTTAAATTCTCAGTTTTCTTTTATGTAGCAGTTGTGTCATGCTACTCACATGTCCCATTTTCATCATGTGTATTTGTCGTGCATTTTTGGATTTTTTAGTTGGATTCCGTATTTTCATATTTTTGGGTTGTATATCATTGACCAAGTGCTGTAGTGGGTTAGGTTTTCTCTTACTCATTTTATGTGGGCATGGTTTTTTGATATTGGTCAGATTATGTTTCCTTTTTCGTCTGAGTGGATTATGTATTCTATGTCATTTCTTAGGATATTTTTCATGGTTTTTTATTAGTTTTTAAGGTTTTGTATGTATTCTATTGCTTTTTTTGCTATGTTGTAGGTTGCGAGGTCATCTCAGGATTTTAGGTATTCAAATCAAATATTGTTGCTTTTCATGTGATAGTCGCAATTATCAGAGTTTCAAAAGCAATTTTTGGATCAGTACAGTTTTATCACAATGATGCATATTTTTAGATTCCCAAGGTTCTCACTTTTCAATGTCAGTAAAGTTTTTTTGTATTCTTTTTTTCTTCTACCTCTTTTTTTCATTTCTTTATTTTTATATT
>CALNYL010000008.1:0-39738 GCA_942490775.1 uncultured bacterium
TACTTTTACATTAGAGACAAAAACTTTGTCTCTAATTTTTTTTTTGATTATAAAAGAAATATTTGTATTATGTAGGGGCAGACCTATGTGTCTGCCCTATAAAAACAAAGACGAAAGATTTTTCGTCTCTACGGAAAAATAGTCTTATTAAAAAATAAAAAATGATAAAATACAAAAGCTAAAAGCATGAATAAACTCTTAAAAAATATTACAAGAAGTCTCTTTACAGTTCGAAATATGAAAAACTACTGTCTATTATGAAAAAATGGAAGCTGAAAATCTACACTAAGCTCTATCTTAATGTGAAACCCTAAATAGGTAAAGCTAATAGTGATGAACGATAACAATAGATAAAAAAAATCTACCAGAACTATCTCTATCAGATAGAAGTAAATCCTGATCATTTCTATCATTTCGAAAATGTACCAGAAAAAGACATGAATAAAATTAAGCGAATTTTTGAGAACAATCTACAATATACATTTAAAAAATAATCAACCAGAAACAAAAGAGTTATCACCATTTATATTTAAAAGATTTATATAAAAATATTTACAAGAATTAAAAACATATTACGAAAAATTTTTACAGCAGAGACCTAAATGTAGGGATTCTCAGGATGAGAAAAAAGAAAAGCAGAGATACTCCAAATGAAACTAATAAATCCCAAACACATAATTCTAGATGAAATAGACTCAGGACTTGATTTAGATGTATTTAAAGATGTAGCAAAATTACTACAAAAATTAAGTGATGAAAGTAACACACTAATAATAATAACCCACTACTTTAAAATTTTAGATTACCTAGATATAGGTGAAATCTAATGTAATGGAAGATAGGAAAAATTATAAGAAAAAACTGATGAAATAGCCTAATAGATGAAATAAACAAATATTGATTTACAAACATAGGGGGATCAGAAAAACAGAAATTGCCTCTGGTTCTCCTGAGAAGGAGACAGAATTCAAGATAGAGGTTCATTTAATAAAATAATATATTCATTATGTCAATATTTTTTTTTGTAATAAGTACTTTAAGTATGATACAATTAGATTTATTTTATTTTTTAATTATGAAATACTTTATGAATAAACAGAATACCAAGATTGTTTGAGTAGTGATTCCTAAAGAAGTTATAGCCGTTTTGCTTTTTGTTTATTAAAAACAGATGATATAGAGAAAGGCTAGAAATATACCAAACGATACTCCTGTAGAAAATATAGATAAAGTTTCTGATGTAGAGTAACTTTAACCTCAGCTGTTATAAATATTTCTACTACAGGTAACGAAAAAGTACAAGACTCACTAGACTCTATAAGGAAATGAGAGTTTGATAAGTCTATAGAAAATCTAGAGAAAGCACTTGAAAATTCAACTGATAATGAAAATTATGAATAACTGTTTTACTAGCTCACTCTTTATCTAGATTATGGAACAGTATCATATAACGAATCAGAATATGCCAGAAAAGCCAGAGAACTTTTAGACTCTAGTAATATTCCAAAAAATAGTTGGTACTACAATTATTATATGTGATACTCTTATGAGATAGAAAGGGATTATTCCAAAGCCCTTAATCTTTATACCGAAGCTCTATGAAAAGCTTTTGATGATCAAAGCAAAGCAAAAACATACACTCAAATAGGACACCTATATGATTTAGATTGAAAATTAGACCAAGCATATGAAAACTATGAAAAAGCATTACAGGCTAGTGGTACAGATATACAAGCAAATCTAAACATGGCTAGAATATTAGCAAGAAAATGAGAACAAGAAAAAGCTATAATTTACTTTGAAAAAGTCTTAAACAATACAGAAGACCAATATATGAAAGCAGAAATAAATTATTCACTTTCCTCTTTAGCAATGTATCTAGATTGAGGTTTTTCAGAAAATATGCAAAAATCTATAGATTATGCACAAGCATCAGTTGATACAAACCCAGAATATCCTTTATGATATGTATGAGTAGCTAGGGTTTTAATTACTACATGAAATAATATAGAAGAGGCAAAAAGTATTTAGATAAAGCTCTTGAATTATATCCTAATTTATCTTTGGCTTATGAATGGTATTGAATACTAGAGCAAGATAAATGAAATTTTGATAAATCTATAGAGTTTTTTACAAAAGCTATAGAAAATACTAGTGAAGATATAACTTTAATGAGGTGAGAGGGAGATACTGATAAATCTAGATTATATTATTTAACAGCAGTTTCTTATGCTTCTGATGGAGATCAAAATAAAGCTTTAGAAAATCTAGAAATAGCATTTGATTATCCTAATCTATTTACTCTTAGTTTATTCAAATCTGAGATAGACAAAGAAGACTATGGAGTATTTTCTATACTAAAGTGAAATGAGGAATTTGAAAATTTAACTAAATGAAAAAAGGAGTAAAAAATTAAAAATTATTATTTAATAACTTATTTATGAAAAAAATAGTATACATTGTGTTAATGTTTTTGCTTAGTTTCTTATCAATACAAAATGTTATATGATGGGATGAAGCTACAAACACAGATGATTTTGGAAGAAAATGGAATATTACAAATGTAGCTGAACAACGGTGAAGTCATGAAGGTTTTGCTGCCAAAATGATTCAGTTTACAAAAGAATTTTTGGACTCTCATGCAAATTTATGAGAATGAACATCTGGTTTATGAGATTTAGAAGCAAAATTAAATGAAGATGGTACTTGTTGATGATGTGGAATATGAACTTTATATTGAGATCGGGGGGCTACCACTTCATGGAAATTTCTAAAACTATGATGTTGAAATCACTTATTAGCAACCTTTGAATATGCCTGTCCAGATATACCTCCAGCCTTTTCTTGTGAAGACTTAGAAGTACAATGAAACTGAGCAGCAAAAAAGAAAAATGTAGATTGAGAAATAGTAATATATGCTAGTAGCTCCATAGAAATAAAATCCTGACTAAAAGTAACCAAAGTCTGAGAATATGACTGTAAAAAATACACAGCAGACAGAATGGTACTTTCTATGTGAGATTGAACATATAGCTCTAGTATACCAGAAAGATTAAGTGAATGAGATATTAATCTAGCTTGAAAAAATATAGTAGTAAGAAACTGAGCTTGAGAAATAATAACAGAAAAACTATGAGTCTATGATTTAAAATTTGACCTTTATAGCGATAGAGTAGGAAAATGACCAAATACCGCTGGAGGAAACTGAACTTGTAAAATCAGAGTAATAGCAGACAACCCAGACCTATGTTGAGTAAATTCAGATTGAAGTTGGAATTCAAACTGAAATGGAAAATTAGACCCATGAGAAGAATGTGAATATAACTCTGGTGGTACTAAAATATGAACTTGGTGAGATGCAACCCCATGATGTGATGAAAACTGTCAAATGAAAAACTATTGTGGAGACTGAGTTATAAACAATAATGAAGAATGTGAACCAAACCTTCCAGAAACTTGGTGATTTGGCTGATGTGACCAAGATTGTAAGAAGATAAATTGAGATTGTTGAAATGGAGATTGGGATGAAGAAACAGAACCATGTGATTATACAGACAAACCAGAATGATATCCAAATGCTTGATGGTATAATAATGGACTATCAAACAAAGGATGGTGAACATGAATAGATTGAGGAGTCTGATGTAGTGAAGAATGTGAACCACTTTGAGAAAAACCATGAATAAAATTACTAAAATACAGTGACAACGATGATGATTTAGATTGAAATACAGATGACAGCAATGAAACAAACGACACACAAACTATAGAATATAACACAAAAGCAGTATTTAAAATAGTAGTAACAAACTCTTGAGAAGAAAATCTAGAAACTATTACAATAACAGATGAACAATCTGCTGATTGTGAATGAATACTAAACTGATGATATGTATGAGATAACCCAGTTACATTTTTGGTAGGAAATACAGATGACAAACTAGAACCATGAGAAAGCTTTGAATACACCTGTGAAAAAATATCAGTAACACAAGGTTTCCAAAATATAGCAGTAATAACAGGTATATGAGTTACATCTTGACACTCTGTAAACAGTGAAGATCCAACAGATGTACTAATAGACGGACCATCAGTAGACATACTAAAATATAGTTGAAACGATGATGACCTAGACTGAAAAAAAGAAGATAGTAATGAAACAAACGACTCTCAAACAGTACTAGAAAATGACAAAGCAGTATTCAAAATAATAGTAACAAACTATTGAAATACTGACCTAGAAAATATAACCATAGAAGATGTAAAAGCACCAAACTGTGCAACTAAGGATTGAACATATGTTGACTTAGAAAATAAAGAATTTATAAACGAAAATAATGAACCAATAGAAATAGAAACATATTGAGAACTAGATGTAAACAATGTACTAATACCTTGAGAATATTTTTATTATATATGTGATAAAGATCATACAACAGGAGATTATACAAATACTGCAATAGTAACAGCACAAACCTGAGGTGGACCGATTGTAGATGATGATGATACAGAGATTGTTATTTGACAATGATGACAGATAGGTGTAACT
Organism: uncultured bacterium; assembly: GCA_942490775.1. GTDB lineage: Bacteria > Patescibacteriota > Gracilibacteria > BD1-5 > UBA6164 > UBA6489. Next base: position 4,550 of record CALNYL010000008.1, read on the forward strand.
ATAGAGAAATCTAGTTGAAATAATAATGATCAAGATGGTAATACTAATCCAAATGATCCAAATAATGATTCTCAAACAATAAACTATTGAGGTACAGCTATATTTAAAATACAAATAACAAATACTTGAAACGAAGACTTAAAAGATATTGAAGTAACAGATGAACTTTCTCCAAATTGTTCTTGAAAATTAAGTAACTGAGAAGTAGGTATTAACATAGTTACCTGAGGAAACTGAAATGATATCTTAGAGGTAAATGAAACAATAGAATATACTTGTAAAAAAACTGATGTAACAGAAGGATTTACAAATATAGCAATAGTTGTTTGAACTTGAGTTATAACATGAGGTACAACATGAGGTACAACATGAGGATGAGGTTGAAATTGATGAGGTTGAAATTGATGAGGTTGAAATTGATGAGGTTGAAATTGATGAGGTTGAAATTGATGAGGTTGAAATTGATGAACTAATACTAATTGAACTACTGTAATAATCGATGAGCTTCTATAGATATATTAAAATATAGTGGTAATGAGGACGATTTAGATTTAGTAATAGATGATAGCAATGAAACAAATGATGTACAAGTAATTAGAGATTGAGATAATGCAGTATTTAAAATAGTGGTAACGAACTATTGAGATGAAAATATAAAAAATATACAGATAGAAGATGCTAAAGCATCTGCCTGTGAAACAGATGGTTATGTAAATTTAAAAACTAGAAGATTTCTAAATGAAGATTGAAATTCTGTAACTATAAAATGAAATATTGACTCAGATGGAAACTTAGAACCATGAGAATACTTTTGGTATACTTGTGAGAAGAAGCTAAGTGGAAATACTTATAAAAATACAGCAAAAGTTAAAGGTGAAAAGGGATGATGAACTGTTGACGATCAAGATGATACAAAAGTAGTAAAACTAAGCTGTAATCCAAATTGAATATTGGATGAAGATAGTGAAGTATGTGATCCAAAAGATGATTGATGAGCTGATGATGATGATGGTGTAGGGAATAAAGAAAAATGGTGAAAAGAATGATGTAGTTATGAGTGTTTACCAATTGATGAACCAACAAATACAACTTGTTCAAATATATATATAGAAAATGACTATACAAATGACGACCATCTTGATACATGAATAACTTGTTACTGAAACTCCGAAGTAAAAAGCTTTATGCTAGACTGTGGAGACGGTTCTAATAAAATGTTTGTAGATGCCGAAGATTATGCAGGAGCAAAAAAATGAGTATTTGAGGATTCTAAAAAATGTAGTTATAACTCTGGTGATTGATCAACATTTAAAGCAAAATGTTCAGTATCAGAAAAAAGTAATAACACAGACCCAGAAGACTCAAGTTGGAAAACCAGTTTAGATTGTCAAGACACAGTTACAATATGGTCATGAGAACCAACAATAGATTGTAAAGATTTAAAAGCTTTAGGTTGAAAATGGGCAAATTTAGTTTGTACTCCTCAAACATATCCTTGATGATGGACATGGACAGAACCAACATTTGCAAACAACAGTGATACAAAAATGGTTTGTCTTCAAGTCTCAGACGAATATGGTAATGATATAGACCTAAGCTACTTTGATTTTATGGCTTGAAGTTCAAAAGCAGGATTCTCTGGTAATTGAGATTACGAAGATAATATATGAGCTGAATTTCTAATAAATGGGCTAAATATAAATCAAGTAGACAGTAATAGTTGATATGTAGAATGAGTAGAAATACTAGAAGCAGCAATGATACAATCTCATATATGTGTACTTATGAAATCAGTAGTACCATGAAAAAAGACATTTGACTTTGAATTATCTATTCCTAGACACACCGAAACATATCCACTTATGTGGAACTGAGACTATAGAGTAATAAGCTGAGAAAGCTCTATGGAAATAGAATTTGAAAAACCATTTGTCTGACAGTTTAAGGTTACAGATGAAACATGATGGTCTAGTGAACTATGAAGAAGTGTACCAAAAATAAACACATATCAACAATACCAAGTACTACCAATTTTACAGAAAGCATGTAGACCTAATGATGACTGTAGATATTCTGACTGATATTTAAATATAAAACTAAGTAAGAATTGATGAAGCTCAAATCAGAATGCTACAGCTGATGATACAGTTATAAATGTAACAGATAAACATAAATTTTGAGAATTTGACGGTATAGATAATAGTTTAGGTGATTGTAAAAATGGGCAACAAGAAGAAAATAGCATATGTTGAAACTTCTTATGATGATTCTATGCTAGAATAGATGCTACAACAGATGAAGCAGCTCTTGAAACTCCTATAGTACAATCTCAAAAAATGACTATATCTTATGAACTTGGTTGAAAAAGAGTTAAATATTATATAACAAGAGAAAGTAAGTGAGATGATGACACAGAATTTAACCTAGAAGGATTACCAGATATACAAAGTCTTTGATTAAAAGTAATATGAACAGCTCAGTGGAAAGGAAAATGATGATCAACAGGTCAAGATGATAATTTCTCTGATATATCAGAACTTGAACAGAGAGCAGCAATAAAAGCAAATGCTCACGAAATAATCAACTGAATGACTCCGTGATGAAATCCTGTAAACTGAGTAAAATATGTTAAGGATGAAAATTATGAAATAGACCCAGATAGTCAAGAAATAGACTTTGAAACACTAGTAGTGGAAAATGGTAATGTAACAATTGCAAGTAATATAGATTGAGACAGCATATGAATAATTGTAATAAATACTAATTATGATTATTCTAAGTATGAAAGTTGAGATAAAAAGTGAACTTACAAGTATTGAAATGTATTTATAAATTCTGATGTTACTGAGATAAATGCAATGATATATGCAGACGGATGAATAATAAGTTCTGATACTAATTGAAAACCTTGGGTAAAGAATACAGTAACCAGAACAGCAGACCTACAAGAACAATTATGGTTAAACTGAGCAGTCTTTACAAGAAATACTGTAGGATGAGCTTTAGCTTGAGAGAGTTGAGAGTATAAGTTACCTGGTTGAGAAGTAATAACTGACTTTGAAGAAGCAATGATTTACGACTTAAACTATACAAGAAGTAATAGTAGCTGATCAGTTGTTGGTTATGAAGATTACCCATTTATCATAGAATTTGATTCTGATTTACAGTCAAATCCACCTAAAGGATTTAGTGAATAAGTTTAGAAAATAGTTCTGAATTAGAAAAAGAGAAACCTCTCTCTTAATTCTCCCCCTTCTCAGGGGAAAGAGGCTACAATACTAGAAAAATAGTTATCCTATGAATTAAAAAAAAGATATAAGCCTAGGCTTATATCTTTTTTTTGCTTCTTCAATATAATGAACTTTTCATTGTTTTTTCTTATGGTTTTAGAAAAAGATGTAGAGATGTTTTTGGTAAAATATCTCAATAGAGCAGGAATATTTTTTAAAAATATTTTTAATAGATTTTATCTTATAGCTGAAGATTTGATTTTTGTAAGATATTAGTTTGTTTGATTTTGTTTTGTTTGAAAGGAAAGAGGAATTTTGGGGGAATAAAAAAACACTACCGAAGGTAGTGTTTTTTTTGAACTGAAAAGTATAAAGATTTATCATTCTTGGTGATTTTTCTCTAATGATTATTTCCACTATTTCTTCATCTCATTATATCTTTTGTTTGGGGTATGTTTTTTTCTAGACCCTTCAACTTCTTTTTTATATTCTTTTATTAATGCTTTGTTTTTTTTAGTTCTAGCCAGTCATTATTTTTTAAATCATTAGCTGTAATAATCGATTCTTTATCTGTTCATGGTTGGTTCCACTTAGAATCTAATATTAACTTATTTCACTCTATTTTGAAATCTACTATTATATTTTCATTGCTCCATTCAAATTCTTTTACCTCTGTGTCTACTCATATAAGCTGTTCTTTAGGTATATTCCATTTTTTTAGGCTTTCTGATACGGTAATTGCATCTTGAACTTTATTTCTTACTAGTGATATTTTTTGGGAAATATTAGTATTATTTTTAAAATCTATATTAACCTTATTTTTTTCTAAATCTCTATTACTTTTAAATTCAACTTCAAAACCATTTCAAGTTTTTTTTAGAATAATAGCTTTATCTCTACTATTTAGCCTAGATTTCTTTTTTGTAGAGTGCCATCATATTTTTGTACCTTTTCTAGGATTTTCTATAGCATTAGCAATCATGGTATTGTCCAATCTATAAGATGTATTTCATGTATAAAACATTCTATTATCTAGAGGATATCTTTCAATACTTCCTTCTTTATTAAAGTAGCTTTCATTTAGGCTTTTCTTATTTTGTTGTCAATGATTTTTTACATTAGCCCATGCTTCTTTATACAGTCTTACTGGTTCTGATATATCTATAGATCCTACTACTACAGGTCTTACTACAGGTCTTACTACAGGTCTTACTACAACAGGTCTTGCTACAGGTCTTACTACAACAGGTCTTGCTACAGGTCTTACTACAGGTCTTGCTACAGGTCTTGCTACAGGTCTTGCTACAGGTCTTGCTACAGGTCTTGCTACTGGTTCTATTACTATAGGTTCTTCTACTACTACAACCTTATTTGCTTTCTCAACAAGAGCATTTATATTATTCACTAATTCTTCAAATTCTTCAAATTCTGTTGAAGTGAAACCTAAACCACTTATAAAAGCTATTATATTTTTATATTTACTTTGTAGATTTTTTACTTCTGATTTGAAATTATTATCAGAAGTTTTCATTCCCTCTATTTTTTTGTAGTCTCATTCTAAGGCTTCAATTTCAGATTGTATTCTTTCTTTTGTATTGTTTATTGTTTGTTCACTATTTGCGTTTATAATTTCATCATTTGTTAAAGAAACTCCGTTTATAATATCCACTTTTTCTTCTTTCTTAAAAGTAGCTTCCCCAGTTTTATATTGTCCATAAATATATCCTACTTTAGGTTTTCAGTATGAATCTGTTATAGAAACTTTTATCCTAACTTTTTTTCATCAAAATTCTATTTTTTTAGTATGTATAGATATTACTTTTATAGTATCTTTTGTGTTTCAAGGGATTTTTTCTGTAACTGTTTTCATATCAGGAGTTGTAGAGAATCTGAAGGTTTCAGAGGATAGAGGTTTTTTAGGATTTAATTTTATTGTGTCTCATTTTTTTATTTCTATTCATCATATGGTGTCGCTAGAAAGTTCTTTAAAATCTGTTTTTTGTTTATCAGGTTCTATTGTTTCATCTTGAATAAAAGGAGTAGTTTCTTCTTCAGAATCTCTCAGTTCTTTCAATTTTTCTTTAACTTTAGAGTAAAACTCATCATAACCAATTTTTTGATTAACATCATATATTATAACACTTGGTAAATATAATGTTATGGAGTCTATTTCTTGTAACTTATCTGATAGTTCATTTTCATTCAGATTATCTATATTACCTTCAACTTTCTTAATCTCAGATTTTATTAAATCAATAAATCAGGTTTTACATTTTTTTAGTTTTTCTTCTACTTCTTTATAAACAATACTTTCATCCATATTGAAACTTTTATATTGGTCTATAGCTAAAATAGCTACTTCCATTTTTTTTGCAATTTTTTTTGCATTTCCTAAAGTTACTTCTATTTTATCTAAATTTCATAATTTTTTATTAATATTTATCATATTATCTTTCGCTGTTTCTTGGGAAGAAGTAAGGGGAATAGTTGTTTCTTTGACACCTATTGTTCTTCTTTTACTTTACTAAATTCATTACTTTTAAGATAAGCTGTTCAATCAGCTTTCTTCAGATATTTCTTTAACACTAATAAATGAATTTAGTATTTTTAATGCTTGTAATATTTCTCATACTTTTAGGTAAGTTTTTTCAGGTTCAGGTTCAGTTTTTAATTTTTCTACCTCTTTTTTTAATACTCCTATTAATTCTTGTTTTTCTATAGTTTCATAGTCTAAGCCAAGAATATCTTTAATTTTGGAAAGAGCTTGTTTTATTTGTTCTGCTTTTTTTTCTATTTTTTGCTTTTCCTTTTTTAATTCTTCTAAATTGTCTTTTAGTAGATTTGAGTCTACAGTTGTTTTATCTATTGTTGATTCTTCTTCAGTATTTTTATCTAAATTATTTGTATATTTTCTATTTTTATAAAGATAAATATCCTCATCATCTTTATCTTTTGTTTTATTAGATCTTATATATATTTCTAGTTCACTGTCAATAAATATTCATCTGAATTTATCAAAACTTATAGTTATTCATTTTTTTCAATTACTACTTTCTCTAAGGGCTATTTTTGATTCTGTTTCTAGATCTTTAATTGTGGGTAGTTCTATATCTAATTTTTTTGCTAAATTTTGTAGTACAATATATTTATCCATATTATCAGGACTTATCCGTAAATCACTGATAGTATCTTCAACTATTTCTTTTGCAGCTTCTTTAGTGTACTTTAGAATATCTGCCTTTCAAGCAGATTTTGATTTTTCAGCTTCTGTTAGTATATTTCAGACTCTTTCTAAATCACCTTTAGTTACATCATTTTCTATATTTTCTTTATCCATTATAAGATTCTGCATTTCCTCAATGTTTTTAATTGCTTCTCAAACTCCCTTTGCCGTTTCAAAATTACACTTAATAGAACATAAAAATGATTTTCTGATATTTTCTAAAAATATAAACATATGATTTTTTTTAAATTTTAAAGTTAAGTTTTTTTATTTGTTATTATATTCCCAATAATTCACTAAGTTCTTGAATATTTTTTGTTGCTTGTTCTATTGCTTTATTTTTTTTCTCTGGAGTACTTGTATCAGGAAGAGAGTATGTTATTTCAGGAGTAACCTTAGGAGTTTCTTCTTTATTTTTTACTTTCTTTTTTTTATTAAGTTTATCTTCTAATTTTCATGAAAGTTTATTTAGATTTTCTAATACATTAGAAATATCATTAGAAAATGTACTATATCCTTCTGGGTATCCAATAATTTTTAAATCAAATTCTTTTTCTAACTCTTTTATATCAGAAATAGCTTGTTTTATAGCAGGTAAGTCTTCCTTCTCTAAACTACTTATGTCTTCATTATTATAGTATTGTGAATATGCAGAGTTTACTAATTCTATTTTTTCTAAACATTTTTTTAGACTTTCTAAATTTTTAATAAATTCTTTGTAGTCATCTATATCCGTTATTTTTGATTCCTTAAGATACATTAAACTTCATGTACTATAATGATTAGTGAACACTTCATATACTTCAGAAAATTTTTCTTTTAAACTTGAATAATCTTTATCATTTTCAAGATTACTTCTATCAACTTTTTTAATAGTGAAACTAATATTATCTCCTTCTTTTTTTACATCGTAAACCTTACCTTGGAAATATTCTTCCTTTGTAAGTAAAGCTCAGCTTTTATCAAATTGTAAATATACTTTTGTATCTTCATCTATTTTAATAGATAAACTATGAATATCTGCAACAATGTATGTTTCATTATCTACATAAATATCAAAGCCTGAACTACAAGGAATTACTTCTAAGTTTTTCTCACTATCTACTCCTTCAATAGAAAAACTAAAGTTATTTGCCATTTTTTCAAACTGTTTGTAGGAAATAGCTGCTTGTTCAATAAATTCTGTTCTTATCTCCTCTGCAATTCTAGCATACTCTGCTATTAATAAGTTTCATTGTCCTGTTTTTACTTTTTCTCATTCTCATTTTCTTCTTTGTAGCCATAAGAAAGTTTGTACATGAGTGACTAGTCCTAATAATGTTTTTTTATATTCTTCATTTTTTTCATCAGAGATATAATTTTCATATGCTTTTTGAATTTGGGGATCATTAACTTCTTGTATTGAGTCTATTAGAGTATCAAGACAGTTAACTATTGTGTGATAGTATATGGTTTCACTAAAATTTTTCTCACTAATTTCAGTACCGATTTTTTCTTTTAAAGCATCAATTATAGCTTGTTTCTTTTCAGTATAGGTTTCTCATAGTTTTTCATTGTTATTAAAGTAACTACGAATGGATTCTATTATGTTATCATCATAGCTTAAACTGACTTCATCATTCATATTAATATTACGAACATAAGGATAATACTGATTATAGTCATCAAATGGATTTTCTTTATAATTATTACTTGAAAGAGTAGTTAAAATAAATCTATTAATTCATTGACTTATAATGTTGGCGGTAATTATTTCTTTGGGATTTTCCTTAAACCTATCTATAAATTCCTGTGCTTTTAAAATCCATGATTCTGCTTCTTTTCACCATCTCAAAGTGGGAGAACCATCTTTCATAACAATTTTAGTATCTTTAATATTATATGAAGTTATAACTGATTTACCATTAATATGAATTTTTTCTATATTTGAAACATTTTTATACAGTTCTAAACTAGAATTCATAAATTCAAGATCCTTTTCTTTTACATCAGAAAAATCTAATTCTGTATTATAAAAAATCCAAAGTATAGATAATTTTTTTCATCCATTATGATATTGTGATATATTTATTTTAGGGACCTTTTTTTCTCATGGGGTATAGGATATAGAAATAATCTCTTTTTCATTTTGAGAATAAGTATCAGTTATTTCTTTCCCTTTCCCTTTTAGTCTTGGAGCTTTATCTAATATACTAATTCATTCTAAAATAGAATTTCTTTCTTCTGTAGTTTTTCCTTTAAGCTTCTCAACCAAATACACCCCCAACTGCCTAACCTCCACTTCACCTAAATCCACCTCCTCAAAAACCAACTTTCCATCTTCTACACTAACTGTAGCTCCCGAAGTCTTTAAATATTTACTAATATCTAAAGTGTCATATATTTTGCCATCTGGATTTTCTCCCAAATAATAACTGGCTTTTGCTTCTAAGTTGTTTCCTACTAGTTCTATGGGTAATTTATTTTCTGTGATTAGTGCTTTTAGTTTTTTGCTTTTGTCTTGTAGGGTTTCGGATGTTTGTTCTTGTGTTTCTACTGCTTGAGTTGATTCTGCTTCACTAAGTAACTTAATAATATCATCTGATATCAAGTCTCTATATTCTTGGTCAACCTTTTTTTCTTGTTTTTCTATAGAAGATAAAATTGTTTTTAATTCTTCTCAGCTTTTTCATTCTAGTGATTTTATTTGTTTTATGTATTCTGCTAAGTTTTCTAGGTTTTCTACAAATTTCTTATAATCTTTTATTTCAACAATTCTATATTCTTTTATCCATAATAGTTTAGTTGAAGTTAACTTCCCATTTAAATCATCATGTAAATCTAAAAATCTTTCGTTAAGAGCTTCATATTGTGTATTACTTTTAAGTTCTTCTCTTTTAGTTTTATCAATTATCTCTATAGTTAACTTTATATTGCTGTCATTTTTTTTCACATTATATACCTTGTTAAAAATATATATTGTATCTTTGGTAAGGTCTCAGTATTCATCAAAATATAATGTAATTTTATTTGTTTCTTTATCTTCCTTGCTAGTTGCTGAAATGCTTAATCTATAAGGATTTTCATTTGTGTTTAGAAATTTTACCTTTTCTACTCATTCTATTGAAAGCCCATAATTTTTTGTTCTTTCAATAAATTCTTCATAAGTAATAGATTCATTTAGTGAATCAACTACTTTTTCACTACCATCTGCAGGAGATTTTTTCTCCTCAACATAATCTTTTAATGTTAATACAAGATTATCTCATTCCTTATCAATACTATATTCAGTTTTCTTATTAAGAGTAAATCCTAGTCTTAATATTTCTGGAGAAATATTTTTAATTCTTTCTGCAACTAAATTAGGAAATAAATTAGAATATTTTTGTATTCAAGTCATCCACTCACCAAAATCACCAGTTAAATTATCAGCATCATGAATATCTATATATATACCTATAGGTCTTATACGATTTATTGGTATAAAATCATATTGCCCTCCTGTTGGTATTATTATTTTAACATCCCTACCCATTATTTTAATAGAATCTTTTGGTGTTGGTAATTTTCTTTCTGGTGCTTGTTTTTCTGGTGTAGCTGCTGTGTGATTCTTTAAAAGTTCTAATTTTTCATTTAATACATCAAGAGCCTTATGATAAGGTACTATTGAATTAGGTTCACTGAAAGATTTAAAAATTTCTTCACCAATTTCGTCTCTAATTTTTTCTGTTGATTCTTTTATTTTGTTCAATTTATCTATAGTATAGCCTTTTTTTAATATTTCACTAGCATCCTTATCTTTACAATCTTTATAAAAGTTAAATAAAGCATTATCTATACCTTTTAATATTTCTTTTGCTAGTAATAATTTATTATCATACATAATATTCGAATCTATTTTTGATTCTTTGATATCAGATACATAAAGAAAATTGCTTTTTTTCCATTTTGCACTTTTAAAATTGTATGTATATTCAGTATTCCAAATATCCCCTTCATATTCTACTGAGACTATCTTTTTTTTAGTATTAACTGTGATTCATTTAATTTTTTTAGGATCAGCATTAAACATAATTGAAAATGTTTCTGAAATTCAAATTGGTTTATCTTTTTTTATGGCATCAGTTATGTCTGATAATGTTGGTAAATTTAAATTAATTCCTACAGAATCAAGTAGGCTTAAAAAAGGAACATAATTGTCATATTTTAGTGAATATCATTCTTTTAGCATTTCTTCTACTAACTCCTTTTTTGCTCCCTTAACTGCTTCTATATTGGAATCTAGTTTTGAAATTTTGTCTAATTCTGGCCCATCAACCTTATTATCACTGATTGCTTCTTCTATAACATTTATATCTTTTATTCACTCATTCAACATCCCCCTCAAACCTTAAATTCAATAAACTTTTCTCTCCTAACCTCAATCTTTTCCTTTAATTTAGAGCTAAATTAGACTTCAAGCAAACACTCGTTTTAAGTACCTGAGCTAATGTCTTTTTATGTTTTCACTTAACTTTTCATACAAATCAAGTTTGAAACATCATCTCAATGAAAAGCTTAACTCAAACAATAGTTATCTGTTTAGTTATAGAACCTTTTTTCTTCTTAATATTTCGTTTTTCTTTTAAATATCCATATACAAATTCAAAGGAGTCTTTGCTTAAACAAAGACCATAGCTCATTATTGTAAGCAAAGTATGAACCACTAAAATAATATGAAAATATTTCATAATAGATTCATAAGAAGTTACCTTAAAGTTTTCAAAACAAAGGTATGATTTAAGTTCTTTAAAGCATTCTTCAATGCTCCATCTTCTTCTATACAATAATACAAAGCAACTATAAATTTCACTTTCTTGTCATTTTATAACTAATTTTTTATCAATCTGATTTTCTTTGATTTTATCTTTCCAAGATAAATCTCCTCTTTTTCTAATCATATTTTCATAAACATCTTCTAAGGAAGCCGAGGTTGCTATTACCATAGGAACCTTTGCTCAATTTACATGATACACTATTATAGTTACAGGTATTTTTACTCTTTTTTTCATCCAACTTTTTAAATAAACATCTTTAAATACCCACATTCTTCATTTTTCAAAATACATTGCATTTGCCTTCTTTAACATATTTTCAATCTTAAATCTATTCCCTTGTTTATCAAAAAATATTTGAGATTGACTAATTCTTACTAAAAAATGTCTTTTCATTACTTGGAAAATCCATTTACATAAATTTGGTCATTTAAAACCTGAGTCTAAAACAACTAACCAAGCTTTTGTATTTTTTAAGGTTTTCTTTATAAATTTCATCCATGCTTCAGTTACTAGAGAACATTTTCTTTTATCTTTAGAATTTTTTATCTTTTTCTTGAAGAATATACCTAGATTTAACATATATCTTATTTTTGTTTTGGTTATTATACTTGCTCAAAATACATCTAATCAGTTCACCACTTTTTTATCTTTATTTGAAAAGAACCAATTCGTAAAAGCCAGAAAAATTAGATTTTATATTCTTAGTCATAATAGTTCAATCAAATATTACGATATCACTTATTTTATCAGCACATCATAAAATTTTATTCCTAATCCAACTCACTCTAAATTGGTTTAGTAATTTGGAACTCCAATTAGATTTGTAAAAAAAATATTGAATTTGTGCTAATGTTTTTCATCAGATATTTGCTAAATCTCATTGTCTCCAATTTTTTAGGCATAAAATTCAGCTTATTATGGTTTTAAAAATCTCATAAGTTCTTTTATCTTTAAAAATTTTACTAAAATGTTTGATTTTTGTTGTAATTCATATATTCTTTTTCATAAGTATATTTTTATATGGTAATAATATATATACTTGAAATTTTGAAACTCTTGGCTTTGTCAAGAGTTTTTTTGACTTTTTTACAACAAAAAAACACGATATTTAGTATCGTGTTTTTTTTATTTGCTTTAGGTTCTAGTTTTATCTTAGGATAAGGAAAAACTAAGCTTTTTATCTGGTGAAAGTTTATTGAATTTAAGTCAAACACCTCAAAAACAACCTCTTACTATTTTCTAAAAATATGAACATAAAAAAATACATTAAAACTTAAAATAAACTATTTACTTCAAATTTTAACATATATATTTATACTTTGTAAAGTATTATTAGTTGACAAAGTTATATTATATTTCCGAGGAAATACTTCATCATCTCCCTAAAAGAAAATTATTTAGTTTGAAAAATTTCCCCCCAGTCATAACTCTCCACATTCCTATCTTTAAAACTAAAATTTATCCCAACCTCAAACAACCTCTCAGTATCTTTTAATAATCAAACATATTTCTCTGAATATTTTTTATTCTGTATTTGTTTTAAAGCATCATCACCAGATTTTTCTACTTTAAACTCCAGTACAAAATAGTTAAAAATACTTCATCACTCTTCTTGTTGAACCTTTATAGTTAAATCAATCCTTCACTGGTTTGTAATATCCTCTTGAACTATATCAAATCACATTGAGCAAAATAATGTAAAAATAACACTTGAGTAGTATCACTCATACTTAGCTATTTTTTCAATACTAGAGTATGCAATATTAGCAAACAATGTTTTTATAGCCTCTATCAGCTTATCAATATTTCACTCCTGCATAGCAAAATAAACAGGTCTAGCCCTTTCAAAGAAGTCCCTTTTTTCAAAAGCCTGTAAATAATCAGATATTATATATTTATTTAATGCTTGATTTATTTCTTTATTTGGGACTCCTAAGTTGTAGTAGTTTTGTCAAAATGAATTTATTTTATCCTTTATAGTCAAATAACCTGTTTGAAATAGCAATGTCTCAATACTTATATTTTCCAAATCAAAACTACTAAGTAGCTCATCTCATACACTTATTTTTTCTAGGTTTGGTATGTGGTAAAAATTATCAGAATCTTTTAGTAATTTTATTAAAAATGTAGGAGTAGCTGTTTCAAACCAGTGTGATTTGTATTCTTTATTTTTTAAAAATAATAAAACATCATATGGATTATAGACTCTATTTTCTCATAGAAAATTAAATCAGTTGTACCAAGATTTCATTTTTTTTCTATTTACTCAGTTTAGATATTCTCAGAAATTATCAGTTATTTCTTGCTCTGTGAATCATACTAACTCTCATGCTATTGGGTTTAAAGTTATGTCTTCTAGGTTATTTAGTCCTGAAAATAGGCTTACCTTTGAAAATTTACTTACTCAGGTGATTAAAAGTAGTTCAATGTATTCATCAGTATCCTTTAGTACTCAGTAAAATGTTTTCAGTTTTTCTCTAATAATCTTTGCATCCTCAGATTTATTTATAAAGTCAAGGATTAGTTTATCATATTCATCAATTAGAATTACTACTTTTTTATTGTATTTTTCATAGGTTTTTCTTATTAGTTCTTCAAGTCTTCAAGAACTACTTTTGGCTGTTAATTTTTCTATTTTTAAATCTTCTGCTACAAATCTTAGTATTTCTTCTATTTTAACCTCAAAGTCTTCTACTTCTACTATTCCACTTCAAAAGCTGATTTTTATGACTGGGTTAGTTTTACTAAAATCCCAGTTTTTTTCTGCATATGTGTCGTAAAATAGCTCTTTTCTTCATTCATACATACATCTTATAGTATCTATTAAGAGGCTTTTTCAAAATCTTCTTGGTCTGGAAAAAAATAGTGGTGCATTAAAAGAAGAATTTATTATATTAATAATTTTTTCTGTTTTATCTATGTATAGAGCTTCTCATGGGTTCTCTCTTATAACTATAAAGCTTTGTTTTCAGATTGGTAATTTTATCATGGATAGGATATTAAAAAGATAAACAATGTAGAGATATTTTAAAAATATCTATTTCACAGAATATATACATGTTATACAGCTTGTCAATAGAGGGGGGGGTAATCCTTTGCAATTTTTTATTTTCCGATACTGAAATATTTAAAACTATTTTAACAAAAACCACTAAAAAATCAAAATTTTATAAACTAACTTGTAGCCTCTTTCCCCTGACAAGGGGAGAGAATTCAAGAGAGAGGTCTAGCTATAGAAAAAAATATTTTAACCATCCAACCGTGCCTGAGAATGAGAAAAGTTTTCTATTCTCCTATCCCTTCCAAAATCCTCTTCCTCAAATCCCCCAACCCACTTTTTTTATAACTACTAACAAACACCCCATCCAAATCCGAAAACCTATTTTTTATATCATCCAAATTTTCAAGTAAATCAGTTTTATTAAAAACATAAACCTTAGGCTGAACAGCTCAAATATTAGAAAGTATATCATCTACCACTTTTATTTTCTCATCTATTTTTGGGTCATTAGAGTCCACCACATGTAAAAGTAAATCGGATTCTATAGAATCCTCTAAAGTCGATCTAAAAGCCTCTATCAAGTTTGGTGGTAAATCCCTTATAAATCATATAGTATCACTTAGTAGTATCTCCACTCACTTATACTCTGATAATCTAAGCTCTTTTCTAATATCCTCCGATATCTCTTCTGGTTTTACATACATCTTACCAATATTTGTTCCAAGAGTGGCAAAAAGCTTATTCTCAGCTAATACTCATTTTCTTGTCAAAGCATTAAGTAAACTCGATTTTCAAGCATTTGTATATCCAACTATCCCCTACAATAAAAAAACCTTTTCTTTCTCTAGATTTTCTATGAACCTCTCTTACATTTTTAAATTTTTCTAATTCTTTTTTTTATGGCAATTTCTCTTTTTTCTTAAATGTCTTTTCATTATCTCAGTATTTGTTTCTCATTTTCATCTAGTTCAAACTCAGGCGGATTGTCTTGATAACTCCATTCACATACCAAATATTCTAGGTCACATATATTTTATAGAAGCTAGTTCTATTTGTAATCTAGATTCTTTAGTTTTAGCATGTCTTTCAAATATTTTCAAAATTAAGTCTACTCTATCCCAAGCTTTGGCTCATATTTTCGTAAGTCTTTTATTTACATTATAAATCTGATGGGGTTTTAGTATGTTTCAAAAAATAAGTAAATTAGCTCATTTTAGTTCCATTTCTTCCATTATCTCATCAAGCTTTCATGTTCAGATATATGTTTTATAATCTGGTAAACTTCTTTTTTGTATATGTTCTAGTATAACTATTCCTCAAAATGTATTTACTAGATTTTGAGTTTCCAACATTCTATCTTTCATATTCTCTCTTTTACAACATTCACTTGGAAGTATATCTGCTACAAAGACTTTTAATTCTTCATTTCCATACTCTAAATTTTGGCTAATTTGTTCTAACTCTCTCTCTGATTTCTGTCTGTTCATATTTTTTATTTAAAAATTATCTTTATCATTTTACTCAAACATATTTTTTTTCAAAATAAATAGATTTTTTCTTGTATGTCTACTGTAAAATTAATAACTAAAAATAATAATTATGTAAAACAAAAATAATAGTTATTTTCTCCTTTTTTATATGAAAAAAAATAGGATATAAGCTAATGTTAAAAAAATGTTAAAAAGTCTGAAAAAGTTCTTATTTTAAGCTAAACTACTTTTTGTTTAAAAGTCTAGTCATTTATACATAAATCTTTTTGACTTATGACGAAAAAAGAATAAAACTATATGGTATATTACTTTGAAATAAAGATAATACACAAAGAAATTAACAACTTTTTAACAATTATTCCACTAAACTTTATTTAGAAAATGTATGATGATTTACATAAGTCAGTTCTTCTAAAAGAGTTGTCTAGTGGTATAAAAATTTTTGATGATAGAAAAAATATAATAGTAGATGCTACACTTTGATTAGCAGGTCATGCTAAGGTTATATTAGAGAGACTAAAACCATGAGATATTTTCATCTGATTTGATGCTGATAATGATAATCTGAACTTAGCAAAAGAAAGACTAGAAAATGTTAATCCAGAAGTAAAGAAGATTTTTATAAATTCAAACTTTTTAAATCTAAAAGATGAATTGAAAAAAAGTCTGAATAGAAAAATAACATGAATTTACTATGACCTGTGAATTTCATCGATGCATATAGACTCCTGAGAAAGATGATTTAGTTTCAAGTTTGACGGTCCTCTGGATATGAGATTTGATAAAACTAAGTGAAAAACAGCTTCAGATATAGTGAATTCATATAGAGTACAAGACTTGAGAAAAATATTTTTAGAATACTGAGAAGAACCATTTTGTAGTAAAATAGCAGATAAAATAGTAGAAGAAAGAAAGATAAAGAAATTTAAAACTACAAAAGACCTTAGCGACTTAATTTCAAAAGTTTCTAAGTTTCCCAAAAGTAAAAACAGAGTTTTCCAAGCTCTGAGGATAGAGGTAAATAATGAACTAGAAAATACTGAAACATCTTTGCAAGATGCTATAAATTTACTTGAAAAATGATGAATAATATTTGTGATAAGCTTTCATTCTTTGGAAGATAGAATAGTAAAAAATATATTTAGAAGAGAATCTAGAGATTGTATATGCAGAGATTTTGTTTGTAGCTGTAGACATAAAAAGACTTTAAAGAAATTAAGTAAGAAACCGATATTACCAAGTCCACAGGAGGTAGATGAAAACCCAAGGAGTAGAAGTGCAAAAGCCAGAATGGCTGAAAAATTAGCTTAATTATTAACCCCAAATAAAAAGTGAATAAAGTAGTCTTTAATAGGTGAACTGATTTAAATTTTTCTTCAAAAAGGAAGAAAGAAAAACAAAAAATGGAGTTCTGATTTAATTCTACATATATTATACTTTTATCTGTTATATGATTTTTACTAATATACTATGTTTGGATACTTAATGCTAATGCTACTAAATGATATGATATTAGGCAATTAGAAGAGAGACAGGTAGAATTACTTCTAGAGCAAGAAAGATTAGAGACAAAAATAGCAGATTTAGACAGTTTACATAATATATTATCGGAAGAATGAAAGGATAATATGGAAAAAGTTGAGGATCCTGATTATTTAGTTATAAAAGAAGGGGACGACTGATATGCTTATAATGATGAGTAATGTATTAAACTTGTAGGAGAATAAGTTACAGTTGTTTACCATTATTTTTCTCATTTAGTTATGTTCAAAAAAATAGATACTAGTAAAAAGTACCTATTTTTTATTTTGCTATTATTTTTTTGTTGTCTTTCTTGTACTCCTCTTTTTTACATCTTCTTCATTGTCATCTTCTCACATTTTCATACTCTCAAGAGATTTTATATTTTCTGTTATTTTTTTAGACTCTTTATCTAAATCAGAAACTTCAGATTCTAGGTCCTTAACTTCTTGTTCTAGTTCTTTTATTTTATCTTTTAGTTCTTGAATTTGTCCAGTTTTATCATCTTTTTTTCATTTTATTCATTCTTGTCTTTTTTCTAGTTTTGCTACAGTATCTCATAGTATTTCATCAAGAGGCTCATCTTCTGAATATTCCTCTTCTTCCTCAGCTTCTTCCTCTTTTTTTTCAGGTTCTTCTTTTTGTTCTAGGCTAAAATTATTATCTAGTTTTTCTTCTTTTCTTCTTCTTCTTCTTCTTCTTTAAGCGAAACTTCTATGCTTTCATTTTTGTTAATATCTTCATTTACATCTCATGACTCTAGAGAAAAACTATTTTCTTCTTCTTTTACCTCTTCAGAAGGACTCTCTTCATTTTTCTCTTCTTCTGTTCCACCTAGGTCTAGATTTATTTCTAGAGATTCTACTTCTTTTGTTTCTTCAACAGGTTTTTCTTCGTTTTTTTCCTCTACTGATGTTTCTGATAAGTCTAGTCCTATTGGATCATCTGATCATAGTCATTCTGATCATAAATCTAGTCAAAGTCATTCTGATTCGTCTTTTTTATTTAGTTCTTCAGAATTTCATAAATCTACAAGCCCCCCATCTCAAGAGTCTTCTATTATAAGACCTCAGTCTTCATTTTGAGGAGTTTCCTCTTTTTTCTCTTCTTCTTTTGCTTCTGCTTCAGAATCAAAGTTTAATAGTCATCATTCTTCTTCTATGACTATTCATTCACTATTTTCTTCTTGTTTTTTTTCATCCTCTGCAGGAGTTTCCTCTTGTTTAGGAATATCACTTGATTCTTCTGATATTATTTGCGGTTCTTGTCCTGAGTCTTCATCTTCTAGGACAAGTATATCGTCTTCTGTATCTTCTGTGATATTGACAGTTTGATTCTCATCCGCAACTACATTATCGTCTTGTTTTGGATCCTTTTTTTTTGTTTCCAAAACATAAAAAAATATTTTAGGAAATATAATATACTAATTAATTCTATCATAAAGTTTTTTTATTTGCAAAAAAATAGAAAAATATATAATGTTTTTACTTTTTTTATATTTTAATAATAAATGATTATGGATTTTGGTGATGCTAAAAAAATGCTGAAACTTCACCAAGAAGCTTCAAAAAGTAAAAAAAGAATTAGAAAATACTCTTATAGAGTCTGAAGTTGATGGTTTGGTTGTTACAGTTAATGGTGAGATGAAAGTTGAGAAAGTTGAGTTTGAAGATACTAAAATAATTTGAGATAAAGATGCTTTAGAAAAAGCAATATTAGGAGCAGTTAATAAATGAATAAAAAAATCTCAAAAAAAGAGGTAGCTGCTGAGAGAATGCAATGAGTTATGTCTCAGATGTGAATAAATATGCCTGCTGGTTGAGGTTTACCTTGAATGTAGTTTTATACCCCTATCTTGAATTCTTTCCCCCTTCAGGAGGAAGAGGCTACAAGATTGCTTTCTGTTTTTTTCAAAGGGTTAAAACCCTCTGTTGGCAATTTGTAATATCTTGTTAATAGAGGGTATTTGTTATTAATAAAATTTATAGTTTCGAAAAATAGAAAGATGCAAAGGGCTAAAGCCCTCTGTTGACACACTGAGTTATAAAAAGCATTTATTTTATTTTATAAAAAAATTATATTTAAAAGTTTCTATATATCTAGTTTCTCAGATGAGAAATTTTAAACCAATATTATCAATATATTTTTTATCGTTGCCTTGAACTTTAGAAAATCAGATATGACTTTTTAATGGGTATAGGTTTTTTGGGTTCTTCTTTTTTACTTGAGATGCCATCTTCTTATTTTGCTGATAGGTTTTGACATAAGAAGACTTTGGTTTTATCTAAGATATTTCAGTTTCTATCAGTTGTATTTTATATAGTTTGAGCTTTTGTTGGAACTCAATATGTATTTTTATTATTTTCTATTTGAGCTTTGCTTCAGTCTGTTGGTTTTGCTTTGTTTTCTGGTACTACTAGTGCATTTCTGCATGAAATTTTGGAGGAGAGAGGAGAAGAAAAAAAGTTTTCAGAAGTATTTTGAAAGCTTATGTGAAATGTCTCTTTAGCTAGTATTCCTATTATTATACTGTTGTCTTTATCTGTTGAGATTGATATGCTTTTTCCTTTTTGGATATCTTTGGTTATAGATATTTTGTGATTTTTAGCTTTTGATCTCTATACCTAAAACAAAAAATAGTATAAAGATAAAAGAGAAAAAGAGTTTGATTCAGATTTTAAAAAATACTAAGAATACAAGGGTGGTTTGAATGTCTGTTTCGACTTGAATGATTATAGGTTTCTTGATATGAGTAGGTTCTTTTAGGTGAGTTTATTTGGAAAGTTTATGATTTCCTATAGCTTTTATAGGGTTTATTATGTGAGGTTCTAGGCTTGTACGGTTTGTTGTTTGAAATTATGCTCATTTGATAGAAAGGTATTTTACTGTAAAGGGGTATTTTCTTTTGGAGGTATTTTTGTTTCCTATCGGTTTTTTATTGTCTGCTTATTTTTCAAATCCTTATTTAGTTTGAGTTTTGTTTATTATTATTGTTTGATATCAGCATGGTAGAAGGTGAGTTTTAAATTCTCTTATATTTAAAGAAACGAGAGATAAAGATTATAAGGCTACTATATTATCTATTGGGGCTCAAATAGATTCTTTGGCTTCGGTTTTGGTTTCTTTTGGTATAACTTATGTTATGGGGTATTCTTATAAATTATGACATTGAATTTTGTGGCTGGTTTTGTTTTTAATTTTGGGTGTTAATTATTATTTTACTTTTTTTAGAAAGGGAAATAATAATCCATCCTAAATTCCTTCCTTTCATACGAAAGAGAAGGAGGCTACAGTATTTTAACTTAGTGTAATTGTATGTAATAATTATTTTTTATGAAAAAAATATTAGTATGACTATCATGATGAGTAGATAGTGCAGTGTCTGCTTATCTGCTTAAAAAGAGGGCTATGATGTAACCGCTGGATTTATGGTAAACTACACAGCTTCTGAGTGAGAAGTTTGTAGTACTAAGCAGGATATGAAAATAGCTAAAGAGGTTGCTAAGTTTTTGGATATTCCTTTTTTGATTTTTGATTATAGAGATGAGTATGAGGAAAAGGTTTTAGAATATCTTTATGAGTGATATAAAAAGGGAATTACACCTAATCCTGATATAATGTGTAATAGTGAAATAAAGTTTAAGGTATTTTTGGAGGAGGCTTTGGATTTTGGTTATGATGGGGTGGCTACTGGGCATTATGCTAGGATAATTTCTAGCCCTCACCCTAAATTCCCTCTCCTTTGAGAGGAGAGGGAGGCTACAGAGTCTAGACTTTCTACAAAAGACATTGAAAATTCCCCCTCTACTCCTAAAGGAGAGGGGGCTAGGGGGTGAGGGCTAGTTTATCATCTTCTGAAATGAGTTGATGCTACTAAAGATCAGTCTTATTTTCTTGCTGGATTGAATCAGTGGCAATTATCTAAATCTCTTTTTCCGATAGGGCATTTAGAAAAAAGTGAAGTTAGGAAAATAGCAAGAGAGATTTGATTACCAAATGCTGATAGAAAAGATAGTCAGGGAATTTGTTTTGTATGAAAAGTTGATTTTTCTAGTTTTCTGGAAAAAAGATAAAACCTAAAAAGGTAAAACATTATTGATACTGGAAAGGTAATGTTTTATGAACTCATAAGTGAGTTTATTATTATACTATCGGTCAAAGAAAAGGACTTGATTTATGATGACAAAAGGAACCAGTATTTGTTGTGAAAAAGGATGTTGAGAAAAATGAGATAGTTGTGTGAACTGCTGATGATTTGAGTTTGTATGATGATAAGTTAGTTATGAATCATGTTCATTTTTTGACCTCACCCCCAGCCCCTCTTCTTGGGAGAGAGGGGAATTTTGAAGCTAAGGCTAAGATTAGATATAGGCAAGAGGATCAAGATGTTTTTGTTGAGAGGTTTTGAAGATTAGAGGATAATCCTAACCTGCACCACAGGCATAAGCTTCGCAAAAATCCTTTCCTATCATACGAAAGGAAAGGAAAAATAGTGATTTAAAATTTTTTTTTTTTTTTTTTTTTTTTTTTTTTTTTTTTTTTTTTTTTTTTTTTTTTTTTTTTTTTTTTTTTTTGTTAGTTAAGTTAAAAAAAAGCAGAGGGCTATTGCTAGTGGGCAGATTTATTGCGATTTATTTGGATGATGAGCTTGTGATTAGTGGGGTGATTGAGTAGGGAAATTTTCATTAAATTACGAAACATTATTTAACACTTTGGGTTTTTGAAACCAATTATAAATTTAAGTTTTTATCTTTAGAGGAAAGGCGATAAAACAAACAAAAAAAGAACAAAAAAATCACTTAAAAAGTAAGTGATTTTTTTGTTGTATAATATAAAGCTCTAAAAATATCACTTTCCCCCTCAATAAAAATAAAAAAAGACGAAAACATTATAAAAAATATTGACTTTTTTTCTTTTATTCTTATAAAATGAAATAAATTTATATTTACAAAATTTTATATTATTTTTTAATAGATTAATGGTTATGGCTGATCATGAAAAAACACATTGAGTTGATATAAGTAGTGAACCTGATTCATTATGAAATGGGGGTCCTGTTTTACAGCAGAAAAGAACAATAAGATCTATTTTCGCTGATTTATTAAGTTGAAACACTACAACTAGAGGAGAATTTGTTTTAGCTTGAGTTAGTGCTTTTTTTGCAGCTTTGCTTACTGATTTACTTACCTTACCTGAAGATGTTTTAGCTGAAAGAAGTAAATGAAGAAGAATTTCTTAAAAAATTTTATGAAGAAGTTGATAAGTTGTATGCTTCGGGAGCCAATATAGCAAGTATGTCATTTTTAGTATGATGGTTTTCGTTAAATGTTGTAAATAGTCTAAGAGGAGTAAAATGATAGATAAAGAAGAACCACTGTTGGAAAGAATGCAAAAATCTCTTACCACATTTTGTAGACCAGGTTGAATTGGTCTGTTAGCAGGAGGGGGAGTCCGTTTATGTGCTTTAGCAAGTTCTAAGAGTGAAGCAGATCAACATGCATTACATCATGAATTAGAAGAATATAAAGCCAATTTACCTTTAGTATGGTTAATGACTTGATTATCATTTTGCAAATCGTTTTGATATAAGTCCTGAATCAGATAAAATACTAAGAGAAAAATGGGCGAAAGCATTTCCTGATAAAATTGATAATTTTGAAGAATTTTGGGATCGTTGTTTAAATTTCTTAAAGGAAAATGAAACATTTTTCTCAGATGAATTTATAGAACTCCTTAGGATTTGAGACAGTCAGGTATTGTCTTTTTTAAAGAGAATAACAGAAGACTTATTTAATAAGTTTTCTGTATGATATGAGTTAGATTTTAATAAGAATAGACCTTCAATAGAAGACACAGGAGAATGGGAAAAGCATTTAGAATCGGCAAAGCACGATATGTTATTAGCTCAAAATGGGCTTATATCATATCCTGAGGGATTATCACTTATTCCTCCTATTACAGTTTACTCAACTTCTTGAAGTACCCAAACTCCAGAGGAGATGTTTCCTAAAGCAACCAATGAATACTTTTTAGCTAAAGCTATTTTAAATAAAGATAAAGATCCAAAATGAAAAGCTAGAGAACAAGCAAAATCAGCTGTATTAAGATTCTATCAAATAAAACAAAACTTAGTTGATAATGTTATGGCATGACTTTGAGCTGATGGTCCTTGTATACCTGTTCTTTGAAGAATGTATAAGAGCAAATGGATTAAATGAATTTTAAATTACATTATAAGGTAATGTGACCAAATATATTAAAATTTGTAAATACAGATTTTAGTGTTTATCTTATGGATGAATATTGACTTTGAGAGAAAGATTTTAAATTTGCAATAGAATCAATTTGAAAATCAGTTGTAGAAAATGTTGTTAATACATCGTTAATATTTATCTCTTTTTTAATAGACTTTATTAAAATATTATCTGATACTAGAAAAGATAAAAATAAAGCTGGTGGAGCAAAAGTTCGTGACATACTTCTTCATTGAACTTGAGATGAAAGTATAAAATCAAAATTAGAAAAGTTTTTAGAAACTGCTCCAGAGGAAGTTTCTGAAATTGTTATAGCTATTCGTCAAATATTAGAAAATCCTAGTCAAAGTAGCCTTTATGAAAGATTAACAGAGCTTTCAGATGCACATTCTGATGATGATTCAGATGAAATAAATCAAATTAGAACTATTTTAAAAGAATCAGATGACAACCTATCAAATATCAATAAACTAAGAGAATTCTTATGAGAAGAATGTGATGATGAAAGAATTTTTGATATGCATTTGTTAAAATGATTATGGGATTTTATCTCTACAGATTATCCTACATGGTTACTTTGATGATTAAAAGAGTCTATAACATGTGAAGAACAAAAATTATCACCTGCACAACAAGAAAGAGCTTTAGCCCGTGAAATTTTAGCAGAACTATTGGAAAGATATAGTCTATTAGTATGATTATTAGAAGACTCATTAAATAAAGATAAAGCCAAGACTATTCTAAGTGAGTTAAAAAAAGATGACTCTATTTTTAGTGAAAATTTTAATGAAATAAAAACAAGACACTTAAAAGAAAAATGAATTACAGAAGAAGAATTTGATGAAGTAAATTTACTTTTCGAAGAAAAACCTAAAAAGGAGATTATGGACTTCCTAGTTCGTAATATTCAGAATAATGCTCGTACTGAGTCTGTAATTTTTGAAAAATTCTCGGAAAAATACCCTGATATAGAAAAATCTAAATTACCTTATATCTCTGATATAGTGATGGAAGGATTTTTTAGAAAAGTTCAGTTAAAAATATCTCATATAGATGCAGAAATTGATACTGAGTCATCTCAAGAAGTACACTATGAAGTTCACTTATGTGACAATTAGTAGGACCTACTGTACTATCAACATTTGTAAATTACTTAATGACAAAGTGAGTAGAGATAACTAAGGAGGAAGAGAGTCAATGAGCAGAAGCTTTTAGAAAGATATTTAATAAAGATAAAAATGCATCTGAAATAACATGAAATTCATTAGACTCAATTTTAGGTAGGTTAGATAAAGAACGTTGAGAATTATCAACATATTGTCAGATACAATATCAAAAAGATAAAGAAGAATTATTACATGAAATAGATAAATTTGTAGATTCTGATGATAACTCAGAAAAATCTAAAAACTTATTATTTGAAAAATACATAAGAATAATAGCTAATATGTTTAGCGTTGCTAGACCTGATGAAATTACAACCCGGGTTGCAACAATACATGCTATTTGAGTATGAATGACTCCTGTGGCAGACAATATAGCAGCTGTACTATTTATGATTTCTGCAAATAATTTAAGACTATCTGATGTTTATTGACCAGAAATATTAAAAGAAGAAATAGAATTTACACCTGTTC
Source organism: uncultured bacterium (assembly GCA_942490775.1). Taxonomy (GTDB): domain Bacteria; phylum Patescibacteriota; class Gracilibacteria; order BD1-5; family UBA6164; genus UBA6489. Next base: position 29,702 of record CALNYL010000008.1, read on the forward strand.
CAGAACTTCCTTTTTACAAGATAAAAATTACAGTTGAAGAATCTTTAATCATGACAGCAGCTTTATTATGAATAAATTTATGAAACTGAACTCGTTATGGTAATGCTGTACAGTTATTAGAACAAATAACAGAAATAATTTGAGAAAAAAGTGATTGTATAGGAGATTTAGAAGTACAAAAGAAAAAGTTTAAAGATTATGGTAGTCGTTTTAGTATTTTTTGAAAATATTGGAAATGAGAAGAGTGATTTAATCCACATTCTTTAGCTTTAGATATTTGGACTTGAATTGATGTTACATTTATGATTAATGAAATAATGATACAAGTAAAAGAAAAAGGGAAGGCTTTTGTTCCAAAACAAAGCTCTACAAAAAAAGCTCATACTTCTCACCATTAATAAAAATCTCTTAAAAAAAGAAACAAAAATTTTTGCTTCTTTTTTTATTTCCCAAATCCCCAACTATCTCCTTCTTTTCTCTCTCCCCCAAATCATCATCCCCCAGCCCCTCTCCTTAGAGGAGAGGGGAGTTCTGAAGCTAAGGCTAAGATTAGACATAGGCAAGAGGATCAAGATGTTTTTGTTGAAGATATTGGGGATGGGAAGTTGTTAGTTAAGTTTAAAAAAAAGCAGAGGGCTATTGCTAGTGGTCAGATTTGTGCGATTTATTTGGATGATGAATTGGTTATTAGTGGGGTTATTGAGTAGGGGAATTTTCATTAAATTACGAAAAAAATATGTAGGGGCAGACCTATGTGTCTGCTCCTGATTTAACTTTTCAGCCGTCCTATTTTAGGGCAAACACAAGGTATTGCCCCTACGATAAAATTTAACTTGACTTTTTTTTATATTTTTATACTCTATCTTGCAGAGTACTTTATGAAGTAATTATAAATATGAAAAAACTTTGAAAGGGAAAAAATATAAGCTTTTTGAAAAAAATAAAAATAAAATATATAGCTATTATTATATTAGTTATAGGAGTTTTTATGTTTTTTCATTCTCTTTTCATTTAGAACCTTACTCTAATATGAATGAGTTTAATGATAAGGTCTCTATATTGCATGAAAAAGCGATTAAGGGGGACATGAGAGTGAGATTAGATGTTTCACATGAGTATCATAATTTAAGAAGAAAGTATTTAACAAATAAATATGAAGTTCAGGATTATTGAATTATATTTACTGTTTTATGAATTTTTTTACTCGCTACTTTATGAAAATGATGGAAAAATTTTAAAATTCCTAAAAGTGAAATTACTATAGCTCTTATTGGTTTGATTGCAGTGATTTTAACACTGTGTTGAATATTATTATCATGATTTAGATTCTGAGGAGATTAATGTTCCTAATGGGCTAATTTAGTTTCATCTATGACTGATGCTTTTGAAGATTTATTTTTCTAACAATTTTATATTCTTTTCTTTATTTGGTACTTTGTAAATTTGATATGACTATTTGTTCATTTTGGAACTAATAGATATGTTCATAAAGTAAAATTTTCTAAATCTGATCTTTGGTATCCTTTTTTAGTGGTTATATCTTCATTTTGTTTAATAGATTCAATTATTGATTGAGATTTTACAGTTTTTGTTCCTTGAATATTTTGGTTTTATTTTTATCTATCAATATTTGTTGGTAGGGCAGACTATAGAAAATCAAAATAGTTAGTTTTTATTTATTTTAAAGTTTAATTTAGTTTTTATGAAAAAAGAAATTAATTGTTAGGTCTAGTAGTTTTTGTTACAATTGCGATGTTATGAGGTTTAATTTTTAGTGGTTTTGGAAAATATATAAAAAAAGACTGAAGGCTTTACTGGTCTAATAAAAACAAAGAATATTCAGTAGAAATCAATAATTATACATGATCAATTGATATAAATACTTTTGAAGTATTGAATGAAAAATATAGAAAAGATAAAAATAATGTATATAGAACTCATATAAGAAAAAATATGTCATTAGAAATAGTTGATTGAGTTGATTCAGAAAGCTTTAAGGTTTTAGATTATGACAGTTCTTTTGATTATCCCACCCCTAAAGGCTATACTTATTTTTGAAAGATAAAGATAATGTATATATTTCTAGGGAATTAGAGCTTATGAAACAACATGAATTTAAAATAGAAGGAGCTGATTCTGAAAGCTTTATTGTATTGTGAGAGCTTTACTCAAAAGATAAAGATAATATTTTTTATGATTTAGATAAGATAGAAATAGTTGACTATAATACTTTTGAAATGCTAAAAGAAGGTTTTTCAAGAGATAAATATAATCTTTACTATAGATGAGAAAAAATAGAGTGAGTATATCCTACTGAAGACTTTAGGATATTATATGAAAGAAAAAGTAAAGGTATTTATGGTGATTATTCTTGACTTATTTGTTATATAGAGTTAGATAATAAGGTTTTTTATTTGAGGTATGAGGGGAGTTTGATACAAGATTTTTATGAGGTGAAGGAGGCTGATGCAGATACATTTAAAGTTTTAAATTCTGATTATGCAAGGATAAAAATAATGTATTTAGCTCTAGAAAAGTTTTAAAATGAAGGGATGCAAAATCCTTTAAGATAATAAATGATTATTATACAAAGGATAAAAATCATTGTTATAAATTTGATGAAATTGTAGATAAGTCAGAATGTGAAGATATTACAGAAATTTTTGATGATTTTATAGAATGATATGATGGCTTTATGAAAAGATATGATGACTTTAGGGAATGATATAATATAGAGACTGATAGAGTTTATTATACAACTATAGTTTGAGAAAGATGATGACGGGATAATCTTATGAAAAACTCAAAAACAGAGGAGTTAATAGATGTTGATATAAGTACTTTTGAAATCTTAGATGAATATTATTCAATAGATAAAAATAGAGCATACTGTTGTCATTGAAAATCTCCAGATATATTTAGACCTATGTTAGAATGTATAAGAATAGAAAATATTGATATTGATACTTTTGAGGTATTAGGTAAAGGCTATGCAAAAAATAAAAATAATACATTTTATCTTTGAAAACTTTTGAAAGGTAGTAGGTAAAATATTTTATACAAAAGATGAAAGATGATTTTTATATGTATAATAATTGGAATTTTTTCTTTTTTGTATTGCTAGATTAGTATAGGTATATAAAAATCAAAATAGTTAGTTTTTATTTATTTTTAAATTTTAATTTAATTTTTATGAAAGATTCTTTGAATATGAAAAAATATAGATTTTCTTAAAGTATTATAGAAAAGAGGGAAACTTATATTAGATTTTCTCCCTTTGAACGGTGATTATGTGAGTGATGTATATTATATATTATTTTTTATGAAATCTCATTTGAGAGGTTTCTTGTGATTTGTTTTCTTGTAATTGATTTTATAAAAATGTTCAAATTATTTATTTTCGTTTATTTGAGTTTTGTGAGTTATTATTGTTTGTTTATTGAGTTTATTTAATTCTTGAAATAGGGGAGTTACTTTTACCTAAGTCTATAAGGCATATAGTTATAAATCAAATATTTATCGGAATGATTTTATTTTCTATAATTTTTGGGATTGATTGAATGTCTGATTATATAATTCCTTTATCATTTTTATTTTACTGACTTTTAATAATCGTTTCTAGATTTTCAGTTCCTGTTTTTATAAAGTATTTTGGTCTTGTTGTATTTTTGAGTTGATTGATGATTTTATGGTTTAATCCTAGTTTTGTTGCTTGAGATTGTACTAATTGTTTTTTGATTTGGGCACTTAGTAATGGGATGACTTTTGTTTTAAGAGAATAGAAATTAATAATTATTTAAGTTTATAAAATGAAAATTTTAGAATATTTGGGACTGTTTTTGATATTACTTTTGTTTTCTAATAAAGAATTGATTAATAAAACAGGAGTTAGTGATATTATTTATGGTTTGATACTTCTGTCTTTTTGGGGGATTTTATTTTTTGTTTGTGTTTACTATTTTTGCTTTTTTTTTCTGAGTAGTGTATTTAATAATAAATAGTCATAATAAAAAAGAAAAAAAATGAATAACTTAAATTCTGTAATACATCAGCCTGTTAGATTGAATATAATGACTTTATTGCATATGGATAAGTCTATGACTTTTTCTAGTCTTAAAAAGGAGTTGAATTTGAGTGATGGAAATTTGGGTGCTCATTTGGATAAGTTGGAGAAGGTTGGGTATGTGAGGATTGATAAGGGTTTTGTTGAAAGAAAGCCGAGGAGTACTATTTGTATTGAAAAGTTGGGAGAGAATGAGCTTTTGAAATATATGGGTACTATTGAGAAAATTTTTAAATGAGTAAAAAGTTAGTATGAAAAAAAAAAGTGGTTATATTAAGTTTAGGATCTTGGCTATTCCTGTTGTGTCTTCAGCATTGGTTTTTCAGATGGTGTTTATGGATTTCTTGTGATATTATTTTTTTCTATTAATATAGCTATTGCTACGGTTTTTTCTTTTTTAATTTTTATAAAACTACCTATAAAATGAAAGGTAAAACAATTTTTCATAGCTTTGTTATTTATGCTAGTAGCTTATGTTTTGTTACTTTATTTTTTTGTACTATTAATTTTTAGAAAATAGATTTATGAATAAATTTTTTAGAATATAAAAGAAATATTGGGTTAATTTTTGTTTTTTTTTTTTCGAATTTTTATGGTTTTACTTGGTTCTAGTTTTTTTAAATTCTGTTTTATTTGAGTTTTTGAATTCTAATGTATTGGTAATGCAACTATTTTTATTATCTTCGCAGATTGAAACAATTTGATATTTGTGTTATTGTAGTTTCATTTATTAGTTTAATTATAACATTGATATTTGTTTTGTTTAAGAAAAGAAATAAAAAAACTTACGGTTTAATGTTTATTTTTATTATCACTTTTCTTCAATTATTTAGTCTTGATTAATATGCCATTATTTCTTTTTTGAGAGGAATGATTAAATAGTCACCGAACAGCTTGGAGAAAATATTAATAAAGTTTTGGTGTGATGAAGTATTGTGTACTGCTTTTTAGAAAGTATATATACTGTTGTTTAGATTTTCCTATTAAATTAATTAGTGTAATTTTAGGGAAAAATATATTTAATTATGTATTAAATTGATTTTTACTACGTTTTTCATTTTATTGGGGTAATTACTATATATTGAGTTTATATTTTTTAGTTATCTGATTTCCTGATTTATCTCAGGTTTACTAGCGAAGAGTGTTATAGCTAGGTGGCCCTCAGTTATAGTTATTTGAGTAATTTTTTATAATAGAGTGATTTTTATTCTCTGTGAGTTATTTCTTAGCTCCTTCTTGCAAATTAAAAATAAAAGAAAAAGTTTATTAATATTTTTTTGGCTTTTATGAAAATTGTTAATATCCTGATTTCATATAAATCATAATTTAATTTTTAATATATAGAATATGTGAGTCTTAAATTGATGATAGTTTGAGTTATTAGTTTAAATGCTAACAATCATATTAGTTATATTTAAAAATAAAAAGTCAAAGTTTTTCCTAAGTTTGATTTTATTGGTATTCCTTTATTGTTTGGTTTGGGTATGATATTTTGAGTTACTACATATGTTGTTTTATTTAATACTGCAATTGCACTTAGTTGACTGGATTTATTTAACACAAAAAAGTCCAAGATATAACATATGTTAGATTCTTTATGGTTTCTATTTGAGTCATATTTCTAATGTATATATATATTTATATTTTTATTTTTATTTAAATTTTTGGATCAGTGAATTCTAGTAAAAAAATACATTTAATTGTATTTTGTAACTGTTGTATTTTTTATTATTTTTTTAGTTTTTTTGATTCAATATTATCTATTGATTTTTCTGGAAAATATTATTTTTTGACTTTTGAATTGGGGTTTGAGTGAAAGTGTAATGGCTTAATTGGTCAGTTATATTTATTTGAATAATTTTTATAAAAGAAAGTGAGTTTTAGAATTTATTTTTGGTAAGTTATTCGGATTTTAGTCAGCTATTATTTAATTCTTTTCTTTGATTTATTTTTACTTTGAATAAAAAATTAATTATGAAAAATTTAGAAGAGGGGAGAGAAGGGAAAGGAAAAAGGAAAAAGGGAGAAAGAAAAAAAGAAAGAGGGAAATAAGAAAAGGAAAAAAAGGGGGAGAAAAGGGGGAATGGAAAAAAAAGGGGAATAAAATAAAAGAAAGAATATAAGTGGATTTACTTGGGTGGGAGGGAGGAAAAATATAGGAATATAATGGGGTTGAGTTTTTAAATTAGTAGACGTAAGGGGTAAAGTAAAATAATTTTGATTGAAAACGTTTGTAGAATATTGGCTTTTCGGAGACTGTTATATCTTAGATAGTAGGAATTTTCTTATCCTCTGAAGTTACTGCTCTTATTTTTCAGAGTTATAAGAGATGAAAGTTTTCATTTTTTATATGGTTTGAAATAATTAATACCTTCTATTTTTTCGTTTATTCTCCCTTAGTTTTTCGCATGTTATTTTCTTTTTTTGGTTAATATTTTTACCAATAAAATGAAATATTTAAATATAATTTTTTTATTCTATGATTTATATTTGTATCATATCTTTTTTTTCATTTGGTCTATATATTTGTTCATAGCTGATTTTTTATTTAATATTTTATGATAAACTAAATTTTTGAAAATAAGCAAATAATCTAACTTAAATTTTATAATTCTCCTTTATTTGTTGTTTTTATTTTGTTACATATTTTTTGATTTCATTTAATGAATTATTTTTCTGGTTGAAACAATTTTTGTTTGACCTTTTGGAAGGTTTCTGATACGATGTTTTTGAGTGTGTGTTATGACTTTAATTTCTTGTTTTATAATAAATGATTTTGATATTAAAAGAAAAAATAAAATTATTTTAAGTTTATTTTAGTTTTCTTTTCGTATTTTTCATGTAGTTATTTTATTCTATGGTTAAGGGACTTGAGTATAGTCTTACTTATTTTGTAGAGTGAGGAAAAGATATTTATTTTTTAAGAAAAGATTAAAAAAATATTTTTAGTTTTTATTATGTTCTGTTTTACAAATTCTTATTTATCTTTGAATATTTTTTTAATTTCTTGAATTTTTAAGATTTTTTTTCTTGATGTTTCAGAAGTTAAATGACTAGACTATATTTTAAGTTAGGTTTTTCTATATCATTTTTTTCTTGAATATTTTTAGTTCTATAGCATTATTTTTTCTTTTAATTTATTTTGTAAAAGATAAAAAAATATTTGGCTTTGATTCTTTCTGTATTTTCTCCTGTGGTTTTTATTTTCTTGATTATGTCTACTTTAGAGGCTTTAAATCAAATAAATTAATATTTTATAAAAAATTAGATTATGAAAAAAAGTAAAATTATATATTTAGGTTTAGCTCTTATTATTCTTATATTTTCCTATAAGTTTTTAAATGGTACATTTGGACCTTGTGATACTATGAAATGATGATATCAGTTTGTCCTTATAGTAAAGATTTGGGGTAAAGTATACTATTTCAATGAAGAACTGAAATGAGCTAATCCTTTTTTGTTTAGAACTTTAAGTGTTAATTATTCAAAGGATAATAATGATGTTTTATTATGGTGATCCCTTTTTATGGTACAGAATGAAAAATATTAAATGCTGATGCAGAAACATTTGAGGTAATTTGATGAAAATTTGCTAAAGATAAATATAGTCCTTTTTATGAAAATAAAAGAATCGTAGCAGATCCAAATACTTTTGAAGTTTTATCTCATTCACCTGTTAATCATAATGATGAATATATTTTTTTTGAAAATAATGAAGTAATAGATATAGATTTTAAAACATTTCAAATTTTTTATTTAAAGGATTATTTAGAATATAGATATGCAAGGGATGTAAATAATGTTTATTATTTATACTATAATAGAGGTGATAAAGAATGGGATGATCATCAATATATAAAAGTAATAGATGGTGCTGATCCTAGCACATTTGAAATCATGAGAGAAAATGTTTATGCTAGAGATAAAAATAACTTCTACTTTAATGGTAACAAAACAGATAATGCTGATCCTAATAAATTTCTAGAGTGAAAAGAAATGGATTGGAATAATATAATGTTTTTGAATTTTTGAAATTCAATAGATCCCAAAAATCTTTATTATAATGGAAACTTAATACAATGATACGATTTTAGAACTTTTGAAGTTTTAGAAGGAGGAAGATACTCAAAGGATAAAAATGGTGTTTATCATAATTGATCAAAACTTGATATTGATTGAATTGATCCAGAAAGTTTTGAACTTATTTTATCGGGCTTTTTTACTAATTATTCAAAGGATAAAAATAGTGTTTATCATAATTGAATAAAAATTGAAGTTGATGGAGTTGATTCGTATACTTTCAAATTTATTTTATCTCGGATGGGAGCTACTTATTTTAAGGATAAAAACAATGTTTATTACTCTTCAGAACGGACTTGGTTTAATAAAATAGAATGAGCAGACCCAGAGACTTTTGTTTTTTCGGAAGATTCTGATTCGGAGAAATATTGATTATATTCACAAGATAAAAATTACAAATATTGTTTAGAATATGCTGGTGATACTACCTGAAGAATAATAAAATTGAATTGAACTGAATTTTGAGAATTAGATAATCTAGGTTGGCTATATACAAAAGATGAAAAAACTGTTTATTATAACTGTGCTGAAATAAAATGAGCTGATGCTAAAAGTTTTCAATTAATGGAGTATGATTATACAAAAGATAAAAATAATGTTTATTACAATGTTTACTATAAAAATCGTGATTGTGATAGGAATAATGAATGTATTATAAAAGTGAAGTGAGCAGATCCAGAGACTTTTAGTTCTTTTGAAGAATGATGAAAAAAATATTGAAAAGATAAATATAGTGTTTATTTTGAAGGGGAAAGAATAAATTAATCTTTCTTCAAAATAAAATATCAAATAAAAATAGATATTAAAAACTTTTTTAGATTATAATTCTTGAAATTTATAAAACCTAATAAAAAAACCAAATGACAAAAATAGAAAAACTCCCAGAAGTGGAAATATACTCTGACTGATGAGCAAATCGAATCCATGACCCTGAGGATATTGAGTGATAATGTGTTATAAATGAATCAAAAAAGAATTTAAACAATGATTTAAAATATACTACAAATAATAGAATGGAACTTACCTGAGTAGTAACAGGTTTAAGTAATCTAAAGTAAAATCTAAGGTAAATATTCATACCGATTCACAATATACAATTAATTGAATAGAAAAATGAGTGGCAAAAAAAATGGAAGACAATGATCTGGTATGAGAACAAAATTTGAAAAGCAGTGAATTATGATTTAATGGGGAAAAATTGACTGGATTTCGAAGAAAAACATGAAGTAAAATTTACTTGGGTAAAATGACATAACTGACATGCAGAAAATGAAAGATGTGATGAATTAGCAACTGAAGCTATGCAAATACAGAAAGTTTATTAGATGATGAATAGGTTAAAAAATAGAGGACAGTTGTCATTAATTGATAATGCAAAAAGAGAAAAACAGAAACTGTGGGAATAGATCCTGCTATTGCTATTAGAAATAAAAATATTAAAGTAAAGAATGTTTGAGATTTATGTAAAAAATGTGAAAGTTTAGTAGAAAAAAAGATTCCAAAGCACACGAAAAAAACTTTACAGAAAAAGTATTATTATGAATATTATTTGCATTGTCCTAATTGTAAAACTAATTATATGCTACCAGAAGCCAAGAGAGATATTAGGGAATTAAAGATTTAAAAAATAAATATTTACTAACAAAAAACATTATGCAAAAAAAATGGAAACAAAAGAGGTAGTTTTATCGGTTATTATATCTATATTTTCTGTAATATTTTTATGGTGAATATGGAGTAAATGAATAAATGCACTAGGAATTAATGCCTCAGTAATATGATTATTACTTATAACATACTTTATAATAGGAACAAAAGACACCAAAGAATTTTTGAAAAAGAATATGTATTTTTTAATACCTATAACTTTTATAATACTAAGTTTCTCTATATA
>CALNYL010000009.1:0-548797 GCA_942490775.1 uncultured bacterium
TTTATATTAATTTTTTTCACTAGTTTATAATTTTTATTATCTACTTTTTCTATAAAATCTTCTGAAATGAAATATTCAATTTGTCTAGTTGTTATATCGTCTAAATATTTTATAAGCTGTAAATATTCTGCTTTATATCATAAAAAAAGTTCTCATTCTCTTCAATCATTGCTTTGCAATAAAGAACTTAGTATACTTTGTTTAGTAAATTTTTCTCATCAAAATAAAGAGAGTCAAATTATAAATAATAACTTTTCTGCTTTTTCTTGTGCGATTTCAAGATCTTTATATTTATTTCAAGATACTATCAAAGGAGTTGTTAGTATATTAAAAATAAGTCTTGATACTATTTTATCACTAGATAGGTAATTTGTATCTTTTAAAATAGGAGGAACTGTTATTCTTCAGCTTTTACTAATTTCAAATCATTTCAGTTTCAACGTTTTATTTATAACTTCTGTAGGTAAGAAATATTTTTTGATCTAATGGTATTTTATTATGAATATCTTAAAGTTTATTTTTTATATGAAAAATCAGAAATAAGCTCCATTAATACTTTCTTATATGCTATAGAAACCATTACAGATCTCATCATATAGCTAAATCTAAGCCAGATTCTCAAGTTCATTTTTTATTAGCATAAGATCAATATATTGCTATATAATAATCTTCATTTCTTAAAATATTATCAATTTCTTCACAAATTTCATATACTAAAGCAAGGTATTTACTTTCTAATTGTTTTGGTATTCATATTATTGAAATACTTTCGGTTAATCTGCCTCTCATATTAATTAATTTTATGTGCTAATATTTCTATGTATGATAAAAAATCTTCTAAATCTTTAGTTTTAATATTAGGATTTCATGACATAAACCTTAAAGGATATATTTTTTTTCATTTACTTATATTTCAAATATAATCATTTATAGGGAAAATATGTATATAATATTTTCATTCTTCTAATATTAATTTATATAGTTTTTGATTAATAGTATTTAACTTATCTATATCATAATTTCCACCTCAAGTATACATAAACATTACAGAATTTATTTCTGGTGAATTAACAAGTTTAAAATTAGATTTTTTGTAGATTATTTTAGAAAAAGTTATAGCTGTATTATGTCTCTGAGTTATTAATTCATCTAATAATTTACTACCCAAACTCTTTATGAAAAACCACAATTTTAAAGATAACCAAGATTTACTTCAAATAAAAGGAGTTGTTTGTCATAAAGCTAATCATTCATTCATAATTAGGTCTGAAATTGTTAAAACCTTTTTTATATTCTTAGGATTTTTAATTAACAACATGCTAAGTGTATATGGAATATTGAAAACTTTATGAGGATCTCAAGTTACACTATCAAACTTTTCAATTCATTTAATTTTATATCTTAAACTTTCACTTAAACCAAGAGAAAAACCATGACAAGCATCTGCATGTAACCATATATCTTTATCTATTTTCTTTACAAGTTTATATATATCATCAAAATTATCTACAGTCATAGTTCTAGAATCTCATGCATAAGCAACCAATCAAAATATATCTCATTTATGTTTTTCTAATATTTCTTTTAATTCTTTTAAATCATATTTATAGTTTTCTGTTTTTACCTCTAATAGGTTAAATCATAATCATATTAACATTTGAGCACTTTTAACACTGTAGTGTCATATTCACTTAGGAACAACTAAAAGTCACTTTTCCAATCAATAAACTCATTTCTCTAATGTTCATGGAAATTTATTTTCTCTAGCAAGTAAAATTCATATAATATTAGAAACCGTTCATCAAACTGTTATCATTCATCATACATCTAAATTATTTTTTACATCTATATTTTTATATCAAACTATTTCTCTTAACCATCTTATCACATTTATTTCCATTAAAGTTGCAGATGGAGCACAAAAACTTTGATTAATTAGATTTTGTTGTAAAAAATCAGATAGTATAGCTCATCAAATTCATGATATTCAGTTTCAAGCATCAGGAAATCACATAAAGTTAACACTTCAAAAATTTGTACAGTAGTTCAGATACTTTTCTTTGAACTCAGTAAGAATAGTATTTTCATCTAGTGCAGTCTTAGGGAATTCAGAGAAATAATCATTAAAATCATTTTCACTTATATTCTTCTTTTTAACTTCAATTTGATTTTTAAAGTCTACTCATGTTTCACATATTGAGTTAAAAAAATCTAGAGAAGCTTTCTTATTATTTGTATTTAAGAATTTTTCATTGAGATTAGGCATTGTTACATACTATTATATAATATAGACGTGTAGTATAAGGAGGAAACAATAAAAGTCAACATATTTTTATTTGACAAAAAAAGAACCTGAAATTTTATTTTCAAGTCCTTTAATTATCTATTTTCTTATTTCTCGTCTTTATTTAAATTTAACTTAACAGAAGGTCACATAGCATTACAAACAAAAACATTATTTATATATTTTCCTTTTGCTCAAGTTGGCTTTACTTCATGTATAGTATTTAGGAAGTATTCTAAATTTTGTTTTAATTTATCTTTTCCAAAAGATAGTTTACCAAAAATTGAATGTATATTACCTTGTTTATCAGTTTTAAATTCAAATTTTCAAGCTGCTATTTCTTTTACAATTGCTGCTAGGTCAGGTCAAACTGTTCCTGTTTTAGGATTTGGCATAAGTCACTTTGGTCATAGTATTCTAGCTATTTTTCATAGGTGTCTCATCATAGAAGGTGCTGCTACACACACATCAAAATCAGGAGAAACATTTCCTTTTTCTATTTCTGTTATTAGTTCTTCGTCTCAAACAGTATCTGCTCAAAGTTTTTTAAGTTCGTCGTTTGGAGTACTTCCGTCACTGAAGACACATATTTTAGGTGTTTTACCTGAACCGTTAGGTAGGGTTATAGTTGTTCTAATCATTTGGTCTTGATATTTTGGATCAAGGTTTAGATTAAAATGAACTTCTACAGTTGGGTCAAATTTAACTGTATTTGTTTTTTCTAGTAGTTCTATAGCTTCGTCTACTGGATAAGTCATTCCTTCTTTTAAGAATTCCATGGCTTTTTTATACTTTTTACCTCTTTTTATCATGGTTAAAATATTTTAAAAAAATAAAAGGTGCTAACGAAATTTATTAATTTCTTCCTTAAAGCTGAACAATTATATAAAAAATATAGAAAAAGTAAAATTTATTTGATATTTTTTTATTTCCATCCTGATTCACTATAAAAACTGCTTTTTTTTATATGTTCAATTGCTTGTTTTATACATGGTATTATATTTTCAGGAAGATTATCTAAATCAAACCAAGATAAATCATCACATTTATCAGGTTCCATATTTATTAAATCTCATTGCCATTTCTTAGCTTTGAAAAATATATCAATTCTTTCATTACTATTAAAATCATCTCAAGCATTCCTGCTCATAGTATGTACCATTTCTAAGTCACTTCTTTTTATTTCTATTCAAGCCTCTTCTTTTGCTTCCCTTATCATACAGTCCATGAAACCTTCTCCTTTATCTACATGTCCTGCTACCATTGAGTAGTTTCAGTCTTCGTATCCTGTATTATATCTTCTCAGAAGTAGGATTTTATTATTTTTTATTAAAACTAGATAGGATGCTGGGATTATTGTATTTCTTTTTGTCATTTAATACTTTTAAAAATATATAAAATTTTATTTTACTACACAGTATTTAGAATCATCATAGGGGTCTAAATGTATATTGATAACCCAAGTTTTAGATTTATCTAATTCTCTAATTTTTGCTTCAACTGTATCTGAAATATCATGAGCATCTAAAAGTTTTATCTCTTTATTAAAGACTAAATGTACAGATAAGAATTTGTATTTTCAAGAGCTACGGGTTCTTAAAAAATGATAGTCTGTTATTTTTTTACAGTTTTTTATAGTTTCTTTTATTTTTTTTACTTCTTCTTCTGGTAGTGCGACATCTAGTAAAAGTAGAAATCACTGTTTTGTTATTTCAAATGCTGAGTATATAACATAAATTGAGATTAGTACTCAGACGATTCCGTCTATAAAATAAAAATTTGTGAAGTGTATAATTATCAAGGAAGCTAAGATTCAGAAATTGGTGTACAGGTCCATTTTATAGTGTAATTTATCTGCTTTTATCACTATATTTTTTGTCTTTTTTTCTACATTGTCTAGGTATTTTACTAATGCTCCTGTTAGTAAGACTGATATAATCATAACTATTATAGAAGATGGTAGTTCTGCTAATTCTTCTTTATTTATTAATTTTGAGATTGATTTATAGAGAATAAATAGTCCTGATATATTTATGATAATTCATTCTATAAAGGTGGCTAGTGCTTCTATTTTTCATCTACCATAATTAAAGGTTTCGTCCATTTCTTTGTCTGCATTTTTTACTGCTAGAAAGTTAAAGGCTGATACAAAGAAGTCTAGTAGTGAGTCTATGGCTGAAGATAGTACGGCTACTGATGCTGATGTTATTCAGATAAATAGTTTTATAAGGGTTAGGGTGAATGCAACAGTTAGGGATATTATGGTGGCTTTTTTTTCTAGTTTCATGGAGGTGTGGTTAAGTGGTAATTTTTTATGAATTAAATATATTTTTTAAAAATATATTTAATTCACTGATTGAATTTGCAAAGAAATTATATTTTAAAAATATTTTTTTTCAAAAAGAAAAACATAATTTTTTAATCAATAAATCCCTCCATCTGAGAATCCACAAGCTTTTTGAAATATCATCACTCATCTCTTAATTCTTTATAGCTTCATGACTCTATAACTTTTCAATTTTTAAATACAAATATTCTGTCTGCTTTTCTTATAGTGGATAGTCTATGAGCAATTATGAATGTTGTTCTTCCTTTCATAAGTTTTTCAAAAGAAGACTGCAAATATCTTTTCTGTCTCGGTGTCTAGTGCAGATGTAGCTTCGTCTAAAACAAGTATAGGTGCATCTTTTAAAAATGCTCTGGCTATAGACAATCTTTGTTTTTCTCATCCACTTAGTTTTACTCATCTTTCTCAAACTATAGTATCAAAACCCTCAGAGAGGTTTTCTATAAAATCTATGCTGTGAGATTTTTTGGCTACTTTTTCTATATCCTGTCTAGTAGCAGTTTCATTGTCTAGTCTTATGTTCTCAAGAATCGTTGTATTAAACATAGATGAGTCCTGAAAAACTGCTCATATATTTTTTCTCAAGCTGTCTTGTGTAACTTGTCTAATGTCTTGATTGTCTATAAGGACTTGTCATTTTTGGGGTTCAAAGAATCGAAATAACATATTTGTCATTGTTGTCTTTCAAGAGCCTGTATGTCCAACAAAGGCTATTTTTTCTCAGGCTTTTACTTTTATATTTATATCTTTTAGAACATCTCTTTTTCCATCATAAGAGAATGTTAGATTTTTAAATTCTACTTTTCATTTTACATTTTTTAATTCGGTTGCTTCTGGTAAATCTTTTATTTCAACTTCTGTGTCTAGTATTTTGAAAAAGTCTTTTATAGAAGATATTTTCCGAAATGTATCTTGAAGAGACCACATGAGTACTTCTATATTAGAAATAAGTATGGTAGAAAAGCTTAAGAACATAACTATCTCTCATACGGTAGTTTTTCCATTAAAAAATAGATAGGATCAAAACATTATAATTGATATAGAAACGACTATATTTATAATCTTGGATAAACTAACAATAAGTCCCCAAAGGTATAAAATTGGGAATTGTTTTTGTTTAGTTTTAGTAGATATTTTTCCTAGTTCTCCTATTTTTTGTTTTTTTAGTGTAAAGCTTTTTACTACTCAGATATTTGAGAATGTGTCGCTATACAAAGATGACATATCTGTGTATAGTTTTTCTATTTCGTTTTGTTTCTTAAATGTTTTAGTTGCTAGATAAAAAGCGACAAATCATCATAAAAATCATAGTCATACTACAAATAATCAAAGTTCTAGATTTAGAAATAAGATTAATGGTACTAATATAATTATTGTAAATATATTAGGTAAGGCTCTTCTAAGAAGCTCTAGACCAAGCATAAAGATATTGTCTGCTCATTTTGTTATCTTTTTTACTAGTTTTCAAGAATTTGAATTAGTATGAAATCTAAAAGATAAATCAAGTGTGTGGTTAAAAAAGTTTTTGCAAATTTTATGATAATGTCTATGTGATATTCTATCGGCTGATACTGAAAAGAATAGTCTTAGAACTATTATAAATAGTCCTAGTATAACCCAAAATGCAATTATCTTATATAAAGAAGATAGTTCTTTATTCTGCTGATTAGAGAAACTTACTAATGTGTCTATTATATTTCCATATATTATGGGTTCTATAAGTATTAATATAGCAAATAGAAAGTTTGCTATTATGATAGAGTAGAATACTCTTTTTTCTTTTTTTAAAAGCCTTAAAACTCTATATATTATTTTAAACATAGTTTTATTAATTAATCGCTAAAATTCGTCAAAAAGATTGTATTATTTTTTTTATCACAATAAAAATATGATACTTATTTAAAGTATATCATAAATATAAAATATTTTTTTATTTTTGAGTTTTTTTCTGAAGGGTTCTTTTAATAGTTATTTATATTCATAGAAATCACTTAATGATTCAGGCTAATAATCATGTGGCTAATATTGAAATGACCATCTGGAATACTTTTCTAATACTTTCGTTATTGATTTTACTATATTTTCCTTCTCTCAATTCTGTAGCTAGTTCATTTAGTTCTATTTTATTATTTTTGGTAGCAACTAAATCAATCAATAT
This sequence comes from uncultured bacterium, assembly GCA_942490775.1. Lineage (GTDB taxonomy): Bacteria > Patescibacteriota > Gracilibacteria > BD1-5 > UBA6164 > UBA6489. The sequence goes on from CALNYL010000009.1 coordinate 6,790, forward strand.
TGCTAGGTCTTTTTTACTAAACGGTTTCATGTTTATTGATAATTTTTCATCGTGAGAAATCATATTTAGATAATAAGCAGGGACATTCTGAACTGTTGTTATAATCATATCAAGCCTTTGTATTTCTTCTATTGGTATCTCTTGTTTTGAAAATAATGTTTTGTAAATAACTCGATATTCTCGAATTTCTACTTTGAAAGAACCTATGAAAAATAAAAAGCCAACTGATAAAAATACAGAAAATAAAGCAAATAGATAAGCCTCTGGGTCTTCCAAAGCTATAAAGATACTACTAATACCTATTGGTATAAATATAATTGAAAAGACTAAATAGGCTATCCATTCTGAACCAAATTTATATGGAAGTGAATAGATATTTATGATTTTTTGTTTGGACATAAAAATTTAATAATATAAATACTTTAAAAATAATATTTTATATTAAAAAAACTTCAGAACCTAAGATAAGGAAAAGAAGCTTTTTTAGATAGTATAAAAATTTAGATCTTATCTATATTTACTATAATCAAACATTTTCATCTCTGAATCTATATTCCTCAGAATATCTAATATAACTGAAACTATAATTATAAGTCATGCTCAAGAGATTATGAAATCAACATTGTCTCATGGCATAAATTTTGACATAACATATGGAAGAACCGCTATTAGTGCTAGAAAACCTCATCCGTATAAGTTTAAATGTGCAGAAATTCTAGATAAATAACTAGCTGTTTCATTTCAAGGTTTTATTCATGGTATATAACCTCATCTTTTTTGTATATTCTCAGCAACTTGTTCGGTATTGAAAGTAATAGATACATAAAAGAAAGAGAATGCTACTACAAGTAAAAAATATACAGATATGAATGTCCAAGAAGGATTTGCCATATCAAATAAATCCGTTAGTTGTTTTCATATCATCTTAGCTGTTGCTCAGTTAGAGTTTGATAATATTTTTCAAAGTATATTTGGGAAAGTTACTATTGATACAGAAAATATTATAGGTATCATACCAGCTTGATTTATCTTTATTGGGAAATATGATTTTTCATCTCTACCTGTTCTAGTATAAATAATTGGTATTCTTCTGTTTCATTCTGTAAATTTTATTATAACATATATTATAACAAGAGTAGCTACTATAAGTCCTGTAAATAATCAGTAACTACCATTTGTCATATGAGTCATAATAACTCATGGAACTCATGATAAAACTCATGCCATTATTATTATACTTATACCATTACTTATTCAGTATTCTGTCATTACTTCTCAAAGCCACATAAGGAAAATTGTTCAAGCTGTTGCTATAAGCATTGTCATTAGTACAGCAGTAGTGTCTGACATTGTAATTAATTGTCCTCAAGCTAAATTGTTCATTACTATAATCATTCCATAACTTTGAAGAAAAGCTATAGGTAGAGTAAGCCATCTAGTTATTTTATTTATCTTTTTTTGTCCTGCTTCTCATTCTTTTTGCATATCACCAACTTTTGGAATAATAACTCAAAGTAGTTGAATTATGATTACTGCATTTATGTATGGTGATAATCACATAAGAATTACTGAGAATTTTGATAATCATCATCCCATTAATGCACTAAAAAAACCTAGTCATTTTTGTTGTTCCATTATAGCCTCTAATCAATTTGTGTTAACTCAAGGAATAGGGATAACTGATAAGAATTTATAAACCAAAACAAGCAACAAAGTTGCTATAATTTTCTTTCTAAGATGTTTCACTTTAAAAATCTGTTTTACTTGTTCTAACATAATAATTTTAATTATTCATTTATTTCCCTCCCCCCACCTCTCTTGAAAGAAATAGTGGGGGTAGGATTATTTATTTATACAATTATTTCAACTTTTCATCATGCTTTTTGTATTGCTTCAATAGCTGTTTTTGAAGCTTTATCAGCAAAAACAGTTATTTTAGATTTAATAGTTCAAGCTCATAGTAATTTTATTGGAAGATTCTTTCTTCTAATAACTTTTTTCTCTAGTAGTGCCTCTTTTGTTATTTCTGTAGTTCATGATTTTGCTATAATTTCAAGTGAATCTAGATTAACTATGTTATATTCTTTTTTAAATTTTGCATTAGAGAAACCTCTTAATTTAGGCATTCTTCTAAAAAGTGGTGTTTGTCATCCTTCAAACCAATCAGGTACTCCTCATCCACTTCTACAATTTTGTCCATTCATTCATCTTGTGCAATATGTTCATTTTCCTGAACCATTTCATCTTCATAGTCTTTTAGAAGTTTTTTTTGCTCCTAAATTTGGTTTTATTTTATTTAAAGATAACATATCTTAATTCTATTAGTAATTAATGTAATTTCTCTCCTACTTAATTGGAGAAGTTTACTTAAAAGCTCTTAAAGCTTTTATTGTAGCTTTAGCATTATTAATAAGGTTTGTAGAACCATATCTTTTTGCTAAGACATCTTTAAATCAAGCTACATCTAGAACTTTTCTCATAGCTCATCAAGCTATTATTCATGTTCATTTAGATGCTGGGTGTACCATAACTCTAGCTGCCTTAAATTTAGACTCTATGTCATAAGGTACTGTTCAATTTTCAATTTTAACATTTAGTAAGTTCTTTTTAGCATCAGCTATTGCTTTAGCTATTGCATCAACTACTTCCCAACTTTTTCAAGTTCAAAGTCCTACTTTTCATTTACCATCTCATAATACAATAACTGCTCTAAATCTAAGTTGTCTACCTCATGCTGTAACTCTTGTTACTCTGTCTATACTTAGTAGTTCTTCTCTAAATTCTTTTTTTGGTTTAAAAGAACCCTTTTTTCTATCGTCTTTTCTAGGAGAAAATGCCATAATATACTATTTAATAATTATAATTAAAATTTTAATCATCCTTCTCTAGCTCAATCAGCTAGTGCCTTAACTCTTCCATGGTAAGCTGAACCTCATCTATCAAAAACAACTTCTTCTATTTTATTTTGCTTAGCTAGTTCTGCTATTTTTGTTCAAACTATTTTTGATATTTCAGTTTTATTTCATTTACCTTCAATACTTAAAGAAGATATTCCACATATTGTTTTTCAAGCTAAGTCATCTATAACTTGAGCAGATATATTAGCATTACTTCTAAATACACTTAAACGAGGTCTAAGAGCTGTTCATTTTATTTTTGATCTAATTCTATTTTGTCTTCTTTTTCTTTTTAATACTTTTTCTAACATTTCTATTTAATTAAAAATTAAGTTTTATTAAAGTCCTATTTTGATCAAGTCTTTCAAGCTTTTCTTCTTACATATTCTCATACATATTTGATTCATTTTCACTTGTATGGTTCAGGTTTCTTCTTAGATTTAACTTTTGCAGCAAATTCTCATACATATTGCTTGTCTATACCAGAAATGTGTATAACATTTTTTAATTTTGCATCCATCTCAACTTTAAGTCATTTTGGTACTTCCATTTCAACTTTATGAGAATATCAGATACTTAAAATTAATTTTTGTCATTGAACTTCAAATTTGTATCAAACTCAATTTATTTCTAAAGATTTTGTAAATCATTTTTCTACTCAAGCAACCATGTTGTTTATAATAGATCTAGTTGTTCCCCATATAGGAATAGATTCTCCATTTATAGGAGTTACTATTATAGCTTTATCTTCTAGTTTAATCTCTAATAATTTAGAGTAGCTGAAAGATAATTCTCATAATGGTCATGAAACCTTTATATTTTTATCTTTTATTTCAACTTTTACTTTATCAGATAATTCTATAGGCATTTTTCAAATTCTAGACATCTTTTTTTCTTATTTAATTTAATAAACTGGAACATCAACTTAATAATAGTTGATTCTCATTTAATTTAGACTTGATAAATCAAATCTCTACATCTCTTTCTAACTAAACTAGAATACTTCACAAAGTAATTCTCATCATACATTTAAGCTTCTAGCTTCATATCAAGTTATAACTCATTTAGGAGTCGATACTATAAATATTCCTTTACCGTTTCTAGATTTTCTTATATCTTTTGCTCAGACATATATTCTCTGTCATGGTTTACTTATTCTTTTCATAATAGGAACATACTTTGTAACTCTAATATTATTTAGTTTTACAGATATGGTTTTTTTATTACTTTCTTCTTCAATCATTTCATATGAAATGATGTATTTATTCTTTTTTAGGATTTTAAGAATATCCATCTTCATTTTAGAATATGGCATTTTTAAATCCTCTATTCTTGCCATATAAGCATTCCTAATTCTTGTTAATAAGTCTCCTATAGGATCCATTATCATAATCACAGATATTAATAACTAAAATTGTTTTTACCAGCTTGATTTTCTTACTCATGGTAATTCTCAAGCATTTGCTTTTTCTCTAAAGCATATTCTACAAATATCAAACTTTCAAAGATATCATCTAGTTCTACCGCATACACTACAAACATTAAAAACTTTTGTAGCAAATTTCATTTTTCTTCCATCCATTATAGCTTGCATTTGCTTCTTGTTTAATTTATTTGCTTTAGCTATCTTTGATTTTCTTGCCATCTAATTTATTTTAAAAATTAATATTACTTAGAAAAAGGGAATCAAATCTCTTTTAACAGTGCTCTACTTTCTTCAACATTAGTTGTATTAGTTTTTACAGTAATTTGTATTCAGTGTTGTGCTATAACATCATCATGAGGTACTTCTAAGAATATAGAATGTTCCTTTATTCAGAAATTATAGTTTCAATCTCTATCAAAACTTTTTTTATTTACTCATCTAAAGTCTCTAACTCTTGGTAGTACTATATTTGTTAATTTATTTAAAAAATCATACATTCTATCTCATCTAAGAGTAACCATCATTCAAACAGGCATTCAAGCTCTTAGTTTAAAGTTTGATATCGCTTTTCTTGATTTTTTTACTATTGGTGCTTGTCATGCAATCAGAGTTAAGTGATTTTTCAATGAAGAAAAATCTTTATTTCATGATCTTATGTAAGTACCTATTCACATATTTAAAACTACTTTTTCTATCTTTGGTATTGTCATAACATTTTGACATTTCAAGTCTTTTTGTAGTTTCTGTGATATAGTCTTTTTATACCTTTCTTTTAAGTTCATCTCACTAATATAATTAATAAAATAACAATTTATTTCAATATGTAATCCTTTTGTGTTCCTCCTTTTTCTTTTAGTGCTTTTTTAGAAAATCTAAATTTCTTTTTACCCTTTTTATCTTCTATTATCACAAAACCTATTTTTGTAGGCTTGTCAGTAAATGGACAAACTAATGCTATATTAGAAATATCAATAGGTTTTTCCATTTTTACTATTTGTCAAGGATTAGTTCAATTCTTTTTTAAATGCCTAGTTACAATATTTACTCATTCTACGAGTACTTTATTTGTATCTTTAAAGACTTTTAATACTTTTCCTATTGTTCATTTATCTTTTTCCTTTCAAGATAAAACAATTACTTTATCATTAGTTCTTATCTTCATAACTTAAGATTAAACATTATAAAACTTCTGGTGCTAGTGATACTATTTTATTGTATCATTTAGCTTTTAATTCTCTGGCAACTGGTCAAAAGACACGAGTTCCCTTCATATTTCAATCTTCCCCAATTATAACACAAGCATTTTCATCAAATCTAACATAACTACCATCTGGTCTTCTTATTTCTTTGCTTGTTCTAACGACAACCGCTTTTACGACTTTCTTCTTTGAGATGTTACCGTCTGGTGCTGCTTTTTTTACTGTACAAACTATTATATCTCAGATAGAAGCATATCTTCTATGAGATCATCCAAGTACTTTTATACATAGGACTTCTTTAGCTCAAGAGTTGTCAGCAACAGATAATCTAGTTTCTGTTTGTATCATAATCTATTTTAAAACATTTTAAAAATAATTTACATTTCTGTAATTAAAACCCATCTTTTCAATTTTGAAATTGGTTTTACTTCTTTTATTGTAACTTCATCACCCTCTTTAGAGATATTAGCTTCATCGTGTGCATAAAACTTTTTTGTAACTTTGTATCTCTTTTTATACTTTGGGTGCATTTTATAAGAATCTACAGATATTACTACTGTTTTATCCATTTTTACACTTGTAACTTTTCCTTTTTTTATCCTCATAATTAAATTAATTATTATTTATTTTAGCTGTTAATAAAGTATTCATTTTAGCTATATATTTTCTTACTCATTTAATCATATGAGTTTGTTTTAATTCTCATAAGCTAAGTTTCATTCTTAATGAGAACATCTTTTTTTCAGCATCCTTAATTTCACTTTTTATTTCAGAAATACTCATTTTAGACAGTACTTCTTCTTTCTTTGTTTTTAATTCTTTCATAAACTTTTACTAATCAATTAATAATTTAGTTTTTACTGGTAACTTATAAGAAGCTAATGTAAAAGCTTTCCTTGCAACTTCTGGTTCTACTCAAGTCATTTCAAAGAGTACTCTACCAGGTTTTACAGGAGCCCTATACATTTCAACAGATCATTTACCTCAACCCATAGGAACTTCAAGTGGTTTTTTTGTATATGCTTTATCTGGGAATATTCTTATCCAGATTTTTCATCATCTTTTTATATATCTAACCATAGCCCTTCTTGCAGATTCTATTTGTCTAGATGTTATAAATCATCTGGTAACAGCTTTTATTGCATAATCTCCAAAAGCTATAGTAGAACCTCTCACGGCAACTCACTTATTCCTTCATCTATGAGTTTTTCTATATTTAGTTTTCTTCGGTTGTAACATTTTAACTTAGTTAGTATATAAAAAAATTAATATAGTCAAATTAATTTTAATTTTTCTTAAAAATATCTCACTTATATATCCAAACTTTTAACCCTATTGTACCATAAATTGTCTCTGCTCTTATAGTACAGTAATCAATATTAGACCTTATAGTTTGTGTTGGTATATTTCAGTCTTTAAAGGTTTCCTTTCTTGCTATTTCTGCACCATTTAATCTTCATCATACTTTTACTTTTATTCATTTAGCTCACTTTTCCATAGTTCTAGATATTGCTTGTTTTATAGCTCTTTTGTAAGGCATTCTTTTTTCAATTTGATTTCATATCATATATCAAACAATTTTCGCACTTAAGTCTGGTTGTTTTATTTCTTTCACATTTATCTGCGAATTAAATCAAGTTGCTCTCTTGATTTTTTCTTTCATTTGTTCAACATTTTCTCCTGTTTTTCAAAGAATCAAAGCTGTTTTAGAAGTGAAGACATCTATTTTTATAATATCTTGCTGTTTTGAAACTAGAATGTCTCAAATAGGAATTCATGTTAACTCAGCTTTTAGGATATCTCTTACCTTCAAATCTATAGCTAAGAAATCTCTATAGTCTTTTTTGTTAGCATACCAAGATGATTTCCAGTTTAGGATGTATGGAATTCTAAATGCTATTGGACTTACTTTATGTCACATACTTCGTGGATAAATAAATATAAAATATTTTCTATTAGATCTTTAAAATTTAAATTTTAAAGATTTTTATTCATTTACATTACCTGTAATTCTAACTTTATATTAGAAGTTCTTTTTAGGATTGGATGCATTCTTCATCTAGAAACTGAGTTTCATCTTTTATAAACTATTCATTTTGTAATTATAAGTTCATCTATAAAGAGTTTTGAAGCTTCTTGTTTATCATTGTTTTCAGCATTTTTCATTGCAGAGTAAACTATTTTATATAGAATGTCTGCTCATTTCTTAGGTGCGAACTTAAGAAAATTTAAAGCTTTTTCTACATCTTCACCTCTAATAATTTCAGCAATAACTCTAAGTTTTTTAGGTGAAATTCTTATGTTTTTTCAGTAGGCTCTCATAAAAATATAATTATAATTAATCTTAAAATACTATCTATTACCTGCATGACCTCTAAAGGTTCTAGTAATAGAGAATTCTCATAGTTTGTGTCATACCATATCTTCTGTTACAAATACTGGTGTATGAGCTTTACCATTATGTACTCCAAAAGTGTGTCAAACAAATTCTGGAACAACTGTACAGTCTCTTGCCCAAGTTTTTATAACTGTCTTTTTTCAAGATTCATTTACTTTTAAAATTTTTTTCAAAAGTCTGTCGTCTATGTAAGGTCATTTCTTTAAACTTCTTGTCATAAGAACTATTAAAATAATAAATTTTCTTTTAATAGATACGATAAATCGTACCTCTACATTTTTAGTGGTTTACACCATTAATTTTCCTTTTCTTGTTTTCAGTATCCATTTGTTTGTATTTTTTCTTCTTTTTCTAGTTTTGTATCCTAGTGCTGGCATTCCCCAAGGAGTTTTAGGTGCTTTCATTCAAATTGGTGAATGTCATTCTCCTCATCCGTGTGGATGGTCAACTGGATTCATAGATTTTCATAATACTGTTGGTCTTTTTCACATCCATCTACTTCTTCATGCTTTTCAGATAACAATTTGGTTGTGGTCTGTATTAGAAACTTGTCCTAATGTTGCATAACATTTTTTATTTACAAGTCTTATTTCTGATGAAGGCATTTTTACTTGTGTATACTCTCAGTCTTGAGATATAACAGTTCAGTAAGTTCAGGCTGATCTTATTGCAGATGCTCATGCTCAAACTATTGCTTCAAGATTATAAACTTGTAAACCTGTTGGTATGTTTCAAATTTCCATTCTGTTTCCAGATTTTAATTCTACTTTTTCGTCTGTTATCATTTTATCTCATACTTTCATATCTTTATGAGCTACTACATATCTTCTTTCTCCATCTTTGTAGCAAACAAGAGCTATAAATGCTGTTCTATAAGGATCATACTCTATAGTTTCAACTTTTGCTTCTATTGCTTTTTTATCATGAAAATAGAAATCTATCATTCTATATTTTTTTGCATGTCATCCTCATTGGTGTCTTACAGTTATTCTTCAAAGATTATTTCTTCAAGAATGCTTTTTTAGCTTCATTGTAAGAGGTTTGTAAGGAGAAGAAGTTGTTACTTCTTCAAAGCTATTAGATGTCATTCATCTTCTACCTGGGGTAGTAGGTTTAAATTTTTTAATTCCCACTTTAAAATCAATTAAAAATTAAACTATTATTTCAAAACAGAGAAATCTATTTTATCTTTTTCGTTTTTTAGTTTTACATATGCTTTTTTAAAAGGTCTTCTCTTCATTTGTAATCATCTTTTTTTTCCATATTTAAACTTTTCTCTTGAGTTAACTATATTAACATCAGATACTTCAACTCAATATAATTCTAATACAGCTTTTTTTATATCTATCTTTGTAGCATCAGACGAAACTACAAATACATAAGTTTTATTATCTATTTCTAATTTTGTTGTTTTCTCTGTAACTATTGGTTTTTTCAATATTCTATATAATCTCATAATTTTTTAATTAATTTTATTTTACTAAAGAATTTAAATTATCCAAAGATTTCTTTAATAATACTAATGTATCGTATTTTAGTAAATCTGCCATATTTAAGTAATTCACTAATATTGTCTTTACATATGGTAAATTAGCAGAAGATTTTTGTAGTACTTCATTTTTCTCAGGCACTGCAACAAGCATCTTTTTTTCATAAGAAAAAGATGAATATACTTCATTTGCTAATTTTGTCTTAATTTCTTTTAATTTTATATCATCTACTATAATGAGTTGATTATTTCTTAGCTTAGAAGAAAGTACAGAAAATAATGCTCTTCTTCTTTCTTTTCTATTCATAGATAGTTTATAATTTTCAACTCATCTAGGACCAAAAACAACTCAACCTTTTTTTCTTATAGGAGATCTATTTGCTCACATTCTAGCTCTACCTGTTCATTTTTGTCTATAAATCTTTCTAGTAGATCATCTTCTCTCTCATCTAGTTTTAGTAGAGGCTATATTTATTCTTGCATTAGCAAGTTGATAAACTAAAGCTCTATGAACTAAACCCTCATTAGCTTCTACTCAAAAAATAGATTCGTTTAATTCCACTTTTCAAATATTTTCTCATTTTTGATTTAAAACTACTGCTTCCATTTTTAAACTTTAATTAAAAATATATACTAACTAGTGTATTTCTAGCTCATGGAACTCATCCTCTTACTCCTATAATAGAAGCTTCTTTATTAACCAATTCAACAGGTACTTTTTTCAAAGTAATCTTTATATCTCAATGATGTCCGTGCATCTTTTTTCATTTATGAGTTCTTGTTGGTTTTCTATTACCTATAGATCCTAATGCTCTATGGAATTTAGAACCATGTCAAGCTGGTCATCCACTAAAATTATGCTTTTTCATTGCTCATGTAAATCATTTTCACTTAGACTTACTAGACAAGCTTACCATTTCAACTCCATCTAAAGAGTCTAGGTTAACATTGTTTCATACTTTATATTTTTCTAAATCTCCATCTTTAACTGGAAATTCTCTTATCTCAGAAAAACAATTCTTGGCTAATGAGGCTTTTCAGTCTTCTAATTTAACCTCACATCATTTTTTTAGTATTCAGACTAAAATTGCTTCATATCAATCTTTTTCTAAAGTTTTTAGTCAGACTACTTTTAAAACTGGAATTTCCAAAAGAGTAATAGGAATAAATCTATCTCCTTTAATTACTCTGGTCATCTCCAATTTTTTAGCTAAAATTCAAGACATTTTTATTTCAAAATTAAATAACAAATAAGTTAGAGGTTAAACTTATTTTTTATTAAAATATTTTCATCAAAGGGCTAAAACCCTCTGTTGAAATTTTTAAAACAGTTTAACTTAACCTCTTTTACATTCCCATAACTTGACGGAAGTTTTTAAAAGCCTCGGTATTGTATTAAAAAGAAATCAAAAGTCAAAAGAAAAGTTTAGTTTTTTTATATTTTCTTTCACAAGAGCAAATCTTTTTATTATTCTTCGCCTTACATAGCCAGACCTCTATCTTGAATTCTTTCCCCCCTTTCTGGGGAAAGAGGCTACAGTTTTTTGTCTGAATGAATTATCTTACATAGTTATACCTCTCTCCTGAATCCTCTCTCCTTATCAGGGGAAAGGGGCTACAGTTTGTTGTATAGTAGTTATCCACATGGCATCTCAGAAGGAGAAGAATCTGTATTTTTTTGAGATTGCATGTTGGTAGGCTTTTTCTATGTTTTGTTTTGTTGCTAGACTTGAGACTAGCATTAGTAGGGTAGACTTGGGTAAATGAAAATTAGTTATTAGGCTGTCTACAAATTTCCACTTATATCATGGGTAGATAAATATGTCTGTGTCTTTTTTTCAGGGGGTTAGTGTTCAGTTTTCATCGGAGAGGCTTTCTAATACTCTTGTGCTGGTTGTTCATACTGAGATTATTCTTTTTCATTGTTTTTTGTATTTGTTTAGTCTTTTGGCTACTTCTGTTTCTAGTTCTATGTATTCATTGTGCATTTTGTGTTTTTTGATGTCTTCTACTTCTACTGTTTTAAATGTTCAGAGTCAGACATGTAGGAGTACTTTTTCTATTTTTACTCATTTTTTTTGTAGTTGTTCTAGTAGTTCTTTTGTAAAGTGTAGTCAGGCTGTTGGTGCGGCTACACTTCATGAGGTTTTATTGTAGACTGTTTGGTATCTTTCTGAGTTGTCTAGTTTTTCTTTTATATATGGTGGTAGTGGTGTTTCTCAGATTTGTTCTATTATTTCTAATAGTTCTGTTGAGTTTTTGCTAAATTCTACTATTCTTCATGATTCTGAGATTGATTTTATGGTGGCAACTATTTCCTTATCCCTCACTAACCCGCCCCTTTCAGGAGAGGGTATATTATTGAGTGTCTTATTTTTTCGAATCTCTCCCCCTCCATTTCATTTCGGGTACTCTCTTTGGAAAAGAGAGAAATCAGAGGAGATATAGACTTTTGTTCAGGGTTTTAGTTTTTTTCAGGGGTAGACTAGACAGTCCCGTGTGTTGTCGGATATTTGTTTGTGGAGGAAGATTTCTACTTGTTTATATTTTTTTTTCATAACCCTATCTTGAATTCTTCCCCTTATATAAGGGGAAGAGGCTACAATCGTCTCCTTAAGTTGATAATTTTGGGTTAAATCCCTCTGCCCAACAGCTGAGGGTATTTTTATATATCACTTTAGTCTGGCTTTTATTACTCTGGTTTGGTTTAGGACTAGGACATCGTTTTCTGAGAGGTGGTTTAGTATGTCTGAGAATGTGCTGTCTTGTAGGTTTCAGGTGTTTTTGTCTAGTATTAGGAGTTTTGATGTGTCTCTTTTTTCTAGTGGGGTTTGGGCTATTAGTTCTGGTGGGAGGTTGTAGTTGAAGTCTGATAGTTTCATAGTGGACTTGTTATTTTATTAGATTTTTCTAAGTATACTTGTTTTTTTGGGGATGCAAGAAAATTTTGGGATTTTTTTTGGGGAATGAAAAAAAAATATGTGGGAACATATTCTTTTTGGGTTTGGAAGTAAGTTTTTATTGTCATTGTTGTGGTTAATCTTCTTTTACTCCTTCATTTAATACTAGTGTAACACTTTTTTCAGGTGATACAGAAGCATTATCAACTTCACCTTCTTCAAGTAAAACTACTTGCTCTTCTCCTGCTTGTTCTTTTTTTTCTTCTTGCTGAGTATCTCATTCCTGACTAACTTCTACTTGTTTTTGCTCTTTTTCGTCTTTTTGCCCTTTCTTATATTTAGACATTTTTAGCATTTTTTTAATAGTTTCTGCAAATAATCAAGTTTTACTTTTACTTTCTACCTCTTTCAATTTAGCTAAGAAGTCAGGATTTTTAAAAAGTTCTAAAAGAAATTCTTCAGAGTAAACCTTTAAAGCTTTTATTTTTCAAACTCATTCTTCTTTTTCTCAATCTTCTGAATTTCCTCTACTCCAAACTTTACTTACTCTCTCTAAACCAGAAACAATTTTATAATCATCTTTAGACCAAAAAGACTTATCAAATTCAGATATTTTAACAATTTCTCCTTTCTCTTCTCATTTCCCTATGTTAGGGACATCTTTAGATACAATATACTTTTTTATAGCATCAGGTAACTCATTTATTTTTTCATTAGCAATTTTATTACTTTCTTCTACAATCCTTTTAATAGCAGAGTTTTCAAAGGCTACTTCCAAATCTATTCCTAATAAATCAACAAAAAATGCAATAATTTTTTTCAAGAAATCAGGTGGATTTTTTAAAAACTCTACAAATCATGGGTTAGAACTTCCATTTAAGTATGACTGAGCAGTTTTTTTTCAAATCTCTAACTGTTCTCATAATTGATCCAATAATCATTTACCATTTATTTTAATTCCATTTAATTTATTTGCATCATTTCTAATTTTATCAATCAAAGAAGTTCTTTCTTTTTCATTCATATAATCTTCCATAGATTCCCTATTTCATTTAGATAAATCAATTTTTCAATTTCATCCTAAAAGTTCTGCCATTTTTATTGGATCCATAAGATAAATATTTTTTTCTCATCAATTTTCTATACCTTCTACTTCTATTATTTCTATTCTTTTATACATATGATTCAACATTTCTCCTATGTTAAATACTCAAGTTGCTTCTTTAATTTCTTTAGTACTCTTAGTAATACTACTGAAATCCTTTTTATCTTTTAAAAAATTAAATACAGCCACAAGTTGACTTGGAATATTTTTAATTTCTTCACCTTTTTCTGATAATTTTTGAATTAAACATAAAGTAAATCAAGATGCAGTACCCCATTTTGTATCTTCATTTAAAACTGCATCTAAGTGTTTTCATGGTCAATCCTCGGCAAAAATCCTTTTACGAAAAGCTCTGTCTAGATTTTCCAATAAAGTTTTACTTATTTTTGGTAAAATTTCTGAACTTGTTATTGTTTCTCTTTCTTGTTGGACAAAATAATTCTTTATTTTCTCAGGGTCTTTTAAATCTAACTGTTTACTAAGTTCCTTTAACTCTTTTTTTGTTAAGCGAAATACCCCTTTAACCTCCTCAGGATAATTATTTCTTAAAAAAGTTATCTGATCCCCTGTTAAATAATCTCAAGAATACAACTCCTCTATTCAGTCACTAGGATCTACCGAAACTCAACTAGTTAATCATTTTTGTCCCATAATCAAATTTTTAAAAAATAAAACTTTAAAAAGATGATATCACAAACTTTTCAGCTTTGCAAAATTTTGGGTGGTGTTTTTTGAAAAAAGTTTGATTTTACAAATAGTTACATTATAATGTCATTAAAACTTAGAAATAATAACATAGCTATGTATATAAATTCAATAAATAAGCATTGGAAAAAAGACTTTTTTTATGATATTTCCTTTAAAAGAGACTATTTTGAAAGGTTGCTTCCAAAATTGGATGATAAGTTTATAACAAATCTGGTTTGAATAAGGAGAGTTTGAAAAACTACTCTTATGAAACAGTTTATAGATTATTTAATTCAAGAAAAAGGGGTAGGTAGGAAAAATATATTTTTCTATAGCTTTGATGAACTTTGAGAGATAAGGGAAAAAATAGAGGAGTATAAAAAAATAACAGAAGTGGATTTAGATAAGGAGAAGGTTTATATATTTTTAGATGAAATTCAAAAAGTTAGAGATTGGCAGTCTAAGGTAAAAATTTACTATGACTTGTATCCTAATGTGAAGTTTATACTATCTGGCTCTAGTTCCCTATTTTTACAGAAAAAAGAATCTCTGGCGGGTAGAATATTTGAATATTATATAAAGCCTTTGAGCTTTTGAGAGTTTTTAAGGTATAAAAAGATAGAGCATTATTTGGAGGATAAAAACATATATAAAGATGAGATAATTTTAGAGTTTGAGAAATATGTTTTTAGACAATTTATTGATGTGATAAATTTTTCAAATGAGGAGGTGTATGAGTATATGAACTGACTTGTAAATAAAATAATAAAAGAGGATATTTCTGCTTATTTTAGAATAGATTTTCCAGATGTTTTGTTAAGGGTTTTTAAAATTATTTCTTCTAATCCATGAATGATTCTAGATTATAAGAACTTTGCAAATGATTTAGATATTGACCAGAGGACTTTGGAAAAGTATATATATTATCTGGAGGAGGCTTTTTTACTGAAAAAGGTTTATAATTATTCTGCTAATTTAATAAAAACGGAGAGGAAGTTAAAAAAGGTTTATTTGGAGAGTACGAGTTTTTGCTTGAATCAAAAAATGGACTGAGAGGTTTTTGAAAATTATATACTGAATTGTCTGGATTTGGAGTATTTTTATAGGGTTTGAAATAAGGAGGTGGATTTTATTTTGCCTTGAGATAAGTATGCTTTGAAGCCTGAATTGGTGTGACTTGAGATAAAGTATAAATCAAAAATTAAGAAGAGTGATACTAGGGGGCTTAGGCATTTTGATAAGAAGTACTGATTGAAGAGACAGGTTATTGTTTCTAAGGATTTTGGGTGAGTGGTTGAAGGAGTGGAGGTTTTGCCTTTTTGGGAGGTGGGAGGAGAGAAGTTTTTATAATCCATCTGCGGAATCTATTCCTTTAATATTAAAGGAAGAGGGCTACAATGTCTTAGGCTCATGGCAAAGGGTTAAAACCCTCTGTTGACAAGGAATTTTGTTATATTTAAATTTTTAAGAAAATATGGAAACGAAAAATAAAACTAGAGATAATAATATTGAGCCTTTATATTGATGTGAGGAGGTTATTGAGACAAGAGGGCATAAGAATTTTCTGTCTTTGATTAGGGGGGCTTAATGAAAAGTTACAAAAATAAATTTCTATATTTAGAAATAGATAAAATATAAACTTCTATTCATTTTATTTGATAAATTATGCTATATCAATAATCAGAATTAACAATCATTCTAATTTCTTGTTCAATAACCTTTCAAGATTTTGGAAATATTTTTAATATATCTATTGTTGTTTTTATACTTGTTAAAACTTTTATTGCATAAAATTCATTATCTTTTGATATAAATTCAAAAATATCAGATAAATTATCTTCTGATTCTGCTGTATAGATTATTTTATACATAAGCTTTATTTTTAGAAAATATCCTTTTTTCTAATCTTGAATAAAATTCTTCTTCCGTATAAAAATTACCATTTTCTACATCATTTATTCATCTCTTTATTTTATCTATATCACTATCTATAAATCATAATTTTTTTAATTCTTTTTTGTTTAATTGAGTACTCATGGTTTTAATAGGATTAATTTTAAGTTAGGAGTATTATATGCAAATAAATATTTTTACAAAAGGTTTTGATAAATTCATAATCCATCTGCGGAATCTATTCCTTTAATATTAAAGGAATAGTGATAGTAGAGAAAAGTTTTTAGAGTATTTGAATAGTACTTGAATTTCTGAAACTTATAAAATGGAGGAGCAGGAGGCAAAGATTAATTTTCTTAGGTCTATAAAAGATACTGTTGTACTGAAAGATATTATAAAAAGATTTTGAGTAAAGGATAAGGATTTTTTGTCTTTGATTAGAGGAGCTTAATTGTTTTTGTTACATCACAAAGATTTACATAATTTAGCATTAATTTCTTTAATCTTATCGGAGTTTATAACTCATATTTTTTTCTGTATAAGTGTTTTGTGTACTATACCTATTTTGGGAATTAAGATAACAGAACTTCTATTCAAATCTCAGTTTTTTAAGCAAGAATTATCAACAATAATACCTTTTCTGCTAATATTTGAAGATAATGGTAAGAACATATAATCTTCATCATCATATTTTCTAAATATGTAGACTGGTCTGATTTTATATTCACTTAAATCTGTAAAATAGACCTTTACTAAAACAATACTTCATATCATAATTAAAAGCTTTTTGATTTAATGGTACTAGTTTTTCATAAATTTTCTATTTCGTTATCATCCCAGTATGTAATCTCAAAATTAGTTTTATTTGTTGGTCTTTTTTTTGAGGGGAATTTTATATTTTTTGAATACTTTATATTTGTCCCTACTTTTTTAATTACTTTGGCAGGTACATCTTGTATTATTATTGTAGGCATATTTATTTTCTTAATCTTTAAATTGCTTTTATTATATGTAAATAATTTTTTTTACAAAAAGTTTTGGATTTTTTTATAATCCATCTCTGAATCTCTTCCTTTAATACTAAAGGAAGGAGGCTACGGTTTTTCTCAAATTTATATGACTATAAAAATAGAAAAAGAGCTAAAATTAGCTCTTTTTATTGTATTTAGGTTTTATCATATTGCTAACTCTCATGTTTGTTCTCAGATTCTAACATTTTCTGCAATAACTAATTTTTCTCATTTGGACTTTTTTAATTTTTTTGAAATATTTTCTAAAGCATACATCTGTTCTGTTTTTTTATCTACTTGTAAATATAATTTTCCATCATCTTTTTCTATTACTGCAATTTCTGCATCTTTTGGTAAATCTTTTCATAAAAAATTAATATCAACTTTTTTTCAATCAACCATTACCTTTCTTATAGTTCAGTCATTCTTACAAATTATTTCTAAAGAT
The DNA here is from genome assembly GCA_942490775.1 of uncultured bacterium. Classification (GTDB taxonomy): domain Bacteria; phylum Patescibacteriota; class Gracilibacteria; order BD1-5; family UBA6164; genus UBA6489. The sequence continues at coordinate 24,242 of CALNYL010000009.1, forward strand.
CATTCTTGGACTCTTTTTTGTCGCAAAATAAAATCTCCAATAGAAGCAAGAATTCATTGAGTTGCTTTTTCTTTATCTGATTCTTTCCCTGAAAAAAATTTAGGGATAAAACTTACCAATTTTGACATAGGGTGTAATTTTCAGAATCAAGCTACTAATGATGAAGTTATTACTGCAAATACAGCAGCTATTCATCATACTTTTGCTACCTTTCATGCTTTTTCCTTTACTTTTGCAACAGCTTCTTCTCCTTCCTTTTTTTACTGTTTCTACTAATTCCTGAACAGCTTCTTTTCATCATTCTCCAGCCTTCTTTTTAAGTGCAGCAACTTGCTCTTGTGTTTCTTGGGCGGTTTGTCACATTTGCTGTGCCGTTTCTCAAGCCTTTTGCTGTGCTTCAACTCCTTTTGTATCTACTTCTTGTTGTTCTCAACTATCAGGTCAAGTATTTACTTCTCCTTCTTCTCCTCAAGTTGGTTTTTCAGGTGCTTTTTTCATATTTTATTTATTTAATAATTAAAATTGTTAAGAAAATAGTATCATATAAATTTATGTTTTGCAAAAAAATTGTTAGTGGTTTTTTATGAAAAAGTTTATTGACATAAAAATACAAAAAGTCTAGTTTATTTTTTTGCTACAAGTTTTTTTTTGTGATAGACTTGAAAGGTAATTTTAAAATTAATTTGTAAAAGTATGTTTGAATATTATAGGAAAATGATATTAATGGTTTTGAGATGTCAAGAGATGCCATGAGCTTGAGGAAGAGAGGCTGAGCCTAATCCAATTAATTATGTAACGGAGAGAAAACAGTTCTCTGATGAAGTAATTTATGGTTTATTAGAATATAAGAAAGATTTAGAAAGATTTAAAAAAGGAGAATGGGTAAAATCTCATTTTATAGTTTGAAAAATAATTGAACCTGTAAAAGAGAAAGAATATGAAGTGGAAATAAAATTAAGTAGAAAAGATGGAAGTGTTGATTTAAAAATTCTTGATAGTTGAAGTTCTTTTTGAGCCAGTACCATCATGGAAGAAGTTTGAGCTTCAACAAATAATTTTTCTATATCAAAGGCTAAAATAGAATATGCTCTTCAATTTTATCAAAATAAAATAAGAAAAGAGGATAGTTTTTTCTTTCAAAAAACTTTTCGTTATGAAGAAGCTAGAATAAGACTCTGAGTTTCAAGTGAATTAAACTCTCTAAAATGATGATTAGAGGGAGTAGAGGTTCCACCAGAATTTTTGGCTGACAAAGAATTAGTAAGAAGATTAGAAGCAGCTTGAATCCTCGTTAATAATAAAGAAGGAAAAGCAACCTTTAAAGATCCAGAAGCATTAAAGAAATATGAAAGATTTATAGAAATAAGTGAAGACTTACATGATGAAGATAATAGATGACCAAACGAAAGAATTATTGATAAACAAAAAATAGTAGATAATTTTGAGTACCTTTCTAATCCAGAATCAAATTGGTTAGATTGAGAGGAAATAATATATGAATATGCAGAAGTTATTTGTGAGGATATAATAAATGAATGATATATGGTAAAAAGATTAGAATGATGAGAAGAAAATGAGAAAAATGGTGAAGAGAAAAAATCAAAATCAGGAACTTTTTCTATAGTGAAAATCCCATGAGAGACAAATATCTGAAATGCAAGTATTTATAATAGAATTATTGAAGATGAGAGATATAAAAAACATATAGAAGTTGCTTTTATTTCTTCAATGGCAAGAAAATCTACATCTTTTTGAGAAAAAGATGTTATTTCTGAAATGGCTTTTTTAACTAGCATTTTAGAAAATAACGAGATAACTTGAAAAGATTGAAAAATTATGAAACCGCAGTTTATGTTCTTAAAAGATAAAAATAAAGATAATCCTAAAAGAGTCTTAAAACAAATATGAGAAAGAAGAACGACTCTTCCTGATTGAAAGGCTTCTATACAGAGAAGACAAGAACTTGACTTCTTAGAAGACTATGTAAAAAATGAGAGATACAAGGAGCAAAGTAATAAAACTAGATTTGAGGAAGCTAATAGATACAAAGAAATGTATTTAAAAAAACAAATCCTAATTGATGGATATAAAAATCCAGCCAACCAAGATAAAATACAAGGAATGATGGGGATAATGAATGATGTATTAAATAAAAATAGATGAGCTATAGTTCTTGTGGCAATTTTTGCTTGGTTTTTATGAAAAAAAGATTGGGCTTTATGACTAGCTTTAGCTTGAGCTTTTTGACCAGCTGTAATGGAAGCTGTGGATAAAAGTTATCAACTATTTACTTGAGAAGAGTCTCCTCTTATATGAGAACAGGAATTTTTGGAGCCATGAGATGTTGTTCCATTTTTATCTAACTCTGAAGAATATCAGAAAAGTTTTAGCATTATAGCAAAAAAGAATCAAGATAATATAGAGAGTGGAGGATATAATAAAGAATGAAATCCTGTTGCTTCCATGGATCCTGAGGTTCTTTACAATATGACAGAAGATATTACATCGGAAAATAATAGAGAATATTTTGTAGATATACAAGTAATTAATAATCCAGATTTAGAAAAAAATTTATTAAATAATCTAAATATTGTTTCTGTTAATTCAGAAACGAAATATACAAAAGAGGATGTAAAGACTTATATAGAACTACTAAAAACATCTTGAGTAAAATGAACCTGAGATGAAACAGTTCTTGACTACCTAACTGCTGGATGACAAGATGTTATGAATGAGGCATATGAAACTTCTAAGTTCACTTGAGAATCTGAATTTGATTCAAAAATAAATAAAATACTAAGCGAGAAATATGATGGTGCTGATTGAGACACAAGAGAATGAAGAAATAAAATAAATAAAGCCAAAGAAGCTATTGTAAATACCTTAACTGGTGCCGAAGGAACAGAAGCAGATGATAGCACTTGGACTAAAGTTTCAAATACAGCTACTGATTTTGCTAAATGAGTTAAAACTGGTCTTGCTTGAGTATCAGATTTAGATAATAAAATGATAACCCTTGAGTCAGAATTAAAGAAATTGGATTTTGGTGATGAGAATATTGAAAAGATATTGGATGTTTTGAAGGATTATAAACTTTATAAGGATATAAGTGATAAAGTAGATAAATTTACCTGAGCTTATGATAGAGTATGAGGAAAATTAATAAGAAAATGAGGGAATGTTGTATCAGATAATATTAAGGCAGATAATTTAACAGAGGTAAGAGGTAAAATATCCAAACTAAAGGGATATAAATCAGAAATAGAAACCAAAAAAGAAAAAGAGCCTTTTACTTCGCTTTATGAAGAGATAGAGGAATTATTAACAGATTTGGAAAAAGAAGAAAAACAAATAGATAAAGCATTATTTGAGTGATCAGAAGTTCAAATGCCAGATGAAAATCAAGTTATTTCAAGATTCACAACTGATGAAAACAGCGTATTAGATCTTTTTGTTGAAATTAAGGGAATTCATAAAGTTGATTTTAAAGAAAAGATAGAAGGTATAGAAAATTTAAATTATGAAGATTTATGAAAACTTTTAGTTGCATTGAAACCAACAATAGATGCATTGGATAGTTATAATGATATAATAGAAAGTTATACAAGTTCCATAGATGTAGATGACTATTTAGATACAAAAGTTGAGGTAAGGAATACTCAAGGTAAAATAATATCTAAATTAAAAACTTATGATAAAGAAAAGTGAGAGTTAAAACAAAAAGTAGAAGAAATGCTATGAAAGCATTTTGGAGAGAATGAAGAGCAGATAAAATCTTTAGAGGGCATTAATACACATGCAAATCCTCAAGAAACTTTACAAAAAGCTAGAACTTATCTAGAAAAGAAAGGGATGCAAGTAAACCCTAGAATAAAAAAGCAACTAGGTAATCTTAGAACTAGACTAGAAAAACTAGAAGAGGAAATAAAGGACGATAATAGTGTTGATCCAAATGTAAAAACTTCAGTATCATCTGCTTTAAACAGAATACCTCCAGCTTGAAGTTGATTTAAGGTAGCCACATATGGTTATGCAAACTACATACTTTGAGGTGTCTGAGATTTTTTAAAGCCAGTATGAAGTTTCTTTGGTGGTATAGCAACTACTATAGCATGATGAGCTAAAGCAACATATAATGGAATATCAAAAGAGTTAGAATCCATAAATAACTGACTAAAGAAAAACTTAAGTGAAGCTATAAAAAATGATGATAGTACTATAAAGGCTTTAAAAGAAGCAAGAAAAGTATTTTCAGATAGTGTACTTATGGAGTGAAAAGAGAATTTTAGTTTAAAGAGTTTAGATGATCTTTATAGTAAAAAATTTAAACTTGTTATGGCTTCTGTATCACTTAAGGTAAGTTGATATAGTCCAATTTGAATAATAAATGTAGCTGATTTAAGAGCTAAAAAATTAGAATTAGAACAGATTAAACAAGGAGGTGTTACTCATGAGATAGAGCAGGAGATTAAAGAAAAGATTGAGGCTTTTGAAAAAGCTATTAATAACGATATTATTAAGTCAATAGACGATACTCAAGTTGATTCATTTTCAGATCCAGATGCTTTGTTAAATGAAAAGACTAAATTAGAAGCTCTAAAGAAGAGACATACCTGAGATGCTGATATAGAAAAGAAAGTAGATGAAAAAATAAAGGAGATTTATAAAAGGATAGTAGCAATAGAAACTGATTATATTGATAATGTATTTACTGTTACTATTTGAGATTTGCCACAATTAGACGCCCAAGAAAAAGATTTGAAAGGTAGGATAACAAAGTATTCTTCGGATGAGTATAAAAAATATTCTAGAGCATTGATTAATAGGATAAGAAGTAGGATAGGAGAGATTGAAGAGGAGAGGAAAAAGATTTTTATGCAAGAGTTTGAGAGTGTTTCGATACCTAGTTTGGATACTCATCAAAAGTTAAAAGATGAGATAAGCAGAATGTATACTTGTATGAGTGAACATCCAAAGGTGATTACTCAGGTTGAATTTGATGATAGGGAGTTACTAATAATAGATAAATTTGCAGAAATAACACCTACAGAAAGTTCAACTATTGATATTCTTGATAAACATACGACTACACTATCTCAATTAGCAACTCTTAATCCCACAAATACTAATCTGAAATCTGACTATGAACTATTAAAGTCGGTTGTAAGAGTATCCCCTCAGCAGGTAGAAATTAATTGAACTGCAGAACTATTAACAAGTGTAACAATAAATGAATTAGGAGTATATTTAGATGCAAACTTAAAAACTAATAATAAACAAGATTTAATAAAAGATTTAATAGAAAATACAAAAGAATTATTTAATAAATAATAAATAAATTTATATACCATGTGATTTATAAAAAACCAAGCAGAAAGAAATAATGGACAACCTGCTCCCAAGAAACGAGTAGAATCAAGAGGAGGTGTCTCTGATATAGAATATCTTAATTCAATCCCAAGTGATAGTCATTTATTAACAGAAGAAATTAAAAAAAACATAACAAAGCTGAACTTATTAAAAGCGAAATATGATTTAGAAACAAGGGAAAAACAAAAAAGCTGGATAGCTCAAGATATTGGGCTATTATCTGCTACTACTATGAATTTATTAGATAAGTCTAGTCAAAAGGATGTTTGAAAAGAGGAGCATGAGATAATGGATGAAAGCACAGATACTGGTCATGATTGAGCTAGTGTTAAATGAGAATGAAAAGTGAAAGATGCTGAGAAAAAAGTGCCCGTTTCTCCGGATAAACAAGTAAAAAAAGTGCCTCCAAAGAGGAGATCTTTTCCAGATGTAAAAAGAAGAGGAGAGGAAAATTGAGAAAATAATGGTAAAAAAAATCAAGTAGAAATAGAACCAGAAAATAAAGGTAATGGCAAAGAAGAAAAAGAGAATAAAACTGACGAAAAAGATCTTCTTCCTGAAAAAAAAGATATAAAGTGGGATATTACCAAAAAACAATTAAAAGAATATATAGATAAAATAGGATATAGAAATCATAAACTACAAGGAAAAATGGATGATCTGTTAAGTATATTAGGTACTATATATGAAGGAGATCAGACTTATATAACACATATTTATATAAAGGAAAAAGATTTTTTTATTTCATTAGATTGATTGCTGAAAAAAGCTGTTATTACAGAAGCAGATATTAGAAGTACAATTAATTTATTATGAGAAAACTATAGGCAAGTCATTGAAGCTAAGGAGTTAGATAAAAAACAAATAGAGGACTATTTAAGATCAGAACTTGATCAAGTTAATAAGTTATTAAGTGCTCCTCATATAGTCAGGGATATATATGAGTTTTGAGAAGAATCAGAATTTATGGAAAGAATAAGATTTAATAATCCTTTATTTTTAAAATATCGTGATGCTATTCTAGAATTAAATGGTATTCAGGAAAATGGATGAGAAAAAACATTAGAAGAGTTTAAAAAACAATATAAAGATTCAGGTTTTTTTGGGTGAGCGCTATTTACTAAAGAATGATTAGAAAACCTTGATAGATATTTACTAAATGCTCAGTCTGAAGAAGGCTTAGATGAAAATATTGATACATTAATGGAAAAATTACCAATGAGTTTAAAACAAAAATATGCTGAAGAATGATTATCAGATACACAGATTAGAAGAAAGGTTGTAAATGATTTACAATTAGACAAAGTTAAAAATTTGGAAAAGTTTTTCTGAGACTTAAAATCACAGTTAGAAAGTACATGAAGTACAATACATTTAAATGGAGTTATTATAGATTGTGGTAATAGGTTTAATAAAGACAAAAGAATATTAGCCACAATGTTGATATTAAAAGCTATAAACGAGGATCCTCAATGAACATGAGAATTTATTCAATATAGATCTCTTCAACTTACTGAGTTGGGTATTTCTATTGCAATAGCTGAATATATTCAAGCCTTTTTTGACCTTGATGATGAGGATAATATTAAATTAATGTTGGATGCACTAGGTATTCTCTATATATGCTCTAAGCTTTATTTGGAACCATATTCAATAAAAACAAAAAAAGTAAATTATAAAATAGTAGAAGAATACCTAAAACTTAAAAATAATGTTAGAGATGCTGACTGAGAAGAAGAAAAAACTAGTGCTGAAGGAAAACTAGAAGAATTTAAAGAGAAACATTCTAAAACTTTATTAAAAAACTCGGAATCAAAATGGGATATTTTAGAAAATAGGGAATCTGCACTTAGAACAAGAAGACAAATAATATGAATGCTTATTGAAGAAGCTGACTGACAAGAGAAAAAAAAGGAAAGAATAAGGGATTTTGAGAAAAGTAATATATGACTAAAAAGTTCAACTCAATTTTATAGTGCATTGTTTGAATTTGAATTAATGCTAAATGAGTCTCTTTTGAAAAATTATTGAATGAAGGTACTACAAATTATATCAAAACATAATTTTGCAACTTGATTGTTTTGAGTACCATGAACCACACCATGATTAATATCTAAATTAATGGGGAAAGAGGTGAATTTCTTTTGGATAAGATGAATATTAAGAATATGGGGAAGAAAACCTATAGTAAAGAATTTAAGGGAATATTATCAAAAAAGGTTATTTAAAAGCTTTATAAAAAAATTAGAGAAGTTTATTTCAATAGACACTAAAGCTAAGTTTGAAAAACTTATAGAAAAAGAAATTGAAAGTAGAGATTTTAAGGAAGGTAAATTTTGAAAAGAAGTATCAGTATTATTAAGTTTATTTGAAAAATTAAACCAAAAACTAGAAACATCAAAAATAAGTATAGATACCAACTCTAAAATTAAAGAAATTATTGAACTTGATTTACCATTAAAAGATAAATTTGCAAGACTTGAAAAATATTTAAAAGAACTAACTATAACAGAAAGAAATGCTGATTGAGAGTTAGTAAAAGAATGATTAATAGAAGCTAAAAAAAGATTAGATAAAGAAATAGAAAAACTTGATAAAGAATTTAGTTTTCTTAAGAAAAAGCTATTTAAAGAAGCAAAGAAACTAACTAAATTAGAGATAGTAAATGATATGATAAAAATTGTGGAAGAACTTGATAAAATTGAAGAAAATTTTAAATTTAAAGAACAGTTTTGAGAAAATATAGAAAAAGAAATAATTAAATCAGTAAAAAGAGAAAGAAAAACCCCTAAAACATTTCTTCACTATTTACAGAATTTATATACAAAACTTAAAACAATGAGTGATGGTTGAAGTTTAACAACCTGAATTCCTTCAATAGATTCTATTATTGAAGCTAAGACTATTGAGGGACTATCTGAAAATTGAGAAAGAATATTAAAAGATTTATATTCAAAATTAGAAATAATTCATAAGAATATAAATCTAGCAACTTGAATACCTGATATAGATTCAGTTACTAGCGAAAAAGTTGAACATTGATTACGAGAAGAGTGAACTAGAGTTCTAGAGGCATTAAAAGATGTTCATAATTTAGGAAAATTAGATACATTAATCTCTAGTTTACCTAGCCAAGAGGTCTGAGATAAGATTTTAACTGAACTATCCTCTGATTTAAAAAGATCATATTCAGAAGCTACATTAGATAATTACATAAAAGGAGTAGAAGCCTTAAATAAAATTGCGACTATTAGTGAGTTGAAAGCTGAATACTCTAGATTAACATCAGAAGCTAGAGTAGATTTTCAAGAAGTTATAGCAGTAAAAGAAAGATATGAAGAGGCAAAGGTAGATGCTAAAAAGGCTACTGCAGCCAGAATAAAAATTGAAGAAATTAAAGCTTGAGTTCAACCAGTTCAACCACCTTTAGAGCAAAAAGCCACAAAACAACCACAGAAAAAAAGAAAAAAGAAGAACAAATCAAAACCAGATCAAGAACAAGTACTGCCTAAAGTAGAACCAGAGAAACCAATAATTATAGCACTAGAAAGAACTTCAACACCTAACTTAGATTCATTTGAAAGACAGGTAAATCAATTTGATGAAAAAGGTTTAGAAAAATTTAGAGAAAGTATATCCTCAGAGTACTGAAAATGAGGATTAAGATTATTGGATCGTATTATATCCCTTTATACATTAGAGGATTGACAATTATATATTGACCCAATTAGAGAAGAATTATTAGAGCATAAATCAAACTTTGATAAACATAAGTTTAACTATAGAAAGCAAATTGCTGAAAAGGTTACTTTTATTAAGTATTGAGAAAATCCAAAAGCTATATGAATAAGAATAGAGATTGGAAGAATAAAAAGAATGTCAGATTTAAGAGAATTTGCAAAAGAAAAAGGAATTGCACTAAAGCCAGAAGATTTTAGAAGAGAGATAATAGAATTATTGGATAAGTGAGAAAAAAGTTGAATCTTTTGAGAAGCAGAAGTTAAATATATTACAAGTCTTAGGACAACTATATCTTGAATTAAGTCAAATGAATTTATTGATTCATTAAAACCAAAAGTTCTTGGGAATTTATGAAAAATCTGGAAAAAAGTAAAACACTGAAAATAAAAGTAAAACACAATTATGACAGAACCTCAAAAAAAACCAAATAAACCATTTCAAAACAAGGATATAATTGAAGAGCAAATGGAAAAAAGCTATCAAAATATCCCTATTTTTGAGGTGTCTGTAGTAGATAATATTTTACTGTGATATAAAGTAGAAAACATCCTAGAAAGACTAAAATATAAATCAATAGCTGATATAAAATGAATAGACATAAAAGAAGAAGAAAATGATGAAAATAGAGCAAGTGTTCAAAAAACAGCAGATGAACTTACCCTTTTATCTTGAACTATTAATAAAAAGGCCGCTAATAGAAATAGAAAAGCAGACTTAGTAAATCAAAGACAATGATGAGAGGTTATCCCCTATATTCCACTAAAAATACTTCTAAAAGATGCTATAGTAGATAAGATAGAAGAATCCCTAAAAAAGAAAGGAGCAGAATATGAACATATAAATTCTTTTGAGGTTATAGGCAGTATGCTTTTGATTACGATAGCATGACATACTAGCCCAATAGTAAAACAAGAAAAAATCAAAATAGACATAAGACCATGAATCCCTATTGGAAAAATACTTATAGAATATGAAGCTAAAATAAAGAGAAAAGAATCTTTTTTAGATCATGCAAAGGAACAAATTTTACCATGAGTACTATGAGTAACCATGTTATATCATCCTGTGACACAAACATGGGCTCAATGAAAAAGCTGGTATAATAGAACCTTTTGAGAAACAAAATATATTAAACTAAAATCTATTGTAGTAAACTGAGATAATATAATAGTTAATAAGGTTATTAAAAAATCAGATTTTTTAATAGAGGCTTTTAGAATATCAAAAAGACAATGATATAAATTCAATTCAAAAAGTATGGAATTTGAATATAAGGGAACCAAATTAGAAAAGCTTAAAAGTAAAAAACCAATAGATTTAATAAAATTTAAAGATATAGAAAAAGCAATTGAATCTTACACCTATGAGGAATACAAAAGAGATATGAAGAAAATGGGAGTGAAAGAAGCAGATATGATGACTAATAAAAAATTTAGATTAGGTAAAAAACTATCAATCTTAGAACTAATAAAACTAAATGATAATTTTAATGTAAATTCAAAATACAGCCCTAAAATGAGCTTTTGAAAATGTGTTATGAAAAATATGACAAAACTTTCACTTGCTGTATGAGAAAAAGCTTTACATATGATAATGATGCCTATATTTTTTAAAGAAATCCAAAAGTATAGTTGAAACTTTGATTCATATGTAAAAGCATTACTTGAATGGATTGGTTTTACTTTTTGATTTAAAGCTTGAGCAAGAATCTTTTGAAAAACACCTATAACAGCTTTTTTCTGAGGACTTTTTTGATGAGGTGTAGCCTTAGTTTACTGAGAGAAAGCTTTGACACAATGGACTAATACAAAAGCCTATTTTGATAAAAATCAACCAAATAGTGAGGATTATGCTGAAAGAGTTTTATGGTTTGATGATAAGAAATCTCCATTCTTAACTAACCTATCATCATTATGAGGACATTGGTTAGCAGACTATAGGAATAAAGATACAATCGTATGAATCCGTGATACTTTTCTTGCTATGGAATTCGCTAAAAATGATATAGATCTATGAACCTCTCCAGAAATTTATATGTCAGTTACAAAAAGAGATGTAGCAGATTGGAATAAAGAGGCTTGAGAGTATGAGCTTAAATATCAAGAAAAGGCTTTAGAGTTTTTAGAAAATGATTATAAATATCTAGACTCACTAAATAGTAAATCCTTAAAAAAGTGAGTAAAAAAGACTTTAAAAACTCTTTTTGAATGTAAAAATTGTGAATGGAAATGAGGTTTTTTTAATGAAAAATGATATGAGGAAGTAGAAGAAAACAGAAAAAAATATGAAACTAAAATGAAGAACTTATCAAATAAAGTTCTAAATATAATACAAAGTGCTTGAAAAAAGACATTTGATAAAGATACTTGGGTTTGAGATGAAGAAGCTATGGATAACTTTATAAAAATACTTAGAAAAGAACTTAGAACTATTATAAATGATGATGAAAAATATATAGAACTTGAGGGTATTATAAAATTATTACTTAAAAAAGATTTCTTAGAAGATTTTAAAAAAATATGACTTAAATCCTTAGAATGATGACATGAAAAAATTTGAAGGTTGGATTTAAATCCGATAAATGAAAGAGCATACAATAGATTACAAGATTTATTTTTAAATGCTTATCCTAGATACAAAAATAATCCTGAAAATTCAAGGGAGAACCCTAAACTAAAAAAACATATAACACATAGTTTAGAAAAACTATTTGAATTTACAGATGATTCTAATCCCACTTGATTTTTTACTCCTGAGAAACAAAAAGAAGCAGAGTTAAATAGGGTTAGGTATGAAAGAGAAATAAATAATCTATCAAAGACTATATTAGGTATTATACTTAATACCTTTAAACAAGTATTTAAAAACAAAAACTGGGATTGAACTTGGGAATGACAAAAAGCTTTTAATGAAATGATAGGAATTAAGTGAAAACCATGAAATAAAGATTTACAAAAAAGTTTTTTTGCATTGTTAGGTGAAAAATTAGAAATATTAATTGAAGATAAAAATAAAGCAAAAGAGATTTTAGAAACTATAAGGAAATACTTTAAACTTCAAGATAGTAAACTTCCAGAATATTTATGGGAAAGATTTAAACCTACTGAAATAAATAATCCTCAAAATAATATTAGAGCAAAGGATGTTGTAGATATGTGACTATATATAATAGAAGATATAAAAATAGATATAAAACGAGACTGAGATAAGGTGGAATCTAACTATATAGATAACTACAGAGAAATAATAGATGAAGAAAAGAGGATTATCGATTTATCTATAGAGTGAAAACTATCAGAGCCACTACCTTTACCAACATGAGAAGTTTGATTTATAGCAAATGGTTCTGAGCCTATTGTATTTTGATGATATTATGAAGATATTGTATATATAAATAAAGAATTAACTCAAGAAGAAAGAAATTTCTTAATAAAGTATAATGAAAGGTTAAATGTTATTGAATGAAAAAAAGAAGAACTTGTAGATTGAAATGCTTTTTTATCTGTTTTTAATGTTTTATTAACTGAAGAGCAACAGATATTTAAAAAGCTAAGTGAAAATAAATTATTCGCAACTTTTATAAATAGGCTTATTAGGTATAAAAGGAGAAATTATTTTATTCATAATATAGAAAAATACGGAACTTGAGTGAAGTGGGAGGAGTTGCCATAAGGTTATGAATTATCTGTGTTGAATGGACCTTAAAATGGGAAAATGATAAATTTGACAATTACCACAAGATACATTATAATATATATTACTTTTTAGGATTTTAGGAATAAAACAAAAACAAAAATAAGGAGAAGGATATGAACATTCTTTGGAAAGTGGTAAAGTTTTTTTTGGTAGAGGGAAGCAGTTTTTTGTATACTATTTTTGGTTATTTTCTTTTGATAAAGAATTTTAACTTCAAAATAGGTCATACTGATGATTTAATATTTTTTGAGGGAATTATAGTTTTTGTATATTTAACAATACAATTTTTTCAGGCTTATCTAGTTAAAGGTAACTCTGAGAAAAAGCCTTTTATTGACATAATATTCTCATTTATACCTTTACTAACGATCATTCCAGCTGTAGTTATATTGGGATATCAAGGAGAATTAGTGATGGACAAGTTAATGATTCAGCTATTTGTATTTTATGTAATAGGTATAGGCATTGATCTATGCTTTACATTAATACTATTAAAGTCATTAAGGCAGTCTTCGGAAGTAAGCCCTACTTCCTAAAAAGTAAAAAGAAAAAGGAGGGCATTTTTCCCCCGCAAAGCGGGGGAAATCCTATTTTTAAGCAAACCAAAAAGATTAGAAAAAACTTTTTCTAATCTTTTTTATACTATAGATTCTCACATAGAAAAACTAAAATAAATCCTGAATATAAAAGATGTATAAATAAATTTGCACAAAAAATAAAAATAAATACAATAAGAAAAAGTTACTTTTCTAAAAAATGAAATATGTGTGAAATAAAGAAAGTTCTGCTAGAACTATCTATATCACAAAAAGAAACAGACAGACAAATGAAAGAAGTTCAAAAAGAACTATAATGAATCTGAAATACTCAAGAAGAAGAAGGAATAGACTATAATCTATACTGATGAGTATGATCTCTAATAGTATGAGAAAGCCAAGAAAAACTAGCAGAAAAAAACTGATTATTTGTATTTACACAAGGGAAAGACTGAAATGCTATGATAGCAAATAAGCCTAATTTTAAAGGGAAATTGTTTTAGTAACCTAAAATACAAAATTACTCCCAACTATTTTTATACTTATAGACTAATAAAATTGAGACTGAATCTTTTAGAAAACAAATCTGTTTTTATAAACTCCTGCATCTCCTTTTCTGTCAATACTTCTCCATTTTCATCTTGCTTTAATCATTCTTCAATATCATTTATTTGTTCAAAAGTATATCAATTTTCCTTAAAATATTTTATTGCTTTTTTTGATAACATAAAACAAAAGAATTAATTTCTAAAATTATTTAGAGAATATTATATGAAATCATATAATTTGCAAAAAGTATTTTTAAAAACCTACTTTCTCACAAAACTAAAATATTTCTCACAAAACTAAAATATTTCTCACAAAACTAAAATAAAATACATTTTAAATTACTTGTAAGTATTATAAAATACACTTTAGAAAAATCTACAAAACATCTGAATATAAAAAATATATAAATAAATTTGCACAAAAAATAAAAATAGATAAAATTAGAGAAAGTTACTTTTCTAAAAAATGAAATATGTGCGAAATAATGAAAGAAATAAAAAAAGTTCTGCTAGAACTATCTATATCCCAAAAAGAAACAGACAGACAAATGAAAGAAGTTCAAAAAGAACTATGATGAATCTGAAATAGTCAAGAAGAAGTAGGAATAGACCTATTTAAAATAAATATGAAAGGAATACTAGCTAGAAGATGAGTAAACATAGATAGAACATCTACAAAGTTTTACAATGATGTAAAACTAGAAAACTGAGAAATAATAAAATGAGAATATGACCTAATGTGAATAAACTGACAAGATATTGTAGTAGTAGAAGTAAAAAATAAACTCAAAAATGACCATATAAAAAAAATACTAAAAACACAACTCCCAAAATTCAAACTACTATTCCCTCAATACAAAGACTATAATCTATATTGATGAGTATGATCTCTAATAGTATGAGAAGACGAAGAAAAACTAGCAGAAAAAAACTGATTATTTGTATTTACTCAAGGGAAAGACTGAAATGTCATGATAGCAAACAAACCTAATTTTAAAGCAAAAGTGTTTTAGAAAGCAATAATTTGCAATAAAAAGATAGGTGGATATAATGACCTTAAATTACTTAATAATACAGTTTCATGAACAATAAAAATTTAAAATTACCAATTGTAATTAAACAAGATGACAATGATACACTTATGGCATATTGCCCCATCTTCAAATGATGTCATACATTTGCAGAAAATAAAAAAGAACTAAGTTCAAATTTAGAAGAGGTTATTTGAATGTATTTTGATATTTATAAAGATTGAGAAAAAGATATTTTTGAGTGAGATAATATTTTTTATATCTAAATTTTGATACAAATGGTAAAATTACGTGATTTCAAAACATTTTGTGCATAAATTCTTTCAAAGCACTGAGAATATTTAGTAATCTAAATCAATAAAGAAGTTTTTCGAGAAAAAGAGAGAAAAAAAAAAAAGAAAAATATCATTTTTTATTTTTGTAAAGGAGTTAGATTTTAATTCTCTTTGAAAATAAAAATATTCTAAATGTTTTTGTAATTGATAAAAATAAGAATCTAGAATATAAAAACATTATTTTGAAATCTAGAATTTTATCAGCATTATGTATTTATAAAGCTAATAATTTTTTGCTTAGGAGTCTTGTTATTCATTCATTTTCAAATATGAATACGAGATTTATTCCGATAATCATTATATTTTTGAGCTTGAGACATAAATTTTTATTTAGTTTTCATATCAATAGTGTATAACTTATAAAAAGCAATTAAAAAATTCTTCATCATTAGATCTATGATTTTTCAATTAAGATTTTTTCTAATATCCCAGTTAGGATTATATGCAATCAAGATATCTCAGAATCTAATTCTGTTAGAAATATCATTCCATTCTTTATTTAAGATTTCTTCTGGCTATTAGAATCAAAATTCATTTCATCAAACAGCATGCAAATTAAAAGTAATTATTCAATTAAATCTGTAAATGAGTTAATACATAAAACTAAAAACTTTTTTCAAAAGAAACAGATTTTCATCTAGAGTAATATATAAATCTAGCTCTGCATCAAACAAACATAATATTCCATTCATACAATGGAAGGTGTTTGTTGTGCTTTAAATTTTCATAAATATAAGGAGGTAAAGAATGAGAATCAGCTAATTCCTTAGTATCATAATGTCAGTCATCAAAAGCTCAAATTTCTTCATAATTATACAAACTTCTAGTTTCTCAATTACAAAGTTCTAATCTTTTCTGATTTTATATCATTTCTTTTGTAAACTCAAGTAATCCTAGGTAAGTTAAACTTCATTATTTCTTTTTGCAGTAAATTATTTAGAAATCTTTTAGGTCAAACCTTTGTTTTTTCAAACCAGTTTTTAATTTATTTTTCTTCTAAAGTCATTAGCTTGTTTAGGATGAGAATTCGGTTTTCTTGATTTATCTTAAAATCAATTTGCTAATGAAAATCTGGATGTATATTATATATTCTGAATTTAGTTAATAATATTTTTACTATATTATTGAAAATATAAGCGATAATGCTATTTCTTTACAAAAAACAAACTATTCTAGCTTGGAAAAACTGTATTTGGAATTATACAAAATCAATTAAGTTTTATGACGCTGAATTTAAAAAAAAACCCCATAGAGGAATAACTATAGATGTAATTCATAGAATCTTTAATTGATTTATAATGAATATCATAGTAAAAGAATTACCAGAAATAGCTAAGTATGTTTTTCTAGAAATTTGATTAAACAATATAGAAAAGCAAAAAATCACCTAGCTAATTGAGATTTAAGAACAATAAATTTCAAAATAAGGCAACCTAAGAAATATGAGGTTTATCAATTTAGAATTAGTAAAAAATATAGAGCATTTTGAGTTTTCCGTGATACAAAAATATACTGAAAAGTTTTTGTAATAACAGAAATAAGTGATCATCAATATTTTTAGCAGAAAAAAACTGATTATTTGTATTTACACAAGGGAAAGACTGAAATGCCAGACTAGCGAATAAACCTGATTTCAAAGCGAAGGTGTTTTAGAAATTTTACAATAAAAAAACTAGAAAAATATTTTTCTAGTTTTTTTATTTTTTAGACCCTAATAGGAGTAGTTATTTCTCAAACAGGTATATCTCATGGAACTGCTAAGTTAAAATTATTAAGAGCAAGCCACTCATCAACCTTACTTCTATACATATCAAGTTTTCCTCATATATCTCTAAATAGTGACACAAGTCATACATATCATACACTTTTTGATATAACTTTACTAGCATTTGCCACTAAATTAGTAACTCAAGACATAGCTGTACTTAGTGCAAAAATATCTGCTTTTCTCATTTTATCAGCTTGCATGTGTAATAACTCAGCAAGTTCAACAACATTACGATTTACCATATGTTCATAGATTTGTCATAAAGGGGTTAATACATTTGTTACACTATCAATCGTAGCTCATATAGGTTGAGTAATTACTTGTCATAACCCCTTTCAGGTTGTTTTAAAAAATCAACCATTTTTCTTCATTGTATCTAATGGATGCCTTATAGATACTGCTCACTGACCTAGTATATTATGCACTCTCTTTAAATATCTATCAAGAATGGTTAACACAGGTTGAGCAACTCACTTTAGAGTATTTCCTCATATCTCTCAAACAGTTAGGGCTGTTGACTTTTCTTTGACTTCTTCACTTCCTTTCCAAAGTCTTTCATTTAAAGGATTTTTCTTAAAATCTCCCCAAAAACTGTATCAACCTCAGCTTGAT
Source organism: uncultured bacterium (assembly GCA_942490775.1). Lineage (GTDB taxonomy): Bacteria > Patescibacteriota > Gracilibacteria > BD1-5 > UBA6164 > UBA6489. The sequence goes on from CALNYL010000009.1 coordinate 41,879, forward strand.
GAATTTTTCATAATTTTTTATATTAAAAATTAATATAAAAATATATTAACATAAAAATACTAAAAGTCAAATATTTTTACAAAAAACTTTGTAATGTCCCGATTTAACTGTGGATAAATGAAAAGAAAGATTTGATGAAATAAGTAAGTAAAAAATTTGTGTTTTTATAACCCCTGCCTAAAGGCGAGGGGCTTTAACTCAGGTGATATTTATAGTTTCACCTCTTTGGTATAATGCTCTTCTTGTCATTGTTGTTCAACATAGTTTTTTATTGTTTCATGGTTTATCTCTCATACCGTAGCTATAAAGTATCATGTTGCCCACAAAACTGGTTTCCAATAGTATTCTCTTAATTCTTCATTGAATTCTTCCCTTATAACTTTTGAACTTCTTCATTTTAATCTGTTTACCACCATTGGTAATGGACTATTTAAGGGAATATTTAAATACATATGTACATGATCAGATTCCATTCACATACTCAATATTTGAACATACAGACTCTTACACACTCACCTTAATACCATTTCCAGTCTATTTTGAATCTTATCCGTTAAACACTTATGTCTATATTTTGTTATCCAAACTAAGTGGTATCTACAATCGTATGTTGTATGGCTTCATTTTCTATAGGTTCACATATTTTATTTGTTAATTCATACTTTTTAACATCATTTTATTTATTTACTTGATTTTTGCCACTTTTTTCGTTACAATCAGGCTGAAGCCGTGGGGTTTAAACCCAATATGCAAATGTTGGGCTTCCTATCTACTTGAAAGTAGGGGTTTAAAACCCATCATTTGTAAATGAATAACAGAAAAAAACCAAGACTCATATTGGAAAAAGAACCTAACATTAAGTGAAATTATACTATTTAAACAATACTCCAAAAAATAATCCAACAAAAAGAGTTCAAATCTAAAGATTTGAACTCTTTTTGGTTTTTTCCCTACTCCCCTTCAACCAAATAATTCCCCCTAACCCTCATCATAACTCTAGCAACCTCACTATCATCCGAAGAATTATATAGCACATAAACCATATAGTCTCCATAATAACCATAACCTATTTTTAGCTTAGAATCATCCAATGAAAGTCCTCCGTCTCTGAATATAGTAAACAGAGGCTCTTTGTAGTCATCTGAAGAATCATATATAACAAAAGCTCATGGGTTGTATGGGATTCAATCTGGAAGCTGGTAGTAGTTGTAGTTTATTTTATCTTTTAGTTCTACATATATTCAGTCTTCTGATACATCTTCAAAATCATTTACATAATTTATGCTGTAGTCTTCTGATAAAACCATATATTCAGTAAATATATTATTTCATCAGTAGTTTATAGATACTTGTGGATAAATAGAGTTTGAAGTGTCTACTTTTATAGAAGCTTCATTTTTGTATAGCTCTATTTTTCCTGTATGTTCATTTATTTTCGCTATTTCCGTTTCTGTTCAGCTGTTTGTTAATACAAGTCCAGAGGCTGTATTTCATACATCAAACTCAAATTTTCATTCTTCATCTGATAGTACTAAATCTGAACCGCTAGCAGTTTTTAGTCTTTCTTCTTTTCATGATCTTATTCTATAAAATCATATTGATTCTATTCATAGTGGTTCTTCTATGGCTCATTCTATGTTGTTATTATTTATGCTTGTTATAGATAAATCTGAAGAGTATACCTCAAAGTCAAATTCTCAGAATCATATGTTGTTGTTATTATCTACTGCCATAATTCTGATTTTTCTTTTATCTACTTCTTCGTATGGTCAAAATTCTATAGCTACTTTTTCTGCTTCTGATATTATACTTCAAGAGCCCTTTTCTAGGCTTCAAGAACCTTCTTCTAGACTTCAAGAGCCTTCTTCTAGGTCTCAAGTAGGTTCTTCTAGGATTCAAGAGCTTCCTTCTAGGTCTCAGGTAGGTTCTTTGTTAAATGTAAGTATTGGTTTTATATTGTTTTCTTCATTGTCATTGTCGTTTGCGGGGTCTCAGTCTCCGTCGCTGTCTACTTCTAAATCAAAATCTATATATAGATCCTCTATATTTGCTATTCAAGAGTTTTCGTATATGTAGTTTGTGAAGTCATATTCTTTGATTCTGTTTATTGGTATACTTATGCTTCCCTTGAAGTCCCATTCTGGTGGTGTTTTGTCTGCTTCTTTTTGTGGGGACAATAGTATTTGTTTTGATGGTGTTCCATATATGTCATCTTGGAATGGTATTATTCTGGCATAATAGAAATCGTTTGGAATGTTTGTTCTTATAGAGTAAGAGCTTGTGCTACTTGGTAGTTCATATAGTTCGTAGCTTTCTATTTCTCTTAAGTCTAGTTGTATTTCAGAGTTATCATAGTACTTTATGTCTATATGTGAAGATTCTGTATAATTAGGTTCTTTTTCATTGTCTTTTAATAGTTTTATCTTTGCTCATGGTAGTATAGGTTTTCATATATAGTCTACCATTTCTTGTCATACGAGTCTGGTTTTTCAGTCTGTTTCTAGATATAGTTCTCATGTTACTCAGGTTATTCTTACATCTTCTTCTAACTGAATTGTTTCTCTTGCTTTTATTGTTAGTGTTTTTATGTCTGTGGAGTCTACTATATGATACTCTACTTCTATATCTTCATCAGGAGAATATAGGTTTGTCCACTTTGGTACTTCTAAGAAAATATCTTCTTCTAGTTTTTCTCTTACTGATTCAAAGGCTATTTCTCAGTCAATTTCTAGATAGGCATCTCCTGTGAGTCATATTATATTTATATTTTCTTCAAACTCTATATTTGTATATTTGTCTACTACCATATCCATAGTTCAGGTAAAGCTTTGCATATCTATTGAGTTTATTTTATCTAATGAGCCTGTGAAGTATTCTATATAGAAGCTTGAGTCTCAGGCATATAGTTTTTTTCATGTGGTTAGTACTACTAAATTATTCTGTTCTAGATCGTATTTTATATTTCTTATGGTATCTGTTTCTAATTCTACATCTGAGACATTGTTTCCTATGTAATCTATGTAGGCTAGGTTTTTTCTGATTTTGTAGTTTATATTTTCTTCCTCTTCTTCATTCTCTTCTTCCTCTTTTTTCTCTCTTTTTCTAGTATGGTAGATTCTTCTATGTTAGAAAAAGCATCTACTACTGATTTGCTTATATCTTCTGGTATGTATGATGAGTTATCTGTATTTAATAGTTTATCTATAATAGTGTAGTATTCTAGTCTGAAGTTATTTATTTCTGGGTTTAGTGGAACATCAAAGTTAGCATTTATGAAAGAATTACTTACACTTATTTCGTTGAATCAGTTTATGGCTTCTATAAATCAGTCTTCATTAAAGAATTTATTGTCTTGCGAGTCTAGTACTAGTGGTGGCATGGTTAAGAATTTCCTTTCTGGTTTATTTTTAAGGTTTTCTTTTAAATATAAATTGTCGTTCATTAGATAGATTATATCATTATCGTCATCGTTGTCTATATCTATATTTATGCTTGGTTCATCTCATTTAAATTCATCTAGGTAGTCAAATAAGTTATAGCTTATATCATTTTCTGTTACATATATTCATTTGTAGTTATAGAAATATGAACCACTTAGAGTCTCTAGGTCGGCTTCTTTTATTTCTTTTTCAGTATCTAGACTAGGTGGAAATACTGAGAAATCTGTTTTTTCGTATGTTTTATAGTCTATGGCGAATAGGTCACTTACTGTCATCATATTTTCCCTAAAACTTTGTATTCAAGAGCTAACTGATTGCTTAACTTTTTCTCAGTCTTGTTTTAGTTGAATAGCTTCATCATCTTCATCATTTCAAATATTTGCTAGTCTAACAGCTGATTCCATAAAATCGAGATTATGGACATCTAACATATCATTGTATGTGTCTATACTTGATTTACTATCTATGAAATCAATTTCTTTCATGGATTCTCCATTTTGTAGGGCTTCTATCTTCTCTATTAACTTCTTATTTTTTTCTTTTTCTAGGTTTATTATGTATTTTGCTGTGTCCCATTTTTTATTAGCATTTTCAATTAATTCACTTATTAATTTATCTTCTTTTGAGTAGTTAATATCTCAAATATGATCCCATAATTTTCTTAACTTATCTAATCTAACATCTGAGACTATTTCTTTAGATGCTAATTGAGAGTTTACATATTCTATAAATTCACTGTTTGTAAGTCTTTCGTTTTTGTTTTTCTCAATGTAGACTATCATATTTTTTATACCAAGTGATGCTGCTTTTGCAAATCCATACATAGAGTTATCAAATCTCTTTTTTTGAATATTTAGTCAATCTAAAGAACTATTAATTTCTGGCATATTAGTTTCAGAATCTATACTTGGTTCTGTTGTGTCTACATCTATCTGAACTCATAAGTCACTTATGGTATAGTCAAACATATTTACTATATCGTTTGTAAATGAATTTAGTGGTTGTACTACATTATTAACCATTTCTGTTATATAGTTAGTTTCAAACTCTAGATTTACATATGTTGTTAGTTTTAATGCTTCAACTGCTGAATAAGAAAAATTAGGTATAGATAGGTCAATAAAGTCTATTGGTAAATATCCTTGTCTTTCTGTAAGGAATGCTATCTGATCTCCAGCTTTGTGTTCAGGAATAAATGGCATATTATTTTTCAAACACTTTAGCTTTAGTACAAGTTTTACTATTTTTAGGACTACTTCTACTGTTCAGTATAGTTTTGGTAAGGTATAAGCTGGTGGTAAGTCTGTAAGTTCTATTTCAGGTAAAGCTGGTATATCTGGAAGGTCTGGTAAATCTAGTGTTTGTAATTCTGGTATAACTGGTAACTTTACATTTACTGATACATCTATGTCTGGAAGTAGTGGTAATACTATTGGTCTGAAGTTAAAGTCAAATTCTGGTAAATAAATGGTAAGTCATGCTTTTACATTGTGCAGGTCTATAATTAAATCTGGCCATTTTGGCATTTCTAATATAGGTACTTCTGGAACTAGCATACTTACAAGTTTAACTATCCATCAGTATGTATCGTGTCTTTCATTTTTACATACATGACATTCTGCATCATAGTCATTAAATATATCTATAAATATTTGCCAAGTTTTTACTATGGCTTTTATTAGAACCCATAATTCTACCCATGCTTTAAATCTTTCTCAATTTTTAGGAATCCAATTTAGTAATACTCCAAAAGTATTATTTATATTGTCTAGTATTTGATTTAACCGTCTTTCTTTTATACTTAGGAGTTTATTTATTTTGGCTGGTATGTTTTTATAGTCTTCTACTATTTCTATGTTTCTTTCTAGTGAGTTTATAAGTTCTGAAAGGTTTGAGCGAAATTTTACATTATCAAAAGCTGTACCATCGTCTAAGCTTTTTTTCCGTCTCTCTGCTTGGTCTTTCCGTTCTAAAATTACCCTATTTGCTGATGTTTCATCTATTATAGGTATATTTATATTAATAACTTCTTGTCTTACTCTGATAAGGGGGATGCTTCATAAAAACTCATAGATGGTTTTTATTGATGATACTCACTGATTTATTCAAGAATCTTTTATGGCATTGAGTCCGTCTATTTTCATTTGTATAATATTACACTTGATTTCATCTTCTTCACATCATTTTTTTTGCTGTCTTAGAGAGTCTATTTCTTTATTTGTTTCAGAATCTTTTTTTTGAGTTTTTTCTTCAATATTTTTTTCTAGTTCTAAAAAGTCATCTCTGACTCCTTCCCGTCCATCATCAAAAACACCTTCAAAATCAGGAAGTATAACATATATTTTTGAGAAGTTTGTAAATTTATCTACCATTTCCTTTACTTGTCTGTCTACCCAGTCCATTAAAAATTCTGGAAATGCTTTTACACTCTCTAGTTCTATTTGTATCACATCGGCTGTGAAGTCCATATTTGCTATGGCTTGTGTATCAACGGACACACTGTTTTCTGTGGCTCATGCACTAGAGTTTCATACTTTTAGAAGTGGTCATCTTCAAGAACTTTCATAAGGTTTTCATGATTTATCTGTGTCTTTATTAGCATTTCAGTTTATTGTTGAAAAATTTCAAAATGAATCTGTTTTTGAGAATCACATAGCATTTGGTTCTCAATCATTTTCTCAATCACATCAAGATAAAGGATAGGCTAAGACTATACAGTTTCATCATTGCATTAATGGGTGTATTCATTCTGGAGGATTTCCTCAAGCTATTCTAGCTGGTCAACCCATACATATAGCCATTCACATAGCTCAAGTTAGAGTTGGTGTTAAGAATATTCTTAAATTATTAGTTATATCATCTACTCAAAGCCGTCATCAAGCTGATGTTTTAGGTGAACATCATGCACTCTTCCTGCTTAAAGGCCAAACAGAAGGTAAGCAAGCTGATCAAACTTGTTTCCAAGTAAGAGAAGAAAATATAGGTATTCCCTCATCTATTTTAAATCAATCTCATATAGGTTCGCCAAAGAGAACAGGGTCTCATCATGGAGCTAGAGGAGCCCAATTTATAGGAGTTGATATACATCATCCAAAACCACAAGAAAATCACTCAAGTAGATTATCTATATTTTCACTTATCACATCTATCTGATTATCAAGATTATCAAATGATCATTCATATGACATAAACTCAGATTTTCATATTGAAATATACTCAGATTCTCCAGTCTCAATAGGTTCATCAAAAGTTCAAGCTTCTGGATCCCATACTCACCAGTCTATTTCAGATCTAACTTGTGAATTTGAAGCTCACATTCTAGCTAATCAACTAACCATAAAACCATATGTTTCTCAAGTTATAGGCTTCCAACATTCGTCTACTAGTTCTTTCATATGGTCTCAAGCTACAGCTTTTAACTGTTTACTTGTCTGTCATGGTCTCATCCGCTCAAATGTCTTACCATACCGTTTACAATCTTGGGCAAAGATTAACCAAGGGTTAGCAACAGTTCAAGCATCTCCATTTGTTTGAGAAGATAAATCTGAGCTTATAGTTTGGTCCATTGTTATAGAAGCTTCATTCAATGATACTTCTAAATCTGATGTTATTTCCCGTTCACACATATTTCAATCTAACCATTCTATATCTTCACAAGATTTAGGTAATGCCATCTTTCCCCCACAAGCATCAGCAGAAGTATTACACCCCTCTCCTGTAAGCATTTTACATATAAATTTACTTTTTCAACAAGCCATAACATCTTCTCATACATCAACCTCAACTTGCTCTTTATTCCATTTTTTTCACTCACGAACATCATATATTTTTCCGTTAACATTAATTTTATCTACAAATCATTCTTCCTCCTCATAAGCACAGGCATCATATCACATATCAACAAGTTCTTCTGATAATTTTTGTAATGCATCACTTGAAGAAGCATCTAAATGCTCTGTTATCTGTCAAAAATGATATTCATGAAAACGATTATCTATAGGGGCATCAATTCTTTCAGCATAGATATATGGTAAATATACCTCCATTTTCATTGCTGTAGAAACTGGATTCCACCAGAATCAGTCTGATTGCATTGTTTCAACTCATGTAGCATCAACATTAAATTCTTTAACTCAATCATTACATTCTAATTCAACAGTACAAGAACCTCCATCACAATACTCCCCTCATTCTTTGTTAAAACGAAATATTGGTCTACCATGATGGACTCATATATATCTTCAATATTCTCAATCAACAAGCATAGCAGTACATCAACCAAAGAATGGACTTGTACAGTCTCATCCTGGATCAAATGTATTTGAAGACATGTCTGCTCAAGGTACTTTATCATCATATCTTGGTATACAATCACAGTCTGGTGCATCATTATGTATCTTTTTTACTGATTTATTTGAAAAAGACTGAAACTCTTTAGTGTCCATTTCCTGTTTAGGTTGTCCATCTTTATCTAAAATTCATGTAAGCATTTTATTTATTCTATCAGGCATTCCGTCTCCTACTTTATTTCAATATTCATCAACTTCTCACTCTTCATCTATTTTAAGCCAATCAAGATCTCAAGGCAAATCCTCTTCGTATTCTTCTCAAGTACCAGTCTCTTCTTCTTCTTCTTCTTCTTCTTCTTCTTCTTCTTCTTCTTCTTCTTCGTTCTCGTCTAAAGGAGATATTGTTGTTTTTATGTATTGCCTAGCTGATGTTGATTCAAAAAACATTGCATCATTTCATTTATTTTTGTCTTCAAATTTTAGTATAATATCTCAATATTCATCATCAGAAATAGATCATGAAGATTCATATAGTCCTACTTGCATAGCTCAGTATTTTATTGGAAGAACTTCTAATTCTTGTTCTAATACTAACTTCTGTCATGATGATAAAGAAAATCCGCTTATAGAATCAGTATAGAGTAAGACTCAGGCTCAGGTTTCAATTTCTGTATTACCTGATTTTACAGTTAATCCAGAACTAGTTTTAAAAATACTTGGAATATTGTACATAATAACAACATCTTCTAGATCAGAATTTGAAGTTAGCTCTATTTCTAAATCAATTATATCTCAAGCTTGTAAAAATCCTCCATTTCTATCTTCAAAACTTTTTTCTAGAAATATGTTTGTATCATATTCGCTTTTTATAAATGTTGTTTGGCTTGATTCAGAGTCTATGTCTGATTCTAAATTAATTCATGCATTACTATTTTTAGCAGAGGCTCCTGTTCAAGAATCTTCTATAGAGTAAGGTAAGTTTTCATATGTATATTCATCTATTTCTTCTTCGTTTTGTTGTTTTACTTTGTTGTGATATATTGCCCATCAATCATTTGTTGGTGAATTTTCTTCAAACTCTACACCAAATTCTGATGTCACACTTATTTTGGTAAAATCTATTTTTTCTTCTGATTTATTTCAGTAAAATATATTTACTTCTCAAGAATCATCTAACACAACTAGGTCTGTGATAGTATCATTATCCATATCAAAAGATTCTACATAAACAATGGCACCGCTTAGAGAAAAAGTTTCTTCTAACTCTTCTCTATTAAAATCTTTTTCTTTGTTATTAAAAACAAAAGGTTTTCAATCTTTATTTATAAAGAATATATCTTCATATCCATCTCATGAAAAGTCTCATGCTTTTATTTGTCTAGTAGGTCAACTATCAACAGCATATACTACAGATTCCTTATTTAAAAGGTTTGTGGCTAGGTTTTTATTTTCAAATATCTTTATATGATTATCCTTTCAGACATATAATATGTCTTGTTTGTCATCATTATTATAGTCAAATATCTTGAAGTCTTTTACTGGTTTTTGATTTAATAATTTTCATATTGTTGAATCAAAACTTTTTAGTTTCTTTTTGCTATTTAAAAATGTTTTCTGAACTTTTTTAAGTTTTAATACAGGGTCTCACAGATTTATAAGAGAGAAACTCATATAGTCTTTTGTAGCTTCTCATACTGATTTTCAAGCTGTAAATGAAAGCATAAATTTATTATCTCATTCCCATCATATACCTGCTTTTTCTAGATAGTTTTCTATACCATTAGGGTTGTCACTATGAAAATCATCTAGTTCTCATTCTACACTAAGAGGGTCTTTAAAAAATATGATTTTTCTATCTCATATGTCTCTTGTTCAATATGCTTTTGATTCTAAATAAACTATTGTATAATTTTTTAATGTTTTTAATTTGTTTTCTAATGTTGACTTATCTCTGGTTATGTATATTTTTGCATCTGAAAAGTTTACTAACATTCTTCAGATTGTATTTTCTCATGATTTTATTAGTAATACTAGGTATTTACTTTCGTTTCATTCATCTATGTCTAGGTAAATTCAAGATTTTCTGTCTACTTTTCAATCATTATCAATGATAAGGGATTCTCTTCAATAAAGGTCTTTTAAAGCTAGTTTATTTTCTTCTTCTTCTAGACTGTAATCATCGCTTAGTGATTCTATAATTATTGAAGTCTTTTCTTCATCTATACAATCTAGTATACTATCTTCTTCACATTTAAGTAAATTAACTCCGTCATCAGAAAAATTATAGTAAACCTTTCATATATATGTACTTAGAGAATCATTAAATAGGTCTATATATAATCTATCTTTTGAATCTTGATTTATCTCTGATCTTATGTCTTGAGTAGTAGTACCAGCTCATTCCATTAAGTTTATAAGAGAACCTTTTTTATCTACTGCTATTACATCATCATATTTATAAGGGTTATTTAAAATAGATGTTACTGAGATTGATCTATTTTCTGGGTCAAATAGTATATCTGAAGCTAAAGTGTCTTTTTTGCTAATATCTCCATAAGGAGCTCATAAAAGCACTGTGTAAAGTCAATTATACCTTTTTCACTTGAAGGCTTTCTTATTCCAGAAATAAGATGTTTCTATTGTTCAGGCTGTTTTTGAAACTCAGTATATTTTCTTTTTATTAGTTTCATCCCATAATTTCTTTAATTTACCTTGTACACTTTCTTTAAGGGATAAAAAGTTTTCATCTAATAATAATTTCTCTTTTTCGTGAAATCTAGATTGGAATTCATAGCTATTAACTTCTATAAAAAACTTTTCTCAATTGCTACTTAACTTTTTTCAGTCAAGCATTCCAGATACACTTTTTAGTTTATCTCCAGAAAAAGGATTTTGTCATATTAAGTCAAAAGAGTTTTTACTTAAATCATGACTTCCTTGATTTGTCTTTACTGTAAAATATCATCTTCAAGGATACATTGTAGCATAGATTTTAAAATCTGTTTTTCACTGCTTCACAGTTTTAGTAACTTCTAATGGTGTATCTATTAGTGTTTCCTTATTTTCTCATGTAATAGGTGTTGTTCAGCCTGTATTAGTTGGAATATTTAAAACTAAATTGGTACTATTTTCATCAAAAGCAATATTTCAATATCTATCTCTAAGTATGGCTTGTAATTTAGTGTAATTATTTTCGTCTGCTTCTATATTATCCTCATCTAAAACTAGCTCTATTATCATTGGATCATCAGGTAGTATTGAAAAATACTTAGTAAAGACTGTATTTATTCATTCTACCCAGAATTCTATTTTTGCTTCTTTGGTTGCTAAATTTTTTGATACAAAAGTAAAATCTCATTTTCATTCTTCTATTTCTATAGGAGATTTTTGAATCTCTCCATAAAGAGTATTTACTGTTATATAAGCTTTAGAATTAAATTCATTTAAAAGATTTCATTCATTATCTTTTACTTCTAGAGAGAATGTATTTTCTGTTTCTCATACATATACTTTTTCGGGGGCTGTTATTTCTACTAAAATACCCGTTTGAGTATTTATTGTATCTGTTGTATCTACTATCTTTTTTCATTTATCATTTTTTATCTTAAATGAGATTATATTTAGATCTTCTTCATCTGTTGATATAAGACTAAACTTTTCGTATCATTTTAGAGTTTTTAATGATGTTTCTTTTTCATATTCTCAAGTATCTTCATTATAAAATACTACCCCCTCTCAATCTATTTCTATGTCTATATCATATGAGTATCCCGAAGCTAAATTGCCAAACTTATCAAGTAAAATAATATCATGTTTGGTTAATACTCTACCTGTTTCTATAATTTTAGGGGATAGTGATATGTCTACATTAAAAGCCTCTTCAGGAATCATAGTTAATGATTTTGTAATATTATATCCTTTGTTATCGGTTATAATTATATCAAAATCTCCTGATTTTTGTATAGCTGTTAAGGGTTTAAATTCTGATAAAGAGCTTTCATTAATACCTGTTTCAGCAAAAGTAAGTTTTCCATCTTGGAAAATGTCTACTCTTAAAGGATATGTCATTTCAAAGTTTTCATCATTTTTTGAATATCAGTCTACACTGATAATCATTTTTTCATAAGCTTCAGAATATGAATCTATAACTCATGAAAGGTTATATAAATCTTGCTTATCTGTGTCTAGTAAAAATATATTTATTTCATCGGATACTTTTATAGAATCTTCTCATAAACTTAAGTCTATTTCTCATGAGTTTGTCATTTTATATGACTTCATAGAAAGTTTTTCTCACCTAACTTGAACCTCTAGAGAGGGTCATTCTAAAATGGTTTCCATTTCTCATACAGAGTTTTTAGTTTCTACTATTGCTTTGAAGCTTACATTTATATCATCTGTTTTTGTTGAAAAAAATGTCTCAGCTTTACCCTTATTTATTCTTACTTTTATATCACTAAAGTTTATATATTTTAGTGCATTATCATAATCGTATTCACTGTTTTTACTAGAAGAACTATATATAATTTCTTTACTATCTCAAACTTTTTCAAGTTTGTCTAGTATAAAATTAATGTAATTTACTCTATCAGAGCTTAGTCCAGTTGCTTTTACTGTTATCGTTCACTTACTATTGTAATAATATTTTGACAGGTCTGTATTAAAATTTAAATTTATACTTTGAAAACTCCCTGAAAAGTTTTCTGTATAATCTGTAGTTTCTGTGGGTTCATAACTTATAGCATTGATTGGTTCTACTGAATATTCTTCGTTTTCTTCTGAGTCACTACTATCATTATCTTTACTACTAGAATAATCACTATTTGATGATGTGCTTGGAAATGATATTTTAGGAGTAAGACTTTCTCATAACCAACAATTTACAGATGACATCCAACTCCGTATAGGAGTTCATTCTGTAGCTCAACAACTAAATCCTCATCAAGAAACTTCTCAACCTGTTTCTAATGATTCTGAGTTTCAAGTTTCATCTGAATTTCAAGATTTATCTGAACCACTTACATTATTTGATGATTTCATATATGTATCTAAAACCATATTTTCTGATATAGTTTCAGCATATGGGTTATCTTCTTTTTCTTCCGAATCCACCTTTATATACATATTTTGATAATCTCAAGGAGCTCACATATATGTAATTTCATATATCTTCTTATTTTTTGGTAAAAAGTATTTATAGTCATTTCAAAATTGATCATTTAAAAAGTTTTCAAATACATACCTATACTTTTCTGTTATTGTTTGCATATTTTTCATATAGATGTTATGTGTGAATACATCCCAATAATGTAATTCTTTTGTATCTCAGTCCATAGGGAATTCCCAATTTTCTAATTCTCATCACATTTCTTCACTTCAAAATATTTTTTTTACATCTAGCTGTTCTTTTGGTATTTCTCAGGTTTTTAGAAGTGTATATATTTGTAAAGCCTGTCATCATAAATCATCGAAATCAACTTCATCTCTTGCTTTGTTCCGTGAATCTTCCAAAACTGAAAGTTCATCTGTTAGATTATCAGATATAGCCTCTGAATCAAATTCTCTTTCAGAAGGAGTTTCTTCTCTAAATCATTTAAAATAATCTACACTATGATAACCTCTGGTAGTTCATATAAAATCTATGTACCTTTCATTGTCTATAGGTAAACTACTAGTTATCATTGCTTGAATTTGGGATCATGTTTCCCTGTTTGTAGGAGATTCATGTTCTACCCAAGATGTTATTCTCTTATAGTGATAATATGTCTCAGCACATGAATTAGGAACTCTAAATTTTGGAGGTAAAAATATATATAAAAAGTCCTCTCACTTTGGCGGATCATAATTCATCCACCGATAAAGTCCATCCTCTGTAGTAGATATATAATTACCTCAACCAAAAGCTGGAATATCCCATTCATAATCATTTAATACATATTCTCAATCTCCTAATTCCCGACATTCAGCAGTTACATGTTTAGCTCACTGACTTACTCACATATGTTCAAAGTCATATAAAGGATGAAGTACCTTTGCTCACATAGCTTGTCCCCAAGAGTTTCACATATACTTTCAAGATACACCATTTACCTTTACATTAATACAAGCAGAAGCTCATCATGATTCGTACTCTTGAACTTGCTCATTATCTAGAAAGATTTTCCTCAATACACAACATTCTTCTGTATTTCAGCCAGCAGCTCATTCAATTGAATCTCAGGCATATCCTTCACAATCTTCTCATTCTTCAGGTGGTTTTTTAGATCACATCTCAGTAAAAACAGTACCATTATTATTGTCAGCACTAGCTGTGTTTACAAAAAATGAAAATATATTATCTTTAATATCACTACAAGGTACATATTTTCATTTCTTTTTCTCTGTTTGTCCAAAAAAGTTCTTTTCTCTATCTTCTTTATCTTTATTTGTTCAATCCCCTCTTTTACTTGATCCTTCTTCTTCTTCATCTGCTTCTACATAACAAAATCACTCACACCCTCATCAAATTGGTTTAGTTAGACCATTTTCTGGCTTAAGAGTGGGAAATTTATACATATCTTCAAACTGCCTTTGAAAATCAATATGTGTAACCTGACTTCAGGGTCACCAAGCCTCTCATTCATGCTCACTAGTTGGTATAACATAACCTTCTGCACATCATGCTCAATCTCAATAAACTGAAAAAACATAATTATTTTCAAAACACATCTCTGGATTTGGTATTTTTTCCTTGTCATATATTTGCTTTGTTCCCTGTATATCAAAAAGAGGTTCTATAGCATCATCTAAAACACAATCATCTATTTCAAGTATTCACTTAGCAGCCTTATCTTGATTTAAATTAAGGGGACTACAACCTCACCAATACCCTGTAGTTTTTCACTGTTCTTCTGCTGGTATTTCATCTCATGTAACCCTTTCTAAGTCATTTTGAATATTTCACATATTGTATCATCTATTTGCTTCTACAAGAGTTCAATTAGTGTTTCCTTTATAAATACTACACTCAGAAGCATTTCTTATCAATGCTCATTCCTTTCAATGCTTAAAATTTGTAAGTTGCCTAAAACATCCATCTCATGAAGTTTTTTCTAAAAGATGTTCATTTCAAGGATAAGGTCAAAAATCTATCTTTGTTGGTAAAGCTATATATCTAGACATTCACTTTTTTATTCAATCATCTGCCTTTTCTTCAACAGCATTAGATACAGCTTTTGTTGTCTGAGTTGACATTTGATCTTCTATAGAAACCAAATATGGAGCCATATCCATATTTACTTCTCATCATCACATATTATACCTTCAAGCATTGTAGATAAACTTTTTTTCTTGCCCTATTGAATCTCATCAGAAAGAATCTAAAAATTTATTTGTTGATTTTTCTGTTATGTGTCTAGTTTGATTATCAGGAGCTAACTCCTTGTCCATAGTTTTATAATCTTCTGAAAAATCTCCTCAAAAGCTTACTCATGTATCCTTCTCTATCTCTCAAGCTAAATTTTCTATTTCATCTTTTTGATCTCAAAAGGCTGATTTTTCTGTATTTTCTGCAAGGTCTTTATCATATTTATAGTATGTTAAATCTTCTCCATTTCCCATAAGGGATTCATATCATTTGAACTTTTGTTTATTTAGTGAATTTTGTTCTCTTTCTTGGTCATAGTAAAATACAAATGGTTCATAATTATACAAAGTGTTAGGATCTTTTTCTTTTTCGTCTATTCAAGAGCCAGATTTAATAAGCTCATCTTCTGATTTTTCATAAAAAATTATTTTCTGTTCAGGATCACCGTTTATTATACCAGAACCTGATTTAAAAAGTCCTGTTCATTTATAAAAGTCATGATTTTTATCAAAATATCATTTAATAAGTTCTGTATCATCTTCTGATGAGTTCGGATTTATAACTCAGTGCCATATTTCAGCACTAAATTCATCTTGAAGATTTAGATTTTTCTCATATCTTCTATTTTCATGATTGTAGACATACATTTTATTTTCAAAGTCAACATATGGATAGATTGTCTTAGCTGATTTTTCTCAGTTAAAGACTATAGGAATGGGTAAGTTTCAAATCAAAACTGTTCAAACAAGTCTTGATTCAAAATCTATATTATCTTTTACTCATTTATATCAATCAAAATAGAGTGATTCATTTAGTGATGCTATATTAAAAACTTCTGTATCTTTGGGTGTAGGGAAAATAATTACTCTAGTATTTTCTAGTGTAGCTTGTATGTCTTTAGCATACCTTTCTACTTTACTTTCTATTTTAGAATATATTTCTTCTTCAACTATTAAAGATACTATATTATAAAACTCTTTTTGCTGAGCAAATACTTTAGAGTTTATATAATCCATAAATGGTATTCTAAAAGTAAAAGCAAATAGCATTGATAGTATCAGAATTGATGATATACTTTTTTTGAATATTATTATTTTTTTTGATTTTTTGTTTTCCACTTTTAGATATAGTTAATTTTAAACTTTCCATCTCAACCATTGTTTTTTTGGTTGTATAGTTAGAACTTTTTGTTTTGATTTTTTATGTTTTGTTTCTATAGTCAAACCTCTATCTTGAGTTCTTTCCCCTTTGGAGAGGAAAGATGCTACAAAATAAGGTTTATTTTTGTTTTTGTTTGTTTTTGTTTTTTATTTTTTGTTATATATTAATAAAAAGTAATATTTTTTCAATAGAAAATATTACTTTTTTCGCTTTATAGACAGGATAGTAGACAATTATTCTTAAAAAACTTTAAAAAATAACATAGACAATATAGTCAAAATTATCGCAATAATTTTTCTGAGGTCTAGTTTTTCTTTGTAGAAAATTAGTGATAGTATTATAGGTATGAGGATTGAGAAGGAATTTATAGTGTAGACAGTTCACATATTTCAAGACATAGCTTTCACAAAAAATACTGTTGCAATAAAAATAAATGATCAGCTTAATATACTTACTCTTTTAACTTTTGAATCCATTTTATAATTAGACTTAGTTCTATAGTATTGAATTAATGAGATTCATAATCAAGTTCAACCTCAAACAAGCATATAAAGATATATATTTAAATCATTTATTTTTACTATCTTAGACATAGCTACACTAACAACAGCTAATACTCATGAAATTAAGCACAAAATTATTCATTTTAATAGATTATTCTGTTTTAATTTTTCTTTCTTACTTATTAGTACAATAGGAACAATTAATCAAAAAATAATTCATATAACTTCATTTATTTCAAGAGTATCATTAAAAAGATATAATCATACAATAAAAGCTATTATTGTAGAAAAGATTTTATATATAGGAAAATAAAAAATGGTCCCTATATTTTTCAATGATTCTATTCTTAAAATTAGTGTTCATAAATAACTTATTCACATAATAATAGAAACTATTATTAATAATTTTAAGTTATTTAAATAATCTCATGAAAATATATAAAAAATAAGAGCAAAAAGTGAATAAGAGGCAAATGAATAAGCTGTGAATAAAAAGGGGTTATATTTCTTTTCTGCTCATACTTTTACAAAAAAACTAGATAATCAGGCAAAAATAGCTGATAATAATGCATATAAAAACCATAAGTCCATAATTTATATATTTAAAAACTAAAACTCCCTGTTTTTTCAACAGAGAGCTTATTCTCTTATTTTAGAGAATATTTTATATCTTTAGGCTTTTTACTAAAGCCATTTTATTCCTTCTCCATTCACTACTCCATCTTGTGCTGGTTTCAACCTCAATAACCTGAATATTGTTTTCTTTTGCCCGTTTCATAATATGTCCTGTTTTAAAATCCTTTTTTAACTCTTTCCATTCTAGGTCTGAAAACATTCTGTATCTTGAATACTCTGAATAACTTTTGACTCTTTCTTGTAATCAATAAACTTTTTTTCATTTTTCATAATCCTCTCATTTTCAAAAAACTGTTCACGAACAGTTTTTAAAAACATAAATAGTTTTTATTCTTTCTTTTGCTACAAAGGTTATAAGTGACTGAATTTCTGGCTCACTAGCTGGATATCTTCATCAAAAAGCTGGATGTTTTTTTCATGATATGAGTGATGCTGTTTCTTCTTTCCAGTTTTTTGTTGGAAAATTTCTATTTAAATCGACTTCATTTGAGTTTGTTTTTCCTATTTTTCATCATCAAAAGTAATCAGGATTTTTAATTGCTTTATTATAACCATCTATATTTAAAGCTGGAATAACAAATATTTTTTTATTTTCTAGATATTTTTTTGGAAAGAGTGTAAGAATTCCTCAAAGATAATTAACCCATTTATTCATCAGTTTGATGGTACCAACTTCATTTCAATGTAATCATCATAGGTAAAGTATTTTTTCTTCTCATTTTCAAAAGATATAACAGTTTATAGGTGCTGATTCTACAGTAACTCCTATTGTAATTTTTTCTTTTCCAGATAATTTTTCATCAATTTTTGGTCTATCAATAATATTATCGAATATTCAGTTTATTCACTTAAAAAAGAAAGATAATTTTGATTTTAATTTTTTCATTTCTAACTTTTATATAATTTAAATTCTTTAGTCATTTTCTCCACCTCTGATTTTTTTCAGTATATAAGTATTCAAAAATGTTCTATTTTGTTAAAATCTTTATTTGATGTGATTTCTCAAACTTTAGAATCATCACTAGTTTCTAGCATTTCTCTAGTGAATTCTGTTACTAGTAGTCAAGTTTCTCTAGCTTTTCTAATTGCTTTTACTATTTTTTCTTGCTTATCAGCTTCTTTTATCATTATTGCATGAGTTGTATTCATACTTATGTCTACTCAATCTTTTGTTTTTATCTTGTCTGTATGGAATAGTCATTTTCATTCTCTTGCTCAGTATGCTGCACTTAGATGTGCTATTGTATTTAACTCTTGCCATGGCTGTAATCAGACTTCTTTGTTTATAATGGTCACGGCTAAATTAGTTTGTATTTTACTTTCATTATCATTTGTTTTCATTAGAGGAAATAGTTGTACATCTCTTAAGTTGTCTTGTTCTGTAAGTAAAGCGACTATCCTTTCTACTCACATTCCCCGACCTGATTGGCATGGCATACCATATTCCATAGCCAGAACAAAATCATCATCACCAGATGTTGCTTCCTCATCTCATTTTTCAATTGCTCAAGATTGTTCTTCAAAATTTTCAGTTTGTATTTTAGGATCCACCAATTCTGAATAAGCTTTTAGTACTTCCCATCAATTCAAAAGAAGTTGAAATTGCTCCACTATTTTCTCATCCTTATCACTTTGTCTAGCAAGGGGTTGCATAGTTTTTGGATAGTTGTAGACAAAAGCTGGTCAAACTATTCAAGGTCTTAGAACTTTCTTATATAGATAATCTATCATAGTAGCGGTAGCTTGATTTTCTATTCACTCCCAAGTGTGTCAAGCATCTTTTATATCACTTCTTAACTTATCCTCATCTTCTGGTCAATATTCTTCTATATTAATTCCTGATTTTTCTTTTACTCATGCTATGTAATCCACCTTTTCCCAAGGTGTAGTAAAATCAACCTCTTTTTCAATTCATTCCTTATCTTTTATTTTTAATTTTCTATCTAATTTTAAAGTATCAAATACATAATCAAACATATCTTCTGTAAACTTTATGTTATCCTCAAAATTCCACCAAGCAGCATAATGTTCAAATTCTGAGTATTCCTGTACATGTGAAGGATCAGATCATTCATTCCTAAAATTTCTTGATAATTCGAAAATTCTTTCAAACCTACCAACAGTTGTCTTTTTTAGAGAAGTTTCTGGTGCTATCCTTAAAAAATAATCCTCATCAAAGTCATTATGATGAGTAATAAAAGGTTTAGCGGCTGCTCAAGATGCTGCATTTCATAAAACTGGTGTTTCTACTTCTGTAAAATCATTTTTATAATAAAATTCTCTAACAGCTTTCACGAAATTACTTCTAAACTTAAATCTTTTATAACTATCTTCATTCATTATCAAATCAAGATACCTTTTTCTATAAATAGTCTCTTGATCCTGAATGCCATGAAACTTCTCTGGAAGAGGTCTAACAGCCTTTGATAATATTTGAAACTCTTTTACGAATATTGTTAACTCTCAGTGTTTAGTTAAAAATAAATCTCAAATAACTCAAATATAATCTCAAACCTGACAAAATTTCTCTGCTATTTTGTGAGCAGTCTTCATTTCTCATCAAATTTCCAATTCTTCAACTAAATCTTTTCAAGTATTAAATTTTATTTTTTCTCTCATAAAACAAACTTGTATATCATCTGTATTATCTCTAATTTTTCAGAATACTAATTTCCCCATTCATCTACTAGAAATTATTCTACCTGCTGTTTTAAAATCTCAAACTACACCAGAATCAGTTATTTTTTCTAGCTCTTTTATACTTTTTTCTTCTTTTCTTATTTTTTCAATATCAACTTTTCATCTAAAATTATTAGCATAAACTATTACACCTGCATTTTTTAAATCCTCTATCTTTTGGATTCTATCAATACTTTCCTTTGAATATGTCATTTTTAGTATTTATTAAAATAATATTATTCTCACATATTATTATTTTTAGGGAAAAAGACAAGAAAAAATTATTATAATAAAAATAATGTAAACAAAAATTTGACTAATTGAAAATATAAATATAATACCTTGGCACTAAAAATAAAGTGTTAAATTATTTAGGGTATTAAGATGTATTTGTGCGGCTATCGTCTAGTGGTTAGGACTCGTGGTTTTCATCCACGCAACCGGAGTTCGATTCTCCGTAGCCGTACCATTTTTTTTATCGCGGGGTGGAGAAGTGGTATCTCGTCGGGCTCATAACCCGAAGATCACTCGTTCGATTCGAGTCTCCGCAACCAATATTAACTACTCTTGTCAGTGTAGCTCAGGGGTAGAGCACA
This sequence comes from uncultured bacterium, assembly GCA_942490775.1. Taxonomy (GTDB): domain Bacteria; phylum Patescibacteriota; class Gracilibacteria; order BD1-5; family UBA6164; genus UBA6489. The sequence continues at coordinate 62,528 of CALNYL010000009.1, forward strand.
GGATTCATATCCCTGTGGTCGGTGGTTCAAATCCACCCACTGACACCAAAAAATTTATGTTTCTATTAGTTACTTAATCTAAATTTAAAAGATGTTAGCAAAATTAAAAAAAAGAAAAAGACTTAGAGTTCACGGTTTTTTAAAAAGAAGTTCAACTGCTTCTGGTAGAAATGTTTTAAAAAACAGGAGAAGAAAAGGTAGACATGAATTAACTGTTAGCTACCCTAAGAGATATCAAGAAATTAATTGAAAAGCAAAACTTCATATAATAGCTTGAGGTACAGCTAGAAAATCTCCATTTGATGGTAAATGAAACTATGTAAAGAGAAAATAAAATTCAAAAGGCTAAAGCCCCTCTATTGAAGAGAATTGAAAATTTTTAAAGAAATTGTTAAAAGAGGTTTTTAGCCCCTTTGAAAAAGAATAAATGATACTTCAAAAAATATGATTTCTAAAAAAAATAGATTAAAAGAAAAAGAAACAAAAAAGGTTTTACAGAAATGAAAACCTTTTTTTTCGTATTGAATAGTTTTAAACCACTTAAAAAGTAAACAAAAATTCAACAGATTTGCAATAGTTATAGGCTGAAAATCAGTAACTAATAATGTTACAAGAAACTTTTTCAGGAGAAGATTCTATGACTTAATAAAAAATAAGTGAGTTATTGATAATAAAAGTGATAAGAAACATGATTTTGTTTTTGTTGTAAAGAAAAAAACAAAACTTGATAAAAATGATAAAAATACTATTATCTCCTTTGAAAAAGATTTGGGATTTTTGATTGGAAAAATTTTTTAAACCCCTCCCTAGCCCTCCCCCTTCAGGAGAGGGGAAATAAAAGGAATTTTACTTAATTTTTAAACAAAGTACTTTATATATTACTTATTTATAGTCTCTTTCTCATGTAGGGGGAAAGAATTTAGATAGGGGTATATTATTTAACACATAACCGAAAACTACTATGAATAACTATGAAGTAGAAATAAAAGTCCTTTTAACAACAAAAGAAAATCGTGATAAATTTAAAGAAAACCTATCACACAAACTTATGGATTTAAAATTCTTGTGAAAAAACTCACAATTAAATCATTACTTTATGTGATGAAATATAGATAAACTAAGAGAAAATATTTTTGATTCACTACCAGAAGATAAAAAAGAGGGTTTTGAAAATATATTAAAAATAGGATGAAAATACTCTTTTAGAACAAGATATTTAAATTGAGACTCTATACTTGTTATAAAACTATCAGTTGATGATACAACAAGCTCTAATGGAATAAAAAGACTTGAGTGGGAAAATACATTTAAAAAGATGAAAATAGATGATTTAGATCAAAAACTAATTGATTCTGATTTTGAATTTCAGGCAAAATGGTCGAGAGAAAGAGAAGAATATGAATCTAAAAATAATATAAATATAACCATAGACAAAAATGCTTGATATTGATATTTATCAGAATTTGAAATGGTAGTAAATTCAGAAGAAGAAGCACATAAGGCAGAAGAAAGTATCAGAAAACTTTTAGAAGAACTATGAGTTGAGGAATTACCACAGGATAGATTAGCAAGAATGTTTAAATACTATAATGAAAACTGGAGAAAATATTATGGAACAGAAGAATTTTTTGTAGTTAAATAATATAACTTGTTTTGAAATAAAATATTCAAAGGGTTAAAATCCTCTGTTGACCAGCTGAGTACACCATTATTTCAAAATAAAATTAATTAAAAATTATTTCCTAAAAATAAACTATGTTTTTATCAGATATAGACATAAAAAAAGCAATAGACAAATGAGATATAACAATATCAGATTTTGATGTTTCTAGGCTACAACCAGCCACCTATGATATATTACTTTGAAACAAGTTTCTGATCTTTAATAGACATGATACTTTATGTATAGACCCTTCTAAAAAGCAACTACCAAACTACAAAGAAGTAATTATAGAAGACAATGATAAGTTTGTCTTACATCCTTGAGTTAGCATACTATGAGTTTCTCTTGATTATTTTGGTTCAGATAAATACTTAATTCAATTATCATGAAAAAGTTCACTCGCTAGAATTTGATTAATTGTCCACAATACAGCAGGTATAATCAATCCATGACACTACCTAAATGTAGCCTTTGAACTTTGTAATCTGAATAGTGTTCCTATAGTTTTAAGACCTAAAATGGAAATAGCTCAGCTTTTATTTGCCCCTATCAGTTCTTTGCCAGAGCAACATTATGATAAAACCTGAAGATATTCAAAAGAAAACTGGTTAGCCTATAAGGATAATGAGTAACCTCTATCTTGAATTCTTTCTCCTTCTCAGGAGAAAGAGGCTACAATTTATTAATTTTTATAATTACATCTTTTCAACAGAGGGCTTTAGCCTTGAATTTAATCTTATACTTAAATAAATAATGTTTATAGTAATTGACTGAATAGATGGTTCTGGAAAATGAACCCAAACTCAAAGAGTTAGACAAGAGTTAGAAAAAGCATGAAAAACTGTCAAAGTTCTTGACTATCCAAGATACTGAAATAAGTCAGCATATTTTGTAGAAAAATATTTAAACTGATGATACTGAAAAGAAGTTAATGCTAAAACTGCCAGTCTATTTTATGCCCTTGACCGTTTTGATGACTATGTTGACATGGAAAAAGATTTTGTAAAATATGATTATGTAATTTCAAATAGATATGTAACGGCTAGTATGATTCATCAAGCTGGTAAAATTAGTGATTTACAAAAAAGAGATTCTTTTCTAGAATGGCTTAATAATTTAGAATATGAAATTTTATGAATAAAAAAACCTGATAAAGTTGTATTTTTGAATGTTAGTCCTGAGCTTAGTAATAGTCTAGTTGAATCTAAAGAAAAAAGAGATTATATAAAAGATAATAAAAATAAAGACATTCATGAAGATGATAAAAATCATATGATAAATGCTTATATTGCAGCAAACTATGTAGCAAAAAAGTTTAACTGGATAGTTATTGAATGTGAAAAAGATTGAAAAATAAAATCAAGAGAAGAAATAACAGAAATGATTTTGGGAAAAATAGATAATCCATACTAAATTCCTTACCTTTCATACGAAAGGAAGGAGGCTACAAAAATTATATTTATTAATATATAAAGAATTACAAAATGAATCAACTGGTAAAAGATAAAATGAAACAAGAAGTTATGGTTGTTGACAATAAATTGCTATTTTCAGAAATAAAAAGAGAGACAAAGTTTTATTACAATGATGAATATAATTTTGAAGAAAATATACTAAAAAATTATACATATATGGTTAGAGAAAAAGCAGAAACAGACTATAATTATAAACAACCAGTTCCTTACTGAATAGTCATAAATGAAAAAAATGAAATATTTGTCTATAAAAGATGATGAGCCTGAAGTAATTCTGCCGAAAATAGACTTCATTCTAAAATATCTATTTGAGTAGGTTGACATATCGAAAGAGAAGATGAAAATACAGATAATCCATTAAGAGACACATTAGTAAGAGAAATAGAAGAAGAATTAGGTTTTAATCAAAAGGATATTAAATCAGTTGAGCCAATAGGATATTTAAACTATGATGCTGATGAAGTAAGTAAATTCCATATATGAACTTGTTATATTGTAAAAGTAGACAATCCTGATATTAAACTATTAGATTGAGAACTAGAAAAATGAGATTTTATGAATATATTAGAAATAGAAAAACTTTTAAAAAGTTGACAATCTAATTTAGAATGATGGTCAAAAACTCTATTTGAACCAATAAAAAAACTTATTTCATAATTTAAATTTAAATGAAACAATATTTAAACCTTTTAAAAAAGGTGAAGGAAAAGTGAATTATAAAAGATGATAGAACATGAGTATGAACAATAGGTATCTTTGGTACACAAACAAAATATAACTTAGCTGATGGTTTTCCTCTTGTGACTACTAAAAAAACTTTTCTAAGAGCAATTATAGTTGAACTAATTTGGCTTTTAAGATGAGAAACTAACATAAAATATTTAGTAGACAGAAATGTGAAAATATGGGATGAATGGCCTTTTCAAAACTATATTGATTCAAACTCACTATCAGAAAAGTTTCCTAAATATAGTAAGCAGTGGACAGAAGAAAAAGTAAAGTTTATTGAAAAAATAAAATCTCTTCCATTTGAAGATGAATTTGTTCAAAAATGGTGAGACTTGTGACCAGTATATTGACATCAATGGAGAAACTTTAACTCTCAGGGAGTAGATCAAATAAAAAATGCTATTGATAAAATAAAAAATAATCCTAAGGATAGGAGAATAATAGTATCTGCTTGGAATCCAGCCCAGATTGAAGAAATGCTTTTACCTCCTTGCCATGCTTTTTTTCAGTTTAATGTTGATACTACAAATAATACTCTTAATCTTCAACTATATCAAAGAAGTGCTGATATGTTTCTTGGTGTTCCTTTTAATGTAGCTTCATACTCAACTCTTTTGATATTGATTGCGAAAATAACAGGATTAAAACCATGAACTTTTACTCATACATTATGAGATGCCCATATTTATAATAATCATATGGAACAAGTGGAAACTCAACTCTCTCGTGAACCTTTAGCCCTTCCACAATTAAAAATTACTAAAAATGTAAAAACTTTAGAAGATTTAGAAAATTTGGAATGGGAGGATTTTAGTCTTGAAAATTATAAATCATACCCTAGAATTGTAGCTCCTATTGCTGTATAGGGAAATATGTATTTTTCTCACATATATAGGAAAAAAATAAAATATAAAATATAAAATAATTATGAAAATACCAAACTATAACTGAAATAACACAGTTAATCTTATATCAAGCATTATGTCTTATTGCTGATTAGAGTCAGATTATAAAGAATTGGAACTACTAAAATCAAAAGAATTACAAAAATACGATAATGTAATCTTATTCTTGGTAGATGCCTTATGATATAAATGGATTGAAAAATACTGAAAAGAAAGCTTTTTATATTCAAAACTGATTTGAAATATAACCTCTGTTTTACCATCTACAACATCAACAGCTATAACAACATTTGCAACTTGATACACTGCAAGTGAACATTCGATAACTTGATGGAATATGTTTTTAAAGGAAGCTTGATGAGTTGCTCAGATTCTACCTTGGCAATATAAAATTTCCTGAGTAAGTCTATGAAATAAAATAAAAATGGAAGACTTAGTAGAAAAAGAAAATTTTTATGGAAAATCAAATAAAGATATTTTTGTAGTTACAAATAATGATTATATAAATTCAGAATATAATAAATTTTATAATAAGAATTCAAAAGTATTAAATTATAATGACTTACCTAGTTGTTTTAGTCAATTAAAAAATGCTATAAATTATAATAATAAACAAAAATATATTTATACTTATTGGTCAAAATTTGACTCTATTTCTCATGATTATTGAGTAGACTCTTTAGAACTAAAAAATCATTTTGATGATTTAGATTACCATTTTTCTGAATTAGAAAAAAACTTGAAGAAAAGTAATTCCTTACTAATAGTTACTGCTGACCATTGACAAATAAACTGTCAAAATAATATTAATCTAAAAGATTATCCTGAAATTTATGAAATGCTTACTCTTCCTCTAAGCTGAGAAAGAAGAATGCAAATATGTTTTGTAAAAAGTTGATTATCTGAGAAATTTTATAATCAGGTAAAAGAAAAACTAAATTTTTGTTTAGATATTTTTTCTAAAAAATATGTTTTAGAAATAGGGTTATTTTGAAATTCTAAAAATAAAAGGTTCTCAGACAGAATCTGAGATTTTATATTATTTCCTAAACAATGATATGTGATTGAGGATTGAAATAAAAAAAGCAATATGTGATATCACTGAGGTATTAGTAAAGAAGAAGTTCTAGTTCCTCTCATAAAAATATAGATTTTTAGATAATCTTATTATATCGCACCAAAAACTATATAAATATCTACCCTGTATATACCCAAGGAGCAATTAGATGTAGCACTACTCAAGATAAAAGTAACAAAATTAATCATGTGAGGGTTTTTATAATCCTCTTTTTTATTGCCTCCTTATCATCTCAAGCCATATAGAGTATACCATTTATTATTATATACAAAACTCATCACAGCATTGCGATAAAAGCTAACCAATTTATCATAGCTTGTAGTATATTCATTATCATATCAAATGAACCATCAACAGTACAGGTTACTCCATCAGCTGTTTCAACACAATCTGATCAAGGTATTTTTTCTGTAACATCTATAGTTGCAGTCATCGCATAAGAGTCAATAATTCAACATACAGCTGTAAATATTACAACCATAAGAAATATTTTTATTAAAAATTTTATCATATTTATATTATTTAAAGGTCTAACAAATCAATCAAGAAAGAATAAGAGGCTAGTAATATTACAATAGCAATAAAAGTATTTATAACTATAGACTTAGCTTTTTTTACTTTCTCCTCATCTCAAGCAGATGTTATATAATAATATGTAGCTAAAACTAAGAAAGCTGTTACCGTTACTCACACAAAGAACATAGCAATTTGGAATAAGCTACCAAATATATTATATCAATTATCAATGTCACCAGAAAATGCTGTATATTTCCAAGTTTCTATTATTCATACAAATATAAGTCATAAAGATCAATATATAAGTTTGGTTATACTTTCTTTCATCTTCTCTTCTCTTCATCTAGATGTCATTATAAATATTCATGCTCTTAAAAAAGCAAAGACAGCTAATATAAATATAGCTACCTCTATAAACCAGACTATATTATCTAAAATAACACCAAAATTAGAGTTTACTAAAATTCATGATGTTCAACTTTCGACAAAACCTCAACCACTCATAGATCATCAAGCACCTCATCCGTTATTATTTAGTGCATCATATATAGTTCAAGGTATATTGATAAAAACTAATCATACCAGAGCAAACCATATTTGTCTTTTTGAGCTAGATAAATCTTCCTCATTTTCTCACATTGACATAATTATTGTAGCTCATACATATACCATATAAACTACTATTACTCAATTTATTATAATTTTTATTGCTGACATTATCTGTATTCAAGCATTTTGAGTATTATCTATAATATTATCTCAATTTTCTTCTATAGATGCTCATTCAAGTGTTCAACTTGGATCATTTAGATCTACAATTCATTCAGCAAAAGTACTATAGCTAAGAAATAATAGTCCTAGCAGTAATAATATAGATGTAATTATTTTCTTAATCATAAGTTAGTTTATTGAGAATTTATAAAAAAAAGGTAAGTATCATATAATTCATAGCTAAAATTATTAATCATATAATTATATAAATAATAGTATTTTTTCATCTTTTTATTTTTTCATCGTCTCATCAAGAAAGCATTATATTAAATCAAGCATATATTAAAATTAGAATAACTATTATTGCTATAAAGGAATTTGCCCAATTTATAATAGTTATTACTATACTTGTTACCTCTCATAAATCTGGATTTCATAAACAACTACTATTTGAAGACTCACAATTAATTCTTCCATACATAGAACTAACCATGGTTCTAGCAAATTTCATAACTATATATCATATTATAGCATATAATACAGACATTCTTCAACTTTTTATTTTCTCTTCATTTCCATTTGCTGTTATAATTCTATAAAAAGAATAAATTGCTATTGCCATAAAAAATATAGCGGTTATTGTTTCTAATGCCATTAGTAAAGGATCTATTAGGTTTTCAATTAAACTGTAGGCTAATTCTCATCATATATCTTTATCAAAAAGGATTAAAACAAAAGAATACGAAACTTGCATAACAATTATTCAAATTGTTATCCAAATTATTCATTTTTTAAAACTTTCTACAGATTCTTCTGTTTTTGAAGTTACTATAATTTTTATAGATATTATTAAGAAATAAACAGTTGAAATCATATAAAAAATATTTTTTATATCTTTTGCTATAACTATTATAAGATTTCTTGCTCATGTAGCATCATAACTTGATAAAGTAATATACTTATCCGTAAAAAAACTTCCTAGGCGACTGTTTCTTTCTTGTCATCATATAGATCATCATGTATTTAAGTTTGATGTAGCAAAACTTGGATTAGTAGACATCAAAAAAGCAAAGGGTATTAGAATTAAGAGTATTATTTTTAGTGTTTTTTTCATAATTAGATATAAAAATTTTTAAATTTTGTAGCCTCCTTCCTTTAGTTTTAAAGGAAGGAATTTAGGATATTTCTTTTATTCTCCACTCATTATTCATAATCTAGCTTCTATTTCCATATCTACATATTTCTTCTTTCTTCAATATTTTTTTCTAGAATATTCTTTTATAATAGAGGCAGCTCTTAGATTTTTGTAATTATTATCCCGTATTGTTTTTAAATCAAATGGTCTAGTTGTAGCATTATCTACATTCAGTTTACAATATGCTGTATAATTAGCTATTCATATAATATCTTGTTGTGATAATAATGGAGCATATTCTTTTTCCATATATTCAGCATCCTCAGCTCAGACTTTGAAACTCATTATTGTTCATGCATTACCAAAAACTGCATCTTTTATACTTGGCTTATCTCATTTCTTTGCACCATTACCTCAAATTTGTGCTATAAATTGGTGGGCCATAATCAGAGATAAGTGATATTTTCTCGCTTCAGATAGTATTTCACCAAAAGTTTCTGTAGCAAAGTTTTGAAACTCATCCACATACATATAAAAATCTTGTCTCTTTTTTTCTAGTATATCTGCTCTGCTCATAGCAGCCATATTAACTTTTGAGACAAACACTAAACCAAGAAGTTGTGCATTTAATGCTCATATTTTACCTTTAGATAAGTTGACTAATAAAATCTTTTTATTGTCCATTATATGTCTAAGATTAAAAGCAGATTTTGGTTGTCCTATTATATTTCTTATAGTAGTATTTGTAATAAATGGTCAAAATTTAGAACTGAAATACGGTATCATCTCTTGCTTTTCCCTATCTCAGGTATTTGCATATTCATGTTGCCAAAATGATTTTACTACAGGGTTTTTTATTTTACTAGTTTTATACTTTCTAAAGGCATCGTCTACAAAAAGCCTAGGAACATCTATAAGAGTTCATCCATCTTCTTCATCTTCCATAAGTGTTAAACATCCATTTCTAAAATAATGCTGTATACGAGGACCAAATATTTCATCTCAAAATATTTTTATGAATATTTCCGTAGCATCCATTGCCGCTCTATCCATTTCTCTTTTTCTAGTGTCAGGATTAGAACTTATTACTTCAAGCATATTTAATCACATTGGTCTATCATCATCTGCTGGGTCAAAAAATATTACATCTTTTGCTCTTTCTTTTGGTACAAAATTAAGCACATCTTCTGCTAAATCTCAATGAGGGTCAACTACACATATCCCATCTCAATTCCGAGTATCCTGTCTAGCTAAATAACTTATAAATACAGATTTTCATCCTCAAGACTTTCAAATAATATAATGATGTCTACCTCTATCTTTTCTATGAAAATATATAGGTGTTTTTTTATTTCTATATTCATTCCATCAAAGTAATACTCCATCTTTAAAAACAGGAAAACCTCATAATTGTCTATGTATATTTTTTGTTTCAAATTGAGGAACTCAAGATTTTTCTCAAATTTTCTTTTTTTCTTCTAATATAGTTGGTTCTGATAACATTTTAAGAGTATGAGGAAGTGGTAATTTTTTATAACTTAACCAATGTATTATAGGTGATCTATTGTAGTTTATATCAGGAAAATGATATATAGTAGCAACCTCATCGGAAGAAAACATAGATTTATCTTGAAGTAAGCCAACTAATTTATGTCTAAAAGCAAACCTTCTTATAGGTCAGAAAATAAAGTCTAAACTTTCTTCTAATAACTGTGGATTATCCAAGGAATTGTTATATTCATCAGTAAAAATTGATGCAGATGAAATTATTGCATGTAAATTGTCTACTGCTTTTTCCTTATATTTACTACTAACAAGAATTCTAATAGATCATAAAAATGCAGGTTGGGCTGCAGATTCTCACATAATTTTTTGACTTTCTGTTTCTGTCTGGTTAAATATCTTATATGCATCTCATTCAGAGGCTCAAGGGGCATTATTTTTAGATACCATACTATCAGGTCATGATAGTAATGCTACAATAGGATTCCAAAGTATATCTAAAAAAGGTATTTTCTTACCACTTTTTTTATACTTTCACTTTGCTACTAATCAGGCTGCTTTTTTAGCTTTTTTATTCCATCCTGAACCAATTGGTTTTAATACCATCTGAAATACTGCTCTGTCATCTTTACCTAATCCTCAAAATACATTAGTTAAGTTGTTTAATGGATCATTTTCTAGATATTTATATGTTTTTATAGGAAATACATCATCATTTTCTTTTCATAAAGAAGCTGCCCTTACATAATACCCTTTAGGTTTAAGATTTAAATATTCTTTAGGTTTGAGTATTTCTATTTCTGCATTTGTGTAGGTTGAAGTTATGTGCTGAGTTACTAGATTTATAAAGTTTTTATAAGTTATTATTATAAAATAAACTTGCCCCTTTTCATAGACAATTTCTAAAGATATTTTTGAATGTTTAAAAAAGAAGTTTAGGATTGTATCTATAAGTCAAGCCTCGCTTAACTTATGTATAGACTTATAAAACATTGTCATTATTCAGATTTTTTCTTTAAAGTCTTTTTTTGTTTCTCTTTCTTTGTCTAGTTTAGAATCGTTTCTAGGTAATGTTATTCTTATGTATCTTAGGTCCTTTGAACAATATAGCTCAAATAATAGACGAATAAGTTTTACTGTTAAAAAAAGTAAAATTATAGCAAATATTATCCAAAGAAGTATTTCTAAATATCAATATATTAATTCCATAACCCCTCACTCGTCTACTTTTGGTTCTTTAGAAACCGTTTGTACTATCTTTTGATTTTCTGGAGCTGAACCAAACTCATTTATACTTTCAACAAGACTAGCTTGGGTTGGAGTTATCCAAACTATAAAATATAGCAGTATAAAAATAAACTTTTTCATCTAATTTTTTAGTTATTTTAATTATCAAAGGAACAAAAAGTCTCTCTGTTTTAAAGATATAAATATATTCATACTAATTATATCATAGTATGTTTTAATAAACAAAAAATGAATTTGACAAAAAGAAATATTTACTTTTATACTTTTTATTGTTCCTTCAAACTCCTAAATAAAAAGACCACTAACAATATTGATACAGACATTATTCAAAACAAAATCTTTATTCACAAAATATCAATACTTCAAATAAAAAATATAGTCAAAAAAGAAATTAATCTTCATAAATTTAAAGATAATCATAAAAATACAATATATTCCGTTTTTATAGACTTATAATTTTCAACTCTCTCTAAAATATTAGCTCAATAAACACTTTTAGGAACATCTATAAATGTAAATAATAGATTCATAATTGAAGAAAAAATAAGAAAAAACCGATAATTTGGGAAAAATATTAACAAAAAACTTATAAAAATGTCATATCAGCATAAATATAACTCAAACAATAAATGTAAAAAGTCAGTTTATATATTTAGAATCCAACTGAAAATTATATTTTAAAAGGTTTTTTAAAGCAGACACAGTAAAGGTAACAGAAGCTAGTACATAATAAGACTGTCCATGTTGAAAATAGTTATATATAAACAGACTTGTGAAAATAAAAAGTGACAGAAATTGAAAAATAGAAGACAATTTATAGTTTCTTTCAGCCAAAGAAGAAATTGTCATCATCATTAATAACTCACCACAAAAGTATACTATAAAAGTAAAAAAGACTTCAATTATACTTCATTTTCAGGTAATATAAATTATAACTAGACACAATGCTAATACTATATAAACTCACCAGTTATGTTTTGAAAAGTTTTTTAATTCTTTTATTAGTTTATTCATAATATTATTTAATTTTTTTAAAAAATAAAACTCACACAACAAATCATACAAAAATCAATATAGACAAAAATAGTAGTCAAAATTGTAAACTTAAAGAGCTTAATGAAAACAATATAATAAACTCAAAAAATCATACTATCATCAAAAATAAGCTTCTAACAGTAGCCTTTTCTTTTATAGTCAAAAACTCCATAATCAAATGATTCCGTATAGGACAATATATTCCTACAGTAAATGAAATAAACACAAAAAGTAATGTTAAAATCAAGTTATTGTCTACATAAAGATAAGCAAAGAAGTGAAGTATGGAATTGAATAATAATAGTGCTGTAAATGATTTTTCCCAAGAAAATTTATCTCAAAGTTTTTTGGGTATCAAGTTTCATAGTATTCCTGCTAAAACGGAAAACCAAATAACATAACTACTCAAAAAATCCTCTACTCAATTTTCTACCAAACTAGGGAGTAATACTCTAGCTAAATATCATAAATTATTTCAAAGAATCATTAAAATTAAAAGAAGTAAAAGAGATTTACTTTTAATCAAAAAACTAAATCAATTCTTAAAAGCTTTTTTCTGTATATTTAAAAATTCTTTTTTATCTTTTGATTTTTTTACTTCTCATATTTCTACAAATTTAAATACAAAAAAAGTTGCCACTACAAAAAATAAAATATCCAAAAATGCAAGTATACTATATCAGTTGATAAAATACTTTAATACAAAAAAGATTACAATAGGAGTAAAAAGCTTTCAAATATTTTGTAATGCAATAAGTCTTCAAATAATTTTTCAAAACTCTTTTGTTTTTCCACAAGCCTCTAAATCTTCTTGTAACTTAGCTTGTCAAGTACCACTCCATAAAGCATTTCACAAAGCACTAAAAAATAATGCTACATAAAAGCAGTATATATTTGGAAATAAAAATATCACAATATAGGATAATAAAGAAAACAAAACCGACATTTTTAAAACTCTAACTCTTCAAATTGTATCTCAAATAGTTGAAGTAGGAAGCTCAAGCAGTGTTACAAATAAAGTGAAAAAAGAACTTAATATAAGAATGTCTTGTATGTCTAGTCAGTAGAACTTATAGTAAAGGGTTATTATGGGGGCTAAGAATAAAACAGACGAAAAAAAAGTCCATATATAGTGAATCTTTAGGTTATATAGTCATGTCTCTTTTAAGTTCATCTTTTTATTTTCTATTTTATATAAAATAACTGCTTCGCAGAAATATAGCCTGTTTTTCCTGAGAAGGGAAAAATCAAGTGAGAATTTTCTAATTTTTCTCTTCTATTAAATATTTTTTATTATAAGCAATTATAGGATTATACATCATAAAAGCATTATTTTCTGTAATAAATTCTTCTGAAAGCAATTTTCAATCTAAAGCAATTTTTTGTCTATAGATTTCATTATGTCTAGTATAGGTTCATTTATTAAAGTGCAAAATTTTATGATTATTTTCAATTATTTCATAGGTATACAAGATTTTATTATTTGATAATATTTTTCAATTCAGGTATCAATCCTTTAAAAATAATATTATTTGATACTCGTTTGAAGTATTATTTATAACTTCTAAGTCTAAAAAAGGAAAATAACAAGTCGCTCAAGTTCAAAAAGGAACCTTTCTTTTGTAGTCAGGAAATACATCATAACTATGTCTATATCTTTCTGTCACTTCTAGGTCTGTATGTAAGAACATCCAATATAGTAAGTTTGAAAGTTGACATACTCATCAGCCATATCACTCTATAAATTTTCAGTGTGATAAAACTACTCATTTCTTGTATCATTTATTTTTAGATGGTCTTCAAATAAGTTTCCAATATGAAAACCTTTCTGAGGGATTTATAATAAGTCCATTTATATTCTTTATTGCAATTCCTATGTTTGTAAATTTATTTCTTTGCAATTTCTCATCAACTCATTCTAACTTTCTTAAAACAAGAGATTTATGTGAAAAAATCTCTTGTTTTAAATATTCTGTACTAGTTTTTTTTGAAAACTTTTTAAAAGAAAAATACCAATGAAAATATTTTTTTAGAGAAAAATATATTTTTCATGATATTAATCTAGATTTTGACCTATTTTTCATAATAAAATTGTAGAAAAATAAAAATTATTGTATCCCCTTTCCTTTAGTATTAAAGGAAAGGATTCAGATATGGATTATTTAAATTTTATTCCTCTATTTTATCAACTAATAGTGGTTCAAATATTTTCTCAGTCTATGGCTTTTTCAATAGTTCAATCAATATTAAAATTAACTACTTTTATTTTTAATCAATTATCTCTTGCTATAATCAAAGCTGTTTGGTCTATAATCTTTAGATTTTTATTTATCATATCATCATAAGATATTTTATCAAAGAACTTAGCATCATCATATTTCACAGGGTCTTTATCATAAACTCAATCAACCTTGGTAGCTTTTATCATAATCTCACAATCAAGTTCTAAGGCTCTAAGAACTCAACCAGAGTCATTTGTGAAATAAGGGTTTCATGTTCATCCTACAAAAATAATAACTTTTCATTTATTTAGTTCATCATTAGCCCTGTCTTTATTATATGGAGTTAAGAATTTTATACCGTTTGGGTCAAAAATAGTAGATTCTATAGAGTATTTTTCTAAAATGCTTTTTAGTATCATTCCATTAAATACATTTGATAACATACTTAAATTATGAGAATCGGCTGGGTGTATTCATGACTTTATTAGGTCTGATCATCTATATATATTTCATCATCCTAATGTTATAGCTAATTGTACTCAGGTAGATGATATTGAAGATATTTTTTTAGCTATTACTTCTACACTATTCATATCTATGCCAAAGTTTTTTTCTCATGAGAAGGCTTCTCATGAGATTTTTAAAAGAACTCTTTTTTTCATTATTTTTTTATTTTTTTACATAATAATTTTCTTCCTTTTTCAAAGGAAGTGGCGAGGTACGAGCCGATTGATTTAAACTATAGGAGTATTATATAAAATCGAGACAAATTTATCTATTTACTAACTATTTCAATAAATAATTTGTCGGCTTTTTCTATATCTTTAAAGCTACTATTTTTATTCATAAATTCAACATTCTTTTCTTCCATATTTTCTTTTGTAACATAATCTGTTCATGATTCTAATTCTAAGACTCAATAAAATCACTTAGTATAATCTGCATAGTGTTTTTCATATGTATAGTTTGTTCAATTAATTCTTAAAACATACACTGATACTAATTTATCTTTAACCATATTTCTACAAGTATTCCAAAAAAACCAAGACTTTACAGTTTCATTTACAAATACTGTTACATCATCTTTATTTTTACAAACTATATTTTTTGATGATTTTTTTGATATTTTAAGAGAATCTACTAATAAGTCTGATGATATTCATAATTCTTGTATAATATTTTTACTTTCTTCACTTGTTAGATTCTTTTCTTCTATAAGGTTTTCTAATCTCTCTTCTTCGCTTAGAACCTCCTCATCTTCATCTTTAACATTTATAATCAAGTTAGCTTTTGAAACATCGTTTCAAGAGTAAGCACTAATTGTGTATACATTTTTTCAAAAATCTAAAGCTTGGTATTCAGAAAATGCATGGTATAAAAAGGTTTTATCTCCAGATTTAAACTTTGTTAATTGGTGATAGCTATCTTTAAATTCAGAATCTTTATTTGAGAATTCAACTACAACTTTATCAACATTTACTCAATTTAGAATTTTTCATGTTATATCTATTCTTCAAGATGGAATTTTGCTTTCGTCTATAGTGTCCATTTCTATAAAGTTATTGTCTGTTAGATATTCTACTTCTACAATAGATTCTTCTGGTTCTTCTATATCAGGATTATTTTCATTAATTTTATCTACTGCTGAAATTCCTCACATATCAATAATTTCTCCTGAACTATTACTGATAGAACCATCAGCATTCATTGTAACTCAGCTTCCTGATTTATCGGAAGTATCATTAAAGTCTATAGAATTTCTAGTACTAAAATAAAGAAATCCTAAAAGTACTACTAGTACAACTATACCTATCTTTTTCATAATTTTAAAATTAAGAATTAATTCCTTATATAAAACTATTACATTGTAATCAAAAAAAATAATAAATAAAAAGTTTTTTATTTATTATTTTTAATTTCTATCAAAATAAGGACTTAAACCTCCATTATCATGGGTATTATCATTGGTGCCCTATCTATTCTTCTTGATAAAAATGTCTCTAAATCTATTTTTATTATTTTCACAAAGTCTTTTTCTTCAATATCTGGTATATCTTTAATAGTATTCTCATAAGTTTCCCTTGATTTTTTTATTATGATTCTATGTACATATCTAACCTCTTCTAGGTAAACAAGTCATCTAGTTTCAAGCTTTATGTGTCATAGAATTGCTTTAGTTTTTTTATCAATTCTAAATAGAATAACAAGTACTCAAGAGTTCATCATTTGTTCTCTAGCTTTTAATACATGACTAGTAGCTGTTCACATACCATGTCAGTCAACTATAAGTTCCTGAATAGGTACCTTTATTCTTGACTTAAAAACTGAACCATCAGGAGCAAAGTCTACTATACTTCAATTTCATAGCATTAAAACATTATCTTCCTTAAATCAAGTACTTATAGCAGTATTTTTATGCACATGTCTAAAATATAAGTCTCAATAAACAGGCATAAAATACTTAGGATTAACAAGTTTTAACATAATCTTCTGTTCTTCTTGAAAAGCATGTCATCATGTGTGAACTTCTCAATCATCTTTAGTAATAATAGTAGCTCATAATTTTACTAACTTATTTAAAAGTCATCAAACACTCTTCTCATTTCAAGGAACTACAGATGAAGAAAATATTATTGTATCTCATTTCACTATTTCTATAGAGTTATGTTTTCATTCTGACATTCTAGACAAAGCAGAAAATTCTTCTCATTGACTTCAAGTTGTTATTATAACTTGCTTATGAGGTAAAATTCACTCTGTTGTTTTTGGTGTCATTTTCTTGATTACACCAGATTTTACATTTAAATATCATAATTTTCTCGCAATAGCTACATTCTCAATCATACTTCTTCAGCTAAGAAATATATGCCTATCATGTTTATTGCAAATATCTACAAGTTGTTGTACTCTAGAAATCCAAGAGGAAAAAGCAGCTATTATAAGTCTTCATTTATGATGATTTGCCACTATTTTCTCTAGTGACTCTCATATATCTTTTTCTGATTTACAGAATCCTTTTCTAATAGAACCTGTAGAATCAGATAAAAGTAAAGTTATTCATTCATCTCAAATCTTTTTAATCCTTGTTAAATCAGCTGGTGCATCAATTGCAGGAGAAAAATCTATTTTAAAATCTCAGGTGTGTAAAAATTTAGCTCATCAAGGAGATTTTATATATAATCAAGAACTATCTGGTATAGAGTGATTTACTTTAAAAAATTCTATATCAAAGGGTCAAATCTTTTCTTTTTTTCACTTTCAAGCTTCAACTTCTATTAAAATAGCTTTATCTAGTAAATTGTATTCTTCTAAAGACTTCTTTACAAGTCATAGAGTTAATCTAGTTCAATATATTGGGGGCATTCACAAAGCTGGTAATACATGCTTTAGAGAACCTATATGATCTAAATGAGCATGTGTTATAACCATTGCTTTTATGTTTTTTGTGTATTTTGTAAGAAATGAGACATCTGGTATAGAATAGTTGGCACCGAACATATCTGTTTCAGCAAACTGTATTCAACAGTCTATTAAAACTATATCTTCTCAATATTGAATCATTCACATATTTTTGGCTCCAGTTTCGTTATTTCAACCAATAGGAATAAATCTAGTATATCAATCCCTTATTGTTGGTAAATAAAAATTTGTTTTAGGAAAGTTTAATGATTTTTTATTTAAATATCAGCTTGTATGTCATCATCATGAATAATTGTTTTTCTTGTTTTTATCAAAATTAAACTGTTTTATAGGTCTTTTATTATCTGTTTTATTTATGTTTGCATTTACATTATGTGTTTTTTGAGGGGGGGCTTTTTTCTCTGGTTTATGTATCTTTTCTTCTTTGATAATTGTTTTGTTAGTATTCTCTTTATGAGAATCGTTTGTTTTTTTAGGTGAATTTAAAACTCATTTTAATTCATTATCTAATTCGTCTAAAAAGTCTTTCATATAATAATTTGTATTAATTAATAAATATGGATTTTTATAGGAAAATCCTTAGAAAACCTTAAGTCAGATTTTTTTTTATTTCCTGACACAATAAAATAACTTGGTTTTGAAGATTTTTATATTTTTCTTGATGAAAAAAGAAAGAAAAATATAATCTAATCTAAAAATAATTGAAAAGTAGAAAACTAGAGTAAGAGCTTTTGTAAAACCAAAAAGTTATTAAATAAAACTAAAAACATTTAATAGCTTTATAAGAGTTACAAATAAATTGTTTTTTGATAATAGAATTCTAACATTATTTTAGGAGGTATTTTCCTAGAATATAACTGAATTAAGAAAATAATTATTTTTTATTATGTTTCTATTATATTACTTTTTTTACATATTGCAAAAAAATTTCTAAATTTATTTCTATTTTTGTAATATCCCGATAATAGTTCTTCACTTCATTATTCTCTGAGAAATCCGTTCAAATAAACTCTTCTTTAGTAAATAGATACTTTCCGAAAAAATCATATTTTTCCTTTAAAATGTAACTTTTCTCAGTTTTTTCTAAAAAATCTTTATTATGTAGAATATAATATACAAAACTTTCAGCAAAATCCTCATATCTATTACTCATAGAATAACCAGAAACAAAATCCTTGTTTTCTTGACCTTTCTTCATATTTTTTATATCATTCCAAGATATATTATAAAATTTCTGGCTTTTATCTACTAAACCCTTCTTAGGAAAAAAATATAAATCTACATAGTGTCACAATTCATGCACAAATACAGACATAGTTTCAGCTTCTCACATTTTTTCAGGTCAAAATAGTTTTATTTTCTTAGCTTTCATCTTTCATCTAATATCTACCAAATCTTTATAAAATTCTATTGTAATATCTCATTCCAATTTATTAACTATGGTTTTACTATTTAGATAAGAGTTTATGTTATTAGAATATTGCTTTATAATATTTTTTAAACTTGATGGTATGTAGATAAAAGATATATCTACATCCTCTTTTTCCATATTACTCTGTAGTCTTTCTATATATTTATCTATAACTTTATTGTCTTCTACTTCAGTAGATTCATTTATTATTTCTTTGGCTACAGTTGGTTCAATATTAGTGTCATCTATTTCTATATTTATTTCGTTATTGTCATTTATTGTTTTTTCTGATACTTCTATTTTATTATAAATTTCTTCTCCATATGTTGTTATATCTATATATTTTTCTTCTAAAATTTCTTTATTTTTATCACTCAAAAAAAATACTCTAAAAGCAAAAATTAACAGAGTAAAAAAAAGAGACAAAAAAAATATCTTTTTCAAATTTCATCTTAGCATAGATATAAATTATTTATTCTATTAAAACTCAAATTATTACTTTTATTATGGTTCCTGCTCATATAATTCCAATAAATCAGATAATTCACCATTTTACTATATCTTTTCATTTTTTTGTTTTTTCTTCTTCTCATATACTTATTACCATAATAAAAGAACCATATACTAGTGATGAAACTGCGAGTAGTCACAATACATTTCTAATTGTATCTATCCAGTTTTCTATTTTATCTTTAAATTCTCATCATACCTTCATTTTTCATTGAACAAGATGGCTTCATTCAGGGTCTAAACATCATTCAACTAAATCACTTGTTAAATTTGATTCTCCGTTATAACTACAAGAAGAGAAAGTATTTAATATTCATAGAGTGAAAAACAATAGTATTCAAAGTAAAATTTTTTTAAGCATCTTATTTTATAAAAATTAAAATTCCATTCATGAGGCAAACTTTATAATAGCCCAAGCTAAACTTGTTACAGTAATTCATACTACAGTATATATAAATCAAACAAGAGCTTTTTTAAATTCTTCTTGGTTTCATCTTGCGATTATTAACTTGGTTCAAGTGTACAAAAATACTCATAGACAAGTCACAAGTATTAGAGAAAATATAGTATCTCTTATAAATCCAAATATAGTTTCTAATCATAAGTATCCCCTTTCTTCAGATAATGTTTTATTAGTAGGGTCTAGTTCATCTTCTGAAAAATCTCAACTAACTTTTGTAAATATTAGTGACATATATAAAATTATGGGAAAAAATATTTTTTTTAGCATATTTATTTTTTTAAATACTTAAATTATTTATAGAATTTATTATATACCAAGCTGAGATTGATATTAATACTCATACTACTGACCATATTATTCATTTTTTTGCTTTTTTTACTTTTTCATCATCTCACATAGAGATTAGATAATATATACCACTAATCATAACTGATATAACAGCTATAACAGCTATATATTTTATAAATTCTCATGTAAAGTCGCCTATAACCTTAAGTGGTTCTTCTGCTACCTCTCAACATCATATAAAGCTGGAACATTCTAAATTAGGCAAATCTCAATATGCATTTCAAAATATAAAAAGGCTAAAAATGGTTATAAATAATACATTTTTTTTCATATCTAGATTAATTATATAATAAATATCTAACTAGGCTCACTATCATTCAAGCAAGAAGGGCTATTACAAGAGAAATAATACCTGCCATAAAAATCTTTTTTCACTTGGATAATAATTCTTCTTGTCCAGAGTAAATAATCATATATCCTCATCAGATAACCATCACAAGAAGAGATAATACTCAAAATGATATTATCAAACTATCTATTATGTCTACAAGTATATTATTTGTTACCGTTTCCATATCTCAGCTTGTAGCATTTCAGGCTCTTGGTGTAAATCTACTTGCTTCTATAGTAAAACTTGGTTCTAGTATACTCCCTGCTGATTCTACAATAGAGAAAGAAATAATACTTGTGAAAAAAATAGTTAGTAAAAATATTTTTTTTATTATTGGAAACATAGTTTAATTTAAAAGATATGTTAGAAAACTACATTAAGTTTAACATATTTTTTTATATTTTCCAAAATATTGAATGCTTGGATATTTTATAAGATGTTATTTTCATTAAAACTGAAATAGTCTGTCTTGGTTATTATTAAATGGTCTAAAATCATTATTCATATTATTTTTGAAACTTCTTTTAATTTATTGGTGACCTTTAGGTCTTCATCACTAGGGGTAGAATTTCCAGATGGGTGGTTATGTACCAATATTATACTATTAGCTCTATCTCAAATAGCATCAGCAAATACCTCTCTGGGATGAACGAGTCATTGATTAAGTAATCATATTGTAATAACTCTATTGTTTATAAGTCTATTTGCTCAGTCTAAAGTTAAGCAAAGTAAATATTCTTGTTGTTTACTTCTATATTCTTTTACTTGTTCTAAAATATCTTTGCTTGTATTTATTACAATACTTTCTTTTATAAAATATCTTTTTGCTAGTTCAAAAGCAGAAATTATACTTTGAGCCTTTACTGGTCATATTCACATTATATTAGTTAAATGCTCTATTTTTATATTTTCTCACTTTTTTTCTATAACTTTATTCACTTTTCTAGATAGCTTAAATACATTCATTCATTTAACTCCTGATCATAGTATTACTGCGACAAGTTCCCATCATTCTAGTTTACTTGCTCAATATTTTGATAATTTCTCTCTTGGTTTCATAATCTTTTATTGTGATAAAAATAAAATATACTACGAGTATAAAGAATATATACAGAAAATATATAAAGTCAAAAAGTTTTATAAAAAATTTTAAATTTATAAAAAATGGTTAAACTTCTGAATTGAATGTAATATAATTTAATAAATTTTTCTATGAAAATCGCAATATTGCATGAAATGCTGGTGAAAATTTGATGAGCTGAAAAAGTTGTTGAAAGATTTTTAAAAATCTTCCCAGAAGCAGACTTGTACACACTAATCTATGATGAAAAGAAAGTGTCTAAAATGTTTTGAGAATATAAAGTAAATACACCAAAAATAACACAGAGAATTTATAAGTTTTTTAAGAATCAAAGATTTTGTCTACCTTTTATGCCGAAAGCAGTTGAATCGCTAGATTTTAGTGACTATGATATAGTAATATCAAGTTCTAGCTGATTTGCTCATTGAGCCATAACTAAACCTGAAACAAAGTTTATAGTTTATAGTCATTCTCCTGCAAGATATATGTGGGACTGGACAAATGAGTATAAAAAAGACATCTGATGGAATAAGGGGATAAAATGATTTATTATAAATAAAATATTTTTGAATCTTAGACAGTGGGATTTCTTAGCAAGTTCTAGAAGTGATATAATACTTGCTAATTCTAAAAATACACAAAGTAGAATTAGAAAATATCATAGACGAGATTCTATTGTAGTTTATCCCCCTATAGAAACAAAAAGATTTTGAGACAAAGTGGACAAAAATATTTTTTCAAAACTGTCTAAAAAATACTTTTTACATTCTAATAGATATTATATAGCAATATCAGCTTTGACAGAGTTTAAAAAAATAGACATTGCTGTAGAAAATTTTAATAAGTTACCAGAACATAAACTAGTAATTGTTTGAGAATGAAATTATAGAGAAGAGTTAGAAAAGATGACAGAAAAAGATAATATAGTTTTTGTATGAGCTAGATATTCTGATGAATTAGTATCATTAGTACAAAATTCTAGATGAATGATTTTTCCATGAGAAGAAGATTTTTGAATGGTTCCTATTGAAGTAATGGCAGCTTGAAAACCAGTCTTTGCTTATTGATGATGATGATGACTTCTTGAGACTGTTATAAAATGAAAAACTGGAGATTTTTTTGAGGATAAAAATGGAAAAGATTTCATAAAAAGCTTTTTAAAATTTGACAAAAATAATATTTCCTGAAAATATAAGGAGTCTTTTTGCAAAGAACAAGCTTCAAAGTTCTGAATAGAAGCTTTTGAAGATAAGATAAATAATTTAATTTATAACTAAAAAATACTATGAGATACTTAGTTTCAGTTTTTGTATTTCTTCTACCTATGCATGCACTTCTAGTAACTTTTTTAGGATGTAAAGCAGGAATTAATAAAAATATAATCAATGTGGGAAGATTTTGGAAAGAAATAGTTATAATAATTTTACTATTTTACTCTATTTACCACTTACTTAAGAAAAATAATTTTTCTCTAAAAAGAGTCTACAAAAACAATAATATATTATGAACTACTACAGCATTTATAATTTGTTCTATTATATACTTATGGTTTCCTTTTTTTGACACACAAACGATTCATATAACGAATTCCTTTAGTATTTGATGACTACCTTTAGAATATCGTCTTTTAGGTTTTAGATATGATGTATTCTTCATTTTTGCTTTGATTATATGACTATATATACCTAGAAAAAAAGAAGACTTAAAGTTTTACCTAAAGTCAGCTTTTATATCAAGTATTATTATTTTGGTAATATTTTTACCTTGGTATATTTCTGGTAATATCTGACTAATGTCTAGTATACTCTGATATTCTGATAAAGTTTCTACTTATGAGGCTAATACTTGTATAAGTTTTGCTCAAAATGTAAGTGGACATCATAGGTTCCAAGCAACTTTTGGCTGACCTATAAGATTCTCAGTATTTTTAAGTATATTTTATATAATATCTGTTTGATTTATCTTAAATATAATTAAAAATAAAAAAGGTATAAAGAAGTTTTTATTTAAAAAACAAGAAATATTTTCAAAAGAAAATCAAAAAGAAATTATTGCAATTATGCTTATATCTATTTTATGTATAACTTCTATATTTTTGTCTTATACAAAGACTTCTTTATTGTGATTGCTTTTTTGAATATCATTTTTTGTATATCTAGTGAGAAAAATAATTTATAAAAAAAAGATAAATAAAAAGTTTTTGTATTATATATGATGAATTTTTTCTTTACCTATAATTTTTATAGCAATATTTAAAAGAGATGTATTTTTACATTTGGAAGCAGTATTAAATAGATTAGATAATTTAGGAAGGGCTATAGAGCAATTTACTTATAATCCGTTCTGAGGATGATTATGAGAAGCCTGACCTGCAACTTGGTGAGGAATACAAGATTCTTGAGCTTGGGAAATGCAGGCTTCTACAACGAGTGTAGTATATAAGTTTCTTCCAGAAAATTGGTATGCACAAATTGCTTTAGAGCAATGAATTGTTTGATTAGCATTATTTGTATCAATATTAATTATATTATGATTTATGCTTTATAAAAAGATTTTGGTTAATAGGGACTATTTCAGTATATCAATGTTTACAGCTTTTATTATGTTATGTTTTATGGCAAACCTTACTCATGCATTTGAAGAAGCTGCTACAAGTTATACATTATTTCTTCTTATTTGAATGTACTTGTCTGAGAAAAATGCTAAGTAATTGCTTTAGAAATAATTTAGAGACAACAAAAAAAAGATACACCAAATGGTATATCTTTTTTTTTGTTTTTCTATTTCTAATTTCAACAAGCAGCTTCTACATTTTGTCATCAAGAAGTAAATCAGAAACTTGGGTCATATGAAGTACTAGTAAATTCTTCATTACAAACCTCTGGTTTTTCCTTAAATGTAGAACATATTATGTCTGCATATGCTTTTGCACTTCTTCATGAGTCTACTTTTATTCAATTTATTACAAAGCTAGGAGATCATTGTACTCCATATTCTTTTGCTTCTTGATCGTCTATGTTAAATTCTGGGTATCATGTTCAAGCATTTGCTAGTTTAGCATCATAGTCTATATCTTTTTTTGTTGTAGTTATACAAGCTTGTAATTTGGTATCGTCTACACTTACTTCTTTTCTACATTCTTCTTCTTTTCATTTTTCTTTTAGGAAACATTTTAGATATGGTATATATTTATCGTTTTGTTCTTTTTGTATACAGTGTTGTACAATGTTTTCTTCTCATTCACTTGGTCAGTGCATAAGGTAAGGTACAAATCTAATACTTACATCTGCAACATCTTTCATTTTTTCCATAACTTCTATATATCATTTTTGAGCTTGTAGTCAGTAAGGACAGTATGACATAATAAATAGTTCTGCTTTGGGTTTATCTACTTTAGAACAAGATATTTCTTTAGAACAACCTTCGTCTTCACAATCTATCTTTCCGTTTTTATCATCATCTATTTTATTATCACATATTTCTGCATACGGATCAAATACTCCTTGCATTTTTATTTTATATTCTCATGTTTCCATTTTTTCTAAAAAGTTTTTTACTCCATTTTGTCATGAATCTTCTATATCATCTGTAGATAATATTATTACTGGTAATAAAGCTAGTTCATTATCTTTAAAATATTTTTCTATTCATTCATCTGAAAAGTCTTTAATTTCATATTTAGCACCACTAATAGAAGGATCTTGTTTTAAGCTTTTAATTAGCTCATCTGCATTACAATATTCACATCTTTTATCGCTTATTACTTTTATCTTTACATCTTTTCCATTATCACCATTTGTTGGGTTTTCATCTGAACCACTATTAGTTACTTCATCATTAGGAGTTTTCACAACTTCATTAGGATTTTCTTTATCCAAAGAACTAGTCAATGTATCATTAGTAGTTACATTATCTGTATTTCCTGAAGATCATAGTTTTTTCCCTAGAAAAAAAGATAGGATAGAGATAACTACAAGCAAAGAAATAATCACTATATAAATAGTATTATTTTTCTCTTTTTTTTCTCAAAACATATAATTATAAAATTAATAAATAAAGTTTTTGGTTAACTGTTTCTTATGCTTATAAAGAACAGTAACAAAAATTAAAATGGTATTCCCAGCTGGAATCGAACCAACATCTACCCCTTAGGAGGGGGTTATTCTATCCATTGAACTATGGGAACAAAAATAAAAACCCTTTTATCTTCCGACAAAGGGTAATAATTTTTTAAATAAAGTCAAAAAAGTCTTTCGTAAAATGTCTTGCAAAATTTATTTTATATTTTAGAAAACCATACTACAACCATTGTAAGAAATAATATTATCATAAATGTAAGTAATATGTAATTTGTTCTTTTTTCGTATTTTAGCTTTCTTTTTAAGACTTTTTTATATTTATTTAAGTCTTCTACTTCCTTATTTAAATACCCTCTAGATTCTTCTAATAAAAATTGTGATTTTTTAAATTCTATTAGGCTTATAGAATTATGTGCTATTTCCTCGGCTCTTCAAAGTTTCATAGATAAGTTCTGTATTAGCTGGTCTTTCTCATTTATAGTATTTTTAAGATCAGTGTAAACTAATTCTAATCATTGATTGTTTTCCATAATGGTTGTTGTCTTTGAAGTTGTAACTATTTTTTCTTTTTCTTCTACTGAGCTATGCTCTTTTTTTTCTTTTTCCTGACTTTCTGTTTCTTTATTTTTTCTTTCGTTTTTATTTGGTATAATAACTTCTTGTTTTATATCTTTACTATTAGACATTAACTTGTCTATATCTCATTTGTTTATCATAATAATTTTTCAATCCTTTTTTGTCCTTAATTTACCTGATTTAATATATCTGTCTACACTACGAGTAGACAAATTTAGCATTTTAGATGCTTTTTTTCTTGTTATATTATATTCCATAGTTTTATTTTTAGTTTTAAAATTACTATTGTAGAGTAACTAAAAAACAAAACTAATCAAATTTTTTATTATTTTTATCTTTGACAATTTATGTAGACATTTTATATTTTAGCCATGGTTATGGCGACATTAAATCAATTTATTTCTTCTTTTATAGTTCCTTTTGAATATAGTACTAACCATTCTGCAAATTCTGCTATTTTATCTCTTTTTATTATTCATTCTATTATAAAGGGTTTTGAGTAATTTTTTCATATAGAGTGTTTTTTGGCAACATTGCTAGGTATTAATATTGAGATGATTGGTTTTTCTTTTTTCACTAAGAACTTATCTATTTTTATACTTTTGTCTTTTATGTCTTCGTTTATAACAATTTCTGAAACCCTATATTTATCTTCTCAAATACTTAAGTTTCAGGATTCATTATTAAAACTGACATGTATAATATCAGAGTTATAGGGTATTTCTATAAACTTGTCGTCTATTATGTCAGTTTTCATCTCAGATATTTTTTGAAATAGCTTTTTAGTTTCATCCTGAGCTTTTTTATATTCCAACTTCATAGAGTTTATAATTCATTGTTTTTGCTTTTCTTCTAACCAATTATCCATTTTTCAAGCTAGTATTTTTAATTTATCATAAAGTTCTTTTATTTCTTCTTTATAATCATCTGTCTTTTCTTTTATTATTTTTGATGATTTTCATATTGTTTTCTTTAACATTTTTCATTTTCATTGCGACTGTTCTGAAATTTTTATCTTTAACTCTCATATTTTGTCAATTATTTCATCTGTCTGTGTTTTTAGATTTTTATAGTTACTTTCAAACTTTTCTATAATGTTTAATTCTAGCCAAGAATTCATTTTGTCTATTGCTATTTTTAGTTCTTTATATGATTTCTTTATATTTTTATTTATTAAATCTTTCATGTATTTATTTGTAAATAATAAAATTCAGAATTATTTTAACATAAATTAATATAAAAAATCAAATTATTTAGCCAAAAATATTTGCAAAAAAGGAAATACTCTTTATTCTCTAAGCTAAATGTTATAAATTATTTTTTAAAATGAAATAAAGTGATTTTCCGTTTATTAAAATATTCTATAAAAAACATACTCAGAAATAAATTTTTGAGTTTTTTTTCTGTACTGATACTAACTTTACTTATGTTCTTTATAAACATATTACTTATAATGCATAATGTAAGCTGAGAGCTAATGAAGGATATAAATTCTAAGCTTACAATAGCTCTTCATTTAAAAGATGAGTACAATAAAGATTCCGTTGAGGTTATAGATTTAAAAAATGATATAAAAGAAAATTTACCTAATATAGATTATCTATATAAAACAAAGCAGGAGTCTCTTGAGGATGTTAGAACAAGAGATCCAGAACTTGCGAAAATATTAGAACAATGAGAAAATCCTCTTCCTGAAACAATAATACTTTCAAATACGGAATTAGAACAATATAAAGAACTTAATCAAATAATAAAAAGCAAACTTTTTATTTTATCAAATGTGAAAGAGTGAGATAAGGATTATTTATCTGACTATACTTCTCAATATAATAGAATAAGGGGTATAACTGAATGAATAATTAAATTAAAAGTATGACTTTATATAATTATATGTGTTTTTATATTTTCAATAGCTGTTATTACTTATTCTATAATATGAAACTTTATACACTTTTTTAGAGATGAGATTGCCATAACTAGACTGGTATGAGGTAGTAAGTTTTTTATATATGGTCCTTTTTCTTTACAGGGAATGATTTATTGTCTTATATCATTTATATTTAGTATTTTGTTTTTCTTACTTCTTGTGCAAAATTCAAAGTCTTTATATGAAAATCACTATTCTTTGGATATTTTACTTAAAGATGTATACTATGTGCTTTGATTGGAATTAGCGGTATTTATTTTTATATGATGATTTAGTGGTTTTTTATCTTCAAAAAGATATTTAAAATAAAATATTTTTTTGAAAATTAAAAGTGCTAAAGCCCTCTGTTGACGAGCTATATGAAATTTTGTATTCTGAAAATCAGTTATATTTAATATAACTTTAATAATTAATTTTTAATTTTTTTGAAAAGTGCCTTTTTTTAAAAAGTATGGTCTTTTGTGACAAAATGCAAGAAATCTTCAGTATATAAAGTGATCTGATTTTGCTATATCAAAAAAGTTGGCTGACTCAAAGCTAAAAACTAAAGAGTTTTTAAAAAGCAAATGAGTTTCTGTGCCTGAAACTTTAGTTATAGTAAAAAAACATGAAGAGATAAATAATGAGATGATAGAAAAACTAGAAATTCCTTTTGTTGTAAAGCCAAATAATTGATACTGATGAAAATGAATACTGATTTTTGAAAAAAAAGATGCTCTTTGAAATTTTATTACAAAAGATTGAGATGTTTATTCAAAAAATAAACTATTCTCGCATCTTGCTTATATTTTAGATGGTTTTTTTTCATTGTCTTGACTTAGAGATAGAGTACTAATTGAAAAGAAGATATCACTGGATCCTCAAATAGAATTACTTGGAAAATATGGATTACCAGATATAAGAGTCATAGTATATAATATGGTTCCCGTTATGGCTATGTTAAGAGTTCCTACAAAGGAATCTTGATGAAAAGGAAATTTGCATGCTTGAGCTTGTTGAGTATGAATTGATATTTGAACAGGAAAGTTAACATTTATATCAAAAAAATGAAAAATTGTAAAATCTATTCCTTGAATATGAGATATTAGATGAATAAAGCTTCCCTTTTGGGATGATGTACTAAGAATAGCTGTTAGTGTTCAAAAACATACAAAAATAAAATTCCTATGATGTGATATAGTATTAGATAAGGAATTTTGACCTCTTCTTTTAGAAATGAATGTAAGACCCTGATTAGAGATACAGGTAGTTAATAGGACTCCTCTAAAAACAAGACTAGAAAAAGTTTATTGAATCTCTGTAAATTCAGTATCTAAATGAGTAAGACTGTGAAGAGATATCTTTTCTTGAGATATAGAAGAGAAGATAAAAAGTATTACTTGAAAACAGATATTATGAACAAAAGAGTATATAAATATATTTAATGAAAATAAAGATTATAAATATTTAGCAAATATCAGAGTATCTCAAAATTCTAGCTATATAAATAAAACTTTTTTAGAAAATATACTAAAAATAGATTCAAAGGATTTAAAAAAAGTTATATTAGATTGTGATATACTTGGAGAGAAAAGAAAAATAAAATTTCTGGTTAGATCTCTGGATTCTACGAATATTATCCTTTGAATTTCTGCTCTTAAAGGTTTTTTGGTTGATCCTTTTAAATATAAAAAATGAGAAATACTTTTTTCTAATAATATAAATATATTAAAGGGAAAAAATATAGCGGTTATGAAGAGTTATAAAAAACAAATCTTAAACATAGATAGAGAGCTTATTAGGATAGATAGAAAGATTTCTATTTTAAAACACATAAGACCTATAAATTTAGCAGAAGAAAAGGATAATTTTATAAAAAGTGATTGACATCATACTCCTAAGCTTAAATATAAAGATTTTTCTCTAGATCTAGATTCCCTAGAAAATAGGGTATCAAAAATAGAAATACCTGACATAGATTTAAATAAGATTTATAAAAGAAAAAAAGAAGAGGTCTTAAATAAAATTATGTTTTTAAGGGCATTTAAAAGGCAGGATGCTAATTCTATGACTAATTATTCTTTAAAAATATATGGAGATATTTTAAAAAACAACTTAATATATTCAAAAAAGATTATTGAATGAAGAGAAAAAGTACAACCAGAAGAAGAGTTTTTAAGCTTTAATGAAATAAAGGATTATATAAATAAGTTTAACCATATTTATAATATAAAAATAAATTTAAGACCATGAAATGGTCCAGCTAGATTTGCTATGAAAGGGGATAATTTGATTTTAAAAAATTGAGAGATGGTTTGAAAGAAAGAAATTAGGTCTATAATAGCTCATGAGATAGAGGGGCATTATATTAGATGATTTAACTGAAATAATATGGATCTTTCTATTTTTAAAAAATGAACAGCTGGTTATTTAGAAATAGATGAAGGAATTGCTATATATAATCAATCTAGATTTACGACTAAAAAGTATAAGAAGTTTTATAGTATCTTTGAAAGGTATTTCTTTCTAGATTATTGCTTGAATAATTCTTACAAGAAACTGGTAAAGAAGATGTTTGAGTATTATGGGAATGATTATGGTAGGATTTTTAATTATATTATTAAGGTTAAAAGATGATTTGAAGATGTTTCTAAATCTGGGGCATTTATGAAGGATGTTACATATGTTAATGGTTATTTAGCCGTTCAGGATTATGTTAATGATTGATTTGACTTAAAGGAGTTATATATATGAAAGATTCATATAAAAGATTTGGAAGAAATAAAGAGTTCTTATATAATTGACTTAAACTTTTCTGATACTAAGGTTCCTTTTTTTCTATAGTAGAAATACATAAAAATAAAGAATTTTAAATATAACTCTAACTTGAATATAAAAAAAGATTCAAACATTATGTTTTGAATCTTTTTTATTAATAATTTTGTTTTATGCTTTTCTTCTAATTTTGAAGTATCATACTCCTAAAATCATAGCAAGAAAAATAAGTAATATATGTTCTGGTCAAGTAACTGGTACTACTGGTTCTACTGGTTCTACTGGTTCTACTGGTTCTACAGTTTCTACAGTTTCTCCTGATTTATACAATACACATTCCTTATGTTCTTCATCATCTCAAACAATTCCGTCTGTTATGTTATGAGTTATTATTGTATAAACAAGCAAACCTATATTATCTCCCTCAGGAACCTCATTTTTTTCAAGATTATATGCATATCATACTGTTGATTGTAACCATACAACTTGTTCTCATGTTCATAAAATATAACCATCCTCATCTTCGTTATACCTACTATCAAGTTCATTTGTATATTTCCAGAATCATTCAGAAGAAGGTCTATCTTTCCAAGTAACTTTACTTGAATTTAGATTAACCATTTCAGGCATTTCTTGTTCTTCTTTATATATAAGCTTACTTACATTACTATCATTTACCCAAAGGTCTGTCATAGCTCATATATTATCTCACTCAAGCTTTGATCCTCAATCAAAACATTGATTACAATCATTTGCTGTAAAATCACTATCACTAGAACAGTCAACCTCATTGTAATTTGCAGCAAAAGTATTGCTAACTCATAATCATAACACAAACAATAGAACCAACGATATAATTTTATAATTTTTCATAAAATAATCTTAAAAATTAAAATTTTGTAAATGCAAGGGTATATTAGCAAAATTTAAAATATAAGTCAAGGAATATCAGAATTATTATAACTAATTAGCTTGACTTTTTAAAAACTTTATTAACAATAATTTGCTGACCTATAGCAAATATAGTTGACATTCACCAATAAACTCCTACTCATGCAAAAAGGCTGTATGTAAAAAATCAAACCATTACTGGCATTCCATACATCATAAACTTATTCATCATTTCTGGATCTGGCATCATACTACTATAACTGTCTTCTCATTTTTTCTTTTCTAGTACAACTATTTCTTTTTCTTTTTTTCACTTTTCTTTAAAGCTTAGAGATAGTTTAACTTGGATAAACTGTATTATTCAGATAAATATAGCTAGTGCTAGTCATATAGGTCATCATTTTCATGTTAAATCTATTCATAAAAAGTCATAAGATATCATTGATATATTAAAGTCAGCAAACATATTGTATACATAAAAAGTGTTTGCTGGGTCTTTTATGTTTAGTATTATTCTATACATAACTAGGAGTATAGGCATTTGTATAAGCATAAAACCACATGATCACATTGGGTTAACTTTTTCTTTTTTATATAGTTCCATTAGTTTAACTCATATCTTTTGCTGGTCTCATTTGAATTCTTTTTGTATTTTCTTTATTTTTGGTTGTATTGCTTGTAGCTTTCTTTGGCTTAGCATCATTTTATGCTGAGGCCATAATAAAATTAGCCTTATAAGGATTGTTATTCATATTATTGCCCATCATAGAGAATATGAAAATAAATCTAAAAAAACTACCATTAAATTGTATATTGGGGCATATATAAGTCATACAAATAGTTTTCATATTGTTCATCTGTTTTCTATTTCAAAATTAACTATTTTTTCTTTTTCTCCTACTTTTAAATCAAATCTATATTGTCACTCATCTTTAAACATTTCAAATATTGATGAATAATCTAATATTTCTAGTGAGTCTGGTTGTAAAATCATATTTTTACATAGGTCTTCTGGAATTTTTACTAAATCTCATTTAGCATCCCTTAGGGTTATGTCATTACAAGTGTTTAGTTTAAGTTCTTCTGTAGTATTATTTTCAATACTTAGTTTTACTGAGGCTGGTACAGCATATGTTGATTCTGTTGTTTTAAATATTATGGATTGAGGTTTCTGGTCTTTGTCTTTATTTGAATAAAAAAAGTTGAATATAAAAAACATTAGTAGGAATATTAGTACAAAGTCGAGTATCTTTTTCATTTATTTTTGTGAATTATAAAATTAATGGGGGTATTATAATAAATAGTTATTTATTTCAAAAAGATTTTTGATTATAAAAAAAATTCCCTTTCTTAAGAAAGGGAATTTTAAAATTAACTTAATAATTTTTTAACATTTTATTATCTGTGATTCTAAGTTATTTAGATTTCATAGGATTATTGAGCATTGTACTCTCATAATTCTATTTCATCTGCATAGTTAGAGTCTATAAGTGTTGAATAACTATCTGTACTAGTTGTATATATTACTCCTGTTCTTTGTAATTCTAGTCAGTATGAATTACCTTTTGTTGTTCAACTGTCTATAGATATTGTAAATGTTTCATTATTTGAGATTGAGTAGTCTGTTCATGTCAGAGCTGATAAATCAAAAGTAACTATTCATCATACTGCAATTGTTGAATCTAATAGAACATCTTTTGAGTCTTTTATTGAGTATGTTACTGCATTTTTATCTGGTCACAATTCATTAAATGTTAATCTATCTATTTTTACTTTTGTTGAGGTGTTATCACTTACATTTGTGTTCGCTCATGCATCTACTGTTAATTTAAGATCTGATTCACTTCAAAATGTAGTTAATACACTTGTTGTTACTTGGGCTGGTACTATGTCAAATGTATTAGATTGTGTTGTTGTTAGGCTTTGGTCTAATACTTCTTTTCATGAGTTTATTCATTGTGCATTTGTTATGTCTACTTGGCTTATGTTTGCTGATGAAATTATTTCTCATATTTTTTCATAGCCTATTGTATTGGTTTGAACGGATAGTCTTAATTCTTTGCTTTCTTTTGGGATTATTAATCCTGTTATGTTATCAAAGGTTATTATTGTGCTTGTTCCGTTCCATACTATTTTTGAACTTGTGTTTGTGTCTATTAATGTATCTTCTAAGTAGATTGATGCATTTTTTAAGGCTTTTGATA
The DNA here is from genome assembly GCA_942490775.1 of uncultured bacterium. GTDB lineage: Bacteria > Patescibacteriota > Gracilibacteria > BD1-5 > UBA6164 > UBA6489. The sequence goes on from CALNYL010000009.1 coordinate 96,743, forward strand.
AGTTTTGTCATGGTATTGTGAATTTTACTGTTTCTATTTCTATTTCTTCATTTAGTGCTAAGATGTCTGTTGAGTAAATCACTTTTGAGTTTCATCATAGTATGTTTTTTGCTGCTTTGTTGTCTTCATTATTTCAGTCTGCTGATATTATTAGTACTCAGGTTTCAGTTACTGTTGTTTCTTTGTCTGAGTATAGCGGACTTTCTGTTGGTAGGCTTTCTGTTTTTGATAGTTCTGTTGTGGTTCATTTTAGTAATACTTTTACTGTGTCGTTGTCATCGTCTTCTGCATTTACTCATACTAGGTCTACTATTATTGGTGTATTTTCTACTGCATCTGATCAGTCTACTATGTCTATTGTAATATAGTATGTGTTTCTTGTGTCTGATAGTATATCTTCGTCTACTTTAAATGTTACTGTTCCGTCACTTGCTATGTCTGTTCATGATTTTTCATCTAGTGGTTCACTTTCTATTGTGTCGGCATATAGTGATATTTTTGCTATTTCTTGATTTGTTGCGGCTACTGGTGATGACATTGCTGTGGTTGGAGTGTTGTTTATTGTAAATGGAGAGTTGCTTGTCAATGTTGTGCTTACTGTTCAGTCTGTTGAGGTTACCATTGTTGATGCAAATACTCATGTTGGGACTCATCATCATGATCCTTTTCATCATCATGCTGATGAATTTAGTATATTTATTAGAGATGTAAATGTTGTGGATGTGAATGTTTGTCCGTTTATTTCTACTCCATATGTTCCGTTTGGGGCTATGGTTGACTGAGCTGTTAGGGTTACTGTGTATTCTCATGGTATTTCTTGTGCCATTCTGTTTCATTGTCAGGCTGGGAAGGATAGCATGTCTGGAGAGATTACTCTTATGTAACTGTCTCAGGTTGAGTTTGGTGTGTCTGTATGACTATCTATTGTGGCTGTTACTTGTGGGTAATCATGTGGTGTAATGTCTAATGTAAATGGTATTCATGGTACTGGTGCTGTTATCAACATGTCATCTGGTAAATTTACAACTGCTGTTCCTACTCATAGTTCGTCATTAATTTCTGTTGCAATCAAACCTAAAGTTGTTTCAATATCTGTTGTGTATAAAACAGTAGAGGTACTTGTTCCTATTGGTCATACTCAATCTGGATCTATACTTACTGTATAGTAGTCAAATGAACCTCATTTTAAATCGTAAAGTATACTAACTTGAGACAATGCATTTTTTCAACCAGTTAAAGCTTTTTCAGCAACATTAGTAGCTGGATCTGTACCTATAGCCGATGCATTTAATGATGCTGGTGTATTTACTAATAGTATATTTATTGCATCAATCACATCTTGTTTTGTATGAACAACTGCATCAAATCATCATGCCAAAGTTAAAGTTTGAGCATCAGCTAAAACAACGGTATCTGTACCATTAGTTGTAGATAAAGTTGCTTCAAATACTCCTCCTAAATTTAAAGCATCAACTACATCTTGCCAAGTTGGATCTATAGTTCATCATCAATCTGTTTCTACTGTGGCTGTTATTGTTGAAGTTGTTTCTCATGAAATTACAACTCCTGTTGTATCTGCTCCACCAGTAACAATATCTACTATATAACCATTAGCTGCTGCTCATGTAATATCTGCTGTTGCTATTAAATCTCAAGCACTTAATGAATTAGCTACTGCTGTATCTGCATCATCATTAAAGATTTCTACTTCAACAACATATCTAATAGATAAACTTGCTTGTACATATGAGTCATCTACACCATTTTCGTCTACAATTTCATCTACATCAACTGAAACTTCATATCCAAATAGATTAGAAAAATCTCCTACACTACCATTAGCTTCTTCTGCTGTAACATCACTAATACCTGTAAAAAGAGGATCAACAAGATCTATATAATCTGCTGTTACTGTTGCTTGGACCGCTTCTCTATTAAATGAATCATTATACAAAATACCAAGACTAGAATAAGTAGCCACAATATTATTACCATCAATAGCACTAGCTGTAGTGTTAAATGGAATTCACGAAGTGTCTGCAACTAATGTTATATCTGTACTTGTTGGTATAGCGGTTACTTTTGAAAAAGGATCTGAGTTTATTTGTGATGCTAAGGCTGAATATGTGTCTTCTACTCAAGCAAAAAAACAGCTTTCACATGTATTATCTAGTACACATAACAAGAAACAAAATTCACCAGTACCACCTGTATTAAAGGCTTCTACATAATCTATACCATCAATTGTCACCTTGTATTGATCTAATGGATCTCATGCTAATCAATCTATTATATCTTCTTGTGCTGTTGCTGTTCATCATGATATAATTTCTGCATTATATCATAGTGCTTCTAAGTCTGCTTTTAGGTCTAGTGTTACTTCTTCTATTGTGTCTCATGGTTGAGTTGTATATTTGGCTACTATCTCCATTCAGTCTTTTAATATGTGATATGTCTCTCATCATTCTACGAATGGTACTTTGGTTACTATCAGGTCTGTTTGTTGATTTGCTCATATACTACTCATTGGTCATACTTTTAATAGTTTTTCTTGTGTTGTTAGTCTTGCTACTATTTCGTCTACTTGTATATCAGAAGCTTCTGAAGATTCAATTTCGAATTGCATAGCTACTTCTCATTTTGCACCTCTAACAACTGTAGTGTCAGCAAGAGGAACATTAGCAACACTTGCTCATGAGTCTATAAATGTTACTTTTTTCCAACTTAGTGAAGATGGAGTTATATCAGTAACTTGTGTGTCTTCGTCTGTTTCTTCTGCATAGAAGTTTCATGTACTTGATATTCAGTCTATTGCTAGTGATAGTTTAACTTCTGTTCATGCTTTTACATCTTCTAATGTGTCTGCTCTTATTATATAAGTAACATCACCTTCTGGTAAGCTTATATCTATTCCATCATCACTATAAGTTCCCATTACTAATTCTCCGTCGTTTGTACTTAGTTCATATGTTTCTCCTGTTTCTGGATTGTATATTTCAAAATTTGTAAATACTTCTTCTAATACATTAGTTGTATTAGATAATTGTACTTTTAGTCCAAATTTTTGTAATTCTAAATTTTGTCCTGCTATGTTCATTATTTTTAATTGTCCTAGTTCTACATTTTCTTTGTCTGCTCTGATTTTATCATGTTCTGCATCTATATCAAGTAGTGCTAATTCACCAGCTTCTATAGTTACATCTCATAATTCTCCTTCTGAGTCAGCTTCAGATATGTCTACACCTAGACCGTAACCAAATTGTTGTCATACACATCTTACGTCTAGTTCTTGTTCTATGTAGAATGAGTAGGTGTCTCATGCTCATCATACTACATCAGCTAATACTACAAAGTTTTCTGTTTTGTCTTCTGATATTGTTACTCATCCGTCTATTGCGAAGGTTATGTATTTTCCTGAAACTGTTCCGTATGCTAATTCTTCTCAGTCTAGCATTAGTACAAAGTTTTGTAAGTTTTCTAGTGCTTCTGAGTCTCATGCTTTAAATGTTATGAATTCTAGTTTTATGTCTTCGTTTGCTGCTCATTCTACTTTGAATTTTAATACTTCTGCTTTTTCATCTCATACTGTTACATCTGATACTTCTTGGTCTTTTTTTATTTTTATTAGTGCTGCGTCTCTTGATCATATTGTGATTTTGTTTCATTCTAGGTTTCATTTATATTCTATTTCTCATCATAGTTCTACTTTTACTAGTTCTAGCATAAATTCATCTGCTTCTACTTCGTCTTTATTGGCTATTTCTTCTATGTTTACTACTACTGTTATTGATTGTGTTGTTCTGGCTGGTATTGTGTATCATCCGTTGTTTAGGTTGATTTGGGCTTGGGTGTTGTTTTCTTGGTTGTCATCTTTTTGTTTAGATATTCTTCCGTTTTCTGAGAATAGGGCTAGGGCTGTTAGTGTGTCTCAGTCTGATATTCCGTTTCTTTGTATTGTCATACTTGTTATTGTGGCATCTTCTTCTCCTGCTGTGAAGTCATATGTTACTGCTGCAAATCATGAGATTCATCATGGGATTGTGGCTGCTGGGGCTGTGTTTGGAGATAATTTTACTGTTAGGTTTCAGCTTGTTTCTATTGTGCATCATTCTTTTTCTGGGTAATCGTCACATGGACATTTTTCTTGGTCTGGGTTGTTTTCACAGGTTTCTTCTATATAACATTTGTCTGCATTTGGATAGTCTTCACATGAACATTGGTCTTGTTCTGGGTCTATTATACATGGGTCTTCTTCTATTAAACATCCTTCGTCATCTGGGTTTTCTGAACAGTAGTCTTTACAAATTTGGTATTCTGAGTTTTCATTATTTTCTCCGCAATAACAACTAGAGCATGAGCCTGATAGTTGGCATAAAACTAGACACATACTATCTTTGTCTTCTACACATTTTTTTTGATCTGGATTTATTTCACATTCTTCCTCTAGTGTCAAAGAAGTATTTTCTACTTGATTAATTGATATTGCAAATACAAATCATCTTGTAGCTTGGGCTTTGTAGTCTGTAAATGATTTTATTATTTTTAGTTCTGGGGCTATTGGGTCTTTTAATAAAATTCCTGCATCTACTGCTGAGTCTACATATCATTCCCATTCTCTTCATTTTCCATAGTCGTATCAGTCTAGTCATCTGGCTTTCATTATCATTTTTAGGGCTTCTCATTTTCTTACTCTTGAGTTTGGGTTGTAGTTTTTATTGGGTGATATCATTCATAGTTCTAGGGCTGGTTCTGCATAGTAACATGCCCAGTCTATTTTTGGTCATTTGGTATTTAGGTCTTCAAATTTGTCTCATTTACATACTTCTTTGTGTAAAGGCTCAGGGTACATGATAGTTTTTTAGTCTCATCATGATTTTTAATATTTCTCTTCTTGAGATTGTATCTTCTAGTCTGTATTTACTTGGGGTGGCTGAGTTATCGTTTATGACATTCATGGATGCCAATTTGTTTGCTGCTTCTAGTTCTACATATGTAGAAGAGGCATTTGCTCATGCTATTGGTGATATTAGTGAAAATATCACTGATATTCATACAATGGCTGAGACTAGTTTTCTCCCTAAATTCATAGTGTGGGGATTAAAATATAAAGTGGTTGCATTCTAGTTTTTATATTTTATAAATCAATTTTTTACTAAAAAATTCACACAATCTTCACATAGTTATCTTTTGTCTACTTTATTTTTATTATTGTGGACATAAAAAATCCCCTTTTATTGCGAAAGGGGATTTTGATATAGAAATTTATTCTCATATTTGTGCATATTCTAATTCGGCTTAATCTGAAAAATCAACTTTAAGCATAGATTTTTTGTTTAGAAAATAACTTTTCTCTTGCTTTTAGTTTAACTTCTTCGTGAGAGATGGTTCTACCTTCTCTTATATCTTTTAGACCTTTCTTTATTTTTTCTATTTCTTCAAAGGTGAATCATGCTTTTTTAAATTTTTGTGTGCTTATTGTTTTCATAATTTTTATATTAATTTTTAATTGCTCATATTATAACAAAATATTATTTTTTTCAAAACTTTACACAAAAAAAAGAACCCTTTCTTGCGAAAGGGTTCTTTAAAATTAACTTAATAATTTTTATAAATTTTTATAATATTTTTTAAATGTCTATAACTTGATATTATATTTTAATACTAATTCTTCATACTTTATTCATTCAATTTTGGCAATATCCTTTAGCATACTTTTAGCTGTTTTCGGGGGGTATTCTTTATGAAATCATACTGTTAGTCAATATCATAATTTTTCAAATCTAAAATGGCTTCATTTTGTTCTTGTACAATTAAAATTAAGTTCTCTTAATATTTTTACTATTAGTGAATATTTTAATGGCATACTAAATCTTTTTTATCTGAATTAAAATATCTAAAGATTCTTGATTCTTTTTCATTTTTTTCCTTATCTTGAAATGATATTTTTAGTCAATCTCTTATGTTTTCCATAAGCTCTTCTCTTGTATTTCACACTCAGTAAATAGTTTCTTTTCCTGCATTCACTTTTGCTCAAAATTGACCATTATTTTCAAGAAAGATTTTTATATCATACATAAAACTATAAAATTAAAATAATAATATTTAATTGTTTTTATTATATCAAAATTTTATTTTTATCAAAGTTTTTTCAAAACTTTACACAAAAAAAAGAACCCTTTCTTGCGAAAGGGTTCTTTGAAATTAAGCATAAATTTCTAATTTTTATTTAGTTCTTTTTGCATGATTTTCCTTTTCTAAAAAATAGTTCTTGTATGGCTTTGTCTGCTTGTCTATATGCTTCTTGTAATTTTTTATCTTTTTTATCTTTCATATTTTAAATTAAGTATTAATTTTTACAGATGTTATAATAATTTTATTTAGTTTTTTGTCTTTTAAAAAAGTTATCTTAATCTTATAGGAATTTATTGTTATAAAAAAATATCACTTTTCTATTATTTTTGATTCAGATAATACTTTTCTTCATAATATTCAGTCTTTGCAAAAATTTTCGATTTTATCAATTATTTGCTTTTGTAATAAATCTATGCTTTTTTCATAACTTTCCATAATAATCTCTTCATCTATTATTCAAGTATCGGTGTATAGTTTATAAAAATAGTTTTTCAAATAGTTAGAGAAGTTAGACATTTTTAAATAGAATTCTCTATCATAGTAAATCTTATACATAAGCTTTTTCTGTTTTATTTAGTTTAAATTCACTTATTTCTAGTCCTAATTGTCTTGCATTTTTTTCATTCACTTTCTTTAGCATTTTTTCTAATTGTTTTCTAGTATAGTATTGTTCCATAATTTTTTTAATTTATTTTCTAAATTACTTATAATTATATTTAATTTTCTTTTTTAGCAAGTTCTAGTTCTTTTGCTGTTTTTCTTATGTAATAATACATTATTTTATCTAACTCTTCTCTAGTGTAAGATTCTTGTCCCATAATATTTTATATTATTTTTTAATATGGGGTCTTACTTCGCACCTACTAATGTTTAGTTTATTTTAAGCCTTTTTCTACTATATCCTTAAATGTTGTAGGTGGAGTAGAAATAACTTGTTGCATTAGGGTTTTAAATAAAATTCATCTATTATCAGATTTTCTTCTATTATACCTAAATACATATTCATCAAGATAGCACTGTAAATATCATTTTTTTGCCAAATATTGTTGATGAGTACCAAGTAACCATCTCTTCAATAAACTTGCAACAATATGAACATTAGGAGTTACTTCATCTTTATCTACTCAAACTATCACATCATCATCAGTAACTTCTTTTTGAATGACTCTAGAATATCATTCATTTTCTATATCATTATATCACTTCCAATCATCAGTATACAAGGTACTTCATTGCTCAATATTTTCAAGTATAAATTTCTTTAAGGTTACTTTTTTGCAGTCTGAAATCACTGATATTCTAACTCTTCACATTCAACGAATTAATCACTTTTTATTTACTTTATCTTTATTAACCTCAACTGCTACTACTATTTTTTCCTTTCATTCAGCTCAACGTCATCTTTTTCATTGTTTCGCTCATCATATAAATACTTCATCTACCTCTATATTACCTGAAAGTTTATTTCTATTCGGTAATACCATTATCCTTCTTAGTTTATGTAACCAAGTCCATACTGTCTTATGATTCTCCTGAAGAATGCTAGATAATTCTTCAGCACTTATTCATTGTTTACTTATCACTAAGAACCACGCTATCATAAATATTATTCTTAAGGAGATTCTTTCTCAATGTAATACTGTTCACGCTGTTACTCGTAAATCTTTTCTGCATCATTTACATACTCTATATCATCTTTTATGCCTCCAAAAATCTTTACTCTTACAAGCTGGGCATAAAAAATCATTTCACCAACGTAATTCTTCTAAAAAAGCATAACATTGAGCCTCAGTATTAAAATTCTCTATAAAATCTATCATGTTTTTTGGGTAATTCATGCTAATATCTTATTCTTTCTTGAGTAGGTGTCAAGTAAGACCCCATATTATTTAATTGCTCTTATTATACTAAAATATTATTTTTTTCAAAACTTTACACACAAAAAAAAGAACCCTTTCTTACGAAAGGGTTCTTTGAAATTAACTTAATAATTTTTTAACATTTCACTGTCTATAAATCTAATTTAGATTTCATAGGATTAGTTAGCATTATACTCTCATAATTCTATTTCATCTGAATAGTTAGAGTCTACAGAAGTAGCAAAACTATCTGAACTTGTTGTATAAAGAACACCTGTTCTTTGTAATTCAAGACCGTAAGAGTTACCTGAAGTAGTTCCACTATCTATAGAGATAGTAAATGTCTCATTATCAGATATAGCATAAGTTCACATAGTGAATATAATAGGAGCCACTCATGAAGCTGTTTTTGTGTCTATAAGAACTCCATTAGAATCCTTTATAGAGAATGTAGCAACTCATTTAGCAGTACCTACTTGATTAAATGTAAGACTTGTTACTTTAACAGTAGTAGGAGTATTATCTGTTGATTTAGTGTTTGCACCTGCATCAACAGTTAATTTAATGTCTGATTCACTTCCAAATGAAGTTACAACACTAGAAGTAATTAGTGCAGGAACTATATCAAAATAATTAGTTCAAGTAAATCATACTAAACTTTTGTCTGCAACATCTTTTCCTGATTCTACTCATTCTGCATTTGTAAAGTCTACTTGACTTATACTTGCTAGAGATTTTATCTTTCCTATTTTCTGGTAACCTATAGTATTAGCAGTAACTGCTAATTTTAACTCTTTGTTTTCTTCTGGGATTATTAATCCTGTTAGATTATCAAAGGTTACCATAGTATTAGTTCAATCATAAACTATGTCTGAACTTGAGTTTGTTCCTACTAAAGTGTCTCCTAAGTAAATAGAAGCATTTTTAATAGCTTTTGTATAATCTCAAAGTATAGTAAATACAACTGTTTCTACATCAATTTCTTCATTTTGAGATAGTACATCAGTTGAGTAAACAACTACAGATTCACCACCTAGTATATTTTTAGGTGCTTTATTATCTTCGTTGTTTAAATCAGCTGCTACGATTAATACACCAGATTCAGTAACTGTAGTTGCTTTATCTGAGTATAGTGGACTTTCTGGTGTTGTTAAGTTTAGTGTACTTGACAACTCTGTTGAAATAGTTCCACTAAGTATAACTTTTACTGTATCGTTATCATCGTCTTCTGCATTTACTCATACTAGGTCAACTATGATTGGAGTGTTTGCAACTGCATCTGCTCCGTCTACTATGTCTATTGTAATTACATATGTATTTGTAGTATCTGATAGTATGTCTTCGTCTACATCAAATGTAACTGTTCCGTCACTTGCTATGTCTGTACCAGATTTTTCGTCTAGTAGAGTTCCGTCAGCTGAGTCTGCATAAAGAGAAACTTTTGATATCTCTTGATTTGTTGCAGCAACTGGAGCTGACATAGCAGTAGTTGGTCCATTATTTATTGCGAATGCAGTATTACTAGAAACAGTTATAATTAGATTAGTAGCATCTATTGTAGCTGTAATTCAAGGAATAGCATTTAAGGTAGTTTGTAAACTATTAGTGCTTCATCCAAGAGCAGTAATATAATCAACACCATTTAACTTAACACCGTATACTGTACCTGCAGGAGCATTAATAGCAGTAGCTGTTAATGTAGCAGAGAAAGCCCCTACGACTGAAGATGGAAGATTACTTCATTGTCAAGCTGGGAAAGAAAGAGCATCAGTAGTATCTACTCTAATATAGTTAGAACCTAGATTTGCAGTAGTAAGAGTTCTAGTAATATTTGCAGGAGCTCAAAGTCCTCAATCATTAGCAGTAGCAACTGTAGCAAAAGGTATTCATGCAACATTTGCTTCTATTTCTATTGTATTTCATACAACTGTAGCTGTAACTGGTGCAGTAGTTGCATTAATTGCAGCAGCTAAATCTGCTAAAGTTTGAGCATCACTTGTATTGTAAGGAATATTAGCAGGAACTGTTGGAATTCAGTTAATTGTAACTGTATAAGTATCAAGAACATCACCTGCGAATGTACCTAGAATATCTTTTTGCTTAACTGCAGGACTAACATTAGCTGTAGTTAAGGCTCTATTAATACCTGAAAAAACTTGAACTGCTTCTGTATTAACATTATCTACTGTTGCTACAGAAGATGTAAATGCAGTACCTGGAACATTTGCAGTTATTGTTATAGTATCTAATGCTGTATCTACTACAGTAGTAACTGGTTTACCTAGTGCATCTATAGCAGTTTTGATGTTTGTTAAAGTAGTATCTACATCTGTGTTGAAAGGAACTGCTGCTGTTGTTGAACCATTAACAGTAACTGTATAAGTATCAGCAACACCGAAGTTAGCTGATCATTCAGCTACTCCTACACCAACTATAGTACCTGTAAGAACACCTGCTGTATAAATAGTATTAGGGACATTACCTGTTTGTAAATCTGTTATAGTTACAACATTACCAAGAACAGTAGCTATAAATGAACCTGCCGCAGCAGAGTTTAAATCTGTAGCTATCTTAGTTGCTGTTAAAGGTAGACTTCATAATTCAGTAGCCGTTATTGCAACTGGATATGCTATTCATTCAACAGTAACTGCATCTGTTCAAGCAACAGTTGGTGCTGTAATGACAGTAAGAGTAGATACTTCAGAAGCAGCTAATCCAGCATCACCAGCAAGTCAATTAATAGTATCAACTTGTGTTGCACCTGCAGCAACTATAGTAGGTACATTTACTAAAGTAGCTGGTACTAGTGTTCAATCTACAGCAGAAACTGTTGTAGTAAAAGGAGTACCTGGGTTATTAGCAGTTATTGTACCTGCAGGAACTGCAACAGTAACTGGTAATGATAATGCATCTATAGCAGTTTTAATATCTACTAAAGTTGTAGCTGCATTAGTATTGTAAGGAACATTTACAGTTGGCATACCGTTAATAGTAACAGTATAAACATCTGAAGGGTCCCCAGCAATTCAACCAATAGTATCAACTTGTGCTCATACAATTGCTGTTGTACCTAGGGTTGTAGTGTATCCCTTAGCTATCAAATCAGCATTTAATGCATTAGTTACATCAAGTAGATCATCACCTGAAACAGTAGTATAATCAGCAATAATTGTTGTATTATTTTTATAAATATAGTAAGTTTCTCAACCACTTAATACTGGTGTTTTAATAACAGTTAAATCAGTTTGTTGAGTAGAGTTACTTCAAACAGCAGAAGCAGTTAACAATTTATTTTGAGTTTGTAGTCTAGCTATAATCTCATCAACATTTATATCAGAAGCCTCTGTAGACTCGATTTCAAATTCCATTGCAACCTCACCAGCAGTACCTCTAACAACAGTAGTGTCAGCAAGAGGAACATTAGCTACAGTAGCTCCAGCATCTATAAATGTTAATTTTTTCCAACTTAGAGAAGAAGGAGTTATATCAGTAACTTGAGTATCTTCATTAGTTTCTTCAGCATAGAATTCTCCAGTAGAAGAAACTCCATCAATAGCTAAAGTAAGACTAACTTGAGTACCTGCATCTACATTTTCTAATGTGTCTGCTCTGATTATATATGTAATATCACCTTCTGGTAAGCTTATATCTACTGAGTCATCAGAATATGAACCTATAGTTAATAAACCATCATTTGTAGATAATTCATAAGTTTCACCAGTTTCTGGATTGTACATTTCAAAATTTGTAAATACTTCATTTAGAACATTAGTAGTATTAGATAATGCTACTTTTAGTCCAAATTTTTGTAGTTCTAAATCTTTTCCAGCTATGTTCATTATTTTTAGTTGTCATAGTTCTACATTTTCTTTGTCTGCTCTAATTTTGTCGTGTTCTGCATCTATGTCTAATAGTGCTAGTTCTCCAGCTTCTATTGTTACATCTCATAGTTCTCCATCATCGTCTGCTTGAGTTATGTCTACTGCTAGACCGTAACCAAATTGTTGTCCTACACCTCTAACATCTAACTCTTGATCTATATAGAAAGAGTAAGTGTCTCCAGCTCATCCAACAACATCTGCTACAACTACGAAATCTTCTGTTTTGTCTTCAGCTATAGTAACCCCACCTTCTATTTTGAAAGTTAGGTATTTTCCTGAAACTGTTCAAACAGCTAATTCTTGTCCGTCTAGTTTAAGAACAAAGTTCTCAAGGTTTACAAGAGCATCTCATTCTGAAGCTTTAAATGTAATATTTTCTAAACTTACATCTTCGTCAGTTGCTCATTCTACTTGGAATTTTAATACTGGAACTGAATCATCTCAAACTGTTACATCTGCAACATCTGAATCATCTTTAATTGTTATTAATGCTGCATCTCTTGAACCTACAGTAATTTTATTACCTTCTAGGTCTCATACAAATACTACTTCTCATCATGCTTCTACATTTACTAGTTGTAGCATAAATTCATCTGCTTCTACTTCGTCTTTGTCTGCTATTTCTTCTATATTAACAACTACAGTTATTGATTCTGTTGTTCAAGCTGGTATTGTATATCATCCGTTATTTAGGTTGATTTGTGCTTGAGTGTTGTTTTCTTGGTTATCATCTTTTTCTTTAGATATTCTTCCGTTTTCAGAGAATAATGCTAAAGCTGTTAGTGTGTCTGCATCTGATATACCATTTCTTTGTATTGTCATACTTGTTATAGTTGCATCTTCTGCTCCTGCTGTTACATCAAATGTAACTGCTGCTAGTCCTGAAATTCATCCAGGTACTGTAGCTGATGGAGCTGTATTTGGAGATAATCTAACTGTTAGGTCTCCGTCTGATACAACTTCACATTTGTCAGCATCTGGGTAGTCATCACATGAACATTTAGCTTGTTCTGCATTTACTTCACAAGATACATCTATGTTACATTTAGCTTGTGTATTGTCTTCTTCACATGATACATCTACATCTGGACATCCTTCATCATCTGGGTTTGCTTCACAATAATTTTGACAGATTTGGTAGTCTGCATTTTCATTATTGTCTCCACAATAACAACTAGCACTTGAATCTGCTAGTTCTCCAAATATTACACACATTTCGTCAACACATTTTAATTGGTCTCCGTTAGTATCACAATCATCTATACCAACAACAACAACTGTTTGATTAACTGCGATTACGAATACGAATCCTCTTTCTGCTTTTGTATCATAGTCTGTAAAGGCTTTTGCTATGATACCAGCACCTACTGCATCTTTTACTAAGATACCAGCATCTACTGCTGCATCTACATAACCTGCCCATTCATCTTCATTTTCATATCCTTGTACTCATCTTCCCATCATTATCATCTTAAGAGCTTCTGCTTTAGTTACTCTTGAGTTTGGGTTATATTTTGAATTAGCAGAGATCATTCCTAGCTTTAAAGCTGGTTCTGCATAATAACAAGCCCAATCTGTATCTGAACCTAAATTAGGTAGGTCAGCAAATTTATTTCATTCACATACTTCTTTATAAGTGTATGTTCCTGGTACATGATAGTTTTTTAGTCTCATCATGATTTTTAACATCTCTCTTCTAGAGATTGTATCATCTATCCTATATTCACTAGGAGTAGCTGATTTATCGTTTATGACATTCATAGATGCCAATTTGTTCGCTGCTTCTAGTTCTGTGTATATTGCAGCATTTGCTCCAGCTATTGGTGATACAATGGAAAATACCACTGAAATCGCCGCTATTGCTGAAACAACTCTTTTACCTAAATTCATAGTAATAGAGTTAATAAAATAAAATAAGAAAGCCTTAACCCATAGTTGTTTTTACAACATAACTTTGGGAGAAAAAACAATGATTGAATAATCATTTTTTTTTCTCCTCAAAGTTATGTTGGCTCAATAGTTAGTACTAACAAGTAGTATTTAACTAGAGATTAAAAACTATAGTTTTAAAACTTCATAGTTTTTTCGGATCATTTTAAAGATCTAAAAAAATAACATTGTGCATTCTATCTTTTATATTTTCAAAGTCAAATCACTTAGATGTAATTTCACACAATCTTCACATTAGTTTTTTAAAGTATTTTTTAAAATATGTCAATAGTGTTTTTTAATTCAAAAATAAATATTCTAGAAAATTATCTAACTAGAATATTTTTTTATAATCTGAAGATTGTGTGAAGATTGTGTGAAGATTGTGTGAAGATTGTGTGGAGAGTTTATACTTTATTGTCTAATTATAAGGAATTTACATTTTTTCTAAGTTTGACTTATGGTGTCAGCTAATCCCATGATTGGTTGCATTATTGCTATTGCTATAAATCAAACTATAACGGCAAGAGTTACTATTATAACTGGTTCTAAAAGCTTATTTATAGCAGCAATGGTGTTATCTACTTGTTCATCATAAAAATCGGCTACTTTTACTATTGTACTATCCAGTTTTGCTGCTTGTTCTCAAACTTGTATCATTTGTATCATAATATCAGGAAAAAGTTTATCTCAATCTAAGGATTCCCATATTTTCATTCATCACTTTACATCTTGTTTTAGTAAAAGTATTCTTTGTCTATACATTTCATTTCATACAGCATTTGATACTATATTTAATGATTCTACTATAGAAACTCATGAAGATATTAGTCAAGAAAATATTCTAGCAAATTTAGATAATATGACTTTTCTCATAATTAATCAAAATATAGGTATATTTAACATAAATTTATCAAAAAGGTATCTTCATTTAGGAGTTTTTTTCCAAAAACTTATAGATGTGACAATAAAAATTATTCCTCATATTAAAAAATACCAATAAAACCTAAAAACATTTGATATAGCTATCAAAAGTTGTGTCGACTCTGGTAAGGCACTTTTATCCTCAAATATTTCTAGTAATTTAGGTACAACCATTGTCATCATTATAAAAACCACTCAAAATACTACTAATACTACCATAGAAGGATAAATCATAGCAGATTTTAGTTTTCAAGATATAGAGGCCACTTTTTCTATTTGATCAGCCAAACTTGTTAATATATTATTAAGTCTTCATGTTTTCTCTCATGATTTCACTACTCATACTTCTGCTTTACTAAAGGATTTTGGTTCTCATTCCATACATTCTGATAATTTATCTCATTGTTTTAATTTTCTTAAGAATGTGGACAACATAAGCCTAAATGCTTGATTTTTTTCTTGTTTTTCTAGAACTTCTATTCATTTTATCAAGCTCATTCAGGCATTAAGCATTGTAGACAAAAGACGATAAAAAACTATTTTTTCTTTTATTCAAATTCTTTGCATTTTAAGAAAATAGGTGTTCAATCTTTGAATAAATGATTCATTTGTTCATATGTGTGAGAAGGAACTATCTAAACTCTCCTCAACAACTTCATCTAAAATAACTACATCTGACATGTTTTTCAAAATAAGAAATAAAATTACATGACTTTCCAAGGGGACCTCTCTCCTGAATCCTTTCCCCTTATCAGGGGAAAGGGGCTACAGTTATTTCCTTAACTTAATGGTACTTGGGTATTACCCCTAGAATATTTCTAGATTTAACCTTTTTGACTTTTGGCTACACGGTATACCTCTTCTATTGTCGTATATCACATAAGTGCTTTCATTACTCAGTCTTGTTCTAAAGATATCATTCCATCTTTGATTGCTTGTTTATTTATATCAAATGCTGAGCTTCAATTTAGTATCATCGTTTTTACTCAGGGGGTTATTTCTAGTATTTCATAAAGTCCTAATCTTCATTTATATCCCTTATTATCACATTTTTCACATCAGACTGCTTTATAAAAGACAGGATTTTTGAGTTTATCTCAGACTCTGCTTTGCAATTCTTCCTTAGGAGTTATACTTATTGCATGTTTTATACTTGTTAGTGTTTCATTTCATAGCTCTGCTAGTGGCATTTCTTTTTTACAATCACATAATCTTTTTATCAACCTTTGTGCTATAACTATATTAAAAGATGCTGGTATCAAAAAAGGCTGTACTCACATATTTAAAACCCTTGTGATAGTTTCTGATGCACTATTGGTATGTATTGTGGACAATACTAGATGTCAAGTTAAAGAGGCCTCTACTGCTATATCTACAGTTTCTTTATCTCTCATCTCTCATACCATTATTATATCTGGGTCTTGTCTAAGTGCTGTTCTAAGTCAATATGCAAAGGTGTATCATATATCTGGTTTAACTTGACTTTGGTTTACTCAATCAACTTGATTCTCAACTGGATCCTCTAGTGTCATTATATTTACTCATATTTTATTTAATATAGTAAGAACTGAGTATAGAGTAGTAGATTTTCAAGAACCTGTGGGTCAACTTGTTAATATAACACCGTTAGGTAACATTACAGCTTTTTTTAGCAATTTTAGATTAGATCCTTCTATTCATAATTTGTCTAATTCTGGTATTTTTTTACTTTTGTCTACTATTCTCATAACTACTTTTTCTCAATGAACTGTTGGAAGGGTAGAAACTCTAAGGTCTAATGCCTTTCAACCTATTACTTCACTTATTCTACCATCTTGAGGCTTACGGGTTTCGTCTATTTTTAAGTCAGATAGTATCTTAAATCTAGCGATTATTCATTGATGTAAAAATGTTTGGTATTCTAAAATTTGTTCTAATTCTCAATCTATCCTATACCTAAGTCTTACATATGTAGAAAGAGCTTCTACATGTATATCAGAGGCTCAAACTAATACTGCTCCAAGTATTATGGTATCACATATTTCTTGGATATTTTCTCATTGGGATATCAGATTTTTTAACTTTTCTACTACTTCTTTGTATTCCATTTTTTTTTATCTAAATTTTATTATATTATATTTGAGAATAATCTCAAAAAGAGTTAAAATAATTTCTTGAACAAATAAATTATTCTTTTACTTCTAGATCTACTTTTACTTCTAGATCTACTTCTACTTCTCATTCCTCTTTTTTATCGGTATCTTCTTCTGATGCTTTATTTCCTGTTTTATTATCTTCTTTTTCCTTTTCTACAAATAATTCCACCCCCCATGCTCATGCTTCTTGTTCAACTATAAACTTTATATTGTCTATTCTACTACTATAGTCTAGTATTTCTTTATATAAAACTTCTTTATCAATATCGACTTCTATTAATTTTACATCAAATGTTCTTATATCCTCATCTATCAATTGAACTGCCTTTTCTACAAATTCCATTCTTTTTAATGCGAATGCAGATTCTCAAGGATTTCATTCTCATTTTTCTACTTCTTTTTTTATTTTGTTTATGTTGGTGCTTAAATTCTTGCTATTTCACTTCATAGAGTTTATTAACTCTCTGATTTTATAAGATGGTATTCATCTCATGTAGAAATTGATTTCGACTTGTGCCTCTATAGTTTCTTCTCATTGTTTTGTGTCTTTTATAAGTTTTACTAAATCAATATCTTTTGCATCTTTATCATTTTTATTTGATAGGGAGTCTATATAATTTTCCATTTTAATACTAACTATCTCCATAATTTGGTTTTCGTATATGTTATAATCTTTTGTTTTTTCATCTCAGGTTATTATTCCTTTTATTTCATTATCTTTATGTATAACTATTTCTCAGTTTTTAATTTCTATATTTCATACATTTGTTGCATAATATAAAAATTCTAGAAAATCTTTTTTTTGTCACAAAATAGAAACTTCCATGGGTGTATAAAAAATTTCTGTATCTTTTTGTGTCTTTTTTGTTTTAGCCTTTTTGTCTATTTCATCTTTATCTTCAACTGGTAATATTCTAGATATTCAAACATCTTTAGTTACTACTTCTAAGTTAAATGTATCAAACATAGACTCTATATAATTTATAAATCTTGGATTAGTTAAATCAGAATCTAGGGCTGGAAATTCACTATATGTTGGTAATACTTTTCTTATCCTTTCTTGCTTTTTTTCAAAGTCTTCGGAGCTTATATATGCTCTTATTTCTTTTTCTTTTTCAGCTAAAAAGTCTTTATAACTTTTGTTTGTTTTATTTATAAAGTTTTTAGCATAAAATTGACTATCTATTTTTTTCATAAAAGCTTTATCTACATCTGAACTTGCTAGAGATAATTTTCTGAACTCCTGAAAATCTATACCTTTTTCTAAAACTTGTTCTTTAGAATACAATATTTCTTTAAGTTCTGTTTTTTTATCTTCTATTTCAGCAAAAGAAGGTAGTATACTAGAGATTATAAGCAATAAAAATCATGCTATTATCACTATATTAAAAACAAAACTTGTTTTTATACTATTTCTTACTTTTTTATCTAATGGCATATTTTATTTTTAAAATGATAAATTACCTAGTTTGTTATACTTCATTTTCAAATTTACAGTTGTTCATTTTGCGAAATACCACTTATCTTGAACATCCCTTACTTCAAATGATTTTTGCTTATCTATAAGAGAAAAGGTTTGATCTCTATCTAAAAATTCAACAAATAAACTAGCAACTGTAAGAGAAGTTCATCAGTTTCTACTTAAAATTTTGTCAATATCATTTACACTTGGATCCCAATAAGTTGAGTAAACTTCACATTCTAACTCCATTTCTAAGTCCTTATTTATACTTATGTTGGAACAAAATATTCTATTTTTATCTGTTGATGCAAAAGTATTTTTTAATCTATCAAACTCAGATAGTATTTTTATATATTGTGCTTTTTCTTCTGCTTTTGTTAATAAAAATATTATACTTTCAGAGTTAGTGAAGTTTTCCACGGTATAGACATCAGGAAGTATTGCATAAATATTTTGTTGTTGTTGCGACTTCAGTTCATCATATTCTTCTGTTTTTTCTTTAACTAAATAACTAATTCCTGAACACCCCTCTATTTTATCATTTGAGTCTCATAAAAATATATTACATATTGGTTCCAATATATCATATTTTTTTTCTTCTTCTTTATTTTGAATATAACTGTATGAATAGAATAAAACTATTGCTATAAAAAGTAGAAGATTTATAATCTTTAAAAATATATTTCCTATACTTAGATAATAATAAGTATCTCTTTGCTGTTGTTTATTAATGGTCTTTATTTCTTCTCATAAGGACTCATTTGAAACAAAGTCTTCAAATATATTATCTCAAGTTACTTTCTCATCTATTGGTTCTGGCATAATTTAATAGTAATTTATTTAATAAATACATATTAACATAAGAAAAAGTATTTATCAACAAATAACCTTTACAATTCTATTTTTTTATATATTAGGATGAATAAAAATACCCCTATAACCTTTAAATCAGGGCAAACATAAGGTATTCCCCCTACAGTTTTTTAGTTTCAGATACTAAATACATCTAAAAAATTAGCAGAACTTGCTGTTTTTATATTGATATCTTCAGGAAATGCCTTTATAAAGATTCTTCACCAAGTTGTTGTATTTATCCTATCATCTAAAAATATAACTATTCAAGTATCCTTTTTACTTCTTATAAGTCTTCAAAAACCTTGTTTTAGCTTTATTATAGATTTTGGTATAGAGTAATCTTTAAAAGAGTCTTTAAAGAGTTTACTTCTTGCAATGAATATAGGTTCTGTCGGAACCATAAAGGGAATTTTATGTATTATTAGATATTTCAAATCTTCTCATGGTATATCTACTCATTCCCAAAATGTATCGGTTCATACTAATATAGAATTTTCAGGATTTTCTTTAAAAAAGTTTATTTGTTTATATTTTCATCATCATATTGATTGTGCAAATAAGTTTATGTTTTCTTTTTTAAGAGAATGATTTAACCTTGTATAACATTCTTTTATCATAAAAAATGCTGTAAATAGAACTAGAGTTCTTCATCTGGCTATTAGAAAAAAATCTCCTAAAAATTTCATAACTTCATTCATATTATTTTTTATACTTCATATATCGTTTGGCATAAATAAAAGGGCTTGTTTTTTATAATCAAAATCAGTATCTAATTCATAAAATTTAAAATCATCTAAAGAAATAATACTCTTTATGTAATCAAAATTATCTCATGTTTTTAAAGTGGCACTTGTTAAAACTGCGGATTCTAGTTTATCCCAAAGGTTTTCTTTCAAAAAGTCTCAAGGATTTAGAAGAGTGTATTCTAAAGAAACTCATCTATTTTCATTAAAAGAAACTATGGATATATATTTTCCTTTATCTTTATCGTTAAATTCAAGAGTTATCTGTATAGTTTCTAAAATTTCTTGTAAAAACATTTCCTCTTTTGATATAGCAACATATGCTTCGTCAGATAGCTTCTCAAAAGCATTAAATATCTCTATAAATTTATTTTTTATATTAGATAATAAATTTTTTATTCAAGGATTATTGTCTATAAAATCTTCTCCTATTAAAATTCTTTTATAATCAGATTCTGCTCTAGTTTTAGATAATACATAGTTTTCTAGTAGACTAAAAACGGTCATTATATCAAAATTTATTGTTTCTTGTATGTATTTTATGTCTACTATGTTTTGCTTATATTTTTTTAGTATTTTATTTATTTTATTAAATATTTTCTCTAAATCAGTTATACTAAACATTTTTTTTACAGAGTTAGTAACTACATCCTCTAAACAGTGTACTTCATCTAGAACTAAGTTTTTTACTCATCATAAAATACTTCCTTCTAAAACTATGTCTTGAAATAGGATATTATTATTAATTATAACTATGTCTGATTTTCTTGCCGTTCTTCTTGCCTTTAATGCAAACTCATATAATTCAAAGTCATTTTCCTTACTAAATGTATATGGACTATTTGCATTTATTTCTTTTAGGTATCCGTATTCTTCTCCATAGTAATTTAGTTCATCAAGTTCTCAGTATTCTGTTTTAAATAACCAGAAAATGATTTTTAAAATAAATGATATTTTCTTTTCTGACATTGTTTCTTCTAAAAATAGAAAATCAAAAAATGGTAATACTCATAAATAGTTTGCTTTTCATTTTAGTTTTGAATATGTAAATTCTATATCTAAATTTTTACTTAAAAAATTTAGGTCTTTATAAAAAATCTGGTCTTGTAGTACTTTTGTACTCGTTGATACATATACTTGTTCTCAAATGTTTTTTGAAAAAAATATACTTGGTAGTAGATAGGCAAAGGTTTTTCATATCCCTGTTGGTGCTTCTATTGCTACTTTTTCAGATTTTTTAAATGCTTCATCTACTATTTTAGACATTTTTATTTGATTTTCTCTCATTTCTAGTCATCAAATATTTGATAATATTTCTTGAAAGTTTCCGTTTTCTATTTTTAAATCATCAATTTCCTCTTTTGCTTTTGTATATTTTTTTATAACTTTTAGAAGTTTTTTTACAAAGGTATTTTTATTTATTTTTTTTATATCTTTTTCTAAATACTTTTCTTCTATAAATCACCATGATTCCTCATATGTTTTTGATAAAATGTATTTAAGTATTTCCTTTTTTTCTTTTGACTGCTTTTGTAGTTTTTTTATTAGTTTTTCAAATAATTTAGCTGTTGCTATTGTGTCATTTAATGCTCTATGGGCTCAAATTAATTTTATATTAAAAAAAGAGCATAGATATTCTAGGTTTAAGGATTTTGATTCTATTGCTAAAAAATTAGCGAGTAAAAAGGTGTCTAGGGAAATATTATTTGATACATCTATTCAACTGCTTATCAAAAATTCTCTATCAAAAGGAATATTATGTCATAGTATTGTACTGTCTCATATAAATTCTCTTATTTCAGATTTTACCTCTGATATAGTAGGAGAATTTTCTACATCTTTGTCTGTAATATTTGTGATATTTGAAATTATCTCTGGGATAGGAATTTTTGGATTAACAAAAGTTGAGTATTTTTCTAGTATTTCAAATGTATTTTCATCTATTTTCACTAATGCCACCTCTATTATTTTATCTTTTCTACTGTTTAATCAGGTTGTTTCTAAATCTAATACTACTATCATATGTGTTTTTGTAATTTAAATAAATAATAGACAAAGAGCTAATAAAAAAATAATCCATCCTAAATTCCTTGCCTTTCATACGAAAAGAAGAATGCTACAATGTCTTAACTTAAATACCATTGAGGTTCAAGTCATATATTTTAAAGCCTTTTTCTATAATCTTTATATCATACACATTAAAAATAAAATTCATAAAGTAAATATTTTTTTGCATATATTTTGCATTGATATATAATGTGCTTGTTTTGGATTATGATTTTATTTTTTTATAGTCTAGGTTTCAAAGTGTTAAAGCTCTCTGTTAACAAGCTGTATAACATTTATATTTTGTGGAGTAATTATTTTACATAGATTTTTATTTAAATTATGATAAAGAAAATAGCATTATTATTTATAATATTTATTGGATTATTTTTAAATTCCAATACTTTTGGTAGTAATAGTTATGATAATAATATAAAACAGGCTGAGTTAATAGAAGGATATATTTTGAGTTTCAAAAGCAACATAATAGATGTTAGTATAAGGTATGATGTCTATAATTCTGATTTTTTAAAAGAAAAATATTCAGAGCTTGATGGGCTTGTTTTTGTTATGAAAAAAATTAGAAGTGGTGATACACAAAATAATGATCCTGAAAAAATAATTAAAAATGCTTTAAAAAAGTTTAGAACTATACATGATGAACTAAAAATGTATTTAGAAGAAAAAAAGCAATTTAAAGAGCAAAAAGATTTTTATATGGGTATAGGTAGAAAGGTGAGCCAAAAAATAAGTCTAATTTTAGATAATATGTATCCTATTTTACAAAAGAAATCAAAGTTAACTAGTAAAGAAAAGAAAATTTTAGAGCATTTAGATAAATTAAAAGAATTAAATAGTTTTTTATCTTATATGGAGAAAAAAGAATTTAATAGTACAGAAGAAATTAAAAATAATTTAGTTAAGATAATAATAAATATAAAATCTGAAATAACTTCAATAAAAGAGCTTATGAGATAGTGCCCTCTATAATTTTTTCCCTTTTTAGAGGAGAAAGGCTACATTTTAAGACAGTGTTTAGAGCAAATTCAAATGGCGAAAGTCCCATGTTAACAAACTAAATAATATATTATTTTCTCTTTGCAAAAGATTTATTTAAAAACAAAAATTATGAAAATTTTAATATTTATATCACTGCTATTTATTGTTTTCTCTTGTTGAATTCAAGAAGATACTAGTAAAAAAAATAATACAGACTCAAAACAAACTTTAAATAATTCTAAAAAGAAGTCAATAGAGCAAAAGATAAAGACAAAAACAGATAAAGTACAGATATGAATAGATAAATGCGAAAAAATAGAAATTTTAAGTAATTCATCGGAATTTGGGAAACTGGAAACAGAGATAAAATGTATTTGAAATTATGATGTAAAAAAATTTAAAGTAGATTGCTGAAATTGAAAATTCTACTCTTGAGAAGCTATCAAAGAAAATTCTAAAAATGAATTTAAGGCTGAGTGTAAATATGAGAGTAGTCAAAAGGTTACCTACATAGCAAAATGCTATACATCAAATGATTCTTCTGCAAAAGATGATAAAATAAATAATTCTAGTTTTTCTTGTTGATCTAAGGTTACCGTTTGAGGTAAAAGTGATTGTTGAGATTGAGTACTACAAAGACCTAATAGTTTAGGAACAATGGAAGAATGCGAAAAATCTATTGATAAAAACTGAGAATTATGAATTTTTCCAAATTTTTGCGAAAATAATTGTAAAATTAAAACTAATTATTGACCTACGGAGGTTACTAATAAAATCAGTATAGAAAACGAATGAGAAATACTTTTTTGACCTAATGAAAATGTCATTATAGGAAGCTCAATGAATCCTATGCAAGAGTTTTGATTATATCCTAGTGTAAAAAATAACTCTAGCTACGAGATATATGTAGAAAAGCTTTGTGTTAAAAAACTTTGAGCTACAATAGACGGAAGTGTTGTTATTTGTAAAAAAATAGAAGATATACTTAGACCTTGAGATGTGAAAACATTTAATACTTTTCCTAATATTGTTTGAAATAAGGATAAAATTGCTAAGGATCAAAATTATTGAGAAAATACCTTAATAACGACAATTAAAAATTGAGATAATTTATATTCTGATGCTTATTTTATAGGAAAAATGAATGTAAAAGTTGTAAAACCAAGTTTGTTAACTACTTGATGAGCAATAAGGTATGTTCTTGATTCTGATAAAATAGCTAACTTATCAGAAATTTTATGAGAAGATTATGATATACCTAGAAATGATTCAGATAATAATACTTCAAATACTAATTCTTCAACGATAGATATGTTACCTTTAGTGGTAAATGGTTTATTTGATTCTGAATTTAAAAATTATAACTGAATAGAAAATGTATTCTTTATTAAGTGAAAAGACTTAGAGCTTGATTTTATACCTGATTGATTAGTGTGACCTAGAACTTATATAATAGAAAAATGAGATTTGATAATAAATTGAGATTTAAAATATGATGACAATATAGCTTTTATAGTAAAGTGATGAGATATAAGAATTGCTTCCATAGTTAAAAATATCGATGGAATTTATATGTCTATCTGAGGTAACATAAAAGGTATTTGATGAGAAACAACTAATATTTTGAGAGTTAATGGTTTACTCTATGGCAATATAAAAGATTTAATAGACAAAAGGGTTTTTGTAAAGGATAGTGGTATTTTTTGAGAGGTGAGTGTTTGAACAATTATTAATTTCAGCTCTTCAATGTTTACAAATCCCGCCCCTCTTGTTGGGGAATATTTGAAGTAGGCAAATAAAACCCTCTTTATTAATATCTTCCTTGGTTAGACCTCTATTTTGAATTCTTTACCCTTTGGAGGGGAAAGAGGCTACATCTGTTTTCTTAACTTTAATTGTCTTGGGAAGAAAAAGGAGGTCCCTTAAGTGAAACGAAATGGGATGGATTCGGACTATAGAAAATAGTTTTTTACTCTAATCATATTCTGTAAAAGAGTTCTTTTTTTTCTGTTTCTGTTAGTTTTCTGTATTCTCAGTATTTCAAGTTTCATAGCTTAATATTTTCTATTCTAATTCTTTTTAATTTTTTTACCCTACTTCATATTTTTTCTACCATTCTTCTTATTTGTCTATTTTTTCACTCTGTTAAGATAATAGAAAAAGTTCAGCTTGATATCTTTTTTACTATTGTTTCTTTAGTTTGAGTTCACAATATCTCCATAGGTTTAGATATTCTTTCTAGTTGTGATTTATTAAGTGGTCAAAAGGTTTCTACTATGTATTCTTTTTCATGCTCGTATCTTGGATGTATTAGATAGTTAGTTAGTCTACCATCATTTGTTAATAATAATAATCCTGTACTTTCTTTATCAAGTCGTCAGATTGGGAAGACTCTTTGTTTTATGTCTACTATATCTATTATGTTTTTATCTCAATATTCGGCACAGGTTGTTACTATTCATCTGGGTTTGTTGATTTTATAGTAGACAAGCTCTTTTTGTATTTTTACTGCTTTATCTAGGAGTTTTACTTTGTCTTCTCAGGGGGTTACTTTTTGACCTATTTCGGCTATTTTTGAGTTTACTTCTACTTGTCACATTTTTATGTATTCTTCTGCTTTTCTTCTTGAGCATACTCAATTTTGGCTTAGGTATTTTTGTAGTCTTATTTTTTCTGGCATGTTTTTATATTTAAAATTTATATTTCAAAAAGTCTTGGTTTCAGTTAACAAAAGATAATATGTCTGTAGTTTTTTTTCCTTCAAGTTGTACTTGCCTTAGTAGCAAAATTTTATTATCATAGCAAATTACTCAGATTGTCTTTTTATTTATTTTTACAACTGTTCATATTTTTTGTTCTGTTTTATAATCTAAATCTTCATATATTTCACAGTCTTTTATTATTATTTTTTTGTCATTGTAGAAGCTATAAATTTCTGGCCAAGTGTTGTAGGCTCTAAATTTATTGTAGATTTGGTTAGAAGAGTCTTTAGAAAAGTCTATTTGTCAGTCTAGTTTAGATATTTTTGAGCAATATGTTGCTTCTGAGTGTTTTTGTGGAGTTCATTCTATTTTTCACTGGTAAACTTCTTTTAGGGTATTTTGTAAAAGTTTTGGTCAGATTTTTTCAAACTTTTTAAATATGTCTTCTGTTTTGTCATCTTTGTCTATAGGGGTTTTCTCTATTTTAAGTATATCTCATTCATCCATGGCTTCATTCATATACATAACTGTTAATCAGGTTTCTTTATCTCATTGTTTTATAGATTCTTGTATTGGGCTTGCTCAGCGATATTTTGGAAGGATGCTTCCGTGCAAATTTATACAGGCATATTTTGGGATTTCTAGAATTTCTTTGGGGATTATTTTTCAATAGGCTACTACTATTATAAAGTCTAGTTTTAGATTTATTAATAACTCTATTATTTCCTCATTTTTTTTGAATGTTTTTGGCTGTTCTATTTCTATTTTATTTTCTAGGGCTAGAATTTTAATGGGGGTTTGTTGTAGTATCTTTTTTCTTCATACTGGTTTGTCTGGTTGGCTTAATACTATAGGGATTTCTATTTCATTGTTTTCTAAAATTCATTTTAGAATATTTTTAGAGAATTCTCAGGTTCAAAAGAATGCTATTTTCATATTTTTTTCTTTTTATTAATAAATAAAATTGTATGGAAATAACCCTAACTTGAATTCTTCCCCTTACATAAGGGGAAGAGTCTCAAGTTATTTTTTATTGTAAATATTTTTTATAGACTTTATAAATTTATTAATAAATATTACAACTACTGCTATTATTCAGAAAACTATTATTTTTCAAGTTTTGTCTAAAAAAAGTGCTGATATTCAGAAGAAAAAAGATAGTGAGTATATTAGTGCTAATATTTGTTTAGTGGTTAATCAAAGTTTTAGGAGTCTATGATGTAGGTGTGTAAAGTCTCAAGATAGGAGATTTCTTCTTCTTATGAATCTTCTAACGAGTACATAGAATGCATCTACACTATATATTCCAAATACGACTAGTACTGTGGCTATTTTTCACCCTGATATTATTGCTAGGGTTGCTAACATAAATCATAAAAACATTGTTCATGAGTCTCACATTAGTAGTTTTTGCTTTATATCAAAAAACCAAAATGGGATTAGTGTTCATACTAGGATTGCGGTGAGTCACATTATGAATTGAGCATTTTTTATTCATCATTCATAGTTGTCATTGTGGAATAGAATTAGTCATAGTAAAAATAGTATGGAGAATGAGATAATTGATAGTCATGATGTATTTCATTCTATTCCATCTGTCCAATTTAGTGCATTAAATATAAATACATACCAAATAACTGTGAATACAAAAGGGACTAAGTAGATAGTTTTTCATAGTGCTTCAAAATTATATGCTTCTAGGTTTATTATTCATC
The DNA here is from genome assembly GCA_942490775.1 of uncultured bacterium. Taxonomy (GTDB): domain Bacteria; phylum Patescibacteriota; class Gracilibacteria; order BD1-5; family UBA6164; genus UBA6489. Next base: position 124,125 of record CALNYL010000009.1, read on the forward strand.
CAAATATATTGCTTACATATCATATTTTTATAAATGTTATTCATATTGTTGCTCATGTTATTATTTGAAAAATGAGTCTCCATTTTGCACTTACATTTAGTATGTCGTCAAAAAAGCTAATGATTGTTACTAGTAGACCGAAGAGCCATATGTAGTAGAGTTTTTGATTGTGTTCTATAAAAAAATAGCTTATTATAAAGAATGTTATAAAGAAGATTATTCATGTGCTGTATGGTATTGGTTTTCTTTTTTTATTGTATTTTTTGGGGTTGTCTAGGATTTTTAATCTATAAAATATTCTTTGTATTAGTTTTATTAGGACAAAGGATAGTATTATGGATAAGATAAATGGTATAAATAGTTTTTGCATTTCGTTTTTTTTGTTACATAGTTAGACCTCTATCTTGCCCTAAAGAATACACTTCGTAAAATTCTTTCCCCTTTGGATGGAAAAGAGGCTACAATTTCTTTTACTTTCTTAATTTTATTTAGTTTTTTAAAATAAACAAATTTTTTATAGATTCCTGAGTTTGTAGGAATGACTGTTATCCAGAGGCTATACAGAGTCCTATTATTTCTCTTATTCAGGCTTTTCTTAGGGCTTCACTGATTTCGTTTATTGTACTTCAGGTTGAGGTTATATCATCTATTAAGATTAATTTAATCTTTTTGTCTAGTCTGTCCACCTGTTTTTTATTTACTTTAAAAGCATCTTTCAAATTTATCAATCTATCTTCTCTTGATAATTTGCTTTGTTGTCTAGTATTTCTAATTCTTTTTATAAGTTTCGTGCTTACTTTTATTCAGGTAATTTTTCATATATTTTTGGCTAATAGTTCGCTATGGTTGTATCATCTGGAGAATTTTCTAAAAAAGTACATAGGTACTGGTACTAGTAGATATTTATCTTTAGTTTCTTTGTTTAATTTATTCAAAGGGTTAAAATCTTCTATTGACAGATTCGGTTCATTAATTTTATTTTTCTGTGAAGCGGTTTTATTATTTTTTAAGATAATCTCATTCTTATAGAATAGTTCTGATAAATAAATTGCAAAGTCTTCTAGTATATCTTTTCTAGAGTAGTATTTTGAGTGTTTTACTAGTCTTTTTATAACATTATTTTGATAGTGTGTTAGGATTATCATTTTATCGTAAAAGGCTGCTCTTTGGCAAGATTTATGTTTATGAACTGCAAAATTGTCACTGTGTGTTTTACATGCATAGCAACAGACTTTATATTTTTTTATTTTTCAAAGACATTCTGGACATAAAAAGTGTCATTCTTTGTTGCAAGAATAACACTTTTTAGGTGATATGATGTCTTTAAGTAGTTTTATAAGTTTCATTTCAAACATATTTAAATCTAGGAGTATTTTTTCAGTCTATTTTTATATTTTCAAAAAACATTTCGTATGGTCTTACTAAAAAAGGGTCTTTTCATAGTTGTTCATATAGTTCTGGTGTTTCATATAGACATTTGTAGATTACTAGTTTTTCTCTTGTTTCGCTGTGTAATGCTAGTCATAGTACTTCATAGAGTTTTCATTTATAGTGTTTGTAGATTCAGGTTTGCATGGGTTAAATTTTTTAGAAAATATTGTATTGTCTATAAAGTCTCTTGCTTGTTCTTTTGAAAATGCATTTCCTGTTTTTATTTGTAATAGTCATTGATTTATGCCTTTTATTTCTTCTGGGGTATAATCTTTTTTCATGTTTTTTATAGCTTTTGATGACAACATTTGGTACTTTTCTTCTAATCTTTTGCTTCTTTCTTTATCAAGAAATAAAACTAAGTTTTTATATTCAATTTCTGTTCAATGTTCTTTTATAAATGATTTAGGGGGATTTTTTATAGTTATTGTAGACATAAAAATATTATAAAGATATAACATAGTTTATTTATATCTAAGTTTTGATTTATTTCAAATGTTTTAATGAAATAAATAATTTGATTTTTTGAGTTAAAAGTATATATTAAGTATGCTTAGGTATTAATTTTGTTAGACAAGAGCTGAGAAAAACAGGATTTTTGTTTATTAGAAATGTCTAAGCGATATAAAGAGTACATTAATGGCCTCTCTTTTTGTTTTTAAATATTTTTTCATGAATAACAATAAAGAAATAAATAAACTCATAAAAATATCAAAAAAAAATATATTTAGTACACTTAATAAGAAACAAATTAATAAAAAGTTTATTTCAAAGTTAGAAAAGGAGAGTCTCTTGAAGAAAAAAAGTGATTTAATTATGACACCAAAGAAAAAAGAAGAATTCATAAAAAGCTTTTTAAAAAACTATATATTATTTAATCAAAAATTATATTTTGATTTATTTGAGGAAAAAGAAATTATTATAAGAAGACTAAAAGAAGGTATTATTAGAATATGTTTAGAAAAAGAACAATATGATAGACTAAAAAGATTACACTTAATGTTTAATATTTTCTTACTACCTTTTAATGAATTTAATAAATCAATTAAGAAATCTCGGAATAAACCAAAATACAGAGCGGTTCACCAAATTATTTATAATAGAAATTGATAAAGATAGCTTTAATGGAGAATATAAAAATAACTCACATAAATCAAGAATATGTATGGTACATTCTTACTGATTTAGGTACAGATGATTTTCCTAGAAAATGTGAACACTTAATATTTAAAGAACTACTTTCTGAAAACAAATTAATTTTAGATAGAGATTTCTTCTATTAATATACTTATATTACTTCATCAAATAAATTTAAAAACTTTTTATTTACTAATTTTTTATACTATGAGAAAAATACTATTGTTAATTTGTTCAATAATCGGTCTAACTTTTATTTATATTCCAGTCAATGCTGAAAATACTATAGATTCAAATATCTCGGAAAATAGCTTATATACAAATAAAATCAAAGAAATTGAAGAAAAAATATCAGAAATTGAAGAAGAAAACTCTGAAAAATACAAATTACTTATTGAAAAAATAGAATTAAATCTAGAAATAAAAAATAATCTCATAGAAGATATTCACTTAGAAGACTGTGAATATTTACCAACAGAAAACTGTATGAAAAATGTTAACTGTGATTATATTACTTGATATTTATGCTCCGTTGAAAATAAAAATGAAATAAACGAGATAGAAAAAGAAATTTATGAACTAGAAAAGGAGCTTTTAGAATATAAGGACAAATATTACCAGAAATTGGAGGAAGAAGAAAAAACAGAAGAAGAAGAGATAAAAAGACAAGAGGAAGAAAAAATGAAAAGTAAAGCCTCAGAATATCAAAAAAAGTGAGATAAAGAGTATGAAAACTGAAATATGAAACAAGCTATAAAACACTATATAAGAGCTTGTTGAGTTTATCCAAATTATGAATGCTATTACTCACAATCAAAAACAAACTATGAATTAGCTAAATATTATGAGGAGAAATGATACCCAGATTTATTTGAAAAATCAATAAAGTCTTCTCTTGAAAATTTAGATTTAGCTCTAGAAATAGCAGAAAATGAAGAACAAAAAATAAACATAGAAAATCTTACCAAAGATATTAATGAATATCTAGAACTAATTGAAAATAACAAAAAAATTGAACAAAATAATAAGTTAGAAGAATCTAAGACAGAAACAAAACAAGAAATAATAGAAGAAGATGAGAAAGCTAAAAAAATAGCTAAGCAAGAAGATATAAATAAAAAAGCTGATAAGTTTTTATTAGCATTAGAAAAAATAGCTAATGATTACTCAGAAGAAGAAAAATTAAATTTCTATAAAAAAATAAATGTTATTTTGGAGACACTTAAAGAAAAAGTTAAAAATGAAGATAAAAAAGCAATTATAGAAGCACTAATTTTGAAATTAGCAGATAAATAAACTTATAAAATTATGAAAATCAAAGAATTAATAAAAATTTTAGAGACTTCTTATGATAAAGATGCTTTAGTTTCTATTCCCTCAATTGAAAATATTTGCTGTACTGAAAATATTTGGTACGGTTTTGATGATTTATCAAATATAGAACTCTATGAGGTTTCTGAAAAATTTTTAAAAAGTTAGAATCTAGCAGATTATTTCCTAACAAAATTAAAAATAACATTGTAGTAAATCCTACTAAAAACATTATTCCTAACACCATCCTAAAAAATGAAAAACTTCTTTCTCCAACTACTAAAAAACATAAAAAATATCTTTTGAGGTTATAATATTTTTTGGCATATTTTACTGATAATGCTGACTTTTATCCTAGTAATTACTAACTTTGATTGGAATTACTTTGTTTTTATGCATGGTAGAGATATTCAAAACTGGTTTATCCCTGCGGTTATATTTGGCGGAATATGACCTTTTATAGTATCTTTTGTCCTTATGATTATGGGGAAGAAAAAGAAAAATCCACGATTATTTAAAATAGGGATAATTTTACTACAGTCTCTTATTTTGGCTATGTTGATTTCTGGGACTTATAAAGCTTTTACTGGTAGATTGCATCCGCCCCAAAGTTTTTTTCATGCAACTAATTTAGATGTCTTGTTAAATACTAGCCATAATTTCCGTTTTGGTTTTTGGAGGGGTGGAGTTTTTCGGGGATGGCCTTCTACTCATACTACTATTTCTTTTGCTTTTTCTATAGCTATTTATAGGCTATTTCCTAAAAATAAAAAGGTAAGATTTTTTGCTATTTTTTATGCTTTTTATGTTGGTTTATGAGTTTCTGTAACTTCTATTCACTGGTTTTCAGAGTTTGTAGCTGGGGGGATTTTGGGAGGTGTTATTGGAAATGTGGTTTGAAGGAGTGGGGAGAAAGGAAAAGGGGCATAAGATTAAAACCAGTGGAATAAGTTTGAAATAAGATAAAAAAGTGATAAAATAATATAAATTATTTTATCACTTTTTTAAAAACAAAATGGAAGCAAATGCAATGAAAAAAATGTTAGATACATATTTAGTAAAAGAAATAAATGTTGAGAAATATGAACTTGATGAAATAGAAGAGGAAGAAAATAGAGAAAAATATGCACCATTTTCATGATTAAAAAAGATATATTTAATAGAAAAAAATATTAAACCCAAATGATATGAAAAGAATAAAAATATAATATCAAAAGGCTTTTATGATTATAAAAAATTAATAGAATTTCCAATTAATTTTAGAAGAGGAGTTGTATATGTAAAACAAAGAAAATGGTATGATACTAAAAACAATAAAGTAATAACAACTGATAATATTGAATATAAATGATCTAAGGCAATTGATGATTTAATTTTTTTTTACAGACATTGATCGATACCTGAAAAGTAAATATTGAAGTTTGTTCATTATTCACAGGAATCAACTCAAAAACTATTACTTGATATATAAAAAAGAACTTTGAAAGAGAAAAATTAAAATGGTATTTCCCGCAGCAGTTCAAATAGTAGATAGATTTCATGTTATGAAAAATGTACTTGAAGATATGAACGCTTTAATTACAAAGAATAAAACAAAAATTAAAAAAGATTATTTAACAGAACAAGAACAAGCTAAAATTGATAGAAAACAACCTAAACATCAAAGGTATTGAAATTGAGAAACAGCAATGACTATAATAACAAAATGTAGACATCAATTTGTTAAGAGAAGAAAACATTGGAATATAAATCAAGTTACCAGATGGAATATAATGGAATTAATACCTATGTTTTCAGAGATAGTGGCAATGTATAAAAAGGTAGAAGAAATATTTAATATTTATGATTTTTCGTCATGTAAAAAAATAGCAAAAAAAAGATTTGAAAGATGGTTTATTTCTCTTACAAATCTTGATTTTATAACTGAATTACAGAATACTTGAAGAATGATTAAAAATCATTTTGATAATTTTAGCTTACTCCACTGGTTTTAATCTTATGCCCAATAATGTCCTGAGATTAGCTCATAATTATAATTTTTATCTTCATAAGTTGAGTCATCTATCTTCTTAAAAGAATTTAAATCTACTCATTTTATTTCTATTAATTCTCAATTCATAGAAAAATAGTAAACATTATTTTTATCATAATATTTTATTGATCTTATTTCTCAAGTATAATCTTTAAAGGTTTCAGAGTCTACATCATCAAATAATAACTTCATATCTTCAATATTATTAAACCTATATAATTCACTATCTAACAAATATCATAAATAAAAGACTAACTTAAATTTTAAAAAAGTTTATTGAATAGTAATATCTATGGTAGTACCATTTCATGCTACAGTCATAGAATATCATTCTGGTGTAATATTAGTTTGTGTTACAGAAGCAGAATTTTTATCAAAATAATTGTTTAAGTTTCATAATAAAGGATTATCATCCAGAATAAGCTCCTCCAAATTAGTAAGATTAACTAATCAACTTGGTAATGAACTAAGATTATTACTGTCTAACCGTAATGCCTTCAAGTTAATTAAGTCCAAAGCCTCTTCTGGGATAGAAGAAAAAGAATTACCATAAAAATCTAAAATTTCCAGATTATTTAAATATCTTATTTCACTAGGAACACTAGATAGTCATAAGCCATAATTTTGTAGCATTATTCCATTACCCCACTGTATTATAGTAGTACCTCAATCTACTTCAAAAGAATCATCTATTCTAGCTCAAGCAAAAGCAGTATTTAAATTATTTCTATTAGTTTCTGTCATATCTCCATATACCATTGGTGAGTTTTCACACTCATCTCAAAAGTATCAATCATTACATTTAAATCAACACTCTAATGTCCGTTTTACATAGGCTTGATTCTCTCCTGTTGGATTATCTACATATGTTATATGTCCATTATCTGATGGTTTTGTTCAGTTATCACAAGAGTTTCATCCTCATACTGAAGCTGAGTCTCAAGTACAATAACCACTTACTCCTAAAATATTTTTAGAAATATTACAGGCTAAATACTCAGCTTCAGAAGATGGATTATTTAAATCAATATCAATATTAACTATTTTTCTAGTAAGAGAATCATACTTATCAACATCTAAGACTCAACTATAAGCCTCTTGTAAATCACTTAACAACTGAACCTGAACACTAACATCATCTAAATAATCAAAAGATCAAGATTCATAAACTACAATATTAGAGGGATTATAGTCAATGGTTCATCAATCAACTTTAAACTTAGAGTTCTCATAATTAGCAGGAAGATCTTGATAACCATGATAAACAAACTTATTATCTGTTTTATAGTCCATAACATCAGTAATATTAAGGTCTGATGAAACAATTGAAGGAATAGCAAGAACATAAGATAATGTTCAGGTGCTAATCTTGGTTACCACTCAATTATAATTTCATTCTAAATAAGCATTAGCAATAGTCTCTCATGAAGCATAAGTTTCATTAATAAACAAACTAGGAATATTAATAGCTACTTCTCTTTCAAAGGCAGTAGCAATCTCATATTTTTGTTTTCAATGAAGCCTAGAATAAGTATAGGGGGTTTGAGTTACAGGATCAACTATTTCTTTACTTAATTCATTAACACTATTAATAACAGAGTCTCAGATAGTTCACTGAGTCCAAACTTCAGCTCCACTAAAGGTAACTTCTCTTCAATCAGTTGGTACTGGAAAAAATCAAGTTTTTACAGCAAACATTTCTATTGATGTAGAAATACTTTTTATATCAGATTTCCTAACAGAATCTCTAGCTCTACTAGAGTATCACTGAATTGACATAAATGAAATAGTTCAAAGTATAGATATTATAATTATAACCACTATTAGTTCTACTAGAGTGAAGGCTCTATTATATTTTCTTCCTTTTGAAAAAACACTATTAATATTTTTCATAAAATTTATATAAAATAATAAAATATTAAATTTAAACTAAATCCCTAACCCCTTCTTCACAATCTCCTCAACATCAGCACTCAACTTTCAAACTCCTGCAATCCTCTTAAGTTCCTTTTTCATTAAATCACTTCTTACAGGCTCTAACTTTCTCCAATCAATCAAAAATTTAGCTAGTCTTGATGCTACAGTTGGATTTGCATTATTCAGTTCTATGGCTTTATCTGCTATAAACTTATATCACTCTCAATCTATAGAATGAAATCCTCTAATATTTAAAGTGGCAAAAACAAAATACAATGCCCTAACCTTGTTAGGATTGTTTTTATCGAACTTCTTATGTGTCTCTAATTCTTTTATACCTTCTAGATCTGAATAAAGTGAATTAAACCTAAACCATTTATTAATTACAATACCATCATCTTTCCATTTTTCATAAAAATCATTTAAAGCCTCCTGTGTCTCTTCTGATTTTATTTTGACCATGGATATAAAGGCTCACTGGGTATCTGTCATATTATTGGAATTTTTGTACTGATTATAGGCTAATGAAATTCATTTAGTATATGTTAGATAGTCTAGACATAAGTTTTTTAGTTTTCTGTCTCAGATATCACTAGTGTTTACTTCATATTTTTTAATTACATTTAGTTTATTATAAATACCTTCAAATTTACTTTCTAAACTTTTTGCTAAATATTCTTTAAAATATTCTCTGACTTCATGTACTAAAACTGGATTTATATTTTTTCATATGTTGTCTATTAAAAATGCTTCTGATGGCAACTCTAAAGATTCAGCTTTAAATTCATTATTTAATTTATCATCTTCAATTATATTTTTAAAGATATTTATTAAGTTTTCGTCTATAATAATTTTTTCTTTGTCTACTTGATTTTCATTTACATTATGACTATAAATAGATTTCAGTAGGGTTTCTAGGAAATATTTTTGCACGATTTCAAATCTGTTAAATTCGTTAGTTTCGTATTTTATCAAGAATAAATAGTCTTCATGAGAATAGTTGTAGTTGAGTTTAACTGGTGCGGAAAAGTCTCTAAGTAGAGAAGGGATAAGTTCAGAATCTATATTCTCAAAACTAAATTCTTCTTCAAACTTTGTTAAAGTTATGATTCAAGCTTCTACTTCTTTTCAGTCTTTTGAAAATAGTCAATATTTTATAGGTATTACAAAAGGTTTTTTATCTTTGGTTTCTGGCGTAGGTCTACAAGACTGTTTAAATTTAAGAGTATAGATTTTAGTTTCTGGGTTATAAATAGACTTGACTTCAACTACTGGAGTTCCTGCTTGGTCATACCAGTTTTGAAACTGTAAACCATCAATTTTATTAGATTCAGTCATACATTTTAAAAAGTCTTCTGTGGTTACAGCTTGTCCATCATGTCTACTAAAATATAAATCCATTCCTTTTCTAAAACCTTCTTTTCAGAGTAGGGTTTTATACATTCCTATTATTTCAGCTCATTTATTATAGACGGTTGATGTATAAAAATTGCTTATTTCTTCATAAAAAGATGGGCGAACTGGGTGAGTTATAGGTCAGGCATCCTCTTTAAATTGATGGTCTCTAAGGAGTTTTACATCTCATATTCTTTTTACTGTTCTAGAATACATATCGGCAATAAATTCAGAGTCTCTAAATACTGTTAATCATTCTTTTAGGCTTAATTGAAACCAGTCTCTACAGGTTACCCTATTTCCTGTCCAGTTGTGAAAATATTCATGTGCTACAACTCTTTCTATATAAATGTAGTCATTGTCTGTAGCTGATTCAGGTGTTGCAAATATAACTTCAGAATTAAATACATTTAATCCCTTATTTTCCATTGCTCAATGATTGAAGTCGTCAACTGCAACTATCATAAATAGTTCTAAATCATATTCTCTTCCAAATTTTTCTTCGTCCCATTTCATAGACTTTTTCAGAGAGTCCATGGCAAAATTGCATTTTGGTATATTATGGTTTTCTGTAAATATTCTTAGAGTAACTTTTTTACCTGACATGGTTGTAAATTTGTCTTCTATAAAATCTAGATTTCATGCTACTAGAGCAAAAATGTATGCTGGTTTTTTAAAAGGGTCTTCCCATTTTGTAAAATGTCTATTATTTTCTAAGTTTCATTTTTCTAGCAGGTTACCGTTTGAAAGTAAAACTGGGTAGTCTTTTTTTGAGGCTGTGATTTTTGTACTAAATTTGCTCATAATATCTGGTCTATCTAGGTAGTATGTCATCTTTCTAAAGCCTTCTGATTCGCATTGTGTACAGAATTTTCATCCTGAGTAGTATAGTCATTCTAGACTGGTATTTTTCTTTGGAAATATTTTAGTGATTATTTTAAGTGAAAATTTGTCTAGTTCTCAAGCATCAAAAAAAAGCTTGTTTTCTTTTATTTCATATTTTTGCTTTTCTAGTTCTTTTCAGTTTAGGTAGATACTTAATAGTTCTAGCTGTTTTCAGTCAAGAGATAAAAGATTTTTTGTCTCTACGGATAATTTTGGATTTTTGTATAGTGTCATTTCATTGGTTACTATGACTTTGTCATCATAGAGGTCAAAGGTTAGGTCTATTTTTTCTACTAAAAAGTTAGAAGGGGTGTAATTTTTTAGATATATTGGTTGGTTTTTCATAGTGTTTTTAAATTTAATTTTAAATATTTAAAGGTATTTTATAGGAAAAAGATACAAAAGCAATTTTTGATATTGAAAAAGTTAAATACAACTTTTTATTCTAATTATTACAGATAATACATAAATAGCTAAAATAAAAAGTTGCATTTATTTAAAATTAGTTATATAATAAACTTGTTTAAGATTAAAATATAAATAATAAAACAAATATGATTTACAATGACTTCATTAAATTTTTAGAATCAAAAATATCTAATATTGGTGATAGAAATAAAAAAATAAATATTATAAAAGAAGAGTTACAAAAAAATATACTATATTCAATCTATTCAAGAGAAAGTAATGTATATTTTATGTGATGAACAAACCTAAGAATTTGCTATAATTTAGACAGATTTTCAGAGGATTTAGATTTTGAGTTAGATAAGCCAGATAAGAATTATGATATAAAAAAACTTTTAGAGCTTGTAAGTAATGATTTTAAAGAAAAAAAGTTATTTGAAATAAATATAAAGTCCTGAGAAAATAGAACGGTAAAAAAAGCTTTTATTAAGTTTCCAAATATTTTAAAAGATACAAAAATAAGTAATTTAAAAGATGAGAAAGTTAGTATAAAGCTAGAAATAGACACAAATCCAGCATCTTGAGCTGAATATAGCAGTGAAATAGTGAAATCTGCTTTTTGAACTTTTTTACTGAAAAATCATAATATAAATACAACTTTTTCTTGAAAGATGTGAGCATTGATTTTGAGAGAATACTTTAAATGAAGGGATTACTATGATATGTATTGGTACTTAGAAAACTATTCTCACAAGGTTTTTAATCTTGAATATTTGAGTAATGTTATCAGTCAGTATAATTATAATAATGAACTAAAGGTTTCAGTTCCAGAGGATTATAAAAATGCTTTGAATATGGTTTTAGATAAGATAAAGAATACAGATTATGAAAAAGTAAAATCTGATTTGGTTAGATTTATATCTTGGGATAAAGAGCATTTAAATATATTTTTCAAAAATTATCCTGATAAAATGTTTACAATGATAAAAAAATATTATTTGGGTCTAGAATGAAATAGAGAAGATAAATTTAGATTATAAAAATACCTCTATCTTGCACCATAGACATAAGCTTCGCAAAAATTCTTTCCCCTTTCTTAGGAAAGAGGCTATAATTTATTATTTATATTATTCAGCTTGTCAATAGAGGATTTTAACCCTTTGAAGATTTTATTTCAGAACAAGTTTAATGAAAATTATAACTAAAACTCACATATGTTTAAAAATAAAATTAATGAAATTAGAAATGTAACAGAGATTATTGATGTAAAGGATTTGATGCAGATTACTGGGGAAAAGAATATTACCTCTAAGGTAAATTATGTAAAGTGAGTAAGTAGACTGAAAAGATGATTATATAGCTTAGGTAAAAATATTGATTATCAAAAAATCGCTAATAGTTTAGTTAATCCCTCTTATATTTCCCTTGAGACTGTTTTATCTTCATATTCAATTATTCCTGATGCTAGTGTATCATACACTTCGGTAACTACAAAAACTACAAAGTCATTTAAAAATGATTTTGGAGTTTTTTATTATTATAATGTAAAAAAGGAGTTGTATTTTTGATATGATTATGTGGATGGAATTTTTATTGCTCAAAAAGAAAAAGCATTACTTGATTATTTTTATTTAAAATCTAAAGATTTAAAATTAACAGTTTATGATTATAAAAATATTGAGAATGGAAAGTATAGTAGTAAATGATGTAAAGGTGCTTTTAGTTGGTTTTTTGAAGAGAGATTTGAGAATTTGGATATTTTAGATTTTGAGATTTTAAAAAGTTATTCTAAAAATTTTAATAAGAAGGTTTATTATATGACCTTGCTTTTGATTTATTTTTATGAGGAGAATGAAGGGAAGTTTGAGGTTTATTAAGTAAAAGTACACGGAAAAAGTTTATAGACAAAGAAAAAACTACCAAAGATTTTGGTAGTTTTTTTGTTGTTTAAAACTAAACTCAGGCTCAAGCTGGTTTTCTACATTCTCAAGTATCTTTATTATATTTTTCAAACCATTTACATTTATCTGTATTCCAAGTTTCATATTTTATACATTGATTATTAAAATTATAGTATCAAGGCTCACAAGTCTCTAAAATACAGTTATTTCAATACTTTATTCAAATTCAATTAGCTATACTACAAGTTCAACTTGAAATAGTACTATCTACACATTTATTAAACACAAATATTTCTTCATTTCAACAAGTTTGTTCTCTTATTTTTTCACACTTTAATCAATCATATGATTGATATCATAAATTACATTCTTTAGCATAACATTGTGTATATTGTTCATTTTGTACCGATTTTAAACCATAACCATTTGCTACATAACAGTCTGTTAAGTATTCAACACATTGTCAGTTTACTGTTGCATATCCATCCTGACAAGTTTCAATTATACAAGTTTCTTTTTCTGTTGGTTTTACACTATCTGATCTTATTTCACAATCTGGCTTTTTTTCTACTGTTCTTGTTTTTGTTCAATTTATACATTCTGACCGAGATCAAATTTTCCGATCTCTAATACTATTAGCACAAGTTCTTTTTAATCATCTTCATTTTATATTTATCTTTGTAAATTGAATATCAGCATTAGTATTTATACCAAAATAATGATCTATACTTGATTCTGTTTGTGGTTCAAATCTAAGTGTTAAATTACAATTTTCTCATTTTTTTAATGATTTTAAAACACAATCATTGTAAACAAGTTTAAAGTCTCATGAATTAGGTAAAGAATATCAAGAAACTTTTAATTCTCATCATCAGATATTTTTTATAGTAAATTTTTCATCTTTATATTTTGCTATTTCTACATCTCAGAAGTCATATTCTGTTGGAGATACTGATACACTTGGAATTTTAGGTATAAGTTCACACTCTGTAGCTGACTTTTTTTGATATCAATCATTACAGCTTGTAACAACACATTGTCACCAACTTCAATTATCCCAAACGGTATTTCATTTTCAATTTACAATAAAACAATCTTTTTTATTATAAACACATTCTTTATTTTCTTCATGATAATAACTAGCACAACTTAATGGTCTTTCTTGACATTTTCAATCTTTTAAAATTTCTCAAATTTCACACTTATTTATAATAATTTTTAATTTTCATGTAGAGTATATTTTTCAATCTGATCAATAAACTTTTCATTCTATTGTATTTTCTCAAGCCTTAAATTGAAATCTATTGATTTTTCAATCAACATCTGTTAAGTGTCAATATCAAATATTTTTAAATGAGTAGTATCTTTCTTCTGCTTGATAATTTGCAGCTTTATCATTTGAATCATATTTATTCCAAAGTTCTCAATTTAAATATAATTCTACTTTTTTTACCTTATTTCAAGTGCTTCTACTTGAATAAATCCGTATAGTTAAAGATTCTCAATAATTTTTTGTAATTGTTGTTTTTGATTTTCAATCTTTTTTATTTGTAAAGAAAATATAATCACTAGTTTTTCCTACACATTGGTTGTTTATATTTGCATATCAAGATTTACATGTTTTTACATTACAAGTTCAGTTTCAAACTTTTTCTCAAGTTCAGTTTTTGATGGTGCAAGGTTGTGGGGGTTCTATTTTTTTAAAATCTTCTGCTATACATTTCCAGTCTTCTAGTACATATCATTCATAACAGTTTTGATAAATACAGTCTATCCGTTTTCAATCTTTCCAATATGTGATTCCTTCTCATTTTTCATCTTTACAAGTTGTTTCGTTAATTGCACAATGTCTATAAATAACCATATTTCTTTCTTCATCAAATTTTGCTGGTTCCTCATGTTCTCACTCTTCACAATCAAGTTCATAAAAATCTTCTATAAACTCTTCTTTTGTTTGAGATTTTTTTTCATTCCGATAATCTATTTTTTCTTGAGCCTTTTCCCTTAAATAAGATAATAACTTTTCTCAAACAACTCAATATTTTTCTTTAACAATATCTTTTATTCAATCAATTTTATTTCTTAATTCAATAAAGGTTTTTACAATATCTGCTCATTTCTCAATAGCTTTTCTTTCAATATTCTCTATAATTTTGTCAGCTTGTCTTTTCATAGAAGAGCTTATATCTTCTACTTTATTTCTTACATCATTCTTTATATTAGCATTTACAATTATATTAAAATTGTTTGTTACTATAAAAACAAGTAACAGAAATATAGTTAAAAATTTTTTCATAAACAAAAAAAATTAGGAAATAAAAATTTTAAGAATAAACTAGTTGTTTAAATTCTTCTGTGTCTTTGATTTGATTACAAATTCATTCTTCTTTAAGAATTTCTTTGAAGCTAGGAACACAATTTACTGCTATCCTTAAATTTTCTAATGCTTTTTTCTTATCTCATATATTTGAATAAGAAATTCAAAGATAAAGCCGAGTAGAATAAAAATGACTATTTTCTCTTATTGGTTCAATTTGACCAGCAACTTTCTCAAGATCTGTAATACACATTCTATTATTCATTAGAGAAAAATGACTATTTCATCTAGAATGATATAAATAAATTTTATCAGGATTTTGTATAATTCATGTTGTTAAAATTTCAATCGCTTCTAAGTGCTTTCATATTTTCTGTAAAGATTCAGGATAACATATATAAAATACAATATCTTGATTTTCTTTATTTTTAGCCTGAGAATACATTTTGACAGCATTTGTATAATCTCATTTATAATGATAAGAATGTCATAAAGTAACTGGATAAAGACAAGAATTTAATGTTTCAATAAATAAATCAACATTATCTTTACTCAAGTTTTATTTTTTTTTATAAATCATATTTTTAATTTTTTAGTTCTTGATATTTTATTATCTTTACCTTTGATACATTTTTATGGTAATAAAACTAATTACAATATAAAGAAGATTATAAAAGTAATTATAAAAGAAGGTATAAATAAAATAACCAAGAAATATGAAAAATACCAATGTTATAAATACAAAAACAATTGTATATCTAATAATTTATTCAAATAATAGAAAGTTACTGATTCAATAGTTCTATTCCCATAGCAACTTCTCATTTTCAAATTAATATTTTTTCTTTTACTCTTTTAAATCTTTTAAGCATTACCTAATCCTTCTAATATACTTTTTATCTAATTGCTTTCTAAAATTTTTAATTTCTAAAAATCTATTTTCAATATCAATTAAAAATTTTTGTATTTCTTCAAAACTAAAATAATCCCACTTTATATAGTTTTCATTTATTATCTTCACATTTAATCTTTTCTCATAATCTTTTACTATTTCTAAAATTTCATTTTTAGCCTCTTCATGTTCAATATTTATATTTTTTAACTCTTTAATTTTTTGTAAAAAATTTCTTTGAGCCTCTTTTTCTAAATTATTAAATTGTTTTATAGTAAGTTCCTCTTCTACTCAATTCTCTAAATTAAAAAGCCTTCTTCTATTAAACTCATCAATAACCCTTTTAGAATCAAAAAAAGTGTTTTTTTCAACATCCTTTTTTAGAGGTTCCAAAACTAATACTACTCTATCATCCTTTGAATTATTAGTACTCAATGTTTCTTTTGCTGCTTTTACATAACTATTTCTAATTTCACTAAGAAAAGTTTTATAAGTCTTTTTTCATTTAAACTCCCCTTTATCATATAAACTAGCAATTCTTGGAAAATACATATTTTCACTTTCAAAAAGATCTCATAATAAATTTAAAGCTTCCATATCATTATTTTCAATAGCATAAACCCTAGAAGCCATTAACCCTCATTCTAAAGCATAATGTCTATCATTATCATTTAAAACAACTTTTGAATAATCAAAAGCCATCAAACCATACTTTAAAGACTTATCCAATTTATCAGAAGCATAAAAAATCTGACTAGCAAGATAACAAGCTTTTAACTTAACCTGCAAAGCAAAATCATTATTTTTCTCTTCCGCTTCTGCATATGTAACAGCCTTTTCTATATACTCCTCTGCTTTTTCTAAATTATAAATTCATTCATAAGGAGCATTAAAATAAACCTGAGCAATACTTAAAAGTACAAAATAATCTGTTTTCTCTCTATTCTCAGCTTCTAAAAAAGCATTTAAAGAATCTTGAAACAAAAACTCTTTTTCTGGATTATCAATAGCATTGCGATAATGTTTTACTCAAAGTCAAATATAATACTTTCTCTCTTTTTGAAAATCTGGAATTTCAAGTTTCCTAGAAATCTCTTCTAATAAATTATTAGTTTCTCATTGTTTCTCTATAAGAAAAGAAAATCACTGACCTAACAATGCTCATATTTGAAGTAAATTTGCATTTACAGATCATAACTGATTATTTATATTCTGAACTCAAGAATTAAGACTCGATAAAGATCCTTGTATAGATCAAAGCTGTCAACTAATCCCATCCATTGAACCTACAATACTTGCCGTCTGCTGACTCAATGCAAACATTTGTTCTTGATGAATTTGATCATTTTGTTTTATTTGTTGTTTGTGCCTTTTAGCTTCTTTTTGATCAAATAATTTTCTTTGATTAAATTCTAAATACTCTTTATTTCAACTTGTTCATTGTTCGCATTTTATAAAATCTGGATCTGGAAAAAATATACCTTTTGCCATGGTTTTAAAAATTAAAAAATAACTATTTTACATCTCAGTTACCACTATTCTTATATAAAGACCTTATTTTTTCTGGAAAAATATTTATATCAGAAATAATTGATTTAAATATAATTGTGTTTAAAAGAAACAGAACAATTTTATTAACTAAATAAGTAATAATATCTTGTATCAAATCAACAACTTTATCTACAAATTTTAAAAATTTATCAGATCCTCATTTACTTGAATACTCAAGCAGTAAACCAATAGCTGATCAAAAAGCACTTATGATAAAACCTGATACAAGCAATAATAAAACTAAAATGATTTTATAAAATACAAAAAGGAAAATATATATAATTTTTCTTATACTAAAATAAGAGCTTCTCTCTTTTTTATAATTTTCTAATAAAAAGAAATGAGGAATATATCATCATTTAATTATATTTTTTTCATCTAAAATATTCCAAGACTTATCAACATATATATATTTTCATTTTTCATTAAGATTTAAGTAAGATAAATCAAAAACAAACTCTAAAAAATTATCCAAATCTTTTTTTAAATCTGATTTAGATAATTTTTCATCATTATCAATAAAATCAGACATAATAGATATAGGACTAATCAAAACATTTTCAAAGATATCTTTATTGTTTTCTAAATTATCATTAGATAAAGACATTCAATAGTTCAATGCTATAAATATAAAAACAACATAAAGATTAGAAAAAATTAATCCATCTTTTTCATTTGATATAAAAAAATCTGGAGAAAAAGAAGATATTAATTCAAAAGATTCTTTATATTTTCCAAAAGTTAAATATTGTTTTATTAAGAAAACTTTATAATCATAAATTGATCATTCGCCTGAAAAAACTTTCATAGCATCAAGAATAGCCACTCTTTTGAAGAAAAATAATCTAGATTTATATTTTTTTTCAAGTAAATCCAATTTTGATAATAATTCTTCTGATGATGAATTAATATCAAATCAAAACTTTTTATAGTAATCTGGGTTAAAATATAACATAATCAATAAATTAAAAATAAAATAAGAACTAAAAGCTTATACTAATTTAACCTAAAAAAATTATAAATTAACCACAAAATCTCAAGGAGCCTGAACTCTTGCCTTATCTAATCAAGATACTAATATTTTTGCTGCTCCTTTTTCATTGTGTTCTATTACAACTTTTCAATTACGATCTGTTTTCTTACCATAAACTTTTCATGTAATACTAAGAAAAGTTAAAGTTACTTGTTTATCCATTGCTGGTCTTCAGTCAGACTTTCTGACATATATTTGTGTTACAAACATAATTATAAAGATTAAAAAAATAAAACAAAAAAGGACAACCTATGAAGTCCAATGATGTTCGCCAAAACAATCTACTACCCAAAATCCAAAATAAGACAAAGGACAAGACAACATAAGTTGCCCTCTACTACCTTATTTCAGATTAAACTTTAAATATTAGATTATTTTGGCAATTAAAATATACTCTAAAACCATTTTTTTGCAAAAAATAAAATCTCATTAAATATAATGAGATTTTGTTTTTTAATCCTGTAAACTAGCTATTGCTTCTTGAAATTCTTCATCTGTAGCTTGTTCTCATATTAAACATTCTGATTCATGTCAGTCCCAAAAACATAGATTGCACATATTTCTTCTTACTATCTTTTCTGCTAGTTCTCTATCTGCTCATGGTACAGATTCTTCAAAAAAATCTACTCATCATTCAAAAATTTCTTCACAAGTTTTTACAGTTTTATCTTCATTTATACAGAAAAAACAAACTGGTCATTGCTTTATTTCAGTTCAAATATCTTCTTTGTTATCTAGTGGCATTCAACACATTATACAATAATCTTCCATATTTTTTGTTATAATAATATAAAAATGTAGCCTCTTTCCCTTATATAAGGGAAAGAATTCCAGTTAGGGGTATTTAAGTACATACATAATTATTGAGATTCTATTTATTATGTTGTAATTGTAAAAACTTTTATAAAAAAACTGTAGATATTACTATTTAGTTTCAAAAACTACATTAATATTAGCAATAACTTCTAACTCTCAAGAAGGAAGAGAAGAATCTCATCAAATTCAAGAATTATCCTCTTCAAAAACTGCAAAATTAAGTTGACTTGAATAAGGGCTATAATAATTTACAGATGACTCTGAAATTGTTATAGGTTTAAGTAATTGTAATTCTCATAGCTCAGCTAATTCTGTAGCCTTTTGTTTAGCTTTTTCAAAAGCTTGAGCCCTAGCTTTAGTAAATAATTCTTTTTTATCATCAATATCAAATTGAATAGAGTTTAGTTCTATTCAATTTATTTCTCAAAGTGAGTCTAGAATATTTACTACTTTGGTTTTATCTGTATTTATATCAGATATTTTTATATTTAAATCCTGTTTCACTCTTTGTCATACTATTTTTTTTCATCATTCTCTAAGCCATTCATATTCAGGTTTTATTGATAAATTGTTTGTTTGTATATCATTTTCTGGAATATTATATTCTTTTAAAATAGCTAATACCTCTTCTAGTTTTTTATTAGTATTTTCTTGAGCTATTTTGGTTGTATTCGCTAACTCTGATATTCATACTTTTATTCTTACTATATCTGGTACTGACATAACTTTTCATTCTCAAGATACTGAAACTGTTCTTTTATCTTTTGTTTCAGTAATTTTATCTTTATTTTCTATAGAAATACCTGTATTTTTTATATTTAAAGATACTCAAAATATAGTTCAACATACTATTAAAGTAGCTAATATTATAACAATTTCTTTTTTCATAATAGGAGTGTTTTAGGATAATTAAATAACTGCTTTATATAACTGTAACTCCTTTTTTCTGAGAAGGTTAGTGGATCAAGGATTAGGTTTTCTATTTTTTTAATAGGTTCATTTTGTTGTAGCTCAAAAAAATGAATCAAGATTCTATAAGTAATATTACTCATAAATTTAGTATATCAAAACTATTTAAAAAGAAAAAATAAAATATTCAATATATATTGACAAAATATGCTATAATATGGTAAAAATAATAAGAAAAAATATATTTTAATTTGAAAAAATATGTATAAAATATAATAAAAAAAGAAATTCCAAATGATAGTGATAAAAATATAGCATTTTTATTTTCTCAGATATAAAAATATTCAAAAAAGTAAAAGTATACTAGAAATATAATATCAAAGAAAACAAAAAATAGAGAGACATAGTTTTCAAACTTTTTGTGAAAAATAAAGTTAAATACTACTCAATATACTAAAACTAGTGATATAATTATGCTAAAATCATTTCTTAAAATATATAAAACTCAGAAAAAGGATGATATATATATTGAAAATAATCATAAATATTTGAGTGTGGTTTTGTTTCAATCAAAAAATTTTAGTTTTATAAGACTGTAAAATATAATAACTGAAAATATAAATCAATTTAGTGAAATAATAAAAAGGAAATTATTAGCTATATAATCTAAATAATTTATATAAAAAGAGAATAATACGAAAAAATATACAAAGAAGTAAGAAATTAGGGTTTTGTCTTTTTTTTCTTGATTTGGTAAAAACTTTGCTCAAGAAAGTGTTAAAATAAAAAAACTTAATATAAATAGACAATTTATAAAATCTACTAATCAAATAAAATCATTTCAACTAATTATTACATAGAGATAAAAAAATATATATAAAACTGAAAAAATTATTGTATTAACTTTTACCAAATCTTTTAGTATATAAAACCTATTTGTTATAAAAAATAACACAAAAATTATTACATTTACTATTAGTATGAAATATGAGATACTAAATACATTGTAGCTTTTAAATATTAAATAAATTGATAAATAGAATAGTATGAATCATAAATAATATAAGTATTTTTGAAAAAAAGTTTTTGTATAACTCCATAGTTTTTTATAGTTTATACTACTAACTTCTCAGGAGAAAATTCTAAATTTAGAAAAATAAAATAGTAATCAAAGTCATAATAATAAAAAAACTATTGTTTCTATCATTATATTTCATGAAAAAGAATCTAGTTCATAATTTACTATTAATTTACCTCAAAAAAGCTTTTCTCAATTAGATAATAGAAAAAAACAATAAAAAATAAATGAAAAAATTCATGAAACAATAAGTAATAGGAATCACATAAAAGAATTTTCTCTAATTGTTAAAAATTTACTATTGAGAATATAACAATAAAAAAGAAAATTACAAAATTAAAAATAAGAGATATTATTCATCTAGAGAAAGATAATAGTATAAATAAAATTAAATAAAATATAAAATAATATACTCAAATATAATTAACTTCTCATAAATAATATCAAGTGGTACCGAGTGTGTAAAATATAATAAATATAAAAGAATAAATTAAAACTACTAGAAATAAATAGTTTAAAGACTTTCAAGATATAAAAGATAAAATTTCTATTATTGCTTTATATATTTTTCAACCTAGGGAAAAACTATAAAGTCCTCAATTTTTCTTAGCTTTAAGTATTATTATATTTTGTTTTATTACTCTTCTTTTTATCATTAAATGATCTTTTTCTTCAAGACTTTTTCAAAATGGAATAATAAGAATCCAAAATCTTCTCATCAGTTCCATGGTATTTTGTCTTAACCTAGATTTATATTTTTTTAGTAAAATTAAAGTTTTTACAAAAGAATAAGACCCTTTATCTATTCAAACATCTTTTTTTATACTTTTTTGTTTTTCTTTAGATTTTGTCTTAAAATGAGATAAATATTTACTAAATTTATATTTTAAATTTTTTTCTTTTTCTATTATGAGTTTTTTTGATCATACTTGTTTTAGTAAAGAATTTGTCTCTTTTAGATATTTTCTTACTTCATTATTGTTGGTTTTTTCTAAAATACTAAGTTCTAGTTCTCATATTTTCAATAAAGCTATTTCTCATATTTCTTTTAATTTGGAAATATTTGTAGATTTTTTTAGCTTTACAATATTGTTATATGCATTTTTCAGTTTTTCTCTTTGATTAGAATCAATATCTTTAGATTTTGTTATAAAAAAATCAAGCTTTTTAACAATAGAATCAATAACTAAATAGGTATTATCTAAAGATTTTTTCATATAAAAATCATTTTTGGGACCTGTTTTTTTATTTTTTTGAGATTTTAAATCATTCTCTATTTTATTAACATTGTTAAAATCTCTATATCATTGTTCTAAGTCTTTTAAAATTTGTTTTTTATATTCTTCTCCTTTATATTTGTCTGATTCAAGATATAAAGCTTTTAATTCATAATTTAAATCTTCTTTTAATTTTACATAAACTTTAAAAATATCATCTCAAATGATAATTCATCTTTTTTGTCACGAGTTAGTAATAGCTTCAAAAATAAACTTTTGTCATTTAATGTCTGATTCTCAAAAAAGTTCTACATTTAATATTGTATATCAATCTTCATGAACTTTTGTTCTAGCTTCTGCTTCAGAATTAGCACTAACTATTATATTATGCTTTTTCTGTCATTTAGATACAGCTACTTTAAATTTTTGCATATTTTTTTTATTTTAATTAAATTTCTTTTTTATTTTATCATATAATTATATTTATTTCAATTATTATATATTATATTAATAGTAATGTAAAATGTTAAAAAGAAAAAACACTTATTTAAGCCATTAATTAACTTGAATATATAATATTAAATATAAAAAAGTTTTTTTTTTATATTAAGATAAGTAATACTTAATGAATTTAACATTCTTTTTACAAAAAAAAAAAATATTAATTGACTTGATTTTATAAATAAAAAGGTATATTAAAAAGTGTTAAGAAGTTTTAATTTTAATTTTTATATTTAATGTCAGATAATTTAAAAAGTTGAAAACTGTTTAAAGTTTTTATCCTGTTTTTAACAAGTTTTCTATTGGGGATAATTTTTTCCTTCTATATAGCTAATAATATAAAAGCTCCGTTGTTGAAAAATTCTATTTCTTCTTTTAATGTTGTAGAAAGTATATGAAAAGAAGAAGGATTTAGAACAGATTTAGATTTGTCAGAGTTTTGGAAAGTTTATGATATAGTAAAAGAAGATTACTATTGAACATCAGAGATTGAAAAAGAAAATGTTATCAATGGTATTATAAAGTGATTTATTGATTCTTTGTGAGATAAGCATAGTGTTTTTATGGAACCGATAGAAAAAGAAGCATTTAATAATGCTTTATGATGAGATTTTGAAGGTATATGAGCTATTGTTGAAAAAGTAAATCTTTGAGTAAAAGTTGAGATGTTAATAAAATGATCTCCTGCTAAAGAAGCTTGAATATTGGCTTGAGATATAATTATTGAGGCTAATTGAGATAAGTTGCAAGATTTAGATTTGTATGATGCTGTTGATAAAATAAAGTGACCAGCTTGAACAAAGGTTTTACTAAATATTTTTAGAAATTGAGAAAGGGATTTATTAGATATTGAAGTTACTAGAAAGAAAATAAAAATTCCTTCTGTTGAGAGTAAGGTTCTAGAAGATGAGAATCTTTGATATATTTCTATAAATATTTTTTGAGAAAGTACATCAAGAGATTTTTCATCGGCATTAGACGATTTAGATAAGAAGGGGGTTGAGTGAATAATTATTGACTTAAGAGATAATTCTGGTTGATATTTGGAATCTGCTGTAGAGATTTTATCTGAATTTATAGAGGGGGGAAAAGTTTTGGTTAAAACAAAAGCTAATGATGGTTCTTGGCATATTAGCCCTAGTGAAAATAAAGGTAAGGTTTTTGATAAAAAGATTGTTATTTTAATAAATTGAAATTCTGCTTCAGCTTCTGAGATAACAGCTTGAGCATTGAGAGAATATTGAAAGGCTATATTGGTTTGAGAAAAAACATACTGAAAATGATCTGTTCAAATTACTTATGCTTTAGATGATTGATGGCAACTTAAATTGACTATAGCGAAATGGTTTACTCCAAATGGTAAAAATATAGATAAAGAGTGAATAGATGCTGATGTAGAGGTGAAATTTAAAAAAGAAGATTATAATTTTGAAGAATGTAAGAAAAAAGGTATTTGTGATGAGGATATGAAAGAAGAAGATTTTAAGGTTTATGATAGACAGCTTGAGGAGTGAAAAGAGGTTTTGAAAAATTTTATTAATAGTGAGAGTTTACAAGCTGTAATTATTGAAGAAAAAGATAGATTAGGGATTGTTGAGGGAGAAGAGAAAATTAAAAGTGAAGAGGAGTAAAAATTTACTTCTCTCCTGAATTTTTTCCATTCTCATGGGAAAGAAGCTACAAATTTTTATCTTTTTAGAATATATTATGAACTATAAATTTACAAAAAAGCTGATTATAAGATTATTACTAAAATAATTATAAAAATTATTTTAGTAATTTAATAGTGTAAAATGTTAGGACAAATAAAAAATTACAAAGATGCAATAGAAAATGTCTTTAAAATAGAAGAAACAACAAAATATAATTTAGATAACATAAAAAAATGAGTTAAAATTCTTTGAAACCCTCAAAATAATTTTAAAATAATTCACATAGCAGGAACTAATGGGAAAGGATCTGTTTCTAGGATGTTGTTTTCTGTATTAAAAAATGCCTGAAAAAATGTAGGAGTTTTCACCTCTCCCCATCTTATTGATGTAAAAGAGAGATTTGAAACTAATTTTTGAAATATAGGCGAGGAGGAATTTGTAGAAATATTAAATAGAATATTATCTTTGGGTATAGAGCTATCTTTTTTTGATAAGTGTGTTTTGATAGCTTTTGGATTTTTTAGATTACACAAATGTGAATATGTAATTTTAGAAGTTTGACTTTGATGAAAACTAGATACTACAAACATTGTTACTCCAATTGCTACTACTATAACCTCTATTTGACTAGATCACCAAAATATACTTTGAAATACTCTTGAAGAAATTTCAGAGCAAAAAGCTTGAATAATTAAGCCATGAGTACCAATATTTTTAAATTTTAGAAATGAGATTATAGAAAAAACTGCTAATGAAAATAAATCAGAAATTATTTTTGTCGATAAAATAATAGACACTAACTTACTTTGAGATTTTCAAAAGAAGAATGCTGGTTTAGCTTATGAAATAGCCAAGTATTTATGAATTTCAGAATTAGAAATATTAAATTGATTACAAAAAGTTAGACATAGATGAAGACTAGAGTTTATAAAAGATAATTTATTAGTTGATTGAGCACATAATATTGATTGATTAAAAGAGCTTAAAAAATATATTGACCAAAATTTAAAAGATAAATTTGAAAATATTTTTTATTGTTTTTCTTTGAAAAAATGAAAAACACCAAATTTAGTAACGGATATTTTTGGGAAAAAGCAAAATTATATTTTGCTTGATATTGATTCTAATATGCTTTTTAATGTTGAGGATTATAGAAATATGTTTCTTGTAAAAGACAAGAATTATATATTTTCAGAAGTTGAAAAAAATCCGCAAAATCTGTATTTAGTTTTCTGAAGCCTCTATATGATTTGAGAGTTTTTAAAAATTTAGAATTATTTCTAGATTTTTTTTGTTTTTTTCTTATTATATTGAAATTGAAAATAGTTTATTTTTTAGAAAATCAAGAATGAATTATAAATTTACAGAGAAATTAATTTTAGGTAGTTTACTAAGATAATTATCAAAATTATTTTAGTATTTAACTTTAAAAAAATGAAAAATTTTAGATTGCAAATGTTATTTGCATTATTTATTTCTTTGTTAGTTTGAATGAATTTACTTGGTTGAAAAATTGTAAGTTTATTTTGAATATCTGTTTCAGTTGGTATATTTATGGCTCCGTTGACTTTTTTGATTACAGATATTGTGGAAGAAGTTCATGGACAGTCAGTTGTTAAAAGTTTTATTATAGGAGGAGT
Organism: uncultured bacterium; assembly: GCA_942490775.1. Classification (GTDB taxonomy): domain Bacteria; phylum Patescibacteriota; class Gracilibacteria; order BD1-5; family UBA6164; genus UBA6489. The sequence goes on from CALNYL010000009.1 coordinate 150,148, forward strand.
GATTTCTTTAATAGTAATATTTTTATTTACTTCATTGTTTGTCTACTTAGAACCACATAATCGTTATACTTACAATGAAGATTATAAAAATATATTTGGAAGTTCTTTAAGAATGATTTTAGCTAGTATTGTTGCTTTTATTTTATCTCAGTTACATGATGTTATAGCTTTTGAATGGTGGAAAAAGAAAACTAAATGAAAGGCTTTATGGCTAAGAAATAATTTGTCAACAATTGTATCACAATTGATTGATACTTTTGTATTTATGATGATTGCTTTTTATTCTTTAACCCCAAAGTTTACTTTTATGTTTATTATATCACTGGCAATTCCGTATTATCTATTTAAAATATTATTTGCAATGTTAGATACTCCTTTTGTTTATATTTGAGTGAAATGGTTACAAAATGAAAATAATGGTAAATTAAAAAATTAATAAAATTTAAAAATATTTTAACACTTAATCAAAAAAACTATGAATTTTGAGAATTTAAAGAAAACAGATCCAACTTGTTACGATCTTGTTCAAAAAGAAATAGAAAGACAAGAAACAAGTCTTGAACTTATTCCTAGTGAATGTATAGCCTCATTATCTACAATAGAAGCTCTTTGAAGTCCTTTTACAAATAAATACAGTGAATGATACTATAAAAAAAGATATTATGCAGGATGTGAAGTAGTAGATGAAGTTGAAAAATTAGCAATAGATAGAGCTAAAGAACTTTATAAGGTTCCTCATGTAAATGTACAACCATATAGTTGAAGTCCAGCAAATTTGGCTGTTTATAATGCTGTTTGTGAAGTTTGAGATATGACAATGTGATTAAAATTAACAGAATGATGACACCTAACTCATGGTTGGACAGCATCGGCTACTTCAAAGTTTTTTAAATCTATTCAATATGGTTTAAAAGATGATTGATATATAGATTTAGAAGAAGTTGAAAGGTTAGCCTTAAAACATAAACCAAAATTAATTTGGATTTGAGCAACAGCATATTCAAGAGAGTTTCCATTTAAAGAATTTTGAGAGATAGCAGACAAAGTTTGAGCTTATTTAGTAGCAGATATTGCTCATATTTCAGGTTTAGTTGTGTCTTGAGTTCATACTTCACCAAATCCATATGTCCACATAATAACTACAACTACACATAAGACTCTTAGATGACCAAGATGATGAATGATAATGGTTACAGAGAAATGACTAAAAAAAGATCCAAAATTAGCGAAAAAAATAGATCAATCAGTATTTCCTTGACTACAATGATGACCACATAATCATCAAACTTTAGCCATTGCAGTTGCTTTATGAGAAGCCTTAAAACCTGAGTTTATAGAGTCAAATAAACAAATAATAAAAAATGCAAAAGTATTAGCAGAAGAATTTATGAAACACTGAATAAAAGTAATTAGTTGATGAACAGATAATCATTTAGTTTTGGCTGATGTTTGAGCTTGAAAATGAATTTTTATGCACGAAGCTTGTGAAATAGCTGGAATAAGTTTAAATAAAAATACTATTCCAAAAGATCCAGCTAGTCCATTTTATCCTAGCGGAATTAGAATGTGAACACCAATTTTGACAATGAGATGATTTAAAGAAGATGATATAAGAAAAGTGGCAGGTTTTGTTTGTGAAATTTATGAGTTAGTAAAGCATTTTGAGTTTAGTGCTGACAAGGAAAAAAGGTTGTCTATTTTAAGAGAATTTAGAAAATTTGCAGAAGATAATGAAGATTTAAAGAGAATTAGAGAAGAAGTTAAAGACTTATGTTTAAAATTTCCTATTTACAAATAAAATCTTATGAAAATAATAATTTGAACAAAATCTCCTCCTAAGGTTAAAGCTATAGAAGAGGCAATACAAAAATGTGTCTATTTCAAAAATAAAAAAATAGAGATAGACAGCATAAAAGTTGAATCTTGAATTTCTGATATGCCAATAAGTATTGAAGAAAATATGGAATGAGCTAAAAATAGAGCATTAAACTGTAAAAAAGAAAAAGAGGCTGATTTTTATATTTGAATGGAATGAGGAACAAATATTGTCTGAGAAAAAGCTTATTTATTTTGAGTTGTCTATATTTTAGATAATGATTGAAATGGACACTTTGGCTTTTCAAATATGATGGAAGTTCCAGAGTTTTTTAAACAAAAAATATATGAAGAAAATTTAGAACTATGACCAATTTTGTCAGAAGTTACAAAAGAAGAAAATGCAAGTAAAAAATGATGAGCTTTTGGACACTGGAGTGATGGAATGTACACAAGAAAAGACCAGTTTGTTTTAGCATTTTTAAGTGCTATTGTACCATTTTATAATAAGTATTATAAGTTATGATAAAAAACTTAGAAAATAAGCTAAGGTTCATAGAGCTTTTGGATAAAATGAAAGACATAGAAAGAGCTATAATTCTTAAAAACGGAAGATTTGAAACAGATGCGGAACATGTTTTTCATATAGCTCTTAAATTCAATAAACTTTCACCAGATAAAGCTTAGTTTTTCCTTATCCTAAGATAAAACTAGAACCTAAAGCAAATAAAAAAAACACGATACTAAATATCGTGTTTTTTTGTTGTAAAAAAGTCAAAAAAACTCTTGACAAAGCCAAGAGTTTCAAAATTTCAAGTATATATATTATTACCATATAAAAATATACTTATGAAAAAGAATATATGAATTACAACAAAAATCAAACATTTTAGTAAAATTTTTAAAGATAAAAGAACTTATGAAATTTTTAAAACGATAATAAGTTGAATTTTGTGCCTAAAAAAATTGTATATAACTAAAAGCTAAAAATAATTTTCCTACCCCCATTTTTTCCCCTCCCACTTCTTCAACTCATCCAAACTAGACAATGAAAACTTAGTGTCCACCTCCTGTCATTTAAGAGATATAAAAATCCCTATACCTCATGGAGTTTGAGATGATAAAAAGTTTTTTAAATCTATTAAATCTTGTTTTTTGGCAATTTTAGGAATTTTTACAATATATTTATTTACAGATGATCCTTCATTGTACTGCTTTTTTGGTTTTTCCATTATAACATCTGCCTTTTCTTTATATTTCTGATTTTCACAATCTTCACTACACTCTTTTTTCTCTTCATCTTTTTTTTCGTCTTCTATTTTAGTTTCAACAGTATTTAGCATTTTTCTTTTTGAATTATCTAGAAGATCCATATCCCTAGCCTGTTGCCTAATTTGTGAAAGTGTTCAGATAATAAGTTTATTTTGATAAATACTTTTTCTACTATATTCTAGATTAACATTTAAAAGCCCAGAGCATATAGCTACCTTTCATATCTCAACCTTATCTTTATGGTCACTATAATCTCTATCAAATATAGTTACTTCAAAATCATAATCAAATCACTCACAGCTCAAAAACATCATATTTTTTCAATTCTTTGTAACTATCTTTCTAACATCTATTATCATTCATATAACCTGAGGATTAGCATTTTTTATATCCTTGGCAAACTTATCTTTATCCTTTTCTTCCATAGCTTTAAGTTCTTCAAAACTCATTTTTAAGTATTTTATTTTACTACTTCTTCTTCCACAATATCTTTTTAGTCAATCTAAAGGATGTCATGATACCATAAATCATAAAACCTCTTTTTCTTTAAATAGCTTATCTTCATATTTAAAAGGTTCTACTTTTTTTAAATTTATATCATCATCAAATCATTCTCATCATCATCATAAATCAAATAATCATATTTGGTTTGAACTTTCTTTTTTTCATAGTGCTTTTGTATATCTAGTAATTTCTGGGATATTTTCTAAAAGCTGTTTTCTATCTCAAAGTATATCCATAGCTCAAGACATAATCAAAGACTCCAAAGATTTTTTATTTATAACTTCTTTATCTGCTCTTTTTATAAATCCTTTTAGTGTTGAATATTTTTTTTCATTTCTTCATTCTATAATTCTTTCAATTGGTCAATCTCAAAGTCATTTTATAGCTTTTAATCAAAACCTTATATTATCATCATCTATATAAGTAAAATGCTTTAAGGACTCATTTATATCTGGGGGAAGAATATTTATATTTTTACTTTGTGCTTCTCATACTTCTAGTGTGATTCTTTCTATATTTTCTTCATCTGATACCATTACAGCAGTCAAAAATTCAGTTCTATAATAAGCTTTTAAAAATGCTGTCTGGTAAGCGATAAAGGCATAACAAGCTGCATGCGATTTATTAAATCAATAACCAGCAAATGGTTCAATTACATCTTCAAATATATGTCTTGATAACTCCTCATCATGTCATAACTCTTTGGCAGCTTTAAAAAACTTCTTTTTCTGTTCCATAAGAAGCTTTATTTTCTTCTTTCAAATAGCTCTTCTAAGTATATCCGCTCATCAAAGAGAAAATCCAGCAAAAGCCTGTACCATCTGCATTATCTGTTCTTGGTAGACAGCTATTCAATGAGTTGGTGCTAATATTTTTTCAAGAGATTCATGTGCATATTCTACTTCTTCAAGTCAGTATTTTCTGTTTATGTATGTTGGAATATATTGAAGTGGTCAGGGACGATAAAGCGAAACCATAACTATTATATCTTCAAAGACATTCGGCTTTAGTTCTCTTAGATACTTTCTCATACCATCAGATTCAAACTGAAAAACTCAAGTAGTATCTCAGTTACTAAATATTTCAAATACCTTAGGATCTTTCAAGTCTATATTTAATATATCTATGTCCACTCACTTATTATTTTTAATAATTTTTAAAGCTCTTTTTATGATTGTCAGATTTTTTAATCATAAGAAATCCATCTTAAGTAGTCATAAATCCTCCAGTGGATAAGCACTATATTGTGTTATTATGGAATTGCTATCTTTAGGCGGATGACTAAGAGCAGTAAAATTAGTCATAGGTTCAGGAGCGATTATAACCGCACAAGCATGGACTCATATTTGTCTGACATTTCATTCTATTTTCAGTGCATTGTCTATAATCTCTTTGTATTTTTCATTAGTCTCATAAGCCGTTTTAAATTCTATAGAATCTTCTAAAGCCCCTTTTAGTTTTGTTCAAGGTTTCTCAGGTATAAGTTTTACTAATTCATTCATTTCAGAAAAATCTATTCCATAAACTCTTCCAACATCTTTTACCGCAGCCCTAGCAGCAAAAGTACCAAAAGTGCAAATTTGAGCGACATATTCCTCTCAATACTTCTGTCTACAATAGTCGACAACCTTATCTCTTTCGTTATCAGCAAAGTCAGTATCTATATCTGGCATGGAAACTCTCGCAGGATTTAAAAACCTCTCAAAAAGTAGATTGTATTCTAAAGGATTTAAATCTGTGATTCAAGATAGATATGCCATAAGACTTCAAGCAGCCGAACCTCTTCATGGTCAAACAGGAATATTTTCTTGTCTAGCCCAATTTATATAATCCGCTACTATCAGAAAGTAACCATCAAATCACATCTCATGAATTACCACAAGTTCATATTCCAATCTTTCAATATATCATTGCTGATTTTCATCTAAAGTTTTTAGAAACTTCTTTTTTTTGTCTGTATAGTATGTCAAAGATAAATCTTTTAATTCTTCTGGAGAAGTCTCAACCAGTTCTTTATCTAAAGATGGTTTGTCCAGTTTCTTTATAAGTTCAAATATCTCGTCTTTTAAAAATCCAGAATTAAATCTAGTATTCATTCATTCAAAAGATAGATATCTCAAATACCATTCTGAAGAGTCTAAGTTCTTCAAACCTTTTTCATCCTTTTCAATCTCTTTAGCTTCGTCATAGATTTTTTGATGTTCTTCAGGAAGTTTAAAAGTAGGAATTAATATACCGCCTGTTTCTATTTCTATGTTTACCATATCTGCTATTTTCTGAGTATTTTCAAGAGCCTCTGGTATAAATCAAAATAGAGATTGCATCTCTTCTTCATCAAAGAAAGAATAGTCTCAGTTTATAAGTGTTGGTCTATCTGGATTGTCCATCTCATGACCAGTTCATAAAGCCTTTATTACATCCTGTGTTTTCTTATCATCTTTGTTGACATAGTAACAGTTATTTGCTGCAACAACAGGTATGTTATAATCTTTATTTAGCTCTATGAGCTTATCTGTAACCAGTCTCTGTTTAGGGATGTCCTCATGATAAATTAATTCTAAAAAATAGTTTTCTTCTCAGAATATATCTTGATACTCTTTTATTCTAGAAACTATATCTTCATCAGATTTTCAGGCTAATATATAATAAGGTATTTCTCAAGAAAGTGGTCAACTTAAACATACTATATCTTCTGTGTACTCTTTTAAATCATCAAATTCTATTTTATTTATTCATTTAGATTCTGATAAATTAGCCTTTGTTATTAGTGCTATAATATTTTGGTATCATTTTAGAGTTTTAGCCAAAAGTACTAATTTGTGGTTTAATTTTTCGTCTAGAGAAGATTTTACATATATCTCTGTTCATAAAATCGGTATTATCCCTTCTGCCTTACAGGTTTTATAAAACTCATGGCAACCATGAATGTTTGAAGTGTCAGTAATGGCTACTGCTTTCATTCATAGTTCTTTGGCTTTTTTTATATAGTCGGCGGGTCTTGGTAGTCCTTCAAGGATGGAGAAGTGGGTGTGGTTGTGTAAATGGATGAACATGTTGTTTTAGTGTTAGGGTTTTAATGTAGGGAACGAATATTTTCGTTCCGATTTATTTATATTTTATATTGAAATTATGGGGAATGAAAATATTCATTCCCTACAGATTAATTTAAAATTCTATTTAGCTTTCAAATCTATGTTTATAGGATTATTTATATCTAATTCCCATTTTAAAGGGTTATTTATTATGTATTGTCTTGATTTTTCTAGTTGTTTATCATTTTTAATGATTACATCAAAAAAAGATTTTTGCCATTTAAAATTAAAATTAAAATTTTCATATTTATATCTAATTTCTTTTGTACATCAAATTTTAAATCATTTTATTATATTTGAAATATTTGGTTTGGAATTATTTTTGTTTTTATCTCAATTGTCGGAACGAAAATATTCGTTCCCTACAGATAATGTAGAAACAATAATTATTCAATGAATATGATTCGGCATAATTACAAATTCATCTATTTCAACATTTTGATAGTGTTTTATAATTTCTTTCCAATATTTTTCTGCGATTTCGCCATAATCATTTAAAATCATTTTTCAATTTATTATTTCACCAAAATCTTCTTGTTTTTCTTTTATACAGATTGTTACAAAATAAAATCAATTTTCTGAATAATCATAATTTTTTAGTCTTAATGGCTTTCTCTTTGGTCAGTTATACATTTTTGTTAAAATTATAGTTTATACTTAACCATGTAGGGAACGAATATTTTCGTTCCGATTTTCTAATTTCATTCAAGCTTTCGTCCTAATTTCTCGGACTTGTTGATAAACAAGATTACGGTCAAACCTCTTTTTTTGTACCTATTTTTCAAAATAAAAACTCCACTTTACATTCTACTCTACAAAAAAATTTGCTTTTTTCAATATTTCTGTATATAATGTACTTACATTTTGGGAACTTCCCACCGATTCCAGTAGAAATACTGGATGATAATAATTAGAGACTTAATAAACTTTTAAGTCTCTTTTTTATTTTCATAAAATCACTTGTATCCATTTCTCAAAGCTTTCTTTGAAACCTAACTATATCAAACATTCTTATTTGATATAATAAAGCTGTAAATTCTTGTCCCCTTTGTTTATAACTTGCAAACCAAGTTCAAGTTTTAATTTTAGAACTAAGAGGAATTCATATAAAAGTTTTTGATTAAAGCTTTTTAAAAACTAAAATAGGTCTTCTAAAATTATCTCATTTTCAACATGACTCATATCTTAAATTCAATCAAATCGTTGACCACCATATTTCTCATTCATTAAATAATAGCTGTCTTTCGCAAGATTCTAACTTCTTTTTTTCTTGATTCCATTTATCAAAATCCTTTATCATTTATAAAATTTTACTAAAAATAAAAAATATTTGCATACAGATAAACTATACACAAATATCTATTTTCTCAAAATTCAAATTTTATTTAATTTCTACGGGCTTATGATCCATATCCTTTGATATTATATATATTAGACTTGCTCTGTTATAATTTTAAAACCTTGATTTATGGCTTGATATTCAATAAAAATAACCATTAGTAAATAAAAGCTATTTATTACCTTTAATAAGAGATAAACCAACTTATTGAATCTTATTTTAGAGCAAGTCTATTCTTGAAGAAAAACATACTTATTTCTGTAAATTTTTAAAGAAAAACATACCTATTCTATTTCTTAATCAAAAAATAAACCCCAACCATAGAAATAGTAATTCAAATAATTTTTGTAAAATTCAAATTTTCTCATCATATAAAAAAGCCGAGTAAAGCACTTGAAATTATAGAAGTTATTATAATGATTGGTAATCAAACCGATACTTCAATTCCTGTTGAAAATGTTTTTAGAGTGAAAAAATCTATAAGCAAAGCAAATAATCAAACGAATATTATAAAATAAAGTGATTTATAGTTTGTTAAATTCTCTTTAAAATGATATATAGTTAATTCTCACTTAATTAATAAAATTATCGCTCAAAATACAATAGCCACTAATGAAACTAAAATTGCTCACCAAAGGGGATTGGTGATAAATGAAGCTTTATTATGAAAAAATCACCAAACTCACATTGAACATCAGGCTAATATAGCAAATAGTATTCACAAATTCATAAAAATTAATAAAAATTAATAAGTTTCAATACTTTAACTTAAAATAGAATATATTAAAGAAAAATAAAACATTATTCGCTTAAAATAAGCTATACTACTAACATATAATAAAAAACGTGACAAAAAAACTGTCATATTTTCCAGAAAAAAATATAATTAAATAAATCAAATATTTATAAATTAAACTCTATGGATAAAATAATAGAATCTCTTGCTAAAATATGAATGTCAGAAACTGAAATAAAAGTTTATATGTCTATTTTAAGAAATCCCAGAATAAATATTTCTAAAATATCAAGAAAATCTTTAGTGAAAAGAACTACTGTATATTGATATTTAGAAAAACTTTTAAATAAATGATTTATAAAAAAATCCATAAAATGAAAAATTATTTTATATGTTTCCGAAAAACCAGATAATATTTTGAAAACTTTTGAAGAAAAAAAGAAAACACTAACAGAAACTATACCAATACTAAAAGATATTTATGATAACCTGAATACTTCTACAAAAGTTGAAACATTTGAGTGAAAATCAGAAATAAAAAAGTACTATAGAAAAACCCTAGAATCAACTACTTCTACATATACTTTTTTCTCTCCTAAGAAATTTTATAAAATATTCTCAAAAGAATTTACAACCCTACACAATAGTATAAGAAAAAAGAATGAAATAAAGCTTTATGACCTAGTTGAAAACAATAAAGAATGAGAAGAGTACCTAAAAAATATTGATCATTATTGAAAAATATTACCTAAATGATTTTTTGATATCTGAATAGATTTAATGATTTTTGAAGATTATGTACTAATCATTTCTTTTGACTCTATGAATTGACTCCTAATAAAAGACAAAGCTATAAACAGATTATTTAAATCCATATATTTATATATTTGGGGTACTATAAAATAGTATAGATAAAAAAAATCTAATTCTAATATTTCAATTTTTCTAACAATCTATTAAATCTAGATATCTTATCATCACCAAATTTTATTAAACTAGCTTTAATCTTATCAAGACTTTTTTCTTGATAAAGAAAATCTTCATTCTTAGTAAAAAACTTATCTGCAAAACATATTATTTCTTCTTCTATTGATATTGGCAACATCTCCCTTTTAGGAATTGGAAGATTTTGTTTTTCAATATCACTTATAGAAATTCACACTCAAATATGCCTTTCGCAAACTAAAGCATGTTTTGGAAAACCCTCTTTTTCCAGTATCTCTCTTCACAAATATCCATGACAAATATAACGATGATTACCAAAACATCACATTTCAGGACTATCAGTAAGAAAAATACCAATATCATGTAACATGGAAGCTTCCGCAATAAATTGTAAATCAGGTTTAAACTTTGGAATATTTCTTGCTATTTTAATAGCCTTTTGAGTAACAGCTTTACTATGCTCAACTAAAAGATGATAAGATTGTGAATCTAGTTCATAATATTTTTGAATTATTTTTAATGGATTCATGTATACTTATTGCTAAATAATAAACTCCTATATTTTATACGAAAAAAGCTTTTTATCAAAAACTATGATTAAAAATAAGATTTTTACTATTATTTTTCATTTTTTTTAATATAATAAATTTTAAAATTTATTAAAATTAAATTAACAACAGACGATGAAAAGAGAATATATATTCATAATCTTGATTGTAATAATGTTTTATATGATATATTTAACAATAAGCTATAAATATAATGAGTACATAATAAATACTAAAATAGAAAAACTTTATGAAACCAATAAAAATATAGATACCAAAATAAAAGAGAAAAAAGAAGAAATAGCTTATAAAAGTTCAACATCATATAAAAACAGAATACTAAAAGAAGATGAACAACTAAAAAATAAATGAGAAAAAGTAATATCTCTAATATCTGAAGAAAAACTAAAGATATACACAAGTGAAAATGAAAATACCTCTGATAATAGTATTGTTATGACAGAATATGAACAAAAAATAAGCACTATGACAATATTTCAAAAATGGATTTTCTTTTTATTTAATAAAGATATAAAAGGATACTAAAAAACATAATTTCATCAAAAAAAAGAGCCAAAAATTTTTGGCTCTTTTTTCTCATATAAAAAATTAATCACAATTCTCATCACACTCATCACAAGAATCATCTAATATACACATAACAGGACACAAATCACAATCACTAATATCATCTCATAAAGTAGAATCAATAGCATTAGCAGCAAGAGTAAAAATCCACCCTCTTTCAGCCTGAGTATTATAATCAGAAAAGCTAGAAGTTAAAATACCTTCTCTAATAGCCGCTGAAATATATGGTTCCCAACCACTGCCTGCATCAGGCTCTATTCATCTTTCCTTCATTACAAATTTTAAAGCTTCTGCTTTTGTCACCCTAGAATTAGGATTAAAATTAATATTAGAAGATATCATACCATCCTCCAATGCTGGTTCAGCATAATAACAAGCCCAATCTGTTTTAGAACCTAGATTAGGTAAATCATTAAATTTATTTCCACTACACTGAGCTTTTGACTCAAAATTAATAGATGTTCAATCTAAATCTCATTTTAATCTCATCATAATTTTCAAAATCTCTCTTCTTGAAATAGTATCATTTAATCTATATGAAATAGGATTAGCAGAATTATCATTGATAATGTTCTTAGAGGCTAGAACATTAGCAGCTTCTATTTCTGTGTAAACAGATGAGTAATTTTGAGAAACAGCTAAAACATCAACAGAATATAGGGAAGAAAAAAACAATACTAAACCAAACATTATAGCGACAACTTTTTTAAGTGTTTTCATAATAAATATTTTATGAAATAAAATTAGTAAATTTATTCTTTTAGCAAAGATGTTTTATCAAAACATCTCTACATAGAGTTAAAATCTAAAACTGCTCATTTAACTTTAATTTACTTTGATAAAACATACGACTAGAGTTTACTCAAAATTTTTGTGCAGCTATTCTATCTATACCTATACCAAATGCAAATCAGCTATAAACCTCTGGATCAATTCAACAGTCACTCAAAACCTTTGGATGAACCATACCTGCTCAAAGAAGTTCTACCCATCCAGTACCAGAACACATTTTACACTTTGAACCATCTTGTTTACATATTTGGCAACTTATGTCTATCTCAGCACTTGGCTCAGTAAAAGGAAAAATACTAGGTCTAAATCTCAACTCTACTCCTTCTCAAAGAAGTTTTTTCATAACAGTGTCTAGTGTCCACTTCATATCTCCAAAAGTAACTCATTTTCAAACCATCAAACCTTCAAGTTGATAAAAGTTACAAGTATGCCTAGAATCTTCTTGCTCGTATCTAAATACTCTTCATGGCACTATTACTTTTATAGGTAATTCTCACTTTAGCATAGTTCTTACTTGTACTGGAGAAGTATGAGTTCTAAGTAGATAATTATCTCATAGTTTTCTTTTTTCATTAATTTTATCATCTACCCAAAATGTATCCCATACATCTCTAGCTGGATGATCGTCTGGTATATTTAGTTTATCAAAATTATATTCTTCTATTTCTATGTGTGGTCAATCTTCTACTTTAAATCATAGTGATATAAAGATTTCTTCCATTAAAGATGTTGTTATACTTATAGGATGCTTATGTCCCAAATCTTTTGAGGGATAGTTTATTGTAACATCTATTTTTTCTTTTTCTTCTATTTCTTTGTATTTGCTTTCTTCTAGTTCTACTTTTTTCTTAGCTATTTCTTCTTGTATTAAGTTTTTTAGTTTATTGGCTTCTACTCAAACTGTTTTTTTATCTTCAACACTAAGGTCTTTTATTCATTTCAAAATACTGTTTAGTTCTCATTTTTTTCATAGAAGGTTATTTTCAAGAATTTCTAACTGTTCTTGATTTTCAAGCATTTTTAGATTTTCAGTGAATTTTTCTTTTAGTTTGTTTAGTTTATTTTGCATTTGTTTGTAAGTAAATAATAAATTTCTTCCTCAAAAAACTTGTAGGGGCATTCTCTTGTGGTTGCCCTTAAAACAAAGAATAGGTTTACTCAAACCCCTTTGGTATCATCTTTTCTTTCCAACCTGCTGTTTTTTCATAAACATTAGCTATCTCAAAAAGTTTTTGCTCATTTAACCTTGGTGCTAAAATTTGTAATCAAACTGGCAACATTTCCTTTTCTTCATCCTCACTTTCAGCAAAACCACATGGAATAGAAATTCAAGGCAATCAAGCTAAAGCTGATGGCACAGTATAAGCATCTGCTAAGTATAGCTTTAAAGGATCTTCTGCTTTTTCTCAAAGCTTCCAAGCTACTTCTGGACTAACAGGAGTTAAAAGAGCATCTACTTTAGAAAATGCCTTATTAAAATCTTCTATTATAAGTGTTCTAACCTTAGAAGCTTTAATAAAGTAAGCATCATAAAAACCTGATGATAGCACATAACTTCATATTATACTTCTTCTTTTTGGCTCATCTCAAAGTCATTCTCACCTATTAGCTAGATAAATTTCTTCTAGTGAGCTTTTATTTTCTTTTGAATTATGACCATACCTTATCCCATCAAGTCTAGCCAGATTAGTAGAAACCTCTGCTGGAACTATTATATAGTAAGCTGCCATAGCATACTTTGTCATAGGTAGTGATACTTCAACTATTTCAGCTCATAGTTTTTTCATATGTTCAATTGCTTCCATTATAGTTTTTCTAACTCACTCATCTAGTCATTCTTCAAAATATTCTTTTGGAACTCAGAGCTTTATTCATTTCAAACCTTCAGTTTCCCATATCTTTTCATCTATTTCATCTTTTCATGGAATAGTTGTATTTTCCTTCGGATCTTCTCAATTCATTATATTGTATAATAAAGCAGCATCCTTTACAGTTTTTGTAAATGTTCAAGGACAATCAAGACTTGATGCCATAGGTATAACTCAGTATCTAGAATTTCTACCATAACTTGGTCTGAATCATACAACTCAGCAAAGAGAAGATGGTTGTCTTATACTTCATCATGTATCTGTTCACAAAGCAATAGGAATTAATCAAGAAGCAACAGCTACTGCTGAACCAGAACTACTTCATCAAGGAACTCTATTCTTTCCCCAAGGATTTAATGTATTTCTAAATGATGAATTTTCTCAAGATGATCACATAGCAGAGTCATCCATATTTGTCTTTCAAATAGAACTCATTCAAGCTTTCTTTAATTTTTCTGTTAGAGTTGATTCATATGGAGGAATAAAATTCTCCAACATTTTTGATGCCCCTGTTGTTGGTATTCATTTTTCACAATATAAATCTTTTATTCACATAGGAATTCATGATAAAATTCACTGAGAATTTTCATTTAATCAGTTTTCATTTATAAAATTGAAAGTCCCTAATTTTTTATCATATTTTTTTATTCTTGCCAAAAAATAATCAAAAACCTCTTTTTTTGTAATCTCAGAACTTTTTATTTTTGAGATAATTTCTTCTAAAGACATATCTTTTAGTTCCATACTTATTTATTTTAAAAAATTAAATTTTTCATATTATATATATTTTTTTAATAAATAAAAATAAAAACTCTTCAAAAAATTTTTGAAAAGCTTTTAAATTTTATAAATTATCATTCCTATAAAAAAGTAGCCTATTTCCACTAAAAAGGTGAGAGAATTTATAGAGAGGTTTTTATTTTTTAACAACAATCTTTCTAACTTCCTTAAGTCTAGCAGCCTTACCAGTTAAATCCCTTATAAATTTAATAGATTTTCTTCTAACTTTAAACTGTCTCATAATCTCTATTTTTTCTATATTTGGAGAATGAACAGCAAATATTTTTTCTACTCCAAATGCTCAAACTTTTCTTCTAACAGTTATAGTCTTTTCTAAATCAGATTTTCAGGCTGCCTTTATGACAATACCCTTAAATCTTTGTATCCTCTCCTTTGCCCCCTCTTTTATTTTCTGATAAACCTCAACTTCCATACCAGTTCTTATTTCAGGTCTTCAATCAGCTAAAAACTCTGACTGTATTTTCTTTATTAAACTAGAATTTGTCATAACATAAAAATTAAATAATCTAAAATGCTTCCTAAAAATTGCACATATCATATAAAAAAAATTAATAAAGGCAAATTTTTTGTAAAAAAACTTTTTTTATGATATAATTCTTTCAGTTAGTTATATAATTTTTAAAAAATGGGATTTAAAGAGTTCAAAGAAAACCTTATAAATAAGGCTGCTAAGAGTTTAATATCTTCAGGTTTTACAATATCTTCAAAAGAAGAATTGGATGTATTTATAAAGAAATCCTGAAATATTAATTTTATGGATCAAGAAACTTGAGAAGAAAAACTATTTGTAAAAAGATGTATAGTAATATTTTGAGATGAAAAAACTGATTTTTTTAAAAATGCAGTTTACAGATTACCAATCTTACTAACAAAATCTTTTTCCCAAAATATAAAAATAAAATTAGCAAAATCAAGTATAAAATGATTAAAGCTAGAAAACTATGAAATAAAAAAACTCCCATCTATGGTTGTATTTGAAAATGCAAAAGTACTTAAAGTCATACAATGAGAAAAAAATATATTAAAAGTTGTAAAAGAAACAAGTTTAGATATAAATAGAACTATTAATAGTTTATAATTATATCTTATGGTAGAATTAACAACTCTAGATGTTCTATATATAGTTCTTATATTTTTCACCACAATTATTTGAACACTTTTAACCCTAGCTATGCTTAGGGTTTTAAAAGTTTTAAGTGTAGCAACAGAAATAGCTGAGATATATATAAAAATCAAAAAAGCTATATCAATTTATTCACAGATTCCTCAAGTAATAAAAGAAAAAGTTGTTGATATAATTAAGGGGAATAAAAAAGAAAAGGGTGAGGATTAGAGATAGAGCTTTAATAAAAACGAAAAGTCAAAAATTAGAAAATAATAATACACTCGCTGAGCAACTTTTTTACAAATAATTTTTAGTATAAAAGATTGCTAACACCTCGTTTTATTATTATTTTCTAATTTTTGACTTTTCTTTAAATCTTATTCTATAACATAAGTAACCCCATCTTTAGGTAAACTTATAGACAAAATTCAAGTTCAAGAAACATAAACTCTAAAAGACTCTTCTCCTCCTGAAGATAAGGTTTTATTTGCTATAGACATTGTAGATAAATCAAATTTTACCTTATTTCAAACCAAGGTTCAAGTAACCCTATCAGATGTATCATCAGCATTAGCAATCTCATAAACATAACTTCCAACCTCTCAAGAAACAGACACATCTATTTCATCTATCTTTATAGAAGGCTCAAATCCCTGAGGATTAGAATTTTTTCAAGTATCCGCTAAAAAAGTAAACTCTGCAAATTCTCAGTTATTAAGCTCTTTCTCTTCAATCAATTTCAAAACTCAAGTAACAACAGAAAAATATTCAGAATTATCACTAACAGAAAAATTATTAAGTTCATGAGATGAATTTTGTCATATACTATCTTTAAAACTCATTCAAGTTACTCTTATATTTTCTATACTTTTTCAAACTTTTTGGTATCAAATATTATTAGTTTTTATAGCAAGTCTAATTTTGGTACTTTCTTCTGGAATTATTATATTTTCTGAAATACTAAAAGAAATAGAAGCACTAGAAGAATTTATAATATCAACATTAGAAACAATTGAAGTATCTACCAATCTTCACTCTACATAAAAATATGCTGTATTTAATATACTTTTAAATTCATCAAGTCAAACACCATTTAAATAAAATTTTACTTTTCATAATTTAACTGGTTCATACATAGAAGCAATTTTAGCTTCATAAACTTCATAGGTTTCTCCTGCCAAAATAACTTTGTCATTATCATCATACTCTGTACTAAATCAAGGGTACACAATCTCTTCAACTTCTTCTTGTGTATATTCTTCCTCTTCCTCCTGTTCAGATTCTTCCTCTTCCTCCTGTTCAGATTCTTCCTCTTCCTCCTCTTCTTCATCAACTACCTGCTCTTCTTCTGATTCTTCAACTTGTTCTTCTTCCTCTTTTTTTTCTTCTTCAAGCTTTTCTAGCTCATTTATATTAACTAAGGCTGTATTGATATTTAACTTTATATAATTAATAACAACATAAAAATCTTCTGAAAAATCCAATTTAGAATTTCCCAACTTTTCTAGATTTCATCCTATCTTAATTAAAAACTCTTTATTATCAGAATTTTTACTTATAAAATTATCTATAATGTTTTTATAAGATTCTCCTTTTTCTATTTGTTTTATTTCTTCTCATGCCTCTTCTAAATTTGTTGTATATGCAAATACATTAGAAACAGATATTATTAATAATAACAAAATCGTAAATACTGCTTTCATAGTTTTTATTTTAAAAAATATTTTTGTTTTCTTAAATAAGTTTATTAATCTAGTTTAAGATTAAAGAATTTTTTTCCTTTATATCAAACAGGATAAATTATATCTATATAATATATTATTTCAAATTTAATATTTTTCAAATTTATATATCCAAGAATCTCACATAAAACAGTAACTTCGTACAATAAATTGTATAGAATTACATATAAATCAAAAGAAAAAATAAAAATACTTGCAAATTTATAACAAGATATATAATAAAACTGTACTAAATTTATATTTTATAATTATAATACTATGGATAAAAAAGAAATTTTAGACATTTGTAAACAAAAAAAAGTACTATTTGTACATTTACAGTTCTCGGACATAGTCTGAATCGTGAAAAGTGTAACAATACCAATCTCAAAACTAGAAGATGCAATAGAAAATAATGTATGGTTTGATGGCTCATCAGTAGAATGATTCACAAGAATCTATGAAAGCGATATGTACCTAAGATTAGACCTAAATACTTTTGCAATTGTTCCTTGGGAAAGCTCTCAAAACTCATCTGTTGCTAGAATTATATGTAATATATATCTACCAAACTGAGAACATTTTGAAGGAGACCCAAGATACATATTGAAAAAACAAATAGAAAGAGCAAAAAAACTCTGATTTGACAACTACTTTGTTTGACCAGAACTAGAATTCTTTCTTTTCCCACTTGATGAAAAAGGTAAACCAATACTAGAACCTCACGATGATGCAGGATACTTTGACTATTCATCAGATAAAGCTAATACTTTAAGACAGGCAATGAGTATCGTTGTATCAGAAATGTGAGTAGATGTTGAAACTATACACCATGAGGTTGCACCTTGACAACATGAAATAGACTTCAAATACAACGATGCAATAAGCCAAGCAGACCAAGTATTAACAGTAAAAACAGCTTTAAGAGCAATGGCAAGTAAAAACAATCTACATATAACATTTATGCCAAAACCAATAGCCTTTGTAAACTGAAGCGGAATGCATGTTCATCAATCACTATGAAAAGACTGAAAAAATACATTTTTTGCTAAAGATTGAAAATACTGTAATCTTTCAAAAGAAGCTATGTATTTTATAGGATGACAGTTAAAACATATGCAAGAAATTACAGCTATAACAAATCCAATAGTAAATTCATACAAAAGACTAGTACCCTGATACGAAGCACCAGTTTATGTAGCATGGTGACAAACAAATAGAAGTGCATTAATTAGAGTACCAAGAGTTACAAAATGAAATGAAATGGCAACTCGCTGTGAACTTAGATGTCCAGATGCCTCTGCAAATCCTTACCTAGCTTTTGCAGTTATGTTAGCAGCAGGTCTAGATGGTATAGAAAATAAAATAGAAGCACCAGACCCAATAGATGAAAATATATTTGCATTTACAGATAAAAAAGCCCAAAGAATGAGAGTAAAAACTCTACCATGAAGTCTAAATGAAGCTATCTTTAAAATGGAAAGAAGTGATTTCGTAAAAAATATTTTATGAAAACACACATTTGAAAAGTATATCAGAGCCAAAAAAGCAGAAATAGAATGATATAAACTACAAGTCTCAAAATGGGAAATAGACAACTATTTAAAAAATTATTAGACAAAATCAAAAAAAATATTAGACTAGCAATCAGTTATTTTAAAAAATTATAACTATGAACCAAAAAATATCTACATCAGAAGCTAGGAGACAATACACAAGACAAATAATCTTACCTGTATAGTTTTCTTGAGCATAAAAATTTATTTAAAAAAATAAAGCCTCTCTAAGGAAACTTAGAAGAGGCTTTTTAAATTCCCAACTTTAAAACATGAAAAAATATATAATCCTAATGAAATTGAAAATACTCAGACCTGTTTAAAATATTAATTTATTTCTAGTTAATCATAAGGGCAAACACAAAGTATTGCCCCTACAATATTTTATATTTAATTTTAAAAAATATGGAAACAAAAACAATTTACAAAAAGGTAGCATCTCATGAAGCTCACAAATGAGAATTTAAAAAATGTCTTCTACTATACTCAGGATGACTAGACACATCAATAATGCTAAAATGGATACAAGAAGAATACAACTCAGAAGTCATAGCACTAACCATAGATATCTGACAAACAGCAGATGACCTAGAAGCAATAAAACAAAAATGAATAAAACTATGAGCAAAAGAAGTAATAGTATACGATGCAAAAGAAGAATTTGCCGATAAACTATTATCAAAAGCAATACAAGCAAATGCAGATTACCAATGATGATATGCACTAAGTACCCCTTTATGAAGAATAATTATATCAGAAATAGCCGTAAAAATAGCAGAAGAATATGGTTGCGAAGTAGTAGCACACGGATGTACATGAAAATGAAACGACCAAGTAAGGTTTGAATGATACATAACAACCCTAAATCCTAGTCTAAAGACAATAGCACCAGTTAGAGAATGGTCTATGTGAAGAGATGAACAAATAGAATATGCAGAAAAAAATTGAATACCAGTAAAACAGAAAAAAGACAAACCATACTCTTACGATGAAAATATGTGGGGAAATACCTGAGAAGGTTGAGAAATAGAAAACCCAGAACTAATACCACCACAAGAAAATATTCTGCAATGGTGTAAGACAATAGAAAAATCAGCAGAATCAGCAGAAATCTTAAAAATACATTTTGAAAAATGAGTTCCAATTAAGCTAAATTCTAAAGAGATGAAACTTAGTGAAATAATAATGGAACTAAACAAAACATGAGCAAAACATGGAGTATGAGTATTCCAGCTAATAGAAGACAGGTTTGTATGACTAAAAGTCAGGTGAGTTTATGAAAATCCAGCAGCCACAATACTTATAAAAGCACATAAAAATCTTGAACAACTAGTGTCAACTAGGGAAGAAAACGAACTAAAATCTTTTATAGACACAAAATGGGCTTATTTAACTTATGCGGCTAAATGGTTTGATCCAGTTATGGAAAATATAAATGCTTTTATATCAAAACAAAACGAAAAAGTAACTTGAGAAGTTACTATAAAACTTTACAAGTGAAATATAGTAGCAGTTTCACTAAAATCTGATAACTCACTATTTGACCATAGTCTTGCAACATTTGATAAAAATGCTAACTTTAACCAAAACTCAAGTGCTGGTTTTATAGAAATATACAATTTACCACAGAAAACGGCTTATAATATAAAAAAGAAATAAGTATGAAATACTTTTTAATAAACTTATCTGAATTAATAATCAGGAGGAGACTTTGAGACATTTTTCTTGAAGTATTTATTTAGTTGTTTATTTTTAGACAAAAAGCTTCAAGAGAAATCTTGAAGCTTTTTTTAATAACCCTAACTTGAATTCTTCCCCTTACATAAAGGGAAGAGGCTACAATTGTTTTTTATTTCCATACAAGTTTATTAATAAAAAATTATGGAAAATAATACATAAAAATATCTTATAACATAAAAAAATAATATGAAACATTTTTTAACACTAAACGATTTTTCAAAGCAAGAACTTTTAGAGATGATAGAACTTGCATTTAAAATAAAAAAAGAAACTAAATCCTGAGAATTTAAAAACTATATGGATAAAAAAACTCTTTGAATGATTTTTGAAAAATCATCAACTAGAACAAGGGTAAGTTTTGAAGTCTGAATATATCAGCTTTGATGACAATGACTATTTTTATCCTCAAATGATATACAACTTTGAAGATGAGAACCAGTAAAAGATACTTCAAGAGTTTTATCTAGTATGGTAGACATGGTAATGATAAGAACATTTGCTCAAAAAAGAATAGAAGAATTTGCAAGATATTCTACTATTCCGATTATCAATGGTTTAACCGATGAATATCATCCTGTACAATTAATGGCTGACTATATGACTATAATAGAACAAAATAAGCAAAGTAATTTAATTGTAGCTTATGTGTGAGACTGAAATAATATGGTACATTCTTGGTTAATGTTAGCTTCAAAAATATGATTTGAACTGAGAATTGCTACTCCCAAATGATATGAAGTAGATGAAAATATCCTAAAAATAGCAAATGCCAACTCTATAATAAGTTGAGCCAAAATCAAAATTTACAACAATCCAGAGATTGCAGTAAAATGAGCAACTGTAGTTACAACAGATACTTGGGTGTCTATGTGACAAGAAGAAGAAAAGGAAAAAAGAATAAAAGATTTTGACTGATATATTGTAGACAATAAGTTAATGAATGAAGCTGATAATAAAGCTATTTTTCTTCACTGCTTACCTGCTTACAGATGATATGAAGTAAGTGATAGGGTTATAGAATTAAATCAAAGTGTAGTATTTCAAGAAGCAGAAAATCGATTACATGTTCAAAAGTGAATTATGGTATGGTTAGATAAAAATAAATAATTACATAACTAAAAGTAAAATTGTATGGAAATAATAGCAACAGCTTGTCAATAAAGGGTTAAAGCCCTTTGAAAATTTAATTTTCATACAACTTTAATAAAAAGATATAGTAATGAAATTATACCACAGACAAAGTCTATGAATAAAAGACTTTATGTTTAAAATTTAATTAAAAAAATTATGGAAAATAATGATAGTGAATATTTAGATATTTATAAGTGAGATAAATATTTGGTTTTGAAAATCAGTTGAGAATTGTTGGAAAAAGATGATTTCTCAGAGTTTATAGAGTATGTGAAACACTTAAAACAAATTGGTATACCAATTATTTTAGTTTATGGTTGATGAAGTCAAATATCCCAAAAATATAAAGAAAACACTTGAGAAAAAAGAAAAAAGTGATCAGATTGAAAAAATATTACAACAAAAGAAATTCTGAAAGAATGAGTATTACCTGCAAATGAAGATATCTTAAATAAATTATTGACAGCCTTTGAATGATCAGAAATAAATATTTTTAGCCCTGAAGATATTGATGTCAAAAAGATAGACTGACTAGGAGAAGTTTGAGCTCCCTTAAGTTTTAATAAAAAATTTGATCCAAAGAAAATTAATATTATCCCTTTTGTATGACAAAAACAATGAAGTGATAATTTATTAAATATAAATGCTGATGATATAGTTAAAATGATGTCTGATTATTTTTCTGAACAAATATCCAAAATAATTTTTTTAACTTGAACATGATGATTATTAGATAAAAAATCAGAGTTAATAACATTTCTAAGCAAAGAAAATTTAGAAAGAGTTTTAAATAAAAAACATGAGAATATAGAAGTAGAATGATGAATGTTAAAAAAACTAGAATCTATTCTTGCTATACTTAAGAATTGAGTAAAAAAAGTAACTGTAACAGGTCTTTCAGATCTAAAAACAGAAATGGAATTAATAGATTGAAGTTGAACTATGTTTATGAATCTACAAAAAGCAACTTTTAAAAAACTAAAAGACAAAAGTATATTTGAACAAATTTATGAAAAACTAACATCTATGTGAAAATGGAAGACCAGAAGTCATTCTGAAAAAAATGAAATTTCAGCAGACTATACAATCCTAGAACTAGAATGAACAATTTTGTGATGATATCATCTATGAAATCATGAAGAAACTATAAATTGAAAAGTAATAAAATGAAAGTTATTACAAACCTTATTTGCTTCAAAAAGTTGATGATGAATTTGACAGGTACTTTGAGAAGAAATAAAAAAAGAACCTATAGTTTTTGCTTATTCAAAAAATTGATTTTTTGAAAAGTTATGATTCCAAAAGATTGATGGAATTTATTCAGAAACCTGAGCACCTTTATATTTATATAAAGCATAGTTATTTTTATTTTTTAAAATTATTATTTAATATGAAAACAATTAGTACACTAGATAAATGATATATATATGTAATTTGAAATAATTGAGCAGTTTGAATTCAATTAAAAAAAATGCTTGAAGAGGAGCTTACACTAAAAGATCGTTTATCTCCATCCATTCCATGACTTAGTCAAATGCCTGAAGATGATTGGGAAAAACAAATTTTTAATATTCTAACAGGAAATGAAGTAGTAGTTTTATGTACACCTGATATTATTTCTGAAAAAATAATTAAATTAAGACAAGAAATGAAAGGGGATGTTGCTAAAATAATAGATTGTTCTACCCAATTTAGATGTGATCCTAGATTTGTCTATGGATTACCTGAGTTAAAAGACAGAGAAAAAGATATTCAAAAAGCAGAGTTAGTTGCTAATCCATGATGTCATGCTACCGCAGCTATTTTATGAATAAGACCATTAGTAGAGTCGGGTCTTGTACTTACCACCACTACAGTTGGAATTACAAGTCTTACCTGATACTCATGATGATGAAAACAAGTAATTGCAGAATATGAGAGAAAAAAAGCACAAAATGAACCTTATCCACCTTTACAATACTCTAACTGAGAAGAACCACACAAACATACACCAGAAATTGAACAACAAACAGGAACAAAATCAGTTCTTCAACCAACAATTGAGAATTTTTATAATGGCTTAAAAGTAAATGCCTTTTTACAAACAACTGATGAGTGAGAAATACTTTGAGATGATGAACTTGTAAAAGTATTTAAAAAGTATTATGATAGAGAAGAATTTATAAAAGTTTCAAAGTTTCCAAATGATGGAAAGATTTCTATGAGCGAAAATAATGGTACTCAAACGGTTTCAATTTATGTAAAAAAACATAATGGTTTGATACAAATAACAGTAGTTCTAGATAATATGACTAAATGATCTGCATGAGCAGTAATCCAAAATTTAAACATAATGTTTTGACTACCTCAAGGAACATGATTAACATGAAAAAAATAATTGAATAAGTAAAAAAATGTTTTAGATTTATTAAGATTGATTATAAATTTATTTGAAATATTATACATCTTGTATATATTAAAAAAATATTTCTCTAACAAAAAAGACTATGACAAAAATATGGCAAAAAGACACTAGTTCTGTAAATAAACTAGTAGAACAGTACACAGTATGAGTTGATTATCTACTAGATATGGAGTTAATCCCATATGATATAATATGATCAAAAGCACATGCCCAGATGCTAGAAAAGATTTGAATCCTAAAACAAGAAGAATTAGATAAACTATTAAAATGACTAGATGAAATACAGCAACTCTGGGAAAATAAAAAATTTACTATAGACAAAACACAAGAAGACTGACATACAGCAATAGAAGAATTTTTAACAAAACAATACGGAGAAGTATGAAAAAAGATTCATACCTGAAGATCTAGAAATGATCAAATACTAGTAACCATAAGACTATTTACTATTAAAGAACTAGAAAATATAGAATCCCTAATAAAAGAACTGATAAAAACCTTTGATAAAAAAATAAAAGAAATCTGAAATATAAAGATGGCATGATACACACATACACAAAGAGCGATGCCATCTACTGTATGACTTTGGCTAGATAGCTTTTCATCATCTATGAAAGATAACTCAATTCTTATAAAAGCAGCAAAAGAAGTAAACAATCAAAATCCCTTAGGATCTGTTGTATGATATTGAGAAAATACTTTTATGTTAGATAGAAATTACAGCACAAAAAATCTATGATTTAAAAAAACACAAGAAAATCCTCTATACTGTGCCTACAGCAGAGGGAAATTTGAAAACATTGTACTAAAAGCATTATCAGAGGTTATGATGGATTTATGAAAACTGGCAAATGATTTGGTAATTTTCACTACAAAAGAGTTTGATTTTTTTGATTTACCTGATGACTTCAAAACAGGTTCTAGTGCTATGCCTCAAAAAAAGAATTGGGACATTATGGAAATAGTTAGATGAAATACCTGAGTATTCTTAGGTTATCAATTTCAAATCCAAGAAATAATAAAAAATATCCCCTCATGATACAACAGAGACTTTCAACTGACAAAAGAACCTTACTTAAAAGCTATAAAGTTAACAAAAGAAACTATAAATATAATGTCTCTTGCTATAGAAAATCTAGAAGCCAAAAAAGAAAATCTAGAAAAAGCATGTAGTGATGAACTCTATGCTACAGATAAAGCATATAAGTTAGTAAAGGAGTGAAAAAGTTTTAGAGATGCCTACAGAGAAGTAGGAAAAGAATATATTTAGTCTTATTAAACCAATTAATTATTTATTGAAAATAATTATTATTAAATCAAGAAAGATAAACCAAAAAAGAGAGAATTCAAAGAATCCTCTCTTTTTTTAATTTATATTATTTTTACCTCAATGATTTAATCCTCATCAGGTAAAGTAAATCATCTCTCCTCTCTAATCTTAATAGCAAGACTTGCAGGAACCTCATTATAATGATCAAACTCCATACCATAGTTTGCTCTACCTTGAGAAGCCGATCTAAGCTCAGTAGCATAACCAAACATCTCAGACAATGGAACATAACAACTGATAATCTTAGCTTGACCTCTATCTGACATCTCCTCAATCTTACCTCTCTTAGAATTTATTTGACCAATAACATCACCCATATACTCCTCAGGAGTATTTACCTCAACTTTCATTATAGGCTCAAGTAAAATAGGCTTAGCCTTTTTACAAGCATCCTTAAATGCCTTAGAAGCGGCTATCTTAAACGCTAACTCAGATGAATCAACATCATGGAAAGAACCAAAAGTCAAAGTAGCCTTTATATCAACCATAGGATAACCAGCAACATAACCTCTAGTATAAGCCTCTTTTAATCACTTATCTACTCATGGAATATACTCTTTAGGTATAACTCAACCAGATATCTTATTTACAAATTTATTAACCTTTTTAATTCCCTCATCATCCTCTTCAGCCTGTTTATAAGGCTCAAAAGTAATCACAACATGACCATATTGTCATCTACCTCAAGTTTGTTTAGAATATTTATGCTCTACATCAACAGCTGATTCTTTTATAGTTTCTCTATAAGCAACCTGTGGAGCTCAAACATTACAATCAACTTTGAACTCTCTTCTCATTCTATCTACAAGTATATCAAGATGAAGTTCACCCATACCAGAAATAATTGTCTGTGAAGTTTCTTCATCACTTCTAACCCTGAAAGATGGGTCTTCTTCTGCCAATTTACCCAAAGCAATTCACATCTTTTCTTGATCAGCCTTTGTTTTCGGCTCAACAGAAACAGAAATTACTGGTTCTGGAAACTCTATAGACTCTACTAAAAACTTTTTATTTATATCACAAAGAGTATCTCATGTTTTAGTATCTTTTAATCCAACAACAGCTCAAATATGACCAGCTGAAATTTCAGTAATTTCAACTCTAGTATTTGCATGCATTTGTAAAAGTCTTCAAACCCTCTCTTTTTTTCCAGTAGAAGCATTGTAGATATAAGAACCTGATTTCAAAGTTCCAGAATATACTCTAGTAAAAGCTAATCTTCAAACAAAAGGATCTGTAACTATTTTAAAAGCTAAAGCTGCTAGAGGTCAATCAGAAGAAACTTCCAATTCTTCAGTTTTTTCAGCATCATCTACATCCATAACTATTAATTTTCATTCATTAACATCTATTGGAGAAGGTAAATACTCAACTGCTGCATCTATAACCATTTGAACTCAAATATTTTGAAGAGCTGAACCACAAGTTACAGCATATAAATCATTATTACATACTCAAATTCTAAGTCCTTTTTTTATTTCTTGTATACTTAAATCACCATTTTCAAAAAATTTCTCCATAAGTGAATCATCTTGCTCAGCTACTCTCTCAACTAAAACAGTTCTAAGAGCTTCAACTTTATCTTTTAAATCAGCAGGTATATCAATTTCTTTAATATTTTCTCAAGAATCCCCTTCAAACTCATATGCTTTCATTTCTATCAAGTCTACCAATCAGCTTAATGTTTCAGCAGCTCAAATAGGATATTGTATAGCTACTACCTTATTTCAAGCTAATCTTTTTTTTATAGATTCAATACTCATATCAAAATCTGCTCACATTTTATCCATTTTATTGATAAATGCGATTCTTGGAACACTATATTTATCTGATTGTTTCCAAACAGTTTCACTCTGTGGTTCTACTCATTGAGATCAGTCAAAAACTGCAACTCAACCATCAAGAACTCTAAGAGACCTTTCTACTTCAATAGTAAAGTCAACATGTCAAGGAGTATCAATTATATTTATTTGATAATCTTTCCAGAATGCAGTCGTAGCTGCTGAAGTAATAGTGATACCTCTTTCTTTTTCTTGCTCCATCCAGTCCATTTGAGATTCGCCATCATGAGTCTCTCAAATCTTATGTGTTTTTCAAGTGTAATACAATATTCTCTCTGTTGTTGTTGTTTTACCTGCATCAATATGTGCTATGATTCAGATATTTCTAACCTTATCTAAAGGTTTTAGATCACTCATAAATTCTTTTTAAAAATTAAAAAAACATACATAGAACTATATTTAACTAAATCATCTTAAAATATAGCATACATATTAAAGGGAAAACCCTTCGTGACAATTAAGGTATATACATATAAACAAAGAGCTAAAGCCCTTTGTGTATTTAAATAAATAAGTACACCCCTATTGGCTTGAAGGATTGTATACAAAAGGGGTTTTCTGTCAAATTTTTTAATTCTTTAATCTACATTTTTAACATCTAAACTTCTCCAAAGACTTTTCTAATTCTCAAATTATAAACTTTGCATAACTCTCTGACTTATTAGTTGATATATCAATATTTATTTCTTCAAAAAAGAACTTAAAAACTCTTCAAACAAATTCTATTATAGAGTAATCCTCATCTAACAATTTTATTATCCTCTTAGTTAAAACTTCCGAAGATTCTATAAATAAAACAGACTCCATATCTTCAACCCAAGAATTTATTCTAGACTTTACTTCATAACCTATTTCATCATCATCAAACTCTAACTTTTCCTTAGAAACATTATAGTTAAAAACTATATATTCCTTATTTAAACTTTTTCTTATATCATCACTTATAGGCATATAAACCAAAGAAATTATTCATAACAAGAAATTAGTTCAGTATCATTTATCTAGACACAAAAATAAAGCATTAAGTAAATCATCATATTTTTTGTTTAGTATCAGTTTAACCAAAAACTTTGCCAACAAAAAATCATATTTCTTAGCTTTTTTTTCATCCTTTTGATTTTTCTTTCTCTTCTTAGCAGCTTTTTTAACCCCCTCTTTAAACTTTTCTGACACTTCATTGGTCTCTCAAGTTCATAATCATTCGGATGAATCATCTAAATTAAAGTCCTCTAAGCTCAAAATCTATATTTTTATTTTTAAAATCCTCCTTATTTTATTGTTATCATAAAAATATTCAAATTTTAATTGCTTATTTTCTAAAAAATCTTTTGAAATTTCATATTGATCAAATCATATTTCTATGAATAAAATAATTTCTTTAGTAATATTTTTCAATATCAACAACTGTTCTATTAATTTTTCATACAACTCAAATCATGTTTCAGTTCATCAATACAGAGCTACACTAGGCTCATGAATATAAACCGATTTATCCATATTTTTAAAATCATCCTGTTTTATATATGGTAAATTTGCAGTAACTACAAGTTTATTGTTTCATATACTTAATGTTCATTCTAAAAACTTTGTTAGCAAATCTGAACTAACTAATTTTATCCCATTTTCCAATTTATGTTTTTGAATATTTATTTCAGCAACTTCCAAAGCCTCACTTGATACATCAACTGCAAATACATTTTCTATGAACTTCTTTTTACGACTAGAAATATTTTTAAAAATAGACACAGGGATACAAGAACTTCAAGTTCAAACATCTATCAAAGTCAATCTATTTTCACTTTTTTCTATCTCACTTATAACATTACTAACCATAATCTCAGTTTCATCTCTAGGAAGCAAAACTCTATTATCTACAAAAAAATCTAAACCATAAAAATCAGCCTTCTCTATTATATATTCTATTTGCTTTCACATATACAACTCTCTGAAAATGTCCCTTATTTCATTTTCATACTTATTATTAATCTCCTCAATCAAAAATAACTGATTTTTACTCAAACCAGTTACTTTCAAAATTACTAACTCTATGTTTTTTCTTGATACCCCCAAATTTAATCAAGCTTCTACTAATTCGTTTTTTTTCATTTTTTTATTCTTAAACAAAAATGTAACCTCCTTCCCTTCGTATGAAAAGAAGAAATTTAGGATGGATTATTAATTTTAATTTTCAAACTTTCTTCTCTCAAATATTAAAACAGTAAAAAACAGTATTATAGTAATATAAGCCAGAGAATAAAAAGTATTCATAGCAAAATAACTCAATTCAAAATTATCAAAACTACCTATAACATCTTTTATATTTAATGACTCTAAAGGAGGAAAAAGAAGCTGTAAAAACTTAACAGAATAATTTAACAACTCATTATTCATTTTCTTGATAAGATCTAAAATAAGAGAAAAACTATGAGACAAAATATAAATCATCAAAGAAACTAGAATTGTAAGTATATTTGACATAAAAGTAGACAAAAAGAAAACCACAGCAAGCAATATTTCTAACTTAAAAAAAGTAAACAATAATGCCATATTTATCAAAAAAGTTATCTCAATATTTTTAAAATACAAAACCCCTAAAAACAACAATGCCTGAAGAAATACTATCAAAAGTATAGTAATAGAAAAACCAAAAAACTTTCACAAAATAAACTCATACCTCTTTATCGGCTTACTAAGTATTAGAAATATGGTCTTTCACTCCACCTCCTTAAAAAGCAACTGACTACCAACAAATAAAACCCCTATAAGTCAAAAAATCTCTATCATCGAAAGTCAGAAATCAACTATTACCTTATTATCATCTCATATAGTAAGTTTCCCCAACAATACAGAAAATATGATAAATACAAAAGCAAAGAATATTATCAAATATAAAAACTTATTTCTAACAATTTCTTTAAATGTATTTAATGTTATGTTAAACATAGAATTAAAAAATTAAAATTTAATAGCAAGATAATATTTTTTTTATAAAAAATTTCAATTTAATTTTTAATAATTCTAACTTCTGGTTCTAAATCAAAACCATATTTAGTTTTTACATCACTCTGAATCAAATCTATTAAATCTAATAAATCTCTATGAGAAATATATCAATCACTCATCAAAAAACAAGCATGAATATCCGAAATAAAAGCTCATCAAACTCTATGTCCTTTTAGTCAAGCCTTATCTATAAGCATTCCTGCTGGATGTTCTTTAGATGGATTTTTAAAGAAGCTACCACAAGTATTTCATTTTGGTTGTCTATGTGCTCTAAAATGTATATTGTCTACATCATTAGAGTATTTTTCCTTATTTTCTGATAAATCAAAAAAGGCTCTTATTAGAAAATATTTTCAAGCATTTTGTTTTAGAATAGAATTTCTATAATCAAATTTCATTTCTTCTTTTGAAAATGTTTCTATTTCAAATGTTTCTAAATTTAACAACTCTGCTTTTTTAAAATTAGAGCTAGTCTCAAGTCAAAAACATCAAGCATTACCAAAAACAGCTCCTCAAACGGTTCAAGGTAGTCAAACAAATCTTGTCCATAGTTTTTGTCTATATTTTTTTAATAGTCATACTGATATATCTGAAATAACTTCTGCTGAATAAGCTTCTAGTAAACTTGTATCTTCATAATATTTCCATCATCTTAAATTATTTTTTATAATTATTCCATTATAAATATCAAAAGCAAAAAGCATATTTGTTCATCATCAGATAAACAAAACTTTCAAATTTTCTTTCTCTGAAAATTCTATAATATCTTTTATTTTGTAGACATCTTCTAAAGTATTTATTTCAAAATAATATCTAGTTTTAGCAATTGTTTTGAAATTAGACAACTCAGTTATGTCCACATCTTTTTGTAGAAAGTTTATCTTATTCATCTTCATTCTATTATTTTTAATTTATATTCTATTGCCTTATTTATATCCATTTTCATTTTATCAGCTAAAATTAAGGCACAAATAATAACATCTGCAAATTCTCATTTTAGATTATCCTCATTAAATTTATCTTTTTTAAAAAAATAATCTAGTATATCAGAATTCAGTTCTCAAGTCTCTTCATTTAGTTTTGCTAATCTTGCTAAAATTGATTCTCTATGAGATATATTTAGGTCTTTATAAAAATTGTCTATATTTTGAGAAATTTGAGATATTGTGTCTAGCATTTTTTTTGAAATCATAAAAAAAAATTAATATTTAAAGTAGTTTATTGAGTAATTCTGCCTTTTATCAAAAGTTTTAATTATTGTTAGACATCAATTTTTCATACTCTGAGAAAGGTCCAATTCACATTTTTTTTCTTCTTTTTTCTAAATTTTTCCTATCTTTTATAGGATTAGGTTTTAAAATTCAATCCTTATCTATAAAAAATTGTGTTCAATATATCTGTTTTTTTCATTTTGCAACAGCCACTCTATCTTCTAAATATGCAATATTATCTTGATGAATTTCATTTTTAGGCTCTAATTTCATAAGTTCTAAATAATTTTCTTGAAAGTTAATATCATGATCAGCATGTTGAACCAGCAACCATGCATACATAGAAGCATTTTTTCATACTTTTGAAATTGTAAGAACTCAAATCTGTTTAATTATTTCCTTTAATCTTTTTGTATTTTTTATATCAACTATATTATCCCAATTACTTTTATTACTATTAAGATTTTTTCGCATATTTTGATCTAACTCATACATTTGTTTTAATTCATTTTTCAATGAACTAAAATCTACCTTTCCATAAATACTTGAATTATTAAAACTCAAAATTTCCTCTATTACATCATTTACTACACTAAAATCACCATCTCAAGTCACAACAACATCATAAATTTTTTTATACTCTTTTAAAAGCTCGTCTTCTTTATCATTTAGAAATCAGATTTTCAGTATATTATCATAAGGAAAGCCATCGGCCATATTTGGATCTCACAGACTATCTCAAAGTAAAATAACATTTCTTCTATCTCTAACATCTTTATAAATCTCTGGAAATTCCTTTAAGATTACTTCTCATTTATTGAAAGTGTGGACAACTCTTTTATCATATCAAATAGCTTTTCAATTATCATCCCAAACAAAAGAATTTGAAATTATGTGGACATTATCACTTAGTACTCACTGTCTTTTAAAATAAATATTTGTAGAATCAGCTCCAAGTCAATTAGCTGAAATTATAACAAGAGGAACATTATTTTTACTCAAAAATCATAAAGTTTTTAATACTCATTCTCTAAACTCTATGGTTCTAGAATCAATTACTGTTTCTATATCTTTTCTAGTTAATCAAGTGTCTACCAAAAGTTGTAAATGCTTATTCCGCCAAGTACTCATTTCTTTAATCTTTGTTTCTATATCTATTTTAGGATCTACTTCTATTGGATTATAGTAGTCAAACAGTTCATATGCTTTTTTACTATATTTTTCTCATAGATATCATTCACTTCTTAAAACTGAAATCAAGCTTGATCTTTTTTTTCAAGCTGAAAAGGCTTTTGTTAAAGTCCTGTCAAAGTCTGAAACTAGATGCAAACTATTTAGTCAATCTTTTTTAAAATTATCTATAATAGTGTTAAATTTTTGTATATCTGAATATATTATTTTCATTATTAAAATTTTATCAAATATAAAATACCCCCTTTTCCTCTCAAATCTTTTCATATTTTCTCACTATATCCCTAAATCAAAATTTATCTGTTATTTTTTCATAGCTATATGAAAAACATGTTCCGCATATGTTTCAAATCTTCCATTTTTAAGAATTATAGCTCTTTCTATGTCTTTCATTTTATCCAAAAGTTCTATAAATTTTAGTTTATTCTCTAGATTTTTTATCATAACTTATAATATTTATTATAAAATGGTACAATAGAACTTAAAAATGCTAAAACAAACTGGTCTTTTCTCGTATACATTCCATCACTCTAGTGTCCAAAAGCTCATAATTTTTTACTTGCATTTTCTTCTTTTGTGATTTCTGATAAAATTGGTCATAGTTCTAAATTTTCTTCATATATTTTTTGTCTAAAAAACTCTGGAACCTCCATCATATTTGAAAATCCAAAATGTCCATTTCAATCATTAGACTTATTTTAGTTTAAGAAAAAGATATAATAAATCAAAATTATAATTTTAAAAACTCATACAAAGAAAAATTTAGTTATGTTCGTAGAAAGTAATATATTAGTGGATTTATGATTTTTATGAATTGTAACTGATTATTCTGGTACAATAAAGCGGATACTTATACCAGAGAAAAAGCCAAGGAAATCCAAAAAGAATCCTAATCCTGATTTTATAGAAGAGCAAAAAGACTCTAATAAAACTATCTCTAGTTTTAGAATTAAAGTTAAAAATGCTATCGGATTAGCTAAGAGATTTGGAATAAATACACAAATTTTCAGAAATAAGAAGGTTCAGTTTTGTGATGAAGTTATGGAAGTTGCTTGTTCTATTGCCAATCTCTTTATACTCTTTTAAACTCGGACAAGTCTAGTATAAAGAATAATTTTGAGTAAGGCATTTGCAAATTTGGAGGTTAGATGAAATATTAAAATTACAATTTTAGTTGAAAAATAAAAAAATTAGTTATACTTTGAATAGTTTAAAATTAAGTTAAGGAAATTATTTAAAATAATCTATTATTAAATTCCTTGCTTTTCATATGAAAAGTGTGATGTTACAAGGGGTTAACTTAGTGATATTAAGTTTTAGTTTCTTTTGCTGAAACCCTGAAAAAAAATTTAATTGTATAATTAATAAGATTTTGTACCCTTTTATTGAAATATTTGATTGATTTCACATATATACATTTTGATTAACATTAACAATTTGTTTTTTTGTTTTTTTATGGCTCCTAAAAAGAATGTCTTTTAGATTTGGATATGATTTTAATTTTTTCTTAGATAATATATTGTGGTATTTTCTAAGTGTATTTATATTTTCAAGATTGTTTTTTGTAATAAGCGATTGGAATAATATGAAGTTTATAAAAAATCCTTTTGAATTTTTTATAATGAGTGATTATAATTTTTCATTATTTTGAGCTATATTTTGATTCTTTATCACATTTTTTATAACCTTGAAATTGAATAAGGTAAAAATTATTAAATATATAGATTGAGTTGTTTTATCTTTGTTATTTGTATTGTTTATTTGATATATAGGTGCTTTTTTTGGATGACAGGTTTATGGAGATGAAACAAGTTTTTCAATATGAATACTTTATGATACTCGTATTTCAAATGTTCCTTTTGAGGTTGAGGTTTTTCCTTTACCTTTAGTTTATTCTATGATATTTTTTATATCTTTTTCTGTTTTATATGCTATTTCTATACTTGTTCATATTAGAGGACTTATATGATATATTTGATTGTTTATAGTTTCTGTTGTATTGTTTGTGTTTGAGTTCTTTAGTTGACAAAATGATATTTTAAATGTTAGATATAATTTGAATTTAACTCAGTTTTGCTCAATATTTTTATTTGCTTTTGCTGTGTATTGATTGTATTGAGTTGCAACTAATAAGGTTATCAATAAGGAAATAAAGATTGATTAAAATGATTTCAAAAAATATTGTACTAAACTTTTTTATTGTATCCTTTTTGTTTGGTTTATTTTCAAATAATTTGTTACAAGATTTTTATTCATCATTTTTTATTCTTGTTTTCATTGTTTTGCTTTTTTTAAATTTCTATATTTATAAAAAGAAGTTTTTTATTTATTTTCTATTTATAGTTCTGGGATTTATTTCTGGATTTTTTTTGTCTGTTTATAATTTGTGAGAAATAAATAAGAATTCTGATGTTTTGAATGAATATTATAATGTTAAGCAGGAGGTAAGCTGAGAAATAGATGAGATTTACAAGATGAAGGAGGATGCTATAGAGTATAAGATGAAGGTTTTTAGTTTGGCTGGAAATGATTTGAGGGAAAATGATATGTATGCAATAGTTTCTGTTCCTTTGAATTTCAAATTGGAGCTTGGGGATGTTGTTAATTTTGAGTCAAAGCCTTATAAGATTGAGAATTTTGATAGTTTTAAATATAAGCAATATTTATTAACAAAGAAAATTTATTTTAAGGTTTATGCTTTTACTTTGTCTGTAACTGAGCATAAAGATTTAAATGCTTTAGTTGCTTGGTTGTATAAATTTAGGAAAGAAACTTTGTCTGTGATAAAGCGAATTTATCCTAAAGAAGAGGCTATATTTTTAGGATGAATATTATTGGGGGCTAGAGAGGAGCTTTCTGAAGAGTTAAAAAAAGATTTTAATAATTCTGGTTTAACTCATCTTATTGCTGTTTCTGGTTTTAATATAACTATTTTGATAATATTTTTTTCATATACTTTAAAGTTTGTTCCTGTATTTTTTAGAACTATTTTGATAATAGCTTGAATAGTTATTTTTACTATTTTGGTTTGAGATACCGCTCCTGTTGTTAGGGCTTCTATTATGTGAGTTATATGATATATTGTATTAATTTCTGGTAGGAAAAATAATCCGTTGTCCATAATTTTATTGACCGCTGTTATTATGGTTATTTTTTCACCTTTGAGTTTAAATTATGATGTATCTTTTCATTTGAGTTTTTTAGCTGTTTTGGGAATTATTTATACTCAGGATTTTTTCAACAAGATATTTTTCTTTTTACCCAAGGCTTTTTCTATAAAGGAGGCCCTTGTTTTAACTATGGCTTCGTTAAGTTTTACTTTACCAGTTATGATTTTTAATTTTTGACAAATTTCTTTTTTGGCTCCTATTTCTAATGTATTGGTAACTTGGACTATTCCTATAGCTATGTTTTTGTGATTTTTGTCTATACTTATTTATTGGTTTTCAGCTTTTCTATGAGGGATTATTTGATATATAACTTGGATACTTCTAAAGTATGATATAACTATTGTTCATATTTTTTGAAATATGGATTTTGCTATTTTGAAGTTTGATTTTTGAATATATTCAAGTTATTTAGAGATTTTTTATTTTGTGGTTTTGATTTTTGCGGTTATGTATTTTAAGAAGGTTGAGGAAGAAAATGTGCCTAAAATATGAGAAGTTGTTTAAAATATTTTTTATTGCTTTTTGGCTGAAAAAGATTAGAATAGTTTTTAGGGTACTTACTATACCCTATTATGAGCTAAATATTTAGTTCTAAAGAAAACGACTTAAAGACTAAAAAAAATAATCTTTTACTTTTTATAGTTTTTCATAAAACAATCATCATAATCATTGTAAAATATTCAGAAGGTTTATTTTGTGGACCGTAAATATGTTTTTTAAAATATATAATTAGGTTAAAAGGGAGGGATTTTTGTTGTTTTTAAATGGGTTTATAGAGTTTAATTCTTTAAATAAAAATAAAATGGATTTCGTATCAATCGTAATGTGAGCGATTTTCTGAATGGCGATAAGTGTTGTTCTCTTTTTCATTTGGGAAAATAGAAAAAGTAATAATGCTTTATCAAAATCAGAAAGTATATTAAAAAAAGCTGAAGATGATAAAAATAAAATAGTTTCGGAAGCTAAAAAAGAGTCTGTAAATATATTAAATACAGCAAAAAAAGAATCTAGAGAGATAATTAATAAGGCAGAAGAACTAGAGGATAGAGTTAGAAAAAGAGATGAAAAGATAGATATAAAGCTTGATAAAATAGACAAGAAACAGGATGAGATGTTTAAATATGAAGAGAAATTAAAAGAAGATAGAGAGGAATTAAAAAGGAAAAAAGTAGAACTTAATTGAAAATTAGAAGAATTATCAAAATTATCTGAGCAAGAAGCAAAAGAGTTATATCTATCTCAGATAAAGAAAATATATGAAAAAGATGCTATAGCTCTTATAGAAAAGCATAAAAGAAAATTAGAAGAACACAAAAAAGAAGAAGCTAGAGAGATTATTCTTAAATCAATCCAGCAATATGCTTCTGATGTGACTAGTGAAGTTACTACAACTGTTATAGAAATTCCAAGTGATGATGTTAAGGGGAAACTTATAGGTAAGGAGTGAAGAAATATAACTACTTTTGAAAAGGAGGCTGGTGTTTCTCTCATTATAGATGATACTCCAGATACGGTTTTCATATCAGCTTTTGATTTGTATAGAAGGTATGTAGCTAAAAAATCTTTAGAAAAACTTATAGAGGATTGAAGAATACAACCTGCTAGAATAGAAGAGGTCATAAAGGCTACAGAGGCTGAAGCTGAGACTTTGCTTATAAATTTATGAAACAAAATAATAGAAGATCTTTGAGTAACATGAGTTCCTAGGGAGATAGTTCCTATTGTTTGAAAACTTAGATTTAGAACCAGTTATGGTCAAAATATATTAAAACATTCTAAAGAAGTTGCTGTGATAGCTAGTGCTATAGCAGAAGAGCTTTGAGTAGATGCTAATATTGTTAAAAAAGGTTGATTACTTCATGATATATGAAAAGCATTGGATCATGATATTGAATGAACTCATCCAGAGATTTGAGCTAAGTTATGAAGAAAGTATTGATTAGAGGAAGAGGTTGTGGACATTATAGAAAGTCATCATTCTGACCAGTTTTCTATAAGTATATATGCTGCTATAGTACAAGTGGCTGATGCTATTAGTTCGGTTAGACCTTGAGCTAGAAGAGAGGCTATAGAGGAATATTTAAAGAGAGTTTGAGAAATGGAATCACTTGTTCAGAGTTTTTCATGAGTAAATAAAGCATATGCTCTTAGTGCTGGTAGAGAAGTTAGGGTCTTTGTTAATGCTGATACTGTTTCTGATATAGAAGCATGAGAGATGGCAAGAAGTATAGCTGAAAAAATACAGGATAAATTAAGTTATCCTTGAGAAGTAAAAGTTAATCTTATAAGAGAATTGAGAGTTATAGAATATGCTAAATAAGAATCTTTTGCCTATTCCTCTAATTTTACCTCTCTCCTGAATCCTCTCCCCTTCTCAGGGGAAAGGGGCTACAATCTGTAGAGACAAAAAAAATTTTATCTCTAAGAAGATCTCTAAAAATTTAGTATTAAATAAAAAAATATGTACAGTTGAAATGAATTAAAGGTTGGAAGAAAATTTTTAATGGATGGTATTCCTTTTGAAGTTGTTAGTTATGCTCAAAAAGTTATGGGTAGAGGTTGAAGTATAATAAATATAAAAGCTAAAAACCTTGTATCTTGATGAACTATACCAAAAACATTTTCTGATAATGATAGATTTGAACCAGCGGATATTGCTACAAAGAATTATGACTATCTTTATAATGATGGAGAGAATTACTATTTCATGAGTCAAGAAACATACGAACAAGTTTCTCTCGCTAAAGATGCTTTATGATGAGCAGAGTTATTTTTAAATGATTGAGATAAGGTTACACTTCAAGAATTTAATGGAAATCCTATAAATGTAAACTTAGAACCAACTGCTATATTGGAAGTTATGGATACACCACCTTGAGAAAAGTGAGATACTGCGACAGGATGAAAGAAACCAGCAACAATGTCTACAGGATTAGTTATACAAGTTCCTTTATTTATAAATATAGGAGATAAACTAAAAATAGATACAAGAACGAAGGAATATCAATCTAGAGCTTAAGTAATAATTTCTAGTTCCCCCCTTTTTATTAGCTAAGAAGGGGGAATTATTTTATAATTTAGTTTTGATTTTATATAAAATCTGATATTATAGTGTTGTTATTTATATAAAATCTGATATTATAATATCAGATTTTATATAAAATATATTTAAAATTAATTATATTATATGTTTATAGATGAAGTAGAAATAAAGGTGATTTCAGGGAAATGATGAGATGGTATTGTTTCGTGGAGAAGAGAAAAATATATACCTAAATGATGACCTCGGTGATGAGATGGTTGAAGGTGATGAAATGTGTTTTTGCAAACTACGGCGAATTTAAATACTCTTTCAGAGTATAGACATAAAAAAGTTTTAAAAGCAGAAAATTGAGAAAGATGATGAACAAATACATGTCATTGAGCTAATGCACCAGATTTGATATTGAAAGTTCCTGTTGGAACTATAGTTAGAAATTTAGAAACTAATGATATAATAGTAGATTTAGATAAAAATAATACAAAATATCTTATTGCTAGATGATGAAGATGAGGTTATGGTAATGCTCACTTTTGTTCTTCTGTTAGACAAGCTCCTGCATTTGCTGAACTTTGAGATGTAGAAGAAGAGAGAGATTTATTACTTGAATTGAAGTTAGTAGCTGATGTTTGAATTATAGGTATACCTAGTTCTTGAAAATCGACATTTATTTGAAATGTTACAAATGTAAAACCTAAGATTTGAGATTATCCATTTACAACTATAACTCCAAATTTGTGAGTTTTAGAGCATAAATGAAAATCATTAGTTTTAGAGGATGTTCCATGACTTATTCCTTGAGCTTCTAGCTGAAAATGACTTTGAATAGAGTTTCTTAAACATATAGAGAGAACAGGTGTTTTATTACATTTACTTGATTTATATAGATTAGATAAGGTATTTGAAGATTATGAAAAAATAAGGGAAGAACTTGAGATATTTGGTGAAAGTTCATCTTTTGAAGGTGAAAATTTAAAAGATAAAGAAGAAGTTGTTGTATTATCAAAAGCTGATTTGCTTGATGAGGAAATGAAAGACCTTATTTTAAAAGAGTTTAAAAAGAAATATTCTGAAAAAAAAGTATTTATTATATCTTCAGCTACTTGAGAATGAGTTGATGAATTAAAAGATTTTTTGGTTGATAATTATGGTGTTTTAGAAGAGGAAAACCTGAATAGTCAAGAAGATGAACAAGAAGAAATTAAGCTTTATGATTTAAAAGAGACAGTTGATGATACTAGAAATGTTGAATTAGAATATATTTGAGATATGACTTTTAGGGCTACTTGAAAGAGATTGGAGCAGATAGTTAGAATGACAAATTTTGATAATAAGGAAGCTATTTTAAGAATATATGATGTACTTGAAAAAATTTGAGTAACAAAGAAGTTAGAAAAGAAGTTTAAGGATATTTTAGAGCAAGAGGATGTGGATAATAGTTTCTTTTTTGAAGGTAATGATGATATTAATCCTAAAGTTATAATTTGAGATAAGGAAATAAGTTTGAATAAGTTGAAGTATAATTTGTAGAAAGGATAATTATTAATTGTACATTAAAATTTAAAAAATACATATGAAATTTAATCTAGATAATTTAGTTCAAGAATATTGTGAGTTAGAAAGAAAGCTTTCTGATCCAGATATTTTTAAGGACCAAAAAAAAGTAAGAGAGGTTTCTCAGAAAAAGAAAATGATGGAAGAAGCAGTTACTATTTACAAAGAATATAAAATTGTAAATGATAGTTTATCTGAAAATAAAAAAATGTTAGGAGAGGAAAAAGATGAAGAAATGAGAGAGCTTATAAAATTAGAGATATATGAAGCGGAAGAAAATATTCCTGAATTGGAGGAGAAACTAAAAGTAGCTCTTTTGCCTAAAGATGAAAATGATGATAAAAATATAATGGTAGAAGTTAGGGCTTGAACTTGATGAGAGGAGGCAGCTTTATTTGCCTGAGAATTATCAAGAAGTTATATAATGTTTGCAGAGGAAGAGTGATTTAAAGTAGAAATAACTCATAAGACAGAACAGGAAAATGGTTGAGTTAAGGAAATAGTGTTTGAGGTTAAATGAGAATGAGCTTATAATAGATTTAAATATGAATCAGGTGTTCATAGAGTTCAAAGAATTCCAGAGACAGAAAGTAGGGGTAGGGTTCATACTTCTGCTATCACTGTTGCTATAATGCCAGAGGTAGATGATATTGATATAGAGATAAAAGATGAGGATGTAGAGATGAAGTTTACTAGGTCTGGAGGTCCTTGAGGGCAACATGCTAATAAGGCTGATTCAGCTGTTCAGTTAAAGCATTTGGCTACTTGAATTGCTGTTTTTTGTTCGGAGGGGAGGAGTCAGCATAAAAATAGAGACAAGGCATTTAAGATTCTTAGATCAAAATTGTATACTTATGAGTCAGAGAAGAGGGCTAAGGAGTTATGAGAGAAGAGGATGTCCCAAGTTGGTTCTTGAGATAGAAGTGAAAAAATAAGGACTTATAATTATCCTCAAGATAGAATTACTGATCATAGAATAGGGCAAAATTTTTCTGGTATCCCTTATGTAATGATGTGAAGACTTTGACCGATAATTGATGCTTGTGCTTTAGCAGATGAGCAGATGAAGTTAGAAGAGGCTGGGAAGTAGCATTTTTATTTTAAATATTTGAAAGATGAAAAAGGATTTTTGGAATTTGTATAAAAAAGCATGGATTATATTTTTTATAGGTCTTGTTTTGGTAATTTTAGCTGATATAATTTTTTGGAATTATATTAAGCCATATAATATATTAGATATATCTTCAGGAAACTTCTATGATATTATCTTACCTTTTTTACTTGTTGTTATGGGGGGAGCTTGTTATGTTTTGTATAGGGCAGTTAAAGTTTTGCCAACAGAAATTGAGAATAAGTTATGTAAGATTTTTAAATTATTTCCTATAAAGATTAGTAAATCAAAAGAAAAATTGTTTATTAAATTTTTATTTTTCTGAAGCTCTATTTTTGTAGGATGTGTAATTTATTTAATTATAGGTTTATCTTTTGGATGTATTGATTGCACATAAATATATTTTTTATGTTATGATGTGAAAACTTGGAGATATAATTGATGCTTGTGCTGTTGTAGATGAGCAGAGGAAGTTAGAAGATGCTGGAAAATAGTTTTTTTAATTGATTAAAAATATTTTATGGTAAAGAAAGAGATAACTTTAACGGAAATATTTTTAAACTTTCGTTCATCTTTAGTATCCTTGGTTCCTTTGGTTGAAAATATTGGTATCCCATGGAAAAGACCTAATTCAGGTATAAGCTTAAAATCAGTGGAGTAATTTGAAATAAAAATTAAAAGTGTTAAAATTATCTAAATTTATCACTTAAAAAAAGATATGAAAACAGAAAACTTAAAAGAACTTTTATGAGAATATTTACCCAAAGATCTAGACTTAAATCAATATGAGCTAGAAAAAATAGATAAAGATGATGACTTAGAGAAATACCATCCCTTTTTATGATATAGATGATTATATTTAGTAGAAAAAAATATAAAACCTAAATGATATAAAAATAATAAAGACATAATATCAAAAGGTTTTTACGAATATAAAGCATTAATGGATATTCCAATAAGATTTAAAGCATGAAGAATATTTATAAAAAAAAGAAAATGGTATGATACTAAAAATAAAAAAATAATTACAAGTGATAATATTGAATACAAAGGCACTAAAGTGATAGAAGATTTTCTTTTTTTTTGCAAAGAATTAATGACACATGAAAAATCTGAATAGAATGATGCTCTTTAATTTCAGGAATAAATACAAAGACATTAGCATGATATTTTCAAAAAGAATTTAAAAAAGAACAAAAAAGTGAATACAGGTATGAAATATAAATATACCAATAAATAAAATATCAGAAAAATGATATTTTAATCCCAAAAAACTATGAGCTAGGTTAAATATAGATGAAAAGAATATATGAGATAATGTTTATACAATTTATTCTAATCCAGACTTGTGAGCTAAATGACTAGTTTGAATTTTCCCTTGAGTTAAAGCACAAGATATAATTAATTTTACTAATAAGTTATGCTCAAAAAAAGAAAAGTTAATAGTAAAAGAAGTATCAATGGATATGGCTAATACAATGAAAAAAATAATACAAATGGTTTTCCCAAATGCAGTTCAAGTAATAGATAGATTTCATGTTATGAAAAATGTATTAGAAGATATGAATGCCTTAATAACTAGAATAAAAACAGATATAAAAAAAGAATATTTAACAGAGCAAGAATTATCTAAAATAGAACGAAGACAACCAAAACATCAAAGATATTGAAACGGAGAAACCTGACTTGATTTAATAACAAGATGTAGACATCAATTTATAAAAAGAAGAAAAAAATTGGAATTTAACACAAATAATGAGATATGATTGTATGGAACTAGTTCCTAGATTTCAAGAAATAACAGCGATGTATAAAAAAATAGAGGAGACTTTTTATATATATGATTATTCAACTTGTAAGAAGATAGCAAGGAAAAGATTTGAAAAATGGTTTAGCTCTCTTACAAGCTTAGATTTTATTACTGAATTACAAAATACATGAAGGATGATTAAAAATCATTTTGATAGAATTTTAAACTATTTTAGATCTAGTTTAACAAATTGATATGCAGAATGATTAAATTCTAGAATACAAAGATTTCTTTCCAATTCTAGGTGATTTAAAAATAATGATTTTATGATTTATAGAATTATTAAGATTTTTGGATAATTTTAGACTACTCCACTGATTTTAAGCTTATGCCAATAATATTGTTGCCTTTATTGACTAAAATAGATATTTTATTTCCTATAAAGGTTGGTTTATTTTTAGATATTATTGGTTTCATTATAGCTATTTTACTAGTAAATCCAAAGAAACAAAAAGATATAGATGGGATTGAAATAAAGTCTATTTTACAAATATTTAAAGAAACTAAAAAGTTAAAATTTCTTCCTTTTGCTATTTTTACTGGCTCTATTTGAGGTTTTTTCATGTGATGATCTGTATTTAAAGATATATACCTAACTGACCTTTGATATCCCGTTGCCTTTTTAGGTTTTGTTATGTGACTTTCTAGATTGGTTTGGTTTATTATTTGAAGATATGCTTATTTGATAGAAGAGCATTTTACTATGAAGCAACATTTGTTTTTCGAAATATTTTTCTTTACGATTTGTCTTATACTGATTGCTTATTTTTCAAATCCATATTTAATTGCTACTGTTTTTATAATTTCTATTGGTTATAAGTGGTGAAGGAGTCAGGTTATTACATGATATTTACTTAAAAATTATATTTCTGATAAAAACTATAGAACCTGTTTGCACATTTTAAGCTAACCTCCTAATAATAAGTCTAATAGAACATAATCTAATCTTAGCCTCAGAGGTAGAAAGTTTTCATTCACAGTTTTTCCATAAAACCCTACATTGGTTAATCCAAGCATTTGTTCTTTCTACAATCCATCTTTTAGGTTGTACAACAAATCAATTCTTTTGAGGATTTTCTTTTTTAGATTTTTCTTTCATATCAGGGCTTATTTTTTGAGTAATTTCTATCTTTATAAAGTTTAGAATATTTTTATCTATTTTTTTTATTTCTTTTTCTAAATAATCCTT
The DNA here is from genome assembly GCA_942490775.1 of uncultured bacterium. Taxonomy (GTDB): domain Bacteria; phylum Patescibacteriota; class Gracilibacteria; order BD1-5; family UBA6164; genus UBA6489. Next base: position 194,555 of record CALNYL010000009.1, read on the forward strand.
ATGGTATCAATTGTCTAATAATATTGTTATCACAATTCATTCTTCTAGTTTTAGAAAGTATTCCTTGTTCTCTCTTATTATTTCTATTAATCAACTATCATCAGAAATACTCGCTTTTGTACATTTTATAAAATATGGATTTCATAAAATATCTACTAATAAATGTCTCTTTATTCAATTTGTACTTTTATAATGGCAATATCATTTTGTTTTTATGTCTGCTGTATCTGTATTTTTCACTGCCATTGAATCTCATAATAGTAAGCTAGGAATTTCTTTTTTTTCCCTTATTTTTTCTCTCTAATTTTTCCAATTCCAATAGTAATTCATCATAAATTCACTTATTTTTCCATCTTCTGAACTGAGAATAAACTGTTTGCCATTTGGGAAAGTCTTTTGGCAAATCTCGCCACTGACATCAATTTTTCAATTGATAATTTATTCCATTTAAAATTTCTTTTTGCTAACACTTATTTCTGCTGTTCATAGTTTTGGAACTGCTTTTATTATTAGTTCATACTGCTTGTCTGTTAAATCTGTGGTATAAGCCATATTTTTTTCTTAAAATATAATCCCCTTATTTTAAGATTTTTTACGAAAAGTGCAAACTGGTTCTATAAGGCTACGATTCTTTCTATAAATGGACAAATTACTTTATTCTTTCAGTTTCTTGTTCCTTTGGGAATAGGTTTTGCTATGAATTATTCTTATAAATTAGGATATCTAATTTTGGGTATTTGATTGTTTTTTCTTTTGTTAGTTTCTTTTAAGTTTATTGATTTTGGGGAGGAAAATAAGGTTAAAATAGATTAATTTTTAGTAAAATCTTATTTTATAATCCATACTTGAATTCTTTTCTTTAATACAAAAGGAAAGAGGCTACAATGTTAAATTTATAGTTTAAAAAACACCACACTTTTTTTGAGAGTGTGGTGTTTTTTCTTTAGTTGTTTTATTTTATTTCTAGCATTTCTACTTCAAATATAAGTTTTTTTCAAGCTAGTGGATGATTCATATCAACAGTTATTGAATTATCTGTTACTTCTGCAATTGGAAGAGGTCAGTTCATTGTAGGAAATTCTGATCATTTTTCTAATTTTACTCAAGCTTCCTCAAATGCTTTTTTATCTTTTTCTGTTAGACCTATTATTTGTTTTTTGCTTTTATCATATTCTCCGTAAGCATCTTTTGGCTCTATTTTTATAGTTTTCTTTTCTCAAACTTTCATACCAATAACTCCTGCATCAAATCATGCTATCATTTGTTTTGCTCATGCTACAAATTTTAATGGTTCTCAACCATGTCTACTTGTTGCATCAAATATTTCTCAATCATCTAGTGTTCCTGTATAGCTAACTGCTACTTGGTCTCATTTTTTTACTTCTGTTTTTTTCATAGTTTCTGTATTGTTAATATCTAAATTATCAGAGTTAGTTTTTTCTTCCTCTATTATTGTAGTAGGTATTTTATTTTCTTCTTCTATTTTAGAATCTGATTCATCATCTTCCTCTACTGTTGTAGCAGGTGTTTCTTTCTCTTCTTCTATCTTAGGATCTGATTTATCATCTTCCTCTACTGTTGTAGCAGGTGTTTCTTTCTCTTCTTCTATCTTAGGATCTGATTTATCATTTTCCTCTATTATTGTAGTAGGTATTTTATTTTCTTCTTCTATTTTAGAATCTGATTTATCTTCTTCCTCTACTGTTGTAGCAGGTGTTTCTGTTTCACCTGTCTGAGTTTTAGTTTCTGTATTATCAGAACTTTCTCCACAACTAGTTAGTAGCAATGCTAAAACAACAATTGCCATAAATGTTTTTATGTTTTTCATAAAAAATGTTTTAATAAATAAAATAGTTTAATAAATTAATTAATTTTTTGATATTTTAGTTCAATAAGTTCTTCAACCTTATCAAAATCAACTATTTCAACCTTAAATAATAAGTTATCATTTGAGTTAATAATAAATACTGTTCATTTTACTATATCATTTTTTTCTAATTTTGATTCATAAATTTGTAAATCGTTAATATAATTAAAATCTATTGAATCAAATTTTTCATCAACAACTTTTAAAAATACATTTTTTGATAATCCTGTTATTTCTGGATCTCTTGGTTCAATCCATAAGTCAAAATCTATTTCTTCCAAACCTTCTTCTGTAAAGTCTTTTCAAATTTTAATGATTTTTTCATTACTAAACTTTAATAATACGGCAGGATAAGAATCAAAACTTTCTTTATTAATTAATATATTTTTGTATGATAATTCTGTTTTATTTTCATTTGTTTTATCTAGATTCTTTTCTATTATAATAGAATCTTCTGTCTTTGTTTTCCCTGTTTGAGTTTTATTTTCTTTATTATCAGATTTTTTTCCACAACTGGTTAGTAGCAATGCTAAAACAACAATTGCCATAAATGTTTTTATGTTTTTCATAAAAATGTTTTAATAAATAAAATAAATATAAATATTTAAGAGATTTTTTGTTTTTAAAGTAATTAATTTGAAAAATATAGATGTCATACAGTTCGTCAACAGAGGGCTTTAACCCTTTGCATTTTTATACAATTTTCTTCTTCAACCTAATTTTGCTCTTCTTTTTTACCTCTGAATTTAAAAGTTGTAGGAGGTATTGTAAGAATAAATTATTATTTGCAAAGTTTTTTGTTGAACTTCTTAGTTTGTGAACATTTATTATGGTAAAGTTTACCTCTCTATCTAGTTTTAGAAATTCTTTTAGTTTTTCTAGGGAAATTTCTTTTGAGAAGTCTATTTGATAGTTTATTCATATTTTTTTTATTGAAGAAATAGAAAATTTACTAGCTCTTATTTTTAGTCTTAATAAATCAAATAAATTTTCAACCTCTTCTGAAAAGTAGTCATTAACTTTTTTAAAATCATCTATTAGGTTATCTAAATCTTCTTCTTTGTTTAGGCTTTCTATTTCTCTGTAGAAGTTTAGTTTGTCAGATTCGTTTAAGAAAAAACTATCAGGTAAATAGGCATTTAAGCCTAAATCTATTTTTATGTCTATATTGTCTACTTGAGTTTTATCCTTAGTTTTCTTTATTTTCTCTATTTTATCTTCTAGCATTTTTATAAATAGGTTTATTCATACGATTGAGGCATGTCCACTTTGCTTGACTCATAGGATATCTCATGAACCTCTTATTTCTAGGTCTTTCATGGCTAATTCAAATCAGGCTCATAGGTAGCTGTATTCAACTATTGTCTTTATTCTTTTGGCTGCCTCTGTTCATATATTCTCTTTTTTGTATAGTAGATGGCAGTATGCTTGTCTTTCTGATCTTCATACTCTTCATCTAAGCTGATGTATTTGGGAAATACCGAAATTTTCACAGTTGTTTATAAATATGGTGTTTACATTTGAGAAGTCTACTCAGTTTTCTATTACTGTTGTGGATAATAATATGTCATATTTTCTATTTTTGAATGCTATTATTCTTTTTTCTAGTTCTGTTCATTCTAGTTGTCCGTGTGTTATGATTATTTTTTTGCTTGGGAATATTTCTTGTAGTTTATTTTTGTATATGTTTATGTCTCTTACTTTATTGTGGATGAAAAATATTTGTCCTCATCTTTCAAATTCTTTTTTTCAGGCTTCTTGTATCATGGAGTCTGAGAATTTTGATACATAGGTTTTTATGCTTTTTCTTCATGGTGGAGGACTTCTAAGTATTGATATGTCTCTAATCGAAGCTAATGCCATATTTAAACTTCTTGGGATTGGTGTTGCTGACATCGATAATATGTCTATTTTAGCTTTATATTTTTTAATTTTTTCTTTATCTTTTACTCAAAATTTATGCTCTTCGTCTACTACTAGTAGTCATAGGTCTTTAAATTCTATACTTTCGCTTAGTAGTTTGTGGGTTCATATTATAAAGTCTATTTTTCACTCTCTTAGTTCTTTTATTATAGTACTTGTATCTTTTGCACTTTCCAGTCTTGTTAGTACTTTTATTTTTAGTCATAGTCATCTAAATCTTTCTCTGGCTTTTTCGTAGTGCTCATATGCTAGTACGACTAGTGGAGCGATTAGTATGGCTTGTTTTTTATTGATTAGGCAGTTGTATATGGCATTGAATGCTATTTCTGTTTTTCAGAAGCTTACATCTCATACTAGTAGTCTGTCCATGGTTTTTTCTTCTGACATATCTTTTATAATGTCTTCTATTATTTTATCTTGATCGTCTGTGTATGTGTATGGAAATAGGTTTTGGAATTTACTTTGTTTTTCAGGGTAGTTTATAAATTTGTATCATTTGTTTTTCTTTCTTTCAGCAAAGGTTTCTAATAGTTCTTCTGCTATAAGTTCTACATCTTCTGATACTTTTTTAATTTTCTTTTCCCATTCTTTTGATCCTAGTGGTGTTAGCTTTGGGTTTTCTACTCATACATATTTACTTAGTCTAGAGCTTTCTGTTACTGGTACAAATAGTTTTCAGTTGTCTTTGTAGCATATTTCTGCATATTCATTTTTTATTTCTCAGAGTTCTTTTTTTACTATTCAGTTAAATATTCATATTCCGTGGTCTATGTGTACTACATAGTCTCCTGCTTTTATTTTTAGTAGCAAATCTATGTTTTTGCTTAGTTTTCTTTTTACTCTTTTTTTGATAAATATTTTGGAGATGATGTCATCGCATATTGTTATGTCTTTTATTTTTTGCAGTTCGTTTTTTGTTTGGAAGCTTTTTAGTGTATTAATGGTTGCTTCTTTTAGTTTTATTTTTTTTAGGTTGTTGTAGTTTATAAAGTCTTCTATGAGTTTTATATTTTTTGTGAATATTATTTTGTTTGTTTCGTTATTTCTTAGTACTTCTCTCAGAGAGTCTATGTCTTTTATATTTGGTTCGTCTATTTTTAAGTCTTGTATTTTTAGTTTTTTGTTTCAGATTATGTCAAAGCAACAGAAGTTTGTTAGTGTATTTATGTGTTTTTCGTAGTTTTTGTAGAAGTCTAGATTGTCTAGTATAAAAAAGCTATCTTTTAAGTAGTCTATTAGTGTTATTTGGGGATTCTTTAGTTTTTTCTTAGGTAAGCTATTCAAAGGGCTAAAGCCCTCTGTTAACAAGCTGTCTTTATTATCTTCTAAAAATATTTCATTTCTGCTTCAGATGGTTAGTTCTTCTAGTTTTTCTTGATTTGTTTTTATGTCTTTGTATTTATTTTCTACTATTATTTCTTCTATTTTGTCTCACCAAAAACTTATTTTGTAAATAAAACTTGAACTAGGGTCTGTGATAGTTATTATGTCTCACATTTTTTTATATGTTCAGGCTTTTTCGTATTCGTTAAATGAGTATCAGAATTCATTTAGTTTTTTTATTAGGGTATCTTCACTTATTTCTTGGTTTATTTCCAGTTTTATACTAGATTGTGTTATTTGGTATTCGCTTAAGATTGTTTTGTCTAGATTGTCTGATAGTATAATATATAGTCATATTTTGTTTGATTTTATGTTAACTAAGTTTGAAATGGTGTTTATATGAGAAATTTCTATTTTTAATTGAAAAAATATACTTTCAAATATGTTTATATAGTTTTCTTTTTCTACTACTAGGATTATGTTTTTCTTTTCATTTAGGTTTTCTTGTATTATTAGTCCTTTTGAAAAGTAGTTTCATGTGTTTATGTAACTGGTGTTGTGTTTTAGTTTTTGCATAGTTTTTAGTATAAAATAAACATTGTTTTAAAGCCCTTTTTTGAGAAAATTTTTTAGAAAACAGAATATATAAAAATTTAAATTTATCAATTTTATATTTTTTTATATAATGAAACAAAATTATATAAAAATCACCTATTTTTTACTATGAATCTATTTGTAAATGCTATATCTAGCAAGTGAGTGTTAATTTTATTTAATGATGATAGAAATATTGTTAATAAACTAGAATTTGAGATTTTATGAAATGAGAGTAGCAAGTTAACTTGATTTATAGATGGTTTTCTGAAGAATAATAATTTAGAATATGGTGAGCTTGAAAATATAGTTGTGGTAAATTGACCTTGAAGTTTTACTTGAGTTAGAATAATCTCTCTAATAGTTAATGCTATAGCTTTTGCTAATGAAAATATAAGACTAACTGCTATAGATTTTTTTAGCTTGTTTTCTAGTTATCCAATAGTTAAGTCTAGCTCTAAAAGAGATTTATTTGTAAAATATACAAAAAATGATACAATAAATATTGTTAAAAATGAAGATTTTATTCTTTTTTTAAAAGAAAGTAGTATTAAAGAGATTTATGGAGATTTATCACAAAGAGATTTTATTTCTTGAATATCAGAGATATTTGTAGATATAAATTATAAAAAGGTTTTATTAGAAGTAGGGGTTGATAATAAAAATATAATAGAACCTCTTTATATAAAGAAACCAAATATTAGTTAATTTTATTTTCATATGCATATTAGTAGAAAGGATAATATTGATTTAAAAGATCTTAGACCTTGAGAAAAATTAGTTGCTGTTATAAGAAGGCATTGGATTATTTTAATCATGTTAAAGTGATATCTTTTATGATTTACTTTATTTAATGTTTTAATGTTTGGTGTATTTTGATTTCAGCTTTGGATATCTCTAATAATGATTGTATTTTGGATGTTTTTTTTAATATGGCTATATATCGAGTGGCTTAATCATGAGCTTGATATTTTTATCATAACAGATAATAGAGTAATTTTTGTAGAACAAAAATCTTTTTTGAATAGATCAAAAACAGAGTGTAATTTATGACAAATACAAGAGGTAAAATCTACTACATCATGATTATTACCAAATCTACTTTGATATGGGGGCCTTAGAATAGTTACTGCTTGAAGTACTGACGATTTGGAGATGTCTTTTGTTCCAGAGCCTTTAGAGAAGGTTAGAACTATTCTTAATATAGCTGATAAATATAGAGATAGACATAGTTTTAGGCAACAAGAAGATGAAAGTTAGTATTATTCTTAAAACAAAAGAGTAGATAATTTTATTTATCTACTCTTTTGTTTTTTCTAAAGATTTTACTTTTAGGGATTAGAAAAAATTATATATCCAAGTTTTTAACTGTTTTTGCTCTGGCTTGTATAAATTTTCTTCTAGGATAAACCTCGTCTCCCATAAGTATTTTGAATATTTCATCTGCTTTTTCTGCATCTTCTATGGTTACTTTGAACATCTTTCTTTTGTCATGATCCATAGTGGTTTCCCATAATTGATCTGGATTCATTTCTCAAAGACCTTTATATCTTTGTATGTTGTCTCAAATAATTTCTTCTCTTCTTTGTATTTCAAGTTTTTCTTCATCGGTGTATACATACCAAGATTTTTTTCATTTTGTAAGTTTATATAGAGGCGGTTGTGCTATGTATAAGTATCATCATTTTATTATATCTTTGAAATATCTAAAAAAGAAAGTTAAAAGTAGAGTTCTTATATGTGAACCATCTACATCTGCATCTGTCATTATTACTATTCTGTGATATCTAAGTTTGTCTATGTTAAATGTTTCTCATATAGATGTTCATAGTGCTATTATTAGGTTTTTAATTTCTGTGTTGGCAAATATTTTATCTATTCTAGCTTGTTCTGTATTTAATATTTTTCCTCTTAGTGGTAGTATAGCTTGAGTTTCTCTATCTCTACCTTGTTTAGCTGAACCTCATGCTGAATCTCCTTCGACTATATATAGTTCTGAAACTCTAGGATCTTTACTAGAACAGTCTGCTAATTTTCAAGGTAGAGTCATTCACTCTAATGCTCATTTTCTAATAACTGTATCTCTAGCCGCTCTAGCTGCTAGTCTTGCTTTTGCTGCTAAGAATACTTTTTCGCATATAGCTTTTGCTGATCTTGGGTTTTCTTCTAAAAATTCCATAAATTTTTCACTGAATACTCAGTCTACTGCTCATCTCGCTTCTGATGTTCATAGTTTGGCTTTTGTCTGTCATTCAAATTGAGGGTCTATTACTTTTATTGATATTACACAAGTTAGTCCTTCTATAACATCGTCATTTGTTAAATTTTGATCTTTTTCTTTTAGTATTTGTTTATCTCTAGCATATTTATTTATGGTTCTTGTTAATGCTGTTCTGAAACCTGTTAGATGAGTTCATCACTCTGGTGTGTGTATATTGTTAACAAAACAGATTATATTATTTGAGTATTCTTTATTGTATTGTAGGGAAATTTCAACTAGTATTTCATTTTTTTCTTTTTCTGTATAGAATGTTCTTCAGATAGTGCTTTCATTTTTATTTAGAAAGTCTACATATGATCTTATTCATCATTCAAAATAGAATCTATATTTTTGATCACTTCTTTCGTCTATTATATTTATTTGAACTCATTTTGTAAGATATGCTTGTTGTCTAAGTCTGCTAAGTATAGTTTTATAGTCAAATGTTGTACTTATTTTAAATATACTTTCATCTGGCCAGAATTTTATGATTGTTCCTGTTTTTCCACTTTTTCATATTGGTTTTACATCTTCAATTGGTTTTCATTTTTCGTAAGCTTGATAAAACTCTTTTCATTCTCTGTGTACCCATGCTTCCATTTTGGTAGATAGGGCATTTACTACAGAAGATCAAACTCAATGTAATCATCCTGATACTTTATATCATCATCCGCCAAATTTTCATCATGCATGAAGAACTGTTAGTGTAGTTTCTAGTGCTGATTTTCAAGTTTTTGAGTGTATTCATGTAGGTATTCATCTACCATTATCTTCTACCATACAACTTCCATCTTTTAGTAGGTTTATAGTTATTGTGTCACAATATCCTGCTATAGATTCGTCTATAGAGTTATCAACTATTTCCCAAACTAGGTGATGTAGTCATCTCTCGTCTGTAGATCCGATGTACATTCATGGTCTTTTTCTTACAGGTTCTAATCATTCTAGGACTTGTATATTATCTGCTCAGTAATCTTGGTTTGTCATAAAAAACTTTTTAAATATATAAAAATAATCTATAATATAAATATATAGATTTTTATGAATAAATCAAGTTTTAGCTATTTTTAGACGAGGTAAAAAATAAAGTATCTTAAATCGTAAATTTTTGTGTTAGAAATAGTATTTTTACTAAAATTAGTTTTTAGTACTTTTGAAATAAGTGACAGGATTTTTTAAAAAACTTATTAGGAGGAAAATAAATGATTTTTAATTATTTTTACTTAATTTTTCAAAATATTTTTTGTTTATTAGGTGTTAATTTCCTTATTTTAAGCTACATTAAAAGTATTTTAATAAAAAAACATAAAAAAGTTTGCATTGCAAACTTTTTTTTATATAATTCCCTAGCTTTTTAAGAGACACATAAAGCTGTTTTTAATTATGTTTTGTATGGGGGCATAGCTCAGTTTTGGTTAGAGCGCCTGCCTGTCACGCAGGAGGTCGCGAGTTCGAGTCTCGTTGTCCCCGCCATTTTCTAAAAGGTAATAATATGTTTGGGGCCTTAGCTCAGTTGGCTAGAGCGCCTGCTTTGCACGCAGGAGGTCAGGAGTTCGACTCTCCTAGGCTCCACCATTTTTTAAATGTTATTTTAACATTTTTATTTTAATTTTTAAAACTTTTTCTAAAAATGCCAGCTAATAAAAGACCTAGAAGAGTAAATTATGCTGTAAATAAAAAATGACCTAAAAGCTGAAGTAAAGTTGCTAAAGCTGTGAATCACTACAAAAAATTAGAAAAAAGAATTAAATTTGAGTGAGAAACAAAATGGTTAACGAATGCTATGAATTTAGTTTTGTCTAAATTTAAAAAATACTCAATAAATACTAATAAAATTTAATATGGCTAGACTTACATGACATGCTCATAAAAAATTGAGAAGGGCATTAAAATTGATTGAAAAAAAAGTTAAGAAAACTAGACTAAGATAATAATAATTTGATTTTTATTTTTAAATAGTTAAAGTATTTATACTTTTTTATATTTTATATTTTTATATTTTTTCCTATGGCTTACGATAGATCTAAAGCACACATGAATATAGGTACTATTGGTCATGTTGACCATGGTAAAACTACAACTACCGCAGGTATATCTGCTGTATTATGAGCAATGAACTGAGATGATGTTAGAGATTTCGCTTCAATTGATAATGCTCCTGAAGAAAGAGCAAGAGGTATTACAATTAACACTTCTCATGTTGAGTATGAAACAGATAATAGACATTATGCTCATGTTGATTGTCCTTGACATGCTGATTATGTTAAAAACATGATTACTGGTGCTGCACAAATGGATGCTGCTATTCTTATAGTAGCTGCTACAGATGGTCCTATGGCTCAAACTAGAGAGCATATATTACTGTCTAGACAAGTATGAGTACCATACATAGTTGTTTACTTAAACAAATGTGATATGGTTGATGATGAAGAAATGTTAGAGTTAGTAGAAATGGAGATTAGAGATTTATTAACTAAATATGAGTTTCCAGGTGATGATACACCAATTATAAGATGATCTGGTCTTGTTGCATTAGAAAATCCTACTGATATGGATAAAGAATACGGAGCAAAAACTATTGTTGAATTATTTAAATCAATAGAAGAGTTTGTACCAGTTCCTGATAGACCAACTGATAAAGATTTCTTAATGCCAGTTGAAGATGTATTCTCAATCAAAGGTAGAGGTACAGTTGCTACAGGTAAAATAGAAACAGGTATGATTAAAATAGGTCAAACAGTTGAAATAGTTGGTATAAAAGATACTATAACTACAACAGTTACTTGAGTTGAGATGTTCCACAAACAATTAGAGGAATGACAAGCATGAGATAATGCTGGTTTACTTCTAAGGTGAATAGAAAGAGAGCAAATAGAAAGATGACAAGTTTTAGCTAAACCATGAAGTATAACTCCACATACTAAATTTGAAGCTGAGGTATATATACTTACTAAAGATGAATGAGGAAGACATACTCCTTTCTTTAAATGATATAAACCACAATTCTACTTTAGAACAACCGATGTAACTGGTGATGTTGAATTACCTGCTGATGTTGAGATGGTTATGCCATGAGATAATGTACAAATGACAGTATCTTTACAACAACCTATAGCTATGAATGAGTGACTTAGATTTGCAATAAGAGAATGAGGAAGAACAGTTGGTTCATGAGTTGTTGCTAAGGTTATAGCATAAATATAATTTGATAGATTTAGTACATTACATATTTATGCAATGTACTAAGTAATTAAGATATATTTTTAAATACTAAACATATTTACATGAGTGTAAAAAAAAGTGTACAAAAGATAAGGATAATGGTAAAATCTTTTGATAGTAAATTGCTTGATGAAGCTGTTAAAAAGATAGTATTAATAGCAAAAGATTCTTGAGCTATTGTTGTTTGACCTATTCCTTTGCCAACTAAGATAGAAAAAATTACTGTAAATAGAGCCACTTTTGTAAATAAAGATGCAAGAGAACAGTTTGAGATTAGAAGGCATAAGAGGTTATTAGATATACTAGAACCTAATTCTAAAACTTTAGAGTTGTTACAAGATATAAATATATCATCTGGGGTTTGAGTTGAAATAAAAGTTTAAATTTTAAAATAAATAGAAAAATGGCTAGAGTTTGTCAAGTTACATGAAAAAGTACATCTACTTGAAACAATAGGAGTAAGTCTATGAGGGCTACTAAAAGAAAGTTTTATCCAAATTTGTTTTATAAAAATATAGTAGATAAAGAAACAGGTTTAGTTTATAGAATAAGAGTTTCTGCTAAAGGTATAAGAACTTTAAAAAAGAAATGAATACTATAGTTAAAACAGTGTAGATATTTAAAGAGAGATTTCTTTTCGTTGTTTAGAAAACAATTATAATAATATTTGGTCTTTAAGTTTTTCTATTAGACTAACTTGAATGCCGATTTGCCCAGGTGGTGGAATTGGTAGACACGCAGGACTTAAAATCCTGTTCCTTCGGGAGTGCGAGTTCGATTCTCGCCCTGGGCACCATTCTTTTCGTGAAGAATAGAAGCCTAAAATAGTATAACTAAATTATAATTAATAAGGATTTATGTTAAAAATAAGATTAGCTAGAGTTTGAAAAAGAAATATGCCGTTTTTTAGGGTAGTTTTGACGGAGCATGCGAGAGCTGCAAAGCATTGATATTCTAAGGTTTTAGGGTTTTATAATCCTATAAGCAAGGAATTTAAATTAAAGGATTTAGAAGTAATAAAAAAATATGTTTCTAATTGAGTTAAGTTTTCTCCTAGAGTAGAGAAGCTTATTACAGTTAATAATATATCTATTTAATTAATGATTATCCTTCTAATTTTTTGAAGGATATTTTGTTTGTATTTTAATTTAAAATTATTATAATATGTGAGAAGTAGATTTTTTGAAATTTATAATAGAGAATATTGTCACTAATAAGGATTCTATAGAAATAGATAGAACAGAGGATGAGTTGGGTATTCTTTTGACATTGACTGTACATGCTGATGATATGTGAATAGTTATTTGAAAAAAAGGAAATACTATAAACTCAATAAGATCTATAGTTAGATTGTTGGGTCTTAAGGAAGGTAAAAAGATAAACATAAAGGTAAATAACTAATTTTTTTCATTATGTTCTTTGAAATAGCAAATGCAGCACAAGGTCCTCTTTTAGAGGATACTATGGAGTTTTGAGATTTTGTCTTATTGGTAATATCTCTTTTTGTCTTGGTTGCAGGATTGTTATCAGTTGTATTTATGTTATGGTGAGCTTTATTACTTATACTTTCTTGAGGTAAAGATGATAAAATAAAACCTGCAATAAATACTATAAGGTATTCTGTTATATGATTAGTTGTTACTGTTTTGACTATATTTGTTTTTCCTATAATTGGTAGGCTTTTAGGATTAAATGTTGATCCTTATTTTGAGCCTAAGAAGATTTTTGAGAAGATATGAGATATTTCGGATAGTATTTTTGGGGAGTCATGAACTTCTTCAACTAGTACTAAAACTTTAGATGATCTTCCTGATGATTTCTCTGATTTATAAAAATTAATTTTATTGAAAAGTTCCAGAAAATTCTGGTGCTTTTTTTTATTTGTTTTTTAGTTTACAAGTTTTCTTTAAAAATTTACTTTTAAGTTTTTTTTCATAAACTAAGAGTTAATCTAAAAAATTAGTTTATAAATTGTTTTAAAGATGTCTAAAATAATAAAACTTGATAAGTCACTAGCAAATCAAATAGCTGCCTGAGAAGTTGTTGAGAGACCTGTTTCTATAGTTAAGGAGCTTGTTGAGAATAGTATAGATGCTGGTAGTAAAAATATAAAAGTAGAAATAAAGAATTGATGAATAGATGAAGTTATAGTTGTTGATGATTGAGGGGGAATAAAGAAAGAAGAATTAGCTTTATCATTAGAAAAGTATTCTACTTCTAAAATAAAAAATCTAGAAGATTTATATAATGTAATGACATTTTGATTTAGATGAGAAGCTTTGGCTTCTATCTCTTCTGTCTCTAATTTTGAAATTATTTCAAAGATTGAAGAGTCACAAGTCTGATGGTCTGTAAAAATGAAAAATAATGAAATTTGAGATACAACCGAGGCTCAGGCTAATAAGTGAACTAAAATTATAGTTAAAAATTTATTTTTTAATACTCCTGCAAGACTTAATTATCTAAAAAAGCCTAAAACAGAATATAATCATATATTGGATTTTTTAAATAATATAAGTCTTTGTCATCCAAATATTTGATTTGAGTTTATTTCTGATGCTAAAAAGGTATTTAAATATAATAGTGGGGAGAAAATAGAAACTAGGATTTATAATATTTATTGAGAGGAGTTTTTGGATAATTTAATAAAAATTGATTTTTCTTTTTTGGGTCTTGATATAGAGTGATATGTAACTAATCCGAAGGTTAATTATTCAAATAAAAGAAGGCAGACGATTTTTGTAAATAGTAGGTTGGTTAATTCTCCTATTATCTTTAGAGCAATTATGAATGCTTATAATAGGTTTATTCCACCTAAGGCTTTTCCTTGATTTGTTATAAATATTAAGCTTGATCCAACACAGGTTGATGTAAATGTTCATCCTAGAAAGCTTGAGATTAGGTTTGCTAATGAGAGTGGTATATTTAGGTGAGTTTATAAGGCTGTTGAGGGGAAGTTGAATAGTGAGAGTTTGGTTAGTAATTCCCTTACCGCTAATCCCTCTCCTTTGAGAGGAGAAGGGGAAGCTTCTTTTTCTTCTTGAAAAGAAAAAGCACATGAGTGAATACATAAAGAGTCAGCTCCTAACTATTATACTGGTTCTGGTACAAAGTTTAAGGCATATTCTCCATATAAGGATATAAAAACAAATCCTGCACAGTGACAGATAAAACAGGCTGTGGATTTTTCTAAAAATCTATTAGATTGTTCAAAGAATTTTGATTCTTGAAAATGAGATTTTATAAGAGAAAATCATTCTAGCTATAATAAAGTTGAAAGCTTTAATTCAGGTGATTTGCATCATACTGCTATTTGAAAAATAGTGTGACAGATTTATTATAGTTATATATTGGTTGAGACTAAAGAGGGGTTAAAGGTTTTGGATCAACATGCTTTAGCTGAGAGAGTGATTTATGAAAAATTAATAAAAAAAGATTATGAAGCGAAAATACAAAAATTATTGTTTTCTGATAGTTTTAATTTGCTTCCCAAAGAGATATCTATACTAGAAGATTCTAAGGAAGTATTTGAATCTATGTGATTTGATTTTGAAATAATGTCTAGTAAAATAGTAATACTAAATGGAGTTCCTGATTTTATAAAAAAAGAGAATATTAAAAAGATATTTTTATGAATATTAGAAGATATATGAGAAGAGTGAAATAATAAATCTAAAACACTTGAAGAGGTTAAGAATAAGATATTCGCTTATACTGCTTGTAGAAGTGCCATAAAGTTTTGAAATAAGCTAAATTTGTTTGAAATGAATAAGCTTCTAAATGATTCTGCTCTTGATTATTCTTCTACTTGTCCTCATGGTAGACCTGTTGTTTTTGAAATAGGGATGGATGAGTTGAAGGGGAAGTATGAGAGGTAAGTAAGTAATTAATTAGTGAAGGTTTCAAAATTAGAAAAATAATAATATATTTGCTGAGCAATTTTTTTTATAACTATACTAAGCCTTCTTAGAAAATTGTAATTTAAAATATATTATTTGCTTATTGCAAAGGGTTAAAACCCTCTGTTGACAAGCTGAAAAAATCAAAAAATATAAATAGGCTTAGTATAATTCTTGGTATAAAAGATTGCTAATATCTCATTTAATTATTTTTTTCTATTTATTACTTTTATAAATTCCTGCTTTCGCAGGAATGAGATTTTTAGTAATTTTAGTTTTCTAAATATTGCTTTATGGCTTTTCCTGTGTAGCTTATTTTACATTCTTTTATGTTGTCAATATTTCCGTAGGCTACTAATTCTCATCATTCATCTCATCCTTCTGGTCATATGTCTATTATGTAGTCAGCATTTAATATAACATTCATATTGTGTTCTATGATTATTACTGTGTTTCATTTATCTACTAGTGAGTGTAGGACTTTTAGTAGTTTGTCTACATCTTGGAAGTGTAGTCAAGTTGTTGGCTCATCAAGTATGTAGACTGTTTTTGAGGTGTTTCTTTTTGATAGTTCTGTGGCTAGTTTTACTCTTTGGGCTTCTCATCATGATAGTGTGGTGCTTGATTGTCATAGTTTTATGTATCATAGTCAGACTTTTGTTAGTACTTTTAGTATTTTATTGACTTTTGGATGGTTTTGGAAAAAGTCTTTGGCCTCTTCTACTGTTAGGTTTAATATGTCTGATATATTTTTTCATTTATATTTTATTTCTAGTGTTTCTCTGTTGAATCTTTTTCCATCACATTCTTCACATTTTGTGTATACTGGTGGTAGGAAGTGCATTTCTATTTTTTTTGTTCATTCTCATTCACAGGCTCCACATCTTCAGTCTTTTGTATTGAAGCTGAATCTTCATGGTGAGTATCATCTAAGTTTGGCATCATAGCTTTCTGTAAATATTTCTCTTATGTTTGTAAATACTCAGGTGTATGTTGCGGGGTTACTTCTTGGAGTTTTTCATATTGGGGATTGGTCTATTACGAGTGCTTTGTCAAAGTTTTCTACTCATAGTATTTTGTCTACTTTTCATACTTGCTTTTTTGCTCTGTTTAGTTTGTTTAGTAGGTATTTTGATAATATTTGATTTATTAAACTAGATTTTCAGCTTCATGATACTCATGATACTACTGTTAGGTTTCATACTGGTATTTTTACGTCTATATTTTTTAGGTTGTTTTGTTTTGCTCATATTATTTCTAAGTATTTGTCTATTTTTCTTTTTTCTTTTTTTATGATTACTTGTTTTTCTTTGCTTAAATAGGGTCAGGTTATGGATTTAGGGTTTTGGATTATTTCTTCTACTGTTCATTCTGCTACTACTTCTCAACCGTGTATTCATGCTCATGGTCATATGTCTATTATGTAGTCGCTTTTTCTCATTATGTCTTCATCGTGTTCTACTATGATTAGTGTGTTTCATATGTCTTTTAGTTTTCTTAGGTTGTCTATTAGCATATTGTTGTCTCTTGGGTGGAGTCATATTGATGGTTCGTCTAGCACATATATTATTCATTCTAGTTTTACTCATATTTGTGTGGCTAGTCTAATTCTTTGTGATTCTCATCCTGATAGGGTGTTTGCTTTACGGGCTAGTGTTATGTATCATAGTCAGACTCATATTAGAAATTCTAGTCTTTCTTTTATATTTTTAAATATGTTTTCTGTTATCTTTTTTTGGTTTTCTGATAGCTCTAGGTTGTCAAAGAATGTTTTTGCTTTTGATACACTTAGGTTTGATAGTTGTCAGATGTTTAGGTTTTTAAAGTAGACACTTAGTGACTGCTTTTTTAGTCTCATTCAGTTACAGTTTGGGCATTCTATGTTTGTTATGAATTTGTCGTAGTGTCATTTGTTTTCTCTTGTTCATGTTCATGATGTGAAAAATCTTCTTGTGAGTGTGTTTATTACTCATTCAAATTTTGAGTTATAGGTGTTGCTTGTTCATTTTTCGCTTAGGAAGTTTACTTTGTATATTTCATCACCTGTTCCATTCATAATTATGTCTTTTTCTTTTTTTGTTAGGTCTTTGTAGGGGACATCTAGTCTTATTTTGTATTTTTTTGATATGGTTTTCATTAGGTTTGAGAAGTAGCTTCATCAAAATCATGGTACGATTATAGCTCATTCTTCTATTGTTAGTTCTTCATTTACTACTTTTTCTTCTAGGAATACCATTTTTACTCATAGTCAGTGGCATTCTTGACATGCTCAGGCATGGGAGTTAAAAGAGAAACTTGATATACTTAGTTCTTCTGGTATGGTTCAACATTTTGAGCATATGAATACATTTGAGTAGTTTTTTTTATGTGGTGTTTCTGATATTGTTTCTATTTCTATTTGTCAGTTTCAGATTTTAAATGCTAGTTCTAGGCTGTCTTTTAGTCTTTTTAGGTCGGTATTTTCTTCTGATGAATAGTCTTTTGATATTAGTCTGTCTATGACTATGTGTATATCGTATTTTTTTTCTTCGTTTAGTTTGAAATCATCGTTTACTGTGTATAGGTTATTTCATAATGTGAATCTTATAAATCCTAGGTCTAGTATTTCTTTTTTTATTTTTTCTGGGGTGAGTCATTTTTCTTGTTTGTAGTAGACTGATTTTATTATAAATTTTGTGTTTTGTTCTAGTTTGTTTATGTCTTGTATTATGTCTTTTAGGGAGTCTTTTTTTACTATTGTTTTACAGTTTACACATTTTCTTTCTCCTATGTTTAGATATAGGAGTTTGTAGTAGTCATAGATTTCTGTTATGGTTCAGACTGTTGATCTGGGGTTTCTGTTTGTGGTTTTTTGGTCTATTGAGATTGTTGGTGATAGTCATTTTATTTCGTCTACTTTTGCTTCTTCTTTTAATCATCCGATAAACATTCTGGCATATGAGCTTAGGCTTTCTAGGTATTTTTGTTGTCAGACATTGTATATTGTATTGAATGCTAGGCTGGATTTTCATGATCATGATAATCCTGTTATTATTACCATTTTATTTTTTGGTATTTTTACATCTATGTTTTTCAGGTTATGTGTTTTTGCTCATCGTACTTCTAGGTATTTTGACATAAAAATAGTTTAGGTAATATTGCTAAACTTTTATTTTAATGATTTTTTTTTATATTCAAGTTTTTTAAAATTGGGGACCTTAATTTCTATTAAATAGATTTTTTACAAATTTTTTGTCGTTTCTCCATTTTTCTTTTGTTTTTGCCCTGAGTGCTAGGAATACTTTTTTTCAGAATATTTCTTCTAGTTCTTTTCTTGCTTCTGTTCATATTTTTTGTATTAGTTTTCAGGATTTTCATATGATTATATATTTTTGACTACTACTTTCTGTGTAGATGTATGCTACTATTTTTAATATTTTTTCTTGGTCGTCTACTTCATCTACATTTACAAATATGCTGTGGGGTAGTTCTTCTTTTGTGTTAGAGAATACCTTTTCTCTTATTATTTCACTTATTCTGAAAAATATATTTTGTTTGGTGTAAAAGTCTTCTTCAAAAAAAGTTATTCCTGTTTCTAGGTTTTTTTTTATGTTTATTATTAGGTTATCAAATCATTGTTTGGTTTCTGATGATATTGGAAAGTTGTTTTTATCATTTTTTATTTCTATTTGTGGTTTTAGGTCGATTTTTGTTTGTACTTTGAAAATTGGGATGCTGATTTTTTTTATTAATGATTCTATGTATCTTTCTTCTTCTCAGGATTTTCTTGAGGAGTCTATGAAGTATAGTATAAGTTGTGCATCGTTGAGTGATTTTATTGCTTGTTCGTTTATTTCTTCGTTGAAGGATTTTGTGCTTTTGTGTATTCATGGGGTGTCAAAAAATATTATTTGACTGTCTTCATCATTATATATGGCTAGGATTTTATTTCTGGTTGTTTGCGGCACATTTGTTACTATGGATATTTTTTCTCAGATTAGTGTATTAACGAATGTCGATTTTCAGGCATTTGGTCTTCATATTATTGCTACATATCATACTTTTTTCTTTTTTAGTTCTTGAGAATTTTCTAGTATGTCTTTTAGGTTTAGTTCTTTCATTGTTTTTATTTAGTTAGATAAATATATATAAAACTAATAATTTTTCTTTTTTTAGCAATTCTTTTTGACAATATGCGATTATTTTATAGAATACTGTGTGGCTTTTTTCTAAAAGTTTTTTATTTTATATCCTTCTTTGCACTAGATGTGTAAAGATATAATCCAAAGGAATTATGACTAATTATGAATTAATGCTGATAATTGACCCTTCTTTGTCTGAAGAGGAAAATAAATCGGCTTTGGATACTATTAGGGGTGTTTTGACTGGTGAGTCTGCGAAGATAGTGAAAGAGGACATTTGGGGAGATAGAAAATTAGCATATAAAATAAATGGATCTGATAGATGATTTTATGTTTTGCTAGATTTGGAGTTAAAAGGTGAGTCTATAGAGAAGATAAATGGCGTTTTTAATTTAAACCAAAATTTATGGAGATATATGTTTGTTAAAAAAGGTTCTTAATTTTTTAATTTTTTAATTTTTGACGATATGAGAACAGTTAATAAGGTTATACTTATAGGTAATGTAACCAAAGATCCTATAATAAAGGAAACTGAGAATGGTAAGAAGTTAGCACTTTTTACAATAGCTACTAATAGATACTTTAAGACTGCTGATGGAGAGAATAAGTCAGAAGCAGAATTTCACAATTGTATTTCTTGGGGTGGTTTAGCTGAGAGGGCTGAAAAGTTTTTATTAAAGGGAAAATTGGTTTATGCTGAGGGTAGATTAAAGACTAGAGTTATAGAAAAAGAGGATGGGGAGAAGTTTTATAAGACTGAGGTTGTTGTTTCTAATCTTATTTTCTTAAATAAGAGATCTGATTTTGCTGATGAGTCAGTTACTGATGATGTTTTAGATGATGATAAGTTTTAAAACCACTTCCTGCCTCTTTTTAGTTTAAGGAGGGGGGGGGAGATTGGTATAGTAATAAGTTATCAAGATTTTTAGAGTCTTGGTTTTATAATCCAAAATTTATTTTTAAGTATATTATATTATGGCAAAAGATACTAAGTGTCCTTTAGAGGGGCAGAACATTGATTATAAGAATGTTGAATTATTAAAAAATTATTTAACTAAGTTTGGTAAGATTGTTCCTAGATATTATTCTGGGGTGTCTTTAAAGAATCAAAAGAAGTTAGCTAAGGCTATTAAAATGTCAAGAACTATGGCTTTGATTCCTTTTGTAAAGAGGTTTGATCCTAATTATGAGGGGTAATTAACATAGGGTAAATAAAAAAAGCATTGAAATTTATTTCAATGCTTTTTTTGTGCTGTGTTTTCTCTTTTGGTACTATTTTTTCTATTTCTCACTTAATTCTTTTTTACATAACTTTTCAACTATGTTTCTCAAAATTTCTACTTTTTTTCTCAAAAATTCTAGTTCTTCTTTGGTTATTTTGTAGGTTTTGTCGTATCTTGCTCGTACATAGGCTTCTCTTAGTAGCAGGAATAGTCTAACTTCTTCTTTGTCTTTTAGATTAAACCAGTTGTCAAAGTTTTTGTCTAGTGTTTGTATTCTTGTAAGCATTTGGAGTAGGTCGTGAGTTTTTCATTTGTATAGTGTTTTTACTAGTAGGTAGGCTGCCATAAATCTTTCTGTTGCTTGGTTGAGTTGAAATGCAGATTCGTTTAAAAATCATTTTTCGTAAGCAGAATTGTACATTTCAAGGGATTCATTTCATTTTGGAAACCATATTTCATAGTCTTCTTTTTTCATTTTTAGTTTTTCTTGTTTTGTGAGTTTCTTTTGTTCTGGTAGTTCTATTCAGGTTTTGTCGTGTAGTAGGATTCATTCTGATTTTATGTCTGCATAGAAATATCTTCACATTTGTAGCATGTGTGTTACATGTTCTAGGCTTTCTATTATGATGGTTAGTGGTGGTTCTATGGAGTGTATTTTTTTTGCTGTGTCTATTATTAGGATTTCTAGTTGTCCTGCTTCTTCTCAGAGGTCGTGTTTTGTGATTACTAGTATGTCAAAGTCGCTCATAAATATTTCTCTATCTCTGATATCTATTTCTACAAAGTCGCCTCTTGCATAGCTTCAGAATAGTATGATTTTGTCTAGTTCTATTTTTCTTTTTTGTGCTTCTTGTTTTATAATGTCCAGTATTTGGTTTAGTTCTTTTTGTCTTTGTGATGGGATTTTTGGTAGTTTGGTTTTCATGGGTGGTTTGTTTTTGAAATATTTGAGATTATTGTATGGAGTGGTGGGGAATTTGCAAGAGATTTTTTTGGGAGGATTTTTTTGACATTTGAGGTAGAATTTATAATATCTTTATGTTTTTACTTCAATGATATAATTGAATTTAGTTTAAAATTAAGCAATTATGAAATTATGAATTTAGGGAACAGATTTTAAATCAAAAGTGCCTATAATGGTAATAAAGAGCTTTATGATATGATTCTTTAATCCAATTGAGGTTGTTCCTGAATTCATAACTGATTATGGGGCTAAGAATGTGGAAAAGGTAGATTATGCGATACTTAAAGACGAACAACCTATTTTAATAATTGAGTGCAAGAATCATCTTGAAAATTTAGATAAACATTATACTCAAGTTCATAAATATTTTCATCTAACAAAGGCTAGGTTTGCCTTACTTACAAATGGTATACAATATAATTTTTATTCAGATTTGGATTCTCAAAATAAGATGGATGAAAAACCGTTTTTTAGTTTTGATATTACAAATATAAAGGATCAACAAATTAAGGAATTAGCGAAATTTCAGAAAAGTGGTTTTGATGTAGAGACTATTTTGGGTACTGCTGAAAACTTGAAGTATTCAAATTCTATAAAATCAGTTTTAAATAAAGAGTTAATGTCTCCATCATCAGAGTTTGTAAAATTTTTTGTTGGTAAAGTTTATAAGGGTAATGCGACAGAAAAGGTTGTACTTTTATTTACAGAGATTGTGAAAAAAACTATTGAGCAGACATTTAATGATATAGTTAGTGATAGATTGATGGAGGCTATAAATCAAACAAAAGAAACAAAGGAGGAATTAGAGCAAGATGAAATATTAGAAGAAGAGAGTAAAATTATTACAACTGATGAGGAAATAAATGGTTTCTTTATAGTGAAGATTATTTTGATCAAAATTGAGATTCTACTAGAATTTTTTATAGGGATGCAGAGAGTTATTTTACTATTGAATAATAATAATGAGGAAGCCTCTTTTGAGGTTGCAGTTAAATAGTCAGTCAAAGGATTTTTTATGATTGATTGATGAGAATAAAAAAGAGAACAAAGTGGAGATTTCTTCTTTGGATGATATTTTTAAGTATACAAATGAGCTTTTGAATACTGTTGATAATTATGAGAGTTAAAAATTGTTTATGAAAAAAGCCTTGAACTTGTTCAAGGCTTTTTGGTTTTTTATGATTCAGAACTTTGATGATTCTTAGCGATATCAATTAACTCACCAATTTGTTTTTCAAACAAGCTTGATATTCTATCTTTTTGCTCACCTGCTTTTATAAGGAATTTTCCATACTCAGAAAATCCATTATCACTTTCTTCTTTTTTTAAATCAAGTCTTCTCTCTAGATAATAAAATAAAAAACCTTCAAATTCTAATTTTGCTTCACTTATTTTTGTAATAATCCGTTTAATCCTCCTAGTATATTTAGTATTTATATTTTTTTCTGAATTAGAAATCACTAAAAGTGTATGAATCTTTTAAATTTCTCAAATCATATTTCTCAAAGCATGATTTCTTAATTCTCCATTTTGGGAATAATCTATAATAATAGTCTTTTATCCAAAGCATTCTGTTTGAATTATTTTATCTTTTTCAAATGCTTTTAATCAATAATTTTTCATCTGTTTCTATGTATATTCTGGATTTTCATTCATATCCTTTTAAATGTTTCAGTTGCTCCTTCTTCCATTGGACATTCTGTTTTGATTTATTTTAATCATGTATTATCTTTTTCACCTTATTTCTATAGCTTCTCATTGAGTAGTCTAGTGATTCTAATATTTTATCTGTAAAATCAGTATTAGTGTTTTGAATGTATCAACCTCTTTGTTTAATTATTTTATTATTATCGTACTCTTTCATTCTGATGGTACGTATATTTGCTTCAAATTTTAATCAATCAATTTTTATAGTTTTTCCTGTTATTATTGATTTTTCTGGTTCTCTTCATAAACTTTCAATCATATCTTGAAGTTTACTTGGTAGGTTTACAAATTTATTTTGGTCTATATTGTAAAAGAAACAACCACTATGTTCTATTTCTGAACTTTCACTCATAATTAAAATATTTTAAAAAATAATATTCACTATAATCCATAAAAAATAAAAAAAGTCAAATATTTTTTGATAAAAACTTTACTTTCTTGTTTTTATTTATATAATCCCTCTACTTTTAATAATTTACAATAAATATATGAGTTTTAGAAATATTGCTATCATTGCCCATGTAGACCACGGAAAAACAACACTAGTAGACCAACTACTAAAGATAAGTGACGACTTTGATGAAAGAATTTGAATAGAGGAAAGAGCTATGGATAGTAATGCACAGGAGCAAGAAAGATGAATAACCATATATAGTAAAAATACAAGTATAAGGTATAAGTGAAATAAAATAAATATAGTAGACACTCCATGACATGCTGATTTTTGAAGTGAGGTGGAGAGAGTATTGAGAACAATAGATTCAGTAGTATTAGTAGTAGATGCATACGAAGGACCAATGCCACAAACTAAATTTGTACTAAAGAAATCACTAGAACTATGACTAAGACCTATGGTTGTTATAAATAAAATAGACAAACCAAGTTCTAGACCAGACTGGGTAATAGACCAGTTGTTTGATTTATTTGATAAACTATGAGCAACCGATGAACAACTTGATTTCCCTGTTTGCTATACTATAGCAAGAGAAGGTAAAGCTATAAAAGAAATGTGAGATGATTTAGTGGATATGACACCATTACTTGATATGATTATGGAAAAAGTTCCAGAAGCTTCAAATTTACCTGATGCACCTTTGAAAATGCAAATAGCAAATCTAGGTTATGATAACTTCTTGGGGAGATTATGAATAGGTAGGGTATATGAATGAAAAATAAAAGTAGGACAAGATGTAGTAATTACAAGTAATGACTGAAAACAAAGAAAAGCTAAAATAACAGAAATTCTAACAAATGAATGACTAGAAAAAGTAAAAGTAAAAGAAGCTGTAGCTTGAGATATAATAACAATAGCTTGAATCTCTGATATATTCGTTTGAGAAACTGTTGCTCAAAATCCAGATGTAAAACCTATGCCACCTATAACTATAGATGAACCAACTTTGAAAATGGACTTTTTGGTAAATAACTCTCCATTTGCTTGAAGAGAATGAAAATTTGTAACATCTAGGCAAATAAGAGATAGACTAGAAAAAGAACTTGAAACAAATGTATGACTAAAAATAGATTTTGATTCATGAGAAAATTATATAGTTTCTGGTAGATGAGAATTACATTTATCAGTTTTGATAGAAACAATGAGAAGGGAATGATTTGAACTACAGGTTTGATCGCCAGTTGTTATATTGCATGAAGAAAATGGTAAAAAGTTAGAACCTATAGAGAGAGTATGAATTTCGGTTCCTTCTGAATTCTCTGGATGAGTAATAGCTGCTCTTTGAAAAAGAAAATGAGAGATGACAAATATGATAGAAGAAAATGGATTAACAAATCTAGAATTTTTAGTACCTACTAGATGACTACTATGATTTAAATCAGAATTTACTACATTGACTAAATGAGAATGACTGCTATCTAGCTCATTTGAAGAATATGTTCCACATAAAGGAGCTATAGAAAAAAGACAAGTATGATCTATGATATCTATGGAAAATGGAAAAACTATGGCATACTCACTTTTCAATCTTCAAGATAGGGGGACGATATTTGTGAAACCAGCTACAGAGATATATGAATGAATGATTATTTGAGAATCTTCAAAAGATCAAGATTTGACAGTTAACTCTACTAAAAATAAAAAACTAACAAATGTAAGAGCATCAGGTACTGATGAAGCTTTGAAGTTGACTCCACCTAAGATAATGACACTGGAAGAAGCTATAGATTACATCAGTGGAGATGAGTATGTAGAAGTGACTCCTGAGTCTATTAGATTAAGAAAAAAATATTTAACAGAAACTGAAAGAAAAAAACATAAGAAAAGTAGATAGTTTAAACTTTAATAACCCCTAACTTGAAAAAATTCTTTCCCTTACATAAGGGAAAGAGTCAACAGGGGGAAAAAAACTTAATTTAAAATTTGACTTTAGAGGAAAAAATTATAAAATTCCTTTCGCTAATTGAAATAAAAAAATATATATTCCTCCGTAGCTCAGTGGTAGAGTAGATGACTGTTAATCATTTGGTCACTGGTTCGAATCCAGTCGGGGGAGCCAATTTTTACAATGTTCTTTAAATTATATGGAGAGATGGCTGAGTGGTCGAAGGCGACGGTCTTGAAAACCGTTGAGTGCTTTTGTGCTCCTAGGGTTCGAATCCCTATCTCTCCGCCATTAAGTTTCTTTTGCGATAAGCAATAGTGAATCGGAAGGAAGGTTACATCGAAATTAAACGATAGTGAAATAAGATGATTACAATAAAATAAACAAGGAAGGATGCCAGAGTGGCTGAACGGGCTCCCCTGCTAAGGGAGTGAATCCTTCACTGGATTCCGAGGGTTCGAATCCCTCTCCTTCCGCCATTTAGTTTTCTTGGAATTCTTTAATCTCTTTTAGGGTCTGTAGCTCAGGGGTTAGAGCAGTTGGCTCATAACCAATTGGCCGTTGGTTCAATTCCAACCAGACCCACCATAATAATCTTATAACTTTTATTTACTTATATATTAATTCAATTAATTAAAAATTGAAAATAATTATATCTAAAATCCAGAGTTATAAATTATATATTAGATAATACTTCTTAGGAATTGAAAACTTTAAGAAAAAAAAAACTAATAAAAACCCTTTAAATAGACATAATAATACATCTTCTAAAGAAAGTTAAAAAAACTTTTGACAATGGAGGTTAAATTAATAGAATGTACCAGCTTTAAATAAGAAGCACAGAAGAAAAGCTCTTTAAAATAAACAGAACATTAGAAAAAAAGGAACCCTAAATTTCTAGGAAAACTTAATAAAAATTTTTTCAAGTTTAAAAGAGTTTGATCCTAGCTCAGGGTGAATGCTAGCGGTGCGCCTAACACATGCAAGTCGAGCGGGAAGTTATTAGCTTGCTAATAATGGATAGCGGCGAACGGGTGAGTAACATGTTGGTATCTGCCTCTAAGTCAGGGATAGCCCACTGAAAAGTGGATTAATACCGGATAGTCTCTTCGGAGTAAAGATTTATCGCTTAGAGAGGAACCTGCATTCTATCAGCTTGTTGGTAAGGTAAAAGCTTACCAAGGCTATGACGGATAACTGGTCTGAGAGGATGACCAGTCACAATGGAACTGAGACACGGTCCATACTCCTACGGGAGGCAGCAGTGAGGAATCTTCCACAATGGGCGAAAGCCTGATGGAGCGACACCGCGTGAAGGATGAATGTCTAACGATTGTAAACTTCTTTTCTGAGGGAGCATAATGAGAGTACCTCAGGAATAAGGGACGGCTAATTACGTGCCAGCAGCCGCGGTAATACGTAAGTCCCGAGCATTACCCGGAATCACTGGGTGTAAAGCGTCTGTAGGCTGACAAGTAAGTCAAATATTAAAGACTGGGGCTCAACCCCAAGTTTGTGTTTGAAACTGCTTGTCTAGAATCAGGGAGAGGTGAGCGGAATTCTAAGTGTAGGGGTGCAATCCGTAGATACTTAGAAGAACACCAAAAGCGAAGGCAGCTTACTGGAACTCGATTGACGCTGAGAGACGAAAGCGTGGGTAGCGAAAAGGATTAGATACCCTTGTAGTCCACGCCCTAAACGATGGTAATTAAGTGTTGGAGGTTGCTCCAGTGCTGTAGCTAACGCGTTAAATTACCCACCTGAGGAGTACGGTCGCAAGATTAAAACTCAAAGGAATAGACGGGGACCCACACAAGCAGTGGATCATGTTGTTTAATTCGACAATAAACGGGGAACCTTACCCAGACTTGACATCCTAGGAATCTTCTAGAAATAGGAGAGTGCTTTTATTAGAACCTAGTGACAGGTGCTGCATGGTTGTCGTCAGCTCGTGCCTTGAGGTGTTCGGTTAAGTCCGTTAACGAGCGCAACCCATGTCGTTAGTTATTATGTCTAACGAGACTGCCTTGGTTAACGAGGAGGAAGGTGTGGATGATGTCAAATCAGCATGGCTTTTACGTCTGGGGCCACAAACATGATACAATGGTTTGCACAAAGAGTCGCAATATGGTAACATGGAGCTAATCTTAAAAACAAATCTCAGTCCGGATTGGAGTCTGAAACTCGACTCCATGAAGTTGGAATTGCTAGTAATCGTGAATCAGATATGTCACGGTGAATGTGTTCCTGGGTCTTGTACTCACCGCCCGTCATGGCATGGAAGGTAGTAATATCGGAAGTTCCCCTAGTAATATGGGGGCCCATGGTAGGACTACTGACTGGGCTAAAGTCGTAACAAGGTATCCGTAGGAGAACCTGCGGATGGACTATCTCCTTATAATTTTCCTGAAGAATTTTAGGTTACTTTTTTCTAATGTTTTGTTTATTTTGTTCTTTAAAATAATCTGAATAGTCAAAGTTAGTTAATTTGAATTGATAAAATAATTAATAGTTTTATCGGTATTAAAATTTAATTATGGCATAAAGTGGATGCCTTGACTCAAGTATCCGATGAAGGACGTACTAGTCTGCGATAAGCTTGGAGAAGTTGACAAGAAACGTTATTACTTCAAGATTTCCGAATGGGGGAACCTAATACAAGTATTTTGTATTGCCTGCTAATGCAGGAGGACACAATGTGAACTGAAATATCTAAGTAGCATTGGAAAATAAATCAAACGAGATTCCCTTAGTAGTGACGAGCGAAACGGGAATAGCCCAAACCATAAAAACCGTATAGTTAGCTTTTGGTTTTATGGGGTTGTAGGAATAATGTTGGGGGAGGCTAATAAACCCGATATAATATATTATATTTAGAAGAATAAGGTGGGAACCTTAACCATAGAAGGTAAAAGTCCTGTATTTGAAGGTATTTTATATTGTATTTGTTATTTCCTGAGTAGGATCAGGCACGTGAAACCTGGTTTGAATCTGGGGGGACCACCCTCCAAGGCTAAATATTACTTGAGATCGATAGTGTACTAGTACCGTGAGGGAAAGGTGAAAAGAACCCCGGGAGGGGAGTGAAATAGAACCTGAAACTTTATGCCTTTAAAGAGTGGGAGCCTACGGGTGACCATGTACTTTTTGTAGAACGGACCAACGAGTTAATGTATATGGCAAGGTTAAGACAGTTAAAGTTGAAGCCGTAGTGAAAGCGAGCCTTAATAGGGCGATTAGTCATATATATTAGACCCGAAACTGAGTGAGCTTCCCATGAGCAGGCTGAAGCGATGGTAAAACATCGTGGAGGGCCGAACCATTAGGAGCTGCAAGTCCTTTGGATGACTTGTGGGAAGGAGTGAAAAGCTAATCGAACTCAGAGATAGCTGGTTCTCCGCGAAATAGCTTTAGGGCTAGCCTCGGTTTATTGTTATGTGGGGGTAGAGCTCTGATAGGGCTAGCGGGCCTCACGGCTTAGCAAACCCTGATAAACTTCAAATACCATATAATTTATGCCGGGAGTCAGACAGTGACAGATAAGTGCCATTGTCAAGAGGGAAACAGCCCAGACTACTATCTAAGGTCCCTAATTGATAACTAAGTGGAAAAAGATGTGAGGTTGCTGTGACAACCAGGAGGTTGGCTTAGAAGCAGCCATTCCTTTAAAGAGTGCGTAATAGCTCACTGGTCAAGCGACTTTGCGCTGAAAATTCAACGGGGCTAAGTTATCAACCGAAGATGTAGACTTTATATTTATTTATAAATTGGTAGCGGAGCGTTCTGTATGTTGATGAAGGTGAAGGGTGACCTTTGCTGGAGATATCAGAAGTGAAAATGTTGGTATGAGTAACGTAATGAAGATGAAAACTCTTCACACCGAATGCCCAAGGTTTCCTACACAACGTCAGTCGTTGTAGGGTTAGTCGGTCCTAAGGTGTACCCGAAAGGAGAAGCTGATGGATATCAGGTTAATATTCCTGAACTATTTATAATTTTCTAAGGGGGGACATATCGGGATATAGGACATTCTCTAATGAATTGAATTACGAAAACGAATCTTGAATTGTAGGCAAATCCGCAATTCTTTAAGGGTGAGTCTAGTTAAATTGCTTTGCTTTCTTCGGAAAGTTGAAATATGGGTCCTACTATATTCTGGTATCGAGAAAAGCCTCTATGAGCTAAGTTATAAATAACCGTACCGTAATCGCACACTCGTGGGCTAGTGGAGAACACTAAGGTGGACGAGATAACCATGCTTAAGGAACTCGGCAAAACAGCGGTCGTAACTTCGGGATAAGACCTGCCTAGAAAGTATTTTACATTCTAGGCCGCAGCGAAAGAACTCAGGCGACTGTTTACCAAAAACACAGCTCTCTGCAAACTCGTAAGAGGATGTATAGGGGGTGATGCCTGCCCAGTGCCAGAAGGTTACGGGGATGTGTGCAAGCACTGAACCTAAGCCCTGGTGAACGGCGGCCGTAACTATAACGGTCCTAAGGTAGCGAAATTCCTTGTCAGGTAAGTTCTGACCCGCACGAATGGCATAACGGTCTGAGTACTGTCTCAAGCATGGACTCGGTGAAATTGCAATATCGGTAAAAATGCCGATTACCTGCAGCAAGACGGAAAGACCCTATGGAGCTTTACTATAGCTTGGTATTGGGTTATGTTTTAAGATGTGCAGAATAGGTGGGAGACTGTGAAGTAGGGATGCTAATCCTTATGGAGTCATCTTTGAGATACCACTCTTCTTAAAATGTAATTCTAACTCGAGGATTCGAGGACAGTGCTTGGTGGGTAGTTTAACTGGGGCGGTTGCCTCCTAAAGAGTAACGGAGGCGCGCAATGGTCAACTATCATCGGATGGAAATCGATGAGATAGTGTATTCGCATAAGTTGGCCTGACTGAGAGACCTACAAGTCGATCAGACACGAAAGTGGGCGAAAGTGATCCGGCACCTATGTGTGGAAATGGTGTCGCTCAACGGATAAAAGTTACCCTAGGGATAACAGGCTGATCGCGTCCAAGAGTTCACATCGACGACGCGGTTTGGCACCTCGATGTCGGCTCGTCGCATCCTGGGGGTGGAGAAGCTCCCAAGGGTATGGCTGTTCGCCATTTAAAGCGGTACGCGAGCTGGGTTCAGAACGTCGTGAGACAGTTTGGCCCCTATCTGCTGTAGGCGAATAGGAATTTGAAAAGATCTGCTCCTAGTACGAGAGGACCGGAGTGGACGAACCTCTGGTGTATCGGTTGTCATGTCTAATGGCATTGCCGAGTAGCTAAGTTCGGAAGGGATAACCACTGAAAGCATCTAAGTGGGAAGCCTACTTTAAGATTAGATTCCTCTGCCTTGAGCAATAAGTCCCCTCGGAGACTACGAGGTTGATAGGCTTCAAGTGTAAGTGTAGTGATACATTTAGCTGAGAAGTACTAATAGGACGAACGAATTTTAATACTGTTTTAACGATTATTTATTTGTTAAAATCTTTTCTTGTTAATTAACTAACTTTGAGTGTTCAGATTATTGGAAGATTATATTAAGCATGTTCTTTAAAAAAATATGATTTAATGTTAGGGTCTTGGTGGTTATAACGGTTGGGGTACACCTGTTCCCGTGCCGAACACAGAAGTTAAGCCAACTTGTGCCGATGGTAGTGCATCTCGTAGATGTGTGAGAGTAGGTAGCCGCCAAGACTTTGATATTAAATTATGGTGTGAATATAGTTTTAATATTTAAAAATTATATTTGATATCAGAATTTATGCTGTTGGTATAAATCTTTTTTGTTGTTGTGACACTCTTTTAGCACGAGTAGCTCAGTTGGAAGAGCAGCGCCCTTCTAAGGCGAAGGTCACAGGTTCGAGCCCTGTCTCGTGTACCATTATGGGTGATTAGCTCAGTTGGCGAGAGCATCTGCCTTACAAGCAGGGGGTCATAGGTTCGAATCCTATATCACCCACCATAAAATGAAAAAATAGAAAACTTACTATGAATTTAGTAAGTTTTTTTTGTTTTTTTTAAAGTTTTGGTTTTTTAATAGAAAATATTATAAATAGTATTATTTTAAACCTAATTATTTAATTATGGAAATATATTTGATAAGACATTGAGAGACTGATAGAAATTTAAATAAAATGATAAATCCTTGAGATATTGATAGTGAACTAAATCAAACTTGAATTAATCAAGCAAAGGAGATTTGAACTGAATTAAGATCAAAATGATTTATTTTTGATGTTATTATTTCTTCCCCTTTAAAAAGAGCTTTAGATACAGCTGAAATTATAGCAAAGAAAACATGATATTTCGGAACTATAATTAAAATAAAAAATTTAGAAGAAAAGTATGCTTGAGTATTTAAAAATTACTATAAGAGGCAATTTAAGGAAGAATTTTGATGTAGAATAGTTGAAGAAATATTACAAAAGTTTCCAGATCGAGTATTTGAATGAGTTGAGAAATTAACTGATTTTAAGGAAAGGGTAAGAAAAGAAATGAGTAATATTGAAAATAATATAGAATTTAAGGATAAAAGGATTTTAATTGTATCTCATTGATGAGTAGCAGAGGTAATAACTTGAATTAAGAGAATAGAGAATTGTAGGCTTGTAAAAGTAAATGGTTATGGGAAATAAGGCATAAAAAAAATTCGAGTATATTTGGGTAAATATTGACTCGAATTTATTTATATGTCTAGCCTCACTTCCTAGACATTTTTTTTAAATTTTTTGTCTAGGGGAGAAAAGATCGTTTTTTGAAAAACTAACCTTAGTTTTTCTTTGAATAAACTAAGGATTCTTTCGAACAATAGTTTATTCTGAATTAAACTTCTCTTGGGTAATTTTTTTGAAGAGCAAATTCACCATTCTCTTTTTGTTTTTATTTTTATGTAACTTTAATTTAGTTACTTTTTTTATTGTAGTGGTGATTTTGCGTTATACTTATTTTCAAAACAGCTTTTGAGTAAAACTATTTTAAAAATAAGTATAACTATCACCTTTTTGTTTTTATTTTTGTTCAACTTAAAGTTGAAATTTTTTTATTAGGAGATCTTATTAGGTTTTATAAGTTCCATTCTGGAGAAGTAAAATTCTTATTAAAGAGCGACAAGCCATATAAATAACTTGTAACACTATTATATCTTATATTATGGTATCACTCAATTATAATCTATTGACTTATTTGGTTTATATTTTATGAAATATAGAATTGATCGAATTGTTGTTTATTTACAGTCATTTCATTTATATAATATTTTATATGTTTTTATATGAATATTATGTTTTTTTCTTTAAATAATGCTTATTTTTCGGGGTAGTTTTTTGTCCTTTTGTTTCAAAATTGTATACAAAGATTGATGAAAACTTTAGAACTTTAAATAATTGTTGAAAAAGTTATTTTGTTTTATTCTGTTTTTGGATATTATTTGTGAGAGAATTATAACTAAATATTTAATATGCTACAATTATCAAAACAATTTTTAATGAAATCAGAGAATGATTTTACTTTAGAGGAAGTTAAAAAGTTTCAGGAAGTTATTGTTTATCATAATGATTTATATTATAATAAAAATGCTCCTATTATAAGTGATAAGGAGTATGATGATTTGTTTAAGAAATTAAAAAGATTAGAGAATAAGTTTGTATTAGACTTATGAAATGATTTGGTTACAAATAGTGTTTGAGCTGATTTTAGGGAGTCTAGTTTTAAGAAGGTGAAACATAGTAGACCTATGATAAGTTTGGATAATACTTATAATGAAGAGGATTTACAGGACTTTGATGATAGAGTTAAGAGGTTTTTGGATGAGGATTTTGGTCAGGTTGAATATGTTTTAGAATTTAAGTTTGATTGAGTTGGGATAGAGCTTATATATAAAGATTGAAAATTGGTTCAGGCTATAACTAGGTGAAATGGAGTTGAGTGAGAGGATGTTACAGAGAATATTATGCAGATAGATAATATTCCTAAGGTTATAGATTATAAGGAACATTTGGAGGTTAGAGGAGAAATTGTTATGCCGATTTCTAGTTTTAATGAACTAAATAGGGAGGCTAAAGAAGTTTGAGATAAATTATTTTCGAATCCTAGAAATGCTTCTTCTGGTAGTATTAGAATGAAGGATAATAGGGTTACTAAAAAAAGGAATCTAAAGTTCTTTGCCTATGATTTGGCTAATTTTGAGGATTTTATCAACTCTTCCCTGTTTGTTTCAAAAAATGGTAATGACAGTAGATATTTTGATGTGATAAAAAGTTTGGAGTGATTTGGGTTTGAGATTTCTAGTTATTTTAAAGTTTGTGAGAATATATCAGAGGTTGTTGATAATATAGATAATTTTTGAGATTTAAAAAAGACTTTAGATTTTGAGATAGATGGTTTGGTTATAAAGGTAAATAATATAGATTTCTGGAAAATAATTTGATATACTGAGCATCATCCTAGATATGCCATTGCTTACAAATTTCCTGCAGAAATATTTACTACAAAAGTAATTTCTGTTGATCATCAGATTTGAAGAACTTGAACTATTACTCCTGTTGCTAATTTAGAACCTATAAATATAGGCGGAGTTGTTGTAAAGAGGGCGACTTTACATAATTATGATGAGGTTAAAAACTTGGATGTTAGAGTTTGAGATACTGTTTTTATAAAAAGGGCTTGAGAGGTTATTCCTAAAATTATTTCTGTTGTTTTGGAGTGAAGAGTTTGAAGTGAGAAAAAAATATCTATTCCTGAGATTTGTCCTAGTTGTGGTACTGGATTAAAAAGGGATGAATGAAGGGTAAGGTATTATTGTCCTAATGATTGATTACGGGATAATATTTTATGTAGGGCTAAGCTAAAGGAAAAACTGATTTTTGCTGTTTGAAAACAGGCTTTTAATATAGAGGGTTTATGAAAGAGACAAATAGAGTTATTTTTGGAGAAATGAATAATAAGAGATTTGAAAGATGTGTTTTTAATTTGAAATAAGAGGGGGGATATTTTGAAGCTTGAATGATTTAAAGAAAGGTCTGTAGATAATATAATAAATTCTATTGAAAAGTCTAAGGATGTGAGGATTAGAGATTTTTTGGTAGCTTTACAAATAGGTTCGGTTTGAAAGAAAACAGCATTAGAGCTTTCAAGGCTGTTTAGATGTGAAGATGATTTATTGAATTTCGATAAGACATCTTATGAAATAGTGTGACTAAAAGATATATGACCTGAGATTGCAAAGTCAGTAGAAGAGTTTTTTAATTCAAAATATAATAAAATAGTTTTGAGGGAATTAGTAAAAATTTTAAATATAGAATATTATGAAGAGTTAAAAAAAGATATTGAATCTGAATTTTTTGAAAAAAAGGTTTGTATAACTTGAAGCTTTGAAAATTATAAAAGGTGAGATTTGGTGAAAATATTAGAAGAGAATTGATGAAGTTTTGTTTCTAGTGTGAGTAAAAATACAGATTTTCTTTTGGCTGGAGGGAAGGCTTGAAGTAAGCTAAAAAAGGCTGAAGAATTTTGAGTTATTGTGATAAGTTTGGATGAGTTTCTTGAGAAAATTTGAGTGTAATTAAAAAATGTAGAAAAAAAGTTTGCAATATATTTTTTTTTTCATAGAATACCGTGGATTTTATAAACATAGGGATTAAACATACATGCCAAAGGAAGAAAAAATTGAGGTTGAGGGAATTATAATAAAAGCTCTACCTAGTCTGGTTTTTGAAGTTCAACTACCAGAGGATTTTGGGTGAGGGGTAATTAAATGATATTTAAGTTGAAAAATGAGGAATAATTTTATTAAACTTATTGAGTGAGATAAGGTTATAGTAGAATTGAGTCCTTATGATACAACTAAATGAAGAATTATTTTTAGAAATAAATAGTATATTTTAAATAGTAAATTATGAAAGTAAGACCTTCTGTAAAAAAAATGTGTAGTGATTGTAAATTCACTAGAAGAAAATTTAAAGGAAAACCAAGACTTAGAGTCATTTGTAAAAATCCTAAGCATAAACAAAGACAGGGATAGTTTTCTTTATTTTAATATTTATTAATTATAAAAAAGATGGCAAGAATAGCTTGAGTAGTATTACCTAACTGAAAACATGTTGAAATAGCACTGACTTATGTATATTGAGTTGGAAGATTTACGGCAAGAAGTATTTTAGAAAAGGTTTGAATTGAGATGACAAGGAAGATAGAAACTTTATCTGAAAATGAGTTAGATGAGATAAGGGCGGAATTAAAAGAGTATATGATAGAGTGAGATTTAAGAAGATTTATTGTTGGTAATATAAAAAGACTAAAAGAAATAAGGTGTTATAGATGAATTAGGCATCAAAAAAGGCTTCCAGTTAGAGGGCAAAGAACTAGAACTAATGCTAAAACAAGGAAGTGAAAGAGTGTTGCTATAGCATGAAAGAAAAAATAGTTTATTTATAAAAATTAAAAATTATGGCAGATAAAGTTGTAAAAAAATCTAAAAAAACTAAAAAGATAGTAGAGCATGGACAGGCTCATATAAAAGCATCATTTAATAATACTATAGTTAGTATAACTGATGAAAAATGAAATGTCTTATCTTGGGCTACTTGATGAAGTGCTTGATTTAAATGAGCTAGAGAATCTACTCCTTATGCTGCTCAGATGATATCTGAACAGGCTACACAGAGGGTTAAATCTATGCATTCTATGAAAACTGTTGATGTTTATATTAAATGAATATGAATAGGTAGAGAGCAGGCCGTAAGAGGTCTTATTTCTTGAGGTTTGGAGTTAAACTGAATTTTTGATATTACTCCAATTCCACATAATGGTTGTAGAAAGAAGAAAGTTAGAAGAATGTAGTTTAGTAAAAAAAGTTCCAAGGGGTTAAAGACCTCTGTTGATGGATATAATTTTATATTTTAAGTTTCATACCCAGATGCGTTATACTTGACCAAAGAAAAAACTATGTAGAAGAGAATGAGTTAATCTGTTTTGAACGGAGAAGTACGATTTAGAAAAATCTAAAAGATGAATACTGAGATCAAGGAAGACAAGTAGTTTTTGACAACAGCTTAGAAAAAAACAATTAGCAAAAAGAATGTTTTGTTTAAGTGAAAAGCAGTTTTTGTCTTATTTTAAAAAGGCTCAGAAGTCTAAGTGAACTAAAACGACCTGAGAAAAAATGCTTGAGTTATTAGAGCTTAGATTGGATAATGTTGTTTACAGATCTGGTTTTGCAAGAACTAGAATGCAGTCTAGACAGTTTGTAAATCATGCACATTTCACCTTGAATTGAGTTAAGGTTTCAATTCCATCTATATCTTTAAAGATATGAGATGTTATAGAGTTGAGAAATAAACTAAAAGAAAGTCCTTTATATAAAAGCCTTTTAGAAGAGTTAGAGGAATTTTCTAAGAAAAATAAATGAAAAGTTTCTACTTGTAAGTGGATAGATGTAGATATGAAGACTCTTAAGATTACGGTAAAAGCTTTACCTGAGAAAGATGATTTTGACCAAGTTATAGATATACAGAAGATTGTTGAGTTCTATTCAAAGTAATTCTTTTTTTATATTTCTTAACATATTTGAAATATGCATATTATTCATAATATTATCTGAGTACCTAAAATTACACAAAAAGACGAGAAAAATAATACTTCATTTTTTACTGTATCGCCTTTACCAAGAGGATATGGGGTGACCTTGTGAAATTCACTAAGAAGAGTATTACTTTCTACTATACCTTGAACAAAAGTTACATGAATTAAAGTTAAATGAGTTAGTCACGAATATTCTACAGTTCCTTGAATAAAAGATAGTGTGATAGATATGATTTTGAATTTAAAGTCGTTGGTTGTTGATAAAAAAGATTCTGGAATAGAATGGTTGAAGTTGACTAAAAATAAGGCTTGAGTTGTTACTGCGAAAGATATACAGACTCCAGCTTGAGTTGAAATATTAAATAAAGATTTATATATAACTGAGATAGATAAAGATTGATTGGAGTTAGATATGGAAATTAGAGTTGAGAAGAGGGTTTGATATTTGAGTATAGATGAGTTAAAAGAGGTTGAGGATGATGTTGATGTGTTGTTAGTTGATGCTAATTTCTCTCCTGTTTTAAATGTGAAATATGATGTTACTAATACTAGGATCTGAGAAACCAATAATTTAGATTCTTTAGAAATATTTGTAGTGACTAGTGGTGTTATATCACCTGTTGATGCATTAAAATTTTCTGGGAATATGCTGGTTTCGTACTTTTCTTTGTTTAATGAAGAATCTTTACAGGTTGAAGGAAACTTTATATCTGATGTAAAAGACTTAGTTACAAAGGAAAAAGAAGAGGTAAAAGAGGAGTTAGAGAAAGAAAGTTATACTCCTATTGAGATTATGTGATTATCTCCTCGTACATTAAATGCTCTTATTAATGGAAATATTCTTTCTATAGAGCAATTAATAAAATGTACTGAGACTAAGCTTTCTTCTATAAAATGATTTGGGAAAAAGGCTATGACAGAGATAAGATTGTCACTAAGTGAAAGAGGGTTGAAGCTTTTGGGAGATGACTAGAATAATGTTTAACAAAGAGAAAAACTTTGTTAAACAGAGTCTTCGAAAATTTTATTAAAAATGTTTTTAAAGAAAAATTTATAATTTAAAATTATTAGATAATGAGACATAGAGTTAGAAAAAATCTAAAGTTTAATAGAAAAGATTTTCAACATAGAAGAGCTATGGAAAGAAATTTATTGACTAGTTTCTTTTTACATAAGTCAATAAAGACAACTGAGAAAAAAGCAAAGACTATTGTTTCTATGATAGATAAGCTTATAAATGTAGTTAATATTAAAGATGAAATGAATGCTATAAGATTTGTTATGACTTATCTATTTACAAAAGAATCATCTTTAGAGTTGTTTAAAAATGTAGCACCAAAATATAAGTGAAAAAAGACCTCTTGATTTACTAGGATTATTCCTATAAAACATAGAGATGGTGATAATGCAAAGTTAGTATTGCTAGAATTAGTTTAATTTTTTTAAGAAGTATAGATTATATGAAAACTATAATGCCAAAACCAATAAAATGAGATGAGAGAAAATGGTATGTGATAGATGCTGAAGGGTTGACTTTGTGAAGGTTATCTACAAAAATAGCTACCACTTTGAGATGAAAAAATAAACTAGATTTTTCTCCTCATGTAGATAATTGAGATTATGTAGTAGTTCTTAATGCTGATAAGTTTAAGGTTACTTGAAGTAAGATGGATGATAAAATTTATTACAGACATACAGGTTATTTAGGGTGATTAAAAGAGACTCCGTTAAATAAGTTATTAGAGAAAAAACCTAATAGAGCATTAGAATTATCTGTTAATGGTATGTTACCTAAGAATAAACTTAGAAAGTCTATGATTTCTAGATTGAAGTTATTTACTTCTAGTGAACATACTTTTACTTCTCAGAAACCAGAGGAATTAAAACTATAATTTAATAATAATAATATTTATGGCTAGCAAATATACTTATACTATTTGAAAAAAGAAAACTGCTTCAGCACAAGTTAAGTTTTTTGATTGAAAATGAGATTCTACAATAAATGACAGAAAGGTTTGAGATTATATAACCAGACCAGATTTATTTGATGTGATTTATTCTCCTTTGAAGTTGTGTAATGTTAAGGAGGATAGTTATTTTATTGTGAAAGTAGCAGGTTCGGGAGTTAGCTCTCAGGCTTATGCTATAAGACATTGATTATCTAGAGCTTTAGCTGAGAAAGAGTGAAATTTTAGAAAGATATTAAAAGCTGCTTGACTTTTAACAAGAGATGCTAGAAAGGTTGAAAGAAAGAAACCATGAAGACATAAAGCGAGAAAAGCTATGCAATGGTCTAAGAGATAATAAAAGTAATAAGGGGGATTTTCCTTTGTTACCTAGAATTTATTTAATATAATTTTAATATAAATAGTATGCCTACAATTAATCAACTTGTAAAAAGAAAGAGAAAAGATAAGGTTAGAAAAAGTAATTCTCCTGCTTTACAGGTTATAAAAAATTCAATAAAAAGATGAAAGATTGTAAAGTTGTCTAAGGGGTGTTCTATGAAGAGGGGGGTTTGTACTAAGGTTACAACAATGACTCCTAAGAAACCTAATTCGGCACTTAGAAAAGTTGCTAAGGTTAGATTGACTAATGGGTATGAGGTTAATGCTTATATCTGATGAGAATGACATAATTTACAAGAGCACTCTGTTGTTGCGATAA
Source organism: uncultured bacterium (assembly GCA_942490775.1). Classification (GTDB taxonomy): domain Bacteria; phylum Patescibacteriota; class Gracilibacteria; order BD1-5; family UBA6164; genus UBA6489. The sequence goes on from CALNYL010000009.1 coordinate 234,248, forward strand.
GAGGTTGAAGGGTTAAGGATTTACCTTGAGTTAGATACCATATTGTTAGATGAGTTCTTGACTGTGAATGAGTAAATGATAGAAAGCAGGGTAGAAGTTTATATGGTACAAAAAGACCTAAAAAGTAAAGATATTGAATAACCCTAACTTGAATTCTTTTCCTTATATAAGGAAAAGAGGATACAGTTTAAAGGTTATTATTAAAAAAAGTGGAGTAAGTTAACAATTGCTGAAAAGATTCCACAATAATTTATTATTAATTGTTATAAAATATGTCAAAATATGATAATTCTGTTATAGATAAGTTTGTGAACTATATTATGTTAGATTGAAAGAAGAGTGTTGCTAGAAGAATAATGGATGATACTTTTAATGAGATTAAGTCTAAATGACAAAAGGATTCTAAGGCTATATTTTTTAAGGCTTTAGAGAATGTTATGCCTAAGATAGAGGTTAGACCTAAGAGGGTTTGAGGTTCTATATATCAGGTTCCTCAAGAAGTTAATCCAAAAAGAAAGTTATTTTTAGCTGCTAAATGGATTATAGGTTCAGCGAGAAGTAAAAAGGGAGCTGATTTTTATAAGTTTCTTGCTGGAGAGATTATAGAGGCTGCTAATGAAACTGGTAATGCTTTTAAGAAAAAGTTAGAGGTTTATAAGATGGCTGAAGCTAATAAAGCATTTGCTAGATTTGCAAATAAACCTAGGAAATAAGAATAATCCATTCTAAATTCCTTTCCTTTCATACGAAAGGAAGGAGGCTACAATTTTTGTAGTTTGATTAGAGGATGATAAAAAAGAAAAATTTAAATTTATAAATTAATTTTTGAAAAGATGGCTCATAAAAAAGCTCAATGATCTACCAGTAATGGTCGTGATTCAAATGCCAAAAGACTTGGTGTGAAAATTTTTGGATGACAAAAACTTATTGCTTGAAATATAATTATAAGGCAAAAAGGTAACAAATATTGGGCATCAGAAGGTGTTTCTCAAGGTAAAGATTTTACACTTTTTGCAACTAAGGATTGAGTGGTGAAGTTTTTTGAGAGGAGAAAAGTTAGATATGATTGAAGAGTTTATAAAAATAGGTATGTAAGTGTTGTGTAGACGACACCCTAGTCCCCCTACTTATTAAGAGGGGGGGAGATGATTGGAAATATTATAGAAGAATCATTTTGAATATATAGTTTATTTGAGATGATTTTTTGTTTGCCATCATAACTCAGTTGGTAGAGTACTCCCATGGTAAGGGAGAAGTCATGGGTTCAAATCCCATTGATGGCTCCAAAAGTATAAAAAAAAGCCCTTATTTTTAAGAGCTTTTTTTAGAGGTTGTTTTTTAAAATAATTTATCCTAAATTCCTTACTTTTTATACTAAAGGAAGGAGGTTATAGTATTTGAAAATATTAATAATTAATTTATTATTTTCACATATAGTAATCTAGAATTTTCTTCATTTTTTACGGTTTTTTTATTTTCTCCGTATCAAAGGAATTTATATCAGTTTCTTTCAAATCATTTTTGAGAGGGTATATTACTAGGATCTATATCTATACACATATATCAATCTGGAAATAGTTTTTTATAATATTTTCAGGCTATAAGTATTGTTTTTGCTAGTCATTTTCATCTAAAGTGTGAATATATTCTTATTGCACTAGTATGTATGTGTTTTTTGTTTTGGATAATTTCATCATAAATATTTTGGTCTTTTATTTCTTTTATATATGGTAACTTACATGGTCTTCCCCACCAAATTCAAGCTAGTTCTCAAGATTTTGATAGTAGACTAAATAGATATCTGTCTTTGTCTTCGTACCATTTTTTGTATTTTTCTTTTGTGGAGAATCTTTTTTTATCTGAGGTATCTTTTTGTAGGTTTTTGTCTTTTATGTCTTGAGAGTATTCTATTAGTTTTTTTATTAGGTTTTCTGGTATTCATATATGTAGCTCTAGTCAGTTTATTTCTTTTACTAGTGTTGATTTTCCATATTCAGGTTTTTTTAGTATTTTGTCTCTAATTATTTTAGAGGCTTTTTCTATGTCTTCTGGGCATCAAATGTCTATGAAGTCTTCAGAGGTATTTATTAGTTTAAATTTATTATTTTTTATAAATAGGTTTATAATGTCTGTTATTTCATATTCGTTTCTACTAGATAGTTTTATTTCTTGGGATAGGTTGAATATTTCTGATGAAAATTTATAGACTCATATATTGGTTAAGTTTCATATATATTTGTTGGGTTTTTCAACTATTTCTGTTGCATATCAATTATTTTCTTTGAATACTCAGTATTTTGATGGATTTTCTATTTTTTTTACTAATGCTCAGTATTCTTTTGATTCTGATATTTTTCCTAAGTCTTTTTTTCCAAATATGGAGTCTCAATTTATTATTATTACATCATCTCAATTACTAGAGATTCACATTATTGCGGCTCAGGTTCAAGGTTTGTTTTCTTGTTTATGATAACTTATTTTTACTCATTTATAGTTATTTCATAGTTTTTGCATTATTTTTTCTTCTAGGTGTTTTACTACTATTATTATTTCATTTACATATTTATATAGGTTTTCTAGGTTGTGTTCTATTATGCTTTTTCAGCATATTTTTATAAGTGGTTTTGGGGTGGTGTGTGTTATAGGTCTCATTCTTGTTCATTTTCAGGCTGCTAGTATTATTAGTTTCATTGATTTTTATTTAGGTATTATAATTGTTTTTTATAATATGTATTTAAGAATAAACTTCAAGATTTTATTGTAGGAATGTCGTGGAAAGTATAATACATTTTGTGCTTCGTTGGAAATATTCAATGAATAATTTTTTGGAAAAGTTCCAGTATACTGGAACTTTTCTTGATTTTTGGAGTAAAACGATTATAACAGTCTTGTATAAAACTATTGAATCTAAAACTTTTTCCTATGTAGAGATGTTTCGCTGAAACATCTTTTAAATATAATTCCTAAAAAATATTTATGAACAAAATAATACTAATAACCTGAGCATCAAGTGGTATATGACAAGCAACTGCTATAGAATTAGCAAATGCTTGATACAAGAATATCATAATCCACTATTATAAAAATCTTGAATGAATAAAACAAACGGAAAAAGATTTAAAAAAACTTTGAGCAGAGCCATTTGTAGTAAAATGAAATATTTGAAATTATAGTGAAATAGATGATTTTATGGATGAAATTATAGAGAAATATTGAACTATAGATATTGTGATAAACAATGCGGCAGAATTATGACCATATGATAGTTTTGAAGATATAAAAATTGAAGAACAAGAAAATTTGATGAAAGTAAATTTATTTTGACCAATTTATATTTCACAAAAAGTTGTGAAGGTATTGAAAGAGCAAAATAAAAAATGACATATTTTGTTTACTTCTTCTATTCATTGAAACCCAGATAAATGATGAGAAGAAAAATGTATTCCATATTGTATTTCAAAAGCTTGAATAAATAATCTAGTTTGAATTTGGGCAAGGGACTTATCTCCTAATATCAGGATAAATGCAATTGCTCCATGAATTGTCGATACACCTATATGGGATGAAGATACAGAAGAAAGTAAAAAATACTTTATTGATAGAACTCTTATAAAAAAATGGATTAAGCCAGAAGAAATTGCTTCTTGATTTTTATTTTTAATAGAAAATGAAGCTATAACTTGAGAGATTATGTATATTAATGGAGGATTTAGACCATAGAACCTTCTGTTTTCAAACGATCTTGAAAAAATAAATATTTTTAATAAACTCTTTATAAAGCTTTGATAGAGAGTAATCTTTAAATTTTTGTAATATGAAAAAAACTAAACAAAATATAAATTCAAAATTAATCTTAAAAGGAAATCTTCTTCTGAATATATCAATATTTTTATCTCTGGCTATTAATTTTGTTCTTATTTTTGTAGTAATATATAATCTATATATTTGATCTATTGAACCAGAATGAATAATCAGGGGAAGATGGTTAGGTTTCTTAATAACTTTAGCCGTTCCTTTTCTCCTTTCAATCTTTCTTTCATTTTTAGGTGTAATATTTAATAGAAAGGATAAAGAGAGTAAAAAGATAAAAGTAAATTCTATTATTTTTATTTGAACAATATTTTTGTCTTTAGTAACAGCTCTTTATTGATCTTTTCTTGTTATACCTATATTAGTACTAAATATAGCCAAAGATAAAAAAATAATAATGCTATATTTCGCCTCTCTTATTATAGGGCTTTTATTTTTTATAAATGAGCCACGGCATAGTTCACACTGATACTTAAAATATTTAGAATGTATGTGAGATTATGATGTTATGAATCATGGTTGTATCTTGGATTCTCAAGATTCTTTAGAAAATTGTCCTGCTTTCTTAAGGTATGATGAATGTAGTCACTTTAAGCTTAATAGACCAATTTTAAATTATTAGTATGGTAATTTGCATTTCATTATTTTATAAAATCTTCATATTTTTTTCAGTTTTCATATACAAAATCAGGTGAAATATCTGCTCAGGTAATCCAGCTTATTGTATTTCACTTTATTTTAAACATTTTAAAAATATCTTTTTGTTTAAGTGGTCTAAACATAAGTGAATCATTTTCAAGATAAGGAGACATATCAAAAATTTTTTTAGTTCAGTTTTCAAAGGTTGTTAATATTAGGTAGTCTTTTATATAGTCTGCTTTTTTTTGATTTTCCTGATTAATTTATCCTTCTTATATATCATCTTCTTATAAGCTCATCTATTCATGGAATATTAAGATTTGGATTTCCTGCTATTAGCATTTCGTAGTCTTCATTTTGGTAAGCTTGTTTCATATCTGGTCTTATTATTATTTTTCCATCTTTTACATAATACCATGTTTCTGCTATGGTTGTTGGGTATTCCAAATTAGCTCAATCTCTTCATCATACATCTTTTCCAAGTATATAAAGCTTTTCTGTAATATTTTGAACTCTTGCAATAGTACATTTTTCAGGAGTGATTGCAAAATCAATAAGAAATACTATTATTTTTTTATAAAAATTATGCATTTCCATTCCTTTTATCTTGCTTTTTGCATATTCAGAAATAGGAATACCAAACATTTTTTCAATTTGTATTATGGTTTTTCTTTTTTCTAAAAGAGTATTCATTGCTACTTCATAATCTTCATTAGTCATTTTTTCTGTTTGTGGAAATTGTGATTTTAATTCCCTTCATAATACTTTTAAAGATTCCATTTCTTGAGGACTAAAGATAATTTTAGAAACTTTTTCAAAAGATGTATTTGGATTTGTTAGTATAGTTTCTAATTCCTCTAAAAATTCTTGAGGAGATTTATTTACAATACGATCTTTTGAAATTTCTCTTCCTTTGATAGTAGCTAATAAAGTTTCTACATCATTTTTAAAAGATACAGAGAGTTCTGGATATATTACAAAGTATTGTATTAGAGATTTTGAATTTTTTATTCATTGTAGTAATTTATTAAAAGATCATGGATATTCTCTTTCTGCATAAGGACGAGTTATTCATTGTTTTAAATACTTTTCTTCTGGTTTAAGTTCAATAGATCTTTTATATTCTTTTGGAATTTTATCTTTTATTTTTCCTTTTCATAAAAAATATTGCCTAGCTTCTTCTTTCTCTTCTTCTGAAAAGTATTTGAAATTATATCAATAATCATCGACAGCATCTTCTTTCCCACCTAAACTAGATTTAGATTTGTTAGAATTTATTCATAAAAATTCTTCAATATAAATATTCTTTTTAGAAAGAGTGACATAATTTTTAAAGTGTGAAAATAAGTCAGGAGATTGTAATATTAAGATCTGATCATCTATAGATTCAAACATTAAATTTAGACCTATTCTCTGAGAAATATATTTACAAAGAATATTAAAAGAGTTTTTTGGGTTATTGGAATAATTAGAAATTATATATTTCATGTTATCATCAATTTCTAATTCCCCACTAAAAGTAATTAATACTTTTACTATTTTTTCTCCATCTTCAGGTGATATTTTTATAAAAATATCATCTATATTTATTCCTTCTAGTTGTTTAGATAATTTCATTAATTGCTCTAAATCAAATTTTTGCTTCATTAGTTCAGGAATCCTAGGTATTCATAAACTATTTACTTCAATTTTTGATTTTGCTATTTCTTGAAGATTTATTCAACTCTCTTGAACTGCTTTTAGGCTTAAGATATTATTAATTTTGCTAATAGAAAAATTATGAAAACTACTTAAAGTTAATAGAAAACTTTTCATAATTGGAACATTTTCTTTTATAAAATCAGTATTTTTTGCTCTTCATCATATTATAAATCACATAGGTCACATTAAAGTCATTCTATCATAAAATGCTAAATACTCTATTATTATTTGCAGTTCCTGCTCAGGTAAGCTATTTAAAAATACTAATATCTTTTCATCTGATTCATTTTCTTTATCTAAATCCAAAATATTTAAAAACTCTTGTTTTGTCATTATTGGAGCTTTTTCTTGTACATTTTTTTGTTCAGTTGAGTCAATACTTGCTTCTTTTATCTTTACTTTTTCATAATCTGGATTTGCTATTCTGTAAATATTATCCTTTACATGTGTAAGTTCATGAACCATACATTCAAAAGTGAAACAATTTTTATCTAATAAATTAAATTCCCAATGAAAGTCATAAGGTGATAATCATGCCGTATCACCTTCTTCTTTTGTGAGTTTTATATAAGGTACAATTTCTAAAATATCCTTAAATTCTGGCATAGATTTAATAGCCCTTAGATTTTCTTGAAGAACCATTGCTCAATCCAAAGAAAGTATGTCAGTAGCTCATCTTATATCAATTCCAAATTCTTTTTCTATTCCATTTATTTTTTCTCTTACATCTTTTTGAATTCCGTCCTCATCATCATTCTTTTCCTCTTCTTCATAATTTTTATTTTGTTCTTTTCTTCTATCATCCATAAGTTCTCTAACTTTAGAATTATCCAAGGTCTTTAAAAACTTTGCACGAGCTAAAAATCAAGATATCTCTGTATTAAAGTATTCTTTTAATATTTTCAAATCTGTTTCTGATAAGTAGTTAAGTAGATCCCTAAGATATTCTTCCCTAAGATCTTGTCTAACAACACTATTATTTTCTTTAAAACTAACAACAAGTTCTTGTAACCTATCTATCTCTTCACTTCTTTCAAGATAACTCAAAACAGCATTTCTATCTTCATCATCTTTTTCTCTATTTTGGAGATTATCTATTCCTTCATGTAATTTTTGTTCTGTTTGACTCATAAAATTTATAAATTATCTAATATATTTTCTGTAACATTTTTACTATCTATTTTTTCCTGTTTTTCGTACATATTTTTTTTTGCTTTCAAAATTTTTGCCTGAAAATTAATTACATCTTCCTTTGTTTTTATGTTATCTCAAATAAGCTTTCATATTTTCTCATTCTCTTTTAAGAGAAGCTTATAAATCCTCTTTTGTTCTTCAATAGTTAAATCATCTATTATGTCTTTTATTTCAAGTTTTAGTTCATCTTTTAGAAAAATAGAACTTTCTAAAAAACTAAGTATTTTCTTTCTAATCATAAATTATTTATAATTTTTATTATATTGATTATCACTTATAACATTAACATAAATATAAAACTAGGTCAAATTTATGTATCCCCCCTTGAAAAAAAACACATTTTAAATAAACTCTTTATCAAACTTAAATTAAAGAGTTTTTTTATTTACAAAATAACAAATCCCCCTATGAACAGCAAACAAATAAGACAAAAATACCTAGAATTTTTTGAGAAAAAAGGACACAAAATAATTCCTTCATCTTCTCTAATCCCAGAAAACGACCCAACCACTTTATTTACAGGATCATGAATGCAACCAATGGTTCCCTATTTACTATGAGAAAAACACCCACTTTGAACTAGAATCTGCGATAGCCAAAAAAGTTTCAGATCATGAGACATAGACGACATCGGAGACAACAGACACACCACTTTTTTTGAAATGCTATGAAACTGGAGCCTAGGAGACTATTTCAAAGAACAACAAATACCATGGATGTTTGAATTCTTAACTAAAGAACTTAAACTAAATCCTGAAAACATCTATGTATCAGTGTACAGATGAAACGAAAAATTAGGTATTTCAAAAGACACAGGAGCAGTAGAACTTTGGAAAGAGCAATTCAAATCTGTCTGAATAGAAGCAAAAGATGTAGACATGGCAGAAAAAAATTGAATGCAATGATGAAAAATATTTTACTACAACGAAAAAGAAAACTGGTGGAGTAGAGCTGGAATACCTGAAAATATGCCAGTTTGAGAACCATGAGGACCAGACAGTGAAATGTTTTGGGACTTTTGAGAAGATTTAAAATTACATGAAAATTCTAAATGGAAAGATGAACCTTGTCACCCAGCTTGTGACTGTGGAAGATTCTTAGAAATAGGAAACAATGTATTTATGCAATTCAAAAAAACAGAATCTTGATTTGAAGAGCTAGAAAACAAAAACATAGATTTCGGATGATGACTTGAAAGACTAGCAGTAGCAGTAAGTAATAATCCAGATGTATTTTATTGAGACCTATTTGACTGAATAAGATGAAAAATAGAAGAACAATCATGAAAGAAATATTGAGAAAACGAAAAAGAAACTATGGCATTTAGGGTAATAATGGATCATCTAAGAGCTGCAACATTCTTAATATCAGACTGAGCGTTACCATCAAACAAAGACCAATGATATTTTACAAGAAGACTTATAAGAAGAGCAATAAGATTCGCTAGAGATCTAGGAATACAATGAGGACTTTCAGCAGAAGTAGCAAAAGAAGTTATAAAAGAATATAGTGAACATTACACAGACCTAAAAGAGAAAAAAGACATGATAGTTTCAGAAATAGAGGCAGAAGAAAAGCAATTTCTAAAAACTCTAGAAAAATGATTAAAAGAATTTGATAAACTTATAAAATGACTTGAAATAGCATTTGAAAGAACTTGAAAAAAGATAGACACAATAGCATGAGCAAAAGCTTTTAAGCTTTATGACACTTATGGATTTCCATTAGAAATGACAGAAGAATTAGCAGAAGAAAAATGATTAAAAATAGACAAAGAGTGATTTCAACAAGCATTTGAAAAACATAAAAATCTATCTAGAAAATGAGCAGAGCAAAAGTTTAAATGATGACTAGCAGATGAAAGTGAAGCTACAACAGCTCTTCACACAGCTACACACCTACTTCTAGCATGACTAAAGAAATACCTATGAGAAGAAGTAACTCAAGCATGAGCAAATATAACAGCACAAAGACTTAGACTAGATTTCACTTACCCAGAAAAAGTATCTAGAGAAATACTTGATAAAGTAGAAGAATATGTAAACGAAGCCCTAGAAAAAGGATGTGAAATTACAATAGAAGAAATGCAAAAAGACGAAGCAAAAAAAGATGAGTCAATAACATGAGCATTTTGGGAAAAATACCCAGATATGATAAAAGTTTACACTGTAGCATCAGAAGATTGAACTGTTTATAGTAGAGAAATATGCGGATGACCCCATGTAGAAACTACAAAAACTATGTGAAAATTTAAGATCAAAAAAGAACAAGCAAGTAGTAGAGGGGTAAGGAGAGTGAAAGCGGTGCTTGTGGTAGATTAAAATTCTTTTACTAAATTAAGATATTATAGCCCCCTTCCTTTCGTATGAAAGGAAGGGATTCAGGGATGGATTATTAAGAATTCTTAGAAAATAATTTGACTTTAAAACTTAATAAATATAATAAGTATATATTTATTAAGTTTTTTATATATGGAAACAAAATTAGCAATATTTGAACAGAAAGAAATTAGAAAAATATGGGACTCTGAAAAATGAGACTGGTATTTTTCTGTGATAGATATAGTATGATCATTAAAAGAACAATTAGATTATACTCGATCAAGAAAATACTGGAATAAACTTTCTGAAAGACTTAGAAATGAAGGAAATGAAGTGGTGACAAATTGTCACCAGTTGAAAATGAAGGCACTTGATTGAAAAATGAGACTTACAGATGTTGCTGATACTAAAACTGTTCTTAGACTTATTCAAAGCATACCAAGTAAAAAAGCAGAGCCATTTAAACTATGGTTAGCTAAGGTATGAGATGGCGGAAGCCTCAACTACAGAAATTATAAAAGAAAAAGATAGTAAAGGCTTTAGTGAGATAAAAAAAGCCAGTTCCAGATGATGAAATGTTGCATGAGTTGCAAGGAAACAACTAGAAAAAGAGACAAATAAAGAAATTTTGTCAAAACAAAAGTTTTTGGAAGAGAAAAAGAAATTGAAATAATAAACAATAAAAACTTAAGATTCATTTCTTTAAAAAAGTGGTTTTAAAACAAAAAATTGAAAAAAAAGTTTTTTCTATATAATTATGTAACAATTTAATTTAACACATAAAATAAAAAAAAATGATAGAAAAAATAATAAAATCAATATTTGGTGACCCAGATAAGAAAAAAATAAAAAAATATGAAATAATTTTAGAAGAAATAAGAAAATCAGAAGAACAATTTAAAGATTATGGAGAAGAAGAAATAAAACAAAAAACAGAAGAATTTAAATCCAAATTTAAAGACCTAAACTTCAAAAATCCAGAAGACAGTAAAAAAATAAATCAAATACTAGACGAAATAAAAGTAGAAGCCCTAGCACTTATGAGACACACATGTGAATTCATATTCAACAAAGAAACATGAAATGAAAACAGAAGTATATGGATACCTCACGATGTACAAATAATAGGAGCACTAGCATTACAGGATTGAGGAATATCAGAAATGAAAACATGAGAATGAAAAACTCTGGTAGCTACAATGCCAGCATATCTAAATGCTCTAACATGAAATTCAGTTCACATTGTAACAGTAAATGACTACCTAGCAAAAAGAGATGCTGAAGAGATGAAAGTACTATACAACACTCTATGACTTAGTGTTTGAGTAATATCTCATGACCAATCAAAAAAAGAAAAAATAGAAGAATATCAAAAAGATATAGTATATGCAACAAACAATGAACTAGGGTTTGATTATCTTAGAGATAATATGGTAACCAAAAAAGAGCATAAAGCACAATGACCTTTATTCTTTGCAATTATAGATGAAGTGGACTCAATCCTTATAGATGAAGCAAGAACACCTCTTATTATATCTATGCCAGATAATGAGCCTACAAGTAAATATCAAAAATTTGCATTATTGGCAGAAAAGCTACAAAAAGGAATAGATTATAAAATAGACGAAAAACAAAAAGCAGCTACCTTAACAGAAGAAGGAATAGAGAAAATAGAAACATTACTAAAAGTAGAAAATATTTATATATCATCTCACTATAATGATTTACATCATATAGAAAATGCAATTAGAGCACAAGGGGTTTATAAAAAAGATAAAGACTATATAGTAACCAATGGGGAAGTTATGATAGTAGACGAACACACTTGAAGAGTACTATCATGAAGAAGATATAGTGATGGACTACACCAAGCTTTAGAAGCAAAAGAAAAAGTAGAAATACAACAAGAAAGTAAAACATTAGCATCAATTACATTTCAAAATTATTTTAGAATGTATTGGAAATTATCAGGTATGACAGGTACAGCAAAAACAGAAGAAGAAGAGTTTTATAAAGTATATGCACTAGATACCTTAGTAATACCTACAAACAAGCCAATAGATAGAAAAGATAAAAAAGATTTACTATTTAAAAACGAAAAAGGTAAATTTGAATATGTTGTGAAACTAATAAAAGAAATACATGAAAAATGACAACCAATACTAGTATGAACAGTTTCTGTAGATAAATCAGAATATCTTAGTGATAGACTAAAAGTAGAATGAGTACCTCACAATGTACTAAATGCAAAATATCATGAACAAGAAGCTGAAATAATATCAAAAGCTTGAGAAAAATGAGCTATAACAATAGCAACCAATATGGCATGAAGATGAACAGATATAAAATTATGAGAATGAGTAGTAGAACTAGGGGGACTTACAATAATTTGAACAGAAAAGCATGAAACAAGAAGAATAGATAACCAACTTAGATGAAGAGCATGAAGACAATGAGATCCTTGAACTACACAATTTTTAGTAAGTCCAAATGATGATATAATGAGAATATTTTGAGGAGACAAATTTTTTTCAGTATTCAACTCTCCAATGTTTGCAAGTGTCCCAGATAATGAACCCCTTCTAGAAAGCCCTATGTTAACTAAAAAAATAACATCTGTTCAGAAACAAGTAGAGGGACATAACTTTGATTCTAGAAAACATGTACTAGAATACGATGATGTAATAAACAAACACAGAGAAGTAATCTATGGAAAAAGAAATAAGATACTTGACTCTGAGAATATAGACTCAGATATTCAAGATATGATAAGGTCACAATTAAGTCAGTTAATATTAGCTCTTTATTGAAAAAAGGGTGATAATCCAGAAAAAGAAGAGTTAATAAAGACTGTGAACGACTTTCTAGATATAGAACTAATAGAAGATACACCAGAAATAGATAAAATACTCTGAGAAAAATGAGAAAAAGAAATAGTGGAGTGTATATGAAATATGGCAATAGAAAAACTTCAAAAGAAAAAAGATAAAGTTGATAATCAAGAGGATTTTTACAGACTAGAAAGAAGAATAGTTCTTAGGTCTATTGATGACCTATGGATGAGGCATATAGATTGAATGAGTCGCTTAAGAGAAGAAGTAGCATTTGAATGATATGCACAAAAAAATCCACTTATAGTCTACAAAGAAAAAGCCTTCTTTAAATTTGAAGAACTAATAAATGAAATAGAGTACAAAGTAGTAAAAAGTATATTTGCAGTTGAAATCAACACTAAGATTGAACAAAATGAAATAAAAGTTGAGGATTTAGAGGTAAATGAAGAAGATGTAGAAAAAATGTTAAATGGATTTATTGATAATAATGTATCTCAAGATGATACTCCTAAAAATCAAAATCCTTTGTTTGCTAATCCTAATGTTGGTAGGGGGACTATAGTTAAGCCTAAACAAGAAGTAAGGAAAAAGAAAATAAGAGTTTAAAATGGGATTATTGTAGAGATGTTTTGTTAAAACATCTCTATTTTTATTAAAATAATACTTTTTACCATGCTATTAAACAATAACCTTAGAACAGTATCAAGATGAATTATCTTAAATGATTATAATAAAATTCTGCTAGTTAAACATAAAAAATGAGGAAAATGGGTTTTACCTTGATGACACATTGAAAAAAAAGAGTCTCCTCACCAGTGATTTATCAGGGAAATAAGAGAAGAATTTCAGATAGAAATAGAATTTTTATGAAACAAATTAGAAACTGAAGATCCTTGAATTTCACCACTTCCTCTTCCTATAGATTGTTATACCGTTGAATATAATCATCATAAATTCTGACCCGTAAAAAAGATAGAATATATTTTTCTTTGAAAATATGTTAGTTGAGAAATAGTTATTCAAGAAGAAGAAATATATACTTATAATTGGTTTACTAAGGAAGAAATACTTTCAAAGGAGTTTAATACTTATGAAAAAGTTATAGAGCTAATAAAAATAGTTTAGAGAGAAAGAATATTTTGATATACTACTATAACTATAATAAAATTACTTTTTATTTTATACTAGTCCAACTTAGAAAATTGGAATTTAATAAAAGATATTTTTTGTTTATTTGCTTTTGTAAAAGCATCCTCTGATAATCTAATATTCTAATTCTTCAAATAGGCTTAGTATATTGAAAAGATCTGAGTAGAATTTTTTTTTAAGATATTATCCTATGAACCTAAAAAATAAAAAAATAGCTATAGTTTGTGATTGGATAAAAGATATGTGAGGTGCAGAGCTTGTTTTGAAGCACCTGCTTGAAACCTTTCCTGAGGCAGATATCTATAGCTCAATCTTTTGGCAACAAAACAACCAAGTATTTGAGTGAAGAAAAATCTATACCAGCTTTATTCAGAAAATCCCAATTCTAAATAAATCACATAAACTTGCTCTCACCCTAAGGCCCCTAGCATTTGAAAACTTTGATTTAAGCGAATATGATATAGTAATAAGCAGTACAAGTGCAGAAAGTAAATGAATTATAACTAAACCTTGAACATTGCAGATATGTTACTGTCATACACCTACAAGATACTTTTGGAGTCATTACCATGAATATATAAATATGATGGAATTTGGGATTTTAAACCATCTGTGAAAATGGTTTATGCCAAAGATTGTACACAAACTCAGAAAATGGGATTACTGTGCGGCTCAAAGACCTGATTATTTTATAGCTAATAGTGAAAATACAAAAAGAAGAATACAAAAATATTATAAAAGAAATTCTTTAGTGATCTATCCTTGAATTGATAGTAAAAGTTTTGAATTTAGAGATAAAAAAGAAGATTTTTATCTTTATATATGAAGATGTATTCCATATAAAAGATTTGACTTAATAGTAGATGCTTTTAATGAAAACTGAAAAAAGATAATTATAGTTACAAATACTGACAATAAACTTTATAGAAAATTAAAAAATAGAAGTAAAGAAAATATAGAATGGAGATTAAATATTAGCCCAGAAGAAAGAAATGCACTTTATAGTAAAGCAAAAGCTTTTTTATTTCCTCCTGAAGAAGATTTCTGACTTGTTCCTATTGAGGCTATGGTTTCCTGAACCCCTGTTATAGCATATAAAAAATGATGAGTCTTAGAAACTGTAGTAGAATGAAAAACATGAGTATTTTTTGAAAATCAAAATAGCTATAGTTTAAATAAAGCTATTGAGAGATTTGAAAAATTAAGGTTTGATTATAAAGAAATCAGAGAATATGCTATAAAGTTTGATAAAAAAAATTTTAGAAAAAATATTCTGAACTTTTTAGAAGGAAAACTAAAAAAATAAACAAAAAAAATAAATGAGATTTATCTCATTTATTTTTTTTGTATAATTTACCTATTAGTCAGTAGTTACATCTACATCAATTCAATCAGCATCTATTCTAACAGTATTACCTTCACCATCATCAACTGATATATTTCCATCAGTATCAGCTTCAACATCAACTGAAGTATCATCTTCATCAAGATCTACATCAACAGTATTACCTTCACCAGCATCAACTGATACAGTTCCATCAGAATCTACATCTACTGAAACACTACCAGTATCAACTGATACATCTCCATTAGTTTCTTCTTCTGTAGTTCCACCACAAGATACAAGTAAAACAGAAGCAAGTGCTAAAAGTAAAAACTTTTTCATAAAATAATTTTTATAAAATAAAATAACAAACCTAAAATAATTTTTTATAAGGTTTTTTGGTAACTTATAAAACTTACCATCAAATATTGGAAAATATTTATTTTCCAATATTTTAACTAACTTTTATAATAATTTTTAAATAATGCTATAGAAATATATAGTCTTTTTCTCCTGAAAGGAGAAAAAATTTAGATAGAGGTTTTTTCTTTTAATTTTCTAATCCACATAAATATATCAAATAATTGCACCATGATTTTTAGAAATCTTTCTGTATGTTATTTCTCAAAGTTTACGATAATTCATATCAGATATATACAAAGAGTCTCACTCTACTTTCATAACTATTGCAACATGACCATATCTAGCACTATATCATTTTCCATGAAATACTATAATAGCTCATGGCTTAGGAGTATTTCAAGTAGAATGTCATAATTTCTGGGCATTTCTAAGCCAGTCCTTAGCATTTCATCACCAGTTTACATTTTTATACTGTCATACATACCGAGTACAATTTCACCGATAGAAAGTATGTTGAGGTTTTCTCCGTACTAGTTTATATTCTGATTGATCATTAGCTTGTTGCTCTTGTGCTGTTAATTCAGCAGTAGCTCTTTTATTTGGAAGATTTTTTGAAGTAGAATCAAGAGCATAAACAGGATCTTTATTTCAAGTAGTAGGAGCAACAGTCCCTATTGGTTTTACTACTTCAGGTGTAGAATTAAGCTTTGCTTTAGGAGTAGCTACCACATTTGGTTTAGATGGTGATGTATTTATAGCAATAACTTTAGGAGGAACAACAACAGGAGGTTTTGGCTCAGGTTTTACAGCTCATGGTATTATCAAAGTCTCTCAAGCTTTCAAATCTCCCACTGCTGATAATAGATTTTGCTTTATTATAGACTCAGAATCTATATCATATTTTTGAGCAATCTGTGATAGAGTATCTCATGATCTAACTTTATATACAACTCAAGAAACAGGTGGTACTTTTATAACATTACCTGGATGAATTACTGTTTTTTTAGTAAAATCGTTTGCCCAATAAATAGTATCAGCAGAAATATTAAATTTATTAGCAATTTTAGATATATTGTCTCAAGACTTAACTGTATATTCTATAACTTCATTAGTAGAAGAGGTATCCCTCTCCTCTTGAAAAAGATTGTTTACAGAAAGAAATGAATCTTTTGACTCTGCTATTAAATCACCGCCTCATAAGATAGCATCTTCATCAAAATAAGAATTTATTATAGTAGATTCATCTATCTCATAAAAATCGGCTGCATTGTTCCCATATACAAGGGAAGCGAATGTTGGATAAATAGGTATTAAAAATATTGACACAAAAATAACCATACTATATCAAATATGAGTACTGTTTGATGTTCTAACTTTTGAAGAGATACCATTTTTTAGTACCCTAGAATGTCTTTTAATACGAGCTTTTAAATTGATTTTGGAACCCAAAATATATTTTTAAAGAGTAAAAACTTTTCCCATACACAATTTTAAGTATAACAGGAAAAAAAAGAAAAACAAAAATTAAGCTATAGACAAAACTTCTAATTTAGTTATAGAAGGTCTAAAACCTCTATTTCTAGTATATCTTTTCTTAGATTTCATTTTGAAAACTCTTACTTTTTCTCACTTTAGTTGTTCTACAACTTTAAGTTCTACTTTAGAACCTTTTACTGTTGGTGTTCAAACTTTAGTCTCTTTTCATTGCTCATCAGATATTAAAAGAGGTTCTACAGATATATTAGACTTTTCCTCTGCATCTTGTTTTTTAACCTCTATTATATCTCAAACCTTTACGATAAACTGATTACCTCACAACTCTACTACTGCTAACATAACTAATTAAATTTAACAAATAAAAATCAACCTTGAAATATATAATAAATTGGTTGGGATGGAGGGATTCGAACCCCCGATAACGGAGTCAAAGTCCGCTGCCTTACCACTTGGCGACATCCCAATAATACAATGTAGCTTGAAGATTATATAAAAATAATCAAAAAGTCAAAATTATTTTGATTTTTAATATTATTTTTATATGATATTGTTCGTTTATTACTTTATATTTATTAATAATTTAAATTATGCTAAATTTTCTAAAAATTTTAACAAAAAGACCTAGTGATAAAACTATAAGAATTTGAAGAATAATCTTTGGTTTGGTCTTTTCTTGAGCAATATATTACAATCTAATCTATCAATGAGACTTAATAGAAGCATCTTATTTTCGGATGATAATACCAGAAGATAAAATAATTTACTTAAAATATGCTCTAACTTCTATAGGTGTTATTCCAATAGTTATGTGAATTACTAACTTATGTGTACTAAAAAGTAAGTATATTAGAATAAGCCAGATTATTTTTTGAATATTACTTTTCTATATATCTTCTAAAATAGTAGAAAAATCTTCTCTTGATGTAGATACACTTATATTAATAATGTGATTTTTTCCTCTTATAGCATGAATAACATGAAAGTGTATAACACAAAAATGTTTAAGATATAAAGAAAAAGTTACTAAAATAAGAGTTTAAAATATATTTCACATAAAAAATCCTCTGAATTTTATTCAGAGGATTTTTTTATTTCTGTATCAAATCCTTAGCAGGAGAGTAAAAATCTAATTTATCTCTTCATACCTGCTCTATTATATACTCTATTAACTCTTCTTTTTTAATTTCACTCTGAGTTCAATTAATCATATCTCTAAGCTGAAAGACTCAGCTTCTTGCTTCCATAAGACCAACAATAACTATATACTTTGCTCAGGTTCTGTTTGCTTTTAGCATCTGTTCTTTAATAGAAGGTGTTCCAAGAGAGGCTAGTGTATTTATTCAAGCCTTTCTTGCTTCCAAGGTAATAGGTAAAACTACTTTTTTTGCTTCATCTCAAAGCTGAACAAAATACAAATCCAACTCATCTTTATTTTTTATACTTATTTCTTTTTCTTTTAGAAGTGAGATTATTTCCTCTGTATTAACTGATAATCAAGATGCAGGAAAATCACTTTCTGAATCAAGTCTATTTGCAAGTAAGTCATATCTTCCTCATAAAACCAATGACTTATTTGTATTAATATCATCTATTGTCCACATAGTATTAGAATAATAATTTTTTTCTAATACTAAAGTATGATCTTCTTCAAAAGGAACTTCCAATAATTCAAGATATTCTTTTAGTTGGGCATAATGTTTTTTAGAATCTTTTTTTAGAAATTTTGTTATAGGAGTAGAACTTTTAGCTAATATCATTTCATCTTCATCTTTGCTTCTTAATAAATCTAAAGGATTATTTTCTAATTTTTTTAATGATTCTTCAGAAAGCATATGTTTTTTATTTTCATAAAAACTAGATAACTCTTCTAGATACTTAGTCATTTCTTTTTCATTTCCTAAAGTATTTATTCTAATTTTTAGTAAATCTCAAAGTCAAATATTTTTTAGACAAGAATATGCTAAAAAAATAAGTTGTGCATCTAAAATAGGATCTTTCTCTCATATAATTTCACATCATATTTGAAAAAACTCTTTATTATCTTTACTATTATCAAGAAATCTTTCCATATAATAAAAATAGACTGGTTGTATATCTTCTTTCATATTATTTTCCAAATATGATCTCATTACTCAAACGGTAGCATCTGATGTTAAGCATAAATCATCTCATTCATTTATTAAATATAGAGATTTTAATAATCTTTCATTCCCTGAAAATGCTTTTTCAAAAAGGGATTTATTCTCAATAAGAGGAGTTGAAATTCTTCTAAATCAGTTTTTACGAAAATCGTGACGAAAAATTTTTTTCAAGAAGGTGTTGTATTTATGATGATCTGGATATATATCTTTTGTTAATTCTTTATTGTTATCAGGTATCATAATTTTTATAAAAATTAAAAAATAAGCTTTCAAATCGATAAAATTGAAAACCTGTTTATAAAACAAGATTTTAAATTAGATTCATTATAACAATAATTTTCTTTTTTCAAAGTTTGTTTTTTATATTTTTTTTTATAAAATGTTTCCTAACATTATTACATAATCCTAAAATAAATGCTTTTTGAATTAAATAAAAACATATTAGTGTTTTTTAATAATCTATCAAACCACAAAATTGTAGAAATATTTGTAAAAATATTTGCTGATTCCCCTATTTTCTTTCTTCCTGTTTTCCTTGTTTCTATGCGGATTTACTACACATATAAATCAAAGGATAATACTAAAAAACAAGAACTATTGTTTATATTTTACTGAGTTGTTATTTGATTAATTATAGCTTTGGTTATACAAAGTTTAGTAGATATAGATAGGCCAGAAAATTATATAAATTCAACATGAAAACTACTTTTAAAACACTTACCAGATGCTAGTTTTCCATCTGACCATGCAACAGTTAGTGTAGCTTTTTTGACTTCTTTGTTTTTGGCTTGATATAAAAGAGTATGACTTATATTCTTACCGTTTGTAATTTTTATGAATTTATCTAGAATAATTGCGGGTGTTCATTGGCCTTTTGATATAATTGTATGAACTATAATCTGAATAATATCAGCTTTCATAAGTTTTAAATTTATTAGAAAATTTGAATTTATACAAAAATTAAATAATCTTATACTTAAAATTATGGGATATATTAAGTTATAATAAATAGAAAAATTTTTATTAACATCAATCTGGTATATGAAAAAGCAAAAAAATATAGCATTAACATGAGGGTGAAGTTGAGGACATATAATCCCTCTACTTGCCTTTTATAATTACATAAAAGAAGAAAACGAATGAAAATATAAATTTATATGGGTATGAGAAGAAGATTCATTAGAAGAGGAACTAGCAAAGAAGAATAATATAAAATTTTTAGATATACCAGCTGGTAAGATTAGAAGATACTTTGATATAAGAAACTTCTATGAACCACTAAAAAATATTACCTGAATATTTTTTTGAATATATTATTTACTAAGATATAAAATAGATGTTGTCTTTTCAAAATGATGATATGTTTCTTTACCTCTTTGTGTATCTGCTTTTTTATTAAGAAAAAAAATATATATTCACGAAAGCGACACAAGTATAGGATTAGCCAATAGATTAATATCTAAACTTGCGACAAAGGTGTTTTACACCTTTCCAAATGATAATATAGATAATAAAAAGCATATAACCACCTGACAAATCCTTAATCCTAAACTTATAGATTGTGTAGATAGAGTAGAGGTAGAAGAAAATGAATATTTAAATGTTATAGTTATAGCAGGGAGCCAAGGTTCAACAATCATATTTAGAAATTTACTAAAAATTCTACCAAAACTACAAGATGTAAAGTTTAATGTAATTTTATGAAGTAAAAATACTTGATTTAGAGAAAGCTTCAAAGAATTTAAAAATGTAGAACTCCATGATTTTGTACCACAAAAGAAGCTTTGAAGGATATTAAAAAATAGTGATATTGCTATAACTAGAGGCTCAGCTACTAGCCTTTGGGAGCTTTATTATTTTTGAATACACTCTATAATAATCCCTATAACAAATGCCTGAAACCATCAGAAAAAAAATGCTGACTTTTTTCATGAAAATTATGGTAGTGATGTACTTGATGAAAACAAAAATTTAGATTTAGAGATATTAAAAAAAATAGAAAGATATAAAGATTTGAGAAAGTGAGGATTGAATTTAGAAGGATTTTTTGATGGAGTTAGTAAAATAAAGGAGGAGATTGAAGAGGATTTAGAAAAATAAAGCAAAAACACAAACACAAAATATTGATTTTTTTATATTTTCCCCTTCATGATTGAATTAGTAAACTAGGTAAAACTATTAATATTATATTTTACAAAATTAATATGAAACACAAAATATTATGAGAAAAATATTAAAAATTATAGAAAATATCCTGTTTTGCATCCAGAAATAAAAAATTTATTTTTGGATAACATAGGGAGCTTTCACTTGGAAGAAAAATTAGAAACTATTTCAAAGGTAAGTTGATGAACTAGTCGAAGAAAAACTTGAAACAGTTAGAAACCTGATAGTGTAAACAATATCAGAAAAAGATAATATAGAATATAAACAGAAAAAGCGAACCAACAAAAACATTCCCAAGAACAAAGAGGGGCAGAACAAGAACTTTTATCTAATTTAGAAAATTTATAGTATGGACAATTATTTTGGATCTCTTGAAAATAGTCTACAAGAAGAGCCTAATTTATCTACAGATGAAAAACTTAAAAAGAGTTTATCTACACATAAAAAACTTATAGACTCTTTAACTAAAGCCTCTATGGAGAAAGGTTTTAATTTCTTAGAATCAGAGCTTGAATTAAAATCTAAGTCATCACTTGAATATGAAATTAGAAAAATGTTTGAAAGTACATTTAAATACCTTATCAGTTATTCCGTCTTAGAAGAAATCCCTATCACTGATAGAAAAAAAATTATTAGAAATAAAAATGGCATGATATATCTCCCATATATATGAATTTTTGATCTATATCTACATCTACAGAACTTAGATTTATCAAATTTAGATTTAGATACAGATTAAGTTGTTTTTATCTAGAATGAATTAAATGAGAACATTGAGAATGATTATCTGATTTGTATGTTCTAAGGTTTGATTTGATAAAGACTTTGATTGAGGATTCTATTCAGTATTTTAATTTCAGAAAAATAATAGAAACAGTAGTATTTTACAAGAACCTAAAATAATCATAAAATCCAAATACAATACTTTTACCTAACTTAAACAATAAATACTATGGAAATATGGATCTTATACTCATTAATTTGAAGACTTATTTGAATTTCAAACTTTTCTAAGATATGATACCTATAAAAAAGTAGAATTATTACTTTATGATGGTTGCTTCTATCTTGATTTTATTTCTGATAGAGGCATTAAAAAATAGAGAATAGTATTTTTTTCCAATCATAAGACTTTAAATATTTTTTCATCATTTATATATATATTGAGATGTTAATACTCCTTATTGGTTTATGTGGGAATGAATATTTTGAAGTGTTTATTTAAAAACAGAGGGATATAAATCTGAATATGCTTTTTTGAATATTGCAGAAAAGTCTTCTGATTCTAGTTTTATGGGATACGATAATTTTCAAACTAGTTTAAATTTTAATATTCCTAAATGAGTAACTGAGTGAGAATTAGTATTTCAAAATAACAATCCTTCTGGTTTTGAAGAAAGTAATGAGACTTTTACTATACCTGTTAGGTTTGCTAGTTATGACAGTATACCTTTGATTTCTAGTTTAAAATCTAGACTAGATACTGTTCTTAAAAAGTTAAAAAATAAACTTGATTCAAAATTTGAAGATTCTGATGATAAAATAGATTATATAGATGATATTATCTCAAAGTTTAAAGAGCTAGCTGATAGAAAACCTAAGTATGAAGCTATAGTAGATTATTTGATTTGAGAGCTTGAAAGGATTAAATGAGAATATGAAGATGGTTTATGAGAAATATTTGAAATGCTGGAGTAGCTTTTGTTTTAAGTAATTTATTAACTGTTTTTTGAAAATACCATTAAAATTAAGACTTAATTCCTAATTTTAATGGTATTTTTTGGAGTAAAGTCTTAAAAAAGATATGATTTTCTTGCATTAAGTCTAATAATTAATACAATATTTAGGAATTAGATCCTAATTTTAATAAAAATGTACAAAAGAATATTAGAACCAAAAATAAAAAGTGACTTTTTCTCCCAAAAAATAATTATGCTTCTTTGAGCAAGGCAGATATGAAAAACTACTTTGATTGAAGATATATTAAAGGATTATCCAAAAGATAAAATAATATCTTTAAACTGAGACTATAATGAAGATAGAGATTTACTAAACCAAAACAGTTTAAAAAAATTAAGTCTATACATAGAAGATAAAGATATAATATTTATAGACGAAGCTCAAAAGATACAAAATATATGAAATACACTAAAAATAATAATTGATAAGTATAAAAATACTAAGCAAGTTATTGTAACTTGATCTTCAAGTATAAATATTCTTGATATAACAAGTGAACCACTAACCTGAAGAAAAAAGGTCTATATGATGTATCCAATATCAGTTTCAGAAATAAAAAATACCTATGATGTAAGGAATATTTATGATAATCTAGAAAATCTACTTATATATTGAAATTATCCAGAAGTACTAAATCAAAAAACTTCACAAGAGAAAATAAGTATTTTAAAAGAACTTTCTTCTTCAAGCCTATACAGAGATATACTTGAATTTCAGCAAATAAGAAATAGTCAGGTTATTATAAAGTTATTAAAACTTCTAGCTTTACAGATTTGAAAAGAAGTTTCTATAAACAAAATTGCAACTAACTTATGAGTAGATGCAAAAACAGTAGAAAGATATATAGATTTACTAGAAAAAAGTTTTGTAATATATAAGTTACCTCCATATTTTACAAATAAAAAAAAGGAACTAAGTAAATCTAATAAGATATATTTTTATGATTTGGGTATTAGAAATGCTATTTTATGAAATTATAATAGCTTGGATGTTAGAAATGATGTTTGAGATTTGTGGGAAAACTTCTTGATAAATGAGAGAATGAAAAAAAATGAATATAGTGATAGATACCTAAGCAAACATTTTTGGAGGACATATAATCAGGTAGAAATTGATTATATAGAAGAGTATGATTGAAGGTTGAATTCTTTTGAATTTAAGTGGTGAAATAAGTGAGCAAAAATTCCAAAGAGTTTTATAGAAACTTATGTTAATAGTAGTTTTGAACTTATAAATAAGGATAATTTCTTGGAGTTTGTTTTATAGAATTTGAAACCAAAAAAATTTACATTCTTTTTAAAAACACTATACTGCATAGTGTTTTTATTTTTTAACTGTGTTTTTATGAAATACTTACCTGAGTCTTGAGAAAATTTATTTCAAGGTATTAAAAAATTAATAAGAGAATATGAAGCTAAAAATTGAGCAGGAAGTAGCTTAAATATAGCTGTTTGAGAACCTGATACTAGCCCTCCAGAAACTCTTAGAAGAATAGTTGCTAATGAGGTGCTATCTTCTGATAATGCAAATCATACATATTGGGATAATAGAAGTCCTGAATGATTAAATAAAAAATTAGTACTACATCACTCTGGAGTAGATATAGATGATTACGAACACTTAGATACCCTTTTGTTACCTTGAGAAAAACCTATGCTTGGGCTTTTGCCTATTGCTTGTTGAGCAAATAGACCAGAAGATTTTGAAAACAGTGGATATATGGTAAATGCACCAGCTTATGATGTAGTTAGTACTTGGACTTCTTACCTTTGAGAAGAGTCTTTTGTTTGGTCTATTTATTCTCATGAAGATTTTAGATTAAAAGTTGTAAATATACCAGAATGAAAAAAGCCTAGACTTATAGTAGTTGTAAAACCATGAAATCCTTGTCCTGTATGAGCTTCAAGAGAAGAATGGGAGGAGGTTATAGAGTATTGTATAGAAAATAATATTAGACTTGTAAATGATGGGGCTTATTCTGGTGTGGTTCATAATAATCATATTTCCCTTTCTGAGGTAGCAAAAGATTATAAGGATTTGGATTGGATTGAGTTATTTTCTATTTCAAAGACTCTTAGTGCTTGTGGTTGGAGGGTTTGAGTTGCTGTTTGAAGTAAGGATTTTATTTGAGAGCTTACAAAGATAAAGTGAAATGCTGATTCTGGTGCTTTTTGACCAGCTTTAGTATGATTGAATAAATATTTTGATACTGCAGAGAGTAAAATTGAGACAAAGGAAATTCAAGAAATGTATAAAAGAAGATTGGATATTCTTATTTGAGTATTTACAGAGGCTGGGTTTGAAATGGCTTGCAGGGCTGATGCTTGATTTTTTATGCTATTTAAGTGTCCTAGGTTTGTGGATTGAGAGGAGGTTAAGAGTTCAGTAGATTTCAATGGACTTATGATAAATAAAATAGGTTTAGTTGGTGTGCCTTTTTCAGGTAGTGAGGTTGATTGAGAAAAGGAGCAGTTTATTAGGTATTCGGCTTGTTATGATGCTGAGAATGAAGGTAATATTAAGAGATTGAAGGAAGCTTTGAGGAAAGTTAAGGTTGAATATTAGGAGAGTTTATTTACTAATCTATTAAAAAGTTATGATAAAATTTATAACTACGGAATATCTTAAAAAATATAAAGTCCCAATATTTCTTTTATTTTTTATAATAGTATTTGGCGGATTATTTTTGATAGATTATTTATCTATTAAATATTTTGGTTGTACAATCCCCCTTGGTGGCAGTCATAAATTTGATGATAATACATGTGACTTTGGTTTAGATTATTTATTTGAAAAACTTATAGAAGTTATTTACAAACTCCGGATTTTTATCACCTGATCTTAGTCTGTATTATGGTAGGCTTGGAAAAATAATTTTTAAAAAACTTTTACATCTTAACTAAAAAATACTATGAAAATAGCAATTGTTTGATATGGTAGAATGGGGGTTCTTATAGAGCACCATGCTAAGGAAAAATGATATGAAATAGCAGTAGTAATAGATCCTATAAAATGAACTAAAAAAGAAGATTTACTAAATATAGATTTTGATGTGGCTATAGAGTTTTCTATTCCAAAAGTGGCTTTGGAAAATATGAAGTTTTATGCAGAAAATGATATGAAGGTAGTTATGGCTACTACTGGGTGGTATGATGAACTTGAGACTATAAAATGATATTTTAAAGACTCAAAATGAGCTTTACTTTGGAGTGGGAATTTTTCTTTGGGTGTAAATTTATTTTGGAAAATGATAGAAAATGCTTCTAAGATAATGGATAAGTTTGAAGATTATGATGTATTTGGTCATGAGTTTCATCATAATAAAAAAGCAGATTCTCCTTCTGGAACACTTATAAATACAGGAACTGTGGTACTTGAAAATATGAGTAGAAAAGAAAAAATAGTTACGGAGACTTTAGTAGAAAGACCAATAGAAGGTAATGAACTACATCTGACTTCTACTAGAGGTGGTAGTATACCATGAACTCATAGCATATATTTTGACTCGCCTTTTGATACTATAGAGATAAAGCATACTGCTAGGACTAGAGATGGTTTTGCTATTTGAGCTATAGTTTGTGCTAAATGGTTGAAGGATAAAAATTGATATTTTGAAATGAGGGATTTTATGAGGGAGGTGGTTTAGGATTTAAAATTTATATGAATAATTATAATTTTGAATATAATTATGAAAAACCTCAATGTAACAGAAAAAAGATGATTCCTGTTCAATACAGAAATCATCTTTTAGATAATTAAATCTCTTTTTTATTTCCACTACACTTTAGTGGGGAGGGCAGTTCAAATTAGGGGTCTTTCTCTTAATTTTCAATTTTGGTACGCCCACGGAGAATTGAACTCCGGTTTACGCCGTGAGAGGGCGTCGTCCTAGCCACTAGACGATGAGCGCGCATATATATAATTTTCCTTCCTCTCTCCCTTTCGTAGGAAAGGGAGTACTCGTAATGGAGTGGAGAGGGAGGTATTTTTTTATAATTTAGCTGCAACTTCTTCCTTAGTCATACCATCAATCTCAGTAGTAACACCAGTAGCCCTAGCTGTACCTTGTACTATTTTCATAGCTCAAGCTATATCTACAGCATTTAAATCAGGCATTTTTTCTTCAGCAACTTCCTTAACTTGATCAAAAGTCATATTACCAACTTTTTCTTTGTGAGGAACCCCTGAACCTTTTTTAAGATTTAACTTAGTTTTTATAAGAGTACTCATAGGCGGTTGTTTTACGATGAAGTCAAAACTTCTATCTTCGTAAACTGTTATGATAACAGGAAGCTTAACCCCCATTTTATCTTTTGTTTGTTCATTGAATCTTTGAGTAAATTCTTGGATAGGTACTCAATGTTGTCCCAATGCAGGACCAACTGGAGGAGCTGGATTAGCTTGCCCTCAATTTATTTGTAATTTTATATATGCTTTAACTGCTTTAGCCATAGTATTTTATTTAATGAATTTAAACAATAAAAATTGAAAAAATATTAATTAGTTTTTTCAAATTATTCCACTACTCTAGTATAAACATCTTCCCTTAAATTAATTTTCGGGATTAATTAAGGAAAATAATTATATTATCATGGTGTGATTTTAGAAGCTGAAACATTGTATAAAAAAAACATGGAAATGCAAATTTTTTGGGTTATTTTTAATGAATGTTCGAAAATTATTTAGAAACTTTAATTCTATTTTTAGAGACTATCTAAATAACTTTTTTTGTTAGTTTCTATTGTAAGTTATTTCTTGATAGTCAACTAAAACTAATGCTCTATTTTTTGTAGCAACTCTATAATTATAAACATATTTGTTATAAAAAAGTTTTTCCTTTACTGCTATTATTGATTTTAAAATACTCATAAAACTTGTTTTTAAGAAATAATTTTTATAATAACATTATATCATACATTAAAAATCAAGTCAAAAAAATAATATATTAAAAAAAGAACTATATGGAAATATTTTGAATAACACTTACAAAAACAACACAAAAAGAGCTATTAGAAAAGATTTTAGAACTAGAAAAGCAAATAATAATATTTACTCCGAATCCTGAAATATTATTAAAAATTAGAACAGATACAGAATTTAAAAACATACTAGAAAAAGCAAATTATTTACTACCAGATGGAGTAGGAATATTTATAGCCTACCAAATACTATCAAGTAAACAAAAAAGTAAAATTTTACAGATACTAAGATTACCAATCTACATATCAAACTTATTTTTTAGAAGAAGATATTTGTATGAAAAATATTGAGAAAGAATCTGTGGAAGTGATTTAACAAAATTATTATTAAAAGAACTAAATATGGTATGAGAAAAAATAATCGTTGTAGATTTATACTCTCCTCAAGATGAAAATAAAGTTAAATATCAAAAAATATTTAAAACAAAATTAAATAAAATTTACAATAACCTAGGGGTAGAATATCATATTTATGACGAAAGCAAAAAAGAAGAAATAATTGAAAAAATAAAATTATCAAAATCTAAAATCTTATTTTCAACACTGTGAATGAAAAAACAAGAAGAATCAATCATAGAAATAACTCAAAAATGTAATAATATAAAATTAGCTCTATGAATAGGTTCAAGCTTTGACTATTTTACAGGATTTCAAAAAAGAGCCCCTAAATTTATGAGAATACTTTGAATAGAATGGTTTTACAGAATATTTACCTGACCACAAAAAATTAAGAGACTAAAAAGAGTTTATAATGCAATATTTGTATTTACTTGGAATGTAATTAAATCTAAAAAATAAATTATGAAAAAAATAACGATAATTGGTTGAACTGATGGTTTTTGAAAATGGCTTTGAGTATTTTTAGTAAAAGATTTTGGTGAAAAAATAAGTCTTACTATAACTTGAAGAAATAAAAAAAAATGAGAAAAGGTAAGTAGGAGTATCGGATGTAGTTTCAATAGTGATAATATTGACTCAGTAAAAGATGCTGATTTTATAGTATTTTCTGTGCCTATATTTTGTATGGAAAGTACTATGAAGAAGGTTTTACCACATGTAAAACAAAACAGTATAGTTTTAGATGTAACTTCTATAAAATGATTTACGACTCACACAATGGAAAAATATGCACCAAAATCAGTGCTAGTAATCCCAACACATCCAATGTTTTGACCATACTATAAGAATCTAGATTGACAAATAGTGGTTTTAACACCAAAAGAAGAGGTAAAAAAAGACACCAGATACAAAAAACTAAAAGAATATTTATCAGATAAATGAATAAAGTTAATAGAAGCAACTTCAAAAGAACATGATAAAATGATGGCTGTAGTTCAGGGGTTAACCCATTATAATTTTTTTGTATTATGAGAAACAGTTAAGAGATTAGAAATAGATATAAGGAGATCTATGGATTTTGTTTCGCCTATTTATAAGATAATGATGTCATCGGTAGCTAGATATATGTGACAAAACCCTAAACTTTATTGAGATATACAAATGTTTAATGAAGAGGTATTATGAGTTCATAAAACATTTATGGAAGCAAGTAGTGATTTTAATGATTTTATAAAAAATAAAAATGAAGATGGTTTTGTTAAAACTATAGAAGAAACTTGAAAATATTTTTGAAAAGAAAATACTGATGATTGACAGAAATATACGGATAAGATAACTTTTTTAGTTTCTAAACAAACTAAAAAGATTAAAGCAAATATTTGAAAACAATCAAAATTCGAAAATATTTATAATTGAGAAATTTTAGATACAAAAATAAAAAGCTTTGATTATAAAAAAATATTTTTAGAAGGAAATGTAATTTTGGACTTAAATGAGCGGATTATTATTTAATACAATTCTATTTTGATATGCTTTCTAGATATTCGTTGAATTTTAAATTGGGTATAAGTATTTTTTGGTCTATATAGTTCTCAAATGTTATGTATTCTCAGAAATTAACTTCAGGATATTTTTTTTGAACCGTTTCATTGAAGAGTTTTTTACTTTCTTCTCTGATCTCATTCATTTTTTTGTTACTTTCTTCATCAGACAAAGAAAAATCAGAAGCAAATCCCATAATCTTCTTTAACTGAGGAGTTAATATTTCTATTGAATATTCAGAGATTTCTTGCTGTTTTTCTGTTGATAAATCTTTAAAATCTCCTTTTTCTATTGTTATTTCAGTTTTACCACAAGAGAATAGTAATAATACACTTATAGATATTATAAGTAATTTTAGTATTTTTTTCATAATAAATAAATTATTAATAATTTTATAGATAAAAATAGATAAAAATAGAAAAAAATCAAATAAAAATTGTTTTCTGAAAAAATAAAAAACAATTAAATTTCTATTGAATTATTATAAAAAAACTATACAATAAGGATTAATTTAGTATTAAAAATAAAAATTTATGTTTAAAGTATTTTGAGTTTGAGATGATGATGAAGAGTGAAGAGAGGTTTGAATTGAATTGTGAGAAGAAGATTCTGGTCAAGAGGAGATATGACAGATAGCTCTAGATATATTAGAAAATGATGAGTATATGATAATAGTTGCTCCTATTGCTTGAGTTGAGTTGTCTGAGATAGATTTGTACTTAAATAAAAATGTACTTACCTTAAGGTGAAAAAGAGAAAAACCAGAGTGAGTATACGAAGATGGAATGAAAATTAGAAATTCAGAGTGTTTTTGGGGCAAGTTTGTTAGAAATATTATATTGCCAGAAAATTTGAATTTTAAAAAAATAAAAGCTATTATGGAAAATAATTTATTAATAGTTAGCATTCCTAAACAAACATTTAATTCTAAAAGTATAAAGATAGATAAAGTACAAGTTGATTAAAAAATAACCACTGAAAAAATGAAAAAATCAATGAAGAAGATAGATAAAGTAGTTACCTCTGCTATTATTGGCTCTGCTGTAATTTCTATTTTTGGTCTTTCTAGAACAAAAAAATGAAAAAAGGTAGCATGATGACTTTTTTGAACTATGGCAAATATGTTTAAGTGAATATTTTCTATGTTAGGAAAGGTTATGCTGAAAATTACTTGACTTTCTTCTAAGAAAAAATAGTTATGAAAAATACAATGCAAAAAAAAATAATTTCAATTTTTACTGTCTTATTTATTTCAGTGAATAGTGTTTTTTTTTATGTACCATTTGTTAATGCTGAATCTTGTGCTGCGATAACTTGTGGAGACTTAAAATCAAAATGTCAGTCTTGTATAGCAGCTCATAAGGCATGAACTTCTGCAAGTATTTCAGATTTTATTTGTCTTAATAGTACAAATGAAGTTGAGGTAGTTTTGCAAATATTACTTGATGAAAAATTTAAGGAAATAGATATAGAGCTTTCCGACTATATTGATAATTTAGATAAGGAGAAATTATACTCAGAAGAAGATTTAGATGGTGTAGTGTCGTCGTTTTCTGTTTATTGAGTTTATCGGAATGAGTATGCATCTTTGTGTAAAGAGGGGATATTACAAAGCTATACCGAGTGTTCTAGTAATGTGTGACTTAAGTCTGTAAGGGAATTTTTGTGATGAGAGAATGGGGGATTATGTATCCAGTTAGTTAATAGGAAAATGGAAGCTTATAGAGCTATATTATATACAGTATTAAAACTTAATAAGAGCAGAGTTAGAAAAGAGGCTAGAAAAAGTTATGCTACAGCTCAAAGAGAAAGATATACTAGGTTGATTAATACAATGGCTATGGTTTTGTTGTATTTAGAAAAGATTTGGA
Source organism: uncultured bacterium (assembly GCA_942490775.1). GTDB lineage: Bacteria > Patescibacteriota > Gracilibacteria > BD1-5 > UBA6164 > UBA6489. The sequence continues at coordinate 265,858 of CALNYL010000009.1, forward strand.
AGGTTTGGAATGAAAAAATTCCTAATCCTTACGGTTGTGAGTAATTTTATCTAAGTAAATTTTTAAGTAATTTTTTTTGAAATAAATAAAAATTTGATTTATTTTTTTTTACTTTTATAATTATGTGGTAATTTAATTTATAAAAAAAAATGTTATGAAGAAGATTTTGATCTTAATGTTTTCTCTTATTTTACTTGCTTCTTGTGGTTCTAGTGATAATAAATGAGATGAGTGAGAAAAATGAGGTAGTTCTACATGAGTTATTGATGAGTCTTGAACAAATGGAACTTGAGAGACTGTTGATGATAGTCTAGGTGAAACAAATTCAAATTCTGGAAGTGAAGATGATGTTGTTATTACATGAACTGACGGTTCATGAGCTATAGAAGATGCTACAACTGAAAATGAAAAAGAATTGATGGAGGGTTTTGAAGCAGAGTTAGATGATATACTTTCAGTGCTTTGAGTTGACTGAGATCTGGATCTTATTTGAACAGATGAAATAGAATAATAGTAAAAAAAATAGAAAATGAATAGCAATTTTTTGGATAGGATTGTAAATAAAATAGAAGAGAGGGGGGAGATTTCCCCTTTTTTATTTCTTTGAAGTAATAAGAATAAATTAAGTTTTGAGATAGAAAATATTATACTTAAACTTTTTGAAAAATATTCTATTGATTCTTCTAGTTTGTTTAGGCTTCAAGATGATTGAGCTAATATAAAGATAAAGGATTTAAAAGAATTTCTTTCTAAATCAAATCAAAAGCCTAGATTTAAGTTCCAAGTTTTTTTAATAGAGAATATATCTAGGTTTACTTTAAAGTCGGCTAATTCTTGTTTAAAGTTTTTTGAGGAGCCTAGTGAGTGAAATATTGTTTTTTTAACTAATAAATCAGAAGCAGGTATATTAGATACTATAATTTCCAGAGTACAAATAGTCAATTTTAGTTCAGATATATTATCAAAAAAAAATGATTTTTTCTATTGTTTAATAGATTCTTATATAAAAACTAATGATTATAAATTAATATCATATTTTTTTACTGAAAAATTAGAAAAAACTGAATATATAATTTTTTTAAAAACTTTAATTTTTTATATTAAGGAAAATTTTGTATTTATTGATTTGCTTGATGATTTGGAGAAAGATATAAATTTAATTCAGAAAAATAATTTATTAGCTAAGTATGTTGTAGATAAGTTTTTACTAAGTATGAGAATGTAGTTATATAAATCTAAGGGGTATCCTCTAATATCTTGATTATTTTATTTGTAAAAGGATAAAATATATTTTTATTTATTATCTAATTTAGCTATATAAAAGCAATTTAAATATTTTTTTAAAATAAAAGAAAAAAACATGGTATTTTTTTTTGACTAAGACATATTTTTTTATATAATCCCAGAGCTTATTTATTTTTAATATGTATAAAATGCCAATTATTAAGTCAGCAAAGAAACAGCTGAGACAAAATAAGAAAAATAAAGCTAGAAATGATTATTTTAAGAACCAATATAGAGAAGCTAGAGTGGCTTTTGAAAAGGCTATAAAAGATAAGAATTTAGAAGCTGCTAAGGAAGTATTTTTCAACAAGAAGGATGAAGATTGAAAAAATGTAAAGTCATGATTACAATCAATAATTGATAAATTATCAAAAAAAGGTATAATACACAAGAATAATGCCTCTAGGAAGAAATCTAAATTTGTAAGAATGATGAAAACTCTAGAGCAATCTTAGAATTTAACAACATTAATGAAAGAAAAAGCAAGAAAATTAAATAATGAAATAAGGGCTCAGAAAGTTCAACTTATAACCGATGAGTGAGAAAATTTATGAGAAATGTCTTTGTCGGAAGCTAAGCAAAAGGCAGTTGAACAAAGTTTGGACTTGATGGAGATTTGAAGAAATTGAGATGTTGTTATAGTGAAGATTTTAGATTATGGAAAGCATCTTTATAGACAGAAGAAGCAAGAAAGAAAAAATAAGTCTAAATGAAAATCGCCAGATTTGAAAACTATTAGAATAACATTCAAAATAGGAGAACATGATTTGGAGATAAAAAAGAAGCAGGCTGAGAAGTTTTCTAAAGGACAACATCCTTTAAAAATATCTTTGATGCTGAGGTGAAGAGAAAATCACTATATTGATTTGGCTAGAGATAAAATTACAGGTTTTGTGAAATCTTTGGATGAAATATATAAATTGGATTGAACGATTAAACAAAATAGAAATACATTTTTAGCAATGTTAAAACCTTTGGGTAAATAAATTTATTTGATAAAAAGTAGTTATGGCATTAAAAACCAGAAAATGAGTAGCTAAGAGAGTTAAAAAGACTTGAAGCTGAAAATTTAAACTTGGGAAAGCTTGTAAAAAGCATTTACTTTCTGATAAAACGAAAAAAGCAAAGGGAAGAAATAAATATGGTCTTATGGTTTCTAATTCTGAAAAGAAAAAAATAGCTAGGCAACTACCTTATGCTTAGATTTTACCTCTATCTTGAATTTTTCCTCTTTCTCAGGAGAAAGAGGTTATAATTTTTTACTGAGGGTTTTTTGTGTATATTGATTTTTTAAAATAGTTTATTAATATTAAATTAAGAAAAATGGTTAGAGTAAAAAGAGGTCTGATGACTAAAAAAAGACATAAGAAAGTTATAAAAGCTACAAAGTGATATAGAATGCTTAGTTCAAGGGTTTTCTCTAGAGCTAAGAATGCTTGGATGAAGGCTTGATTAAATTCTTATATTTGAAGAAAGTCTAAAAAGAGAACTTTTAGAAGGTTGTGGAATAGTAGAATAAATTCTGCTGTGAGACAATATGACATGAATTATTCTAAGTTTATAAATGCATTATACTTAAAGAATGTTAAGCTTGATAGAAAGGCTCTTTCTAATTTAGCTATTTCAAATCCTGATGTATTTAAAAATGTTGTTAGTTTTGTTAAATAGATTTTTTTATTCTGAAGGGAAAAATATTAAATTTTAGTCTTAGGAAATAAATTCTCCTATTTTCTGTCAGCTGTATAACATTTTATATTCTACGAGGCAGTTTTTCAAAAAAATAACTAATGTGAATTAGTTATTTTTTTATTGTAAATCTTAATTTTTTCATTTTCTTTTTCTTTCTAGTATATCTACAATTTGATCTGGATTAAAGGGGGCTAGTCAGACTATTGCTAGGAATATACCGAGAGATGTATTATTTATCTCATCGGAAACTTTATTAGATATTTTTTTTCCTTTTTCATTCATAGCATAAATTATATTTTGTATTTCTTATTAATAATAACATAAAAGTTATTTTGTATCAAAATAATATTGTATTTTGTTTTTTTATTTAATCATAGCATTAATAATTTTGTATCAGACTTGTGCTATAGGCATTAGATTGGCATATATATTTTCCCTGAGTATGCTGAAGTCTTCTTTTACGATTTCAAGTAAGAAGTGTATAGGGAAATTGTTTTCATAGTCGCTGTAGGCATAGTATGCTATTGGGTAGACTCTATATGTATGTCTTTTTTCATCTTCTACTTCGTAAATAAAATTAACCATTCTTTTGCTTATCTCTGTAGGGCTGAAATTTTCTTTTTCATCATCCGCTATTAGAGTTTCTATATCTCTTGAATATAGTTTTAGGTATTCTAGATAGTTTATATATTTACACATTTCATATGTTACTTCTTTTAGTACATTTTTTTTGTTTTGTATGTTTTCTTTTTCTGTTAGACTGCATGGTATTTTAGCGGCTACTCTGTCTAGCTCTTTTTCTTGGTTTTTTATTTTTTCTCACATACGGTCATCAAGTTTTCATGTTTTTTCTTTTATGAGTTCTTTCATTAGTTTTAGAGTGTTTTTTTGTGTTTGTATTAGACTGCATTTGTATATGTATCAAACATTTGTTCTGTATATTTCTTTCGCTTCTGATAATGTTCAAAATTTCTCTGGTTTTTCATATTCTTTTTCGGGATTATATGTTATTTTTTCAGGTTTGTATTCTTCACATATTTGTTCTACTCTACAAGTGTATATTTCAAATCATTTTTTCATCTCGCATGTGCTATTTTCTTCTGCAAGGGTATTTTTTATTCAAATAATAATAAAAAAAATTAGTATTATCAATATTTTTATATTTTTCATTTTTTTATAATTTATTAAATATTTATTTTTATAAATCTTTTTTCTTTATCATTTCTAAACAGGTTTTTATTTCAAAGTAGCTTATTTCTTGTTTACCTGATTCTTCTATAGCATCTTTTACTTCTCTTAGTTTCTCAAATCAGTTTTTAAAGTTTTTGTCTAGAATATTTTTTATAAGTTCTATATTTGAGAATTTTACTATTTTTAGTAATTCTCATAGTCATATTTTTCAGTAGCTATAGAGTTGTAGAATATGGTTTTGTATGGTTTGTTTTTTAAAATCTCTTTCTTTTGCAATTTCGCTTATTGTTTTTCATGCTTGAAATAGTTTAAGGGTTTCTTCTTGAGTTTCTCATTTTATATTTACGGTTCTTTTTTGGGTTTTACTTTCTCATATTTTTTTTAATTTTAGACTACTTGCTTTTATGTTTATGTAATTTTGTAAATCATTTTCTTCATCTTTTAGAATGTAGTCTCTGGTTATTGCTACTCTTCATTTATCTGTGAGTCATAGCATTGGGTATTGTCCAGAGGTTTTTTCAACAAATCTTTGTCTAATTAATGCTTCTATAACTGCTTCTATAATTTCTCTATTGTATTCTCATAGGATACCGTATTCACTTTTTTTATCTAATTTCCATTCTGATATTCTTTTGTCTTTGCTTCACCGTAAGAATTTAACTATAAGTTTTAGTCAGAATCTTTTATCTAGAATGTCAATGGCATCTAGGACTATTGAGAATACACTTAATTGTACTAGTTTTTCAACTTTTCCTGATTTAGTTTTTCACATTTCTATACAGAAGTCACATGTTTTACAGTTGTCTCCTAGTTTGGCTAAATCTTCTTCGTCTCCAAAGTATTCTAGTATAAATTTTTTTCTACAGCTGGGGTAGAATAGTAGTTGTTTTATTTGTTCTAGTTTATAGTATGCTTCGTTTTCTAGTAGTTTTTGGTGAGTCCAGTCTATTAGTAGGTGTGAGTGTGCTCTTTTTTCTTGAACTAGGGTTATTCATCTTCCTCTAAAGCTTGATTCTGTTTCGCTGTTGTGTCATCTTTTTATTATTCAGTATTTTTCAAGTATTTTTATTATGCTTCATACCATCATGTCATTTCATACTCCAGATTTTTTTGATATGATTAAGTATGTTTCTAGGATTTCTGCTCATTTTCCTTCTCATACTTTGAAGTCTTTGTATAGGTATTCATAAAGTTTTAATATTTCTTCTTTTGGTGGGTAGGTGTTTTCTATGAAGAATTCTTGTATTTTGGTGTCTCCATAAGATGCTAATACGACTCAAAAGCTGTGTTTTCAGTCTCTTCAGGCTCTTCATACTTCTTGGTAATAGTTTTCTATGCTTCATGGTAGATTGTAGTGTATGACGAATCTGATGTCTTTTTTGTCTATTCACATACCAAATGCATTTGTGGCTACTACTACTTTATATTTTCATTCCATAAAGTTTTCTTGCTGTAGTTCTCTTTCGTCTGGTCTCATTGATCACATATATATTCAGGCACTTATTTGGTTTTCTTGCAGGAGTTCATATACTTCTTGAGTTTTTTTTCTACTGGAGCAGTATATTATTCAGCTTCATGGTATTTTTTTTATGATTTCTTTTACTTTTTCTATTTTTTGTTTTGAGTTGCTTATTTCTCTTACTACTATGGTTATGTTTTTTCTATCAAATCATGTGGTAAATATGTTAGGTTTTTCTAGTCATAGCCTTATTACTATGTCTTCTTTTACTTTTTTTGTTGCGGTTGCTGTTAGTGCTACTATGGGGAAATATGTTTGACCTCACCCCTGCCCTCTCCTTATAGGAGAGGGGTTATTAAGGATTTTACTTATTATTTTAGTTAAGTCTGAATATACATCTTCATTTTTAAATCTAAATATTGTTACTCAATATTTAGATATTATTTCATCTCTAATCTTATCATACTCTTCTCGTTTTTTATGAATTTCTCAATCTAGTTCTATAACTAATTTTAATTCATTAGAATAAAAATCTGCTACATATCTTCAAAAAGGATGTTGTCTTCTAAATTTTATTCAATTTAATTTTCTGTTTCTTAATACTTCCCATAATATGTCTTCAACATTGGTTCAGTCTTTTCTTAAATTTTTTGATATATTTTTAATATACTCAGGAATTTCTTTATAATTTTGTTTCATACCTATTGTTCCCTCTCCTTTAAGGAGAGGGCTAGGGTGAGGTGTATTAGGTCAACCTTGTAAGTCTTCTATAAATCCCTTTATTTTCATATAACTGGGTCTGAAGTCGTGTCACCATTGGCTGACACAATGAGCTTCGTCTATTGCTAGTAGTGATATTTTTACTTGTTTTATTACTCTTAAGAAGTTGTCACTGTTTAGTCTTTCTGGTGCGATGTATAGAAATTTTATTTTGTTATTTGGTGAGGATAGTTCGTTAAATATGGATTGTTGTTCTCAGTAGCTTATGGTAGAGTTTATTAGTTCTGCTCTTACTCATAGTTTTCTTATTGAGTCTATCTGGTCTTTCATTAGTGAGATTAGGGGGGAGATGATTATGGCTAGTCAGTCTAGGGCTATTGCTGGTAGTTGATAGGTTAGACTTTTTCATCATCCAGTAGGCATAAAGACTAGAGTATTATTTCAGGAAACAATACTTGTGACTATTTTTTCTTGTCATTCTCTGAATGTGTCGAAACCGAAGGTTTCTTTTAGGATTTTGTGTAGGTTTGGCATGGGGGGCTTTATTATATTTGATAAACTAAAAATTTAATCTACGATATTTTCAGAGCATTCTGATTTATCTACTATTTTATTATTTTTATAACAATTGTCTTTGTCTTGGGCATAATGTTTTGATAATACTTTAAATGTTTCTTCATCAACTCATTTTACTTCATATCATCAAAAGCAACCTCAATCATAGTAGTTATTTCTTTTTACATTTGTTACTCATAATTTTCAATCTTCATATGTTAAATCGTATGTTATATTTACTCCCCTTAATCCTTTCCAATCACATATATTAAATATGTGGCTATCTAAAGCTGTTCAGTTAGAAGCAACCTGATATAAGTCTTCTCAATCTAATAAATAATTACTTAATCATTCTTTGATTATATTTCTTATTTCTGAAGAATCTAAACTAAAGATTTTATTTACTCATTTATCTATTGTAAATAAATCTATCAAAATATATCTTCAACTTCAAGAAATCTGTTTGCTACATTCTAAGAAATTTTTATTACTTACAATTATTTTTTTACAATCAAGTGATACTGTATCCCAATCATAAACTTTTTCATAAATCTTATTCCGTTTACCATTTTCATCAATAACAAAAACATAATATCATTCAAAAATTTCATCATCATAATATCACAAAGGTCATTCCATAACTAAAATGTCACTTTTGAACTCTATAACATATTCATCTTTTCAATCATTTTCAAAGTCTATTTTTTGTACATCTATTATATTTGCATCTTTTGGTAAAAATTCCATTATTTCCTTATTTTGTAATAACTCATCCTTTTCAGGGCAAATATCTTTATAAAAACATTTTGCTTCTTCACATTCTTTTTTATCAGTAATTTTATCGTTTTTATAACAGTTATCTTTATCTTCAACATAATCATAATTTATCACATTTAAGCTATCAACATCAATATCTTCTAAAACTTTATTTGCTCAATGATAAATATTATTTTTATCTTTTGCATAATGATAATCAAGTCCTTCAAATGTATTAATATCAACTCAATCAACTATCTTATCCATATAATAAACACTATTTTTATCTTCTGCATAAAAACCATCTAATTTTTTAAAAGTTTCTGGATCAGCTCATTCTATTATTTCATGTCCATAATAAACATATTTATCATCTTTTTTAAAATAATCTCCCAAGTCAATCAATTCTGTTTTCTTTTCAGTTTCAATTGAAACTGGTTTACTTGATACATTTTGATTACTTATGTTTTCTTGAGAATCAAAGTTAGAAATAATTGCAATAACTCATACAGCTAATAAAGTTTGTATTGTTTTCATAATATTTTTCTGTTTTTTAAAATTTAATCTTGTGACATGATTATATTTTCACATTCTGATTTATCAACTATTTTATTATCTTTATAACAATTGTCTTTGTCTTGGGCATAATGTTTTGATAATACTTTAAATGTTTCTTCATCAACTCATTTTATCTTATATCATCAAAAACAAAATCAAGCATAGTAGTTATCTCTTTTTACATTTTTTACTCCTAATTTTCAATTTTCATATGTTAAATCATAAGTTATATTCACTCATTCCATTCATTTCCAGTCACATGGATTGGTTCCATCACTATCTAAACTTGTTCAATTCAAACCGACTTTGTATAAACCTTCTCAATCTAATAAATATGGTTTTAGTCATTCTTTAATTGATGAGGAATTGACATCTAAAATTATATTTTCTCAGTTCTCTATTCTAAACAACTTTATAAAAAAATAAGCTCATGTTCAATCAACATACTTTGTAAACATTAAAAACTTTTTATGATTTATAATCATCTGTTCAAAATCAAGTCATATAGTCATCCAATTATAAGACTCTTCATGTACTTTATTCCGTTTATTACTTTCATCCATAGCTAAAACATAATATCAATAAAAGAGTCAATCAGTATCTCACCAATTTTCTTCCATATATGCTATATTACTTTTTAATTCTATAACATATTCATCTTTTCAATCATTTTCAAAGTCTATTTTTTCTATACTTTCTATATCTGCATCTTCTGGTAAAAGATTTTTTATTTGCTCATTTTTGAATAATTCTTCTTTTTGTGGACAAATATCTTTATAAAAACATTTTGCATTTTCACATTCTTTATAATCAACAACTTCAGATCCTTTATAACAATTATTTTTATCTTCGGTATAATCATAATGTATAACATTAAAGCTATCAATATCAACATTATTTGAAATTTTATTTCATGCAAAATAAATACTATTCTTATCTTTTGCATAATGATAATCAAGTGCTTCAAATGTATTAATATTAACTCAATCAACTTTTAAAAAATCATAATATCAATCATTTTCAAGATCTTTTAAACCAACTTTAAAATATATTTTATTATTATTTTCTATGTACTCATTGTTAAAAACTTTAACATTATTTATAAAATCTACAATATTTGTTTTGATTCACATATAATAAATATTTTTTTCATCTTTTGCATATCAAAGGCTAAATACTTTAAAGTTTTCTGAGTTTGTTCATTCTAAGATAAAAGGCTTGTCTCAATTATTAAATCCAAAATAAATATTATTTTTGTCTTTTGCATAATACTTATCTAAAATTTCAAAACTACTAGGATCAGAATTTTCAACAATATTTCATAAATAATAAACATTATTTTTATCTTTTGAATATTCATCATTTAAGATTTCAAAAGTATTAGGTTCTGTTGGGATTACTTTATATTCTTTATTACCATAACTAGAACAATATTCACAATCATCATAGTACCATTGTATATAATAAATATTATCTTTATCTTTTGAAAGTGTTTTATTTATTACTTGAAATGTTTTAGGATCTGCATCTTTAAATTTTCCTCAATCAAGATAAACGGCATTTTTATCCTTTGCATATCCTATGCTTGAAATTACAAATGTTTCAGGATCTGCTCATTTAATTTCTTTTCATTTGTAATAAACTCAATCCTTGTTTTTACTATAATTATTTATAATTTCATAATTTATGATATTTCAATGATCCTCTTTTGAAATTCAACAATAACTTAAAACCTCAAAAGTTTTAGAATCTACTGAATTTGAAGTATCTCAATAAAGATATCCACTATTATTATGTTCTAAAATTTCTCAGTCAAAGTAAACATAATTTTTATCTTTTGCATACCATCATTTTAAAACTTCAAAAGTGTTTGAATCTACATTTTCTATTTTACCACTTCTATAATAAATATTATTTTTATCTTTTGAATAACTGCTTTTACCAAAGACTTTAAAACTATCTATATCTATTCATTTAATCTTTGATCATCTATAAAAAACAGCATTTTTATCTTTTGCATATCCTCAATCTAACATTTCAAATGTATCTGAATCTGCTTGTATCTCAGACCTAGTAGGATCTCCTTTTCATCATGGTAATCTTCCACGAATTATTTTTTTCCCACTATTATTTACTTGGTTATCCGCATTACAATCCTCCAATTTTATTATAGGATTTTCTTTATCTTCAATAGGAACAATATTTTGAATCGCAATGCTTCAACTATTTGTATTTTCTGAATTTATATTTTCTTTTTCTTGATTATCTCAACAAGAACTCAAAAATAAAACACAAATTAATAGTAATATTTTTATATTTTTCATGGTTATTATTTATTTTTAAAAATTAATATTCTATAATAGAATAGGAAAATTAAAATATAATGCAAGTGATACTAAATTATACTAATAATATTTAGAAATATTGATTTTCTAGCTTATAAACAGAGGTCTTTAGCTCAAGACCATCAACTTAAGAACTTTTTTATAACCCTAACTTGAATTATTCCCCTTACATAAGAGGAAGAGGCTACAATTATTTTCTTAAGTTGATGGTTTTGGGCTTTAGCTTTTTGTAATAAGAAATAGTATATTTTAAAATTTCAATTTTTTAGAAAGATTAGTATTAAAATGTTTATTTCTTTTCTTTTTTCTTAAATGAAAATTTTAATAATTGATTATATGTTTTTTTTTGTGTTTTTTATCGGTATTGCATAGGTGTTTTTTTTCAGGAATATTATTAGTTTTATAACATTTTCAACTAGTTCTCTTGCTTCTTCATTGGCAATATTTACTGAACCAGAATTTATAATTTCATTTCTTTTGTTGATTATTTTTAATATTAATTCAGGGGATATATTTTGTTCTTCTAGTTGCTTTTTCATTTTTATTAGTACTATTTCTGTAGGGATGGAGAACTGTTTTTTTTCAAAGAATAATTTTTTTATATAATAAGAGTCTTCTGTGGGTAGGTAGGTTTCAATATTTTCACAATTATTATTTTTTAGGGAGTGTTCTAGTGCAATAACGGATTCTATTATTGCCATTCTATAATTATTATTATTTAGATGTTCTAGGGAGTCAGCTATAAATAAATCTTCTGTTGAGGAAGTTTTATTATTGGATAAGATATCACTTAATTCATCCCAGCTTTTTTTTGAGATGTAATTTTTCTCTAGGGAATCGTCTAGGGTTATTGTAATGTCCATTAAAGGTTTTTTAAATTTGAAACTTTTTTTTGTGCCTTCATAAGTCCAAGTGGCTTTTGTTTTTAGAAAGAAGTTTTGGAGGTCTAACATATTATAATAACTTCTTTTTATCCAAATTTGTTTTTTTGAATTTCTTGTGTAGTCAAAGATAGCATTATAAAGTTCTATAGATGTTTTTTTAAGCTCTTCAGAGAGTATTTTTGATTCAGGGCTTAGGTTTTCATTTGCTAAATCTTGGTATAGTTTTTCATCAATTTCTTTATTAAATTCTAGTCTTAGTGATTTTGTCATTATGTTTATATGCTTTTTTATGTCTTTTTGTCTTTTTATGAAATCGTTTGAGATGTGTTGTAGGTCATCTTTTTTATAACTGAAATAAATTGAAATTTCGAAACCATTTTTATTTATTTTTATGGATTCTTTTTTTCTTGGTAAAAATTTACTAAATACTATTCCTGTTTCTAGGAATTCATCTCCAAATGGTAAATCTAGGGTTAGGTTAAAATTTTTTTTCATGGTTTTGGTTTTAGTGTTTATATATTTTTTCTATTTCGTTCATTATTTGTATGGTTTTTTCTAGGCATAGGATTATTTTATTGTAGTGTATTATGTCTTTATAGTCTAATTTTCTTGTTTTTCTGTCTTTTAGCCATTTTTGGGCTGGTTGATATCATCAGATATAAAATTCCCATATTTCTTTTGGTATTCATTCAAAGTATTGTGTTTCGTTTATGTATACTTTTTGGTCTTTGTATTTTATTTTTCAGACTTGGTTATCTCAGGTTATTTCGTATTTTGTTATAAAGTTTTTTGGGGGTAAATCTTGATTCTCCATTAGGTGGTAGCTTCTTAGTTTTTCTCAGAGTTTTGCCATTTGGAAGAATGTTTGTTTGTTTGTGTCGAATGGGATTTTTTGGAAGTCTATTTTTAGGAATTCTTTGTATTTTTTTCTGTATGTTTTTGAGTGGAGGGTTGCATATATGTAGTCTAGTAGGTTTTCTGGGGTGAAGGTTGATAATACTTCTTGGTTTTATTCTGGAGTTAGGACCTCCCCTAACCCCTTAGTTATGGTTTCTTTAGAATTCTCTTCTGGGTTTAAAACCTCCCCTAACCCCTCCAAAGGAGGGGAATAATTTTGTAGTTCTGTTTTTATTGTTTTTAAGGCTTGATTTATTTTTGATATTATTTCTTCATTTTTAAACTTGATTACTTTGAATCATAGTTGGTTTAGTTTTTGTGTTCTGTAGTAATCTTTTTCTTTTTGTTTTTCGTGTATTTTTCAATCTATTTCAATTACTAGTTTTTTATCTAAGCAAACAAAATCTACTATGAAGTTATCTATTATATGTTGTCGTCTGAATTTGTATCATAGTTTTTTTGTTTTTAGTTCTTCCCAAATAAGTTTTTCGGCTTCTGTCATGTTTTCTTTTAACTGGTCTCTTGTTTCTTTTATATATTTGTATGAATATTTATCTGCGGTTACATATCATGGTTTATCGTATTCAGATCTTTTTGAACTTGTAAATTTTTCTCAAGTTTCCCCTTTGTGGAGATTTAGAGGTGTCATTTTCATTCAGAGTTTTTTTTCTATTTTTTGTATGGTTTGTGGGTTTAGGTTTGGTGTTTTTTTGACCTTCCCTTGCCCCTCCAAAGGAGGGGGATTTAGAAGATTGTTTTTTGGGGTGTGGTAGAGGTAGAGAGGAAAAGCATAAGACTCAGAAGTTACATAGTGCTTTCATACAATATATTTTCAAACTAAACAGTTAGGGTATGAGTTTTTTGATGTTCATCATATTGATAAAACGATATTATTTTTATTAAATATATTATCCATAAGTTTTGATCTAGATCTTTGTAAAACTTTATTATCATATAATGTATATTTTATATCAAAAGGTCTATATAAAATTTTATCATTTAAATAATCTGTTTTTGTATAACTTATTAATTCTTTGTCTTTTCCTGTAACAATTCATATGCTTTTGCTTTTAAAAATCTCACAAACTGAAAAGCCTTTGTTGTATTCTTCTTCTGCTTCAAAGTCTTTTGGTACAAAAAAATAATATGGTTCTTTTATTTCTAATTTTTGCCAATTTATATCGGGAATATTAGAATTTTCTAGTTTCTCGTATTTTTCGTTTCTTTTTCAGAAAGAGTCGAAGTGGTATATTTTTGCTAGGTTTGGCATGAAAGTAAAAATTATTTAGTATTGTAAACCTCCCCCAGCCCCTCCAAAGGAGGGGAGTTGTTTTAATTTAGTTCTAAAAAATAATATAACTAATATTTTTCCCCCTTTGGGGGTTAGGGGGTCTTTCCTATGTTATATTTCTAAACTTTATTATCATGCTTATTTGGGTTTTCTTCTATAATATTAAACTCTCCTTCCTTTCCTTTGTGTACCTAGGAAGTCTTCCCTCTCTTCACCGCAAACACCACACTAACCCCAGCCATTATAGTCTAATATCTGAACTCTGTGAACTTTTCTTTTTGTCTTTTTTAAGAATGGGTTAGATTTTGGTAAAAGTCTTGCTGCTTCGTCTCTGTCAAAAGTGGGTAGAGTTGGGTCGTGTAGTCTTGCTGTGAATAGTCAGTAAGTGATAGTTTGTGCATAAATATCTGCAAAACTTGTTTCATCTAAATCGTGTACTAGTACTTTTTTAAATACATCAAATTGGTTGTGTATTTCTGTTTTTATGTCTTTATTATTTTTTAGTGTCATATAAATAACTGTCTTTATCATTCTGGCTTTTCATGCCATTATTTCAGAAAGTTTTTTTGATGATGAAATTGTTTGTGTTTTGAATGTGAGAAAGTTTTTTAATAACATTTCTAGTTTTTCAAATTTTTCTGTTTTTGAGATTATTTGATTATTTGAGAATTCAGCTATTTTTACGGTTTCAACTAATTCTGCATTTCTATAAAATCTAAACTCTATATTGTCTGTGTGAATAAAATTATATCCTAATTCTCCATCAAAGTATTTTGAGATTTGAGCTTGATTTTTATTGTCATTAAGAATATTTGGTGTTATGTCTTTAGCTTCTATATATCATCTAGGGATATTTTTTTTATCTGTGATTATAAAATCTGGAGCTCAACACTTCTCTCTTGCTGGTTCATTTGTAGCTAATATATTTGGATTTATTTTTTCAAGTAGTTCTTTTAGTGCAGGTCTGTATCTGTGTTCTCTTGCTCTTCCTGTTTTGTATTCTTTGGTGATGTTTTCTAGATATTTTTGTATAAAATTCATTTAATGTTATTAAAGGTATTTAAATATATTTTTATTATATACATAAAATAAATTTTTCAATTTTTTTATTTGAATTTATCTAAAAATTATTTTTTTTTCTTTTATTTTTTTTTAATCTTAAATATAATTTATCCTAACTCCCTTCCTTTCATACGAAAGGAAGGATAATACAATTTTCCACTAGTGTCTAGTTAACCTAATGTCAAGTAAGATAGAAACAGTATAACAAAGAGAAGGAACAAGGCAAAAGTTTTTTAGGGGACTTCAGCAAGAAGTGGTAAAATGAAGGATATATTCCTTTATTTATGCCAATGTACAAAAATAGATATGTATTTATATAACTTATGGACTTCATTTCTTGCTATCAATTTGATAAATGTGTAGAAAAATATAATTGAAATAAAAAAGTTAGAAAATTAAGTTGCTGGGAGCAATTTTTAACAATGTCATTTTGACAAATCACAAAAGAAGAAATAGAAGAAGATTGATATATGTGGAGAGATGAAGAGATAAGAGTAAATATACGAGAGTGAGTAGAAATAATATCAACAGTAGGGAAAGAATATTTTCGTTCCTGAGAAAAAATAGGGAAAAACAACAATAATTCCTGAGAAAAAATGGGGACAGCAGATCTGCTGTCCCTACAAAAAGAAACGGTGAACAAAAAAATAAGGAACGAAAATATTCGTTCTCTACAGGACTTTCAATGATTTGATTCAGATTGAAACTGGAAAATAAACCCAGAAATACTGAAAAAAGTAATAAAAGATGAAAAATGAAACTACTATAAAATAGTAAAAATGGAATATGATTTTTTAGTGAAATACTGATTACCTTTTCCTGAAATCCATTGGATAGATAGAATGAAAGTGAACTTTAATTTCTAACAACTATTCTTCAACATCTTTAGATTTGATTTCTCATATCCTATAAGCAAAATACCAAGCAGAAGTTGTAAATATATCTAATACAGAAGTTAAATATCATACAAACAAAACCAAAGCAATAAACAATATTCACAATATTATAGTTCATATTATCAAAAATATTGCTGAAGTTATATATCAAAACATAAGTATTAAAAGGATCGGAAAACCTAAAAATATTGCAAAGTTTATAGCAACTCTTATATTTAATAAAAAACTAAAAAAATACAATCTCAAAGTAGTTTTCATATTTAATATAGCTATATTAGAAGACTTTCATATAGCGGCAAAAAGTCATTTATTCCTTAATACTATCTCGTATTTAGCATAAGCTGTTAGTACATTTATTATTGTAGAAAACAAAAATACCACCACAAAACCATAACTTAAATATTTTATATATTCTATTCAAACAAATCTTAGAAGAAATAAAAATACATTAACTAAATTTATAAATTTTAACTCTCAGACTACACCATTAAACTCAAATACCTTTAAAAATCTAACTAGACCAACTCATAATGCTTCTGTGCGACTAACATGTTCTTCTCTTGTTTTCCTATCTATATAAGCTATAAGTCCTCATTCAAAAATAGGAATAGAAAAAGTATATAAAACCAGAAAAATAGCCCCAGCCATAATAACCTCCATAAGATAATCAGAATGAAAAAACAAAAGTATCTTATCAAGAGCAGCTTCCTTATTTCATAAAAGAACAATATAGGTATAAATTGATTGGTATACTAATATAACAGTTAAGAATAGTACAGAAAGTACTCAAGGAAAAAAATAGAACCTTTTTATTCCCTCATCATTATTTATAAAATTTAGAGAAGGAGTTATTATATTTTCCTTAAAAGAATTACTTTTCATCTTTTTATAATAAAACTAAAAGTTTATTTTTGAATCTCTAGTTTTTTCTCATCATCCTTTTTTCCAAAAAGAGACTTAAACATAAAACTAAAAAAATCAGATACACCTTTTCATTCAAAACTTATTTCTTTCTTACTAAGATGAGAATCTAAAAGAAAATCATATCTATATATATTTTCAGGAATAGAATCTTCAACATTATATTTTTTTATATTTTTATCTATAAGTATTTTCAACTTAGGAGTATAAAAAGTCTTCACAATTTGTTCATCCGATAAAATCTTTATAACCTCCTTTTCCATATCCATTATTTCCGTTTTGTTCCATTTTTTAGCCTTTAATTCAGCTAAAATAACATCTAATACCGCATCATTTATATTTGAAAAGTTATATCAACTTTTTAACTGACTAGAATGAAAATAAGGAAATAAATTAAATTCAAAATATCATAAATTTAATCATATTATTACCATATCATAATCAAAATTTTCTATTATCAAAGAATCAGTTAAAGTAGACATACTTATGGATTGCAAATCTACTTTGATTCATTGTTTTTCAATCATCTCTTTTACCTTATTTGCAGTTGTCTCTATATTTTTCTCAGAATCTGTATAATATATTTTTTTACTATAAGGCTTTAGATTTTTATCATAGAAGAAATTAGGATCTAATTTATCTAAAATTATTTTATCAATATTTTCAAAATCAGATAAATCTTC
Organism: uncultured bacterium; assembly: GCA_942490775.1. Classification (GTDB taxonomy): domain Bacteria; phylum Patescibacteriota; class Gracilibacteria; order BD1-5; family UBA6164; genus UBA6489. The sequence goes on from CALNYL010000009.1 coordinate 283,049, forward strand.
TTGTTCGGGCTTTTCTTCTGATTTTTCCACTGACTCTTCAGTTTCATTAGTACCAAATAAATCCTCTTCAGCTTTTTTTAGTTCATTAGCATCTTTATAGAAAAAATACACTACTTCTTCTAGAAGAGTCTTTTCTCAAGCTTTCTCAGAGTATATTTTATAAACATTTTTTCATTGTTTTATTGAATCAAAACCAGATGCTTCACTCAATCTATAGTAAAAGAAATCATCTCACTTCTTAAATAATTTTAGCTTATAATCATTAATATATATAGCTTCAACATCTTTATCTTCTACCTTTCATTGTAACCTTATATTGTCCTCAGTTATGAAATTATACTTCTTTGCAGCTTTAGGAGAAATTATTATTTTTAAATCTTCTTGTTTTATTTTCGGTTTTTCTGGTTTCTCTACCTCTGATTCAAGCTCAGTAGCAAATCTTTCAGCATTTTTTATTTGCTCAACTTTCAAAACTTTACCCATAAGATAATCCTTTGAATAATATCATTTCTTTGATAAAAATGTTGTTAAGTTAAAATTTTGATTTCTATTTAATGGTATATCTTCATTGGTTAAAAAAGGATTTTTTATTTCTTTCACATTTTCTTCTCACAATCCTTGTATTATAGTATTTCTATCAATATTTTCTAAAATGAATTTCCTTAAGTCTAGAGAATCCATTTTTGATTTATTTAGAAATATACCTACAAATTGAGGTAAAGTATAGTCTATAGATTCTAATCTAGTTATAGAATTTCATATTATATTATTCTTATCATTAAAAATATTTATAGAGCTTTTGTTTTTTAAAAGATGTGGAGTATCCTCAAAAAGTTTTAATACTATTTGATCTATATAATTATCATCATCATTATAATACTCATTCTTATCAAATACTATTTTAGTTATTCAAACAGTAGCATCTTGACTTATACTACTAACTTTATATTTTCAAGAATAAATACCATTAATATAAGGTATCTTTCATTTAATTTCACTCTGAGATAAACTATTAATAATCTTCTCTGGCATTATAGGTTGAAAAAAGATATTTAAAAAATTTACATTTTCTTTACTATTTTTAAATATTATAGATCACTCTTTTTTCTCTATATCAATAGTTTTTAAATATGAATTCATTACAAGATTTATTTCAGTTTCTTTCAAAAGATTTAAAGTGGTATAAACATCGTCAACGGTTATTTCTTCACCATTTGACCATTTCATATTATCTTCCATAAGACACTCTATGTATGATAAACTATCAATATTGCAAGTCATTAAATCACTCACTATATCTTTTTTTTCTGTATCATATTTTAAAATAGATCTATACAGTATATAATTTATATATCTATTATGATCTGAATTAGAAATAAGAGGATTAAAATTAGGCAATTCTCAAATTATACCCTCTGATACAGTTCAATGAATCGCTATATCATTAGAGTCTGTATACAAATAGATATAAATTAAATGCCCCGATGTAATTATACCCAAAAGAATACTTACATACAATAAGTATTTCTTTAGTTTTCAAATTATTATTTTATCCATATTTAAAGTATTTTATAATTCAACTTAAAATTACCCCCTCTATAAAAAAAGAAGAAAGCTACAACATTTAAAACAATAACATTGAAGTTAAACAGTTTTTAATACAAAAGAAAAAACATAAGTGAATTTACAGAAAAACAAATACCTAAAACTATAGTAGTATTTTGTAATACTTTTTCTGGTCATCTTTTAGTAACAGATCACATTCATCCTCACATACTACTTAGATTCAAAGTAACATTTTTGTTTTGTATAAGTATTATCAATATTAATAAAACAGATAAGATTATTTCTAAAATCTTCAAAAATTCCAACATTTCCTATTTTTTAAAAAATAAAAGTGAATAAACCATATTCAAAATAGTAAAAATTGCAACAGCAATTACAAAATTTACCCATCAATTTATATTATAAGCAACTCACGGTATTATAAGAACATCCATTATATATGTAAAAAGCTTCAATACAATAGCATTTATTATAAAAACTACTAATCCTAAGAAGACAAAAACTAAAGGTAATGATAATATTTTTAGAACTGGTTTTATAGTTACATTTATAGCTCAAAGCACAATTCCTCAAATCAAATATATTTTTATAGCATCTAATGACTCATAAGAGCAATCTCAGCATCATAAATAGACACCAGCAGAAACTCATTCACTAGGTCATAACAAATATGTTATTATATAAAGAATAAAGGCATTTATAATTATAGATATTAAAATTTTCATATTATAATTTTAAAAAATTTATAAGCTTTTCTGTAAAAGTTAAGTCTTGTTTACCATCTTCTTCTAAAAAGTCTGGTAATATCTGTTTCAGATTTGATACTACATCATTATCTATTTTTAAATTAATAAGTCATAGTCACTTTCTTTTTAACATAAGCTTCAAATAAACCGCATTATCATTTTCATAGATAAAACAATATGAATTAATCCTAGAAAAATCATAAAACACATTAGAAACATTTATTCAAAGATCTGTTACAGTAACAATTATGTCATCCTCAGAACTATTTTCTACAAAATAAGTAACTCAAGCTATTAATATAAATAAAAAACTCATACCATATTGTCTAGTTAGAAAACCCCATATAGTAAGTCATATAACCACCGACAAAGCTATTATATACCACATATATCATCTATTCTTTCTATCATCAAAAGTCCAAGAATATAATGGATTATTGTTATTATTTTTCTGCATAATTCAAAAGTTATTTTTAAGCTTATTACAAACCTGCTCAAGTAAAATTTTCTAGTATAAAACTCATAATCACCCAACTCAAAGCAGCTAGAGCAAATCAAATAAGAGCTGCAAATATCTGTTCTTTTCCTTTTGTAGTATCTCAGCTTACTGAACCAAAAAGTATTTTATATGCTCCTATTATAACAAAGATTATAGCAATAGTTCATGCGATTCACATAAAAAACTTTATTGCATTTCAAATAATTATGGGAATATCATCTGCATGTATATCTCATTCCCTAACATTTCAAGCTCCTTCCAATATACCATTATCAGCAAAAGTAGAATTAATAGCTAAAAAAATAGCTATTATATATAAGTTTATTTTTTTCATAAATCTATATTAAGTTATAATCATCTGTATCTTTCTTCATAGAATTAAAACTCTCTAAATTAGGATTATAATAATCAGTCAAAAGTTTCACAAGCTCATTTTTATTTAAAACTTCAGCTTTTATTCATATATTCTCTAAACTAGTTTTTATAATATTACTTCTAGACACTAATCCCTTCTTTACTTTGGCAAAATCCTTTATCTGACTTCTGACTTTTATTATATCACTAGAATTACTTATAGAACTCCAGAAATTTTTAAAAACTCCAAATATAGAATTATCTCTCACACTTATATTATCATTTAAATCAAAAGGAACTACTAAATAAAAATCTTTTCTCATAATTTGTGCCACTTCAACCAATTTTTTAAGATACTCTATATATTCATAAGTTTGATTTTGCAAAAGAGAGTTCTTTTGCTCTAAGGCCATCTTTTGTAATTTTCATAAATATCAATCTATATCTAATCTAACAGATCTAACAAGAATTTGTATAGGAAAATTTAGAGAATTCAAAAATCTTTGAAAACTCATAATTATAGAATCTTGTTCTTCCGTACTTTTTAGTAAAAAGTTTATAGTACTACACTTAAATATAATTCTAGCACTAGAATCTTTCATTATAACAACATTTTCTCTGATTTGAGAAAATGCTAAATGCCTCTGTGTAGAATCATCAGGTTTACCTTTCTTTTTTGTTTTTACTGACAAAATATTTTTTTTAAAATATATTATACTTTTAAGCCTTTCTTTTTCCCCTCCTTAACAAGAAGGGGGATAGTGGATGGTTATATATTTTTCAACTTATCATTTAACTCATTTATCTTATCTATTTTTGATTTAAAATCTAATTTTTCATCCACTTTTATTTCTCTATCAGTTAAAAATCAAATTTCCATAGGTTGAAAACTATCTATCCCTTTTTGCCAGTACCTATCTTTAGAATTTATATTTATTCTAAGAAGAGCTAAAACAAAAGGGAAAAAGGTCATTTCATATGATTTAAAAACAGCAATAGTTATTGTTATAACAACCAATATACCAGCTGGTATAGCAGCCATCTCAGTTCACACTTTTGGCTCCATTCATCTAAAATAAGCATATGCTATTCATCATCATACCATAATAATACCCAACTGCTTCAAACTAAGTCAAAGTAATATCGGATCAGCATTTTCTATTTGTACAGGAATTTTATATTGCATAAAATATAAATTTTAAAAAAAAGAGATTAAAGTTATTATATCACTTTACATTTATTTCTCAAATATTTCTTCCCATATTTGCTTTTCTAATTTATTCATTATTTTATAATCATAATCTAATTCATGATCAAATCATAATATATGCAAAACTCAATGTATCAAAAGCTTATAAAATTCGGCTTGGGTTCATAGTTTATATATTTCTCACTGCTCTATTATTTTACTTTCGCTCAACAGTATTTCTCATGAAATCTCATTTTCAATAATATTTTGAAAACTATCATAGTAATGAAAACTCAAAATATCGGTTACTTTATCAATTCACCTATACTCTTTGTTCAATTTTTTTATACTTTCTTCATCCAAAAACACTATATTTAATATTCCATTTTGTGCTTTTTTTACACCCTTTTGAATGCTTTTAAGTATATTGTCAATAGTTTTATTGTCTATACCAAAACTAGGGGTATTTATTATTGCATAGCGAAACATATTAATTTTTTATAAACTTATAAAATTAAGTTTACTATAATAGTTTTGCAAAAAAAATAAAATCTTTATAATACTTATGTCTGTTTTATTGGTGGCAGGTCAAATAATTTTTTCCTTACACTTATAAGATACCTGAAGGGTTCTTAGTTATTGTCTTAATGAGGGTTTATTCTTTCAGATGGATAATAGACCTTTCTAAATTCCTAGCATTCGCAAGGAATACATAAATCTTTGACTGACCGTAAAATGGACCATTTTAATATTAAATGAAAAGTAAGAATAAATTCTTGCTTTTTTTCTTTTTTTCATAATTATCTAAGGACTTTATTTTATAAAATATATAAATTATGACTCTATTAGAAGAAGAAAAAATAAAAAAGCTAAAGGAGGCTGGTATAAAATATCCTATAGTAAATGATAGCTGTATCTGATGTTGAGCTTGTGTTGCAATAAGTGAAGAGGTTTTTGAGCTTAATGATGAAGGAAAAAGTGTGGTAAAAAGTCTAGAATCTTATGAAAATAACTCTGTAGATGACTCAATAGGGGCTTGTCCAGTGGATGCTATTGAGTGGAAATAATAAAATTAGGAAAAGTTTAAAAACTTCTAAGAATTTTTTCTTAGGAGTTTTTTCTGAACTAGAGGAGTTTATTTTTTTGACATTTATACATAAAAATACATTATATTAGCATAATATATTTAAAAATATAAATATGGGAAATCTTGAAAATATACTACAATGAGTAGGACTCTCTGAAAATGAATCAAAAATATATCTAACACTACTAGAACTATGAAAATCCTGAGTGACAGAAATTTCTAAAAAATCCTGAATAAAAAGAACAACCATTTACCCATATATAAATAAACTTTTAGAAAAAAATCTAATAAAAAGAACCGTAAAATGAAAAAGAATTCTGTTTACAGTAGGAAAACCAAAAAATATAATAACTAATCTAGAAGAAAAAAAGGCAAATCTTTTAAAAAAAATCCCAATTTTAGAAGAACTCTACAAAGAGAATTCACCAAATCCAAGCCTAGAATTTTACGAATGAAAAAAATCCCTAGTAAATTTATATAAAAAAATCTGGTCATCATGAACTGCCATTTATTCATTTCTCTCTCCTGAAGAATTTTATAAAAATTTCTCAGAAGAATTTGATAAATCGCTCTGACTTTTAGAAAAAAAAGCTTGATGAAAAACAAAAACACTTATAAAAAATAATGCTTTTTCAAAAAAGCATATCCAAAACAATCCTTTTTCCCAAATAAAACTTCTTCCCGAAAACTTTGACTTAGATATTGATATCATAATAGTTTGAAACTCAATAATAATGATTTCTTTTGAACCACTTTATGCAATAGTCCTAAAAAATAAACCGCTATCAGATTTTCATAGAAATTTACATAATTATTTTTGGAAAATGTTATAATAAAAAGTCAATCTTTCCCAAAACACTATCGTAGAGAGTATAATACATTTTGTGCATTGTTGGAAATATCCAACTATTTTGTATAGCATATTTCAAAAATGGCTATAAGTAAAGAATTATTTTTTTTCTGTGTTGAAATATATAATTTTCATAAAATTTTTAGAAAAATAAAAAGTGGAAATTTTTCCACTTTTCATTTTTTACATCTTACAGATACAACTTAGCATCTACAATTATACTATTATTTTCATTTGCAAACACTGGATTTATATCAATTTCATTAATCTCTGGAAAAGCTATAAATATACACATAACTTTGTATACAATATCAATCAGAGAATCAAAATCAACAGAAACATCTCATCTAGTTCAAGCCAAGATTGGATATCATTTTAGTTTAGTAAACATTTTTTTTATGTCTTCTTTACTAACTGGAGCTAATTTCATATGAACATCTTCATAAATATTTACAAAGATTCCTCACATTCAAACTATTAAAATATCTCAGAAACTTACATCTCTTTTCAGTCAGATAAATACCTCCTTTGACTCTGGAAGCATCTCTTGGAAAGTCACTCAATCTATCTTTGCATTTGGATGAAAAGATGCTACACTCTTTAAGATCCCCTCGTAAGACTCAACAGCCCCCTTCTTACTATCTATTCAGACAACAACTCCCCCACAATCAGTTTTATGTGCTATATCGGGACTTGCAATCTTAGCTACTAGTTTATTTTTTGATTCATCAAATATTTTTTCTACATCTGTTTTATTTTTAGCTAATTTATCTTCTAAAAATGATACTCAGAAAGTTTTAAATATCTTTGAAGTCATTTCATAATTACATAATTTCTCTTGCTTTGATAATTCAAGTTTTATCTCTTCCTTTTTCTCTTTTGATAAACTAAACTCTGTAGAGATATTTTTGCAAAACATTTCCCTATCTAGTAAATCACTTTCCTTTTTCTCCCATTTCTTTTGTTTAATAAGTTCTCATAAGGCTCTGATTCATTTTTTAGGATAATCATATTCCATCAAATCATTTTGTTTTAATAGTCTTCTAGCTCCTAGAACTGATTTATCTCACATAAAAGATACCATAGTAAAATATTCTGGATGTGCCTTTTCAAAATTAATTACTTTTGAAGCGATATGTTCCACATCTGTTGTAGTTTGAGGTGTTAAACAAACTAAAATTCAAACTTTTTCATTAAGCTTTGTAATATTTTCTAAAATATCTTTATATCTCACAGAGGTTGCATCTCATATAATATCTAAAGGATTATTCATACTTGAAGCCTCAGGCATATTTGTTTTTAAAATCTCTTGCTCTTCTGGTGAAAATATTTTTAAATCTACATTATTATATTCACAATGATCCGTTGCCATAACTCAAGGTCATCAAGCATTTGTGATTATTGCTAACTCATTAGGAATTTCCTTTCAAACAGTTTTTGAAAAAGCATGAGCCCAAAGAAAAAAGTTTTCTAAAGCTGATGTTGTATGAACTCAAGCATCCCTAAAAGCAGTTTCCATAACTATATTTTCTCAAGACAAAGCTCAAGTATGAGAACTAGCTGCTGCTTGACCTTTTGAAGATATTCAAGATTTTACAAGAATTATAGGTTTTTTCTTTGTTAATCTTCTTGTTATTTCATAAAATTCTCTACCATTTTCTAAACTTTCTAGATAAATAACTATAACTTTTGTTTTTTCATCATTTTCTAGATTTTTAATTAAATCATTTTCGTTTAAATCAGCTTTATTTCACATTGAAATTATTTTTGAAAAACCTAAATTCATTGTACTTGCCCAGTCAGTTAAAGCTACAGCCATAGCTCAGCTTTGAGAAATCATTGCTATATTTCAACTTATTATTTCCTTTCATCAAAAAGATAAATTTAAGTTTTTATGAGCATCAATATACCCTAGGCAATTTGGTCAAAGTACTCTTATTCAATACTGTTTTGCTATACTTTTCATCTCCTCTTCTCACTCAATATTTCACATTTCTTTAAATCAAGCCGAGATTATAATAACTCTTTTTATTCATTTTTCTCCACATTCTTTTAGTGACTGATTAACAAACCTTGCAGGAATTGTTATAACAGCAATATCAGGAGTAAAAGGAAGTTTTTCAATGCTTTCATAGAAAGTTATATCATCAAAACTTCATCATTTAGGGTTTACTCAAGCTTTTTTTCATCTAAAGTTTTTTATATTTTTTAGTAAATCATTTCAGATTTTCCCAGAAGCCTCAGAAGCTCAAATTATAGCTACTGATTCAATTTCAAAAAAGTTGGTGTTTGTTTTCATATGGTGTATGGTGTTATATTATATTATATTATATTATATTTTAAAATCAGATTTTACATCTTTTCAATTCTCATAAACAAAGTCAGGAGAAATATCTGCTCATGTAATCCAGTTTACAGTATTTCACTTTATCTTAAACATTTTAAAAATATCTTTTTGTTTAAGGGGTCTAAACATAAGTGAATCATTTTCAATATAGGGGGACATATCAAAAATTTTCTTAGCTCAATTTTCAAAGGTAGTTAATATAAGATAGTCTTTTATATAATTTGCTTCTTTTATAAAATGCATATTTATTTTTTAGAAAATAAAGGGTTTATCTTTTTAGGAGTTTTCATATTTTGAACATCATCCCAAGCTTCTAATAGCTCTTCATGATAGAGTTCTGCCCAAGCTGTAACTAACTTTTCAATTTTAGATGGTAAATTTCATTCTAATATTTTCAGGTTATTCATAGAAATATAACAACTATACTCGTTATAAATAACATGGAAATGGGGTGGATTATGGTCATTCCAGTAAACATAAATTTCAATACCAAAAAATTCAGACAATTTTGGATTCATAATTTTTTATTAGAGATTATAATATTTGCCATTTTATTACAAAAAAATATAAAATCAATTATTTTATCTCCTTATAAAAACATTTTTCATATATTTTTCTAAAATACTTTTTGCCCTAAGGCAATCTTCCATATTTGGAGGAAGTACATAATCAAGTTTGTATTTTATTCAAAGTTCTTTCCATTTATAAACTCCGAGTGTATGATATGGCAAAAATTCAAATCTTTCCATATTTTTAAAATCTTTTAAAAAATTTCATAAGTCATTTAAGTGTTTTTCATCATCTGTATATCAGGGAAGTAAAACATGTCTCACCCAAAAGTTTTTATTTATTTTTTCAAGATATTTTGCAAAGTTTAAAACCTTTTCATTTCCTACTCAAGTGAGTTTTTTATGCTCAGTATTATCAATATGCTTTATATCAAGCAAAACTAAGTCTGTATATTTTAACAGCTTTTTTACATTTTCGTTAAAAATATGTCAGTTTGTATCTATTGCTATGTTGTATCATAGTTTTTTTAATTCCTTGAAAATAGGAATTAATTCATTTGCCTGTAATAAACATTCTCAACCTGAGAATGTAAGTCATCAATTTTCACCAAAATATGTCTTTGATTTTTCAGCTAAAGAAACGATATCTTCTTTTGTCATTTCATCTCATCAAGATAGTTTTATTGTATCTGGATTGTGACAATAAAGACATTTCATTAGACATCATTGCATAAACACAACAACTCTTATTCACGGTCATTCATGAGTTCAAAAGGTTTCTATGGAGTGTACTTTTATCATAGTGTTTTGGTTAGTTGGTTATTTTATGTATGGAAATCTAGTTATGAAATAAAAATCTTTTTATTTCTCCTCTTGATAAAATTCTATAATATTTCACTCTGTATCTTCGGTTTGAAAAATTAAATATTTCTCTATTTTTTCTAAAGGCATAATTATTTTACACTTTTTGCTTTTTATAAGTTCCAGCATTTTATTTATATCATCAACTTCAATATTTGGTATAACATTATTCCCAATATAAACTTTTTCACCATCAATACTTGGATCAAAAAGTAGAAAAGATATATTTTCAAAATCAAATGAACTCATTCTCTCGGATTTTGAAGAAACTTTAGTATCAAAAATATCTTCATAAAATCTCACTGCTCTGTTCATATCTTTAACTGTTATGTAAATTGCTTTAATTTGTGGTTTCATTTTAAAATTAGGTTATTTTTTCTAGATTTTATTCGATTAGAACTTCTTTAATTAAATTTCTATTTAAAAATTTAGATTTTTCTAAAAGCAACTTTTATATCCTTATTATCTATTTCAACTAAGGCATATTCTTTTGTAGACTCTCAATTTCAATTATTTTCCGAAAAAGAACCGACATTACAATGTAATATTCAGTTTATTAAAGAAATATGAGGGAAGTGAGTATGTCAATTAAAATAAGCAATTACTTTTTTAGAATTTTCAATAATTTTTCTTACTTTTTCATAATTTTGTGGAAAGACTCTTGTAGTATCTCAAGTAGGCCAATATGGATTTTTTGAAATATCTTGATCATCTATAGGAAAATGACAATAAATAATACATTTATTTTTTGAGTTATTTAAAATTTCTTCCAACCAAATTACTTGTTTTTCATCAAAACGATATTTTTGTCACCAAACTATTTCTCAATTTATTTTTCACTCTCTATTTCAATCAAGAACAATATGAGTATATCATAATAATTCAAATGAATAATACATTTTTTCATATCAATTTATTTCAGTAACATCTTTTCTATCAAGTTCATAATCAATATCATGATTTCAAGCAACATTAAAAACAGGTTTTCAAGAAGCATTTAATAATTTTAATCATTCTTTATACAAAATTATATCTTGATCTTTATTTTTAGTTTCTCTAATTAAATCTCATAAATTTATTATAAAATCAATACTTTCATTTTTTATAATATCATTTATTTTTTCCTTACATTTTTCAAAACTAGATCAAAAAGTATTAATATAATCTGGTCATTTAATCCTTTCATAATTACAATCATCTCAACTATGAATATCTGTAAAAGCAATAAACTTCATATTATTTTTTTAGAAATTATTAAAAACTACATCTTCTCATGAAAAGTCCTCTCAATCACCTCCTTTTGATGAGCCTTTGAAAGCCTATTAAAAATAACCGCATATCAAGAAACCCTTATCGTCAATTGTGGATACTTCTCTGGATTATTATAAGCATCCAATAACATCTCCCTATTCATAACATTCACATTTAAATGATGAGCCTCATGTGAAAAATATCATCAAATCATATTAACCAAATTCTCAACCTGCTCACCTTTATCAATTCACAAAGCAGTAGGAATAATTGAAAAAGTATTTGAAATACCATCTTGAGAATATTCATAACTAAGCTTCGCTACTGAATTCAGAGAAGCAATAGCTCACTTAGAATCTCTTCAATGCATAGGATTTGCTCAAGGTGCAAAAGCCACTCAAGTCTTTCTTCAATCTGGAGTCGCTCAAGTATTTTGACCATACATTACATTTGAAGTGATTGTTAAAAGAGACAAAGTAGGCTCTGCATCTTTATAGGCTTTATATTTTTTTAACTCATTAGAAAAATACTCAGTAATCTCTTTGGCTATATCATCAACCTTATCATCATCATTTCCATACATTGGGAAATCTCAATTAATCTCAAAATCTGTTGTGATTCCATTTTCATCTCTAATTGGTTTTACTTTTGCATATTTTATAGCAGACAAACTATCAGCAATTATTGAAATTCAAGCAGCTCCATAAGCTATATCAACTCAATAATCAGTATCGATGAAAGCCATTTGAGCTCTTTCATAATAATATTTATCATGCATATAATGAATACAGTACATAGTTTTAGCATAAACTCTAGCAACTTCTGTCATTACTATTTTAAAATTAGCTAAAACTTTATCATAATCAAGAATTTCATCTTTTTCTGTAGAGGCACGATTTATCGTGTCTTTTTCTATGTAGACACGATCAATCGTGTCTCTACCTATAATCTGTTTTCCATGAACTTCCTCTTTACCTCAATTTATAGCAAGAAGAAGTGCTTTTGGTAAGTTACATCTAGCTCAAAAATGTTGAATTCTTTTTCAAATATTTTGATAAGAAACACAACAAGCTATTCAATAATCATCACCTCATCTACATTTTCTCATAACATCATCATTCTCATATTGAAGAGAAGAAGTATCAATTGAAACTTTTGCACAAAAGTTTTTAAATCAAACTGGTAAATCATTACTCCATAAAACAGTTAGATTTGGTTCAGGAGAAGGACCTAAGTTGTAAAGAGTTTGTAAAAATCTAAACGAGCTTTTTGTCACTTTTGTTTTTCAGTCATTAAACATTCAACCAATAGACTCTGTAACCCAAGTTGGATCTCAACCAAATATATCATCATAAGCTCAAGGTCTAAGATGTCTTACTAGTCTTAGTTTCATAACAAAATGGTCTATAATTTCTTGAGCATCACTTTCTGTTATAACTCAATTTTTTAAATCTTGTTCTATATAAATATCTAAAAATGAAGAAACATTTCATAAACTCATTGCCGCTCAATCTTGTTCCTTTACTGCAGCCAAATAAGCAAAATATACCCATTGAACAGCTTCCATAGAATTTTCTGCTGGTTTTGAAACATCAAATCAGTAAGATTCTGCCATTTTTTTAATATCTTTTAATGCTAGATATTGTTTTGTTAATTCTTCTCTTAATCTTATTTTATCATCATCTAAAGGATCTGTTAGTTTTTTATAATCAGCCATTTTTTCTTCCATAAGTTTGTCTGTTCAATACAAAGCAAGTCTTCTATAATCTCAAATAATCCTTCATCTAGCATAATTATCAGGTAGTCAAGTTATTATATGGGTTTTTCTATATAATCTTGATTCTTCATCATAAACTGAAAATACTCAGTCATTATGATTTTGAGCATATTTAAAAATATCTTTTACTCTTTCTGGTAATTCATATCATTTTTCTTGTAGAGCCATTTCAACAACTCTAACTCAACCAAAAGGTTTTATAGCCCTTTTTAGAGGTGCATCTGTTTGTAATCAAACTATTTTTTCTAAATCTTTTTTAATATATCATGGTTTGTGTGCTGTAATATTTGAAATATTTTCATTATCAACCGAAAGACATCAGTTGTTTTTTCTTTCTTCTTTTAATAATCTTGAACATTCTTCCCATAATTTTTTTGTAGCCTCTGTTGGTCAAACTAAAAAGCTATCATCTCATGTATAAGGAGTTATGTTCTCATATACAAAATTTCTTACATTTATAGTCATATTATAATAATTAATTATTAAAATCTTTTTTTGCTTTTAAATAAATTTATCCAAAGGGCTAAAGCTCCTCTGTTGACAAGCTATTGTTATTCTCATACAAATTTATTTCTTTAAGCTATCTAATTTTAAGTATTTTTTGAAAAAATAAAAGTTTTTATTTATGAAAAATCGTAGAGAGTATAATACATTTTGTGCATCGTTGGAAATATCTAATGAATAATTTTCTGAAAGAAAAGAATAAAAATAGAAGAACAAGAAAATTTAATGAGAGCCAATTTATTTTGACCAATTTATATTTTTCAGAAAGTTGTTAAGGTATTGAAAAAGCAAATTCAGAAGATTTTATATTTTTCTAAAAAAAATGTGAAAAAAATCGCAACCATAAATTTTTTTACATTTTTTAGATTTTTCTTGCTAAAATTAACAATTTTAATATACTCTTGGCATAAGGTGAAGAAATCTTTACAAAAAATAAATGAAAAATTACTTATAATAGCCTTTGTTTTACCTTCTATTTAGATTCTATTGAAGGTTTTTTTATGTTATTTATAGCCTTATAAAAACAGAGAAACACCTAAAAACTTCCTGATTTTCAAACATCCCCCAATCTAAAATAAGCTTAATATAATAAATTTATAAACATGACAAAAATACAAGACCCTAAAAAAGTTAATTGAACAATACAAGAAATGAATCTAGACTCTGAAGTTCTGAAAAAATTATATGAAAAAAGAGAGAAATGAGAAGAAGTAGAAATGATAAAAAAGGAAAAAAACTGAAAAAGAATGCCCATAGATAGGAGTAAAGACAAAAGAAGAATATGAAAAGGAATGAAAAAATTTATTGACAATGAAATAGATGAAAAAATATTAGAATGAGTACCAGAGGAGGTCCAAGAATTAATGAAAAAGTGAAAGAAGCAATGAGAAATTACACAAGATGAATTAATGGAAGCTATTCCAAATGCAGAAGACGATTTAGATTTATTAGATACAATTTATACAAAATTTCTTCAATTAAAAATAGACATAGTAGACAATTTAAGTAGTAAAAAACTTTTTGGTAAAAAGAAAAGTGAAAAAGATTGACACGATGAAATTATGAATTCTGTATCTCTTTCAGAGATAAGTGATGATTCAATCAGGATGTATCTAAATGAAATATGAAGAGTAGAACTTTTGACAGCAGAAGAAGAGATTTACTTATGAAAGAAGATAAAAGCGGGTGATCAAGAAGCTAGAAAAAAACTAGCAGCAGCAAACCTTAGACTAGTTGTAAGTATTGCTAAGAAATATATGTGAAGAGGATTAAGCTTATTAGATTTAATTCAAGAATGAAATGTTTGACTATTTAGAGCAGTTGATAAATTTGATCCACTTAAATGATTTAAATTTTCAACTTATGCTACTTGGTGGATTAGACAATGAGTAACCAGAGCAATAGCCGATCAAGCAAGAACAATAAGGGTTCCTGTTCATATGATAGAAACTATAAACAAATTTACTCATACATATAGAAGATTAACACAAGAACTTACAAGAGAACCTTTGATGGAAGAATTAGCAACAGAAATGGATATTGATATCAAAAAGGTTAGACAAATAATGAGAATTAGCCAAGATATATTAAGCTTGGATTCTCCTGTATGAAGCGAAGAGGACACATCTTTGTGAGATTTCGTTGTAGATACTAAAAATCAAACACCAGACGAACAAACTAATATGAACTTACTTAAAGAAAATTTATATAAGATGCTTGATTTCTTAACTCCTAGAGAAAGAAAAATAATAATAATGAGATTCTGACTAGATGGTTGAGATATACATACACTAGAAGAAGTGTGAAGAGAGTTTTGAGTAACAAGAGAAAGAATCAGGCAAATAGAAGCAAAAACACTAGAAAAACTAAAAGAACATCCAAATGCTGATAAGATAAAATTCTTTTAATCTTATCCCCCTTCTTTAAATAAAGGAGGAGCATATAGTTGAGAATTAGGATTAAACTCTATAATAACAGGATATTTAGCATATTTATCTGATGTATCTTTAATAAATCTTGCATATCTACTATCAGAATTACAAATCCCAAATTCATTACAAGTTCATCATCAAATAACTCTTCAATTATTTATTGGTCTATTACTACTGTTTAAAGTATACCTTCTCAAGAAGTTTAAATCATACTTTTGTGCTTCATTCATTCTCTCGGAATCACTTCCTGTTATACAAGGTCATGAGGTTATATAATATGGACAAATTACTGGGTCAGCTCTAGAACCTCAGAGTGTATTTTCACTAAAAACAGAACCATATATATGTAATTGGTTTTTCAAAAAACTTTGATGTAATCATCATCACATTTCCTCATCTGATTCGATAATACCGTTCCCATTACTATCTTCTGCACTAATGAGTGCTTTATCAGCATATATAGAACCAACAATATTGGTGACTTCTGGGTTTATGTAAATATTTCATCATTTTCAATTATCGTCTTTCATAACTATTATACCAAGAGTATCCCTATTCTTATCTTGATAATACATATTTGTATTTATATATAAATCAAGTCATTCCAACACTACAGTTTTATTTCATTCTACTAAAACTCAAGTACCTGATCAATTTCTTAACTCCACAAATTCACTACCCGATCAAAAATACAATATGGTATCTTTATATACCTTTTTACCATTTATATTTTGCCAAGTATTACTACTTAAATCAGAAATAACATAAGAACCATTATCATTAGAGATATTTTTTAGAAATATATGTGCCTGTCTCTTTACATATTGTTTAAGGTTTGCTTTTTCAAATTCTCAAATCATATGTAAATTTTCTTCATTTTGCCCTTCTAGCAATTCATGGGATTTATTATCACTAGATACAGATGTTCATAAAATCTTTAATCATCATTGATCTACTCAAGTTCAAGAAACACTATCAAAATAACTATCTTTTCAAAAGATATCTGAATTATAAGCAATATCATAACCATCTAACTCATAGTATATATGAGTAGATAAATGTGCTTTTGTTGTATCATTAATAGTGGCTCATCGTTCTTGATTAAGTACTGTTTCTATATCATAATCATCTCAAGGAACGAAATTAATAGGTGGTAATCTTCTATCTAAATCAGTCACACCAGACTGAGTTCCTTCTTCTAGGGTAACAAAATCTGAATATTGACTTCATGATAAAGATAAGCTAAGTTTTGTTTGAGGTTCGTTTGTCGCTCATGAACTAAATTCAAGATATATCCTTTTTTGTGTTGTTGAAACTAGTGCAACAGTATTATTATTTATTTTTATATTAGAATACTGTTTACTTCATTCAAGGAATACTCAGTCTGTAAGTAGTTCTCAACTAATTGTTGTGGTATAAAGTGGTTTGAAATAAAATTCTATATCTTCAGAATTATTAATATTTACTCATATATTAGCTCAAATATCTCATCTTATATCAGCTTGTACCTTATGTATGTAAAACTCAGCACCATCATCTGAGATAGGTTCTCATGAAGCATAAGTATTAACAGTAGGTGTGTAAACTTTAAAAACAAAAGGATAAACTCAATCAGTAGATGTTTGACCTGTAAAAGAATAAAAACCATTTCATATAGGAAAACTATAAAAACTTCATCAGGAATTAGGGGTTTTTATTAAAACAGAAGAATCTCATGATTTAGTATATTGACTAAAATATAAATAATTATCTCTATCAAAACGAAAGTCTATTTCTCTATTTATTCAACCAGCCTGAATTATATCATTTCAATATATATCGGCTAAAGTCATTTCAAAAGGATATTCTTGTCAATCTGCGAAATTATTTATATTTTCTAAATTAGTTGCATGAGTGGGAATTAAGTTTTTTGTCCCAATATTTAATGTATCAGAAAATACATAATAATCTTTGTTATAAAATCCAACCATACAATTAGTTGCTTCATCACATATCTTAGTTATTTTGTAACTATACTCTCTTCATCAGTCATTCCCCCCTCATGAGATTCTATCATTATCAACTGAGCTAGTATTAAAATCATTTTTACTAAATTCATCACAAACATATGCTCCACAAGTAGAACTAAAAGAAGAAACTAAAGAAAAAGGAAAAAATGTATCTGGAGTTGGTGAATTTTCAAATTCTGCTTCAAATATTTCTATAGGAGAACCTCATGTTCAAGTTGTTGGTGTTGCAAATGGTCCATTTCTAGATACTTTAGTTGTTATATTTTGAGTAAATGTAGCCAACAAATCTTCAGAAAGTGGACTCATTTCAATATCTGATAAAGTAGGTGGTATATCATCAATAGGCTTACATTCTAAGATAATAGTTAGTCAAGTTTGTGTGAAATCGTAAGGATAGGTCTCAAGAGGACACTCCGTTATAAAATTATCTCACTTTATTCATCAATATACTCAAGAAACTAGAAAATTCTGACTCGTATAATAATTATGATTAGAACATGTATAAGTTGTTCCACTCCCTCCAGAATAAACACTTTTAGTTCAATTTAAATTATCTCAAGGAGCTTGACAGTTACTTACGGTTACTGCAGAAAAAGTATTATTAATTCAAATTCCTAAAAATATTAGAAAGAATATAAGTTTTTTCATTGATTTATAATAAATAATAATATATCTCATTATATTACATCATATTTTGATTTTTTTTGCAAATAATTTAATATCTGTTATATTATAAAAAATATAAATGAATTTTTTTATATGCTTTATCTTTTTTACATATTCCTAATTCCTTTTTTATATATAAATATAAATATAATATTATCAGACTTTAAAGAGAAAAAAATACCAAATAAGTTTTTACTTGGTTTAATAATTTTATTACCCTTTTATTATGTATTAGTTTTTGTTTTTGATTTAAAGGTATCAGATGTCTTAGAAGAAACTAATATAATAATTTTTTCAAGTCAAGTGTTCTCAATATTTTTGGTAGCATTTTTCCTTTATTATAACTGAATATGGTCAGCAGGTGATGCTAAATATTTGCTTGTATTGTCACTGTTTATTACAAATATATGAGTTATACCTTTTGTTTGAAACATAGCTATTGTTACTATTGTTTATTTGATAATTTATTTTTTATATTTCTATCTAGTAAAAAATATTTTTAATCCAAAATACAGAAAATCCTTACTTTGAGATATTTACAAGGATTTAAAAGAAAAATTAGAAGTATTTTTACAAGAACCAGATGGAAAAATTTATAAAAATAAAGCTATCAAGAAATTAATAATGCGGTGAATTGCTTTTCTAATAGCATTTGTTTCTTTTAGATTATTTAGATTATATTTATATAGTGCAATTCTTTCTGATAGTGAGGGGAAAACAACATGAAGAGTTTGAATAGTGTTAAAATATTTACATGACTACAATGTTTATATTATACTTATTTGAATCATAGTTTTCTGGATATTTCGGAGAAATATGAGAAAAATAATGAGGTTTATAAGAAAATATTTTATCAATAAATTTAAACTATTTTTAGAAACAAAGTATAAATTAAGTAGTGACCTAATAGACTTTATATTTTTACTTTTACTTTTAGTTTGTTTGATAGCTTTTATAATATACGAATATTTAGTAAATCCTTATGAAATAAGTAAACATCTAAAAAGAATTTTCTCATATTATGTTGGTATTATGATATTATGGAGAATTTTATTTTATGCTTATAAAGTTACATTTCAAATATGAGAACAAGATTTTATAAAAATTGAAGAACTAAAAGCTTGAACAATAGTAGAAAAAAAATACCTAATAAAATTATTTTGAACCCAAAAGGTTTTATGAAATGAATACAACAAAGAGGGGATACTTTATCCAAGTCCTACTGAATATTTTACAGATATTGATAACCCTATAGATGAAGAAATTTCAGATAAGTTAAAAGAAGTATACAAGACAGTTAATGATTATCATACAAAAAATAAAACTCCTAATTTTTCAAAAAGCGAATATATAAAAATCCTGAAAACATTTGCTTTCTGAATTTATATTTTTTTGTGATTTATTATAACTTTTTTTATGTGAGATTATTTATTTAGAAGCTTTGTAGATTTATTGGAAAAGTTGATAATAAAAAAGTAAATTGCAACCTTCCTCCTTTGGTATTAAAGGAAGTAATTTAGGATAGATTATTATTTTTTATAAAGAAATAAAAACTAAATATCAAACAAAGATTCAGTATAATCATAGAAGATAATATCAAGATTTTTTATTTATATTTTTAAAAGATAAGACTCATAAATATGCAAAAGTTGAAACTATAAGAAATATAAAAACTGGAAGATTAGAGAAAAAATCTACCTTAGGACTTAATCACATAAATCATATTCAAATCAAAATAGGAACTCATAGACCTATGCAAATATCAAATATATTTGATCAAACGGCATTTGATAATCCTGCATCTATATCTCACTTTTTAGAAGCTTTTATTGATAACAGGGTATCAGGAATTGAAGTAATAGCAGCTAGTAACACAAGAGCAACCACAATAGTTGAAATTCATAAGCTTGTCCCTATAAAATCTGCACTACGAACAGAAAGTTCTACTCAGGCATAAATTAAAACAAGACTATATAAAATGGTTAAATATGATATTTTTTTATTTTTTACTTCTCTATATGCTTTTTCTATCTCTTTTGAATTTGCTTCTTTATGTTTTTGACTTTCATTATATAATACAAATAAATATAATAAATATAATGAGACTAAAACCATTCACATTATAAATAAAATATTAAAATACAATCATATCAAGAAAATCCCTATTGATAGCACATAAAAAGTTACATCTCTATTAATCCCTGATTTAGAAATTTTCTTTATGTTTTTTCATTTAAAAAATATCAAGGTACAAAATGGGATTACTAATATATTAAATATAGCTGAACCTGAAATAGTACCAATTCAGATTTCTAATCACTTTTCTCCCAATATTATTAAACCAATCATGGCAGTTAAAAACTCTGGTAGAGAGCTAGAAGTAGCATCTAAGGTTGCTCCTCTTACTCCTGTTGGAATCTTTATCTTTTTTCAAATAGTTGATAATTGTTCTTCTAGTTTTCAAGTGGAAAAGTTTAGTAATAACATTACTCCTATTATGGTCATAATAACTCATATCCAGTTTTCTGTTAGCATGTGTATTATATTTTCTAGCATTTTTTAGTTTATAAAAAAGTAATTTGTGGAAAGCATTTTATAGAAAAAGTTAAAAAAGGGAAATTGAAACTATAAAAATGTAAATAAAAACTGAAAAAGCATTTTTCCGTAGAGATAAAAAACATTTCGTCTCTTTTTTATTACACTAAAAGTCTCTTAAAATAAACAAAAAATGCACCACATTAGCACCAAACTAAAAAATGTGCTAAAAAAGTTTTGACTTAAGAAAAAAAAATGATAATATATATGCAGATACTGTAATTAACTAAATTGTATTTTCTTTATCCAGAAAGGAGAAAGAATTCAAGATAGAAGTTACGGTCACTCACATAAATTTATAATTTAACTAAAAAACTATGTGAAAAATAATTTGAATAGATTTAGGTACAACTAATAGTTGTGTAGCTTTTATGGAAGGATGAGAAGCAAAGGTAATACCAAATGCAGAATGAAATAGAACAACTCCTTCTATCGTTGCTCATAAAGATTGAAATATAATAGTATGAACACCAGCAAAAAGACAGGCTATAACAAATCCAGCTGGAACTATATTTTCAGCTAAAAGATTTATCGGTAGGAAATTTGATGAAGTACAAGAAGAAATAAAATCAGTACCATACGAAGTAGTAAAATGAAAAGACGGATCAGCTCTAATAAAATTTGATGGAAAAGAGGTTAGACCAGAAGAAATAGGAGCCCATGTACTTATGAAACTAAAAGAAGATGCAGAAAAGTTTCTAGGACAAACAGTAACAGAAGCAGTTGTAACAGTTCCAGCATACTTTAACGATGACCAAAGACAAGCAACTATAAATGCTTGAAAAATAGCGGGACTTGAAGTAAAAAGAATAGTAAATGAACCTACAGCAGCAGCTTTATCTTACGGAGCTTGAAAATGAAAAAATGAAAAAATCGCAGTATTTGATCTATGATGAGGTACTTTTGATATATCAGTACTAGAGTTATCTGAAGAATGAACATTTGAAGTACTGGCTACTAATGGTGATACTCATCTAGGTTGAGATGATTTTGATAAAAGAGTTACAGATTGGATAATTGATGAGTTCAGAAAAGATCAAGCTATAGACCTAAGAAATGATCCAATGGCTCTTCAAAGAGTAAGAGATGAAGCTGAAAAAGCTAAAAAGGAACTATCTTCTACTACAGACTATGATATAAATCTACCATATATAACAGTAGATTCTAGTTGACCAAAGAACTTAATGATGACATTGACCAGAGCTAAATTTGAAGAACTTATATCAGACTTAGTAGAAAGAAGTATAACTCCTTGTAAAAAAGTATTAGAAGATGCTTGATTAAAATCTAGTGAATTAAACCAAGTATTACTAGTATGAGGTTCTACTAGGGTACCTATGGTTCATAGAAAGGTCGAAGAGTTTTTTGGAAAAAAACCAAATACTTGAATAAATCCTGATGAAGCAGTAGCTATGTGAGCAGCTATAAATGCCTGAGTTATCGGATGAGATGTAACAGATGTTTTACTTCTAGATGTAACTCCTCTGACTCTATGAATAGAAACTATGGGAGGAATTAGAACTCCTATGATAACTAGAAATACAACTATTCCAGCTAATAAAGTTGAAACCTTCTCTACTGCTGTTGATAATCAACCATGAGTTGAAATACATGTACTTCAATGAGAAAGAGAAATGGCGGTAGATAACAAATCTCTTTGAAAATTTATGCTTGATGGAATAACTCCAGCACCTAGATGAGTACCGCAAATAGAAGTACATTTTGATATAGATGCTAATGGTGTGCTAAAAGTTACAGCTAAAGATAAAGCAACAGGAAAACAACAAAATATAACAATACAAGGTTCTACTGGTATGGATGAAGCTGAGGTTGATAAATTAGTAAAAGAGGCAGAGGCTAAAAGAGATGAAGATAAAAATAAGAAAGATTTAGTTGATTCTAGAAATTTGGCAGATTCTACCGTTGCACAAGCAGAAAAGATGATAAATGATAATAAAAATAAAATAGATGAGGCGGATAAGAAAACTATAGAAGATGGTGTAAAAAAAGTAAGAGATGTAATAGCAAATGTTAATGCAACTAAAGAAGATCTTGAATGAGTTACAAAACCTCTAAATGATTCTATGATGCAAATATGACAAAAACTATATCAAGCTGGAGGACAACCTTGAGCAGAAAATTCTGGAGCTCCTGATGATGGTGTAGTTGATGGAGAAGTTGAAAAAGATGGAGATGATAAAAATACTACTAGGGTATAAAAAAAAACTAATTTATATATTTTTTAAAAGACTAAGTTTAAAACTTAGTCTTTTTCTATTTTATGTCTAATAAAAAGCGAAAAATACATCATTAAATAAAAAAACAATAAATTTCTTTTATATTTATGATTTCTATGTATAATAAATTATAATTATATTATTGTAATACATAAAAAACAATGTGACATATATTTTTCATAATGTGAGTTTCAGGCTCATGAAAATGAACTTTAATAAATGCCCTTAAAAAATCTGATATAAAGAATCTGCATATACCTCTTTCCTATAAAACAAGAAAAATAAGAAAAAATGAGGAAGAAGGTGTAGATTCTTATTTTATAACTAAGGAAAAATTTGTAAACTGAATAGAAAAATGAGAATTTATAGAATACTGAATTCCTTATGATGGAAACGACTATTATGGAACAAAATATATAGATGTAATAGATGATGGTATAGAAAAATCTAGAAATGTAATAAAAGAAATAGAAATAAACTGACTAAAAAGACTTAAAAATGAAAAACCAGATTTAGAAAAAGATTATACAACTATTTTTCTAAATATTCCAAGCGAAATGTTAGAAACAAGAATAGAAAAAAGGTGAGCCCTTATGAGTGATGAAGAATTTGATAGAAGAAAAATCTCAGCAGAAACTGAAATAGAAGAATCGAAAAAACTTTGTGACCATACAATAGATGCTACAAAATGAAAAGAAGAAGTATTAAAAGACACACTGGGAATTATAAACTCAATAATAAGGCATCAAGGTAATTAATTTTAGAAATAAAACTATATGAAAATCCATGTAATTACAATATTTCCAGAAAGTTTTGAATCATTTTTAAACTCAAGTATAATCTGAAATGCAAATAAAAAATGACTATTTGAAATAACCTTTTATAAACTAAATGATTTTTCAAATAAGAATTTTAAACATGTCGATGATAAAGCTTATGGTATGCACTGACAAGTTATAAGCCCTGAACCCTTAGATAAAGCGATACAACATATAATTAAAAAAGTATGAAAAAATATTCCAATAATATATATGTCTCCCAAAGGCAAACTATTAGACCAAGAAAGAGTAGAAAAATATTACAAAAAACTTGATAATGAGTTTATAATAATATGTTGACACTATGAGTGAATAGATCAAAGAATTATTGACCTATATGTCAACTATGAAATAAGTATATGAAACTATGTTCTATCATCTTGAGAAATAGCTTCGCAAGTCTTTATAGATGCAATAGTTAGACATATACCATGAACACTATGAAACCAAAAATCGCTAGAAGAAGATAGTTTTTCTGAAAAATTTTGTAGACAAAAAGAGCATCCTGTATATACTCGTCCAAGTAATTTCAAATGAATGAAAGTTCCTGAAATATTACTTTCCTGAAACCACTATAAAATAGAGCAATGGAAAAAGGAGAATTTATCTTAAAAAAATAAAAATATGCTATATATAGATTCCTTATTATCTAGAATACCTAACCTTAACCTAAACCCATTTATGAAAGAATTATGGACAGAAATAAATTTACCACTAGTATTAAAATTTTTAGTAATATATTTTACTATAGTTTGGATATCCGTTATAGTATGGGTGATAAAAGATATAACAAATAGAACAAGTAACTTAGTATTACAGATATTGTCTGTTGCAATAGTACTTTTTCTTACACCATTTGGGATATTTTTATACCTAATAATAAGACCTTGAAAAACTATATCTGAGAAATACTATTGAGAAATAGAAGAAAATTTAGAATCTCTATCATGATTAATGAAGGAAAAAGATATTCAAAAACAAGAAGATAGAAGTTGTCACAAATGTTGAGAAAAATTAGAAGAAAGTTTTAAATATTGTCCTAACTGTGAGGAAAAACTTAAAAAGAATTGTAGAAAATGTAAAAAAGAAATTAGGACATCTTGGGATGTATGTCCATATTGTTGAGATAAATTCTCAAAAGAGGAAAGTTATAAAAAAGAAGTAGAACAAAAAGTCATTCCCAAAAAAGATTGAGAAAAAAAAGAGCTTGAAAAAACTCATAAGAAAGAAAAATCTTCTCAAGAAAATAATCAGAAAAAATTAGATAAAGTTGTAAATAAATAGAAACTGAATTTCTAAATGAAATAAATAATAATGCACTCGCTGACAAGTTTTTTTACAAATAACTTTTGGTATAAAACATTGTGACACCTCATTTAATTATTATTTATTTCATTTAGTTATTTAAGATATAATTATAGAAATTATTTTATCTTGTTTTCTTTTGCCTTTTTCATTACCTCAGAATATTTTTTAAAAGCTTCTGTATTGCCCTCTCACATAAGCTTTCTCAACCTATTAGTGATTTGCTTATAAGTAAATTTATTAATCTGATTTATTAAACCATCAACACTCTTTTGGGTTTTTTCTTCATTCTCGTTCTTTTCATCTAACATAAGTCCTATTCACCTTATTTTTTCTTTTTTTGACAATTCTAAACTATCTAGAAATTTTCTAGAATCTTCTAATGCTTTTTTCAAATCAAAATCAATATCATCTTTAAAAACTAATTTTTCCTCAAAATCCTTTTTTAAACTAGGATTTAAAACAATATAAGAAATGGCAATATCTGACAAAGAAAACTTATCTCTCTTTTCTTCTATTTGTTCAGTTCTTCTTTTAAAACCAGAACTATTGATTTTATCATAAATAATATTTTCAGAGACTCATAAAAGCTTAGATATTTCTTTTACATATGTCTCTCTCTCAACCTGATCAGAATAAGAATTTATCACATCAATAATCAAGCTAAGCAACTTTTTTTTATCATCAATACTATCAATATTAAAATCACTTTTTTTTATGTAGTATCAAACAGGAGAAACTGCATTTCTTATAAACTCTCAAAAATCCTTTCAAGCCTTTATTATCTCATCAGGATCTTGTCAATCAGGTAAAATTATTAATTTAACCTCTAATCACTTATTTTTCAATATTTCGAGAGCTAGCTTAGTGGCTTTTTCTCAGGCTCAATCTCAGTCAAAGCAAAGATAAATTTTCTTAGTAATTCTTTTTAGTATCTGTATATGCTTTTCAGTCAAAGCACTACCAGAAACCGCAACAGTATTTTTAAATCAAGCTACTTGTAAAGAAATAGTATCCATCTGTCATTCTGTAACTATCACAAAGTTATTTTTTGCAATACTACTTCTAGCAGAGTATAGTCAATATAGAATAGAAGATTTATCATAAATTCTAGAAGCAGGAGAATTTAAATACTTTGGTTCTAAATTTCAAATTGTTCTTGCTGTAAAGGCTACAAAGTCTCATCTCAGGTTCTGTATAGGAAAAACCACTCTATTTATAAACTTATCTTTTTTTAGATTTTCGTCGACAAAGATGTTTGCTTCCTTGATGATTTTATCATCATATCACTTTTCTTTTAGGTAAGAATATAGTTTTGGTCAATTATCAGAGTATCAAAAGTTGAAATCTTGTATAGCTTCTTTCGTAAGTCATCTATCAAATAAATATTTCTCTATATTGGGATTTTCTTCCAAAGCTTTTTTATAGTAATTTACAGCATCTTTATAAAGAGAATAGATACTTTTTTTTATATCATAACTCTCTTGATCAAAATTTGTTTTTACATTTATTCAAGTAAAGCTTCAAAGTATCTCAGTGGCTTCTCTAAAATCACAATTTTCTATATCCATTATAAACTTTAAAGCACCTCATCACTTATGACAACCAAAACAATAAGCTAACTGTTTTGATGGGGATATCACAAAAGAAGGAGTTTTTTCGCTATGTCATGGAAATGGACACAATGCTTTATAATTAGCTCCAGCTTTTCTTATACTAGTATACTTTGAGACCAAGTCTACAATGTCTATAGCATTTTCTAAATCTTCTACAATTCACATAAAGAAATTTTAAAATTATTTTTTAGGATTATAACTTCTATCAACTCTTCATGTGTTATCTGAAGTTAATGGAGGTTCATTATACTTACAACTTGAGGTGTTATCAGAAATAATAGGAGGATTATCACCTGTAATTTTAGGATAGCTAGTGTCTTTTTTTTCTGACATAATCATTATTGATAAAAAATAAATTATTATTAATATAAAATATATAAACAGTGAATATAAAATTCTTTTAAATCATATTCAGATACTACTTATTGTATCACTATTTCTTTTATAGGAATCATTTAGTGTTCATAATGTATCAAACTTTAGTCAAAACACATCTTTTTCATTAGACCAAAAAGTTTTTGTTTGTCTTAAAATATCTGGTCCAGTATAAAATGTTCTTAATCTTAAAAGATAAATATAGTAACCTAATATAAGTAATCAAATTGTTATAACAATAACAAACAATGATATTACAACAACATTATATTCAAGAAACCTTTTAGACAAAAAGAAATTTACTAATAAGTATCACTGTATAGTTGATACAAAAGCAAAAAACCACATAAGCTTTGTATTCAGTGAATTGTATATTTTATTATGCAAGTCTAATTGTCTATATCATGCATCAATTAAGACATTAAGCTTTAGTTCTTTATCACTAGGACCAAAATCATCACTAATATATCAAAGATTTTTTCCAGTTTTCTTAATCCTACTTTTTTTATTTATAAAAAGTTCTTTTCTATTTTTTCTACCTCACATAAATACAATCAAAAATTAAATTTTAACTATTGTAGTTATTTTAAATCTATACTTTTTATTTTATCCAAAAATAAAAATTTTACAAACTATAAAAAAGCAATAAAATAAGGTTTTAATAAAAGCTAATTTTAAGAAATATGGAAATAAAAATATATTGAAAAAACAAAGAAGCCAAGGAACTTTTCAATAAAGTAACTTTGATTTTAGAAGAGTTATGAATATCTGATTTTATAAAAATCAAAAAAACTACGGATAAAAAACTAAAAGAAGAACTAGATATAAAAAAAGACTTCGCTCTAATTGTAGAAGAGGAAGCCATAGATTTCAAAGATATGATATTTGAAGGGACAATTCCAGAAGATGAAGAACTAAAATCTATGTTTGTAAGCATTATTTGATGAAGTCCTAGTTCTCATTGTTCTTCTTGAGAATGTGGTAGTGGATGTAATTTGTGTTAGGAAAAAAGGCTTGTTAAGTGCAAATAGAAATCCAAATCTGTGTTTTTACTTCATGTAGTTTTCAGTCTGAAATATGTATAAAAGTTGGTATATTTCGAACAATGCACAAAATGCATTATACTTTCTACGAAAATCTATATTTATTTTTTTGTTAAATTCTAATTTTTCAGTATTATTACATATGTAACATAATTATAGTTAAAAATGTGACAAAATATGACAATAATAATTTATTATCGCTATATATAAAAAATATGAAAAAAATAATCTTCATGCTAATTATATTTTCCCTTTTTATCTCTTCTTGTTGAACAAAAGTAAACAAAGACGAAAAAATCATATACCTAAATAAAAAAATAGAAGAACTAACCATAAAACTAGAAAAAACAAAAAAGAAAGAAGAACTAGAAAGGGAGATAGAACTTCTTAGTAAAAAAATAAATGAAGCCTCCATTGATAAAACACCTGAAGAACTACAAAAAGAATTAGCCAAAAAAGAAGAAGCCATATCTAAACTAAAGCTACAAGCAAAAGAGCTAATGATAAAAAATAGAGAAACAGAAAATAAAGAAAAAGAAAAAACAGAAATACCAAAAGAAAAGATATTAGACATAAAATTTTATGCACAAGCAATAAATTGAAACTTTGATCCCCCATATCTAAATTTTTGTGAAGAAGCTAGTATATTAAACTGATACTACTATTTAGTATGAAAAAGACCAAGCCTTAGTGACTATGATAAAGACTTATGGAAAATGAAAAAATATGAAGACAAAAATTTTGAATGATGATATAGGCACACATCACTTCAAGAAAGTAAAAAACTATTAAAAGCATTCCAATGAGAAAACGAAGAAGTATTTGCTGAAATAATAGAAAATCCAACAATCGAAATAATCAAAGAAAATATAGCTAAATGAAATCCAATATTAATACCAACTTATTGAAAATGACTTAAAAATATTCATTTCACATGAGGATGAGCAACTTACCATAACCTACTTATAAAATGATACAAAGATGATATATTTGTGACCAATGAAGTATGAACAAGTAGATGAAACAACTATGAGTACAACCAAAAACTTATAATAGATAATATCTTTAACTACGACCCAAAATTATTCCCAAACAGATTCAAAGAAGGAAAAAAAGAAATAATGATTTTATATAAAAAATAAAATTATATTTTTGATATATATAAGAAACTGTCAATTAAAAAAAACTGAGAATTCAAATAAATATTAGAATAAAAACAAAAATAACGGTATTATGAATACTAATAATAAACTTGTATGAAAATAATAAAAATAGCTAGTAAACAGAAGGTTTTAACCTTTTGAAAATATTATTTTAGAATAAGTTTAAATATATTATTTAAAATACACACTATGAAAAAAATAATTTCAATTTTAATAATCTCTATCATATTAATCTCTTCTTGTTCCCCAACAACAGACAAAGACAAAAAAATAATATCCCTAAATAAAAAAGTAGAAGAACTCACCAGCCAGTTAGAAAACATGGAGAAAAAAGAAGAAACAAGGAAAAAGGTAGACACCCTCCGTGAAACCTCTGATGAAAACATAGAATATGAAAAACTAAAAAAAGAACTAGAAGAAAAAGAAGAACTAATAGCAAAATTAAAAATACAAGTAAAAAGCTTAATAATAGACAGAGGTACTGAAGAATGAGAAATAGAAGCAGTAAACGAAAAAATAGAAATACCAAAAGAAAAAATACTCGATATAAAATTCTATTCACAAGCAATAAGATGAAATTTTAAAGCCCCATACCAAGACTTTTGTGAAGAAGCAAGTATCTTAAACGGATACTACTATCTATTATGAACAAAACCAAACCTAGATAATTATGATAAAGACCTATGGAAAATGAAAAAATTTGAAGATGAAAATTTTAAATGATGATACATTAGTACATCTTTACAAGAAAATGTAGAACTATTAAAAGCATTCCAATGAACTAATCAAAAAGTCTTTGCAAAAATAATAGAAAACCCCACTATTGAAATAATAAAAGAAAATATAGCCAAATGAAACCCTGTAGTAGTACCAACCTACGGAAAATGATTAAATAACCCATATTTTACCTGAGAATGACCAACTTATCACAACCTACTTATAAAATGATACAAAGATGATATATTCATAACCAATGAAGTTTGAATAAGTAAATGAGACAATTTTGAATACAATCAAAAACTTCTCATAGACAACATTTTTAACTACGACCCAGATTTATATCCAAACAGATTCAAAGAAGGGAAAAAAGAAATTATGGTTTTATATAAATAATATTTAGACTATCTTTTATATAAGATAAAGATCAGAGAAAAAAGGAAGTATTGTAAAATTTCAATTTAAAAAAAAATGTCAAAGAAAAATTTGAAATTTTAGAAAAATTAGTTAGAATCAAAAATGGTTTCAAAAGTGGAAAAATATATAATATGATAGCTATTAAAAAAATAGCAAAATATTAATATTTTTTATATTTTATTTTTAATAATTATAATTATGTGGTATTTAACAATCATTGGAGTAGTAGCTGGAATATTAGCCGCATCTAGCTTGGTTATTTCTAAAAAACCAAATGCAAAAGAGTTAATAGATAAGTTAGTACCTTATCAAGGTTGGATTTGAGTATCTGTATTCTTTTATGGTATATATGATATAATTTCCGTAATAGGACTACTAGGTAACATTAATATAGTTTTATGGATACTTTGGCTAGTAATAGCAATAAGTGAAATCATAGTCGGATTTTTATTATGATTTGGACTAATTTCAAAATATGCCTTAAGTAAAAATGAAGCCGCATTAAAAAAAGGTCAAGAAATAAGACTAAAACTTGTTAAAATCCAAGTTCCAATGTGAATAGTATTAGCATCATCAAGTATTTTATTTTTAATTTTATGGTTTGTTCTGTAAATCTTTATAAAATTAAATATTAAAAAAACCAAAGTATTTTACTTTGGTTTTTTTAATATTTATTATAGCAATCTATAACTTTCAACTACTTAACAAGCTAGAATGTAAATAAATATCAAGTTCTAAAAGGTTTTGTATACACTACAACTTTACAATAACACTTTTTTTTATATTATTATACTTGAGAATTGTGTAGGAACCATTTTCATAATAATAATGAAAATTTCGAAAGTAAAATATTTTAGCAAAAATAACTCTACTCCCTACAAAATTCTCATATTTTTTATTTGCTAATTTTTTATCTATGGATACTAGTGAATACAGATGAGTGTGGACTGCACTTGTTACACCCTTCAAAAAAGGAAATGGTATAGACAATGAGATTGATTACAAAGCTTTAGAAAAACTACTTGATATGCAAATTGCTTGAGGAGTAACCTGAGTGCTACTTCTATGAACAACAGCAGAAAGCCCTACAATAACAGGAAAAGAATGAAAAAAAATAGTAAAACTAGCAATAAAAAAACTCAAATGACACACAAAAATAATGGTTAACCTATGAACATATTCTACACTAAAAAGTTTAAAAAATGTTAAAAAGTTTGATAAAATCAAAGCAATAGATGCTTATTTGGTAGTAAATCCATACTACAATAAACCAACTCAAACCTGACTCTATAAACACTTCACAGAAATAGCAAAATCTACTGAAAGACCAGTTGTTTTGTATAATATTCAAGGTAGAACGGGGGTTAATTTAGAGACAGATACTTTATTAAAAATTACTACAGAATGCCCTAATGTAATTTGAGTAAAAGAAGCAAGTGGTAATTTAAAACAAATGGAAGAAGTTATTAAAAAAACTAAAAAAGATTTCTTAGTACTATCAGGAGATGACTGACTAACTTACGATTTAGCAAAACTATGATGAGACGGAGTTATATCAGTAGCCTCAAACTGTATTCCTAAAAAAATGACAAAATTTGTAAAAGAATGTCTTGGAAAAACAGAAAAAGCAAAAGAACTAAATGAGCACTACAGTGATTTCTTCTCTAAACTATTTATTCAAACTAACCCATTACCAGCTAAAACATTTTTAGCAGAGAAGGGGATTATAAAAGAGACTTTTAGATTACCTATATGTGAAATGGATAAAAATGAAAAAGATAAATTTCTTGGAGTTATGGAGAAGTATGGGTTTTAAACCTCACCCTAAAATTACAAAGACAAAAGATTTTTTGTCTTTACGGAATAATAAATAAATAAACTTGTATGGAAATAAAGAATTTAAATATAATCCATCCTAAATTCCTTCCTTTAATACTAAATGAAGGAAGCTACATTTTTCTATTTTCATACAAGTCTATTTAAGTAAAGAAATAAAAAATGAAAAAATTAAAAGATTTAGAAAATATTCAAGATACTAAATTATCAGAAGATATAAAAAAATATGAAAAATTAAGTGAAATAATAAATAACATAAAAATATAATCATGAAAAAATTACCATTTACAAAAATGCACTGAATTTGAAATGATTTCATCATTTTAAATCAAAGTGATTTAGATAAGCTTTCTGTAAACCTAACAGAAAAGTTTGTACAAAAAATATGCGACAGAAACTTCTGAATAGGTTCAGATTGATTACTCATTGTAGATAAATGAGAAAAAACAGAATTTAAATACATTATGTATAATCCAGATTGAAGCCAAGCAGAAATGTGTGGAAACTGAATCAGATGTTATATGAAATATTTATTAGACAATGCCTTAACAAAAGATATTAATGTAGATGTGGAAACCTGAGTAGGTGTTCTAAATTTAGAAATAGATTGAAATACTGTTACTGTTAATATGTGAACACCAAAACTAATTTCAGAACTAACACTAGGACATAAAAAGTTGTGAGATAATTTTCAAATAAAATCCGAAGATAGAGAGTTTGAGTTTTATCCTGCAAGTATGTGAAACCCACATTGTATAATTTTCTTAGATGAAGATATCGCTAATTTTAATTTAAATAAATACTGAAAATCCATAGAATCAAATACTCAGATTTTTCCAAAAAAAGTAAATGCAAGTTTTTTAAATGTTATCTCTGAAACAGAAATGAATATGAGAGTATTTGAAAGATGAGCCTGAGAGACTCTGGCTTGTTGAACTGCGGCTTGTGCCTCTGTTGTATCCTGAATAGCATCACAAAAATTATTAAAAAACGAATTTATAAGAGTAAATCTAAAATGAGGAGTTCTTGATATAAAACGGAGCTGAAACCCTAAAGACTCTGTGATTATGAAATGAACAGCCGAGACTATTTTTGAGGGAGAATATTTAATTTAACTTTAATTTACTAATATTTACACACAATGCACAAACTAAATTTTCTTACAGAAGAAATCATAAACCAAATAGAAAAAGACTACAAACTACCAGTATATGTTTATAGCGAAAAAAGACTACTGGAAGCAGTAGAAAAGTTTAGAGAATTTCCTTCCGCTTTTGGAGTAACTACAAGATATGCAATGAAAGCAAACAGCAACAAAACAATACTAAAAATATTTAGAAAAAACGGAGTAAAAATAGACACCAGTAGTGAATACGAATTCTATAGAGCAATAAATGCTTGATATGAGTGAAAAGACATACAATTATCATGACAAGAACTTAGCCAAAACTTAGATAAGGTTCTTGACCTAGGAGTATTTTTTGTAGCCACAAGTTTAGAACAAATAAAAAGAGTTTGAGACCTAAGACCATGAAGTGAAATAGGACTTAGAATAAATCCTTGAGTATGAAGCTGAGCTTTTAAAGCTATTGCAACATGATGAACAACATCTTCTTTTGGAATCTGGCATGAATATATTCCTCAAATAAAAGAACTAGTGCAAAAATACGGACTAAAAGTTAGTAAAATACACATACATATAGGTTCTGAAAATACACCTGAAAGCTGGGTTAGTACTGCTAGTATCTGACTTAACTTTATAAAAGAATTTGAGTCTGTAACTTGTCTAAATATGGGATGAGGTTTTAAAAGAGCAATTATGCCATATGAAAGTGATGCTGATTTAGTAGAAATTGGAAAAGCTGTTAGTAATAAGATTACAGATTTTTATAATGAGACAGGAAGAGAAATAAAACTTGAAGTAGAACCATGAAAATTTATGGTTATAAACAGTTGTAGTGTGATTTGAAGAGTTGTAGACATTGTAGACACATGAGACATGGGATATAAATTTTTGAGAACAAATACTGGTATGACTGAAATGCCAAGAGTAGCTATGTATGGTGTACAACAACCTATAGTTATTCTAAATAATAGTGAAGGGACAAAGGAATATGTTGTAGTTGGACATTGTTGTGAAAGTGGCGATATTCTTAGTTCAAAGCTTTATGACCAAGAGACTATAGAGCCTGTGACTTTAAAAGAAGCAAATGTTTGAGATTTGATAGTTTTTGAATGAACTGGGGCTTATAATTCATCTATGAGCATGAAAAATTATAATTCTTTTCCTGAAGCTGGAGAGTTGCTTGTGAGAACTGATTGAAGTATTGTGCAGATTAGGAAAAGAGCGGAGATTGAAGAGGTTTGGAGAAATGAAGTTGATTTGGAGGTTTAAAAATAAAATAATTTGATTTTTACTAATAAAATAGTTATACTAAAATATAAGTTAATTAATACTTTAGTACAACTATTTTATGTTTTATAGGAAAATATTTGAAAAAGTAAATGAAAATCTTGATAAAAAAGATATAATAATGCTTTTATGAGCTAGACAAGTTTGAAAAACTAGCATTATGAAACATTTTTTTGAGAAAATACAAGAACAAAAGGTATGGTTTAATTTGGATAAAATATCAAGTTGTGAAATATTTTCTAGTAGTGAGAATGTTTTAAATGGCATAAGCTTAAAATCGGCATAAGCTTAAAATCAGTGGAGTAGTCTAAAATTATCCAAAAATCTTAATAATTCTATAAATCATAAAATCATTATTTTTAAATCACCTAGAATTGGAAAGAAATCTTTGTATTCTAGAATTTAATCATTCTGCATATCAATTTGTTAAACTAGATCTAAAATAGTTTAAAATTCTATCAAAATGATTTTTAATCATCCTTCATGTATTTTGTAATTCAGTAATAAAATCTAAGCTTGTAAGAGAGCTAAACCATTTTTCAAATCTTTTCCTTGCTATCTTCTTACAAGTTGAATAATCAATATATATAAAAAGTCTCCTCTATTTTTTTATACATCGCTGTTATTTCTTGAAATCTAGGAACTAGTTCCATACAATCATATCTCATTATTTGTGTTAAATTCCAATTTTTTCTTCTTTTTATAAATTGATGTCTACATCTTGTTATTAAATCAAGTCAGGTTTCTCCGTTTCAATATCTTTGATGTTTTGGTTGTCTTCGTTCTATTTTAGATAATTCTTGCTCTGTTAAATATTCTTTTTTTATATCTGTTTTTATTCTAGTTATTAAGGCATTCATATCTTCTAATACATTTTTCATAACATGAAATCTATCTATTACTTGAACTGCATTTGGGAAAACCATTTGTATTATTTTTTTCATTGTATTAGCCATATCCATTGATACTTCTTTTACTATTAACTTTTCTTTTTTTGAGCATAACTTATTAGTAAAATTAATTATATCTTGTGCTTTAACTCAAGGGAAAATTCAAACTAGTCATTTAGCTCACAAGTCTGGATTAGAATAAATTGTATAAACATTATCTCATATATTCTTTTCATCTATATTTAACCTAGCTCATAGTTTTTTGGGATTAAAATATCATTTTTCTGATATTTTATTTATTGGTATATTTATATTTCATACCTGTATTCACTTTTTTTGTTCTTTTTTAAATTCTTTTGAAAATATCATGCTAATGTATTTGTATTTATTCCTGAAATTAAAGAGCATCATTCTATTCAGATTTTTCATGTGTCATTAATTCTTTGCAAAAAAAAAGAAAATCTTCTATCACTTTAGTGCCTTTGTATTCAATATTATCACTTGTAATTATTTTTTTATTTTTAGTATCATACCATTTTCTTTTTTTTATAAATATTCTTCATGCTTTAAATCTTATTGGTATATCCATTAATGCTTTATATTCGTAAAAACCTTTTGATATTATGTCTTTATTATTTTTATATCATTTAGGTTTTATATTTTTTTCTACTAAATATAATCATCTATATCATAAAAAGGGATGGTATTTCTCTAAGTCATCATCTTTATCTATTTTTTCTAGCTCATATTGATTTAAGTCTAGATCTTTGGGTAAATATTCTCATAAAAGTTCTTTTAAGTTTTCTGTTTTCATATCTTTTTTTAAGTGATAAATTTAGATAATTTTAACACTTTTAATTTTTATTTCAAATTACTCCACTGATTTTAAGCTTATACCCTTTCATGGGTTACTGATGAAGTGCCTTGATGAGTTATTTTATAGCAATTAGTATTATAATTAAGTTGAGAAAATAATTTTACCTTAGAGACAAAGAAACTTTTGTCTTTAATAAAGTTTTATGGAAATAGAAAATTGTAGCTCCCTTCCTCTCGTATGAAAGGAAGGGATTTAGGATGGATTATATTTAAGATTAAAAAAAAATAAAAGAAGAAAAAGTAATTTTCGTAGAGAGTATAATACATTTTGTGCATCGTTGGAAATATCCAATGAACTACTTTTAAATGAAACCAATAAAAATATGAGGAGAAAATGTAATGAAATGATTAGCAAAGCTAAGAATTTAATGAAATCTTTTCAAAAAAAATTATGATTTGTGTGAAAAGTAGTAACAAAAATTTTTACTTGATTATATTCAAAAAATCCTTATATTTATGTGGTAAATATATTACATAAAATAAAAATTTATTTACTATTTAGTGAATAGATTTTTTATATTATATCTAACCCTAAAAAATATGTCAGAAAATGAAAATAGCGAAAACTTAGAAAACGAAAATTCAGAAAATAAAAACATAGAACCAGAAAAACAGGAAGAAAATCAAAAAGATAATCAAGATGAGAAACAAGAAGAAAAACAAAATGGAAGACCTGTCGAAACAGCCTTAACATTTCAATGAGATGAAGATAAAAATATATCCACAGAAATGGAGAATTGTTATATGGAATATGCCATGAGTGTAATAGTATCAAGAGCATTACCAGATATAAGAGATGGTATGAAACCAGTTCATAGAAGAATACTATTTGCAATGCAGGATTTGGGTTTAAGGTCAAGTGCTAAGTTTAGAAAATCTGCAACTGTTGTATGAGATGTACTTTGAAAATATCATCCTCATGGAGATTCTTCAGTTTATGAAGCTATGGTAAGAATGGCTCAAGATTTTAGTTTAAGATATCCTCTAGTTCATGGTCAGTGAAATTTCTGATCAATGGACTGAGATAATGCAGCTGCTATGAGATATACCGAAGCTAAAATGACAAAAATAGCCGAGTATCTTATGAGTGATATAGAAAAGCAAACAATAGATTGGAGAGATAACTATGATGCAACTAGAAAAGAACCATCTGTACTACCTACAAGATTGCCGACACTACTTATGAACTGAGTTATGTGAATAGCTGTATGAATGGCTACTAATATCCCTCCTCATAACTTATGAGAACTTATAGAGGCTATAGAGTATTTATTAAAAGTTCCTGATACTTGAGAAGTTACAGTAGGAGATTTGATGGAATATATAAAATGACCTGATTTTCCAACAGGGGCAGTAGTTTATGATAAAGAAGCTTTATTAAAAGCATATTCAACAGGTAGAGGTTCTATTATTATAAGATGAGTAGCCAAAATAGAAGAATGAAAAAAATGAAGACATTTTATAAATATTTCAGAAGTTCCTTATGGAATGAATAAGGCTAATTTTATAATAAAAGTAGCTGATCTTATTAGAGATAAAAAAATTGTCTGAATCAGTGATATAAGAGATGAATCAAATAAAGATGGTGTGAGAGTTATAGTAGAATTAAAAAAAGATAGTTTTCCAAAAAAGATATTAAACCAACTTTATAAACTTACTACTCTACAGACAAGTTTTGGTTATAATATGATTTGACTTTGAGAAAGATGAACACAACCAA
Organism: uncultured bacterium; assembly: GCA_942490775.1. Classification (GTDB taxonomy): domain Bacteria; phylum Patescibacteriota; class Gracilibacteria; order BD1-5; family UBA6164; genus UBA6489. The sequence continues at coordinate 321,216 of CALNYL010000009.1, forward strand.
AATTACATAATTTAAAGGACTTTTTACTAGCATTTATAGACCATAGAAAAGAAGTTGTTACAAGAAGAACACAATATGAACTAAATATAGCAGAAGCAAGAGCTCATATTTTAGAATGACTAAAAAAAGCACTAGACCACATTGATGAAATTATTAAACTAATAAGAGCATCTGACACAAAAGAAGATGCGAAAGTATCTTTGATGAGTTGATTTGATTTTTCAAATAAACAGGCAGAAGCTATATTAGAAATGAAACTTCAAAAATTAGCAGGGTTAGAAAGACAAAAAATAGAAGATGAATTAAAAGAAAAATTAGACTTAATAACTGATTTAAAGGATATTCTAGAAAAACCTGAAAGAGTTATTGCTATAATTATAGAAGAATTAGAATTTATAAAAGAAAAATTTGCTGATGAAAGAAGAACCCTTATAAATCCTTCTAAAGTATGAGAATTTAATGCTAAAGACACTATTCCGAATGAAGATATTGTTGTAGTATTTTCTAAAAATAGTTATGTAAAAAGATTAAAATCATCTTCTTTTAGAACTCAAAGAAGATGAGGAAAGTGAGTGGCTACAGGAACAAAAGAAAATGATGAAATAAAACTATTAGTATCTACTACAAACCATGCAGATTTATTATTCTTTACTTCAAAGGGTAGAGTATTTAGTTTACCAGCATATGAAATACCAGAAACTACAAGAATAGCCAAATGACAACCAATAATAAACTTAATAAATCTTCAAAAAGATGAAGAAATAGCTGCAATATTAGATATAACTAAAGAAGAAAATAAATATTTATTCTTTATATCTAGAAACGGTATAGTAAAAAAACTTGATATGGATTTAGTAAAAAATATAAGAGCCAATGGACTAAAAGTTGTTTGAGTAAAAGATGATGATGATTTAAGATGGGTGAAAACTACTACCTGAGAAGATAGTATATTCATAGCTACAAAAGAAGGTAAGGCTATACAATTTAATGAAAGTGATGTTAGACCTATGTGAAGAGCTGCAGCTTGAGTTAGATGAATAAGATTAAAAGATAAAGATAAGGTTATGGAAGTAGCTATCGTATGAGAAGATAAAGAGTTTGTATTCATAGTTACAGAGAAATGAATGTGAAAACTTTCAAGTATAGATGAATATAGAAATCAAAAAAGATGATGATCTTGAGTAAAAGCTATGGCAATAACTCCAAAAACATGAAAATTAATTTCTGCTAGCATTCTTACTGAGGAGGAAAAAAAGAGTTCTGATGTATTACTGATAAGTAAATGAGGACAAACTATTAGAATAAATCTAAAATGAATGAGAAAAACCTCAAGGGTTACTCAGGGGATTATATTAACAAAAATTAAAAAAGTTTCAGATAAGATAGTTAAGGCTTCTGTTATAAAAGAAAATGATGATGACGAATAAAAAGATAAAAAGCTGCGATTATAATCGTAGCTTTTTATCTTTTTATTTTCTGTTCAAATGTTCAATCATCATATTTATTACTATATTATTTTCTTTGGTATAGTTTATGGCTTTTTGTATGGGTGGTTCTTGTTTAAAATAGTATTTTTTCATAAAAAAGGTTTAAAAATTAAAATATTTTTTATTTTAATTTTTAAGCAAATTATTTTTCTGATTTACAGATATTAAATATTGTTTTCATTGTCTCATAAAATTCTCTATTTTCTATTAAGGTTCAAGTGAATACTTTGTTTAGATTTAGTATTAATACTTTGTTTTCATACATGGTTATGCTTGAATAAATTTTACCAAAAGTTTTAGGAAATATAGAGAGATTTCTGTACTCAGCTTCAGAATTTATTTTTAAAATTTCTTCATATTTTCATTTTGTGGATATGGCATTGCAAAAGATTTTATTATTTGTTCTGTTTGCTATGAATTTGTCCATAAAGGTTTTTCAAAAGGCATTTTCTAAATCTTCGTGAGATCAAAATTCATAAAAATCTCATTTTATTTTTAGAAGCTCTGAGTATGCTTTTTTACAATTATCTAATCCGTCTATAAATGTAATCTTAGGTCGTGAAATTACATTTTTATTTTTTTCTCTAAGTAAAGGAATTATATCGTCTAATATATTTCTTTTTTCTAATATATCATTATCTATTAACTTTTTAAAAATATCTATATCAGCCTCATAGTAACCAGTTTTTCATCTAAAAGATTTTTTTATAAATCATTTTCTCCAAAGATTATCTGCTATAAAATTTATAGTAGATTTTGGCATTTTTAGGTGTTTTCATATTTCAGAGCATGCAGAGATTCAGTATTCAGTTAAATATAAAAATATTTTGTATTCTTTTGAATTGAATCAAAGTTTTAAAAATTGTTCTTTCATTGACAATAATTGTTGATAGTTAATATGTACATATTATTGATTTTGTTTACATAGTCAATATTATGAACTCATCTAAAATGATAATATTATTTGATAACTTAATAATTATGACTATTTGTAAATACATGGAAGATACATATATCTTTGAAAATACTTCAAATATAGTTGAGGTATGAGAAAATGAATTTTGAAAATATATTATACTGGATGAAACAATTTTTTATCCTCAATGATGATGACAACCTAGTGATGTATGAGAAATAAAAAGTGAGGAGAGAATTTTTTGTGTAGAAATGGTTAGGTTTGATGAAAATAAAGAAAAGATTTATCACTATGGAAATTTTTCAGAATGAAATATTAGAGAATGAGAAAAAGTTTTTTGTTCTATAGATAAAGAAAAAAGAATCATAAATGCTAAAAATCACTCAGCATGACATTTGCTTAGTATGGCAATTGGTAATATCTGATTAAAGCAAATTATTCCTCAAAAGGGTTTTCATTTTCCCAGATGAAGTTATGTAGAATGTGATTGAATTCTAGAAGAAGAAAAAGAAAAAGTATTGGAAAAATTGAATATTGAATTGCAGAAACTAATTTCTAAAAATATAAATTTAAAAGTTAATAATGATAATCCATTATCAAGGAGAGTTATTTTTGAAGGCTATGAAGAAAGCGGATGTTGAGGAACTCATGTAAAAAATACTTCTGAGATTTGAAGTATTTTAGTGACAAAGATAAAAACTAGAAAATGAAAAACTAAGTTTAGTTATAAGGTTTTATAGTTTTTCTAAAATCTTTTCTAACTTTCAACTTAAAGAATAAGGTAAAAACTGATTTTTTGCAAAATTATTTACAAAAAAACAGGATATTTTGTAAAAATATTTATGGAATGTCTGTTTTGTTTGTAATTTAGTTTTTTGAAAATATAAATTTTTTTGGTAGATACAAGGCAATGTCTTGTCTCTACTGATTTTTCCATTTATCAACAATTTTTTTCATATCACTTTTCAACTCCCCCACAAACTCCACCTCTTTTCCATATAAATCTAAAATCAACCTATGAGCATGTAGAGCTTGTCTATTAAGTCAATATTTTAGAAAAACCTCTTTATTTACTTTTTCATTTCCATAAACTTTGTCTCATAGTATGGGATATCATATGGAGGCCATATGTACTCTTATTTGATGAGTTCTTCCTGTTTCTATTTTTATTTTCACTAGAGTGTATTTGTTATCTATGTATTTTATAACTTCTCATCATGATAGTGCAATTTTAGGATTTATAGGATTTTGAGTAGTCATTTTTATTCTATTATTTGGGTCTCTGCCTATGAAGCTTTCTATTTTAAATACTTTATCTTTTATTATTCAATTTACTACAGCTAAATAATACTTATTTATTTGTCTATTTTTTATAATGTCTGCTAAATAATTCATCATCTTATCTGTTTTTGCTACCATTATTACTCAGGAAGTATCTTTGTCTAATCTGTGGACTATTCAGGGTCTATTTACTCATCAGATACTAGGTAAATTTCATTTGCAGTGATAAAGTATGGCATTTACTAGAGTTCCGCTTTTTCCTCATTCTCAAGGTACAGGATGAACATTTACACTAGCATCTTTGTTTATTACTATAATTTCACTATCCTCATAAATAATATCAAGTTTAATATTTTCCGCTTTTATATCTAGGATTTCTTGTTTTATTTCTAGTTTTATTTCATCTTTATTCTTTATTTTTATATTTTTAGTTATTGTTTTTCTGTTTATTTTTAGTTGTCCTCTATCAATCATTTTTTGAATATAGCTTCTTGAAAAATCTGAAAAGAGAGTTGATAAATACATATCAACTCTCTTTGCTTTATCAAGAATTACTGAAAAATTATAGTTCATTTTTTTAGAAAATTAATCTCTATCATGTTCTCTCTTCCTTTAGTATTAAAGGAAGAGATTTTACGAAGTGTATCCTTTAGGGCAGAGATGGATTATTAAGATAGATTAAGCCTATTTGAAAAATTAGAATATTAGATTATCAGAGAATGCTTTTACAAAAGCAAATAAACAAAAAATATCTTTTATTAAATTCCAATTTTCTAAGTTGGACTAGTATGGATTATAATCCTAGATTTTTTTTGATATCATCAATTTTGCTTTCATCTTCATTTTTCTTTGCATTATTTTCTTCTTCTGCTACATATAAATCTCCTAATTGTATCCGCTCAGTTTGTTGTTTTACTAGAAGTTTTTTTATATCTTCTGGGTGTTCTTTGCTTAGGCTTTTAAATTTTTCTCTTTCTTCAACAAATACTTTTTTTAGTTCATCGAATTGAAACTGTGAAAGGGTTGGTGCGGCATCTACTACTCTCTTTTTTTCCATAGTGTTAAGAGATAGAGAGTGTTTTAGTAAATCTAAAAATTCATCAGTATCTACTTTTACACTTTTTGAGTGCTTATCTAAAAGCTTTTTTACAACGATGTCTACCCCTTCTTCAGTTATTGAAATATTTGTTGTCATGTTTTAATGATGATTATTATTTAAAATAATATCGTAATTATAATGCTTTTTTTAATAAATCAACTTTTCATTTAATAAAAAAAATATATTATATAGATGTTAGGAGAAAATTTTATTTATTTCTTAGAAAAAATATGTCTGTATTCAAAACAAAAGCTGTTGTATTAAAAATAGATAAGATTAATAAATGAGATTTTATATATACTATTTTGACTTATGATTTTTGAAAGATTAGGGTGAGTAAGAAAAAATATAAAAAAGAAAAGAGTTTAGATTTAGGGTATATTGTAAATTGTGAGATAAGAACTAGTAATATTTGAAATATACATAAGATATGAAATATAAAGATTGTTTCGGAGTTTTCTTATGAGTGTAAGGGGTTTTCTGAAATAAGTTCTTTTTTAGAGTTACTTGCTTTGGTAAATAATAATATTCCAGAGAGAGTAATTGTTTTTGAGATTTTTAATATTATAGAGTCAATAAATATATATAAAAATATTACTAAAGATAAGATAACTCTTTCGAAAATAAAAGTATTAAATAAGCTTTGAGTGTTGAAACTAGAACATAAAAATGAAACTGTTCAAAGGATTTTGAAATTTATAGATCAAAATTATATAAAAAATATACTGAGATTAACTTGAATAACTGATAGTATGAAAATGGAACTTGAGAGGGTTGCTGTGAAAATTTAGCCACTAAATATTACCTCTCTCCTGAATCCTCTCCCCTTATCAGGGGAAAGGGGAACAAATTACAGCCTCTTTCTCCTGAGAAGGAGAAAGAATTCAAGATAGAGGTATTAAAATAATACCTAACTAAACCAAAAACTATGTCACTAAAAAGAGCTGATATAAAAGTATGATTTGCTTGTAATAATCAATGTGATTTTTGTGTGCAGTGAGATAAGAGAAAGAAGTTTAAACAAAGGACTTTGGATGAGATAAAAGAAATACTAGAAAGGGAATATAAATATTGAGCAAGGGCTTTAGTTTTTACTTGAGGAGAGCCAACTATACATACTAAGTTACCAGAAGCTGTAGAGTATGCTAAAAAGCTTTGATATAAACAAATGCAAATTCAGTCAAATGGAACTAGATTTCAAGATATGGATTATGTAAAAAAACTTATAGAATCTTGAGTTAACGAGTTTAGTCCTGCTATCCACTGATTTAAAGCAGAAACACATGACCAGCAGGTAAAACATCCGTGAGCTTGGAATAAAGTGGTTAAATGAATTATAAACCTAAGAAAGCTAAGACAAAAAATAATAATAAATTCTGTTGTAACAAAAAGTAATTATCAGGAGTTTCCTGAACTTTCTGCCTTACTTATAAAGCTGTGAGTAAGCCAGTTTCAGTTTGCTTTTGTTCATATACTTTGAAGTGCTGATAAAAATAAAGATATTGTTGTGCCTAAAAAAACAGATGCTTTGCCTTATATAAAAAAATGACTTGATTTAGCTAGAAAAGCTTGAATCCCTGCTTTTACAGAGGCTATTCCATATTGTCTAATGCAGTGATATGAAGAACATATTGCTGAACAAATTATTCCTGAAACTTCTATATCTGATGCGGAAGATAGGGTTGATAATTATTCTGAGTATAGATGGAATGAGGGGAAAGCAAAAAGAGAGGAGTGTAAAAAATGTAGTAAATATAAAATATGTGAATGACCATGGAAAGAATATCCAGAAATATATGGATGGGAAGAATTTGTGCCAGTATAAAATTAGTAACTTTTAATAATCCATCCCTGAATCCCTTACCTTTCATACGAAAGGAAGGGGGATACAAGTCGTTTTCTTATAAAAAAACTTGCATATTTTATAATACACTATAATATAATGCTATATATTTTGTAATGTACTATAAAATATGGATAAAATTCTATTATATTCTGAGGAAAAAATAAATGAAGTAAGTACGGATTTCAAGAGATATTTGTTTGATGAAATATTAGATAATAATAATAAAATAATTGGAGTTATAGGGTTAAGATGAATCTGAAAAACTACAATTTTACTTCAAATAGCTAGAAAAAAAGAAAATTCTGTATATTTTTCAATGGATTCATCATTTGTTATATGAAAATCCATATTTTCTATAGTAGAAATTTTGAGTAAAACATATTGAATTAAGAACTTTTTTATAGATGAAATTCATAAATATAGAAATTGGCAACAAGATTTAAAAACTATCTATGATTTTTTAGATGTAAAAATTATCTTTTCCTGAAGCTCTAGTATAGACCTAATAAAGTGAAATTATGATTTATCAAGAAGAGGTAAATTATTTAAGCTAGAAAAATTTAGTTTTTTAGAATATTTAGATTTTAAATATAATATTTCTTTGCCTAGCTATACTATAAAAGAGGTACTAAGAAATTCATCTAGAATAAGTTTTGAAATATTTAAAAATCAAAAAAATATTTTAGATTTATTTAAAGAATATTTAGAAATATGAGAGTTGGGTTTTTCTATTGAGATAGATAAAAAAGACTATTCTGAGAAGTTAGAAAATATTATCAATAAAATAATTTATGAGGATATTTCAGGTTTTTATAATCTTAAAACTGAAAATATTTCTTATTTTTTTGAAATTATAAAATTTATAGCAAATTCTTCTCCCTCTCAAATAAATTATTCAAGTATTGCAAAACTTTTAAATACAACAAGCAACACTATAAAAAGTTATGTGGAAATATTAATAGAAATATGATTTCTAAATGCTATGGGTAAGAGCTGAAAAATATCTGTAAATCTAAGGAAAACAAAAAAAATATATTTTGAAATGCAGAATTTTATGCAAATATTTTTTGACAGTATAAATGTAGATAGTTATATATGAGTACTTAGGGAAAGCTTTATAGCTTCGATTTTACAAAAAAAATGAAAAATATTTTATCCAAGTAAATGAGATATAGAATTTATCCTAGATAATAGAAATTATATATTTGAGATATGATGAAAAAATAAAACTCTAAAACAAATAAAAAATCTAGAAAATGCTTTTGTAATAGCAGATAATATAGAAATATGAACTGATAAAAAAATACCTATATGGTTATTTGGTTTTATTGTTTAAGGGATAAAGCATGGTCGGACAGTTAAATCAGGCCAAACACAAGGTATTGCACCTACAATCCTATTTTCTAGTGTAGAGGGGAATCTTGTGTTCATACTATAAAATTTAATAACAAAACTATTTTATTTTAACCGTACATCTGTGTTCAAAAGACACCATAAATGGGTGTCTCTACAAACATAATTCTTAAAACATGAAAAACAAAAAATACACAATAATAATCCTCTCTCTAACCCTTATTTTAATACTCTGAATATTTCTTATAATAAAAGAAGAGAAAAAAGAAACCTGAGAAAATTTAATAACAATATTTCAGGATGAAGGGATAAAGTTCTTACAAACTAAAACTAAAAATATTTCAATTATAGACATTGATTTAGATAAATATTGAGTGTCTTTTTGATGATTAGAAAAAGATGATGATTTTTATAAAAAATATTATGCTTTAGATTATCTAAAAAGATTAAATGATGAAAAAGTGTTTGCGGTAGTAAACTGACAATTTTTTCTTGATGTAAAAAGTGAGAGAACAGGACTTAGTTTTCCAGTAAAAAGCGATTATAAAATTTACACAGAATATTCAGACAATGAAATAATAAAAAGAACTCTATATATCAATAATGAAGATAGAGCTTTTATAGTGGACTGATATGATGAAAAAGATTTAAAAAATCCTGACAATAGGGAAGTAATGGTAGCCTTTGACCCAAATGTTAATGCTAGAGGAGATTCAAATATTTGAAGGTCTTATATTTGATTAAAGTGAGAAAAAAATATGATTTTTTTTGTAGCTGATAATTTGAGTCAAAAAGAAATGGAAGCAATTATACGGAATTATTGAGTTATTTGGAGTGATATTATTATGCTTGATTGATGACCGTCTTCACAGTTTGCTACAAAATTAGAAGATAAGAATTATTACTGAAAATGGGGAGTTCCCCAGTTTAATTTGATTTATAGATACAATAAATAAATGAAAAAATAATAATACATTCACTGACAAGTTTTTTTTACAAATAATTTTTGGTATAAAACATTGCAATATTTCGCTTAAATATTATTTATAAAATTTGTTTTTATTTTCCGAATATAAGGTTTTTAGTATCTCATTTTTCTTCTCATATTAGTTCCATTTGTTTTTTTATTCCATAGTGGAAAAATGATAATTTAAAAGCATGGAGGGCTTGTCTTTTTAGTCAAAAATTATTTGATATATAGGAGTTTAGTTTTTTGTTTCAATATTTATTGTCTCAAATTATAGGGCATCAGATACTTGCTAGGTGGACTCTTATTTGGTGCATTCTTCATGTTTCTATTACTACTTCTAGTTTAGAGATTTGTTCTTCTCAGAGTTTGGTTTTTAGATTATGAGTAGATAATAGTTTATAGTGAGTAATAGCTGTTTGTCATTTTTCTGATATTTGAACTTTGTTTTCATTTTTAGCATTTTCTATTCTTAATAAATTCTTTTTTATTGTTCAATTTTTTCTTGAGGGTTTTCAGAATACATAAGCTATGTATGTTTTTTGGATTTTTTGATGTTCTTTGAAGTCTCTTACTAGTTTGCTTAGTATATCTTTTTGTTTGGCTATAAGTAAGATTCAAGAGGTATCTCTGTCTATTCTATGAACTAGGGAAGGGGAGAATGTTAAGCTGTTATAATTTTCTCATAGATAGTCTCTAACCTGTTCTATTATAGATATTTCTTTTGTTTTATGGTTTCATGGGTGTACATTTATATGCGGTTTTTTGTTTATAACTAGTAAATAATTATCCTCATAAATTATGTCTTTTTTATTTAGTTTCTTTTTTATGTTGTTATCTAAGACTTTATTTTTTTTATTATTGGATAGTTCTTTGAATTCTTCGTTTATTAAAAATATTTTTACTTCATCTCAGATTTGTAGTTTGTAAGAGATATCTTGCTTTTTAGAGTTTATTTTTACTTTTTTTGTTCTATTTAGCTTGTAAATAAAGCTCATACTAGAATTTTTTAGTAGTTTTTTGAGAAACCTATCAAGTCTCTGATTTGAGTCATTTTCTGTGATTTTAAATATTTTCATAAATTATTTTTATATTTATTTAGAAAATTAATAATATTCAAATTTATAATTTTCCATTCTTGTTGAAAAGGATTGATTATTATTCTATTGAAATACTGTAATTGTAAATGCTTCTATTATAGTTGATTGGGGAATTTTAGCATCTAGATCTTTTTTAAATCAATAAGATTTTCCGCTAGAATCTATTCTGGCAAAACGAAGTGGTATTAAATCGGTATTTGTTGAGTCAAGTGCGAATTTCCACTCAAGATAAGGTATAGGGGTTTCTTCAAGGTTGTTTAATATTAATTTATTGGCAACAAAAAGGTTTAAAGTACATTTGTTTGTTATTAATCTACAATTATTATCATAAAATGTACTAAAGTTTTCAAGACTTCAAGATAAAGTTTTTCACTCTTTATTATTAAGATCAATCGTTTTTAAAGTAGAGTAACTTGACCAGTTTTGGATATCCCAATCTGTAATTGTGTCAAATTCTTCGTAGTCCCCTATATCATCAGCAAAAATATAGCTTCAAGAATATGCATTTAAAGTTTGTCAACTTCAAGATAATTGCCAAACTATTATAGGCATATCAGTTATATCTTTAATTTTTGTTGGAATTCATCATCATAAATTTGGTACTCTAAAAACAAATCTAGCACCGTTAAAGCTTTCAGGTTTTCAGCTTAGATTAAACTGTATAGGCTCTCACTGTTTTATTGTGTTCCAATCATCATCAAACTCACTATTTCCCTCTCCTAGAGGAGGTAATAATCTTCAATTAGCAACCAACTCAAAACTATATCATGTGGAAGTTGTGACCATTGTTTGTCAGCTTTCTGTTCATATATTGTTTTTATTTATAAAGTAGACCATTTCTTCAATTCAAGAATTTGCTAAATAGTATGCTTTAGAAGAGTTTTCTATTCATTTTACATTTCTGGAGAATGGGTACATATAATCTATTATATAAATGGCTAGTAGTCATATAAGTAGTGCTAATCATATAGCTAATACTATAGAAAATGCTTTTTTTCATTTTGCTAGTCTCATTTTTTTTAGTTAGAAAATATATTAGTTAGAGCAACTGTAGTTTTAATTGTTATTTCTGGTACTTTTCATTTTATTTGCTTTTTGGTTCTCCGTCCTGGTGATAGGGTTAATCACATTCTGATATATGGTGCTATATTGGTTTCTGGTGATTTGTCTTTCCAAGCATGTCCTATGTCTTTATTTGGATATACATAAAATATAACATCTTTTACATTTACATCATCTGGAAATATTTTTTGCCGATAATTTGTATTATTACTTCATGCTATAATGTCTGTTGTTCATCAAGCAAATTCAGGATCTATTATCCAAGTATCTATTATTCAATCATACTGAGTACCATTGTTGTCAATAGAACCAGAATTGTGGTTCATTCACCAATCTTTTCATTCAAGTTTTAAAAATTCTATTGTTCATAAACATCCTGAACCTGTAGGAGTTTCAGGCTCAGTAGTAAAATCACAAGAAAAAGGTAATCATTCGGGGTCTGCTGAAACGGTCCATCTAAATAGAGTTCTTTTATCTCTTTTCCCATTTATTAAGTAGAGTTCTTTTATTGGGACTCAAGCTTCAAAAGCTGTTGGTCAGTTTCAAAGGATTTCATCATCATCATCTCATATTATAGAACTGTCTCAGTCCTCATCTCATTCATCATCATCAGCATTTACATTATAATCTCTAAAATGGAAAGTGTACTGTCAATATCTTTGAGGTTCTAAACTATAATCTGTATCACTAATTCATCAAGGAATTCAATCACTATCATTGTTTACTGTAACACATCATCATGTTCACATAAAAACTCAGGTGTCAGGACTAAGGCAATAGTAATACAAATCTCAGTAGTCATTAGGCACAGATGACACATTTTCCACTTTTCCTCCATTTCAGAAGTTTCCAAATCCTGTTGGGATTTCGTAGTGTCAGCTTAGGTAATCTGTAGTTCATACTACTTTTCTATTAAAATATTCTTCATAGTCTATTTCTCATCATTTTTTTACCATTTCAAAAAATTTCTCGGAAAAATAAAATGCTCTTTTTTCTATTTCTGTTTCTTCTATAAGTTTTACCTTTCATATCATCAATGCACTAAGGGAATAAAATCATGACACTATAATAATAGAAAATATTAAAATTCATACCGCTATTTCTATAAGAGTAAAGGCTTTAAATTTATTTTTTATGTGGTTATTTTTCATATTGAAAATTTATTTTTTTAAAAATATAGACTCTAAAACATTTCCCAAAAATCTAGTAAGTTTCAAGCCTGTTGGTTTTTTCCAAAAGTATCTGGGCCATATTCTGAAAATAAAATCTAATAAACTGAAGAAATAGTTTTTAGCTTTTATTCTCTTTTTTCAAAAGAATAGTAAGATGCTTCTAAAAAAACTAAAGATAAAACTAACGAAGAAGGATATACTGTCCAAAAAGGAATTGTTGATATCTTTTTTCTTATGTTTTATTTTATTATTGTACATAATAACATATTTTTTTAAAAAATAAAAAATCTTGTCAAATAAAAATATAAATGTCGTAAAGAAATTAAAAATAAAAAATCTATTGATTATTATAGTTCATTATATATTATAGTATAATGAGAATTTTGTTATTTTTCAAATTATTATTTTAAATTAGTTATTATGTCTTACAGAAATAGAGCAAAGGTAAGAAAGTTTAGGAAGCAAATAACATGAGCTTGGGATATGATGAAGTTTAAGTGATTGAGTTTAGATAATTCTGGTAAGGTTATTATATTTTGAAGTTTAGTTTCTTTTTTTTCTCTTTTTATGCCTTGGGTTGTTGCAACAGATCCAGAAATAAGTGAAAATAGTTTTTCAAATTTAGCTTGAAAGTCTGGGGTGTTAGTTTTGACTTTATTAATGGTTGTTTTATTTTTTGTTTTTTCACTTAGAAAGAAAGAAAAACTTAAACTTCTGTCAAATGTTCATATAAAGGATTATTCTATGTACATATTATCATGACTATCTATACTTGCTATATCTTTTATTGTTTTGAATTTTACATGAACAAGGGGGTTGCTTATATTTTCAGATAATATAGTCTATGGGAAATGAATTATATTTAATCTAATATGATGAATACTTATTTTGGTTTGATGAATTCTTGCAAAAAGAGAAGAGAATAATAATAATTCTGCGGAAACAATTTTTATAAATGAAGGTAAGGAAGATATTGAAGAAGCTATAGAAAAAAAGAAGAATAATATGAAATTACCATTTTAGGTAATTTTTTTTTTGACTTTTTTTGCTAAGCAATTATATTATTAATAATAAGATTTTTGTATTATATCTCTAAAATTTAAGAAGTAATTATGCTTACAAACACATTAACGGATAAAAAAATTATTTCTTCCTTTGGAAACATTCTAAAATCCTTGTCAGATAAAGAAAGAGATGTATTAGAGAGAAGGGTTTGATTACTTGGAGTTAGGGAGACATTACAAAGTATTGGTAATTCTTTTTCTCCATCTATAACTAGAGAAAGAGTTAGACAGATAGAAGATGCTTGAAGGAAAAAGGTTGGTAGAATAATAAAAGCTTCAGATTTAGCTATTATACAAAGTACATCTAAAAAAATGTTAGAGATGCATGGGGGAATACTTACTGCTAAGAAATTAATAAACTGAATAATAAAAGAACTTGATTTATCAAAGTGAATGAATTCTTATGTTCTGGAGGTTATAATACAGTCAGATTTAGATATATTTAAGTCAAAGCCTAGATTATGAGTGAGGACTTATTTTTATCTTCCCAAGGTTACAAGAAGTAAAATAGACAGAATTCATAAAGAAGCATTAAAGGTTTTGAGAAGAAAAAAGGATGTCATGGAGGTGTCAGATTTGTTTGATATTATAAATCAAAGATTGACTCCGGATATATGAAAGTTAGAAAATGTTTTGATAGATAGTGTTTTAGATGTTTTTGAAGATTTAGTAAAATGAGAAGAAACTCTTATTTGACTCACTAGATGGAAGATTTTAAATCCAAAGACTCTAAAGGATAAGACTATATATGTAATGAAAAAAGAAAAGATTCCGATGCATTTTGTTGATATTTCAAATAAAATATCAGAGCATTTATGAGATGCAGTTAAGGTTAGTACAATACATAATGAGCTTATAAGAAATGATGAATTTGTGTTGGTTGGTAGATGAATATATGCACTAAAGAAATGGTGATTTGAGCCTTGAACAGTTTTGGATGTTATAGTTAGAATTTTAGAAAAAAGTAAGGATCCTATGACTATTGAGCAAATAACAAAAAAAGTATTAGAGGTAAGGAATGTAAAGAAGACTACTATATATATGAATCTTCAAAATAGAAAGTTAATAGAGAGGGTTTGAAGAAATTATTATCAATTGAAAAAATAAAAAATCACTCCTATCTCTCTTTATTAAGGAGGGGGGAATAAAAAACCTATATAATTATAGGTTTTTTATTTTTTTATTTGAATTTAATTAATATTTTTTTAAACTAACTTATATAATTCATACTAAATTCCTTACTTTTATATGAAAGGAAGGAGGCTTATTTTATATAAATATAATAAATGAAAATACTAGTATTTGATACGGAAACAACAGGATTTATAAATAAAAAAGAAATAGACTTAGAGAAACAGCCAAGAATAGTACAATTTGCTTGAATTTTCTGAGAACTAGAAGATGAAAAGTTTACACTAGAAAAAGAAATAGATATACTAATAAATCCCAAAATTTCTATTCCATATCAATCCTCAGAAGTTCATCATATATATGACATAGATGTAAAAAAGTCACCTTATATAGATGATGTAATAGATGATATAATGTTGTATATCAATACAGCAGATGTTGTAGTGTGACATAATATAGAATATGATGAGGATATGATTAAGCTAGAACTTAGAAGACTAGATAGGCTTTATAAATATATGCCAAAACAAACTATGTGTACAATGAAAACTACTGTAAATTTCTGTGCAATACAGTGAAACTGAAAAAGATTTAAATATCCAAAATTATGAGAGTTGCATAAAAAACTCTTTTGAGAATACTTTATATGAGCTCATGATGCACTAACGGATGTGAAAGCAACTCTAAAGTGTTTCTTAGATTTAAACAGACAATGAGTAATAAAAATAAAAAAACAGGAAGATAATAAAATGTCTTTATTTTAAAAGACCATTGCAAGGCTAACCCGTCCTTGAATCCCTTCACTTATATAAGGGAAGGGATTCAAAATAATAAAATTTTTCAGATTTTTCTTAGAGGAAAAAAATTAAAACTTAATAAAGAATTATGACATATAATGACCTAATAAATATAGATGACTTCTCTAAAAAAAAGGAGACATTTAATATAGAAAGATGAGAAGTTTCTTTTTATTGTAAAGACTGTAAAAAGATTGTAGAAGTTGATAGACCGAATAGTAGATGATATACATTTATATGTAAAGAGTGTAAATGAAAAAAGGTGGCACTATGAACACAAGAGGGGCTAAAAACTAATTATAGAATAAAATAATAATTAAAAAAACTTTTGACTTTAAATACATCTACTATATACTCGTGTATATATTTATATAATAATTTTTTTACAAATGGATAAAAAAGATGCTCTAAAAAATGCTCTATCTATGATAGAGAAACAGTTTTGAAAAGGTTCTATTATGAGGCTATGAGATAGTAAGGTATCAAAACTTGAGACAAGCTCTTCAGGTTCTTTATGATTAGATATAGCACTTGGATGAGGTTATGCAAAATGAAGAATTGTAGAAATATATTGACCTGAGTCTTCATGAAAAACTACTCTCACACTACATGCTATAGCAGAAGTTCAAAAAGCATGATGAACAGCAGCTTTTATAGATGCAGAACATGCTTTAGATCCAGAGTATGCAAGAAAAATATGAGTAGATGTTGACAACCTTATAGTATCTCAACCAGACTATTGAGAACAAGCATTGGAAATAGTTGATTCATTGGTTAGATCATGAGCAATAGATTTAATAATAGTTGATAGTGTTGCTGCTCTAACACCAAAAGCCGAAATAGAATGAGATATGTGAGACTCACATATGTGACTACAGGCAAGACTTATGAGCCAAGCTCTTAGAAAAATAACCTGAGTAATATCAAAATCATGAACTACTGTAATTTTTATAAACCAGCTTAGAATGAAAATCTGAGTAATGTTTGGTAATCCAGAAACTACAACATGAGGTAATGCTCTAAAGTTTTATGCTAGTCAAAGATTAGATATAAGAAGAAGGGCAGGTATAGAAACATGAGTATGAATGGATAAAAAAATACTATGAAATAGAACAAAAGTAAAAGTTATAAAAAATAAAGTAGCTCCTCCTTTTAGAGAAGCAGAGTTTGATGTAATCTATAATGAATGAATATCAAAATTGTGAGAAATAATAGATATTTGATCGGAATTAGGAGTTATAAAAAAAGCCTGAGCATTTTATTCTTACTGAGAAACTAAGTTATGACAATGAAAAGAAAAAGTTAAGTTATTTCTAAAAGAAAATGATAAATTAGCAAAGGAGATTGAGGAATTAATAAAAAATAGCTTATAAGAAATTGTAAAAACATAAAAAATATGGAGACATATTACAATGTGTATCTATTATTTTTTTAGAATAATTTTAATAAAAAAGTAAATATTTTTGCCATAGAAAAAAATATATGTTAATATGTTCATATATTAAAACTTAACTTTGATATTGTGCTTTTATTATCAACACTAAGTCTACAATGATATGGTCTACACAGAATATTCCACTTTGCTCAAAAAGCTAAATATTCATGAATAGATATATTTTTAGACAAAAGAAACTTTGATTTATGGGATAAAGAATATATAAAATCTCTAAGTGATGAATTTTGAATCCCTGTTCTAAGTATAACAGCCCCCGCTAGATGAATGAATGAAAGAAAGGTTAATATGATAGCTAGTATGGCAAAATACTTATGAACACAAGTAATTACTTTCTCTCCTCCACATATCTCTGATAAGAATAAAGAGTGGTTTACTAAATATCTTCCAAAGGTAAAAAGGGATTCTCATATAAGTATAGCTATACAGAATGTAGAACCTAAGTTTTTGTTTTTTATAATTCCAGAATATAAAAATGCTACATTTGCGGATATTAGAAGAATTACAGGGGATACTACTCTAAATCTTTTGTGAATAGATCAGTCTTCTAGTATGGATATAATGAAGGCTCAGAAATTTTTGGGTGGTTCTATAAAAAATATATTTTTTAGTGATAGATACTGAAGTAAAACTTGAATGTTACCTTGATGAGCATGATGATGAGTTTCGTATTTACCGCTAGAGAGTTTTCTGATGAAGCTTAAATCTTCTTGATATAGCTCTTTTATAACTTTGAGGGCAGATCCTAGACAGCTTTGAGTTTGAAATAATGATAATGTTCAGAAAAACTTATTGTTTGTAAAAAAGTATTATTCAAAACATTTTATAAATTTTAAGGACTAGAGGAAATTCTAGTTCTTTTTTCTAAATTTAGTTTTTTTCTAAAACTATATATTTTTATAGTCACAAACAGTATAACTACTATAGATGCTATTTGATATCAAGTAAAACTATAAAAAATTCTAGGTTCTACCCTTATGAACTCAATCAAAAATCTGTATCAAAAATAAAAAACTAAAAATAGATCAAATAAAAATCAAGGTCTATTTTTTTTATTTCTAAGAAATAGATATCAAATAAATAGTATTATTAGATATAAAATCTCATAAATTTGTGTAGGGTGTCTAAGTAATCAATCTCAAAAGTTAATTCACCAAGGTAAACTTGTAACTTCTCAATAACAACATCAGGTTAAAAAACATCAGATTCTTCAGATTGCTATTCATAAAATAATTCATGGAACTAATTTATTTCAAAATCTAGTTTTTATTCATAGTTTTCTTTTTGTGAAAATAACTGATAAGGTTCATCAGATAAGTCATCATGTAATTGTTCTACCAGAAAGTAGGGTTTCAATACTTCAGCTTTCTATTATTGTGCCAAAATATGATATCCAAATAGGGATTTTAGCTCACAAAACTCAACCAACTATTCATGCAAAGACCACATATATCATATTTTCATTATTTTCTTTCTCTTTCTCTTTTTTTTCTTTTTTTGAAAGATAGATAACAGTTCCTATTCATACTATTAGTCATAGCATTACAAAGATAGAATATGTTGATACTTTTGCTCAAAATATATTTATAAATGGTAGTATTCACCAAGTGTGATTATGAACTTCTCATGTGTTATGTAAATCTATCATAGTTTTTTTGTGATTAAAATTTTTGGCAGACACATAGGTCTGTCACTACTTCTAAAAAATCTTAGGAAAAAACATTCAAACTTTCTTTTTATAGCTTTTGTATTCTTTAAAATTCTTTTCTAGTAATTTCTCTTCTTGCCCAGCCCTATAAATCATCATTGGTAAAAATACAAAAGTAGCAATAAAAAATACAAGCCAGTTAGAATAAATTAGCCCTAATCAGTAATTTATCCAAATAAGAGAGGCATACAAAGGATGTCTAACTATTCTATATGGTCAGGTATTTACTAGTTTATGATCACTATAGATTTTTATATTATTTGCCCAATTAGTAGATAAATAGAATCTTCAGAGTACATTGAAAAATGTTGAAAATATTACTATTATTAGTCAGATGATTATTAATGTTATTTGTAGGTTTTGAGCATTATATATTCAGACTCTGAATCGTAGTGCTAGATAAACTAGTACAAAAAATATAGCCATTCTTCCAGTTGCTACTTTACTCTTTAGTTTATTTTTAGTTTTGTCTTTCTCTTCATACAAAACAAAGTCCATTACAACTGCCATTATTAAAGCAAGTGTACATAGTCAAACGATTATGTTTATCCAGAAGGCTGGAGAGATGAAATTAATATTTATAATCATTATTTAAAAGTTAATTCATATAACACAGTTTCAAGTTCATAATAATGCTAAGATAAAGGGAATTCACCAAATAGCTAAAACTCAAATAAAGCTTTTTTTATTTTCCATAAAAACAAAATTAAATATTAAATCATCAATTTAATTCTATCAATGCACAAGATCAAGAAATTAAAAGGGTACAAATGAACGGAACAATCCAAAGAATAAAAAGAAAAATTGAACACACTTTTCCAATCTCATTATTTTTTCTTAATTTTAAAAGTTTTATAGGTATTATTATTGTAAATATTATAATGACTGTTACTAATATTGTAGCTGTTTTTAATGGAATATCAAAACCAGTTGAATACCATCATACTCCTAGTATTACTATTGGATTTAGTAAAACTGTTATAATTGTATATTTTATACAGTTTTTAGAGCATATTTCTTTTAGGCTTTCATTACTTTTCATAAACAAAAAATTAAAAAATAAAAATTATTACTTCCCTCTATAAAACATATTGTAAGTAGAAAAAGGGATCTTTTTTAGCTCTGGGGTTATTATATGCACACAGTCCTTTTGTACAGATTTTATATCAAAATTATAAACATCAATAAAAGACTTAATGCTTATACGAAAAAAATTATTATTTACATAATCAGACTGTTTTTCCTTAGACATCAAAAGCAATTTTGGAGCAAGAATTTGTGTAAGACCTTGCCAAGGATTACAAACACCAGTACAACAATCTCATTTTTTATTTGTTTTTTCCACAATATCTCTCAAATCAAAAGCAAAAGTATTTTTTATACTGTTCAAATTATTTGAGATATCAACTTTGTGTAAAATAGGATTCCATTCATCTTTTCTCTTATGAAGATAAGTAAGAGCAACTCTATCTGGATCACAGGGAAGGGGGATGAAATCATCAAACTTTATAAAACCCTCTGTTTGTTCTTCAGCTCTATCAATTATTCCACTTAAAGTAGTCCTATCTTTTGTCTCAAAATTTCATCTTCCAAAAAATGCTACTGGTTGAAAATTTACTCATCTTATATAATTCTCTTTTAATCAAAAATTTATAATATTTCAAATTTCATCATCGTTTATTCAGGCTTTTATCGTAGACACTAGAGTGGTAGGTATTTTATATTTCTGTAGATTTTTAATGGCTTTTAATTTCATTTCTAGTATATTCTTTCATCTAAGAGTTTCATATGTTGAAGCTTTTAGTCAATCAAATTGTAAATATACTTCAAATCATAATTTAAACTTAGAAAGCTTTTTTACAAAATCTTCATCATTAGCTATTTTGCCTCAGTTAGTATTCAGCATAACATATTTAAAGTTTTTACTTTTGGCTAATTCTAGTATTTTGAAAATATCAGGATGTAAGGTAGGTTCTCATCAGCTTATTTGCAAAATATCAGCCTTTCCGTACTCTGTATCTTGATAAAAATCCATCATCTTTTCAATAGTCTTTAAGTCAAGAGATTCTCATTCTCCAGAACTAGCATAACAAGTTGGACATTTTAGTCAGCATTTTTGAGTGATTTCTATAAGTCATATACATGTATGTTGTTCATGATTTGGGCAGAGTCCACAATCCCGAGGACATCATTTTTTATATTCTGTTTGTGTTTTGCATCAGGTTCAAGGTTTGTAATAAAGTAGTTTTTTGCTGTAGTAGTTTGGATTTTCTTCTAGTATTTCTTCTTGTATTCAATGTTCTGGACATAGTTTTCTTATGAAAATACCATCTTTTTTTCTTAGTATTTTGGCTTCAACTTTTTTTAGACATTTATTACAAATGCTTATAGTTGATTCTAGTAAAATGTAGTCGTGTGTTATATTTTTCATATGTTATTTTTTAAAATTAATTTTTATTTTTGTACCAAATGATATATAAAAAGATAGAAAAAACAAAAAAGAATTAAGTTTTTGTGTAGAGAGTGTAATACATTTTGTGCATCGTTGAAAATATCCAATGAATAACTTTCTGAAAGAAAAGAATAAAAATATGAGGCGAAATTTAATGGTTTTGTATTGAAAAGTGTTATATTTATTTTACTTTTATTTAAAAATGGATATTTTACTTTAAATTAGAATAAATATAGACTTTTAGGAGTTTGCTAATCAAAATGTTATGAAAAATATAATTGGGAATCGTTGATATGTTTTTACTAGGGTGTTTTTTCTCAGTTCAATGCTGTTTCTTATTATGTCAACTTTTGTTTTGGTGTTGGTATTTTTTCAGGGGATTTACAAAAGGGTTTATATTAATAGGGAAATTCAAAATAATATAAGCAGTATAATTAATGCTATAGAAGAAGATATAGCTGAGAATGGGATTGTTTGAGTTTCGGAGGATTTATTGGATAAATGTTCTTTAAATTTTTCATGAAGTTTTAAAGTTTGAGCTAAGTTTTGTACTTCAAAAAATCAATATTTTATAGCGAAGAGTATAAGCTGAGATTGGGTTAGAGTTTCGGATTTATCAAAAGATTGTAGTGATGAGACTTGTTTTTTTGTAAAAAAAGATGATAAATGATTGATTTTTCCTATTACTGATGATAATATTAAATTTGATGATTTAAATTTTTATGTATCTAAGGATTATATAAATAAATTGACAATAAATTTTACAATGAGGGTAAGTAGTTGATGATTTATAAGTGATGATTTGTCTGAAGATGGTGGAGTAGTTTTTCAAACTACTCTAAGTGAGAAGTTTATATCAAAAAAATAATAGGAATATGAAAAATATTAAAATTAGTAAATATTTTTGGGTTATATATGGTTTGTTTTTGTTAGCTATTTTTTTAGTGGCTTGATTAGGTTTTCGATTGGTTATGTGAAATTCTTATAGAAATGATGATTCTAATAATTTAATAAAGGTCTCTATTGCTAGTGAAGCAATGGTGGAATTGGCTTTACTGGATATAAAAAATAAGTGATATTGATATTCTCAAAATGTGGGAGGTTGAATTAATAATAAGTCTGTGAAATTAGCTAGTGATTATTTTAATTCATGAAATTATTATGATGAAAAGGATGTTTTAGTGTCTTATAATATTGATTCTAGGATTAGAAGTTATTCTTGAGAGTTGTCTTCTCAGAGGCAGGAGATTTTTCCGCTTTTTTATATAGATAATAATTGAGAACATAAGGTGGAAAATTTATCTCTAGAAGCTTTATCTAGTAGCGGTAGTGTTTTATGGAGTATTATTTCTGATAGTTCTAGTATTTCGGGTAGATGAGCTTTTTCAAAGAATACTGTGTGAATTTCAAAGAGTGTATCGGAGGGGGAATATACTTGAAAAGAAGAGTCTATTGATAAGTTTTTATTAGATTCATCTAGTTCTTATTTAGTTTTATATAATACTGATTTGTCTGAAAGTTTTGATTATGAGTTGTTTGGTTCTGGTTCTTTTACAAAACCTAATATAAAAATAAGTTCTTTAGTACAAATATGAGATGTAAAGCAGGTATTTGAAACTGATTTAGGCAATATAAATTACTTAAGTCCATTGAATTATTAAAAATATAATTACTAACATGTTAGCATTATTAAGCCAAAGTATTCCTTGGTTAAATAATTTTTCCTTTTGTCTAGCAAAAAAGTATTAAAAAAACTTGTATTTTATTTTTCTTTTCATATATTGGAAGTGTTTATTTTATTAATTTAAAAGTCTTTATGAAAAAGCAAGATTTTATAAAAGCAGTAGCAGCTACTGCAGGTTTAAGCCAAGATGCTGTAGCTAAAGTTTTAGCTACCTGAATAGAAGTTATTACTTCTGAATTACAATCTGGTGGAGAGGTTAACTTAACTGGTTTTGGTGCATTTAAGGTTGCTGAAAGAGCTGCTAGAAATGGGGTTAATCCAAGAACTAAAGAACCTATAACTATACCAGCTATGAAATCTCCTGTATTTAGAGCGGGTAAAACTTTCAAAGAAGCTGTTAGAGGGTAATTAATTATTCATATAAAAAGAGCTGTACTATAATTAGTGCAGTTTTTTTTGCTTTTTGTTTTAATTAATGTTACTATTACAATAGATATTATTTTTACTATAGGTTATGAAAGAAAATAAATCTTCAGAATTAAAAGACTTGAGTTATAAGGAGATGCTTCTTAGGAACTTTGTGATTGCATGAAATATAAATGTTTCATTTTCTTTCGTTTCTGATTTTATGATTTCTAGATTATTTAGAGAGATAATTAATAATATAGGGGATCTTATATGACTTAATTGAAGGTCTAAGGCTAGGATAGTTTCTGTTATAGATGAATTAGCTAATAATGCTATAGAGCATTGAAGTAAAAAGGGGGATATAAATAAACTTAGGATAAATATAGATAAAGAATATGATGGTTTGGTTATTAGTATAGAGGTTGAGGATACAGGAAATTGAGTTTCTCCTAAAAAGGCTTTTGAAATGAGAAATTTGAGGGATATGGTTTTAAAGAGGTGATTTTCATGACATAAATCAATAAGGTGAAGAGGTTTATTTATGATAATAATAAATCTGGTGGATGATCTTTATTTTAATGATTCTAAGGAGGGGGGGCTTGTTGTTTGAGTCAAAAAGAAATTATCATATGAGGATTTTTAATTCCACTAATTTGTAAATTTAATCATGTAAAAATTATTGATCATTAAATTCTATAGAATAAATTTTCTTTAGATTGTATTTGCATTGAAATTCTTCTTTTAGTGGGCAGAAGTATATTTTATTCATTATTCTTAGGTCTATATACACAACAGGATTTTCGATTAAGTCTTGTTGTTCTTTGTGAAACTCTATCAGTTTTGCAATCTGAAAATCTATTTCTCATTCTAAATCAAATATTATTTTACTGTTATTGTTTGTGGTTAGAATAAGTTCTCTTTCTGTGACAAAATAATCTAAATCTTTTACTCCTAATACTATTAGTTTATCTATTATTTTTTTGTATATTTCATCAATTCTTTTTATATATTCTTGATTTAGTATTTGTTTGTAATCAAGTATACTTATTTCTTTTTTGTCTATCATAATATTTATTTTTTTTAGTTCATCGTTATCTCATGGAATGAAAACCCCATTTTCTGTTATCATATATATTTTTTCATTTATTATTGTTTTAAATATAGGTCTGTATGATGAAAGTGTTATGTTTATAGAATTTAATAACTTAAAATCTACTTCTACATCTTTTATGTTTTTTTGATAATTTTTTAACGGGGTTTCTATATCTATTTTTTCTGTAAAAAGTAAATGTTTTCATCTTATACTTTCTAGACTTCTGTAGGCTATGTCTTTACTAGTTATCTCATCGGTTGTTTCTATATTTATTGTTTTTATATTTAATAAAGGTGTAAATAATACTGCGGTCATTAATAAAATTATGATTGAGAGTATTCATATATAAAAATATTTAAAGATATTTTTATTTATGCTTATATTTAAAAGGTTTATTGTTTTTAGTACTTTTTTATGAGATCTTTTTTTAAAAGTTTTTTTGCTACGAGTCTTTAGGAAGATTTCTTCTCTTCTTTTTTTTACCCTTTTTTTGAATTCTGAGCTTGAGGTTGTTCTTTTTGTCATTTTTTTTATTTTAAATTTTTAATTGTATTTATAACATTTCAAGATATTTCTCAACTTGGATCGTATCTGAATCTTAGTTTTGGTATTTTTCTTATACTTACTTTTTTGGCTATTTGTCTTTCTATATTATGTGCATATCAGGCTAAAAACTTGGTTAGTTCTTCTCAGTTTCTTAGTGAACTTATGTATGTGTCTAGGTATGATAAATCGGTACTTATCTTTATGGCAGTTACCGTTATTAGTCAAAACTTATTTTCTATGTCTTCTACTTCTCTAAATATCAATTCTGTTACTAGTTCTTTCATAATTCATTCTAGTTTTTGTAGTCTTTCTTTTTTCATTGTATTTTTTAGTTATTTATAATTAGCTTTTATAATATCCAATACTTTTAATTTGACAAAAAAAAAATAAATATAAAATAGAGGGAGTTAATTTTTATTTATTTATATTTTTTAGGGAGATAGAAAAACTATGATATATGCAGTAAGAAATGAGAAAGAGTCTAATGAAAAATTGGTTTTAAGATACAAAAAATTATTTTTCCAATCTAGGATTATAACTAAGCTTAGAAATGAGAGGTATGTAACTAAAAAACCAACTAATAGAAAGAGTAGAGAACAAGCGATGATAAGAGAGCATTACAGATATTTATGAAGTAAAGTTTACTTTTAGTAAATTTTTATAGTTTTAAAAAATAGAAAAATCCAAAGGGTTAGCCCCCTTTGTTGGCAATGTAAATTATTTCTCTATTTTTTATTTAGATAGTTGTTATTAAAATAAGAGTCCAGTTTTTTTTGAAAATTGGGCTTTTATTTTTTTGTTTTAAGATTATACTTATTTTTATAATCTATTTTAGGTTTTTCACTTAGATTGTGAGGTATGGTGTTATAAATATATTTCTAAATAATTTTTTTATGTTCAAAAAAATAGTTTGATTGGGGTTTTCTAGTAAATGAAAAAATGCAAAGGATGTTTCAAAATATATAAAGTCATTGGTGGATAGCGGTGCTGGGGAGTTTTTTACTTGATATAATCCGAGTTATTGGCATGAAAAGTTTTGATTTGAGGTTAGTACAAATGGTAGGTTTGCTGAGCATGAGCAGATTGCTGATTTTGATACACTGAAAGCAATAGTGGATGATGTTCATGGGTATGATTTAGAAATTTTTTGAAATGCCAATTTTCGGTATTATACAGATGAGACTTTTACTCTTATTGAGAGAATGATAGAAGATTTTCAAAAGGCATGAGTAGATTGAATAATATGTTGAAATATATGAGTGCTTGAGTATCTAAAAAAAATAGGCTATAAATGAAAAATTAATATTTCAACTATTTTAGCAATTTATAATTCAGAGTCTATTAGGTTTTTATTGGAGAATTATGATATAAATAAGATTATACTTAGTAGGGAAATTACACTTAAGGAAATAGAAAAATTGGTTACTGATTTTCCTGATACTATTTTTGAGGTGTTTGGGGAGGGGGATTTTTGCAGATATAATAATGGTTTGTGTTTTGCTGAACATAAGTATGGTGATAAGGATATATGTACGGTTGTTGTTAATGATTTGGTTTTTAAGAAAAGGTTTAGACCAGATTTTAAGAGGCTTATTGCAGATGCTCAAAAAGATAATTTTGAAAAGATGCAAGAGCTGGATGATTGCTATAAAGATGAATTTCAACAAATAGATAATTTGATGGAGCAAATAGATTTATGATTTACGAAAGATGTAGAAAAGACGAGAGATGATATATATATTTTAGTTAGGATTTTAGAGAAGAGGGTTGATTTATTTTATGATGCTCTAAAGGGAATTTCAGATTTTAGAAATCAGAAGATTTTGAATTTATTAAAGATTTTGAGGGTTATAGAAGAATATTCTGATGAGTTTGTAGACTTAAGAAAATATTTAGAGGATAATGTAAAGTCTGGAGTTGAGTACTATTTTAGTGAATTAAAAAAGTTGTGATATTGAAAATTAAAGGCTTTGGAGGTTTGAAATTTTTATGCTAGGTGAGATAATTTAAATTTATATTCATATATGTTTTTTGCTAAGTTTAAGAATATAGATACTGTTAAATTTCCAACTAGGTGAAGGAATTATAGTGAGAAAATAAATGTGATAGAGAATACTGTTAGGTCTTGAGAGATTGATAGTGCTTTGATAAATAGGTCTTCTAGTATAGAGAGGTCTCATTATGATTTGACTTATTTATTTGGAGATAGACTATGGTTTAGGAATATGATAAAGTCTCTTTAATGAAATTTAAATAAAGGGTGTGTAAAAAATATTGTGTAAATGGAAAAAATAGGTACTAAAAGAAAGTACCTATTTTTTAAAACTTAAAAAAAAAATTATGAGTAAATATACAAAAGAAGAATTATGATGAATGAATTTAGAAGATATAGCAAAAAAAGCTAAAAGCATAGAAGAAGCCTAATGAATGCTAAAACAATTTATGTGACCTCTAATTGAAAAGATGATGGAAGCGGAGCTAGATAATCATCTTTGATATGAAAAGCACTCTACAGCCTGAAATAATAGCTGAAATAGTCGTAATTGAACATACAAAAAGAGTATTCTAACCTCAAGCTGAAAAGAAGAGATAGAAGTACCAAGAGATAGAAAATGAGAATATGAACCACAAATATTACCTAAGTATGAAACAAGAACCTCAGAAATGGAAGAGAAAATAATAAACATGTATTGATTATGATTAACTACGGCAGATATAAACAAACACATATCTGATATATATGGAGCTAAAGTATCTAAACAATAAGTAAGTAAAATAACAGATAAAATAATACCTTTCTTAAAAGAATGGCAACAAAGAGCTTTAGAGGACTTCTACCCAATAATATACCTAGATGCAATTCATTTTAAAATAAGAGATAATAATAAACTATAAAACTTAGTATTCCTTCACCTACCAAATCAAAAATCATAAATTTTTTGAAAAATAAATCTATAAAATTAGTAAAAGACTAATCTTTTTTAGACTTTTATCAAATACAACCCCTTGCTATAAAAAAACTACTTTTATGCTCTATCCTTGAAAAACTTGCATAAAATACAATATTTGACAAACTGTAAAAAATATGGCATTCTTTAATTAGAGTCATGCTTTTTTATATTTTATAAAACTCATTTATGAAAAAAACTTTAAGTTCGTTTTTGTTACTGTTTTTATTTTTCGGAATTGGATGAAATGTGTTTGCTCAGGAAAATAAATGTGAATATGAGATTGTAAGTGAAAAGTATCCTTTAGGTGAAACATATTCTCCAGATAATATAACAATATCTACCTCTTTCAGAGAACAAGATTATATATTTTCCCCAGATAGTAAGAAACTCACCTATATAGCAAGACGAGATGGTAAAGAATTTGTTATAAAAAATTGAAAAAAAGTTTGAGGATGATATTATGACATTTATGAATTTTCTCTAAAATATTCATCAAACTGAAAAAATCTTGCATTTTTAGCTATGAAAGAGAAAAGAGATGAAAATACTTATGTTTATACACTTTTTGAAAACTGAGTAGAAAATAAAAAGTATAAATCAATTGACCCAGATTCTTTAGTATATTCACCAGATTGAAAAAAACTCTCATTTATAACACTCAAAAATTGAAAATACATAATAGTAAATGACTGAGAAGAAAGTAAATGATACGATAGAATTTGGAATTGAAAATATTCAGAAGACGGAACAATTTTTAGTTTTGCTGCTATGAGAAATAAGAAAATGCTTTTTGTTAGCAATGGAAAAGAGAGTAAAGAATATCATAATATTGATAGATTAGCCTTTTCAAAAGATGGAAAACACTTTATATTTAGGGCTATAAATTATGGTGAAAGTGGTAAATTTGAGGATAGGGAATATTATGCTGTTGAAGATTTAAAAGAGGGAAAGGAATACAATAAGGTAAGTTATTTATCTTTTTTATGAGATACAAATGAATCTATTTTTGCTGCTTTTAGTGAATCTGGTAGTATTTTAGTTAAAGGCGGGGAAGACTACTTGAGTGCCTCATATCCTAGTGTTGCACATACAGAAAATTTAAACAGTTTTGCATTTGCCTGATGAGATAGAAGATGAGAATGAAATAAGGAATGGGTTGTAAAAGACTGAGAAAAATTAAAAGAATATGACTGAGTTGATACACTTACTTATTCTAAAGATTGAAAAAGATTTTTATATAAAGCCAAAGAAAATCAGAAACACATAGGTAGAGACTGAAAAGAATGAAAAAGACATGAAGGGAAAATATTAGATATTATTTTTTCTCCTAAAGGAAATCTTATTTACATAGTAAAAGAAGATGATGGTGAATTTGTTGTAATTAATTGAAAAGAATGAAAGAAATATGGATTAATTGGTGACAGACCTGAGTTTTCACCTAATTGAGAAAATATGTTTTATCTTAAATTCAATAAACTTTTCTCTCCTAACCTCAATCTTTTCCTTTAATTTAGAGCTAAATTAGACTTCAAGCAAACACTCGTTTTAAGTACCTGAGCTAATGTCTTTTTATGTTTTCACTTAACTTTTCATACAAATCAAGTTTGAAACATCATCTCAATGAAAAGCTTAACTCAAACAATAGTTATCTGTTTAGTTTTAGAACTTTTTTCTTCTTAATATTTCGTTTTTTTTTTTAATATCCATATACAAATTCAAAGGAGTCTTTGCTTAAACAAAGACTATAGCTCATTATTGTAAGCAAGGTATGAACCACTAAAATAATATGAAA
Source organism: uncultured bacterium (assembly GCA_942490775.1). Lineage (GTDB taxonomy): Bacteria > Patescibacteriota > Gracilibacteria > BD1-5 > UBA6164 > UBA6489. The sequence goes on from CALNYL010000009.1 coordinate 350,578, forward strand.
ATATTTCATAATAGATTCATAAGAAGTTACCTTAAAGTTCTCAAAACAGATGTATGATTTAAGTTCTTTAAAGCATTCTTCAATGCTCCATTTTCTTCTATACAATAATACAAAACAACTATAAATTTCACTTTCTTGTCATTTTATAACTAATTTTTTATCAATCTGATTTTCTTTGATTTTATCTTTCCAAGATAAATCTCCTCTTTTTCTAATCAATTTACTACTTTTTTATCTTTATTTGAAAAGAACCAATTAGCAAAACCAGAAAAATTAGATTTTATATTTTTAGTCATAATACTTTTTCAATCAAATATTACGATATCATTCTTATTTTATCAGCACATCATGATATTTTCAATTTTTATTTCTAATCCAACTCACTCTAAATTGGTTTAGTAATTTGGAACTCCAATTAGATTTGTAAAAGAAATATTGAATTTGTGCTAATGTTTTTCATCAGATATTTGCCAAATCTCATTGTTTCCAATTTTTTAGGCACAAAATTCAACTTATTATCGTTTTAAAAATTTCATAAGTTCTTTTATCTTTAAAAATTTTACTAAAAGGAAAAACTAAGCTTTATCTGGTGAAAGTTTATTGAATTTAAGTTAAGGAGATATGAAAGTGGGAATATGATGAATACGAATGTGTAGAAAAAAAGAAAATATTTTAGAAAAATATATAAAAACTGCAAAGAAATACAATGCAGAGATTTCTGAATTTATATTATGGGCAGAATGGAAAGTTGTTGAAAATAGAATTTTAAAAAGATGATTTAGAAAAAATAGTACTTTTACTATGGAAAAAGCTGGAACATTTTGGGAAGAGATAAATAAATTTAAAGAAAAAAGAAAGAATATTTTTTTAGAAAAGTAATTCCTCTTATTTAAGTACTTTTTTTACCTTAGGATTTTCTAGTAACAAAGACAATTTTTCTGATTTTTCTATTGTTCACCTATATTCTGGAGACAACTGTAATAAATAAACTAAGTCAGAAATAGCATTTTCCTTTTTTCATAATTGATTATAAGCCGAAGCCCTATTAAAATAAGCCTGAGGATAAAGTTCAGACCTCTTTGAAGACATTATCAAATCACAAGTATCCACTACCTTTTCATAAAGTCACATAGACAAATAAATATTAGATTTTTCAATATCTATAGTCTTTGATGTCGGTCTTATCTTATAAATCTTATTTAAAATATCCAACTTATCATTATTATTTTCCGATAAATTATACTGCCTCCATAAAATATTCACCTTTTGCTCTTGTTCCAAACTAGTAATCTTTTTCTCAAAATCACTTATAATCTTTTTAATTTCTTTCTCCATACTACTCTTAAAAGATTTTTTTATATCTGAAAAACTTTTCCATCATAAAATTCAAAGTAACATAGCAATTATAGTAAATAAAACAAAAAGAAAATTCACAGTATTTGCAGAATAAGATAAAGCCTTATCTACACTCTGTAATTGCCTATCTTGAACCTCTTTGAATATCTCCCTTTTCATTGTTTCCTGTTTAACACTCAACTCTTTCAACTCAGATATAAAATACCTTTCTGTAAAATCAAGCTCTTTAGGCATTATAATATTATCCATTTCTCAAGATGAAGAAAATGTGACAGGGATAAGCGAAAATGAAATTACAAATAGCAGTATAATTTTTCTCATAAAATATTTTTAATATTAATTTACTAAAACATATAGTAACACACTATTTTTGTAATTGGAAATCTTTTATCTAAACTACAAAACTTTACTTTTTTACACTAATCACTAAAATAACATGACTTAATTTTTAAATAAATAATTTATGAAAAAAGTAACACTTCTTATTTTAGATGGTTTTGGTATAAACACTAAAACTCCAGAAGAAAATAGTATAATCCAAGCAAATACACCAACATTTCAAAAACTATTCAAAAACCTAAAAACAACTCTTGAAGCAGCATGAAAAGCTGTATGAATACCCACCTGACAAATGTGAAACTCAGAAGTAGGACATATGACCATATGAGCCTGACAAATAATAAAACAAAGTCTAGTAAAAATAGACGATAGCTTTGAATCTCAAGAATTTCAAAATATATGAGCATTTAAAAAAGCAGTAAAAAACATACAAAAATACAATTCATCACTTCATTTAATAATACTATTTTGACCATGATGAGTACACTCGCACTCAAATCATTTAGAAAATATTTTAAAAATAACTCCTGAAAATATAAAAATAAATCTTCACCTATTCACAGACTGAAGAGATATAAAACCAAAATCATTTTTAGAGTTATTTAAAACTTTCAAAGAAAAATTTATTAATAAAAAAGAAAATATAGTAGTATCATCAATCGGATGAAGATATTTTTGAATGGATAGAGACAATAATTGGGAAAGAATAAAAAAATCCTATGAAGAAATTGTTTACTGAAAAAATAACACAATTTTAAGTATAGAAGAATATATAGAGAACTGTTACAAAGATGATTTAACAGATGAATTTATACCACCAGTATCATTTAAAAATTGAGATAAAATTTCAGAAAACGACTCAGTATTTTTCTTAAACTTTCGTAGTGACAGAGCAAAACAAATAACAAAAGCATTTACAGATAAAGAATTCAACTGATTTGAAAGAAAGACTTTTCAAAATCTATATTTTGCAACTATGACAAAATATTATCCAGAATACACCAGAAAATATTTTATAGAAAATGGAAAAGTAGAAAACTGTTTAGCAGAAGTTTTACAAAACAACAATTTATCTCAACTCCACATAGCCGAAACAGAAAAATTTGCTCATGTGACCAAATTTTTTAACTGATGAAAACAAATTGTATTTAATTGAGAAAAAGATATACTAGTACCTTCTCACAAAGTTGCAACCTATGACCTAGACCCAGAAATGAGTGCTCAGGAAATTTGGCAAAAATACTCAGAAAATGCTCTAAATTATGATTTTACAGTTTTAAATTATGCAAATTGAGATATGGTATGACATACCTGAATTATGGAAGCAAGTATAAAATCGATAAAAAAACTTGATGAAATAGTTGCTAAAACTATAGACTTTTGTGATAAAAATGATATAGACTTACTTATAACAGCAGATCATTGAAATTGCGAAGAAATGTGAATACCTGAGAATCCTAAAACTTCTCACACTACTAATGTTGTACCATTTTGGTATGTGAAAAATTGAGAAGTTGTAGAAACAAAAAAGAGTTGAGGTTTAGCAAATATTGCTCCTAGTATTTTGGAGATTATGTGAGTAGGGAAGTGAGATGAAATGGGAGAGAGTTTGATTTAATATTAATTCTTAATTCTAAAACATATGAGTAATAAATTTCCTACTGCTGATAAAATATGAGCTCTAATTGGTATAGTTGTTTGAATAGGATGCTGAATTTGAATGCCATTATATTTTGCAATAAAATTTGGAGACTATGAATCATTAATTCCAGCATGAATATTTATTTTAATTTTTGGTTTTGTTTTTTTCTCTTTCAGAACAAGTTTATGAACCATCTTTGGATTTTGAGAAAATAACTATATCCTTAAAAATTGAATTGAAGCCAAAGCAAAAATATTAAAAATAAAAGACACTGGTATAACGATAAACAATTGATTATATTTCATGATTGATTTTGTTTTAGAAGTTAAACAGAAATATGAACCAAAATATGAGACAAAAATAAGAGCAATGATTTCTAGAATTAATATTTCTCACTATCAACCATGAAATACTATAGAAATAAAAATTCACCCTAAAGACAATAAGAAAGTTGCTATAGTGGTTTAAAAAATTCCATCTAATCTCTCTTAGTAAAGAAAAACAAATAGAGATAAAATTTAAATAAATAAAAATGCAAAAACTAAAATCAAATACAACAATAAAACAGTTACAAAAATACATTTTAGAAATATGAATAGAATTAGGCTTTGACAGACTCAATGCCACCCAAAGATGTCTAATGCTATGAGAGGAAGTCTGAGAACTTTTTAAAAGTATAAGAAAACACGAAAAAATAAAAATAGCTAAAGATTCTACTGTCAACCAAATAGAAGACGAACTAGCAGATGTGTTAAAGCAAGTATGTGCAGTTGCGAATTATTTTGAAATTGATTTGGAAAAAGCGTTTACAGAAAAAGAAAAGAAAAATATCTGAAGATGGGAATAATTTTTCTCTGTCCGTAATGACACAAAACTACAAAAACATTTTTTAATTTTTAACTATTTTACCCATGTACACAATACAAAAAGTCCATGCTAGAGAAGTTTTAGACTCTAGATGAAACCCTACTGTAGAAGTAGAAATCACCCTAGAAAACGGAAGCTTTGGTAGAGCAATCGTACCAAGCTGAGCTAGTACTTGAATCCACGAAGCACTAGAACTAAGAGACTGAGACAAAACTAGATACTTATGAAAATGAGTATTAAAAGCAGTTTCAAATGTGAATGAGGTTATCTCAAAAGAAATAGAATGAAAATCATTCGCTGGTTACAGAGAACTAGACGAACTAATGATAAAACTAGACTGAACAAAAAACAAGTCAAAACTATGAGCAAATGCTATCCTATGAGTATCTATGGCATTCGTAGTAGCTTGCAGTAATTCAGAAGGAAAACAAATATTTGAATACCTAGGAGAATGAAAATGAAACACTCTACCAACTCCTATGATGAACATACTAAACGGATGATCTCATGCTGATAACAATGTAGATATTCAAGAATTTATGATAGTACCAGTTTGAGCAAAAGACATAAAAGAAGCTGTTAGAATGTGAGCAGAAGTATTTCATAATCTTGGAAAAATCCTTAAATCAAAAGGACTATCAACATCAGTTTGAGACGAATGAGGATATGCACCAAATCTAGGATCTAATGAAGAAGCTTTACAAGTTATAATTGAAGCTATAGAAAAAGCATGATACACAACAGACCAAATAAAATTAGCACTAGATGTAGCAGCAAGCGAATTTTATAAAGATGAAAAATATAACCTAGCTTGAGAATGAAGAGTATTATCAGACTCTGAAATAGTAGATTTTTATGCTGACTTAGTAGAAAAATACCCAATTATATCTATAGAAGACGGTATGGCAGAAGACGACTTTGAAGGATGGAAATTAATGACTCAAAAACTTTGAGATAAAATAATGCTAGTATGAGATGATTTATTTGTAACAAATATGGAAAGACTAGATATGTGAATAAAGCAAGGAATGACAAATGCAATTCTTATCAAACTAAACCAAATAGGATCAGTAAGTGAAACTATGGATTGTATAGATATGGCAACTGAGGCAGGAATGAAATCTATAATTTCTCATAGATCATGAGAAACAGAAGATACATTTATAGCACACTTAGTTGTTGCTAAAAATACTTGATATATAAAAACAGGTTCACTATCTAGAACAGACAGAGTTGCAAAATATAATGAACTTATTAGAATAGAAGAAAGAGTTTAAATAATTCTTAATATAAAAAATAAGACTAATTTAAATTAGTCTTATTTTTGTTTTAATTTTTAAAATAATAAGATATGGATAGAATTATTTTAAGTAGAAAAGTTAGAGTCTTTTATATTATATTTTCATTTCTAACTTTAATCTTATTTATATCATCATATATACACAACTCTCAGTTAGAATCAATAGATATATATAAAAATAGTCCTTTAGTAGACATTGAAATTATATCATTTTCTTTACTTTTATTTTTCTATTTTATAAATGCTATAGTAATTTATATGAGAAATAAAGAAAAAAATAGTTTATTACTTATGAGAATTATAAGTATAATATTATTCACAATGTTAATCTTGGCGGTTTATATTGATAGATCTACACTAATTTATATTACCTAATTATTTATTATTTAAAATAACAAACATGAGAAAAATTATAATTTTAATAATTGCCATAAGCTTATTTTCCTTAATTTCTTGCAAAGAAAATAATATACTTTCTACTGAATTAAAAGAAGAAAATAAAACATGAACACAAGCAATAGAAAAAAATAATTATAAAATTGGAAATCTAAGCAATAGCTTTAAAAAAGATGATGAAAGCATTTATTATAAAGCTCCTATCGCTGATTTGAAAATTGAAGGTGCAGACCCAAATACTTTTGGAGTCATCACTGGTAGATTAGCAAGAGATAAAAGTAATTTATATCTTACCCATAAAATTTTAGCTTCATTTGCAAAAAAAGAAAATGGAAAACTTCCTGACTGGACTAATAAAATTGATGTTGATTCTTTTAGACCTTTGGGAGATAGTGAAATAGGTTATATGAAAGATAAAAATTCTATTTATTATATTGACTGTTACTGAATGGGAGATTGTAACCTTGACTTAGATATAATTGATTCTAAGTCTCCAGAGAATTTTAGATTATTAATGGGAAAAGATAATAATGGTGATATAAAAAACTATGCAACAGATGACCAAAATGTTTACAAAAGAGGTGATTTATTAAAAGGTATTGATGCAAAAACTTTTGAAATTCTAAATGATACTTATCTAAAAGATAAAAAACATATTTACTATGAAACTTGCAAAGGTAATTGCCACAATTCTCCTCCAAGTATTCTAGAAGAGGCAGATCTAGGATCGTTTGAAGTGTTAAGTAACTGATTTTCTAAAGACAAAAATAATTGTTATGAATCTTGAAAAATTGTTGAGATGTCTGAATGTAATAAAATAAAAAATAATATTAACTAAAAAATAAATATGAAAAAATATATTACTTTAATAATTTGTATGAGTGCTTTACTTCTAACTAGTTGTAATAATACTCCTGAACAAAATATAGAAAATCCACCTGAAGAAAGCACTAAAATCTCAATATCAGAAAACTACCTCGGAAGTGATTTTAAATGAAATTATGTTTGGTGATGAGCTATGAATTTAGCTTGGACAGAACTCAGTGAAAATATAATAAAAGAAAAAATAAAACTAGCAACAGAAGATAAAATAGCATTAGAAATGGTTGATAAGTTAAATAATCCAGTTTTTACAAAAAGTGATTTAGATAAAGAAAGTTACTATATAAAAAGTGGTTATGGACAAGAAATGGTTGAAGCCATAAACAAAGAATCAAAACAAAAATTTCCAAATAAAAGTTTTGCTGATTTAGATATATCTTTAAACCCTAAAGATATAATTTCATATGCTTACTTTTTTAAAAAAGTTGAGTACCCAGAAGTTTTTAAAGATTGAAATATTCTTTTTGGTAATAAAAATGTTGAAGGTTTTTTTGCTATAGGTGAACAAAAGAATAATGTAAAAATTATAAAATATGTAAATGATAATAATTTTATAGTAAAGCTAGATTTAAAAGATGATTCAGATGAACTATTTTTAGCTAAAGGTTTTGATATGGAAAATCCTAGCGAAACTGTAAAACAAATAAATCAAGGAAATTCTTGAAAACTAAAATCTATTTCAAGAAATGAAGTATTTAAAACTCCTAAGATTTATCTAGATGTAAAAAGAAACTATACTGAATTAGTAGATAAATTCTTAACAAATAAATGATTTGAAAAATATATGATTTCCAAAATGTTTGAAAATATAAATTTTAGTATGGATGAAAAATGAGCTAAAGTTGAAAATGAGGCAGTTATAGATTCATTAGCAACTTCTGAAGGTCCTTCTTGACCACCTAAAAAATATAAAAAGTTTATTTTAAATAAACCTTATCGGATAATTATGAAAAGAAAAGATTCAAAAAATCCATATTTTATTCTAGGAGTAAATAATACAGAATTGATGAAAAAAAATTAGAAAATAAATAGCATTTTCTTGAATAATAAATATTTTTTCTATCATGAAAAAAACAACAAAAAAAGTCCAAAGCTTTGCTTTGGACTTTTTTTTAATTCTTCAGCCAATCTGGTACTTCCATTCCATCATCCCAAAGCTCATCCTTTTTTCACTTTTTTTCATCCTGTTTATCTGTTGCTTTTTCATTCTTAGCTGTATCTGTTTTTTCAGTAACTAAAGGAGAGCTAGGTTCACTTTTTATATTATTTGAATCGGAAGAATCTGATAGTAACCAATCTGGAATTTTTTCTTCTTTTTTAGTTTCTGTTGTTTTTTCTTCTACTTTCGGCTTTGGTATTTCCTTTTTTACTTCTGGCTTAGTTTCAGTTTTTTTATCACTAGAATCTAAACTTCAAGCTAACCAATCTGGAATTTTTTCTTCTTTTTTAGGAGCAACAGAACTAGGCTTTTTATTTTCTTCCACTTTCGGCTTTGGGATTTCCTTTTTTACTTCAGGCTTAGTTTTAGTTTTTTTATCACTAATAGTATCTAAACTTCAAGCTAACCAATCTGGTATTTTCTCTTTTTTAGTTTCAGTTTTTTTATCACTAGTAGCATCTAAACTTCAAGCTAACCATTCTGGTACTTTCTCTTTTTTAGTTTCTGTTGTTTTTTCTTCTACTTTCGGCTTTGGGATTTCCTTTTTTACTTCAGGCTTAGTTTCAGTTCTTTTATCTTCTATTTTTGGCTTTGGGATTTCTTTTTTAACCTCAGTTTTAGTTTCAGTTTTTTTATCACTAGTAGTATCTAAGCTTCAAGCTAACCATTCTGGTACTTTCTCTTTTTTAGTTTCTATTTTTTTCTCTTCTACTTTCGGTTTTGGGATTTCCTTTTTCACTTCTGGCTTAGTTTCTGTTTTTTTCTCTTCTATTTTTGGCTTTGGGATTTCTTTTTTAACCTCAGTTTTAGTTTCAACATTAGTTTTAGTTTCAACATTAGTTTCTGTTTTATTATCATCTCAACCAAAACTTCAAGATAACCAGCTAGGTATTTTTTCGTCTTTCTTTTCTGCATTTATTTCTACCTTATCTTCATTTTTAACATTTAAGTTTTTGTTTTCTATTTTAGTTTCTTTAATTACTTCTTTAGTTTTTACAGTTTCTTTTGGAATTGTTGATCAAGAGAATACAGAAGATTCTGTTTTCAATATTCATTCTTTCTTTAATTCATCATTTCTAACTCCTCAAAGCAAATCTTCTCCACTATCATCAATCATGTCATCATTACTAGAACTTGATCTTTTTTGTATAAAATCACTAAATGATACATCTTCATCTTTATTGGTAACCTTATAATATATGAAGTATAAAATTACTATTATTATAAATATTCATAAAAATAATCAGGCTAAATATAACAGAGTCAAAAGTATTCATTTTAAACTCCAACCAGAATCCTCAGTAGTAACATCTGGTACCACTGTTTCATCTATTACCTCATCAATATCCTCTTGCGGTATATTATCAAATCCCCCATTAATTAATTTCTTTAAAATAGCTTTGAAGTTAGTAGCTTCTTCTTCTGTAAAAGTTCCACTTGCCTTTATATCATCTAAGATTTCATTTCAAAGTTCTTTATTTAAATTTGTATCATCACTTGCATTTATCCTTCTAAGCTTATCCATTATTTCATCATAACAATTTTCTTTAGCTCAAGACTTTACACAAGTTATAGACTTAGGTACCATAGTTACCAAGAGAGTAAATGCTTTATTCCTTTCACTTTTATCAATTTGTCAGTTTACTAGAATAGATTCTAATACATCTATTATCTCATTTGTATTTTCAACATTATTAGAATCAAGATATTTTTCAAAATCTATTATTGTAATTGTCTTTTCCCTATCGTCAAACCATTCCTCTTGAAGTTTTTGTATATATTTTGAAGACTCTAACCTATATTCTGATGGTAGTTCAGATACTAATTTTTTTAGTTCTTCTATAAGTTCTTTATCTGAATCTCTTACTCAATCAAATATTATATCATCTAAATTAATATTTTCATCTTCTATATATTCTTTTATTATTGTTATATCTTGAGATTTTATAATATCTCAAGAAGCATTTTTTATAAATATTCTTAGCTTTTGTTCTCTACTATCATTTAGTTTAACATTTAAAACATCTCCAGTAGTATAACTAGCAGTTCATTTATTATCCTCATCATCATCCTTTCATCAGTTCAAATCAGAATCTACAAGTATATCAAAATCTACAACATAGTTTCTAATATCTCACTTACTCTCTCAAAGATATAGAAAAACCCTTTCTCACTCCTCTGAAATAGTTATAATATTTTCTTTTGAAATTTCTGGGTACGAAAAAATATTTATTCACTGCTTATATGCTTTTAATTTATTTTTTATATTTTTTATTACCTTATTAGTTACTTCCTTGGTTTTTGTTCACTCTGCTATTGTTAATTTAACCTCATGAGTTGTTTTTCAGTCTTTATAAGTATGCATAAAGTTATCTGATGTTGTTTTAGTCCCATCTCAAAAATCCCAATGTGATGAGTCTATCTTTCAAGTACTTTTATTTATAAAAATAAATTTATTTCAAACAGAAATATAATCAAAATCTGGATACAATTTATTCACAGCATTTATTGTAACATTTTTTGTACTACTAAGTCACTTATATTTAACCTTTACTTTTGAATAGAACTTTCAAGACCTTTTAAATTTATAAGAAACAGTATTAGTAGTTGTTTGTCTTTCATAAAATCAATCCCCATCAAAATCCCAACTATAAAGAGAATTCTCAGAAATATCCTGTCATAATATATTTTTCACATCCGCAGTAAAAATAACTTCTTCTCATACAACCACAGAAGAATTATTTACTTTCAAGTTTATCAAAGGAGTATTTATATTATCCCCTGTAACCGTTATAAAATACCTAGAATTAGTTATATCTTCTGAACTCGCTCTATCCTCATTATTATCTTTTAGTATAACTACAAAATAATAATTACCTGTTATTTTCGGTATAACAAAAGCAGTATCAGATTTAGTTGTAGCTCTAAAGTCTTGTGGCTCTGAATCTAAATCAGTATAATAGTACCACAAATAAGACTGTATAACTCAATCCTCATCTTCTGCTCAAACAGCACTTACATTCACAATAAGAGGGTCTCAATCAGGATTTGTAACTCTAATATCAAGAGAACTCAATGTCGGATAAAGATTTCTAACATCAACCATTATCTCCTGACTATCTGTTTTTCATTCTCTACTTTTTACTGTAAGCTTTATAGGAAAACATCAAAGCTCATCAAACTTATGGCTCACATTAGCAGAAGATGAATATTTTGAATTTCATATTTTCCAAGAATACTCTAAACTAGTATTCTTCCCATCTATATTTATACTATCATCAGAATTTAGTTTTAATATTCAAACCTTATCTAAAATATAAGCACCTTTTCAATCACAAGCATCATCATCAAAAACCAAATCTCCCTTTCATCACTCTTGATTCATTCAAATCAAAGCCAAAGGACTTTTAGAATCTCATACATAAACAATCTTAGAATGTGTATTAGTTTCTCATTTTTTATCTCTAACTTTTAACTTAACAGTAAAAATTCAGCTCTTATCATATATATGAGTAACATTTGACGAAGTTCATCACTTAGAAATTCCATCTCAAAAATCCCATTCAAAAGATTCAGCCTCAGGAGAATTTGCTATAATTTTTATATATCACTCTCTTTGTATGGCTTTAGGATAAGCATTAAAATCAACAGAAAGTATTGAATTAATAGTAACCTGTTTTCTCTCTGTTTCTACCATTCAATCCAAATCCTTTACCTCCACTCCAACATTATGAGTTCATTTAGAAATAAAAGTATAATATCACCTAGAACCATCCTCATTTGAATTATTTAAAAGTACCTTTTCTCAATCAACATACCATATAAAACTTAAATTTCAATCATCAGAAAAATCTTTATCATAACTTTTTGAAGCATCTAATAAAACAGTATTTGGTTTATTCCTATCTGGTATAGAAGTATTTAAATTTGGAATAGGAGGTCTTGACCTTATAGTAACTATTTTTACATCAGTATCAGTGTCACCTGATTGATCTGTAGCACTTAACTTCACATTAAAACTTCACTTTGTTTCAAATGTATAAGATATAGACTTTCAGGTATCCTTATAAACCACATTATCATTATTTATATCCAATATTTCCCAAGCATAACTTATATCCTTTTGATTACCTGAAGGTCTAGCTGTAAAATTAATTTTATCTCCTATATATCACTCTTCCTCTCAAGAATCTATAGTCGCTATAAGATTAAGTACCGATATATTAAACTCCCTTCTTACTTCTTTTAATTCATTTGTTTTCATAATAAGAGAAACTGTATACTCTTTCTCTTTTGAGTAAACAACTCTCTCCACCTTAGGTGCTCACTTATATGTCTTTTTTAAACCATTTCAAAAATCCCAAGTAGTCTCTATAAACTTAGCCCCATATGTAGGAACTGAGCTAGTAGCATCAAACACAAGTCAGTAAGAAGATTCATTAGGAGTAAATTTTATACTATCTCCATCTTGTATATTTATTCCATTAACTTTTAATAACAAAGAAGCAATCTTCTCATTTACAGTAATATCAACCCTTTGCCTAAGAGGCAATACATCAGTAAAACCATTTTCATTTTTATGATCTGAAACCACATCTAAAAAAATAGAAAAAGTTCATTCCTCTGTAAAAGTATAATTTAAAGCCTTCCCTCTTCATATCTCTTTCTCACTAGTTCAAGTATCAATCCACCAAACATAATTATTATAAGATATTTTAGTTCAACTAGGATCTTTAACCTGTGCCCTAAGAGTAACATTTAAAGGAGCATTTCACTCCTTTGGATTAACCTCCACAGTTCCAGAAATACCTTCTATTTTAACATCCTCAACATAATCTGATAATTTATCTACTACATCAACATAATTTGACCTATTAGAAGGATTTTTAACTCATTTTCTAATAGCAGTCAAAAGATAATTTAAAGTATTTTCATTTTTAACATTATTATCCAAATAATTATATCAAGTCTCAGCTAAAGATATCATCTCATTTAAAACATCTATATTCATTTTTTCATCTATCTCAAAAGAATCCCTAAGCTTAAAATATTCTTTGGATAGTAAATATCTATATTCATTAAATGTTCAATTATCTATACTCCTCTGTCTAGCATATGCATCCAAAGAGCCTCAAGAACTATCTCAAGCAGAATTATACTCACTAGAATAAGCTAGACTGAAAGGTAATAATAAAAATATTGTTACGAAAAATATCAGTTTTTTCCTCATAGTTTTATTTAAAATATATATTTAATTAAATGATAACATAAAACTAAGCATATGGCAAAATTTTTAAAGATAGAATTACAAAGACATATTTTAAGTTTGATTTTATATAAAAATATATATAATTAGGATGTTATAAAAATATTTACTTAAATAACTTCACAACTATGGACTTAAATAAAGTACAAATCATAGGAAATATAACTCAAGATATAGAGTTAAGACAAACACCAAATGGACAAAATGTCACAAGTTTCTCTGTAGCCACAAATAGAACTTGGACAGACTCTAACTCTGGAATAAAACAAGAACAAGCAGAATTCCACAATGTAGTCCTATGGTGAAAATTAGCAGAAATAGCATCTCAGTACCTAGCAAAGTGAAAAAAAATATATATAGAATGAAGACTGCAAACAAGAAGCTGGGAAGCACAAGACTGAACAAAAAGATACAAAACAGAAATAGTATGAACAAATATGATAATGCTAGATAAAGCAGGATGATGAGATTTTGAAGCAAATAACACAACCAAATCAGAACCTACAAAAAATGACTCACCAACTGTAAAGAAAGCAAACACAAAACAAGAAGAAGAAATCAGTGTAGATGATATACCTTTTTAAGAAATTCTTGATATATTTAAACTTTATTTTTTTCACTAAAATACTATGAAATTTTTATTATTGCTCCCTGCTATTTTATATACAGTTATAATTTTAACTAATCCTTGACTTGCTAGTATGGAAGAAGAAGTAAGTTTATTTTGGATGTTAAAGCAGAAAATACCCGTTATTTCTTACATAACAGTATTTTTTGTTTTATATATGATACTTGTTTGGATAGTTTTAACTTCTTCAGGAATAATTGTAAGCTATAAGAATAAGAAACAAGACAAAGAAATATGAGAACTAAAATCAAAACTACTTGACTGACAAGAATGATTAATAGACTGAATAGATGGAAAATTTGAAAAAATATTAAAATCATCTATCGAAGAAGGAAATAAAAAAACAGAAGCCTACAAAAAAGAAAACGAAAAAATAGTATCAAACTTAGAATTCAAACTAGAAAGTTTTGAGAAAAAATTAGAAAACTTTGATAAAAAAATAGACAAATTAAAAAAATAAAGGGCAAACACAAGGTATTGCCCCTACAGTAATATTTCTAATGTAAGAGTGAACCTTGTGTTCACCCTAAATTATTAATAATAAACCTTATATTACTCAAAAATAATATGCTTTATATAGTTGCCACCCCTATCTGAAATCTAGAAGATATAACCTATAGGGCTGTTAGAATTTTGAAAGAGGTTGATTTAATCGCTTGTGAAGACACCAGAAAATCGTGAATCCTACTCAAGCATTATGATATAAAGAAACCTCTTTTAAGTTTTCATAGTCACTCATGAAATATGAAAATTGATAAAATTATAGATAAACTAAAAAACTGAGAAGATGTCGCTGTTATAAGTGATGCCTGAACTCCTTGAATTAGTGACCCCTGATATGCTCTTGTACAAAAAGCATTAAGTGAAAATATAGATATTTGTCCTATCCCTTGACCATCTGCTGTTATAACAGCTTTATCAGCATCATGATTACAATCAAATCATTTTTTATACCTATGATTTTTACCAGTCAAAAAATGAAGACAAACGATTTTTTTAAGACTACAAGAAAAAAAAGATGAAACAGTCGTTATCTACGAATCCGTTCATAGAATTATTAAAACTCTTTGAGATTTAGCAAAATATTTTTGAGAAGAACATTATATAGTAGTAGGAAGAGAACTAACCAAAAAATTTGAAGAATTTAAAAGATGAAGTATAAAAGAAGTTCTAGAGTATTTTCAAAATACTCCTTGAAAGGTGAAGGGAGAGTTTGTAGTTATGTTTTAAGTTTTAGTTTATTAATATTATTAATATTATTATTATTATTATTATTATTATTATTATGAAAAAAATATTAAGTTTAATTTTTATATTGTGATTTTTAGGTTTTAGTAGTGTATTTGCTGATGAGGTGTGTGAATTTAAGGAAGTTAGTGAAGAGTATGATAAGATTAATGATGTTATATGTTCTGAAAATAATAATGATTGCACTATATTAATAGAAAAAAATTGAAAAGAGACAATAGTTAATGATTGAAAAACAGGGGAAGAATATGATATTATATATGCTGTGTCTCAAAATATTTTCCTAGTATCTGTTTTTGATAATTGGATTGTAATAAAAGATTGAGTAAAAAGTAAAGAATATGATGATATAGCTATACCAAAATATTTTTCTGAAGAAAATGATTTTATTTTTGCATGAAAGTATTGATGAAAATGGTATATAGTAAAAAATTGAGTAGAAATTGCAGAATATGAATCAATTGATAAAAATTCATTAATGTATTCCCCAGATTGAAAAAGCTTTGTTTTTATAATAGAAAAAGATTGAAGAAATATAATAATAAAAGATTGAATAGAAGAAAAAAAATATAGTTATATAATTTATTGAGGATATTCAACTCCTATTCAATATTCTCCAGACAGTAAAAGTTTTGCCTTTATTGCA
Source organism: uncultured bacterium (assembly GCA_942490775.1). Lineage (GTDB taxonomy): Bacteria > Patescibacteriota > Gracilibacteria > BD1-5 > UBA6164 > UBA6489. The sequence goes on from CALNYL010000009.1 coordinate 366,307, forward strand.
GAAGAAAATGAAAAATATTTTGTAGTAAAAGATTGAATAGAAAGTAAAAGATATGATGGTGCTTATTTCTCTAGATCTTCACCAAACTCAGCATATTCTCCAGATAGCAAAAGTTTTACTTTTGTAGCAAAAAATAATGGAAAGTTTTTTATTGTAAAGGATTGAATAGAGGGGGAAGAATATGATGAAATTAACCTTCCAAAATACTCTCCAGATAGTAAAAGTTTTATCTTTTTAGCAATGGAAAATGAAAATTATTTTGTAGTAAAAGACTGAATAGAAGGTGAAAAGCATGCATACATTTCTTATATAGATTTTTCACCAAATAGTAAAAGTTTCTGTTTTGAAATAAATGATAGAAGTGATTGAATGGATAGACATGCCATAGTAAAAGATTGAGTAAAATTAGGTATATATGATACAGTTCTTTACCCATATTATTATTCAGATGAAAAAAGTTTTAGTTTTATAGTTCGTGAAAATTGAGAGGGTGCATCACTAGAGGATAAATTTTTCATAGTAACAAATTGAGTAGAATGAAAAAAATATGATAAGATTATTGTTCCAAAAAATTTACCTCAATGAAAAGATTTTATTTTTGCAGGGAAAGATTTAGAAAAATGGTATCTTATAAAAAATTGAAAAGAGATTGTAATAGATTATGAAATAAAAGATATAAAATATTTAGATAATTGAAATTATATTATTATTGCAAATAAGAATAAAAAAGACTTTCTTGTAAAATATCAATGTTGAATAAATAATACCCTAGAATCAAAAGAAGCTTTTATTCAAAACATAGAAAACCTAAAAACAAAACTAGAAAATAATCCTAAATGGTCAAAACTAGTAAATAAAATAGATACATTAACTTCAAAATTATCGGACGAGAAAATACTATCATTTTATAAAAGAATAAACAAAATAAATACAGAAAACCCTAAATATGAAGAATATAAGGATATTATGCTGTACCTAAAATCAAAAATATGACTTGAAATTTATGCTAGATGATTAGACAAGTATGAAGAGAATTAACTAAAAAATTTGAAGAGTTTAAAAGATGAAGTATAAAAGAAGTTCTAGAGTATTTTCAAAATACTCCTTGAAAGGTGAAAGGAGAATTTGTGGTGATGTTTTAGTTTTTAATTTATTTATATTATTATGAAAAAAATATTAAGTTTAATTTTTATATTGTGTTTTTTAGGTCTTGGTAGTGTATTTGCTGATGAAGTATGTGAATTCAAAGAGATTAGTGAAGGGTATGATAGTATAGATAATCTAAAATATTTAGATAATGAAGATATTATTTTTAGAGTAGAAGATAATTGAAATAAATTTTTTGTGAAAGATAATATAGGGTTGGATAAATATAAAGATGCTAAGGAAGTTAAGTACTCTATGGATTGAAAAAGTATAGCTTTTATAGTATCAAAAGATTGAAAAGATATTGTAGTAAAAGATTGAAAAACCATATGAACTTATCCTAGAGCATTTCATTTAGAATATTCTTTTGATTGATATAGTCTTAAGTTCATTGTAGAAGAAGAGGGAAAGTCTTTTTTAGTAAAAGATTGAATAGAGGGGAAAAAATATGATAATATTCAATTTTCTGAATATCATAAAGAGAATATAGGTTATTATTTTGTTGCTACTCAAAACTGACAAAGTTTCTTGGTACTAAATTGAAAGGAGTGAAAAAAATATGATTCTATGAATGAACCTAGATTTAATCTTAAGTGAGATTATATATTTATAGGAAAAAGGGATTGAAAAAAAGTTATAGTAAGAAATTGAGAGGAAATATGAGAATATGATAATATGTATGATTTTGTAATTTCTAATGATTTAAAGAATTTTATTTTAGTCTTAAAAAATTGAGATAAAAAAAAGATAGTAATAAAAAATGATGAAATAATATGAGAATATGATTATGTTTATGAAGTGTATTTCTCGGATGATTGAAAACACTTTTCTTTTGTTGTAAAAGATAATGATAAGACTTTTTTAGTAACAGATTGAATAGAAGGAAATAAATATGACGATATTGACAAAGTTACATATTCTAGAAATGAAGAAAAATTTGCTTTTATTGCAGAAAAAGGAGAAAAGAAAGTGGTAATAAGAAATTGAATAGAAAGTAAAGAATATGATGATATAAAATCAAATCTAATGTATTGAAAAAGTCTTATTTTTGTTGTAAAGGAAAATGAAAAATATTTTATAGTGAAAAACTGAATAGAAAGTGAAAAATATAATAATATTGTATATTGGCAATACTCTAAAAATTCAGATTCTTTTACTTTTTCTGGATATGATGAAAACTGAAATTTTATGATAAAAGATTGAATAAAGATAGATGATGATTACTTGGATTTATATTCCTTTATGTATTCTCCAGATTGAAAACATTTTACATATAGAGCATGAGCTAATAATTCAATTATGGTTAGAGATGGCTTTAGTACTAAAAAATACCAATATAATAAAGTTTGATACCCACTTTATTCTCAAAGTTGAGAAAGTTTTATTTTTTTAGCGAGAAATATGGACGATAATAAGGAGGTTATAGTAAAGTTTTCATGCTTGAAAAAAGAAGCTTTTATTCAAAACATAGAAAACCTAAAAACAAAACTAGAAAATAATCCTAAATGGTCAAAACTAGTAAATAAAATAGATACATTAACTTCAAAATTATCGGACGAGAAAATACTATCATTTTATAAAAGAATAAACAAAATAAATACAGAAAACCCTAAATATGAAGAATATAAGGATATTATGCTGTACCTAAAATCAAAAATATGACTTGAAATTTATGCTAGATGATTAGACAAGTAAAAATATAAAATATGCAAATCTGAGACTCTATAAAAAGTGAACATAAAATACAAACCATAATAAAATCTATAATTTGGAAAACCGTTATAGATGTTTATAAACAAGAAAAGAATTTAAATATAACCTCTTATCTAGTTTCAATAAGAATCAGAGGAAAAAACATATTTATCAAAACAAATAAACCAATTATAAATACAGAACTCCTAATGATAAACGACAAAATAAAAGAAGCTTCTGAAAAGAAACTTCTTGTTATCTGACTAAAATTTTTTGAGTTTGAAATTAGGTATATTTAAAGCTCTTCAAATATTAACCTATATCTTTTTCCATCAATCGTTATTATATTCTCCTGCTTTTTTTCTTGACTTGATTCTAGTACACTTGTTTTATAATTAGATAATAATTGTTTATCTCAAACAAATGTTCAAACTAGTATTACAAAAGCAGAAATAATTAGCACAACGACAGTTGAACTAGTCAATTTTTTGTCAAAAAAATCGTAGTATGCCTCAATAAAATGTTTTATCATCAATACATTGCATTAAAAATTAGCATGTATCAATATTTAAACATATATTATTATATATGTCAAGGATTTTAAGTTTTTATAAATATAAAGCAGAAAAAAAATAAAAGATTCAACTGTAGAAATATCCATTTATGGTGTCTTTTATATATTTTTGTAACTGCTATTTTTGATTATATTCCAAAGATGTTTTAGTAAAACATCTCTACATTTTTTTATTGAACTTATAGATAAACAAAAAACAACTGCGACCTCTTTTATTTATTTAACGGGGAAAATACAAAAAAAAGAAAAGCCTATGTAAAACAAAATTTTTCAATAAAAAAAATGTGCTTTTAATTTTTTTTAAATATAATACTAATAACATTAAAAAATAAAAAAACTAATAACAATTATGAATAAACAATCAATAACAAACAGTATAAAAATACCAAATAAAAATTTAGAAATCTTAAAAAATAATTTTTCACACTGTTTTGATAAAAACGGTGATTTTAATTTTGAAAAATTTAAAAAAGAACTTTCAGAAAATGAGGAAATAGATTTTTCTAAAGAGAGCTATGGAATGGACTGGCTCTGAAAAAGTTATGCAAGACTACTAGCCAGTGATGAAGCCAAAACACTTCTAAAAGAAGATGAAGATTTTAATAGAAAACCAGAAAACAAAGACTCACAAAACTTACTTATAAAAGGCGATAACCTAGAAGTATTAAAACATCTATCCAATGCCTATTATGAAAAAATAAAGATGATATACATAGACCCTCCCTACAACACAGGTAGCGACGGTTTTGTATATCAAGACGATAGGAAATTTACAATTCAAGAGTTATCACAACTAGCAGGAATAGACGAAGAACAAGCACAAAGAATTCTAGACTTCACCCAAAGCAAAAGCAACACCCACTCAGCATGGCTTACCTTCATGTACCCCAGACTCTACATAGCAAAGCAACTTCTAAAAGACGACGGAGTAATTTTTGTAAGTATTGATGATAATGAAGTAGCTCAGTTGAGAATGTTGATGGATGAGATTTTTGGAGAAGAGAATTTTGTAGGAGAATTTGTATGGATAAGAAAAAAGAAATGAGCATTTCTTTCCAAAAAAACAAGAAAAATGACAGAATATATTTTATGTTATCAAAAAGAACATAATAATGTCACATTTATTTGAGAAAAAGCCTATTTAGATAAACAGCAACCCATTGTAAAAAGAACAAATTCACTGAAGACACTTAATTTCCCAAAAAATCTAATAAAAACAAAACTAGATGATGGTATTTATGAAAAAAGAATAGCTATAAATAATACAAACATATCTTTTAATAATAAATTTGAAGTTAAAAATGGTATAGTGATAAATGAGTTGAATACTAAAGGACGATTTGTTTGGACACAAGGTTTTCTAAATAAAGAATTAAAAAGTGGAACTCAAGTATTTTTATCAAAACAATTTGGTTTTAATGTTTTAAGACATAATCAATCTGAAAAAACAAAAACCCCCTCAACGATGATTAATAAAACTGTTAATGTTGGAACAAATGAAGATGCTTCATCAGAAATTGCGAGTCTTTTTGATACTGAAGTTGGTGCTATATTTGATTATGCTAAACCAACTTCTCTAATTAAATATATAACTAGTTTTTTAGTCAATCAAAACGACATAATCCTTGATTTTTTTGCTGGTTCATGAACCACAGGAGATGCAGTAATGCAACTAAACTCTGAAGACTCAGGAAACAGAAAATACATCCTAGTACAAATACCAGAAAAAATAGACCCAAAGAAAAACAAAACAGCACACGACTTCGTAAAAAACGAACTAAAAACAGAAAACCCAACCATCTTTGAAATAACAAAAGAAAGACTAATAAGAGCAGCCAAAAAAATACAAGAAACAACAAAAAACAGTGACAAACAAACTAACAAACAAACACAAAAAAGCCGTGACACAAACCTCGGATTCAAAATATTTGAAACCATGCCAATCTGGGAAAACTATAACCTAGAAGCAGAAGAATTTGATACACAAATAAAACTATTCGACGAAAACCAACTAACCCCCGAAGACCTAAAAACAATACTAACCACATGGAAAACATACGACTGAATACCACTCACACAAAACCTAGAAGAAATAAACCTAAACTGATACACAGGACAATACCACGACAATAAACTCTACCTAATAAACAAAAACTTCAAAACAAAAAACCTAAAAAAACTACTAGAAGAAATAGATAAAAATGAAAACTTCAACCCCGCAAGTATAATAGTATTCGGCTATAACTTCGAAAGCAAAACCCTAAGAGAAATCGCAGACAATGTAAAAAACTATACAAACAAAAAACAAATAGACATTGACTTTATAACAAGATATTAAAAATAAAACTATGAAAAATATATTTCAAAATGGTTCAGAATGGCTAAGATTTGACTGCCACCTACACACAAAAGCAGATAAAGAATTTACTTATTCTTGAGAAGAAGATTATTACGAAAGCTCTTACATAGAAAAACTACAAACAGAAAATATAAATATTTGAATTATAGCAAATCATAATAAATTTGACCTAGAAGAATATAAAAAACTCTCAAAAACAGCAAAAAAGAAAGAAATATTTATTCTCCCAGCAGTAGAACTATCAGTAAACGACGGAGCAAATTGAATCCACTGTTTAGTAGTTTTTAACCATGAAGAATGGTTAGAAAACGGAAACAATTATATTCAGCAATTCATAACAGAAAGCTTTGCAGGAAAACATAATTTTGAAAATGAAAACAGCAGAAGTAATTATGACTTGAAAACAACAATAGAAAAGTTAAATAAATATCAAAAAAACTATTTCATTATTCTAGCACACTGTGAAGACAAAAGCGGATTCTTTAATGAACTAAGTGGAGGAAGAATCGGAGGATTTAAAGATAATACAAACTTTAAAAACAATATTTTAGGACTTCAAAAAGCAAGAACAGGAGATAAAATTAATAAATGGAAAAAATGGCTAGGAAATGATTTACCAGCTTTTATAGAATGATCAGACCCAAAAGAAATTAAAGAAATAGGAAAAGGAAAAAGATCATTTATTAAAATCGGAGATTTTAATTTTGAAGCAATAAAATTTGCACTACAAGAAAAAAAATTGAGAACAAAAAATGAAATCTATAATTATAATACTGAAAAATTTAATATTAAAAAATCAGAAGACTTCATAGAAAAACAAATAAAAACTCAAAATTCATACATAAAATCAATTTCATTTACATGATGAAAACTAAATGGGCAAATTATAAACCTCTCACCTTCTATGAATAATTTTGTATGAATCCGTGGAAGCGGAAAATCATCTATTATTGAGATTTTAAGATACACACTAGATATTTCATTTTGAGAAAATTCAGCCGATAAAGAATATAAACAAAACCTAGTAAGAGAAATGCTGGGAAGTTGATGAAAAGTAAAAATAGTTGCGATAAATCAAGATAATCAAGAATTTATAATAGAAAAAACTCTTAATCATAGCACAAATATTTCAAAAGAAGGAAAAGAACAAAATATAAATATTGAATCCATTCTACAAAAACCTATCTATTTTTGACAAAAAGACTTATCAAACTACACAGGAAATTTTGAAAACGAACTTATAAAAAAGTTTATTGGAAACAAAACAGAAGAAGTACAAGAAAAAATAGAACAAAAACAACTAGAAATTTCATCTAATATTGAAGCAAGTAAAAAATATAAAAATACTTTAGAAAAAAAAGAAGAAACCATAAAAAAAATAAATGAATTAGAATTAAAAATAGACGAATTTAAAAAACATAATCTCGAAGAAAAATTAAAAATTCAAATAGAATTTAATAATGATAAATCAGAACTAAAAAAAATAAATAAAGATTTAAAAGAATTTATAATAGACTTACAAGAATTTATAAGTAAATATAGAGAAATACCATTTTTTAATAATTTTAAAAAATATGAATCAAAAGAAAATAAAGATGTATTTGAAAGTTATCTTTTAATTATAAATCAAATAGAAAATATGTTTTCTAAAATAGAAGAAAATACAAAAGAAATTGATGAAGAATTATTAAAAAAACAATTAAATGAGATTTATAATAAATTCATAGAAAAATTTAAAAATAAAGAAGAAGAATTTGCTGAAATTCAAAGAAAAATAAATATTCCAAACCTCAGAGCAGATGATTTTATGGAATACACAAGACAATTAAAATTAAGAAAATTAATGCTAAAAGAATATGGAAATGAAGAAAAAAAGAAAACAGAAAATAAAAATACTCTAAATAAATTATTACAAGAATTAGAAAACCTTTATCTAGAAGAATTTAATATCTTTAAAACAGAAATAGAAAAAATAAATAACTCTCAAGAATTTATAAAACTAAAAATTGAATATAAAGGAAATAAAAAAAGTTTAAAAGATTATTTAAAAATGATATTAGGATGAACATGATTATATGAAAATGATTATGAAAAATTATTAAAATATCCAGACTGCATAGAAATATACAAAAACCTTGATAAAATAGACCTATGAGGACAAAAATCATCAGCTTTTCAGACAAGATTTTTAGAAAATCTAAAACCATCCCTTACTTTCCAAGTAGAAAATAAAATAGAAATATACTACCAAGGAAAATTATTAAGTGAACACTCTTTAGGACAAAGAGCCTCTGCTTTGATTATTTTCATACTTACACAAAAGCAAAATGATATAATAATAATTGACCAACCAGAAGATGATTTAGACAATCAAACAATCTACAAACAAGTAATAAAAGAAATTTTACAATTAAAAACACAAACACAGTTCATATTTGCCACCCATAATGCAAATATTCCAGTACTATGAGATGCCGAACAAATAGTAGTTTGTGATTATGACGAAAATAAAATAAACACTAAAACAGGAAGTATAGACAATAAAGAAATACAAAAAAATATAATTGATGTAATGGAAGGATGAAAAGAAGCCTTTGGAAAAAGAAAAAATATTTACCAAATCTGGGATAATTAGAAATCTTAGAAAACAGAAAACCTCTCACTTGAATTCTCTCTCCTTCTCAGGGGAAAGAGGCAAGACCATTAAATTAAGGACTTTTAAAATAATTCATACCTGAATCCTTTCCTTTAATACTAAAGGAAAGGGGCTACAAATGTTCTTAACTTAATGACATTGGGGAAAGAGGCTAAATTTTTTAGTGAAATAATTATTTTAATTTTTTTATTTTAAAAATATGGATAGATTTACAAAAACAGAAATTTTAGAAAAAATATCTTGTGGAGAAGACAGTTTTACTCAATTTAAAGAATCAATAATTCATGATGACTCTTTAGCAAAAGAATTAGTAGCATTTTCTAATGCAGAATGATGAGTTATTTTTTTTGGAGTAACAAATGAAGGAAAAATCAAATGATTAGAATATGAAGAAATAGAAAAATTATGACAAAAAATAAGCAATGTAGCAAAAAATAATGTTTCCCCACCCATATATCCATTCACAGAAAATATAAAAATTTATGATAAAATCATTACAATTGTTTATGTATCAAAAGGAGAAAACAAACCTTATCAAACAAATAAAGGAGATTTTTATACAAAATCAGGACCAGACAAAAAGAAAATTTCACAAGAACAACTAAGAAGACTCTTTCAAGAATCAAAAAACCTATTTGCAGATGAACAAGTAATCTCTGAGAGTAATATCACAGATTTAAATCAACAACTTTTTTTTAAATATTTAAAAAAAGATAATTCAAAAAAACTAGAAGAATTAAAAAAAGGAGAATTGAGTCTATCCAAAATTTTAGAAAATAAAATTATAATGAAAGAGGGAAAATTAACATTAGTTGGAAATCTTATTTTTGGAATTGAACCACAACGATTTACGACAATGAAGGCTTTTTATATTGATTGCTGTTATTTTGATTGAAATGATATTTCTGTAAATAAATATATTTCTCAAGAACGAGTTTATGGAGATTTTGAAACTTTATATACAAAAAGCTTTAATTTTATTACAAGTAATTTACAAAAAAAACAGGTTGAGGAAAATTTTAATTCAAATGGAGTTATTGAAATTGATAAAAGAATTTTAGGTGAACTTATTACAAATGCTTTAGTTCATAGAGATTATTATATTAATTCTTCTATTAAAATATTTATGTTTCATAATAGAATTGAAATTATTAGCCCCTGAAAACTGCCAAACTCTTTGACAATAGAAAATATAAAAGTTGGTTCAACAGTTAGACGAAATCAAATAATTGAATCTATTTCTAAAAATGTTTTAACATATAGTGGTTATGGCTCAGGAATAAAAAGGGTTTTGGAAATAAACCCAAATGTAGAGTTTATCAATGATAAAGAAAAAGAAGAATTTAAATGTATTATCCCTAGAACTAATTAAAAATTAAACCATGACAAAATTTAACTTTGAAAAAAACCTAGAACACCAAAGCCAAGCAGTAAAATCAACTGTTAAAATTTTTGACGGCATAGAAATAATAACACCCAAAGAAATAGAAAAACAATACATCAACCCACACCTTGATAAAGAAAGAAATTTTAAATATGCTAAAAACATAATTAACACCCAAGAACAAAACCACATTGAAAAAAACACAAAAAAAGAAAGCAACATCATAGACATAATGATGGAAACATGAACAGGAAAAACCTACACCTATACAAAAACCATATTTGAACTAAACAAACTATATGGAATCTTTAAGTTTGTAGTAATAGTCCCAACACTACCAATAAAAGCAGGTACAATAAACTTTTTAAACTCCGACAGTGCCAGAGAACACTTTAAAGAACAATACTCAAAAACAATAAAACTACATATCATAGAAAGCAAAAAAAACACAAAAAATAAAAAATCCTATATGCCCCCAGCAATAAGCAGTTTTGTAAACTCAGGAAGTTTTGAAAAAAATAAAATTCAAGTACTCATCATAAACACCTGAATGATAAATTCAAAAACAATGCAAGAAAAATTTGATACAAACCTATTTGATAAATATCCAACACCATTTGAAGCAATCAAAGCCACAAAACCATTTATGATTATTGACGAACCACACAAATTTGCCAAAGAAAACACCACTTGGAAAAACATCCAAAAAATAAACCCCCAATATATTATAAGATACGGAGCAACATTCCCAGAAAAAGAAATAAAACAAAAAAATATACTCTGAAAAATAGAAACAATAAAAATCAAAGACTACCATAACCTAATTTATACACTAACCGCTGTTGACTCTTTTAATAAAAATTTAGTAAAAGGAGTCATAGGACACATCACAGAATTTGAAACAGGAAAAAATGCAGTAGTAAAATTTGTAAACTCAGACTGAAAAGAAGCAAGTTTTGAACTCACAGAAAACAATACAAAAAAAACCTTCAAAATAAGCAAAAAAGAAAGTCTAGAAAAAGTACATACAGCAATGACAGAACTATTTATTGAAAACCTAAATAAAACCACTATTATTCTATCAAATGGACTAGAACTAAAAAAAGGAAATAAAATAAACCCCTATTCCTATGCAGAAACACTACAAGAAACAATGATTCAAAAAGCCATCAAACACCACTTCAAACAAGAAAAACAATTACTCACAAGAGAAGTAAAAATAAAACCACTAACACTATTTTTTATTGACAATATAGAAGAATATAGAAACAAAGACTGATACATTAAAAAAACTGTAGAAAAATATATAAAAGCAGAAGCAACAGAACTGCTAAAAACAGAAAAAAATGAATTTTATAAAAAATACTTACAAAAAACTCTAAACGATATTTCAAAAACATGTTGATGATACTTTGCAGCTGATAAAAAAGAAACAGACGAAGTTATAGAAAAAGAAGTAAATGAAATATTACACGACAAACAAGCAATTCTGGACATAGAAAACCCAAGAAGATTTATTTTCTCAAAATGGACACTAAGAGAATGATGGGATAACCCAAATATTTTTCAAATATGTAAACTAAGAAGCAGCGGATCTGAAATATCAAAACTACAAGAAGTCGGAAGATGACTTCGTTTACCAGTAAACCAGTATTGAAACCGTGTAAAAAATGAGCAATTCTTCTTAAACTATTTTGTAGACTTTACAGAAAATGACTTTGTAGAAAAACTAGTAAATGAAATAAATAAAAAATCATGAGCAATTTCAAGAGAAGATATTCCAGAAAAACTTAGAGAAGACATCATTCAAAAAATTGTTGAGAAATATAATATCAAAGAAGAAGAATTATTAGAAAAATTAGATAATGAAAATATTATAAAAAGAAATAATGACTTTAAAGAAAACTGATTTGAATACATAAAAACAAATTATCCCCTTATATTTGAAGGAATTGATTCTAATAAAATAAGAAAAGCAACAAACACTAAAAAGAAATTAACAATAAGAGTAGAAAAATACCCAGAACTTAAAAAATTATGGGAAAAACTAAATGAAAAAGTAGTTTTAGAATATAAAATAGAAAATGAAGAAAAATTTAAAGAACTTTTTATAGATTTTATAAAAATATGACAAAATAAATCTTCTTTCTCAATCGAAGGAATAAAAGAAAAAATGTCAAAAATGGCTATTGAAGACTGAAAAGCCCTTATAAAAGAAGAAGTCGCTGTATATGGAAGTGACACAACACCAATCTCAACAATGAAATATAATGATTTTCTAAAACAGCTCTCAAATTTGCTAAATATAAACATAAAAACAGTTCATGAATCTTTTATTGAATCCAAAATACCAATAAATAAATATCTCAATCAATCAACAATTAGAATATTTAAACAAGAATTTGATAATTATTTAATGTATAAAGCCTTAAATAAATTTAGTATAGAATACCAAAAAGTAGAAAGCTGTGTTCATCCGACAAAATTTACAAACAGTAATTGAAAAATAAAAAATGAAATTAACACTTCAGATATTGGAACTTCTCTCTCAGAAGAAAAAGTAGCAGACAACTATTTCTTTGATGAACTATTTTATGATTCAGAATTAGAAAAAGAAAACATAAAAACAAATATAAGTGAAGTAACAGTTTTTACTAAAATCCCTAAAAACTCAATCAAAATCCCCATTGCATGAGGAAAAAGCTATTCCCCTGATTTCGCTTATGTTTTAAACTATAAAGACGGTAACAAAAAACTGTACTTTGTAGTAGAAACAAAAAATACTGATGAATGAAATCTAAGAAATGAGGAAAAACAAAAAATAAAACATGCTGAAAAGTTTTTTGGAAATGATATTCAAATAAAATTCAAAACTCAATTTAATAATAGAAAAATAGAGACCCTAATCAAAGAAGTTTATAAATAAAAAAAGGAAAATTCTAAAATTTTCCTTTAAAAAAACTAAAAATGACAGTAAGTTGGTATAATTCTTAAATTCAATAAACTTTCACCAGATAAAGCTTAGTTTTTCCTTATCCTAAGATAAAACTAGAACCTAAAGCAAATAAAAAAAACACGATACTAAATATCGTGTTTTTTTGTTGTAAAAAGTCAAAAAAACTCTTGACAAAGCCAAGAGTTTCAAAATTTCAAGTATATATATTATTACCATATAAAAATATACTTATGAAAAAGAATATATGAATTACAACAAAAATCAAACATTTTAGTAAAATTTTTAAAGATAAAAGAACTTATGAAATTTTTAAAACGATAATAAGTTGAATCTTATGCCTAAAAAACTGGAAACAATGAGATTTGGCAAATATCTGATGAAAAACATTAGCACAAATTCAATATTTCTTTTACAAATCTAATTGGAGTTCCAAATTACTAAACCAATTTAGAGTGAGTTGGATTAGGAATAAAATATCATGATGTGCTGATAAAATAAGTGATATCGTAATATTTGATTGAAGTATTATGACTAAAAATATAAAATCTAATTTTTCTGGTTTTGCTAATTGGTTCTTTTCAAATAAAGATAAAAAAGTAGTAAATTGATTAGAAATATTTTGAGCAAGTATAATAACCAAAACAAAAATAAGATATATGTTAAAGAAGGCAAATGTAATGTATCTTGAAAAATGAAGAATGTGGGTATTTAAAGATGTTTATTTAAAAAGTTGGATTAAAAAAAAAAAAAATACTGGACTATAATAGTGTATCATGTAAATTGAGCAAAGGTTCCTATGGTAATAGCAACCTCGGCTTCCTTAGAAGATGTTTATGAAAATATGATTAGAAAAAGAGGAGATTTATCTTGGAAAGATAAAATTAAAGAAAATCAGATTGATAAAAAATTAGTTATAAAATGACAAGAAAGTGAAATTTATAGTTGCTTTGTATTATTGTATAGAAGAAGATGGAGCATTGAAGAATGCTTTAAAGAACTTAAATCATACATCTGTTTTGAGAACTTTAAGGTAACTTCTTATGAATCTATTATGAAATATTTTCATATTATTTTAGTGGTTCATACCTTGCTTACAATAATGAGCTATGGTCTTTGTTTAAGCAAAGACTCCTTTGAATTTGTATATGGATATTTAAAAGAAAAACGAAATATTAAGAAGAAAAAAAGTTCTAAAACTAAACAGATAACTATTGTTTGAGTTAAGCTTTTTATTGAGATGATGTTTCAAACTTGATTTGTATGAAAAGTTAAGTGAAAACATAAAAAGACATTAGCTCAGGTACTTAAAACGAGTGTTTGCTTGAAGTCTAATTTAGCTCTAAATTAAAGGGAAAGATTGAGGTTAGGAGAGAAAAGTTTATTGAATTTAAGGTTTATTTATGAAACTGTAAATTTACCGTAGATAAAGTCATCAAATTCTCTGTCTGAGAATGTTTTTGGGATGATTTTATTTTTGTTTTCTAGTATGATTTTTGATAGATTGTTATATTTTTCTAAATCACTATGATTTTCATCAAATTCGTATAGTGTCATATTTTTTTTTTCTGCTCTTAGTATTTTTTCTGATCTACTAAGGGTTCAGACTATTTGTGTTCATAGGTAGTTTGAAAATTCTTTTACTACATTATTATTGCTTTTGTTGCTTCTTAGGTTTAGTATTAGTCATGATAATCAGATTTTATTTCTTCTATAGTTTACTATTGCTTTTGCTATGTTATTAGCGGCATACATACTCATAATTTCTTCTGATAGTACTATGTATACTTGGTCAGCAAATCATATTTTTAGGGGAGATGCAAATCATCAGCAAACTACATCTCAAAGTACATCAAATATTACTATGTCATAGTTTCATTTTTCTAGTAATCATATTTCTTCAAATATTTCAAACATAAGTGATATCCCCCTTCCTGCACATCATAGTCATGCTATGGGTCATCAGGCTTCTATACAGTCGATTCAAAATCTTCATTTGTGGATTATTATATCTTTTGTGAAGTCAAAGATGTCTTTGTTTCTTGATAAGTCTATTACAGTTGGGATATCTCTTACTCAGTTTAAAATTCTTTTACATGAGTCGTGTTTAGGGTCGCATCATACTTGAAGGACTTTTAATCATTTTTTTGCAAATGATACTGATAGATGTGTGGATACGGTTGATTTTCAAATTCAGCCTTTTCAGTATATTACTATTTTTTTCATATTTTAATTTATTTAATCATACTTTTTTAAGACTTTATGGTAATTATATAAAATCTGTGGATATAGGAAAAAGCAAAATTACAAAACTTTTCTACTAAATCTTCATCAAACCAATTCTTCCTTTCATCATATCCACCTGAATAACCTCAATATTAACAATATCTCATACTTTAACAACATCTTCCACTTTTATAACTCTTTCTTTAGCTAATTTTGAAATATGTATCATCCCTGATTTTCCTCTAAACTCTACTATAGCTCCTATTCCATCCAATATCCTAGCTATTTTTCACTCCAACTTATCTCAAACTTTAGGTACCCAAAGTAGCTTTTTTATATCAGCAACTGCTTTTTCTCATCACTCTTGATTTACAGCAGTTATAGTAGTCATACCATCTTCCGCAATAGAAACCTTTATACCATACTCTTTTTCCATTCTTTGAACATTTTCCCCTCATTTTCAAATTATTTCCCTGATTTTATCAACTGGTACTTGTATACTCATTATAAGAGGAGCATAAGGAGAAAGCTTTTCTGCTACACCTGGTTGTATTTTTTGCATTTCTCAAAGTATATGGTTTATAGAACCTTCCGCTTGAGAAAAAGCCTCTTTAAATACCTGCATTTTTAATCATTTTATCTTCACATCAAGTTGCATAGCTACAATTCCTTTAGGTGTTCTAGCTAGTTTAAAATCCATATCTCCTAGAAAGTCTTCCTGTGCTTGTATATCTGAAAGTATTTTATAATCTCAAGTTTCTTCGTTATAAATCATTCACATAGCAATTCAAGCAACAGGTGATTTTATAGGGACTCCAGCATTCATTAAGCTCATAGAACTACCACAAATAGAAGCCATAGAACTAGAACCATTACAAGTAGTTATTTCACTTACAACCCTTATGATATAAGGAAATTCTTCTTCACTTGGTAATACAGTTTCTAATGCTCTTTCTGCTAATGCTCCATGTCAAATTTCTCTTCTCCCTACTCATCTCATCATCCTAACTTCTCATACTGAATAAGGTGGAAAATTATAATGATGCATATATCTTTTTATTGATTCAGGCATCATACCATCTACAGTTTGTTCATCATCAGGTCATCATAGTGTAGTAATACTCATTGCTTGAGTCATACCTCTCTGAAATAGTGCTGAACCATGAGTTCTTGGTAAGAATCCTGTTTCTCAAGTTATTTGTCTTACTTCATCTATTTGTCTTCCGTCTAGTCTTCTTTCATTTTTTAGAATATTTTCTCTCATAACTTCTTTAACTCTTTTATAAACCAAAGCTCAAACACTTTCTTCATCTATACAAGAACAGTCTTCATCCTTCATAGCTTTATTTTCAGATTCACAACAGCAATTATCATCTAAACAATCAGAAATAACATTTTCATTAAAGAGGTACTCTTTAGTTTCAATATCTAATTTATCAAGTTCTTTTTGAAATTCCTTTTTTCATTTATCATAAATAGACTCTAACTTTTCCATTGTTAAAAACTCTTTTACTTTATCATAAGCTGTTTCATCTGGTTTGTTGTAAGTTATTTTTACTTCACTTATTCCAAATTCTTTTTTATAATCTTCTATATAATCAATTTGTGCTTCACAAAGTTCTTTTACTAGGCTATGAGCTTTTTCTAAAGCCTCTAGTATCTCAGCATCTGTTGCTTCTTTTCAGTTTGCTTCTACCATAGTTATAGCATCAATTGTTCAAGCCACTATCAAGGTTAACTTAGCATCTTTTTCATCTTCTACACTAGGATTTATTATATATTCTCCCGAACCATTCAAAGAAAGTTTAATTCCAGAAACTGGTCAATCAAATGGAGTTCCTGCCATTAATAGTGTTAAAGAAGCCCCAGTTATTCACCGAGATCAAAGCTCTTTATTAGAATCAGAAGATAGTACTGTAGCAATGATTTGTGTATCATTTACTATGCCTTTTGGAAACATAGGTCTAATAGGTCTATCTATAAGTCTAGCTGTAAGTATCGCCATATCACTTGGTCTTCACTCTCTCTTCATAAATCTATTTCAACCTATCTTTCAAGTCGCATAATTCTTTTCTTGATAATCCACAACCAGAGGGAAAAAATCCGCCTTCTGGTTTACTCATACTTCCTTAAATCCAGCGGTTACAAGTAGTATATTATCACCGTCATCACTCATAGTAACTGATCATGAGGCTAATAATGCTAATTTACCTGTTTCAAAGGCAAAAGTTTTTCCTCATATATTATAACTCTTTTTTAGTGGAGTTATATTTGGTGCCGTTTTATCTGATAATCAAATCATAGTAAAAAAAATAAAAAAATAAATATGCTTTTGATTTTATGAAAGTAAATAATGAAATAGTAAAATTTGTAACTAGTGGGGTTACCCACTTTACTATTTCATCATTTATTACCTTGCATAAAACTCTTAAGTAAAAGCATTATATTTAATAATAAAGAAAATACAAAAAAAAGAGACACTGATTGTAAGAAAAAAATCATTTTTTTTACACTAATAAATCATTATTACTAATATAATAACATAAAGCATATAATATATTTTTTGCACATAGAAAAAACAGTTAATGAAAAAAGGATTTACAATAAAAAAAAATAACATAATATATATAGAATTATAATTCTAAACGAAAATGAAAAAATTTAAGCATATAGAAATAAACATATGAAAAGCTTGTAATAATAAGTGTCTTTTTTGTATGAGCCAAAAACCAACAAAAGAAATGTTAAAACTAGTAGACTTTTGAGTATTAAAAAAAAAGCTAGAAAATTATTCTGAAAAATGATATAACTCTGTATGATTTTTATGATGAGATATTTCAATTCATCCAAAAATATTAGACATAATAAAATTATCTAAAAAACTTTGATATAAAAAAATAAATGTTATTACAAATGCAATGTCATTTAGTAGGTATGATTTTGCAGAAAATCTAGTTTTAGCTTGAACTACAAGAGTTAATATATCTATTCACTCACATCTTCATGATATAGAAGATTATTTAACTCAAGTTAAGTGATGACTTAAAAGAAAACTAAAAGCAATAGATAATTTCAATATATTAAATGAAAAATGAATTTTTAAATCTCCTCTTTCAATAAATATAGTAGTAAATAGTTTTAACTATAAAACTATAGTAGAGACAGTTCTATACTATTTTAAAATCAAAAAAATAAATGATATAAGAATTAATTTTATATGGCTAAGTGAAGATGTAAGAGAAAATTGGGATAAATTAAAATTATCATATACAGAGTTTTTACCATATCTTAAAAAATTAGTCTATATATCTATAAAATACAAAATAAGGATAACTTTTGATACAATCCCAGCTTGTGTTTTTTATAAAATCGATAATATAAATTACAAAAGCTTGATAAAAAAGTTTTTATGAGAAGATTTAGATTATATAACAGAAATTGACCATGCAAGTGGTGAGGATAAGTTTGATTGGAAAGATAGAAAGAAAAATTTACTAAAAACACAGTTTGAGCAATGCAAAAACTGTATTTATGAAGTCTCTTGTGAATGAGTACGGAAAGAGTATGGGGAGATATATGGGGGAGGCGAGTTTGAAGCGATAAAAGAACACAATAAAATTACAAATCTAAATTACTATTACGAAAAAATTCAAAAATGAGAAATAAATGATATAGAAAATGATATTTTAAGATTATACAAACAGAATCAAAATAAGGAATGTTTGAATCTCTATGCAGTTTTTTTATCAAAGAAGAAAGAATATGAAAAAGCAAATAATATATTATTTAGTTTACTACAAAAATATAATCATATTGATAAATGAAATGTTTACTTTAATATAGCAGTAAATTACCTAAATATATGAAAACAAGAAGAGGTATGAAAATATTTAGAAAAGGCAAAAGGATATATATGAAATACAGATAGGTATAAGGTATTTAGGGATAATTTTTACCAAAATATAAAAAAATATACTTTGGATGATTTTGAAAGTGAAGTAATAAAATACTATAAAGAAAAAGATAAAGAAACTCTAGATAAATATTTGTACGTAAATAATTTAGTTAATAACATAGAATAATGGAAAGAATAGCAGTTTACTGAAAATGATGAATTTGAAAATCAACTATGTCTTGTAACATATCAGCTAGTTTTTCCAAACTATGAAAAACTATATTACAAGTTTGATGCGATCCAAAAGCCGATTCTACAAAAAAGATTACATGATGAAAAAGAATAGCTACTATGATGGAGATGTTATCACAGAATGATGATTTTGTTTCTATTGATGAACTAACGGTAAAGTGATTCAACGGTATTGATTGTATAGAAGCTTGATGACCAATTCCTTGAACATGATGTGCTTGAAGATGAATATCTAAAATGTTTGAAATATTTGACGATGTTGAACTATTAGACGAAAATTATGATGTATTATTATTTGATGTACTTTGAGATGTAGTTTGCTGAGGTTTTGCTTCACCTCTTAGACTGTGATATGGAGAAAAAATATTTATAGTTATATCAGAAGAAATAATGAGTATGTATGCTTGTAATAATATATGCAGAGCAGTTAATCAATATAGTAAAAATGGAATATATGTATGATGAGTTATAGTAAATGCGAGAAGTAATACCCTAAACAAAGAAATAATTAATAAATTTGTTCAAAGAATATGACTTGATATTATAGCTTTTATTCCTAGAAGTGATATGATTTCATGTGCTGAATATAAAGCAAAAACAGTATTAGAATACAATCCAGATGCAGAAATAATAAATAATTTTGATAAATTAGTAGAAGATATTATAAATATAAAAAGAGAAGATAAAAAAAAACCAATTCCAATGAATGATGAGGAGTTTGATAACTTTTTTAAAACCTTTGAAATAATACCTAATTGATTATAAAAATATGCCTCCAGAATCAAATGTATATATAATATCATGAATACTTTGAAATCTAAAAGATATATCATGACATATGATTGAAAAAATATTCGATACTAAACTATTATTTGTTGAAAATAGAGATGAGTTTCTGATGTTTTTTGATAAATTAGGAATAGATTATAAATGAATAGTTGTCCAGATGGACTATGATTGAAATTATTTAGAAGAAAATAAAAATATGGTATTAAATTACCTTTCTTTATGAAAAAATATATGATTGTTTGAAACCTGATGAACAGCATGTTTTTATGATCCTTGAGTAGATTTTGTGAACTTTATTTATGCAAAAATAAAGGATGAAAACTATAATATAAAAATGCTCCCTATAGTTTGATGATCAGCACTTATGACAGCTATATCAGTTTGCTGATTTGAATTAAAAAAGTTTTCATTTCAATGATTTTTAGTAGAAAAAATAAAACCAATACTAAGAAAATCTAAAGTTCCAGTTATATTTTTTCAAGAATATGATAATCCAAAGGATTTAGAAAGAGTCTTAGTATTTATGAAAAAAGAAAAAAAGAAAGAAGTATTTATATGAATAAATTTGTGAAAAAAATTTGATAGAAACTCTGAGAATAAAGCAAATATTTTAATTAGATGAATTTATTGTGATGCATATAATGAACTTGTAAAAATAGTTAATAATAAAAATATAAGAGATATAACACTAATTTTTAAGGTATAAATATATACATTTAAGAGAATATATATAAAAAAACAAACTTAATATATGAAAGAAAAAATAATAAAAAAAAGAAAAATTAAGACATCTGATTTTTTTAACAAAAGATTTAAACCTTCTCTTCAGACAAAAAAAAGTTTCATAAAAATGTTTAATGCCATTTATTCAGAATTTTCTGATAATACGAATATTAAGTCGTTAGACTGGAATAGAAATGAATTTAACATTACGATTATAGATAAGAATTCTTGAGAAATATTATACTTAAAGTTAAGAGATAATAAATGAACTAAAGAATGTAATTGAATACTATGTACAAACAATATATGTACATGAATACATTATGAAATCAAAAATGAAAACCTATTAAAATTTTTAGTTCACTTTTTAGTAAAAGCTAGAAATTTCACTCTAGATACTTTCCTAAAATTACTAACAAAAGACTTAAAGGCAAAAAAAGAATACTATCAAATATTTTGGAAACAAAATAGACCTCCTTTCTCAATCATTCAGAACTGGTGACATCCACTTCAAAAATATAGATTTGTAATTCACGAGTGAGTTATGAGAAATATGGACCAAAGTATAAGGCTAAATTTACCTGAGATTTCAATACATCACTCAGAAAGAGAATGTCAATGAATATCTCCAAATAATAAAGCTACCTGATATCATTTTTTCAATTTTCCATGAGGATATTATGATCATAGATTTGATAAGTACTATTATCTAACCAAAAAAGAAAAAAAGAAATATATAGACTGAAAAAATGAATGAGGATGAGTATGAATTAGTACTGATTTAAGTGAAAATGATATAATAATGTGAGAATGAACCAATAAACTTTCCAGAGCATTAGACTATGCAATAGAAAATATAGAAAAGAAAAATATAAAAATGCTTAGTTTTAACTGTTGTTGTGTTCCAAGAATTGTATGAGATGACATATACTCTGTTTTAAAAAGAGTAAAAGAAAAAGTAAATATTCCTTTTGTTTTTAGATGACAATTAGAAAAAACTCCATATGAACAGAAGATAATGTTACTTGAAAAATATATTGATAAAATAGATATAAATAGCATAAAAGAAATTAAGAATAGCATCTCTTTATTTTGATATCATGAAAATATCTTTCAAAAAGATTTATGAAAAATTTTATCAATAAATTGAGTTAAAATAAATACATCTTTTATTCCAACAATTGATGTTAGATTATTAGAGCTTATGTATAAATCAGAGTTATTTGTTTTCTCTCCCAATAATTTCCAAAAAGAAGTTTTTGAGTACCCATTTCAAGATATGGGAAAAAAGTTTATAACTCCTAAATATCCATATTGACTAAAAAGTACTAAAAATTGGCTAAAAAATATATTATCAGAATTTAAAATAAACCTAACAATAAATAGTAAAGTAGAAACTATAATATCAGAATATGAGAAAAAAGTAGAAATAGTAAAAAATAAATGATATAAAATTTGAATAGTTTTTTTATGATTACAAGAAATAAAAAAGTTTCTTAATAATGACTATATGAATAATATTGATGTAGTGCAGTTTCTTGAAGAAATGTGATTTGAATTAAACTTTATTGTACTTGATAATTTCAACTGATTCACAAATGATAATGAAAATAGCTATGAAATATCAGACTGAAATCACGAAAAAATAGAGAAAACTATTTATGAGAATCTAAAAAATAAGAAAAAACATAAAATAATCTATTTTTCTTCAGATGATGGTTTTAAAGATATTTTTAAACAGAATAATTTTGACCTGATTTACTCTGATGTATACTTTGATAATAGAATAACTAAATTATGAACAAATCAATTTAGCCTTAAAAACTTTTATATTTGATACTCATGAGCCTTAAAAACTATTAATGAATTAATAAATCTTTGTGAAATGACTTTTTATAAAAACTATTCTAAATATTTTAATAACTAAAAAACTATATGTGAGAATTTGATAATAAAAATACACCCATAACTTATCTTGTATGAGTACTACTCTGAGTAAATGCAATAAGTGATTCTTATTTATGGGTAGATTCACCAGATTGTTTTTTCTTCAAAAATGATTTTGTGCAATGAAATCATGATATAACATCAATGCTTAGAAGTGCTGATTGAAACCATAAAATACTTGCTACAATAGCCGATGCTGATAATGTAGTTTGAGATAGAAGTGCTAAATTTGTATCTACACTTGAGGATATGGCTGAAAAAGATTTTGTAAAACAAATATTTACAAGTTCAATGCCTATGAGTCAGATAATAGGTACTGATTATGATTGAGTCATTAAAAAGGTAAATGAAAAAATAGATAAGCCTATATTTAATATACCTTCTAGGTCTATGACTGATTGCTGGATTGATTGATATGCGGATTTATTATTTTCGTTGGCTAAAAATATTGATTTAGGTTGATGAAATCCTGAGAAAAATAATATTGCAATTATCTGAAATTTATTTGATAGATGAGAGTGAGATTGTATTTGAAATATAAATGAATTAAAAAGAATAATAGAGGCTTTGTGATTGAATCTTGTATCTATTTGGCTTGATGGATGAAACTATGAAGATGTACTAAAAGTTAGGAATGCTGGTACTATTATATCACTTCCTTATTGAAGAAAAGCTGCTAAAAAAGTCGCTAAAAATCTATGAGCAGATCTTTTGGAATTAGATTTACCTTTTTGATTAGATAAAACTTGAGAATTTATAAGAAATATTGCTGGTCATTTTGATATAGAGGAATTAGCAGAGGAGTTTATAAAGAAAGAACTAACTCAGTTTAATAAAATTGAAATAATAAAATGGGTAATTCCTCATACTTTCACTTGAAAAAGAATAGCTTTTTACACTGATCCATATATTATTAATTGAATGTTAGATTTATCTAAAACTTTATGATTTTTGCCTAAAAATATTTTCATTCACTGAGATGAAAAACATTTAAAAAATAACAAAAAACTAGATTTATGAGATATAAAAGTAGAATATTGATTTAATTTGAACCTTGAAGAAGTAGATTTATTTATAACAAATTCACATTTTTATTCATGATGAGAAGAGAGTTATAAAAAAATGCAATTTGGATTTCCTTCTTATGATTATCATGTGTATACATATGAACCTTATTTCTGATATAGATGAGCTTTGATTTTTATTAATAGAATGGGAAATATAATTAACAGTTAAAAATATGACAGAAAAATATCAAAAAAATTATACACAATGAGTATTTGTTTGAATGGTATGTAATGCAAAGTGCCTTTTTTGTAATACCCAAAAATGAACAACAGAACTAAAAGATTATTTTGAATTTTATAGTTATGAGAGAATAACAAAGGATATTTTACTAAAAGTGAAATCATGAGCTACTTGTATAATATATGAATGATGAGATTTTACTATACATCCAGATATTTTTAGAATCCTAAAATTTGGGAAGAAAATCTGAGTTAGACAGACTATCCAAACAAATTGAATAAAATTAGCTGATTTAGATTTTGTAAAAAAACTTAAAGGATATTGAGTTAGTGAAATGAATTTTTCTATTCATGCCTTTGATGAAAATATATCTGAAAAAATTATGTGAACTCATAAATGAACTCTTAGAAAGACTATTAAAGGAGTATTGAATTGCAATAAAGTGTGAATGAATATATCAAATAATTTAGTATTAACTAAATATAATATAAATCAATTAGATGGTGTTGTGCTACTTGTTAAAGTTAAATTTCAATATATATAAATTTTTAATTGATTCTTTTCGTGTTTTTGTTTTGGTAAATCCTGTTGGTTTGAGAAAAGATTTTAATTTAAATATATATTTAGAGTAGAAAAATTATCAAATAAAAATTAAAATTAATTTCAAATTTCATAATGTCTGAAGGTGTATTTTAGGGGAACAGTTTCATAAAAATATTTTTGAGTTTGATTTAGATAGAAGAAAAGATAAAAATGAAGATTATACTGTAGGTTCTTGATTTTATAAAAAAGAAGAATGTAGAAAATGTATTTATAATAGGGATTGTACATGATTTACTGAAAAATATATAGAAGTTTTTTGAGATGATTATATAAAACCCATTTTATTTGATAAAAATATTAATAAAGTTGTTCCGAAATATAAAACTAATTCTTTAAAAAGTAAACTCAGCTTGTCAACAGAGGGTTTTAACCCTTTGAATATTAAATCTTCTAAAAATATTAATAAAAAAGCTAATAATAATAAAAGAACTATCAATCGTTGAGGAAATTTTAGTCCTAGTTTTATGGATAAAGTCCAAAATATGATTAATGATATAAAAATTGCAAACACATCTCTTTCAATCAAGTTATGAAAAAAAATAGATACATCCTCTCATAAATCAGTCTTTATTTGTTCAGTAGATGGAGAAATCTGAGATTTATCTCAAGATATTATTAATCTAATAAAATACTCAAAAGATATCTACACAAATAATATTAAAGGAGTAAAATTATTATTTACTGAGTTAGATATTATAGATAAAAATATTTATAATTTTTCAGATATAAAAGAAATTAATGAAGATTTAGTCTTATTAAATTATTGAGATTTTTTAGAGTGAGAGAAAGAAATTAACAAAATTGTTAGCAAATATTATAACTATTTTGATAAAATTTATATAATAACAAACTCAACTAATTTTATAAATAAATATTCTCTATCACATACTAACTATTGAAGTTTATTATATTTATGAATTTATGATTTTAAAAATAATAATAATATTCAAAATAAGATTTCTAATTTTTTGAATATCAGTAAAAAAATAAAATCAGAATTTTCTATAGGTGAGATGATTTCTTTAAGTTGATTATCATTAGAATTCAAAAAATATTCTGACTTAAACCAGTTTATTATTAATATGACAGATATTTGAAATGAAAAAGATTTTTTATTGGAAATTATTTTTGAAACAGAAGACTGATATTATAATATAATAGATTATATAAAAGAAATTAATTATAAATTTTTAGAAAACAAACAAAATAAATCTAATATTACTATTTTTATTTACCCAAAAATATGAGAAGAGTTTATTTGATACAATAAATTCAATACAAAAAATAACTCTAAGAAAATAATATACATTTCTAGCCCCCTATCAAATATAACAGAATTTACCACTAATTCTATAAATCAACTAGGTAAATCAAAATATGTATTTTGAGAATCTATTCCTTGAACAGAAATATTCTTTAAAAATCTAAAAATTACTTTTAATGATAAAGAACTATTATACTGAGAGGATATTGAATGAATTAATGACTTTATCAATGAAAATAATGTATCTAATAAAGTGAAATTTCACTTAGTAAAAGATGTTTTTCCTGAATTAATAGATAAACTGGATAACTCAGAACAAATTCATTTTTTAAGTGATGGATGAGTTCCTTGTGTACTTGATCCTTGAGATAATATAAAAAAATATATAAATTTATACTATCCAGAATATTCTGTAATATGAATTAAATGACCTAATGTGATATCTACTGTATTATTATCTTGTGTATTTGAGTATAAATATATCTATTGGGCTCCTTTAATTTATACTATATATCCTGCTAAAGATTATTTAAAAGAAATAGACTTTTTTAATAAAAATGACTTTTGAGATACCTTAATTATTTTTTACAGTTTTTGAAAAAATGTAAAGAAGGATTTTCCTATATTAATTGATTTATTTTGAAAAGATATTAAAATACAGATAATTGGAGATATTGGAAGGGATATAGAATTTAATAAAGTTTTTGAATTAAAATCCATTGATGAAAATGATATTAATTATATATCAGAGGTTCTTGAAAATACTGTATATTTACTAAAATTTTAATTTATTAATTTAAATGTTATGAAAAAGATTTTTGTTTTTGTTTTTGTTTTAACTTTATTTGTAATTGTTGGTTGTTGAAAAACAGAAAATATTACTAATTCAGGTTCTATTGAACAAGAAAATACCATTATTGAAAAATTAGAAGGGGAATCAAGTGTTCTTACATGAAATTTAGATGAAGAAAAAGAGGTTGAAAAGGTAAAAAAAACTCAAAAAGAATTAGATGTAGATACAATTAAAAAAACATTAGAGGCTTATAAATTATTTGATAAGGGAAAATATACTGAGGCAGAAGAAAGGTTATTGAATGTTAATCAAGAAGATTTAGATGTTTTAAGACTTCTGGTTTCTATAAACAATCAAAAAAAAGATTATAAAAAAGCCCTGTCTTATTGAAAAAAAATCGAATCTTTACCAAAATCTAAGCAGTATCCTGAGCTTTATGATCTTTTTTATCAGATGTCAGTTATTTATGATAATTTATGAGAAACCGATAATGCTATAAAATATATAAAAAAATCTTTAGAGTTAAAATCTGATTATAAGTATTCTAATTATTTACTGAAATCATTAGAAGAAAAAGAAAATATTAATATAGATTTAGGAGAAATAGAAGAACCTAGTCCAACATTATTAGAAGCTAATAGATTATTTAATGAAAAAAAATATGTCGAGGCGGAAAACTTATTATTAAAAGCTAATCAGGAAAATTTTGATGTATTAAGAATGTTAATTTTTATAAATAATTTAAACAATAATTATGTTGAAGCATTATCTTATTGAGAAAAAATAGAAATATTATCTCAGTCTAAAGAATATTCTGAACTGTATGATGTTTTTTATCAAATGTGAGCTATTTATGATAATTTGTGAGATACAGAAAAGGCTATTAAATATACAAAAAAGTCTTTAGAACTAAAGCCTGATTTCAAGTATGCTAAAGAATTATTAAATCTTTTAGAATCAAAAGCAAAATGAGGTGATAAAAAAAATATAGGAGAAATAGATTCAAAATTAGCCAAAGTGTATGAGTTATTTGATGAAAAGAAGTATACTGAGGCTGAGGAGTTATTATTAAAAGAAAATCAAAATGATTTTGAGGTGTTAAAACTTTTGATTCTAATAAATAATCAAAAAAGTGATTATAAAAAAGCTCTATCTTATTGAGAAAAAATAGAACTTTTGTCAGAATCTATAAATTACTCTGAATTATATGATGTTTTTTATCAAATGTGAGTCGTTTACGATAACTTATGAGATACGGAAAAAGCTATTAAATATACCAAAAAATCTCTAGAGTTAAAACCTGATTTTAGTTATTCTAAAAATTTTTTAAAACAATTAGAAGAACTACAATAATATGCTTATAACAGATATTTATAAAGTATTACATTCCTGAGAAGTATATAAAGCATTATCTCTATTTCATTATTTTTATAATTCAGAAGATAGTAAAAAATACACAGAACATGTTTTAGGTTGTGTATTATGATTATGAGAAATATATATGAAAAAGAGAGAATTCCATAATGCCAAAAAATATCTTATAGAATGAAATGAAATTACCGCTTGAAAAGATTTTAATATATTACTCAATTTATGAATAGTATTTTTTAATTTGAAAGATAACTCAAAAGCTTTATCTTATCTAAATAAGGCTGATAAAATCAGTCCTAATAACGAAGAAGTAAAACAAATTATAAAGAATATTAGCAGTACTAAACATGCTAACTTTAAAGATGTATATAAGTTTGAAGATAATTGAAGTCCAAGATTACAAATTGTTTTTAGATTGACTCTGAATTGTAATCAAAGATGTATCTTTTGTAATGTAGTAAAATGAAAAAATTCCCCTGATAGAGATATTGTTTTTGAAAATGTAAAAGACGATATATTCTTAACCTTAGAAAAATATAAAAATATACCTAAAAATAATATTGAGATAGTATTATCTTGATGAGAGCCTGCTTTACATATTGATTTTTGGAAAATAGTTGATTATTTCCTAGAAAATGTATGAAAAGTTGTAGTGCAGACAAATTGAGTTATGTTTAGTAGCGAAACATTTATTAATTGATTAAAAGAAAGAAGGTGAAAAAAAATATCTTTTTATATTTCATTTCATTCACATATAGAAAAAGTTTATAATAAAATCACTCAAACAAATCAATATATTAAAGCTGTTGAAGGTATAAAAAATATATTATGTGTTACGGAACATACTTTACAAATAAATTTTGTGTTTAATGAATATAATATAAATACTTTTTGAGAATATTTGCTTTTTATAAAAGAGAACTTTTTAAGTATAAATGATGGTGTTTGGCTAAATATTTCCTCTATTACTTGAGTTGATACAAGTAAGGGCTTAATAAAGTATTCCGATATTTTAGATGATGTTTATGGTTCGTTAAATTATATAAATAAAAATAATATTCAGATATTTTGATTAACTCCTTCTGGAGCAATGTGTGATATTCCGTTTTGTGTTTATTCAAAATATATTGATTTAGATGCAGAGTTAAAAGCTAAAGAGTTATTGGTAGTGGATAATATTTCTGATAATTCAATAGATTTTGTGAGGTTAAAAGGTAAGGATTTATTTGTGGTTGATAAGATAGATTTGAATAATATTAAATTAGATTCATGTAAGGGGTGTAGTTTAAATAAGAATTGTCCTTGAATTTTAAAAGTTTATATCAAAAAGTTTTGAATTGATGAATTTATTCCTATTTTATCTTCACTTACTAAATAAAGGAGGTGGATAAAGCTGTGTACTTGGGTCAAACTCTATAACTATAGGGTATTCAATGTATTGGTCTGATGTACTTAAATTCAATAAACTTTCACCAGATAAAGCTTAGTTTTTCCTTATCCTAAGATAAAACTAGAACCTAAAGCAAATAAAAAAAACACGATACTAAATATCGTGTTTTTTTGTTGTAAAAAAGTCAAAAAAACTCTTGACAAAGCCAAGAGTTTCAAAATTTCAAGTATATATATTATTACCATTGAAATTTTTAAAATGATAATAAGCTGAATCTTATGCCTAAAAAACTGGAAACAATGAGATTTGGCAAATATCTGATGAAAACATTAGACAAATTCAATATTTCTTTTACAAATCTAATTGGAGTTCCAAATTACTAAACCAATTTAGAGTGAGTTGGATTAGGAATAAAATTCCATGATGTGCTGATAAAATAAGTGATATCGTAATATTTGATTGAACTATTATGGCTAAAAATATAAAATCTAATTTTTCTGGTTTCGCCAATTGCTTCTTTTCAAATAAAGATAAAAAGGTAGTAAATTTATTAGATGTATTTTGAGCAAGTATAATAACCAAAACAAAAATAAGATATATGTTAAAGAAGGCAGATGCAATTTATCTTGAAAAATGAAGAATGTGGGTATTTAAAGATGTTTATTTAAAAAGTTGGATGAAAAAAAGAGTAAAAATACCTGTAACTATAATAGTGTATCATGTAAATTGAGCAAAGGTTCCTATGGTAATAGCAACCTCGGCTTCCTTAGAAGATGTTTATGAAAATATGATTAGAAAAGAGGAGATTTATCTTGGAAAGATAAAATTAAAGAAAATCAGATTGATAAAAAATTAGTTATAAAATGACAAGAAAGTGAAATTTATAGTTGCTTTGTATTATTGTATAGAAGAAGATGGAGCATTGAAGAATGCTTTAAAGAACTTAAATCATACCTTTGTTTTGAAAACTTTAAGGTAACTTCTTATGAATCTATTATGAAATATTTTCATATTATTTTAGTGGTTCATACCTTGCTTACAATAATGAGCTATGGTCTTTGTTTAAGCAAAGACTCCTTTGAGTTTGTATAGAACCAGTTTGCACTTTTCGTAAAAAATCTTAAAATAAGGGGATTATATTTTAAGAAAAAAATATGGCTTATACTACAGATTTAACAGACAAGCAGTATGAACTAATAATAAAAGCAGTTCCAAAACTATGAACAGCAGAAATAAGTGTTAGCAAAAAAGAAATTTTAAATGGAATAAATTATCAATTGAAAAATTGATGTCAGTGGCGAGATTTGCCAAAAGACTTTCCCAAATGGCAAACAGTTTATTCTCAGTTCAGAAGATGGAAAAATAAGTGAATTTATGATGAATTACTATTGGAATTGGAAAAATTAGAGAGAAAAAATAAGGGAAAAAAAAGAAATTCCTAGCTTACTATTATGAGATTCAATGGCAGTGAAAAATACAGATACAGCAGACATAAAAACAAAATGATATTGCCATTATAAAAGTATAAATTGAATAAAGAGACATTTATTAGTAGATATTTTATGAAATCCATATTTTATAAAATGTACAAAAGCGAGTATTTCTGATGATAGTTGATTAATAGAAATAATAAGAGAGAACAAGGAATACTTTCTAAAACTAGAAGAATGAATTGTGATAACAATATTATTAGACAATTGATACCATAAGGATTATTTAGAAAAAGAAATAAAAAAAATAGATAAAAATATTCTAAACTTTATAAAGATAGAAATTACTCAAAAAATAAGCCCTGATATGAAAGAAAAATCTAAAAAAGAAAATCCTCAAAAGAATTGATTTGTTGTACAACCTAAAAGATGGATTGTAGAAAGAACAAATGCTTGGATTAACCAATGTAGGGTTTTATGGAAAAACTGTGAATGAAAACTTTCTACCTCTGAGGCTAAAATTAGATTATGTTCTATTAGACTTATTATTAGGAGGTTAGCTTAAAATGTGCAAACAGGTTCTATATGGATATTTAAAAGAAAAGCGAAATATTAAGAAGAAAAAAAGTTCTAAAACTAAACAGATAACTATTGTTTGAGTTAAGATTTTCATTGAGATGATGTTCCAAACTTGATTTGTATGAAAAGTTAAGTGAAAACATAAAAAGACATTAGCTCAGGTACTTAAAACGAGTGTTTGCTTGAAGTCTAATTTAGCTCTAAATTAAAAGGGAAAGATTGAGGTTAGGAGAGAAAAGTTTATTGAATGTAAGATAAATTGGTATTTTCCACTTTAAAATAAGTTATTTATAAAGGTTTATAGTTTATATTAAATCATATTTTTAATTATTTTATAAAAAAGTAGAGATATATTATCGTAGAGATATATTTCAATGTATTTCTACTTTTTTAAAAAACATTTTCAAAAAAAATCCAGCATTTTTTATAAGAAAAAAATCAAAAAAACCTATACATTGCCATCATTAAAACTTAAAAAAATATAACAAAAAAAAGTCAATTGAAAAATAAAAAAGAAATTGAAAAACACTAGATAATGTATATGATAGCTTTCGTTCATACTACATATGGATAATTTATTTTTTAATATTTTCTTTGTTATGCCCATTTATAAGGTAAAAAAAAGGAACGGAAGTTTTGTTACATTTGATAGAACAAGAATAGAAAAAGCAATAGAGAATGCCATAAAATCTGTTTGATGAAAAGACTTTAGTGAAGTAAAAGAAATTACAAGTAGAGCTTTAGCAGTAGTAGAAAAAACTGTTTGAAAAAGAATACCAAATGTTGAACAAATACAAGATGCTGTAGAAGAAGCTATAATTAAAGCTGGACACGATAGTGTAGCTAAAAGTTTTATAATCTATAGAGAAAAAAGAAGAGAGATAAGAAACGACAAAAAAGTAGTAGTAGAAGTATGAGATAGTATGGATGAATATCTAGATAAATCTGATTGGAGAGTGAATGCTAATGCTAATTCTGGTTATTCTCTGGGAGGACTTATATTAAATGTTGCTGGTAAAGTAACTGCTAACTATTGGCTAAGTCATGTTTACCCAGAAGAAGCTTGAGATTTGCATAGAAACTGAGATATACATATTCACGATTTAGATATGTTTTGTGGATATTGTGCAGGTTGGAGTTTAAGACAATTACTTGAAGAGTGATTTAATTGATTACATGCTAGAACTGATTCTTCTCCAGCTAAAAATCTACAAGCAGCTGTTAATCAAATGATAAATTTCCTATGAACTTTACAAAATGAATGGGCAGGGGCTCAGGCTTTCTCGTCTTTTGATACATATTTAGCTCCTTTTGTTCACAAATATGGAGAGAGTGTTATAAAAGATTTAGAGGAATCAAATGCTCAATTTAAAACTGAAAAAGATAGAGAGGATTATATATATAAGAAAACATATAGATATGTTTCTCAACAAATGCAAAATTTTGTATTTGGTTTAAATGTACCTAGTAGATGGGGGACTCAAACTCCTTTCACAAATATAACTCTTGATTGGACTTGTCCAGAAGATTTAAAAGAAAAATCACTATTTCTAGGATGAGTAGAAAATGGAGGATACAAGAAAAAATATGGTGAACTAGAAAAAGAAATGAAGATGATAAATAGAGCTTTAATAGATGTTTATGTAAAGTGAGATAGTAAATGAAGGGTTTTTACTTTCCCAATTCCTACATATAATATAACTGAGGACTTTCCTTGGACAGATCCTGATGTAGATGCTCTTTTTGAAATGACTGCAAAATACTGACTTCCTTATTTTCAAAACTTTATATGAAGTCAGTTTAATAGAGTGAAAAAAGAAGATTGAACTTATGAAAAGGTTATAAATGAAAAAGCATATAAACCATGATCTGTTAGAAGTATGTGTTGTAGATTACAATTAGACCTTACACAATTAGAAAAAAGATGAAATGGTTTATTTGGTTCTGCTGAAATGACATGAAGTATTTGAAATGTTACTATAAATCTAGCTCGTATCGGTTATAATTTTGCTGGTGATAAAGAGGCTTTTAAAGATAGGGTAAATTATCTTATGGAACAAATTAGAATTACTTTAGAGCTAAAAAGAAAAACAATAGCAAAATGGTTAGATGCTTGATTGTATCCTTATACTTATAGATATTTAAGAACATTTAGAAATCATTTCTCTACTATTTGAATAAATGGTATGAATGAGGCTATTGGTAATTTTACTCATTGAAAAGAAGATATTTCAACTGAATGGTGAGAAGAATTTGCTACTGAGATTCTTGATTTTATTAGAGAAAAATTAACTGTATTTCAAGAGGAGACTGGTAATTTATATAATCTAGAGGCTACTCCAGCAGAAGGAACTACTTATAGATTTGCAAAGGAGGATAAAAAACAGATGGAGGGTATTATTCAATCTGGAACTGAAGAGGCTCCTTATTATACAAATTCTACTCAATTGCCTGTAGGTTTTACTGATGATGCTTTTGAAGCACTAGATAAGCAAAATGATCTTCAGTGTAAGTATACATGATGAACAGTTTTACACTTATATATGTGAGAAAGACTAAATGGTTCTGAGGCTTGTAAAAATTTCGTGAAAAAAGTTATAAGTACTTATCAGGTTCCTTATATAACTATAAGTCCTACTTTTTCTATATGTCCTAAGCATGGATATGTACCTTGAGAACATGACTTTTGTCCACTTTGTGATGATGAAATTTGATATTCTGGAGAGAAGTTTGATTTAGAAACGAGAAAGATTTATACAGATGATAAGGAAAAAATGGCAGAGCTTTCATCAGTATTTGTATGAAAAGATTGAAAGAAAGTAAAAAGAACTAGATGTGAGATTTATACTAGAGTTATGTGATATCATAGACCTGTAGCTAGTTTCAATATTTGAAAAAAAGCAGAATTTTATTCTAGAAAGTATTTTAAGGGAGATCATTCAGGGGATTGTTGTTAAGTCATTTCCTAAGTTTCCTTTATAGTTAAACCTCACCCTAGCCCTCTCCTTATAGGAGAGGGGATAATAGGAATTTACAATTTAATAATCTATTTTTGAATTTCTTTCTTTAAAACCAAAGGAAAGAGGTTACAGTGAAGCGAAAAATTGTAGCCCTCCTCTCCTATAAGGAGAGGAGATTCAGAGGTGAGGTTTATTTTCTATTTCTCAATCTTTATAATTTTTATATGAATATCAATTGAATAAATAAATTTTCTCTTATAGACTTTCCTGATAAAGTTTCTTGTATAGTTTTTACTTCTGGATGTAATTTTCGTTGTAGTTATTGTCATAATTCAGAATTTGTTATACCAGAACAAAATTCAGAAAATATTGTAACTTGAGTTATTCCTGAAAAATGATTTTTTAAGTTTTTAGAAAAAAGAAAAGGGCTTTTGGATGGTGTTTCTATTTGCTGATGAGAGCCTACTATACAAAAAGGTTTGGTTGAGTTTTGTGAAAAAGTAAAAAATATGTGATTTTTAGTAAAACTTGATACAAACTGAACTAATCCAAAAGTTATAAAAGAATTATTAGATAAAAATTTTTTGGACTACATAGCGATGGATGTAAAGCATTCACTTAGTAAAATAAAAGATGTAACGGAAGTAAACTTTGATGTAAAGAGAATAGAGGAGAGTATGAAACTAATCCTAAACTCTTGAATAAACTACGAATTTAGAACAACAATAGTAAAGTGAATGCATACATCTGAAGATATAAAAGATATTTCAAAAAGTATAATTGGAGCTAAAAATTATTATTTACAAAATTACAAGAGCTGAAATACTCTTGTGAGAGATTTTAAATGAAGGAGTTTTACATGAAGTGAGTTAAAGGAATTTAGAGAGGTTTCTAGTGGTTATGTGGAGAATGTTGGGATAAGAAATTAGATTATTTTTAGGGCAACCACAAGGGATTGCCCCTACTTGTATTAATTAAATATTGCCATGTATTGCCAAAAATGTAAAAACTTAGATACTAAGGTTATTGACTCTAGGCTTGTGGATGATGGTAAGTCAATAAGAAGGAGAAGAGAGTGTGATAGATGTGAGCATAGGTTTACTACCTATGAAAAGATGGAATTTGTGAAATTTATGGTAGCAAAAAGTGATTGAAGAAAAGAAATTTATGACAAAGAAAAATTAGAATGAAGTATATTAAAAGCCTGTAATAAAAGAGATATAGATTTTTCTAAACTGGAAAAAATGATATCAGTTCTGGAAAATTCTTGGGCTTCTAATAAAAAGTGAATAACGAGTAGAAGAATTTGAAAAGATGTATTGAATTCTTTGGCAGATTTTGATGAAGTGGCTTATGTTAGGTATGCTTCTGTATATCTTAATTTTGAAACAGCTAAAGATTTTGTGGATTTTATTTCTGGAGAAGAATAATATAGAAAATAAAAAAAGCAGTACCCAAGGGTACTGCTTTTTTTTTGTGTTTTCTTCTTGATATTTTTTAATTTTGTTTAAAATGTCTTTGTTTAACTATTTGTTTAATAAAATATAAAAATGGATTATATACAAAGTCTGATAGAAGATATAGAAATACTAAAACAAGAACAAAATTTTGAGGAAGCGATAGAAATATTAGAACAAAATATACCTAAATATCATAAAGAACATAGATTATACGAAGAACTAGCTGATATTTATCTGTATCAAGATGAAATAGTAAAGGCTGAGAAATCAGTAAATTTTGCCCTTAAAATAAATAAAAATTCTCCAACATGAAATTATTTAAAATGATTTATAATGCTCTCTAAATCTAAAGTAGATGAGGCCATAAAATTTTTGTTGAAATCTAATAGCAATATGTGAAATAATTCTGAGGTATTGAGGAATTTATGATGGGCATATAATATGAAATGAGAAACTGAGAAGTGAATTAGTATATTGAAAAGGGCTCTTAATATATCTCCTGAGGATGTACTTATTACTGAAGATTTAGCTATGGCTCTTATTTCGGCTGGAGAACTAGATAAGTGAAATGTTTTGTTGAAGAGAATTTGAAAAGAAATAGAACAGTAGGGAATATAATAATCTATTCTAAATTCCTTCCTTTCATATGAAAGGAAGGAGGCTATGTTTTAGTTTCGGAAAATAGAAAAACCTCTCTCTAAATTCTCTCATCTTCTCAGGGGAAAGAAGCTATATTTCTGCAAATCAGTAGAGACAAAAAATTTTTTGTCTTTGTGTTATGAAAATACTTTGCTTCATAAAAAAAATCAATATGAATACTGAAAATATAGACAAATTAGAAAATCAAACAGAAAATAATTTATGCTCTATGAAAGAAGCTGTTTTATGAGCATTAGAATTATTTGGAACTCAAAATTTAAGCGAAATAAAATTAAAAGACTTCAAAAAAAGAGTGGTTATAGGCTCTTGAAATGCTATAGTAACATGAAAAATAATATTTGCTAAGGATGATGTGATTATTGCAAATGAAAGTACTTTTAGAGATGCTATAAAAAAGCCTTGAGTAGATTGAGTTACTGTGCTGAGTGCTTCTGGAAGTAAGCATTCATATATAATGGCTAAGGAAATTTTGGAAACTACTGATTTGGAAGTAGAGCTTTTGACTTGTAACTCTGATTGTCCTACTAAGGATCTTATTTGAGAGAAAAACATTATAGTTACTCCTACTAATCTAGAACCCTATACATATAATACTTCTACTTATATGTGATGGATGTTTACACAAAGCTGAGAAAAACCCGAGGATATTTATGATTATCTGGTTAATTATATTGAGCCTAAGCTAAAGAATTTTGATTTTTCTAATTATAATGGTTTTGTGTTTTCTGTGCCTACTAAATTTTGTAATCATTTAGAAATGTTTGATAGAAAGTTTATGGAGCTTTTTGGAAGGAATATAGCAAGAGATATTAGAACAGAAGAGGATATGATGCATGCTGTGACTTTGGTTCCTTCAAAAACTGAGCTTTTAGTAAATTTTTCTGGTAAATCTACTATTTTTGAAAATGATGTTTTGGATATAGAAGTTCCTGAAAGTTTTTGAAATGCTGGAATGATGGCTTTATGATATTATATAGTTTGATTTATTCAGGATCAGCATAAACCTTATTTTATGGAAAATGTTTGAAAGTATATAGAAAAATTATCTAGCACAAGTTTTTGAAAAAAGATTAGTGTAATTGTATAGTTCTTATTGTTGAGGAAATATAGTTTTTAAAAATTAATTTAATTATCTTAGAAACTTAACCAATCAAAGATTGGGATTCAGGCAAACTTCAATAATAAAATTAAATTTTAAAAACATAGTAAAGTTAGTAATATCAATTTTTTAGTTAGATTTAAATGATAAATATAATAGATAAATATTCACAGAAATTTTGAGGTTCTTTTTTGGTTGGGGTTTTTATGTGAGTAAATGCCATAAAGGATTCTGCTTTGTTTGTTGATTGACCTGATTGTATTTACTATAAATCTGATATACTTCATAAAACTCATGATTTAAATTCTGAACTTAAAGATGCTAGTATTGATACTAAGCTCTATTTTTCTGGTGTTATGCCAAATAAAATGATTAGAGGCTATGATGAAGATATAGAGAGAAAGCTTAGACTTATAGAGCAAAATGATAAATTTAATATATGATTTGTGACTTGTATGCCAGTGACTTGATTACTAGCTGTACAGTATGAATATATTTACAAAAAAAGCTTAATAAAGATTTTATCTTTATTAATTCTTTTACTGATAAATTTCGGTTAGATTGATATGCTATATTTTTAAGAGAGTTAGCAAAGTCTATAAAACTTGATAAAACTATAAAAAAGAAAAAGTTAAGTGTTTCTATTGTATGATATTTATTTGATAGAAGGGAATGAGATTGTTTGGGAAATATTGAGGAGATAAAAAGAATTTTATGATTACTTTGAGTTGAAGTGAATTCTTTTTGGCTTGATTGATGAAATTATAAAGACTTGAGTAAAATTGAAGATTCTGAGCTGATTATATCTTTCCCATATTGAAAATATGCTTCTAAGGTTTTATCTAAGAGGTTGTGAATTGATTTTATAGAACTTGATGTGCCTTTTTGAATAAAAGATACTGTGAATTTTGTGAAGGAGGTTTGAGAAAAGTTATGAATTTCAGGTGAATTTGTGAGTGGGGTAATTTCAAAAGAATTGTCTTTTGTAAAACAGAAGGTTGATTTACTTGATGAAAAGGTGTTTTTAAATAAAAATTATGTATATGCTTGAGATCCTTTTTTGGAGTCGTGAATAGTTGATATTTGAAATTTTTTAGGGATGAATAATATTAGGTTTTATAGTTATACTTGAGTGAACAATCCTATAGAGGGGGATTTGTGAGGGGAAAAGTTAGATTTTATTATATGAAACTCAGAGTTTAATATGGATTTTTTTGAGTGACCTAAATTGGAGTTTGGTTTTCCTTCTTTTGATACTCATTTTTTGCTGAATAGACCATATATGTGATTTAGGGGATTGCTCTTTTTTGTGGAGAGGTTGTATGGGGAATTGTTGGAAAGGGGGAGATTTTATTAATAATCCATCCCTGAATCCCTTCCTTTCACACGAAAGGAAAGGAGCTACAAATATTTTATTTTAATTCTTAAAAATAAAAAAAAATGCTAAAAAAAATAGACCATATAAATATATCTGTTATAGATATAGAAAAAGCAAAAAAGTTTTTTATAGATTTGCTTGGTTTTAAGTTAGAAACAGAATCAGTTCTTGAAGGAGAACGGATTGATAATGTTGTGAATATGAAAGATGTAAAAGCTAAATATTCAAAGCTTGTTATACCAAATACAGAAACTAGTTTGGAGCTTATACAGTACTATAACCCTATTTGAGATAAAGATGATAAAATATCTTTAGCAAATCAAATTGGTTTTCGTCATATAGCTTTTGAGGTAAAAGAAATTGAAAAAATGTACAAAGAGTTAAAAGAAAAATGAGTGAATTTTTCTTCTGAATTGCAAGTTTACAATGGTTCTAAAAAACTCTGTTATTTTACTTGACCTGATGATATAATTCTAGAACTAGCAGAATATAACTAAAAATTATAATATTTATTTTTATAAAATAATCTTATGCTACAAACAACACTTTGACTAATAATAAAAGACTGAAAAATATTTCTTTGAGAAAAAAAGAGATGATTTGCAAAATGAGTATTAAACGGAATCTGATGAAAAACAGAACCCAATGAAAGTATAGAAGAATGTATTATAAGGGAAACTAAAGAAGAAATATGAGTCACTATAACCGAGAAAGAAAAAGTAGGAATACTACACTTTCAATTTGAAGAGTGAAAAAACAAAAACATTACAGTCCATCTATTTAAAATTTCAGATTATTCTTGAAAAATAATAGAAACGGAAGAAATAAGACCTTTTTGGTTTCCAGTAGATAAAATACCATACGATAAAATGTGGGTAGATGACATTCATTGGCTACCAAGAATCTTAAACTGAGAAACAAATTTAGAATATATATTTTACTTTGACTCTGATTCTTGGGATGGAAAAATTCTAAAACATGAGAAAATTAAATAAACTCCAAAAACTTTATTCATTGGATATTTCCAACGATGCACAAAATGTATTATACTCTCTACGGATATAATCAAAAATAAACTTGAAAGAAAAATATTTTGCTTTATAATGCCCTCGTAATTTTTTATTTTTATAATATTTTCTCTATGAAATATATAAATGTTCTAATACTAGTACTAGTTCTAATTATGACATCTTGTGGGAAAAAAGAAGAAACCACAACAGAAAATAATAACATAAAAAAAGACGAAAAAAGTGTATACTACAAAGACCAAAAAGTAAAAGATGCTAACCCAGAAAGCTTTGAAAACTTGAACAAATACTACGGAAAAGATAATGAAAATATCTATGCACTAGATACAACAGGAAATGAAATGGAAAAAATAGAAGTTGAAGACATAAAAACATTTGAAATTATAAAATGAACTTATGCCAAAGATAAAAACAACACCTACAGCCTACAAAAAAAAGTAAATCTTATAAAAGGATTAGAAGTATTAAATGACTTTTATGCAAAAGCTGAAAATAAAGCTTACTTTATGACAAAAGAAGTAACAGAAGCTGATATTAGTAGCTTCACTCCATTAAACGAATACTATGCAAAAGATAAGAATAATATATATTTTGGTTCTGCAAAATTACCAAAAGCAATAGATAATAAAACCTTTACTGCTATAAAAGGAGTTTATGCTAAAACTAATTGGTGAGTTTATCGTATTTGACAAAAAATAAAATGAATGGATCCAGCTTCTGTTGAAATCCTAGAAAAACAATGAGTACAAACTGTTTATTTAAAAGATAAAAATGGAATTTATAGAGACTCAGCAGAATATTGAAATCCAAGTAAGTTCAGTCTAGCTAAAATGGAAAAAGTAGACCCTAAAAGTTTTGAAATAATAGATAATAAATATTCAAAAGATAAAAGCAATTGTTATAAAGAAACAAAGATTGTAGAAATGTCAGAATGTGAGAAACTTTCTAAAGAAGAAAAAACAGACTCTTCTAAGTAAAATAGTAAATCTTTCTCTAAAATTTCTCCTCTTGTCAGAAGAAGGAGACTACAATTAGGTATGCAAATAAAAGTTTTGTAAAAGTAAAAAAAATAATTATAAGAAAAAATCTTATAATTATTTTTTTTTTTATTATTATTTTACCTTTATTCTCTTAACTATTTCTCACCTCTCATATTTTCCCAACTTTTGAACTTTAACTTCTACATAGTTATAAAACTTGTCATACTCATAAACTCCTGCACAGATACTTTTTAAATCACAACCACTACAATCCTCTAACTTATCATGCTCCCAATATCAAGCCTGTTGCCTAACCATTTCTCTAAAATCCAAAAAGTGTACAATCCTTTCCTCATCTTTTACAATCTTTCTAGTCTCTGTAGAAGCAAATTCAAATCATCTCATAAAACAAAGAGGAAATCTCTCGACTCTAAAAGTTTTTCATTTGTTCTCTAAAAAAGACAAAGCCTTTACTAGAGACTTTCATGCAATATCAAAATCTGGAAGTGTTGAATTTGCTATTTGAGTTTTCCTCATCATCTCTGGATCTAGATTATTCCAAACAAAATGATTTATTTGAGGAAAATTTTTTACTACAAACTTTACTGTTTTATCTAAATGATTTTGATTATACTTATTTATTACACAATTTAACTGAACAGTAATTCAAAGTTTCAAAGCATTTTGTATAGCCTGTAATAATTTCTTATAACTTCATGGTGTAGCAGTCAAGAAATCATGAATTTTCTCAACATATGAATACAAAGAAAAATGAACTAAATTTAATCCAGAACCTTTTAGTTTTTTTATGTACTCAAAATTAGCACACAATGTTCCATTAGAAATTATCCTACAATTCATTCATACACTATTTGAATAGCTTATCCAGTTCTCTAAATCAGCAGACAAAGTGGGTTCTCATCCTGTAAATATTATTCATGAATATTCTCTTCCCTTGAAATCATCAATAAGTTCTTTTCATCTTTCAAATGAAATGCTATCTCCCGTTGAAGGATTACTACAAAAGTGACATTTGTTATTACAAAACCTATTTACTTGTATATATCAAATATTTGCCATAACACTAAAAATTAATCTTAATCGATTATTACAAATTTCTCCAATCTGTAACTATAGTTCTAACCTCAGTTTCATAATACCCTCCGTTATTCCATATAACCTTAGAGGTTACTGTATAAGCATCATCTAAGACTTCATCAATTTTGCCAGACGAATGACTTAATTTATCAATCTTTATATATTTATAAAAATAAGTATCTCTATTATTTCAACTACAATCATAAACATAACTATTATTAGAATCCAAGCAAAGTTTATAATCAAGCATTTTTGAACTTAAATAATTTTTTCATTTTGAAAAATTGTTTATTTCTTCAACCTTTATAGGAAAAGCTTTTTCTTCTAAAAAATTATTTTCTATTTTATAATATTTTCCTATCTCAAATACTTTATTATAGTTATCACTATCAGGATTTATTTGATTAAATTTTTGAGTTTTCTCATAGTTAGAATCTCTTATATTTTTAAATAACTCTATTTGCTCCCTTGCTAAATTCATAGCAATAATTTCATCTTTATTATACTGATTTAGTCTCAATCCATAAAATACTAAAACAAGTATAATAACAAGAAAAAAAGAAAATAACGAAATTCAAAAAACAATCTGCACACTAGATAATCAAGGCTTAAATTTCATAAATAATATTTATTACATAATTTACATAGAAGTTAAATCTATAGTCCCCAGTATACTAGAAAAAACAGAAAAACCAAACCATAAAAATACAATTCACAAAACTATTATAACCGTAGTACCTATTTTATTTGAAAATTCTAATAAACTATCATCAACATC
Source organism: uncultured bacterium (assembly GCA_942490775.1). GTDB lineage: Bacteria > Patescibacteriota > Gracilibacteria > BD1-5 > UBA6164 > UBA6489. The sequence continues at coordinate 409,022 of CALNYL010000009.1, forward strand.
AAGAGAATATTGTTTTGACACTTTTTTACAAATTTTAGCCAGAAATTTCCCGTCATCTCAAGAAGAAAAAATCTCAACAAAATCAGCAGGAAAAAAATCATTATCCTCATCTACACTTTTAAAAATATCGGAAATAGATTCTCAATCTCACACCCCAGAAGAAACATCATAAAAAATCAATTTATATAAAACATTATCAACCATTCATCAAAGTAATCCAAAAGATTTTTCTAATCATATTCATAAATCCAAACAATTTCATAAATCCACAACAGCAAAATACAATATATATTTCCTATAAATATTTCATAAGAACGGTAAAGATAAAATTATACGAGCAATATTCCCTGATCAATTTTCAGTATTTTTATAGTAAAAGGCAAAAGCTATAAACAATAAGAGTATAGGAACAATAACGATAATCCATGATTGAAAAAAACTAGAAACAAAAATTAAAGAACTAGCAAGGATACCTTTTCATTCAAAAGAAGATATTATACTGGGTATAATATAAATAAAAACTCCTATCAAAGAAAAAAATAAAGAAAACAATAAAATAAAAGGAAAACTTGTAACTTGCTTTATTTTCAAATCAAGCTTGGAGCCTTTATTAAACCTATCTGCCAATAAATCTAAAACAATAGATAATTTCTTTTTCTTTTCTCATGCCCCTATCATAGAGATTTCCATAGAACTAAAAACATCTGGTAACTTTTTTATAGCTATAAAAAAGCTATCACCAGACTTTATATATGTAATTAAATCATATAACTTATACCTCAAATGCTTATTATCTGTTTTTTCTTGCAAAACTAAAATAGCCTCTAATAAATCTAAACCAGAATCTATAAGAGAAGATAAGCCACCATAAAATTTTGCTTTATCCCTCAAAGATATCTCTTTTAAAATATAATTTCCTTTTCCTCTTGATTTATCTTGAAACATAATTTATTTATAGTAAATTTTTAAACTAATATTCATATCAAAGCCCCTCTTCTCTAAACTCTCATTACCAAAATCAGGATAAGAAAAATTATCTAGAAAGAATATATAATCAGAATCTTTACTAACAATAAAGTTTAAGAAAGTCTTCATAGCATTTTTATTTCCAAAGTACATTCTAAGCCTTATTTCTCACTGAGAAAATCATAAATCACTTTTTCATAACTCATAGAAAGATATTCATTTAACTTTTATCATATTTTCAGATGAACTATTTTTTTCTACAAAATTATAAAAATACTTCAGTAATTTTTCTCTATCAAAAGAGCTTGAAAGCTTTTTAATATAACTAGAAACATCTTTATCTTTTTCTATATTACTTTCCATCTCATTTAACTTTTTCAACTGTTTACTTTTTTTCTCAAGTTTGTCGCTATACTCTTCTCTTTCTCTAAGACTCTCTTGCAAAGATGAATAATAATAACTTGTAAAAGGAAGCAAAATTAAAAAAGATAATGCTGAAAAAATATACAAAATAGACCTAACCTTGATTCTTTTTAGTTTCATAAAATATTTTTATTTATTAAATTTTTTTTCTCAAAACGAAAATTCTATAAACCTCACTTAAGTTCAAATATAACATTAAACCTCACATCATCTCAGCTAATAAATTTATTTACATCTTTCATATTAAAAATAGCGGATTTATAAGATTTATACCAATCTATAAAATCATGAGCCTTAACATAATCCAGTTTTGTTTTATAAGCATCATTATACATTTTATCTTTTGTATCACTCTTGGAAATAACTCAAACAGATATTTTACCATCAGAATAATTAAATCCCTCAAAATTTAAATTATTATCAGAAAGAATTGTTTCTATATGATCCATAAATCTTGAAACATCCGATTTTATTAAAAGCAAATCAAAATAATCTCTATTATCATCATATTTTTTATATACCTTAATTTCTTCCTTACCTTCTAAACTAGAAATAGACTTTTCCACTAAATCTAACTTATTTTTTAAGGTTTTATTATCTTCCTCTGCCTTATTATTATAAGAATAAAGTACAACAGTAAAACACAACATAGCTAAAAATATTGAAAAAATGTAATAAAAAGCATTTCACCAAATATTCTTATAACTCTTTTTATTTGTAGACATAAAATATTTTATTTAATAATTATAAATCAATACAATTATAGTTACTCAGACACCTATTTTTCTGTTCTCAATTAGGCAAAGAATAACAATAATCACAATTAGAACCATTTTCCCCACCCAGAATATTTACAACAAAAAGATATATTGACCAAGCCATCCATATAATAATAATACCAACAATAACATAAATTATAATCTGCTTAGTTTTCTTTATCTTTTCATCATCTCAAGCCGAAGTAAGTATTACAAATCAAGCATATATCATATAAATAACTGCTATTATTGAAATGAACGATATTATATATATCATAACATCTTGTATATACTGGGAAGCCCCTTTATCTCTCACTACTCAATTAACTTGCCCATACATTTCTTCTATTCATTCCTCTATTCATAAACATTCTCAACCATTACAATATAAAGTTCTTTCTCCTCAACCGCCTTCAAATATAGAAGCTCCCGAGTCATAAATAGTATAATTAAAAGAAGCTGAAGTCCCTTCTATATGAAAACTAAAAAATAAAGATACAGAAGTTAATAAAAACAATACTAATTTTTTCATAATAAATTATTCAAATTAAAAGTTTACTTTAATTAAATTATACATAAATTAGTAAAAATACAAAAATTTATTATCCTTTTATATAGCAATAACTTTTTGACAAATTAATATATTACTGACTACTATGAAAAAAAAGTATATTTTCAGTTACACTCTATTATTAATATATCTAATGTTAATAACATATATATCATGAATTATATCAATTCTTGAAACTATAGTATATTTAATAATATATAATTTAATATCATATGGTATTTATATATTACGGAAAAAATATAGAAATAAAGAAAGCCTAAGAATAGAAGAATTTTCTAAAATATTTTTTCATAAACTCAGTTTATTACTAAGTGTTTTAATACTACTAATATGAAGCTTTGCATATTACCAAAACAATATAAAACCAGCAAAAATCCCCGTTTACACAATATCAAACTGAGACAAAATAATTATATTTCAATCCATGAGTCATATATGAAGTCAAAACTTCTATGACAAAGTTAAAAAAAATATAGAAAAGTATAAAAATCAATGATTTGTTCTGTTTTTTGAATGAGTCAAACCATGAAAACAAAAAAATGAAGAAAAATTCGATGAAGCACTATGAATGAATTTTGACAAAGATTTATATAAAAACATTTCCAAGCTATATGGAATAGTACACCAAGAAAACCAAGACTTTTTCTCAATAGTAAATAGTCTGGACTTCAATGTCGATCTAAGTATAGATGAAATAATGGAAATATATGAAAATAAAATATTTTCCAAACAAAAGACAAAAAAACTAAAAAATAATCAAATACCAAAAGAAGAAGAAAAAAAAGGGGAAAAATGAAAAATAATGGATGTAAATAAAGAAGTAATAAAAATCTTGGCAGAACTAAATCCTAAACAATTAACAATATTAAGATATATAAATAAATCCATAATAAGCTTTATAGTAAAAAATGATAAAGTAGCAACTAGCCTAACAAAATTGCAAAACACAGACCTATTTGATGTAATACTAGAAGATAGAAACATAAATCTAGTAAATGAAATAGAAAAAACAAAATACGACAAAATAATAATCACTTACTGACTTATGCACTTTAAGTGAGTACTAGAACTACTAAAAGAAAAAGACCCAAACTGGAAAATTATAGAAATTCAATATCTAGACCTAATGAAATAAAATACTATATTACATTATTTTTCTAAATAAATAAAAATGCCCTTTATAAGAAAAGATATACTATCAAAAATACTAGCTGTTGTAGATATATGAAGCTACAAAGTAAGAGTATGTGTATGTAGCTTCAAAAATAACAAAATAACACTACTATGATACTGAGAAAAAAGACAATGAATAAACTGTTTCACAAACGGAGAATGTGAGGATATGAAACTACTAACAGAAAATATAAAAACGGCTATGGAGAAAGCCGAACTCAGTGCATGAAAAAAAGTGAGAAAAATAGTAATAAGCTTTCCCTTCTCAGAGCTGTATTTCTCATCAAAAAAAATAAACCTAAAAAGAAAAGATAGTATAGAACCAATAAATAAAAAAGAACTAGAAAAGATTCTAGAAGAATCAGAAGAAATAGCACTCAGAAGAACCACACAAAACATAAAACAAATATCATGATTTAAAAAGGAAGAACTAAAACTAATAATATGAAATATAGTAAAAATGGACCTAGATAAAAACAAAGAAAAAGTGATAATATGAAAAGTATGAAAAAATATAAATATATCATTTTTAAATATATTCATACCAATAAGTAAATACAATCTTATAAACTACATCTGAAATGCAATAAATAAAAAAATAATAAAAATAATTCCGACAGAATACTCTATAGCAAAAGTTTTTCCTCAAAATGATTTAGTAATAGTAAATATATGAGCAAACATAACTTATGTCACAATTAAAAAAGACAATGAAATAATAGGAGTATCAAAAATGTTAATATGAATAAATGACCTAGTAAAAATAATCTCTAAAAATGTAAAAGACACAAAAATAAATATAATAAACAATCTAAACAATAATATTTACCTAAAAGAAAAAAAAGAATTTATAGAACTTTGGGGAAATATGCTCAGCATATGAATAAAAGAAATAGTAAAAAATAGAATATGCCCTTCAGATTTTGTTATCTTAGGATGATGAAAAAATAATTTCATAAAAGATTTCTTTGCTACATCTAATCCAATATCTAAAAATGTGAAACTCATAAAAAACATAAAACTAATAAAGTTTAGAAATAAAAATATAAGAAATGAAATCGAAGATTGCGAAACAGTAACTAAGAAAGTAAGCTTAGACTCAGTATCACTACTTTTAGAAATAAATAATTTACTCAATCATGAAAAAACATATATAAGTGAACTTTTGAAAAAAACAATCACAAAATTAGGGTTTTAAAATCTTTGCAAAAATCTTAGAGGTATACAGAAAAATCAATTTAAAATATTAAGATAGTTTTATGATATATGATGTAATTATTATCTGAGCATGAGCTTCTGGATTGTTTTCAGGAATTTGTTTAGATAATAAGTTGAAAAAACTAATACTAGAAAAAACTTGAAAACCCTGAGCGAAAGTTTTATTATCAGGTTGAGAAAGAGCAAATGTGACTAATATTGATATAGATACTGATAACTCATATTTTTCACAAAATAAGAAATTTCTAAAAAGTATTTTTTCAAAATACAATCAATGGGATTTTATATGATTTTGTAGTGAAAATTTTATAGAACTTGTAGAAGAGGATAACTGAAGAATGATTTTAAGTAGCTGAAATAGTACTGAAATTCTTGATTTATTTCTAAGAAAAACTAGAGAAAATAATTGTGAAATTAGACTAAATAGTGAAGTTATTGAAATAAAACCTATATCAACAAATTCCGATTTTCCTTGTTTTGAAATAAAATTAATAAATGATAAAATATATAAAACTAAAAATGTAATAATTTCATCAGGTTGAAAAAGTTTTTTTCAAGTTTGAACATCATGAGATGGTTATAATTTTGCAAAAAGTTTTTGAATAGATATAATTCCTACTTTCCCATGACTTTGTTGAATAACTATCAAAAAAGACTTAAGTTCTTTATCTTGAATAAGCTGTGAAACAAAAATTAGTTTGATTGATAAAACTTCTAAAAATAAAAAACCTAGAATTATTCACTCTGAAAAATGATCAATGTTATTCACACATTTCTGACTTAGTGGACCTATTGTTTTTAATATAAGTGTTGCAATCTGAGAGTATTTATGAACTCTGGATAAAAACATAGATTTTGAAAAATATTTGAGAGATAATTTAGTGGTTGAAATAGAATTTGATTTAAATAACTTAGCAAAAAAGGTGATTAATTTCTTTGATTTAGATTCTTGAAATTCAGAAAAAATAATTTTAGACTTACACTCCTTAAGGGGGTGGAAAGAAGCTAAAATTACAACTTGATGAATTAATTTAGATGAGCTAGATAATAATATGCAATCCAAAAAACATAAATGATTATTTTTTACTTGAGAAATTGTTGATGTAACTTGAAAAACTTGAGGTTTTAATCTTCAATGGGCTTGGAGTAGTAGTTTTGTAGTTGGAAAATTTCTAGATGAAAAAGCACATAATTTTTACTAAAGTTCAAATCTATAAATTTTAATTACATTATTTACTTAATTTTAAACAGGTCTATTAATAAAATTTAGTGGTTCAAATACTCAGAAAAATAATCCATAATTTTATGAAGTTCTTTTTGTCATACTATCTCAGTATAAGTTTTTTCCTCTATTTTACTAATTATTTCCTGCTTATTTTTGCACTTAGTATAATCAATATCAGAAAGTTTCAAATCATAAATATTTCATAAAAATAATTTATCTTTAAAATCTTTTCAAGCAAATGTAGAAACAATATCTGAATAGTAAACCTTGCTATCAACATCAATAAAAACTGAATCATTCACAAGAGAGATTTTTTTTCAAGCATTTTCTTGAAATCAAACAAGTTTTAGTCTATTATCTTCTTTTGTTAAATCTAATATATTTTTCATAATTTTAGAAAAATTAAGCAAATCTTCTTTCTGCCAAACCTTTGTGTAATATACTGGTAAAATATTAAAGTTCTTAAATCATAGATTATATAATCTATTAAATATTTTTAAAGTATTTTGCTTTTTTCAGGGCTGAAAAATTACATTAAAATAAAGCTTTTCTTTTAAAGAATATTTTTCTATAAAATCTGACACCTTAGTATAATTAAAAATATTTTCTGTATCTACTGAAAAATAAATATTTTTAAAATATTTTTTAAAATAATCTCATATTTCATCATTTATGAGAGAGGTATTTGTTACTATTTCGTAGTTGTTTCAAATATTTTCGTATGTGATGTCTACTAGGTATTTGACTTCATTAAAAGCTAATAGAGGTTCTCATCAAAAAAATTTTAGACTTTTTATCTCTTCTGTATTTTTGTCTATAAAACTTATTATATTGTCTAGGTTCTCTTTAGATATATTTTTATGGTCTTTCACTACATTACAGTAAGAACAATTATAATTGCAATTTGTAGTGATGTTTAATATTATGTTGTATTTCATTTTATTTTAAATTAATACCAATAGGCTTATTTAATATGTTTTAACAAAAAAAACTCTACAAAAGATTCTTCTTAAAATATTAACATAATATAGTTTTGTATGAAATAGTCTTGTGCCACAAAACTATTTTATCTTTCTAAACTCTTCCTCACCATAATCATCCAAATACTCTTTCCGAATTCATTCACATTTATCATTATAAACACATTTTTCACAAGTTTTCATTTTTCTTTTTAATTCACTGAACTTCTGCTCTTTCCAATTAAAATTATTATTTTTATTAATATTTGAAACCTCATCTATATAATCAAAATCTTCTCATAAAAACTTTTCAATAATTTTTTTATAATTTATACTATCCACTTTATAAAAAATGCAAGGGGGAATAGAGTCAAAAGTTATTCTTATATCATATTTTAATGAAATATAAATTAACTTTTTCAAAACTTCTAAAATATCTGAGTATTTTATAGATAAATCTTTTTTGTCTTTTTCTGTTTCTATGAATCTGCTCCACAAGAAATTTATTCTTATATCATCTATTTTTTTTGCTTTATAAAAATACAAACAAGTCTCCACTATATTTTTATAATTTAAACCATTTAGTACTATATTTATTGATAGCTTTGATTTTAGCAATCATTTTTTATATAAATCATTAAAATTATCTATTGCTTTTAGTTTTTTTTCAAATCATCACTTTATTTGTGTAAGATAATCTTCTGTTTCTTTTAAATGTGAATGCACAGACATATTTACTCTTGTTGCTCATGATTTTATTAATTTTTCTGCTTTTTTATAGTCAGAAAAAAGCATCCCATTTGTTACTATGTTTACTTTTTCAAATCAAGCTTTTCTTGATTCTGATACTATTTCATAGATATTTGGATGAATTGATATTTCCCCTCATATAAATCAAATAGACTTATATCATTTTTCAGAGTATTTAATTATTTCTTTTTTTATTTCTCTAAAATCTACTAGTCAGAAAGTTTCTCATACTTTATCTATAGCATATTTAGAACTCATACAAAATCTGCATTTGTTGTTACAGGCTTTTCATATGTTTATTTCTATGTGTTTCATGGGGAAAGGTTATTTTAAGGCTTTTGGCTTTTGACTTTTGTTCACAAGAATATTTTCTTTTATTTCATTATTAGTTAGGATTAAGGTGGTTTTAGGAAAAGTAGAAGGTTTGGCTTATTTAGTGATTTTCAGAAAATTTAGTTTTTTGTTTTGATTTATAACTTTGAAAATTAAAGTAATATATTTAAAAGCTTTCAACATCAACTCTAATTTCATTACTAATTTCAAGGAATTCTTGCTCTTTTTATAGATATATCATTATTCACTTTATAAAAATCATCAATAAATTTTTCTTTATTAGAAATACTAGTTATATCTATAGTTATAACTAGTGAGAATTTTTGAGTAAAAGAAAAATTGTTTCTAGTATGTCATTCAATTTCTATTACAACTCAATCCTTTAATTCATCATATAAATCTTTATTCAACAAATTAAATCTATATGAATTAGAAGCCCAAAAGTGATTATTTCAAAAATAATTCACCCAATTTAATGGTCTAGTATACTTATCATTAACCCTTTCCTTTTTCCATGTACTAAACTCGTTATAAGCCTGATCTTTATCTTTTGTAGTGTCAAAAAAATCTTGTTTTTTAGTCTCATAGTAATTTGACCACATCTTTGAAGATACACAGAATTTACAATATTTAAGATGATAATTTTGATCAACAGGTGGATTATATGATATACTTCTATTAATTCATATAATACTGTTTCCTTCTACTTCAGGTAATTTAATAGGATATTCCTTTTTTTCATTATTTGAAATATAATCTTCTATTACTATATTTATAGTATCATTGTTATCATCATCCAATAATCATCATATTTCAATATTTCATCTTCAAATATGCCTTTCTTGTATTCACCTTCTGTATCAATTATCGCTAAACTTTTCAATACTAGAATAATTGATTAATAGTCATTTAACAGTATTAGTTGAAATATTAGGATATATATTTAATATTTTAACTGACTTATTTGATATAAGTGGAGCTGAAAAACTTGTTCAATATCATTTATTCCATGAAACTCAATCAAAAACTATATTTTCTCAATAATCTATAAAATCAGGTTTCTTCTTATCTTTTAACCTTAACTGATATCACTTAACACTTCAAATATTAGAATATGAATCAATGTTATTTTTTCTAGAATATAGTTCCATTTTCTTTATAATCATTATTATTCTTTATTATATCATTAATTATTAGTACTTCATTTTCAATAAGATTTAATAGTGAAGATAGTATTTCTTGCTTATTTTTTGAAAATATTTCTATTGTAGTATCATATCATGAAATTCTAATAATTTTTACTCCTAAAAGTTCTTGAAGCTAATATATTTTATTATTAAATTATTATTATTGATAGTATAGAATATTCATTCATTTCTTTATATATCAAATAAATTTTTTTTACTATATTTTTTGTATTTTTTATATTTCAAAAAGTAAGTGAATGATATAAATTAGAATATTTGTATATCTACTTTAATACATTGCAACAACAATCAATAGGAAGATTTATAAAATTTTTTTTGTTCACAATCTTTTTTTTTATTCAAATTAGAATTTCTGTTTTTTTCATATCATAATTTTTTTTTTACATCCATAAAACATAATACAAGCAAAGATTCTTCATAATTCTACTATCAATTATAATATAATAATTTTTCTGAGTATTTTTTGAAAAAGAAGAATATATTTATAAAAGATTGGTTTTCAATGTCATTATATGATAAAATCTTACCAAATTTTAAAGTAAATATATATTCATTTATATCTAGCAAATAATTTTTATCACCATCTAAATAACTTTTATTTTCTAATATATTTTTTTTATAATTGATTCTATCTTTATAATAACCTTCTACTTCAAAGTCTGTTTTATTGATTAATTCTTTTATTACATCTTTTTTATCCAAAAGAGCTGTTAGTTTATTGAAAGCCTTATCTTCTTCTTCTGCAAAGAAACTATGATTACTAGATTTAAATCTATCCCTATTTTTATCAAACTTATAAAAGAAGCTTTTTTTCTTCATAATAGATTTTTATAAAGTAATATCTTTTGAATTTATTTTTATATAATCATCATTTGATTTTAAGATTTTTCTTTTTATTGAATTATTAATGACTGTTTTAATTTTAAAAAAATCATGTCATAAAAATAAATCAATAAACTTTTTCGATCTACTTATACTAACTTTTCATTCAAAGTTATACTCCAACATATCAATGTAATTAATTATACTTTTCTCATCAGGTTTTTTAAATGTTACAATTTCTTCAAATCTTCTTATTATAGCATTATCAATGCTATTTAGATTATTTGTAGCTCAAATAATTAACATATTTTCAGAAGAAAAATCTAATAATTGTATTAATGAATTAACTAACCTTTTCATCTCTCATAATTCTTTTTCATCATTCCTATGCTTAGATATACTATCAAACTCATCAAAAAATATAATATAATTATTTTCTTCAGCATATTTTATTACTTTATTAAGATTTTTTGATGTTTCTCAAAGTTTTGATGATACTATTTCACTTAAATTAACAATTATTATTCATTTATCTAATTCATATGCTATTGCTAATGCAGAGGTAGTTTTTCAACATCATGAATCTCACTCTAAAATAATCTTATTAATTGGACTTAATCAATTAAAAGATTTTAACTTAAAAGAGTTCCTATACTCTTCTATTAATTGTATAATTTTATTTTTAGTTTCTTTAGATAAAATCAAATCTTTTAAAGATATATCAGACTCCTTTATTTCATATATATAATCCTGAATTCAATTAAGATTAAAAGAATCTGATTCTATTAAATATGTTAGAGAATTACGATTAATTCTATTACTAACTCTTACATTCATAATAATGAAGTTAATTTATAGTTATATTTCAAAAGTTTTAAGAAGTATAATTATAAATTAACTTTTTACAAAAAAATATGTATATAATAAAAGAGCAATATTTCATTTTAGAATATAAACTATTTTTTTATACCTCAGCCTATCAACATAGTTTTTCCACCTTTACATTTTTCAATATTAGTATACATACATAAATCCTCTACTCCAAAACCTCATCCAAAATTATCCTCATCCTAAAATTATCATTATAATACCTTCTAATTTTTTCAAAAACCTCTTTATCCCTATAATATTCACCATCCAAACAATCCCTTATTTTTCTTATAAAATCATCCTTCCCCCTACAAAAAACAACATTCTCAATATCCCAAGTAGCATCTATTTTAGAAGTAAAAAGTATTTTTCACATATAAACCATATCTGAAACCCTAGTTATATGCCTATCATGATTCCTCCCAAAAGGCAAAAATCAAATCTTAGACAATCTAAAAAGCATAAACAACCTCTTCTCATTTACCATATCTATTACAGAAACATTTTTATACTCCTTCCAAGAATTTATAATTTCCAGATTATTTTTAACCTCAAAATTAGGATGATTCTTTCAAACTATCAAAATCTTTTTATCACTAAAAATATCTATCACACTATCTATCATTTCAAAATCTGTCGCTCATCAAAGAGTGATTATTATGTCGTAAATATACCTATTACCAAATCAAAAATCAAAATTATTCATCCCAGCTATTCAACTAGGAAAAGAAATATTCTTACAGTTTATTTTTTTAGTTTTAGGAAAAGATTTTTTAAGAATTTTAGGAATATCAGTATTTTTAGTATTATTTCAGTAAAAATTATATATTTCTAGCTTTATTTTTTTAGAAAGAATTCTTTGTCCCTCTATAGAATATGGATAAATATTTCAAATATAACAAAACCTATTTTCACTTTTAAAGTCTATAAATAAATCATCATAAGGTATAAAATAAAAAAACATCACAATATTATTGGTTCATATATCAGCCTTTTCACAATTGAAAATAAAATTTATACTATTAAAACCATCAAAAAACTTATCATCACCATTAAAATAGTCATGATTTTTATCCATCACATAATAATCAATCTCATATCAATCATATTTTATAATTTGCTTTAGAAACTCATATTCAAAAGCCCTTCTCATCTCTCCAGTAAACACTATTATCTTTTTCATAATATATTTTCTTATACTAATTTCCTATAGGAAATTAGCTTAGTACAATTTAATCTACTAGAATAGTATTTTCTTTTCCTTTTTTTTCAAACTTTTGACACTAATAATTTTTCTATATAATCAAGTATATAAAATATTTACCTAAATATACAAATATGACAAATATATTTATAATCCATTGATCGTACGGATGTCCAGAAGAAAATTGGTTCCCTTGGTTAAAAACAGAGCTTGAAAAACTTTGACACAAAGTATATGTACCAAAATTTCCAACACCAGAAAATCAAACTCTAGAAAATTGGAAAGAAATCTTTGAAAATTATAAAAAACATATAAACAAAGACACTATATTTGTTGGACATAGTTTATGACCAGTATTCTTACTAGATATACTTGAAAAAGAAAATACAAACATAAAAGCATATTTTTCTATAGCAGGTTTTATATCACTATTATGAGATCCTATTTTCGATGAAGTAAATAAAACTTTTGTAGATAGAACATTTGACTGGGAAAAAATCAAAAACAACTGTGAAAAATTCCACATCTATTATTCTGACAATGACCCATATATTTCAGAAGAAAAAGCAGAGGAACTTGCAAAAAACTTAGAAGTGAAACCAATGAAAATAAATAATGCAGGACACTTTAACGAAAAAGCAGGTTATACTAAATTTGAATTGCTTTTAGATGAAATTAAAAAGTATTTGGGGTAAATTTCATAATACAATTATGAAAAAAAAATTTTATTCCAAAATGAAAAATTTTGCGAAAGACAAACAAAATATATGATAAATCACTTATCAAAATTTTCCCACTTTTAAACCAAAACTCACAGACATTAGCCCGCAGCACCGGATAGGCTGCTGAAATTTTAGATAAAAAAACAAAATTGAATAAAATCAAGCTGATCAGATATATCAAAACAAGCATTTGACTTTTCTAAGTTCGAAATATCCAAAAATAAAATTAAATTAAGAAGAGTTTAGCTAAAAAAAGGGATCATCTGATTATAAAAATATTATATCTTTACTAAAAAAAGCAGGTTTCAAAAAAAGTATAGAAATATCATCATCAAATAAGTACTCTAAAAATATATTAGCCTTTAAGTACTAAGGAAAGAGTAAATGAAAAGGAAAATATTTGTATTTAAAAAATTTAAATATATGTAAAATTTAATGATGTGTAGGATTTATATGAAATTATAATTTTTAAATTAAAATAAATGGGGGAAAAGATATATTTTTAAGAAGTTAAGGGAAGATGATGTTGTGGAATGATTTGTTGGGTTGGTAATTTTTAATAATTTCGAAAAATATGCAAAAAATATTAATAGAACTAATCCTAACGAACCAATGCAACAAAAGATGTAACTATTGCGATTTAGAGTTTAAAAACAAATCACTATCTTTTAGCGACCTAGATTTATTTATAAACTTCATAAAAAATAACCCAGCAAACTACACTATAAACTTTTTTTGAGGAGAACCACTACTTGAGTTTAATAAACTCAAATACTTCTTAAATAATTCAAAAAAATATATAAACAAACTATCTATCTGAACCAATGGACTACTACTCGATGAAGAAAAATTAAAGTACTTTAAAGAAAACAATGTAAAAATATATTTATCAATAGATAATATAATAAATACCGCTGGTCAACAGAGGGCTTTAGCCCTTTGAAATAGCAAACAGAAAAACTCATCATCTTTAAACACAGCTCTATTATCAAAATACTCAGACATAATAAATATAAACTTCATAAATGACCCAGATTTTTTATCAAACTCCATAAACACCTTTGAAAAGATTAAGAAAAACAAATTTAAAAATATTGCATTTATGCCAGTATTCTCAACAAAAAAACGGGATAAAAACAATCTAATAAAATTAAAAGAAATTTATAACCACATACTTAAAAACTCAAGTGAAATCAACCTAAAAACATATAAGTATTTAAATCAAGTGTCTATAGACAAGCAGTTCATACTAGACACCGATTTAAACTTCTACTCAGATTTAGACTCACTACTCTGGTTACAAAAGCAATACAAAAATATCCCCAAAAACCTAAAACAAGAAATAGAAAGCAAAACCAAACTGCTATCGTTAAAAGATGCAAATATTAGTTTGAATAAATTAATAAACAAATATAATATAAAAGAAATTCTAGAACTAGTTTTTAAAATTCCAAAAGAAAGTGGTGATTTAGTAAACCATAAAATAATTGATAAGATATTAATATAAAACCACCGTAGAGACAAAAAATCTTTTGTCTCTAAAAATATAATTTAATTTTTAAAAATCCCCTATAGGAATAGAAATTTAATTTTTAACTTTTTCAAATATGAAAAAAATTATAATAATCTTAATAAGCATATTGTTTTTATCTCAAACATATGCACAAGAATCTGTTAACCAAGATTTTAGAAAAAAAGTATTTTATTTTCCGACAGGAAACTACTATTATACTTCAAATCCAGATATAGCTTGATTTATAAGTTGAGATTTTTATCTACAAAATGCTATAACAAATAATAAAGAGTTATGAGATATATTTAATGCACTATTTCCTGAAGAGTCTTGTGAGATTTCAATGTGTTGAATAAATAAGAAAAAACTATTATTTGAAACTATTCTAAAATACAACTACTATAAAAATAAAAACTATGACAATAAGGCTTCAGAATTTAAAGAAGAAATTGAAGTAGCAAAAAGTAGATATACAGATTCAAATAAACTAAATTCTGACTTAAAAGACATTGAGAGTAAAGTACCTGTTTTAATTGAAAATATTAACTCACATCTAAATTTTTGAGAAATTTTATCAAAAATAAAAATAAGTACTGAAATTTGTGGTAATAATATTTATAACTGAAAGGCAAATTATAATATGAAAATGGATATAGAGACAGCTATGAATAATCCTGATATTTATATGCTTGTATTACCTACAAATATAGATACTTGATATCAATCTGATTCTATCTCTCCTACATATTTTAGTTGAAAAAATGAAGTACACACAATAAAATCTCTAGAAGATATAGAAGCCCTTTCTAGTATATCAACTTTTCAGAAAGCCAATATTACTATGATTGATAAAATATGAAACTTCCCCATTGAGTTTGATTATTATAAACAAAAAGAAGAAATAAAACAAAAATTATCAAAAATATATGAAACTTATAATAATCAAGAACTGAAAGTTAATACTCTAGAAGTAATACTACTTTATAAAAATGAAGAGTGAAAACTAGTTTTTTGGTCTAAATTTAATCCAAATACTGAAGTATTAAAAAATTCTAATCTCAAAGAACATTGTTCAAGGGAATATAAAATAGATTTTGAGGAATCATTTAATCATGAAGTTCATAATTCTTGAATACCAGAAAAAATTGGTACTATTGAAAATAAACTTGTTTTAAAAAAAATAGAAAATATTTTTAACAAATTAGACAATACTTATGATTTCTGGAATCTAGAAGGTAAAGTAGATAAAGGAAACTTTTATCTTATACTTGGTAATTTTTATAAAAAATTAAAAAAATACGATGAAACCTTAAATAAAGAAATAAATAACTTTTCAAATCTTAATTATGAACAAATAGTAAAAAATAAAAATGAAATAGAAAAAACTTTTGAAAAAAAGATGTTTATAGATTATATGATACAAAAAGTAAAATTTAGAATAAATTAATTTTTAAAAATCCCCTATGACAAAAATATATATACCAGCAGATAGTTTTAAGCACTTTGAGATACCAATAGCAGAATACCAAAAAAGACTTTGAAAAAGTTGTAAAATCATAAAAGTAAAACCAGTAAAAAACTGAAACATTATAGAAAAAGAAACAGAAGAAATTATAAAAAGACTAGAAAAAGAAAACTGATACAAAATAGTGCTAAACCCAAAATGAGAAAGCTTTTCAACAGAAAAACTTTCTGAACTTATAGAAAATAAAAAACAAAACCACCCAAATATAATATTTCTAATCTGATGAGCAAATGGACTAGACTATGAAAAACTAAAACCACATATAGACCTAGAACTCAACCTATGAGAACTAACAATGCCACATGCTCTAGCCCTACTTGTAATTTTAGAACAAATCTACAGACTAGAAATGATAAAAAAATGAAGCAATTATCATAAATAAAATATAATCTTAGCCCTCCATTTATGGTGTCTTTTAAATATTTCAAAGATGTTTTAACAAAACATCTCTACAAATTGTATAGAAAAAACTTGATTTTTTATAAAGTTTCTTGTAAGATAAGAAAGATTTAGCTTATTTCTTCTTGTAACAAAAATGTATAAAGAAATAATCAAAGACTTTCAAGCTGATTTTGAAAGCAAGAAACCTAAAAAAAGAGAGATAAAATTTCCTTTTGAGATTTTAAATATACAAAAAATTATTACCTTCATTTGACCCAGAAGAGCATGAAAAACATACTTTATGTTTTATATCCTTGAAAAGCTTATAGAAAAAAAAGAAATAGAACTTGAAAATATAGTTTTTTTGATTTTTCTGCTTTTTCGAAGATTTCGACATAAAAAAACTTTAGAAATTTTTTGATTTATCCACAGAGAACCTTTGTTTTGACGTGCAGAACTAAAAATTCTCTAACATTTATTCAATATTACATTTTCTAAGCTGATATTGAATTTCACACAATTTAGATGAAGACTTATGATATAAAAATATTTCCTCTAATTTTATGATTTTTATTTTAAAATTAGAAGAAAAAAAGCCTACACATCAAAGAAATCTGAACTATGAAAATTTTTTTTGATACTATTTGAGCTACCCCGAAATTCCCTAGAAATAAAACAGACCTAATAAAAACATATTTTGAAATAGTATTATACAAAGATTTACTTGAGAGATATTGAGTAGAAAATGAATATGTTTTGAAATATTTATTTAAGAAAGTTGTTTTAACAAATACTAAAGAATTTAGTTTTCCAAAAGTATTCAATGAATTAAAATCCCAAAATATAAAAATATGAATACAAAGCCTATACAATTACATAGAATATTTTAAAGAAATATTTTTTCTATCTGAAATAAATGACAGATACAAAACGGAAGTTTTTTTACTATGTATGATTCACAAACTTATAAATAAAAATAGCCTTACCAAGATTTGAAAATGTAGTTTTATAGAACTTCTAAGAAATATTCTAGTTGATTATATAAATATTATTGAGAATGTTTTGTAGATCGAGTTTAGCTGTGCAGTTTGTTATAATTTAAATTCAGAAAAAAAGAATAAAAAAAATAATCTTTCTTGTTACAAAAAGATTTCTTTGATTGAATACAAATTATAAGCATCTTTGAATTTTATGACTTTATAAAAAACCTATGAACAAACAACTAAAACAAAAAATTTTAAACGAGCTAAATACTGATAAAATCCCAGATTTAAAATTTCTATATTCTGATGAAGTTTTAGAAATGGCTCCAGAATTACTAGAAGAACTACTAAAAGAAGAAAAAAAAGACTTCCAAAAAGACCTAGAAACAAAAGACGAAGACATAACCTTTGAACTATTCCAAGACTTTTCCATATTAGACATCTTCTATTCTCTACTAGACCATCTACTAAATGTAAAAACAAGCGATAAAATAAGAAAAATAGTAGAAGATTTTGAACCAAAACTAATGGATTTCTCAAATGAAATATCTTATAATAAAAGATACTATCAAATGCTAATTTATTGCCTAGAAAATTGTCAATTAGATGAAGAGCAAGCTAAAATACTTACAGACGATATAAAAGCCTATAAAGTAAGATGAATAAACTTACCAAAAGAAAAACAAGAAGAATTAAAAAAAATAAACAAACAAATAAGAAAACTCTCTCAAAAAATGTGAAACAATGTCCTAGACAGTGAAAATGAATTTAGCTATTTATTAGAAAACAATGAACATATAAAAGAACTACCAGAAGATGTTTTAAAAATAGCTCAGAAAAATGCAGAAGAAAAATGAAAAAAATGATACCAATTTGATTCCAGCAACAGCTCATATGCAAATATTATGAAATTCTGCTCTTCAGAAGAAATTAGAAAACACTTTTACAAAGAACACATAAAATTCGCCTCAAGCTGAAAATTTGATAACAGAGAAATAATCTTAGAAATACTAAAACTCAGAGACAAAAAAGCAAAAATCCTAGGTTATAAAAACTATGCTGAACTATCTCTAGTATTTAAAATGGCAGAATCACCAGAACAAGTAAAAGAATTACTATATGAATTATCATCAAAATCTAAGAAAAAAGCAGAAAAAGAATTAGACAATCTAAAAAAACATTTCAACCTAAAAGATATAAACCCATGGGATGTAGCCTTTTACAACAGAAAATTAAAAGAAGAAAAATATAATTTTGATGAAAAAGAATTAAAAAAATATTTTGAATTTAGTAAAGTACAAAAAGGTCTATTTGATATAGTAGAAAAACTGTATAATATAACCCTAAAAGAAATCAAAATAGAAAGTTTTGAAAAAGATATTTATTTTTATGAAGCCTACAAAGACTGAGGATTTATATCTTATTTCATAGCAGATTATTTTTACAGAGATAAAAAAAGAAGCTGAGCATGGGAAGATAATCTTAGATGAAAATTTTTTCTAAAATGAATCCAAAAGTATCCAATAATTATAAATGTAACTAACTTTAAAAAAATAGACTGAGAAAAAACTCTACTAACTCTATCTGATGTAGAAACTATGTTTCATGAATTTGGTCATGCAATACACGATATGGTAAGTGATTCAAAATATTCTGACCTATGAAGTCATGGTGTAGAATGGGATTTCATAGAACTACCTTCTCAACTACTAGAAAACTGGAGTAAAGAAGAAGAATCACTAAACCTATTTGCAAAACATAAAGAAACCTCTAAAAAAATCCCAAAAGAAATATTTCAAACACTAAAACTACTAGAAAAATTCTGAACCTGAAACTTCTATCTATGACAATCAGGATTAGCCTTATTAGACATAACTTTACACAGTGAAGAAATACCTGATACAGTAGAGAAGCTAGACAAAATAATTCTAGAAATAGAAAATGAAACCTCTCTATTTAAAAAAGACTCTGACTATAAGCAATATGCCTCTTTTAAACATATATTTGACTGATGATATGCTTCATGATACTACAGTTATATCTGGGCAGAGATAATAGAAGCTGATATTTTTAACGAATTTAAAAAGAGTTGAATATTCAATAAAGTTGTAAGTAAAAGATTTTTGGATAAGATATTATCACAATGAAGTAAAAAAGATGCAAAGGATTTGTTTGAAGATTTTATGTGAAGAAAAACTAACACAAAAGCATTTTTTGATAGAAGTGGTTTTTAATTTGTCACTTTTTTAATTATTTTCCGTTATAATATGCAAGAAACAAAATTAGTTGAAAACTGTCAAAAATGAAACCTACAAGATTTTTGACCATTATACGATAAATATGTAGATAAAATATATAAATTCATCTACATAAAAACCTCTAAAAAAGAAGTCTCAGAAGACCTAACAAGCGAGGTGTTTATAAAAGTCCTAAACAACATAGAAAGATTTAAAATAAAATCCTGAGCAACATTTAGATCATGGATATACCGTATAGCACAAAACCTAGTAATAGACTATTATCGATGCAATAAAGAAGAACAACCCATAGAAGACTATATGAATCTATGAAAAATAGAGAACATCTGAAAAACAATAGATGATAAACAAAAACTAAAAAAAGTATTTGAATTCTTAGATACTCTAAAAAAAGAGCATAAAGAAATAGTAATAATGAGAATATGGGATGAACTAAGCTACAAAGAAATAGCAGAAGTAATGAATATGACTGAAGTAAACTGTAAACAAATATTTTGCAGAACAATAAAAAAAATAGACCCAAATATAATATTGCTAGTATTATTACTTATAAAAATCTAATGAAAAAACAAGAAAACCTAAAAAATATTATAGAAGATTTAAGCTCATTAGAAATACCAAAAGAGGATTTAGGAGATATTATCGGTATATTACAAGAAATTAATCCAGAAATACAAGCATCAAAAGATTTTAAAAATAACTTAAAAAATAGATTAGACTCTATAATAAAATTAAAAACTCAAACAATAAAAAACCCAAAAAACTACCTTAAAATACTTGCCACAATATTCTCTTGAGCATTTGCAATGTTCGGAGTATTCTACTTCCTATCAGACAATCTATTTATATCAGACAATCTATTTATATCAGACAATCTATTTATATCAAAAGACCATACAAATGAAACTATAAACAAAATCTCAGAAAAAAAATTAGAAGACCAAAAAACAAACATAAAAACTAAAGAAATAGAAGCAATACAAGAACAAAGTACTTGAAACTCAGAAATATCAGACACCCAAACAATAAAACCAGAAGAACAAAAAAAACACCCCCCAAAAGCAACAGAAAACGAAGAAAACACTAAAGAACTAAAAAATGAAAAAAATACTGAAGAACAAGAAAAAAGCACAACAAAAAAATTACCACAAACCTTATGATGAGACGATATAATAAGAACAAACGAAGATAAGCAAATTTTCACAAAAGACAAACAAGATTCTAATACAAACAATACTATTAAAACACCTGAGACCGACACTATGAACTATGAAAGTATAGAGCCAAAAGGGCAAGAAGAGCAAGAATTGCAAGAAGAAAATGATGAAATAATAATTTCAGATGAAATCTACTTAGAAGACGATATTGATTATGCAGAATCCCCTACTATAGAGCCTGATAGTGATAGCACAGAAGGTATGATAGCACCAAAAGAAAATATAGACTACAATCTAGAAAGATTTAAAAAATATTGTAGTAATATATGATGAACATTCAGCATAGAAAATACATGTACACTAGATAACAAAACCTGTAACAAAGAAGATTTCAACTCTTGAGAATGTTCAAATAAATTATGAATATACCAAGATATTGATGACCCAGATCTAAAAGAAATATTAGATGAATTAATGACAGACTAAAACTTTTTTGTCACCTGTTTATAACTTTTTCGTTATAGATTATACAGAAAGCCTTAATTGAATAATTTAGAGAAATATTTTTATAATGATACCTTACATAAAAACGGTGTTACACTTATAAACCTATTTCTCTAATTTTTTTACCACACCTAGTCCACGGTTGTACAGTTAAATAAGGGCAAACACAAGGTATTGTCTCTACAGTAATATTTTATTTTTTTAATTTTATTCTATATGAAAAAAGCACTTAAATACCTTTCATTTGTGACTCTACTACTCATAGTACTTCCAGCCTATGCTGATATTATAGATGAATCTATACTTGAGGAAATGAAAAAACAAGAAGTACAAGAACTAAACTTTGACTTCAAACTAAAAACATTCAGTAGCTGTGAAAACTTAGAAACAGTTATGGAAAAATACATAAAAGACTACTACAAAACTTATGGAAATCGTTACAGAGGATGAGTTATATATGATACTGATGATGTAATGATAGAACCAAAAATGGAATGAATGGTTTTTGAAGAATCATCTGATTCTATGAATCTAGAAAAAAGTGCAGAAGTATCAGTAACATCACAAAACTCTGTATGATGAGATGACTCAAACTATTCAGAAACAAACACACAAGTCCAATGAGTAGACGAATCAGACATAATAAAAACAGATTGAGATTATGTGTACTATTATAATAGTGAAAAAAGAGCTATATTTATAATAGATGCAAAGGATTCTGCTAATATGAAAATAGTAAAGCAAATAAATTTATCAAAAAATATGAATTCTCCAGTTTTATATATATCTCAAAATAGATTGGTTATATTAGCAAGTTGATACTCAAATACAGATTATAGTAAAAAATGATACTGGATAAACAGAAATAATAAAACTTATACAATTATATTTGATACAACAAATAAAAAATCTCCTGTGCTTTCAAAACTATATGTGAGTGATGGAGATTTAAGAAAATCTAGAAAGATAGGGAAGTATTTATATGTATTAAGTAGTAATTATTTTAATATACCATATTATTCATTTGAATCAGAAGATGATATAGAAATACAATCAGAGAATATAATGCCCAAAATGATAGATTTAAGTAGAACAGAAAATAAATCAGAACAAATGAAAATAAATGGGAAAAAGGTACCATTTAAAGCAAAATCATGAAATGTAGCAAAATGTAATGAGATAGAATATGTATTACCAGATGAAGAGACTTTAAAAGAGTATAGCTTCAATCCATCATACAATATAATCTCTGTAATAGATATAGAAGATTACTCAGAAGAGGTAAAGACAAAAGTTGTAGCATGAAGTAATAGCGAAATATATATGAGCTTAGATAACCTATACCTAACAGAAAATGTCTATCAGCCTTATAATTTTAGATGTCCAGCAAATACTAAATGTGTTTCAGATTTTTATTATGGAGGATATAATAATACTCTAATTCATAAGCTATGAGTTTCAGGACAAGATGTAAGCTATAAAGATTCTACTATAATACCATGACAACCGCTAAATCAATATAGCATGGATCAAAAAGATTGAGATTTTAGAATAATTACTACTGAATGGAGTCCAGAAAAAAGTACTAGTTTATATATACTTGATGAAGATTTAAAACTTAAATCATCTTTAACATGACTTGGAAAGTGAGAAAATTTTCAGAGTTCTAGATTTATGTGAGATAAATTATTTTTAGTTACCTTTAGACAGATAGATCCACTATTTGCGATAGACCTAAGTGATTCAAAAAATCCAAAAGTACTTGGGGAATTAAAAATACCATGATACAGTACCTATCTTCATCCATATGATGATAACCACTTAATATGACTATGATATGACACTACAACAAATGAATGGTGAGGAACAATAAATGCTTGAGTAAAAGTAGACCTATATGAAATAAACTATGATAAAAAATGTGGTGATTCAGATTTGACTTCTGAAGAAAAAGAAAAATGTGACAATTGAGATTATAAGTGAATAATAGTAAAGCAGTTGAAAACTCTAACTATGTGAGATGCTTGAAGCTACAGTGAAGCTCTTAATAATCCTAGAATGTTCATCTGGAACAAGAATAAAAATGTATTATTGTTACCTGTTACATTATATAAAAATGAGTCAGAGAATTCTTATAGAAGGTTAGATTATTTTAATTGATTATCTGCTATAAAGATTACTAAAAATGGGATAGTGGAAGAGGCTAGGATTACTCATATTGATACTACTGGTCTTGAAGAGAAGAGACAGGAAGAGTGTAAAAAATATCTTCAAAAGCAAGATGAGGATTCTAAATGTAGAGAGTTATTAGACGGTTCTGAATACTGTCCACCTGTTAGAGAAACTTATGTACCAGAATACTGTTACAAAGATAGTCCAATAGGTTCTTATTTAGCAAATAGGCAATATGATTTTAGAAATAGTTTTATAAAAAGAGCTTTGTATATAGGAGATAATATATTATGAGTGAGTGATGATAAAATTACAGCTAATAAGTTTTCTGACTTTAGTGAGGTTGGAGAAGTTGAGTTTTAAAAAAAAGAAAATAGAGAAAAAAGAAGTAAAGATACATAGCTATGTGTCTTTACTTCTTTTATTATACAAATTATTATGTGTCTCTACTACTACAAATTTTTAATTTATTCTCTAATTTTCCCAAAGGATCAAAAGCATTATAGCTACCATTATAAATATTAGCATCCATTCTAGAACCTCATCTACATTCATTTTTATATTTACAATCATCACATTCTTTTGGTAGAAATCAATTGTTTAGCATTTTCTGAACATAATCTCATTGCCATATTTCAAGTAGATTGTCCTTAAGAATATTTCAAAGACTAGAATCAAAAGCACTCATTATCTGTATATCTCAAGTAGTCGTAATTATTGTCTTTATATTATGATTTTTTGATAATTCTCAGTCTATTATTTCTTTAGCTATTTCAGTATCTTTCGTAACACAAAAAGGTACACTGTCTACTATTTTGTAGTTTGTATTATATTTTTTGTTTAATTTATATAACTTATGTATTGCTAGATTTATCATTTCTTTGGATATTCATTTTGTAGTTCTTGTTGAGTATAGTCTAAAGAAATGCCAATTTTCTATTTTGAAATTGCCTAGGATATATTTGTATAATTTTTCTAGATATAGAATATTTTTTGGTGTTAGAATAGTTAAAAAGTCTAGAGTTATGTTTTTATATCCGTTTATAAAGTTAATATGATTTTCTCAACAAGAGGTTTCAGATTTTTGGTTGGAATATATATAATTATTTAAGGGGGAAATTTTTTTTAGGTTTTTAACTTTCTTCTCGTATTTGTTTTTCCAAGATTCTATTCATGTTATTTTATAAATATTTTTAGCTCATTTTTTGTTTATTTCATAATAGTCTTTGTTGTTGAATTCATGCATTGATACCATTAGATTTATTGAGTAGTTGTTGTTTAGTCTTTCTAATGTTTTCTCTGATAATAGGCTTCAGTTTGTGTTTATTCTAGTAAATATGTTTTTTTCTTTTAGATAGTCTAGTAGTTTCCATAAAAATGGACAAGTGAAAGGTTCTCCTCATGTTAGAATTATGTCTCTAGTTCCAGATTTATATAGGATATCAATTATTTCTTTGTATTTTTCTAGGTTTAGATTTTTTTGGGTATTTCTTTCTTTTAGGGGGTAGTCGTAGTCATTGAAGCAGTAGTTGCAAAATAGATTACATTTACTGGTGATTGTCAGTACTGTTCAGAATGGGATTTTATTATAGAATTTACTATTTTTAAAAAAGTTGAAATCTTTTGAGTCTGTTTTTAATATGATTTTATAAATTTCTTTTAGTAGTTCTTGGTTTTTTCAGTTTATGTGCCAATTTTTTGTTTTATTTGTTTGGGGAATTTCTTTTTCAACAAAATCTTTGTGACAAAAAGTTATCTTTTCTAATGTATTTCATTTTTTAAATACAGTTTCTAGTTTTCAAAAGTTATTTTCTTCTATATCAAGTAAAAAGAAACCAGATTTAATTTCTTTGTGAAATTGAATTTTTGGGAATAGTACGAGGGAGTAAAAGATTTTTGTTATCATAAGATTTTTTTTATGGTTCAAGATTATTGTTGTTATTACTGATTTTTATTTTGTTTGTGGGTAGATTAAAAGTATTTTTCACAGTTACTACAGTTATCACAGTCTCAGGGGCATTTTTGTATGTTTTCGAAATATAAAAGTTTAGTTAGTTTGTCATTATCAATATATGGGACATATAGATGATAATCTATTATACTCATATCTAGTATGTCAAACAAGTTTCAGTGATAAAATCAAGCAATATAGGCTTTTAGGAAAGTTTCTATTTTTTTGGTAGATAGTCATCTTGTTACTAGTTTATAATAATTTATAAATCATGCAAAATGATTTAAATCTTCTGGTCTGATTATGGGCATTCTAAATATTATTTTTTTGTTTTCGGCTAAGAGGGGAGTACAAGAAAATCTTTCTATTAGGTTGTATTTTCCTATTTTTTGGTTTCTTAAGTTATCCTCAATATTGTTGGCTATTATGTTAAAATGTGTATTTCTAAAAGGACAGTTTTTTATACATCATTCATTTAGCATAAGTTGAATTTTTAGTCAGGTTTTATTTTTTATTTTTTTTATAAGTTCTAAATCTCTGTTTATATCTCTGTCAATGGTTAGTATATCTATTCATAGTTTTTTGAAATATATAGCTTGTTCTACAGTTTTTAAGTAGCAGTTAACAGAAGAGTATATTTGAATTTCTGGTAAGGCTTTTTTTATAAATTTTACATATAGTAGATTTGTGAGAGAAATTGATTTTAGTCAATATTTGTATAGTTTTTTTATATAATTTATTAGTTTGAGCATATGTTGTTTGTCTCATGTTTTTTTTCATTCTGTTGTTGCATTAAAAGTTAGTATAGTTCATATTCAAAGA
The DNA here is from genome assembly GCA_942490775.1 of uncultured bacterium. GTDB lineage: Bacteria > Patescibacteriota > Gracilibacteria > BD1-5 > UBA6164 > UBA6489. Next base: position 435,490 of record CALNYL010000009.1, read on the forward strand.
TTATTACACTTTTTTATAAGTTTGATTATTTGTTTTTCGTAATCGTTATCTTGAATTATTGATCTTCATGAGGGGCTGATATTATTTGGTGCAGAAAAATAAACTGTAGAGATATTACTTTTATATTTCTTTAGTAAATCAAAAAAAGATTCTTGTTCGTTGTATCAAATTGAGAATTTCATAGGGAATAATAAGTATGTAATTGATATTTTATTTTCTCATATAGTATAATTTTTTTGTCTTTATTTATTGATTTTATAGTAATTTTTTTACTAAAAGAGTCAAGTTTTTAGAGTTTTGCTTTTTAGTAAGAATATACTATTTTTTTTGTAAAGTTAAAATATAAGAATAATGATAATATTATTTTGAAAATAATACAAAAACAGCTAGAATATTTCAGTTATAGAAAAAGTTTATTTTTTAATAATAAAATATTATGAATGAAGAAGGAAAATGTTGTGGTGGTCATATGGTTTGAAAATGAGAGCAAATATCAGATTCTATGATATCAAAAGTTTATGATGATTCTCTTGTAAAAAAAGTTGAATCTTTAGAGTTTATGAAGGTTTTGTTAAAAACTCCTTTTATAAGCTGGTTAAATGATTTTGGTAAGTCTTGGTTTAAAGAGATATTTATATTAATTTGATATTTATCAATTATTTTTTGAGTAATTTTTTTACCTATTTGAATTATAAATATATTTAATTTTTGACCTATATTTTTGTTTTTTTCATTTTTAAAGGGTGTTTTTATGGTTATTTTATCTGTATTTTTAATTTTAGGTTGATTTTGAATTGTGAAAATGAAAAAGTGGTATCCTTTTTTGTTTGTAATGCAGTCATGATTTTATATAGCCTATTTAATAATTATGTGAATAGATACTACTATCAATCTAATAAATGGTCCAATTTTATTTATGTTAGTACTATTTAACCTTGCAATTATATTTATTTCTTTTGCACTTATTTCAAAAAATAAATCAGCTTTTGACTGAGATTTTGTGAAAAAAGAAAAAAAAGTAGAAAAAAAGAAGGTTAAGAAAGATGAAATCATTGAAGAGGTGGATGACTATGAAAGTGAAGAAAATGAAAGTCAAATAGTTGAGAAAGGGGAAGAAAAAGAAGAGAACGAAGATGAAGAAAAAGATGAAGAAATAGTTGAAAAAGATGAATGGTACGACAAAGAAAATGAAAATAAACAAGGAAAAGATTTGAGTGATACTGAGGATGAAATAGTTAAAGAGGAGGATGAAAGTAAAAAAGAAAAGAAAAAACATAAAAAAGATAAAAGGGAATCTAAAAAATCTAAAAGTAAGAAAAAAGAAGAGGAATAATTATTAAAAAAAATTATCTTAAATTCAATAAACTTTTCTCTCCTAACCTCAATCTTTTCCTTTAATTTAGAGCTAAATTAGAGCTAAATTAGACTTCAAGCAAACACTCGTTTTAAGTACCTGAGCTAATGTCTTTTTATGTTTTCACTTAACTTTTCATACAAATCAAGTTTGAAACATCATCTCAATGAAAAGCTTAACTCAAACAATAGTTATCTGTTTAGTTTTAGAACTTTTTTTCTTCTTAATATTTCGTTTTTCTTTTAAATATCCATATACAAATTCAAAGGAGTCTTTGCTTAAACAAAGACCATAGCTCATTATTGTAAGCAAGGTATGAACCACTAAAATAATATGAAAATATTTCATAATAGATTCATAAGAAGTTACCTTAAAGTTCTCAAAACAGATGTATGATTTAAGTTCTTTAAAGCATTCTTCAATGCTCCATCTTCTTCTATACAATAATACAAAACAACTATAAATTCAATCTTCTTGTCATTTTATAACTAATTTTTTATCAATCTGATTTTCTTTAATTTTATCTTTCCAAGATAAATCTCCTCTTTTTCTAATCAATTTACTACTTTTTTATCTTTATTTGAAAAGAACCAATTAGCAAAACCAGAAAAATTAGATTTTATATTTTTAGTCATAATACTTCAATCAAATATTACAATATCACTTATTTTATCAGCACATCATGAGATTTTATTTCTAATCCAACTCACTCTAAATTGGTTTAGTAATTTGGAACTCCAATTAGATTTGTAAAAGAAATATTGAATTTGTGCTAATGTTTTTCATCAGATATTTGCCAAATCTCATTGTTTCCAATTTTTTAGGCACAAAATTCAACTTATTATCGTTTTAAAAATTTCATAAGTTCTTTTATCTTTAAAAATTTTACTAAAATGTTTGATTTTTGTTGTAATTCATATATTCTTTTTCATAAGTATATTTTTATATGGTAATAATATATATACTTTAAATTTTGAAACTCTTGGCTTTGTCAAGAGTTTTTTTGACTTTTTTACAACAAAAAAACACGATATTTAGTATCGTGTTTTTTTTATTTGCTTTAGGTTCTAGTTTTATCTTAGGATAAGGAAAAACTAAGCTTTATCTGGTGAAAGTTTATTGAATTTAAGATTATTGCTTCTATGTCTGCTTCTACTACTTTTTTATGTGTTTCTACATGCTTTTTCTTTAGCTTTTCTAGGCTTCCATCATAAAGAATCCTTCCATAGTTTATGATTATAACTCTGTCACAGATTTTTTCTATGTCTCAGATATCGTGAGATGTTAGAAGTATCGTAGTATTTTCTTCTTTGTTGATTTTGTTTATGACTTCTCTGAGTTTTTCTTTTGCTACCATATCTAGACCTATTGTTGGTTCATCTAGAAATATCACTTCTGGAGAGTGTAGTAAACTTGCAACGACTTCACATCTCATTCTTTGTCCTAGGGATAGTTTTCTAACTGGTAGTTCTATAAACTTCTCTATTTCAAATTCTTTTGTTAAATAATTTAGTCTTTCTTTAAATTTCTCATCTGGGATATCAAATATTTTTCAGAAAAGTGTAAAGGTGTCTTTTGGTATTAAGTGATACCATAGTCTAGATATTTGTCCGAAAACTGCTCATATTTTGTATACGAGTTTTTTTCTGTCCTTGCTTGGGTCTATTCATAGAACACTGAGTTCTCCAGATGTTCTTTCTAATATTCATGTTAGCATTTTTATTGTTGTGGATTTTCAGGCTCAGTTTGGTCATAGAAAAGCTACTTTTTCTCAAGTTTTTACTTCAAAGTTTATATTATCTACTGCTTTGAATGTTTTATATTCTGGTTTAAATAGAGATTTTATTCTATTTTTAAATCATGATTTTTTTACTTCTATTTTGAAGTTTTTTGTAAGATTTTTTACTTTTATTGCTTTTTTCATTTTTTTTTATTTTAGTTTATTTTTCACTGAACCATATTTTTAAAGATTCTATATTTGTTGTAGGGAATATTCTGACGGTTGGTATTTCATATTTATTTGATAGAGAAAAATGTTTTCAGGGTTTTGTTGTTCTAGCAAATAGGTAGTTTTCTTTTACTGGTTCAATTATTTTTTCATTATATTTTCCAGAGGGATAGCAAAAAGATATCACTGGTTTTCAAATTTTTTCCTCTATTGTGTTTTTTGAGTTTGTTAGTTCGGTTTTCACTTTTTCTTCTGAGATTATTGTTAAATCTGGGTGAAAAATACTATGTGAAGCTATTTCTTGTCAGTTTTCTGACATTTCTATGATTTGTTCCCAAGTTGCATAATTTGGGTCATTGTCTGGTTTGCTTGAGATTATAAAGAATACTCATTTCATATTGTGTTTTTTTAATATACGGAAGGCATTTGTGTAGTGGTTTATGTATCAATCATCAAATGTTAGTATAACTGCTTTTTCTGGGAATTCTTTTTCTTTTTCAATTATTTCTTTTATGTCTAAGAATGTCAGAGGTGTTATATTATTTTCTTTAAAAAATATTAGGAATTGTTCTAATTTTTTTGGTGAGAAGGATAGGTTGTATCTTAGTTGGTCTTTTGTTTTGAAGAGGGAACATTCTCTATGTAGTGAAACATTAAAATGGGTAAGTGTTTTTCAAAATTTATATCATCAGTTTTCATATTAATTTTCTTTTCGTCTTTTTGTTTGTGAAGTTTTTTTCTTGTTTGGTTTTTTTTTGTTTTGAATTTTTCTTTAGTTTCTGGATTTTTATAGTTTCTTTTTTGTTTTACTTTTGGTTGTTTGAATTGTGATGCTAAATAAAAAAAGAACTATTGTTAATATGATTGTTATGGTTATTGCTTTTTTCATGGGTTTATGGCTTATTTGTAGGTGTCTTTTTATTTTACTTGAGGATATTATATTTATTTTTTATAAAAGGCAAAATATCTATTTTATTTATTATAATATCTAAATATATGTATATCAAGATACAATTTTGTTAAATACAGATATTTATGAATACTGATAAATACTGATAAATACTGATAAATATTACTTTATCAAGACTTTTTTGTTTTTCAAAGAAATATAAAATTTTACTTTTAATCTTATTATGTTATCATTGTGCTAGTTTTTGTTTTTTCTTGTTATGTTATCATTGTGCTAGTTTTTGGTTTTTCTTGAAAATAAATATTTATGAAAAAAATACTCTTATACATTATTAGTTTAGTAATTATCTTGTTTTTTTGTTTTTCTGATGCTATGGCTATAGATATATTAGAAAAAGATTTGTGACTTGATTTGTATAAAAGTATAGATGAGTGATTTGCGGAGCTTGTTGATTTACAGTTAGAGTATGAGTTATCTGGACAGTGAAAGTGAAGTGTAAAAGAGACTGTGAATTCTCTATTATCCAATTATTGAATAGAGTGTAATATAGAAACTGTTGATGATATAATGACGATAGCTGATTCGGAGAATAAGGATCAAATAAAAACTATGAGGGAAAAATGTAGTAAGGATTGAGTGAGAATATCTTGAGGGGATGCGACAGTTGTACTTGCTCAAATGACAAATATAAAAATGACTTTTACATATAGGGCTAGGGAAAAATCACAGAATATGTATGAGTTATCAAAGATATGACTTTATTCAGATGGAAATGATGCTAATTCTCCATTTGATTTGATGTCAGATTTGAAGGAGATTGATGCAATAATATCAAATGAGAAGATAGAGTATGATGAAGAATGGAAATGATATATAAATAGTGGTTGGCCTTGTGATGATTATTTTTGTGTAGAGTATGAAGAGGTGATGTGAAATTATTGATTGAAAACTTGAACTGAGTGATTGTCAGTAGATTGAATAGCGGAGATATTAAAAAAAGTTTTAGGGCATATTAAGAAGGCGGCTAATTCTCCTTCTTCTACTCCGTCAAAGATGACTGTTAATAATTTTGAAATATCTGCTATTATACCCGAGTTATCAAAGATGCTTAGATGAATGTGAATTCAAGTTGTGACTATGCCTGCTCCTATTTTTAAGAAAAGTAGTGACTCTGAAAGGGAAGATGAGTCAGAATTGTCACCAGAAAGGAGGTTAGCTGAGTATTTTAAAAATATATGAATGGATTATTATAGGATGAATGATTTAAATGCTGTTAGAATGGATATAGAAGAAAAAAGACAAATACAAAAGTCTAAAGAAAGATCAGGTAAGACTGTCTCAGAAGATCCGATAGCTCCATATAGACAAGCTACTCAAAAGAACAATAGTTATGATACGAAGAGAATTGATAGAAATACGATGATTGATGATTTGCAAGATTTGTATGATCAGTTTGCTGAGTTGCATAGATTTGCATCATCGATAAGTGCTTTTGTTAATGATTCTTGTAATATAATAGATAGAATGGTAGAGATACCTAGTTCGTAATAATTAAGTTATGAAAATAAATATAGTAAATTTGTTTTGTTATAAAAAACATTTAAAACTAAACTCAATTTTATCTTGAGTTCTTTTGTTTTTTCTATTTCCTAGTTTGTCTTTTGCTGATGCAGGGGAGTGTAAGATAGAAGGTTCGATGGCTCCTGTACTTTTGGAGTATTTATCAAATGTGGATACTATATCAAATGGTGTTATATCTCAGGCTAAGAGTTGAGGTAAGAAAAATGCCGTAGTTAATTATATGAAATATGTAACAACATCTTTGGGGGGGGTAATTAGTTTTTGAGACTTTTTTTCTAGTGTTTCTTTTAATATAGGTTTACCTATACTTTATCCTGTGCCTTCAGATGTTACTAGAGATCAGGAAAAATTGATGAAGAAGTCAGAGGAACTTATATATCTTTTAAAGAATCTTGAGAAGAGTTGATATGGTTCAACTATTATATGAGATCCTTGTTTTTGAGTTAAAGATTGTAATTTAGAATCTTGAGAAGCTAGAGGTATATTAGTAAAATTGATAGAGAATAATGAGATGATTGTTCAGTTTTATAGGTATAGTATTTTAGATTCAAAATATAAATTAAAAAAGGGGGTGATACTTGTTCCTAAGGATTTTGATGAGAAAATGTGAGAATATTATAACGAATATACTTTGTTTAACTGTATGTTATGAGAAAATGGTACTGTGGCTGAGATGGAGTGAAAAGTAGCGGAGTTAGGAAAGATATTTAACGGTACTAGTAAGTGATATAGGTCTTGGAAGGAAGCAATTGATTTAGCTACATGAATAAATACAAAAAAAGAGGAGAAGACAGAGGCTGAAATACTTAGAAAATATGTTAGTAGTATATGATTAAGTACATCACAGTCTCAAACGATATTAAAAAATTTAGAAGATTATAATTCTGCCTGAATGTCTACTTGGAAACCTCATGTTAGTTCTAGAAGTGTTAATTATGCAGTAGATGAAACTAAAGATGCCTTTAAAGAAGCTGTTTCTTTACTTTTTGATGATAATGATAATATTTCTCCTAGGAGTATAAATGAATTAATGCCAGAGATTCAAACTACAGTGAATATAAAAAATGAGATTAGAAATATGTTTGAGCCAGAGTGGAGTTTTTCTTTGCCTCAGGATGCTTCAAATCAGGGGTTAATATTAGAGATTGTGAAGATGCATAAAATTTTAATGGATGCTAATGAAAGACTTGATAAGACTATTCCTAAGTCTGAAAAAGTTTGTAATGATCAAGGTAGGTGTGGTAAATGTAGTTATAGGTAGATGAAAACCTATATTTTGAATTTTTCCCCCTTTTCAGGGGAAAGAGGATACATTTTTGCGAATCAGTTATTTTATTTATTAATAATGAAATTATGAAAAAACTTATAATAACAGCACATCCTTCTAAAGATGGTTTCACACATAAAATAGCTAATAGCTTTGAAAGATGAGCGATAGAAAATTGAGACATAGTAGAGATATTAGATTTGTATGATGAAAAAAATACCCAAGATTATTTAAGATTTGAGGATGCTTCAAAACCAGAAAAGGATGAAAAAAGAAATTTTATGCAGAAGAAAATTTTAGAAGCTGATGAGCTGGTTTTTGTGTTTCCTGTTTGGTGGTCAAATATGCCTGCTATATTAAAGAATTTTTTTGATATGAATTTCCAAAGTGGTTTTGCTTATAAGTATGAGAAAAAATGACCAGTATGACTACTAAAGTGAAAAACTGCTAGAGTTTTTTCTACTTGTGATGCTCCTAGTTTTTTTTATACATTGTTTTTTCTCCCAATGAATTTAAAAGGATATTTTAAAATGTATTTGCTTGGTTTCTGTGGGATTAAACTTGTTTCTTTTGATCTTTTTGGGAAAATGAGAAAGAAGGGAGAGGGTGATAGAGATAAGATTTTGGAGAAGGTTTATAGTATTGGACTGAATGGGTAATGTTTTATAGGTGCTAGAAATATAAAAAAATCAGAGAAACTTTTCTTTGATTTTTTTGATTTTTGTATTAAAATATTTTTTGCATTTTACTTTTCTCTTTAAAAATAAGATTTATGTGAAAACAAGAAAATTATGCTTTTATTGATTGACAAAATTTGTATCAAGGATTAAACTGGAAACTTGATTATAAGAGGTTTAGGATTTATTTAAAAGATAAGTATAAAATAAAGGAGGCTTATTATTTTCTTTGATTTAAAGAGAAGGAAAATTATTTGTATGAAAAATTACAAAAAGCAGGTTTTATTTTGATATTTAATGAAAAGCCTGAGCATTTAAAGAGTGAAAAGAAATGAAATGTGGATGTAAATCTAGTTTTTTATGTTATGAAAAAGTTAGTTGAAGAACAAGTGCAAGGAAAAAAATTTGATAAAGTAGTTTTAATTTCTTGAGATTGAGATTTTAAGGTTATAGTTAATTATTTAATTGAGTTAAATAGATTTTTAAAGATTATTGCTCCAAATTCTAAATTTGCATCAAGTTTATATAGGCATAAAAAGCATTTAGATCCAAAATATTATACTTTTTTGGATGATTGTTGAGTTAGAAAAAAGCTAGAATACAAAAAAAAGCCCCTTAGGCACTAACACCGTTTGGGAAACTTTTTTATATTGATACGAAAACTATTATATACATTTTGGTGTAAAAAATCAAATTTTTTTATAAAATTAATTTTAATTGTTTTTATGTGAAGATATTTTACTTTTATGTAGAGATGTTTTGCTAAAATATCTCTATTAAAAAAATATAAACTTTATTTTAAAAATATAAACTTTATTATTTTAACCCTAAAAATTTATGGAGAATAAAGAGAAATTTGAACAGTTGAACGAAAAAATAAAACTGGTTTTTTCTGAGATATGAAAAAAAATAGTATGACAAGAGAATCTTATAAGGGATTTGATTATAGCTTTACTATCTAAAGGACATATACTTTTGGAGTGAGCTCCATGACTTGCTAAGACTCTTTCTGTTGATACTCTTTCTAAGACTTTGGGATTAAAGTTTAATCGTATACAGTTTACTCCTGATTTGTTGCCTTCTGATTTAATAGGGGCTAAGATTTATGACCCTGAGGCTAAGAGTTTTTTTATAAAGCATTGACCTATTTTTTCAAACTTTGTACTAGCTGATGAAATAAATAGAGCCCCTTCAAAAGTTCAATCGGCTCTTTTAGAGGCTATGGCAGAAGGGCAGGTTACTATTTGAGAGGAGAGTTTTAAGCTTGAGAAACCTTTTATAGTTTTGGCTACTCAGAATCCTATAGAACAGTCAGGGACTTTTGATTTACCTGAGGCTCAGCTTGATAGATTTTTATTAAAAACCATTGTTGATTACCCTAGTAAAAAGGAGGAGATAGAGATTTTAAAGCAGAGTACTAATATAGATGATGTGACGATAGATAAGATATTGAGTAAGAAGGATGTTTTGGATGCTCAGAGTCTTATAAAAGAAATACATGTGGATGATAATATTTTAACTTATATAAGTGATATAGTTTCAGAGACTAGGAATAGTAAAAGGTATGGTGATATAATTACTTATGGTGTTTCTCCTAGGGCTTCTATTTGACTTTTACAGGCTTCTAAGGTTTTGGCTCTTATTTCTGGCAGGGAGTTTGTGATTCCTGAGGATATAAAAAATATGGCTAAGTCTGTGCTTAGGCATAGGCTTATACTTTCTTATGAGGCTTTGGCTGATAATGTTACGGAGGATGAGGTTGTGGATAGGATTTTGGGGGTGGTGAAGGTTAGGTAGAGAAAAATTAGGGCAGACACATAGGTCTGCCCCTACAGATTACTTTTTTTAAATTATGAAAACAAAAGATTTTAAAAAACTTGATATAAAAACTAGGAGGCTTGTGGATAGTGTTTTTTTGGGTAACTACAAGTCGTCTTTTAAGTGAAGATGATTGGAATTTAGTGAGTTTAGAAGTTATGAGTATGGGGATGATGCAAAATATATAGACTGGCTTGTTTCTGCCAGAGAATGAAAAACTATAATTAGGAGATATGAGGAAGAAAGAGAATTAAATATTTTGTTTGTTTTGGATTTGTGAGCTAGTATGAATCTTGGGGTATTGGGAAAGAAGTTAGATTTGCTTAAAGAAATATTTTTTATATTAGGACTGTCAGCAGTTGAAAGTTCTGATAGAATAGGAGCAATTTTATTTTGATGAAAGAAAGAAAAGATTATAAATTTTAAGAAGTGAAAAGTTAGTCTGTTTAGTATTTTGAAGGAGGTGGAGAATTATAATGGAGAAAATATTAATACCCCTAACTTGTATCACGGACATAAGCTTTGCAAAAAATCTTCCTCTTACATAAAGGGAAGAGGCTACAGTTTCTTAAAAAATATTTTCTTAAAATATAAGCATTCAGAAAAACTGGATACTAAGCTTGATTTGAGTTTTTTAAATAAGACTAAAATAAAGAATTCTTTGGTTTTTATTTTAACTGATAAGCTTGAGGTTAATAGTAGACAGCTTGGTATTGCTGAGAGAAAAAATGATTTGGTTTTTATAAATGTGTTTGATAGTTTTGAAAATAATTTAAATTTGAGTAAAATAAATGTGACTCTTGGGAGTGGTTTAGATGAAATAAATATTGATTTGGCTGATGATGAAAAGAAAAAAGAATATGTGGAGTTTAGAAAAGAAAAAATAGATAATTTTAGTAATATTTTGCACAGAAATCAGATTGATTATCTTTATGTAGATGAAACTAAAAGTATTTATAGAGAACTTATGGGACTTATGAGTATGAGGGGAGAAAGGTAAGAGGTTTTATCTTGAATCATTCAATATATTATGGGCTATTTTGTTTGTTTTATATTCTTCTTCTTCTTCACAGAACTTAATAATTGCTCTTAATATTCATGAATTATTTTTATCGCTTTGAAATCTTTCTTTAGATATTCTCAAGAGTTCTGTTAAATCTTCAGGGGCTATTATTCTAATAGAGTTATATAATTCTGTAGGTTCCAAACCTACACCATTTCAGTATTTTACTATAAGTCAATCAAGATAATCTTCTACTTTGTTTCTTTCTTTAGCAGTTTCTACCATAAAAATTATTATTAATATATAAAATATAAGTTTATTCTAAGATATAGTTTCTTAAAAGTCAAATTTTTTGAATGATAAGTATGAAAGACTTTACAAAAATTATATTTTTTTATAATTGTACATTAGTTTTTTTCCTCTGTAGTTAAAGTTTATTTTTTTTAATGAATAAATAATTTATGAAAAACGGTTTGAAAATTATTTTTTGAATTATTTTATTTTTTGTTACTGGTTTAGCTTTTGGTTTTGATATAGATTTTCAGGTGGATAAAAAAGAAGTAGATTTGTCTGATATGATTAATCTTGATATAATAATTACTTGAACTTGAGAAATAGATTGAGTTGATGTTTTTTGAGCAGATGGCTTTTTTGTAGTTTGAGAAAATCAATCAAATATTAATCTTGATATTAATTGAGTTAAAAATACTCAATTTAAAATAAAACTTGCATTAAGACCAAAGTTGGTTGGAGAATATCAAGTATGACCAGTTACATTAGTTTCTTGAGTTGAGAAAATAGAGTGAGATGAGACTTTTAAAATAAAGGTTACGGATAATAGGAATCTGTGAGCTGTTAATAGTTTGCAGAATGATATAGATAAAGAAATAGATGATGAAGTTATTCAAAAAAAGATAGATGAGGAAGTTGAAAAAGCGAAACAAAGAGTTATGGAATTATATGATGAAGATAAAGGAAAAAAAGAGGTTGAAGTTAGTGGTTGAACTGGTGAAGTAGAGGATATAAATGATATAGATTGAGTGAAAAGTAGTTTTTGAAAGGTTAGTTTTATTTTTATTCCTATTGTACTATTTTTTGTAGTTTTTCACTTTGTAATGAATTATTTCCTTTCAAAGAAAGAATCGGTTGTTGTTGTTAGAGAAAAGCCTAGTGTTAAGGCTTTATTAAAATTGAAATTAAATAAATTGAAAAAGAAGTCAGGAGATTTGAGTAGAGCCGAATTTTATGCAGTTTTGAATATGTTATTTAGAGAGTATTTTGAGTATTTGTGAGAGGAAAATGCTACAAAGAAGACTTTTGAGGAGTTAGAAGATACTGATTTGAAAGATAAAAAGATTTTTGAATTGTTTAAGGAGAGTTATTTTAGTGAGTTTAATAATAGTGAAGATAGTATTGATAGTAGGGGAGAGGTTGTGGATGAGTTTATTGCTATGATTTAGTAGTAATCTATCCCTGAATCCCTTACCTTTCATACGAAAGGAAGGGGCTACAAGAGATTGTATTTTTTGGATTTTTTCAGTATTTCTTTAAGAGTATTATAAAAAAAAATATGTTGAATTATACATTTTTACATCCTTTGTACTTTATAGTGATAGTTCCTGTTTTATTGCTGATATTATTTTTGTATTTCAAAAAATCAAAGCCTAATAATTTTTGACCATTTGAGGATTTGAAAAAAATCTATAGAAAAAATAATATTTATTATAGATTATATTTTGTTTCGCTTTTTATAATTTCTTTGTTATTTATCTCAGTTTTGGCAAATTTTACAGAGAACAGGACTAGTGAGAAGATAAAAAAGAAGTGAATTGATATAGAGATTGTTTTGGATTTAAGTTATTCTATGAAGGCTGATGATATAAAACCAAATAGGCTTGAGGCATGAAAAGAAGTTTTGATAAACTTTATAGATTCTGTGGAGTCTGATAGAATTGGACTTGTACTTTTTTCATGAAAGCCTTTTAATTCTATTCCTCTTACTTTCGATTATGATTTTTTGAAAGATTTTGTAGGTGATTTATCTGTTAATACTATAAATCAGGCTTATTCTCACTTGGCTTGAACTGCTATTTGAGATGCTATAGTTTTGGGTATAGATTCGTTTAAGAAATCAGAGGATAGGGAAAAAATGATGATACTTATAACTGATGGAGAGGCAAACAAGGGGCTTGATCCTATGTTAGCATTGAAGATGGCAAAAAAGGAGGGTATAAAGATTTATACTATTTGAGTTTGATGAGATAAGCCTGTTTATATTGATGTTAATATATGATGATTTTTTCCTCAAAGGGTTAAAATTTGAGGAATAGATGAAGATACTTTGAAAAAGATTGCTAGTGAGACTTGATGAAAGTATTTTAGAGCGACTTCAAAGGATAGGCTTGATGAAATTTTTAAAGATATTTCTAAACTTGAGAAAAAGGATATAGAAATTAATGAGATAAAAACTCAAAAAGATAGAAATATATTTTTTGTTTATTTTATAGTGTTTTTTATGTTGTTAATGATTATATTGAAATATAGAAAGAAGATTTAGAAATAAGAAAATAAGATTTAAGAATAATAAAAAGACACGATAAATCGGTGTCTCTACGGGATTTAGAAATAATTTATTATTTATGACTTTTGCTAATTTTAATATATATTCTGTTATAATATTTTTACTGCTTAATTGAATAGTGGGGTATTTGTTGTTTGTTTTGTATAAGTGAAATAAAAATAAATTCAGCTTGTTAACAGAGGTTTTTAGCCCTTTGAATATTTTATCTAATGGTAAGTTAAATGTAAGAAGATTGGGATTGATATTTCTCTTTTTGTCTTTCTTTTTTGTTTTTTTGGCTATTTTTTGACTGAGGTGAGGTTTAAAAGAGCAGGAGGTTGAGGTTTCAGGAGTGAATGTAGCATTTGTTTTGGATGTGTCTAAAAGTATGAATGCTATAGATGAGAAACTTTTAAATAATTCTAGAATTAATTTGTCTAAAAGGTTTATAGGTGATTTTGTGAATAAATTTAGAAATAATAGATATAGTTTAACGATATTTTCAGCAGAGGCTTTAAAGGTTATACCTTTTACATTTGATAGTGATTTGTATAATACTTTTTTGTATGATGTTGATGACCAAAATCTTAGCAAGCAGGGGACAGATTTGCTTGAAGCTATAAATGTGTGATTGTCTAATTTTAGTGGAGATGATGGTTGAGGGGTTATAGTTGTATTTACTGATGGTTGAGAGGATAGCTATAGTGATTTTGGAAATCTTAAAAAAGAGTTGGGGGATAGAAATATTTCTTTGGCTTTAGTTTGAATTTGAAGTTTGAAGGGGAGTTATATTCCGACCTGAGTTGATGTATTTTGAAGAGGGGTGTATAAAGTTTATAATTGAGAAAGGGTTGTTACTAAGTTAAATGAAAAGGTTTTAGAGGATGTTGCTTGAGAATTGGATTGAGATTATTTTAGGTTTGATAATTTAACAGGGTTAAAAAAATTAGAGAAATTTATAGAGGAAAGTGTGGAGGAATCTATGTTTCAAAAGGGAATAAAAAATAGAAAGGATTTGACGAGGAATTTTGTTATTGTGGCTTTTTGTTTTTGGATTATGTTTTTGGGGAGTTTGATTTTGGGGAAAATTTGAAAAAAGTAAAAAAACTTTTTACAAAAACTCATATTTCATTTATACTAGTTATCAGTATAATTTTATATATTAATTTTAGAAAAAAATGGATAATAAAGAAAAAAGTATATTTCAGAAAATAGCTACAATATTTGCTCCTAAGGTGGTTTGACCTTATTCACAAGCTGTAAGAGTTAGAAAAACTATGTATAGTTCTGGACAAATTTGAATAATTCCAGAAAAGTGAGAACTAGAAGAGGGTATAGAAGCACAAACTGAGAGAGTTTGTAAAAACTTATGAGAAGTATTAAAAGAGGCTGGACTTGAGTATGAAAATGTATTGAAAACAAATATTTATTTAGTGAATATTGAAGATTTTAAAGTTGTTAATGAAATATATGCAAAGTATTTTGAGCATCAACCTGCTAGAAGTACTGTACAGGTTGCTGGACTTCCTTTGTGAGCATTAGTTGAAATTGATGTTATTGCTAAAGAGTTTTAGACCCTCCCCCTAGCCCCCCTCCTTATTAAGGAGGGGGGATTTCGGGGTTCGATAGAAAAGGGAACAATAAAAAAAGCATGATGCAAGAAAGATACGGTAGAAAAAGACACGATAAATCAGTGTCTCTACGGGAAAAATAATTTAAAGATTTAATGAAAAAGAAATATTTAATTTTTGATTTGGATGGTACCCTGATAAATTCTCCTGTGAGGATTGTTAGTGAGGTGCTTGATTTTGTGAATGAGGTTGAACCTGAGTATTATGATAAGACGAGATATGTTATGAGTAAAACTTTTTGACTGAGTTTAAAGGAAATTTTTAAAATGGTTTTTGAAGATGATGATAAAATAAAAAAATATTGTGATGAGGCATATAAGAGGCTAGATAAACTTAGGGGAAAATTGAAATTTTTCCCTTGAATTCCTGAAAAAATAAAAGAGCTTTCAAAAAAATATAAGCTCTTTTTGAGTACTTGAAGTTCAACTGATTTTGCAGAGGATTCTTTGCAGGAGTGATGAATAAAGGATTGTTTTGAGATGATTTTTTGAAGTGAGAAGGTTATGAAAGGCTCTAAACATTTAGAGGCTTTTGTTGATTATAGCTGAGATGATAAGTTTTTTGAGAGGAGTGTTTATATATGAGATGGTGATATGGATAGAGTTTTTGCTGAAAAGCATAATATTGATTTTGTATTTATTTGAAGTAAGGGGATTGATAAATATGAGATAGAGAGTGTGGTGGAGATTGATGAGGTTTTGAAGAGAATTTAATTTTGATTTTTTTAGAAAAATATTATACTTAGGGGTAATATTTTTATTTAAAGATTATGGTTGTAACAAAAGCTAATAAAATAAAAAAGAATTCATCAATAAATTCAGATACAATAGACTTTGAAGAGTATATTGAGTTAGAGAATGAGAAAAATGGTCTTAGGTATCCTTTTGAAACTTTATATTTAATAATTCTACTAAAAGAAAAAAGGTTTACTTAAGATATAAATGTAGCATTGCTACATCTCTACAATAATAATAAAAAAAACTATAAAGATTATGTTCCTCCAAGAAAAATTTAGTAACCCTGTAATAAAATTGTTTAGAAGTGATAATTTAGAATTTATATTATCATTTTTTTATAGTATTTTTAGGGCTGAAGAGAAAAATATAGATACCATAAGACAGGTAGCTTTAGAAAAGGAGCTAGAAGAATTTATAAAAGAGTATAATAGGCAGTCATCAGAAGATAAGAAAAATGAGGAGAATGCAAAAAACTATGTAGAGTCTTGGATAAAGAACCAGTTTTTGAGGAGAATAGAAATTTGAGACTTTGAGGATGACTATAATATAGAACTTTCGGAGAGTACTATGCAGGTTATGAACTTTTTTGATAATTTATGAATTCAGGAGGAGTATCTCCATGCTTCTGTAAAATCTGATTTTGAGAATGCTATTACAAATCTAAAGACTATAGCTTTTTCATCGGAGGGTTTAAAGGAGCAAAATTTAAAAGAGATTGATAGACAAATAAAACAGTTGGAAAATAAGAAAAAATTAATTGCAAAATGAGACTTAAAGGTTTTTGAAGAGGAGGTTTATGATAAGTATACGAGTGCAAAGGAGATTCTGAAAAGAATGCCTACTAATTTTAGAAAGGTTGAAACTGTTTTTGAAAATATTTATGCTTCTATTCAAAAGAAATCAAATGATTCAGAGCTTAATAGAGGTGATATTTTATCATTTACATTGGATGAGATAGATGAGAAAATAAATAATTCTCCTCAATGAAAAAGTTTTGATTGATTTGAAAAGTTTTATTCTGGTAAGCCTAAAAAGTTATTGAATCAGTTGAGTGGTATTTTTGAGAATTTTGAGAAAATAAAAGCTTTAGAAAAGCAGAAATCTATAAAGTCTCTTATAGAATTTGATTTATTGAAAGCTAAAAAGAGGGCTTATAATAAAAAGACATTTATTGTTTCAAAACTTAGGGAGGTTTTTAATGAGGAGGCGAAAGAAGAGAGAAAAGTTTGAATTAAACTTATAAAAGATATTAAAAAGATTTTTATTGAGAATAATAATAAAATAGAGTATAAGAAATGATTGTGAGATATTGATGATTGATTTGCTATAGATTTATTTATTTGAAAGAATTTATGGGAGGGGAGAAAAGAAGTTAAGCTTGTTTCTTATGCGGAGAAAGGTGAAGTCGAGAAAGAAGAGATTGATGTGGAAAATATTTTTAGGTATACTACTATATCGGAAAGGCAGATTCTGGAGAGGATTGATGAGTTATTAAAAGATAAAGAGGAGGTGAATTTGCAGGAGATTTTGGAGCAGTATAAAATACAGTATTCTATAGATGAGTTTATGACTTATGTGAAAATTGCGATGGCTGGGAAGTGAAATATAAAGGATTTTAATAGAAATGATTTTGATGTTCAGGGAATTCATAATAAGTTGAAGGTGCAGAGTGGGGAGGTGGTGTTTTTGAAGAAGTAGCTATTAGCAAAACCTCTCTCTTGAATTTTCTCTCCTTGTCAGGAGAAAGAAGCTACAGAGAATGAATATAATCTTAATAATCCATCTCTGAATCTCTTCCTTTAATACTAAAGGAAGAGAGGAAAAATTAAGGATTTATTATAAATAGATTTTGTTATTAAATTTTAGGTGAACACTAGAAGATATTACTGTAGGGGCAATACCTTGTGTTTGCCCTGATTTATAAGGAGAGGGGTTAGTGGTGAGGGTAAAATATAAATTTTAACAAATAAACTTATGCAAGAGATTTTAAATTTAAAAGAGGTTTGAGAGTGGAAGTATTTAGTTAACAGATTGCTAAATAATAGAGAAATTTCAACTGAACAGGATAAGGATTGGAGGATTTTGAGGAAGTATATAAAAGAGCTAAGAACATATTTTGAGATTATGAGTTATGAACTTAAGATAGATGAAAATTATGGTTTTGCTTATTTGGAGGAGATGGAAGATATGGAAGTGGAGAGTTTATCAAAGAAGCAAAAAATGTCTTTTGGGGTGACTTTGTTTTTAGTTATTTTAAGAGAGTTTTTGTATAAGAAGGAGACTCAGGATTTGTATTTGAATTCTAGTATAATAACTATGTGAGAGATAAAAGATGCTTTGTGAGTATTTTTGAAGGAGAAGTATGATAATGATGAGAAGAGGGTTATGACTGAGATAAAGTTGATAGTTAATAAAACAAAGGCTTTGTGAATTATTTCGGAGCTTTGAGATAATAGGTTTAAGATTAATAAAATAATAAAGGCTAAGATGAGTGTGGATAATATGGAGGAGATTTTGGATAAGTTGAAAGAGAACCTCACCTAGCCTCTCCTTAAAGGAGAGGGACATAAGGATTTTTCTTTGAAAATAAAAGACAAATTAAGTAAGAGTAAAAAAATGTAGCCCTCCTCTCCTATAAGGAGAGGAGATTCAGAGGTAAGGTAAAACTATGTAGAAAACAAAAAAAACTGGAAATTCTTTTCTTTTTGGATATACTTAATATATCCTGTGAAAAAAATAACTTTTTACTATGACAAAAATAACAACAGAACATCAACTTACAGAATTTCTACTTTATAACTCACCGAGCTGAGAAATAAGAGTGGAAGTTTTTTTGCATAATGAGAGTATTTGGCTTACTCAGAAGAGGATGGCTGAACTTTTTGGGATTCAGAGACCTGCGGTAACAAAGCATTTAAAAAATATTTTTGAAAGCTGAGAGTTGGAAGAAAAAGTGGTATGTTCCAAAATGGAACATACCACAGAGCATTGAGCAATAGACTGAAAAACTCAGACAAAAGCAGTTAATTTTTATAATTTGGATGCTGTTTTATCTGTTTGATATAGGGTAAATTCTAGTAAGGCTACTCAGTTTAGAATTTGGGCGACTGGTGTTTTGAGGGAGTATGTTATTAAGGGGTTTGCGATGGATGATGATAGGTTGAAGAATTGAAGATATTTTTGAAAAGATTATTTTAGAGAATTACTTGAGAGAGGGAAATTACCGCTTTTGAAGAGTATGATGAGTTTAATAAGAATCAGAGGATAGATTCGGATTTTGAGAAGGTGTTGAAAAATAGTAGTGAATAAATAAAATAAAACTAAAGTTCTAAAAAAAATAAAAGAAAAATATGAAAAAACTAACATTTATTGACTTTTGTGCGGGTATTTGATGATGAAGACTTGCTTTTGAGAACCTAGGGCTGGAATGTCTTGGGTTTTCTGAAATTGATGAAAAAGCAGAAAAAACATATAGATTATTTTTTGGAGAGGACGAGAAAAATTATTGAGATTTAACAAAAATAGATCCAGAAAAATTACCTGATTTTGATGTAATGGTTTGAGGTTTTCCATGTCAAACTTTTTCAATAATTGGTCAAAGAAAAGGGTTAGAAGAAGAGAGGTGAGAGATAATTTTTCATTTCATAAACATAATGAAGAAAAAAAATGTAAAAATTTTTCTTTTAGAAAATGTTAAAGGTCTTGTGAATCACGATAAGGGTAAAACTTTAAAAACTATTTTAGAATCACTTGAAAAGGCAGGATATTATGTAGAATGGAAAGTTTTAAATAGTATAAATTATTGAGTTCCTCAAATGAGAGAAAGAATTTATTTTGTAGGAATAAAAAAGGATTTACTGAAAGATAATATAAAATTTAACTTCCCTGATAATAATAAACAAACTGCAAATGTTGAGGAATTTTTAATTGATGAAAATAATTCAACTCTAGATGTAAATAAACAAGCCTATGAAACTTTTAAAAAATATTTATGAAATAAATATAATCAAAATAAATATTCTATAGAAAAACTTTTAGAAAACGAGTATTTAGTTTTAGATACAAGACAATCAGATTTAAGATTATATCATAATAAAGTTCCTACTTTAAGATTAGGGAGACATGGAATTTTGTATGTAAAAAATAAAAAATTTAAAAAATTATCAGGATATGAATCTTTACTTTTACAATGATTTCCAGAAAAGTTAGCACAAAAAGTAAAAAATAATATTACAGAAGCTGATGTTTTAAGACAATCAGGAAATGCAATGACAGTAAGCACTGTTCAAGCTATAGCTGAGAGAATGCTTGAATTTACAGATAACTTAAAACTTAACTAAGGATTTTATGGATACTAAACAAGCCAAGGGTTCAAAAACTGCTAAAGATTGATTTAAAAATGAAGATTTTGTAGTTAAATGTTTTAATGATTGGGAAAATAATGATTTAGCTAAAAATTGGTTAAAAGAAATGGAATATAATTTAGATGATATTGAGCATGTACAAGCAATTAAAATTAAAGGTTCTTTTAAAGCTGATATTCAGGTAGAAATTAGTATAAAACTAAAAAATGTAACTGATTTTCAAAATCTACAGATAAAACTTGTTTCAAATCCTCAAGGTTTTAATCAAATTGATAAAAGATGGGTAGATAGTTATAAGGAAATGTGGAATATTCCAGAAAATATTTTAAAAATTTTAAAATATTTTACTTGAGAATTTTCTCCCTATATTTCCAACCCCAAAGATAAAAGAAGAATGTTTGCAAATGAGTTTTCAGAGCAAGAACAGAAAGAACTTCTAAACTTTTTACAGGAAAATAAAACATTGATAGTTAGTGATATTTTGAAGGGGAGATGAAAATTTGCAGCTGAATGGATGTTGGTAATACTGAAAATTAAGGATGAAAAAATTAAATGGGGTTTGAAGCCTATAAACTTTGTTCTTAATTATTTTTGAAATGGTGAGGTTGAGATAACTCCTAGGGGAAGTCTCAAAATTGGGAAGATTACTATACAAAGAAAAGGTTGAGATTGAGGAAGAAAAACTGCAAATATGTTGCAGTTTAAAATAAATCCTTGTGAGATTTTGGAGGATGTTGGTGAAAATTAATAGATAAATGAAATTATATTATACGCAATTAATTACTAATTTAGAATATTGGAGAATTGAGTTACATTAAAATTGTAGTATTTTATTTTTAAGTCTTTTAAATTTTATTGAAAATTACATCATTAAATATTCCAAGACTATCAGTTTTCCAAAAAATTTTTTAGAAATAAATGATTTATGAGATATTATAATTATTGCCTGAGCTAATGGAGCATGAATAAACTAGACTAAAGGAAGCAGTTGTAAATACATTACAAGGAACTCCTAGCATGTCATTAAATATAATGGCTACTAGAGATGAAGAAAAAAATAGATTTTGAAATAATTTTATTACTATTCAGCAGGGACAAAGTAATCAAGTTTTATATCAATATATGCAAAGCCGTCATTTTTGGTAAGTGAAGGTATGTAGGTTCGCTTGTACAAATTGACTCTCAGAGAAGTATTCAAACAATAAGATATAACCAAATAAGTTGGCAAGTATCTGATCCAGATGAACAAGAAACACCAAGTAACTTTTATTGTAAAGATTTTACTAGTCGTTGGCAAAATTTTATGGATTATATTCATCAAAAAGTTGCTGCACATGATAGAAAAATAGCATGAGAAGTAAAATCTAATCCTAATTTAACATGAACAGAAATCTTAAAGAAAATTCCACATCCTTTAGAAAAATATAAGAAAATTTTTTCTCAACTTTTACCATGAAAGGAGCTTCAGGATATATATCCAAATAGCCCTAAAGAATTTCAATATAAAAATTCGGATTGACAGGTATTATCTTTTTCTACATTAAGTTCATGAGAACAGGAAGTAGTGAAAATTATTTTTGATGTTGCAAGAAAAGATATAAAACATTCAATTATTATTGTAGATGAACCAGAATTACATTTACATCCAACATTAACATTTAAATTAGTTGAAACATTAAAAACTATTTGAGATCATACAAATCAATTTATTTTTTTAACACACTCAGCAGATTTAATTTCAACTTATTATTCTACAGGAGATGTTTATTTTATTGACTCACTACAAAGCGGTAATAATCAAGCACATAAACTAAGCGAGTTAAATCATACTCATAAGGAGGTTGTTCAGCTTATCGGTGAAAATCTAGGATTATTTGCTGTAGGTAAAAAGTTAATTTTTGTTGAAGGGGAAGAAGCAAGTATTGATCGTTTAACTTACCATAAAATTGCTCAAAGATATTTACCTGAAGCTAAATTTGTACCAGTTGGGTCGGTTGAAAATTTACTTACTTTAAATTCTTTTGAAGAACAAATTAGGAATGCCATTTTTGGTATAGATCTTTTTATGATTCGTGATAGAGATGGACTTTCTGATAATCAGATTATTGATATTGAGAAAGGTTGAAAAATTAAATGTTTAAAGAAGAGACATATTGAGAATTATTTTCTTGATTCTGAAATACTTTTAAAGGTTGCTGAAAAATTATACATTACGGCAAATATCCCAGAAATTAAAAAAGAATTTATAGAGCAAAAATTAAAAGAAATTGCTAAAGACCAAATAAAGTTAAATTTACTACAAAATACAAAAGAGTACTTAAAATTAAATTATAATTTTGAGGTTCCAACAGTAAAATCTTTAAATACAAAAGATTTAGAAAGTATAAAAAAAGAAATGCAAGAAAGTATCAATGAATCTGTAAATAAATTATCAAATGAACTACTAAAAAATAGTATGAAAGAAAGGATGGATATTGAAGAAAAAAATTTAGAAGAAAAACTCAAGACTGATGAATGGAAAGACTCTTTTCAAGGAAAAAAGATATTTTCTGTTTTTTGTAGCCATGTTTTTAAAACAGATCACTTAAGAGTTAGACAAGCATACATTGATATTTGATTAGAAGAAAAACCAGAAGTTTTTAATGATATAAAGGAAATTTTTGAAGCTTTTAATAAATAATTTTTCTCATAACAAAAAAACATGCAAAACAAACTACCAAAAATAATAAAAGAAGTCGGCTTTGATTTTAGCTGGTCAAACGAAAAAGTCTGGGCTTTAGATATTCCCATCCAAAAAATAGACATCAAAAAACTAGAATGGCACTTTGAAATACCTTTTTGGAGTACTAAAAATTGATACTATGATTTAAAACCAAACGATATAATAGAATTTTCAGAGAAATATAAAAAAGAATATGATAGAACGATGAAAGCAAGTTTATCTTACCCAATTGATATTATGGAAAATAAAGGACGATTACTTATACTTGATTGACTACATAGATTACTAAAAGCTAAAATTCTTGGCGAAACAGAAATAGAGGTCAGAAAAATACCAAGAAATAAAATTCCTGAAATAGTTAAATAATAAAAACTAACTTTGACTTACCTGTCAACAGAGGGTTTTAACCCTTTGAAAATTTAATTTTTATACAAGACTATTATAATTTACTATTTTAATATATTTACATGAATTTAATAAAAGGTAAAAAAGTACTTAAAAATATTATTATTAGCTTGAGTTATTTATTTTCTTTGTTTAGTGTTTGTTCATTTTTTTAAATTCAAAATTCATATATTTTTTATTTACTATGACATCCCTTGAAATATTTATCAGGATAGGATTATCTCAGCTTTAAGTTTTACATTATCTGTTTTTTTATTTACAGGTTATAAAATTCCTGAGATTACAAAGTATATTATTATTGCCTGAAGCTTATCAATAACTACAATAGTTATTAATAACTTTTTAGAATTTGAAAAAAAGTGAGTTTATTGGCTAGAAATTGGTGTATTAGTTTGTTATTTATTTACCTTGATTACTTTTTATATGTTAATCTTTTTAAATGATAAACATTGATATAGAAACAAAATATAAAATATATAGCTTTAAAAATTAATTCCCACAAACCCCATGAACAAAATAAAAAAATACGGTCTAATCATCATCAAAGACTGAAAATTCCTAATCAACAGAAAATACAACACAAAACTATTTCTCATGCCCTGAGGTAAACCAAAACCATGAGAAAAAATAGAAGACTGTCTAGTTAGGGAAATTAAAGAAGAACACAAAGTAGAATTAATCCAAAAAACCATAGAATTTTTTGGTGAATTTGAAGATATCGCAGCAAATGAAAAAGACACAATAATTTCAATGAAAGTTTATGTTTGAGAAATTATCTGAAAACCTGAAATCAGCAATGAAATAGAAGAACAAAAATGGTTCTGAAAAAATGATAATCCTGAAATCTTATCAGCAATAGTAAAAAATAAAATTTTACCAGAAATAATAAAAAGAAAATTGATATAAACCCCAAAGGGTCGAAATCGACCCCTTTCAGAAAATCCCAAACCTCACAAATTCGTAGGGTTTAAAAATTAAACTTTAACCTAACAAAAATCCAGTAACATTAAAGTTACAACACAATTTAAACAAATCTGTTCCCCCTTCCTTTAGTATTAAAGGAAGGGATTCAGGGATGGATTATAATATTTTACCTCTTAAAAAAAATTATGAAAAACTGATTTTACCTAAAAAAGTTTGAACTTCTAAACTGGTGAACCTTTGACTGAGAAGTAGAAACTTTTTATCTAAACGATGATGTAACCGTTGTCTCTGGCGATAATTGAAGCTGAAAATCTACAGTGGTAGATGCTTTTGTTAGCCTAATGGTGCCAAATATAAAAAGAAAATATAATTTATCTGCTACAGAGTGAAGTAAAAAGAAATCTAGGTCGGAGGCTACATATATAAGATGAGCTTATAAAAATGAAGAAACTGATGATTGAATAAAGACTGTATTTTTGAGATGAGATAAAGATTGAGCTTCCCCATATTCTGTTATTTTATGATATTTTAAGGATGAATGAAACTGAAAAGAACTTACTTTAGCTACTTTTTTTAGACTTACTCAATCTGGTACTGTTGATAAATTTTTTGTAGTTTCGGAGCAGGAGCTTTTTATAAAAAATGATTTTGTGAATATTTTGAATAAGCCTGATTTGTCTTCTCCTATTTCAAAACTTAGGGCTTCTTTGAAGACTAAAACTGATACAAGAATTTATGATAAGTTTTTAGAGTATAAAGAGGATTTTTCAAGAGTTTTTGGTCTTAGGAGCAATGCTATAGAGCTTTTTAATAAGGTGGTTTCTTTGAAAGAGATTAAGGATTTGAATAGTTTTTTTAGGGAGAATATGTTAGAGAATAATCCTGATATTCTTAGTGAGTTTTTAGAGGTGGAGAAGAATTATATTTGAGTGAAGGATATTTATGAGAAGATAATTTTGGCGGAGGAGAAGTTAAAAATCTTATCTCCATTTGTAGAGCATAAAAAGAATTATGAGGCGAAAAATGGTGAGTTGAAAAAGATTTTGTTTTTTGAGGAGAATATAAATTATTATTCTGATGAGATAGAGAAGAATTTGATAGTAAAGATTTTGTGAGATAAAAATCAGTCTTTGGAGGTTGGTAATATAGAGTTTGGTGAGATTAAGAATCATATTTTAGAGATAGCGAGAGAGCAGAGGGAGATAGAGAATCTTATAGAGAATTCAGAGTTTTCAAAGAGGCTTAGGCAGTTGCAGGATTCTCTTGAGCAGAATAGAAAAGATAAAAATATAAGAGAGAATAATTTTGGTAAGTATAGAGATTATTTGAAGGTTTTGTGAATAAAGTCTTCTTTGGAGGATTTAAAACCAGAAGAGAGAAATAATATTTTTAAAGAAAATAGTGAGCTGATAGAGGATAAGAGAGTGAATTTAAAAAAGGAAAAGCAGGAGAATAAGGAGAAAATAGTAGAGAGTATGTGAAAGAAAAAGATATTTCTGTAGATTTGGAGGAGACGGTAAATGAGCTTTTGTATTTTAAAAATAGAGGAAATTTATTGCCTAAGAGGCTTTCGGATATTAGACAGATGATTTGTAAAAATCTAGGGATAGAGGAGTCTGAAATTTCTTTTGTTTGTGAGCTGATAAAAGTAAAGGAGGATGAAAAGCCTTGGGAGATGGCTATTGAAAAGCTTTTGCATTCTTTTGGGCAGGATTTGTTAGTGCCTGAGAATTTACTTGAAAGGGTAAATAATTTTGTAAATAAAAATAATTTAAAAAATAAGCTGAGGTATAATAAAATTCCTCTTGATGTGGATGTGTTTAATTCTGGTGAGCAGGATAATCTTGTTATTTCAAAAATTGAAATTAAGCATAATTCAAAATTTGAGAATTGGATAAGGGGGGCAATAAATAGAAGATTTGATTTTGTGTGCTTGGATAGTACGGAGGATAGTGAATATTATAAGAGTCCAAAGGTTTTAACTATTTCGGGGCTTATAAAAAATAGAAATGTGTATTTGAAGGATGATAGCTTATTTAGGTCTAAAGATTATATTTTATGATGGAATAATATAAATAAGATTTTAGAGTTAGAGAAAGAAGAGAAAAATTTAGAAAAGAAGTTAGAGAAGATTGAAAATAAAATTTCTAAACTTGAAAAAGCTGAAAAGGATTTTGAAACTGTTTTTAAGGTTCTTATTCAACTTGAGAGTATAAAGGTATTTTCGGAAATAGATTATTTTTCGGTATCTGTGGTTCTAGAAAATATACAGGAGGAGATTGTGGAACTAGAAAATTCAAATACTGATATAAAAAAGTATAGTGAGAAATTGAAGGTTTTAAAAGAGGGTATGGAAAAACAAGAGAAGAAAAAAGATAATATTTCTAAAGAGATTGGGGTTTTGGAAAATGATATTAAGAAGCTAAAACTTAAAAAACAGGGTATAGAAAATACTTTGGAAAAAATAGATATTTGAAGTATTTTAAAGGAATTTGATAATTCAAAATACTGATTTATGGCGAGTTCTCTTCAGGAGATTAATAGTTCTAGAGAGGATAAGAAGTGAATGCTTAGAAGAAAGAAGGATAAGATTAATGAGCTAATCCAAGCTTTGGTGAATAAAATGAACTGATTTGCTAGTTCTTATAGAGAGTATAAAATGACTGATTGAGAAAAGCTTGAGTTGTCATCAAATATTTCGGTAGAGGATTTTAGAGAGTATTTAGAGAAGGAGTTTCATAAAATAAATGATGAGCAGCTTTATAAGTATAGAGAGAAGTTTGAAAAGGAGTTTAGGGAGACTTTGTTTATTAGGTTGAATGATTTTTATATGAGTTTGGAAAATGAGGAGACTTATGTAAAGGAGAAGATTGGTCAGATTAATAAGACTTTGGAGACTGTGCCTTATTCTAAGGATACTTTTATAGAGATTGCTACGAAGGAGAATAAAAAGAAGATTGATGGTATAGAGGATTTTAAGAGGGAGTTTAGAGAAAAGGTTCTAAATAAGAGGGAGCTTGATATGGATGATAAGATGAGGGCTTTTGAGAATATAAAGTCTTTAATGGAGAAGTTAATAAATAAGGATCAAGAAAAGTGGAGGGATAATGTGATTGATGTAAGGAATTGGTTTTTGTTTAGTATAAAGGAAAAGTTTATTTCTACAGGACTTGTGAAGGATGTATATGAGTCAAGTAGCTGAAAGTCTGGGGGGCAAACAATAAAACTTGCCTACTGAGTATTATCAGCTGCTTTGATGTATCAGTATGGTATAAAAGAGGAAAATGTGAATTTGTTAAATTCAAAGTTTTCAAAGTCTTTTAGGCTTGTTGTGATAGATGAGGTGTTTGCTAAACTTGATATTGATAATTCTAGGTATGTGCTTGATTTATTTAAAAGGCTTGAGTTGCAGTTGTTTATTATTACTCCTACTAATACGATAAATGTGCTAGAGGATTATGTTGAGACTATTTATTTTATTTCTAATAATTCTGGTCAGAAGTCGTTTAAAAATAAGATTGATATTATTTCTAGAGTTCCTATAGAGGAGAAGATAAAGGAGAAGAAAGAGGCTGTTGTGGAAAATAAGTTTTTGATGAGAGAGAGTGAGAGGGTGATGGATGGGTTTGAGGAGATGAGGGGGAGTTTGTAACCCTCACCCCAGCCCTCTCCTTTGGAGGAGAGGGCGTAAAGAAAATATTTTTTTTTAACTTTTTAAGTTATGGATGATAAACTTTATCAAGAGAAAAAGGATTTTGTGGAGCTAGAGAGTGTGGCTCGTTTTTGAGTTGGGGGGATGTTGAAAGAAATATGGGGGTTGATAAAATACTTTATTTCTGGTTTTTTGTTAGCAGTTTTTTTTTATTTTGGGATAAATAACTTTTCAAAAGAATATTTTATAGATTATTCTAATAATTATATAAATGTAAAATTGGAAAATTTTGATAAAATATTACGAAATTCATTTGATATATTAAATGAAGATAAAATATTATTTACATTTGTATTTACTGTTATAGTATTAGTAATAATTCCACTTATATGAAAGCAAATAAAAAATATTTCTAGAAATTTACTGCATTTTACAAAGCTTGAAAGATTTGTGTTTTTTCTTTTTGGTTTTTTGTTTGTTTTAATGATTTTTTTTCCATCAAATTGTTAATTCAAATTTATCTATTTTAGAAATATTGGAAATTAGTAATTTTGTAAATTTAGTAATTCAAGAAAAATTATATTATTTATTTTTTTTGATAACCTTGGTATTGTGTAATTATGTTATCTTTTTAAGAGTTTGTGTAACAGTTTTAAAAAACTTGGATATAAAAATAGATGAGAAATCAAAGAAAGAATTTGAAGATACAGCCAAAGATGGATATAAAAAAATGCCTTTTTTTAAAAAAATTAATAAAATAGGTAAAAATGGAGGATTTTTTTATGAAATTCATTTCTATTGATTAAAAATCTTTTTTATAATATTTCCTATCTTATTTGTTATATTTTTACAGTCGTATTTATTTATTTGAATAAAATATTTTGGATTTATATTTATAAGTTTCTTGTTTTCTTTACTGATTATAAGTAATTATAGCTTTATAAATAACAACGATTTTAAAGACTATTTTAACTATGAAAAAGATAAAAAAGCTTATGAGTTAGTTGGATTACTTATAATGGGAATATTATATTTTTGGCTGTTTTCTTGGGTTTGAATATTTTTATATTTTACTTTTAAACTAGGTTCTTTAATTGTTTGGGGTATTTTTATACTTTATTTATTCAGTTTAATTTTATGATGGTTAGGACTTTGGGTAATATGATGAGTTTGAACTATTTGAATAATTAGAGGAATGAAATGAGAATGAGGAATGTCATGAAAATGAGGATACTTTTGAGCTTCTGGAATTACAGAGATTTTAATATTTTTATTTTTTGTTTTATCTTTAATCTTATTAGTATTATTCAAATGGTTAATTTTATGGTTAATTTGGATAAGTCCTGCAATAATTTGAATATTGCATATTTTAAAAAATCTAGAAAAAATTTTTGAGTTCAAAGAAAAACATAATTTCTTTGTAACTGACTTCCCTTTGGCTAGTAAAGAGCAACTAAAAAAGAATACAACAAAAAAATAATTCGGATGATATTTTTACTTTATTTATGAAAAATATAGAATTTTTGAAAGAAAAAATATTATACTTTCCACCAAATATTTTAAAAAATTGAGCTTATGTTTTCTCTATAAACTCAGTATGGTGAAGTTGAAAGACTAGTTTTATAAAAATAGTTGAAAAAGAAGTTATCTATAAATACAAAGATTCACAAAAAATTAAAGACTTATTAATAAATATAAATAAACTAATAAAAAACATTATAGAAAAAAAATCTTTTTAAAAACACCATAAATAAGATTCTTATTATTTTATGGGATTTTATTAAGTATCCTTTTATTTCTTTAAATTCAAAAAATAAAGATTTTATTTGGATAAATTACAATCCTTGGAATTTTAAAGATAGGAATAATCTAATAAGAGATTTTTTTTCAACATTGAATAAGTGAATAGAAGGAGCAACATGAAATAGTTACAAGACAATTTTTCAGAAGTATAGTAATCTATTTAATTTAGCAAGTTTACCAAAAAATAGACATATAGACCTAAATCTATTAAGAAAAAAATTAGTAGAAGATGACCCACTGTATGAAATAAAATTACAGATAGAAAAAATATTATGAAGAATGAATGAGACTATTGTAATAACCCTTGATGATATAGATAGAATGGAACCAGAAGAAATAATGATAATTTTAAAACTAGTAAAACTACTCTCTGATTTCCCAAAAATCATATTTATACTACTACTAGACGAAAAAAGAGTATCAAATATTATTACAAAAAAAGTATTGAGAATCTTACAACAACTATCTACAAAAAATTATAAATTTCCAAATAGAACTAGAACCATATACAAAAGAAGAACTAAAAGCTATTTTATTTTTCAATATCAGGAAGTTTTTTAAAATTGAAACAGATCTTTTTAAAATTACCCCAAAAAAAGAAGAATCCGAAGAGAAAGAAAAAGAAAGAAAATCAGAAAAAGACACACAAATTTGAAAAATAATAAAAATATTTATTGATAATATTTTTGAAATTTATTATAAAAAAATTACACACAGCACCCTAGAAAACTACAAATCGGATAGCACGGAAAAACTCACAAAACTTATAAATGAAAAATGAGTTAATAGAAAACTTGATGAGATTTTTAATGATATAAATAAGCATATTGCAGACAAAGAAGTTAAACAAACTAGTATAATGGTAACCCTCAGAGACATAAAAGAACTCTCAAATAATATTGTAGAAGAATTATATTCTCTCTATAAATCCCCAAATTATAAATTTAAAGATTTATTAAAGAATCCAATAAAAGAACGTGCTGAGATTTATGATATTATTTTAAAAACATTTAAATCACAAATATTTATATTTGAAAACGAAGTATTGTTTAGTTTATTCTCCGAAAATATTGATTTTCAAATACGAACCAGAACACTTATATTCTAAAAACATTTGAAACTAAAAAATACATAGAATATATCGTTTCAGTTTGGAAATATAATTTTAGCATAGGAAAATTATTTTTTAACTTTAAAATCATGGAAAATAATAATCTATCAATATTTGACTGAAAGAAAATTAGAAGAATTTATGATGAAAAAAAAGAAAAATGGTATTTTTCTGTAATTGATATTACAGCTGCACTTATAGATCAAGAGAATTACAAAAAATCTCAAAGTTATTGGACCACCTTGAAAAATCGCTTAAAAAAGGAATGAAGTAAGGTTGTCACAAATTGTGACAAACTGAAATTAACAGCTTCAGATTGAAAGAAATATAATACAGATGTTGCAGATGTAGAAACTCTTTTAAGAATCATTCAAACAGTTCCAAGTAAAAAAGCAGAACCTATAAAACTTTGGTTAGCTAAAGTGGGTTATGAGAGAATGCAAGAAATAACAGACCCAGAAAAATCTATAGATAGAGCAAGAGAGAATTGGCTAAAGGCATGAAGAAGTGAAAAATGGATAACACAGAGAATGTCATGACAGGAAACCAGAAATAAGCTTACTGATTATTGGAGTGAGAATTGAGTAGAAAAATGAGATGAGTTTGCTATTCTTACAAATATAATTCATAGCGAATGGTCTTGATTATCTGTTAAAGAACATAAAAAACTAAAATCTCTTAGGTCTCAAAATTTAAGAGACCATATGACAGAGGCAGAGCTTATTTTTACAGCTTTAGCTGAATTATCTACAAGACAAATAGCTGAAAATATGAAAACTAAGTGATTAGAGGAAAATAAGATTCCTGCTCAGAAATGATGAAAGATAGCAAAAAATGCCAGAAAAGAACTTGAATCCAAAACTTGAAAAAGTGTAATAAGTGATGATAATTTTTTAAAGAGTTCAGAGAAGAGGAGTTTGAAGTAGTTTTTTATTTCTAGGGTTCCTATAGAACCAGTTTGCACTTTTCGTAAAAAATCTTAAAATAAGGGGATTATATTTTAAGAAAAAAATATGGCTTATACTACAGATTTAACAGACAAGCAGTATGAACTAATAATAAAAGCAGTTCCAAAACTATGAACAGCAGAAATAAGTGTTAGCAAAAAAGAAATTTTAAATGGAATAAATTATCAATTGAAAAATTGATGTCAGTGGCGAGATTTGCCAAAAGACTTTCCCAAATGGCAAACAGTTTATTCTCAGTTCAGAAGATGGAAAAATAAGTGAATTTATGATGAATTACTATTGGAATTGGAAAAACTAGAGAGAAAAAATAAGGGAAAAAAAGAAATTCCTAGCTTACTATTATGAGATTCAATGGCAGTGAAAAATACAGATACAGCAGACATAAAAACAAAATGATATTGCCATTATAAAAGTACAAATTGAATAAAGAGACATTTATTAGTAGATATTTTATGAAATCCATATTTTATAAAATGTACAAAAGCGAGTATTTCTGATGATAGTTGATTAATAGAAATAATAAGAGAGAACAAGGAATACTTTCTAAAACTAGAAGAATGAATTGTGATAACAATATTATTAGACAATTGATACCATAAGGATTATTTAGAAAAAGAAATAAAAAAAATAGATAAAAATATTCTAAACTTTATAAAGATAGAAATTACTCAAAAAATAAGCCCTGATATGAAAGAAAAATCTAAAAAAGAAAATCCTCAAAAGAATTGATTTGTTGTACAACCTAAAAGATGGATTGTAGAAAGAACAAATGCTTGGATTAACCAATGTAGGGTTTTATGGAAAAACTGTGAATGAAAACTTTCTACCTCTGAGGCTAAAATTAGATTATGTTCTATTAGACTTATTATTAGGAGGTTAGCTTAAAATGTGCAAACAGGTTCTATAGAGGAGAAGATAAAGGAGAATAAAGAGGCTGTGGTGGAAAATAAGTTTTTGATGAAGGAGAGTGAGAGGGTGATGGATGGGTTTGAGGAGATGAGGGGGAGTTTGTAGAAAAAAGAAAAAGGAGCCGCAGCTCCTTTTTTTGCCTCGCCCTATTACTTCTTAGGTAAGGAACTATTATCTTCCTCTTCTTCTTCCCTCCAGTCTCTTATTTTTTCTATTCTTTGTGAAAGATTCCTATAAAAGGATAAACCATATGTAATACATATGAATACCATTAATTTTGAAATAGTAAAATCTTTCACTGTTAGGTATCCTATTATTATTAGGATAAGGCAAAACACAATAGCTGTTATTCGAAGGAGATTTCTGAGAAAGAATTTTAGTTTCTCTATGTCGTCTTTAAACTGCATAATGTTTCTCACTTGTTGAGTTTTTTAGGCGAGGTTGCGAAGGCAACCCGCCATTGTAGTTTTACAAGGCGAGTTATCCTTGCTTTATTATTTTACTAGTTTTTTCTATTTTTTGCAAAAAATAGTGTTTTATATTGTAAATAAAATACTCACCAGTTGAAATCTTTTAAAAAACAACATAATCAAATCACTTGGATGTAGCCCTTTTAGGGTAGCCCACCTTATCTTCGGATTTAAGGGGATTTTATGTTTATAGAAAAAACTATCCCTCCAAACTGTCTTTAACTTTTTTAATTTCCCAAAAAGGCAAAATATGAACATCTCAGATTTTATCTTCTACATTTTTATAGATGACTATTTTTTCATCAACTCTAAACTTTTTTTCAAAAGATTTTAAGCCTTTTAGATGTTTCTTTTCTATTTTTTCCCTATACTTAACCTCTATCGCTTTTACTTCTCAATCTTCTTTTACTCAAATAAAATCAACCTCATTTTTGTTAATTCTATAAAAATATTTAAAGCCAAAAAAGTTTTGTATAGTGATTTAAAATACACTCTTTAAAATTTAGGGCTGTAAGTCTCTATTTTTTGCCAATATTTGTTGAAGTTTAGAGGCTCCATTGTATCTATTATTCACTTTTTTGAAGCTTCTAATGTATCTGTTATTCACTTTTTGGGGTATCTCATTGTTGTTATTTCTAAAAAGATACAAAAAAAACTACCCGAAGTTTCTAAAATAAGAAGTTGAGAATAAGTTTTTGAAGAGGAAGAGTGAGAGGGGGATGTATGGGTTTGAGGAGATGAGGGGGAGTTTGTATAAAAAAAGAAGAAGGTCGAAATTTGTGACCTGTTGAAAGTGGTGGTTTTGATATAGGAAAAATTATAGAAAAAGAGGTATTTTGGATAAAAATAGTAAAAAAGTTTTGAAAATAACTAAAAAGTGTTACAATTACATTACTTAGATGTAGCTCCTTTGGAGTAGAACCCCTTATCTTCGGATTTAAGGGGATTTTTTTTATATTCAAAACATTGTTCTTACATTTGTTTTAATCCTTTCTTTTAGCTCTTTATTTTTTATTTCTCAAAAAATAGTTAATTTTTTACTTCATTTCCTAGATTTTATTCTTTTTTTTGAAACACATCTTAACTGTCTTATTTTTAGCAAAGATTTATTTTTTAGATTGTTTTCTGTGTCTGGGAAAATTTCTAAATCAAATTCATCAATAGATTTAATATTTTCTTTTCAATCAAAAAAATAAGTAATAGGTATAACAATTATATCTTCTCAATATTTTGCACTAGAACTTTTAAAAACTATTGATGGTCTAATTCAATTTATTTCAGTTCATACATTTACTCCGTAATCAACCATACATAATTTCCATTTATTTATAATTTCAATACTTTCTTCTTTATGATTCAATTTAATTTTTCATCTAAACCATTTTGTATGGCTAGTTATATTGTGTTTTTTATCCTCTTTATTTTTTATAAAATCATTATGTAATTCTAAATTATAGTTTTTTCAAAATAAATATTCTTTTTTTACTTTTTCACTTAAAATTATTTCAAGCTTTGTATTTTTAAAATCTGACATAAATATTTCCTTACGAAATTAAAAAAATCTTTACAAAATTATATAAATTTAAATTTTATAGCAAAACTTTTTACAATGCTCTTAATTTTAATAAAATCACTAATATAAACTTTCATAAAACATAAACTCATGCAAACACAAAAACTAATAACTAAAATACAAAAAAGCTACCCAAAGTTTTTGAAGTCAGAAGTGGATAATTCAGAATTCTCTTTAATTTTTTCATTTCCAAAGATTTCTATAAAATGAAATGAACACTTGATAAATCAGAATCAGTTTGAGTTGAAACAGCTTTCTGATAAGTATGAGGGTTTTATTTTGAATACAAAAAAGACTCAAAAGTGAACTATTGTGGAGAGTGTAGAGTATAAGAATAAAAATAGCTATTTAGAATTTATTTGAAAAACTAAAAATTATAAAGAATTTGGCGATAATTTAGATATTATAAAATATGATTCTCTTTCAAATTTACTGTTTTTACAATGAGATTTTAACACTTGGTTAGTAAAAAATATTTCAAAAATAAATATCAATACTTGAAAGTGGAAAGATATATTGAAAGTCGTTTCCTACTTTATTTTAAACCAGAAGTCTAATCTTTATTTTAGAGAACTTCCTATAAGAGTTCATTCAAAATTTTTTTTTTTTTTTTTTTTTTTTTTATAGAAAATAATAAATCTATAATCCAAGATATACTAAATTTTTTAACGGAAAAACTAGATTTAGGAATATCGTGAAATAGTTTTGAAGAGAAGTTTTGAATTAAAACTAAACCAGAGTTTATAAGGTTTAGATTTTTGGATAGTAATCTAAAGCAAAACTATTTTTCAAGCTCATTAGATGATTTATATCTCACAATACAAAATTTCTCGGAACTAAATATTTCACAGATAAAAAATGTGTTTATCATAGAAAATGAGATAAATTATCTCACATTTCCCAAAAATAAAGATTCTATTGTGATTTGGTGAGCTGGTTTTAGTGTTTGAAGATTAAAGAATATTTGATGGTTAAATGATAAAAAGATATTTTATTGGTGAGATTTGGATAGTCATGGATTTAAGATTTTATCTATTTGTAGGAAATATTATAATCAGACTGAGAGTATTTTTATGGATAAAGCTGTATATGATGCTTTTGACAAATATAAGTGAACATGAAAGATTTTGTCTGTTTCAGAATGTGAGAAGATAGGAAATTTTTTGGATTCCGAGGAGAAAGCGATGTTAAATTTTTTGAATGAGAATAGTTTGAGGTTGGAGCAGGAGAATGTGAGTCAGGGGTATGTAAATAAAAATTTGATTAATTTAGCTAAAGATATATAATATTTTTTAATTAAAAGCACTTGAGTCTGCTATCAACAGACGAGCTGAGGAAAGAACGGTTTTTTCATTAAGCCTTGAGGAATAAAAAACTCTCTCTTAATTCTCTCCCCTTCTCAGGGGAAAGAGACTACATTGAAAAACTTATTAGAATCTTTCGGAGTTTGAAATTCTTCGTGAACAAAATAAAATAGAGTAATCGCTTTAGGTGGTAACTTTGAAGGTAGAAATATAATTTATTCAAAGGGCTAAAGCCCTCTGTTGACAATGAACTATAATAAAAACAGACCGAAAGCACATGAATTAATTTCTTTTTTAAGAGATTGATTTGTGTGCTTTTTTAGTTTCCCCTCACCCTTGAATTCTTCCTCTGCAAGCTTCAACTTCAGAATAGTCACAGGGTACTAGAAACCCTTTCTTCACTTGTCTCTTTGGAGGAGTAGGGGGGAGGCTGCAATACCCCTATCTTAATTCTTTCCCCCTTCAGGAGAAAGAGGCTGTGAAAATAATAAATGATTTACTTATTAACTGAAAATAAAAATGTTAAAAAAAATGATAGAATTGGTGAAAGAGAAGTATAAAATAGATAAGAAAGGGACTTGGAGTAAATGATCTATTTCGTATTTTGAGTGAATAAAAGATGAAACAGAAGAAGTTTTTGAAGAGATGAGAGAAAACAATTCTGTGTATTTAGAAGATGAACTAGGTGATATATTATTTGCTTATCTAAGTTTACTAGAGAATCTTGAAAAAGAGTGAAAAATAACGTCTCTTGAAAATGTTATTTTTAGATCTGAGAAGAAGATTTGAGAGAGAGTTGGAGCTATAAAATGAATAGAGTGAAGTTTTTTAGCTTCATGGGATGAGGTTAAGAAGAGGCAGAAGGAGGAGTTGAAGATGGAGCATGAGGAGAAATATGGGAAGTAGTTTCCCTAAAGGACACCCTTCGAAAATTCCCTATCCCTTGCAGGAGCAGGGAGGTGGCAAAATATAATTTTAATAAAAAGTAAATGGATATGACTACAAAAATCTGAGTTGTGATAATGTTAATTTTATGATGAGCCTTTGTTTTTTGGCTTAAGATATGAACAAAGGAAAATAAAACTATTTGAATAATTGATATTATTGAACTTTTGATATTTATTTTAGCATTGATATTTTTTATAATTTTTACTAACTAAAATTAACTATTATGAATATATATGTATGACATCTTAGGAAATATGACTTTCAAAAAGAGCTTTATGAACCTATTAAGAATAGTTCACTATTTAAAGAACACAATATAGTTTTACCACATGATAAATCGGATGAGCCTTTTTCTTCAAGAGAATTTTTAAAAGATAAATGTGATTTATTTGTAGCTGAGGTTTCTTTTCCTGCAATAGGGCTTGGGATAGAACTATGATGGGCTGATGCTTTTTGAGTTCCTATTGTTTTTATTTATAAAAAGTGAGCAAAATTGTGAGGTTCTTTGAAGGTGATTTCTGATGTTTTTGTTGAGTATGAGAGTGAGGAGGAACTAGTAGAAAAACTGAAAGAGGTTATTAAAAAAATTTAAATTTTAAATAAAGTAATTATGGAAAAAGCATCAATTTGAATTATAATAGATGAAAACAAAAGGATTCTTTTGATAAAAAGAAGTAATTATACAAAAAACTTTCCTCATTATTGGACTATACCATGATGAAGATGAACAGATTCAGAGACTTTAGAAGAAATAGTAATTCGTGAAGTGAAAGAGGAAACTGGACTTAATTTTAAGCCTATTAAATTATATAACAAAAGTTGAGAAATTAATTTTTGAGAAGCTAATAGATTTCTTTGAACTTGGGAATGAAAAATAAATATTCAAGAGGAAGAGGCTGATTGATATGCTTGGTATACATATGAAGAGACGAAAAAATTAAAGATTGCTTTTAATTATAGAGAGACAATTGAACACTTATTTAGGGATTGATTAATAAAATAAATTATTAAAGTTGTATGGAAATAACCCTAACTTGAATTCTTCCCCTTACATAAGGGGAAGAGGCTACAGTAGTTTTTTATTTCCATACAAGTTTATTTAAATTTTAAACTACAAGCATATGGAAAATGTTGAAATAAAGGAATCTGATATTTGAAGTTTATATAAGGTAAATTTAGAGAAGACAACGGTCTTAAATATTTTTACAAAAGCTTGAAATTATAGAGGGGGGAAGAGTTATAGTGAAGAGAAAGTTTTTACTATAATTTATTGAAGAGCAAAAGTTATTATATTTAACTGAAAAGAAGATATTGAAAATACTTACTTTGCTTGAAAATGTGTAAAGATACCGGCTAATACTCCAAATATATTTTATTTTCCAGAGGATACTGAAATGCTAGAATGGTTTTCTAAGGATTGTAGAACTGAGAAGTTTAAAAGGTATGGTGAGATGAAAAAGAAATAATTGGAGTAAAGTGATTTTTAAAATAATCCATCCCTGAATCCCTTACCTTTCATACGAAAGGAAGGGGGCTACAAAGTCTTAAGTTGATGGCAAAGGGTTAAAACCCTCTGTTGACAAGTTGAATTTACTTTTAAAAAATCAAGTTTGTATCTCGGAATAATTTTAATATAAAAAAAAATATGAAAAAAGTAAATATTAGTTCTTGAATAATCTTGGATAAGCAAAAGAGAATATTGCTAATAAAAAGAAAGTATAATGTGAGAGAGCTTCCAAATTATTGGTCTATTCCTTGATGACATCAAGATGAATGAGAAACAAGAGAAGAGGTGGCTATAAGAGAAGTGAAAGAGGAGGTATGATTAGATTTTCATATAAAGGAATTGTTTATAGAAGATGTAATGATTGTAAAAGAGTGAGAGAGGGAAAATCACTTTTGTAGATATTTGTGAGATGCTTCTTGAAAATTGAAAATTCAAGAAGAGGAGTGTGATTGATATGGATGGTTTGGGTATGAGGAAACTAAGGGGGTATTGATATATAAGAATATGAGGGAGATTATAGAAAAACTGTATGATAAAGATTTGCTGAGTTAAAAAATGGGTTTGTTTGAGGTTACTGTAAACTAGAATTTGAACTCTAGTTTTAATCCCTCCCCCTTCGGGTACTCCCTCCCCCTTCGGGTACTCCCTTTGAAAAAGGGAGAAACTAAATTAGGAAATATTTTTAATTTTTATTTTTATGATAAAGGGAAAAGATTATATAGGTATGTCGTGCGGAGCTTTTATTTTGAATGATAAAGGTGAATTGCTTTTGATGAAACGAAATAAGAATTGTAGAAATACTGCTTGATATTGGACAATTCCTTGATGAGGTGTTAGATTTTGAGAGACTTTGGAAGATTCGTTAATAAGGGAAACTATGGAGGAGGTTTGAGTAAGAATAAATATAAAATGATTGTTGTGAATTTGAGATGATATAATGAAGGATATTGAACAACATTGGATTGCTGTTTCATATTTGTGTGAGATTGAGGATGGTCAGGTAAAAAATAGTGAACCAGATAAGTGTGATGAGTTGAAATGGTTTAGTTTGGATAATTTGCCTGAAAGGATTTCTGTTCCTGCGAGGGTGTGAGTGGGGAATTATGGAAAAAAAAAGGATCCACCAATTAAGCACTAACACTTAATCCATGGAATCCCAGCGGTAGATAAGACAATGATTGAGATGCACTATTCATAGACTAATCCTTATGAACCATACATTCTCGTCGTGATTACAATGGTAATTGTATTTTTATTTTTTAGCAATGCAAATTTTTTGTATAAATTATCATCCCAAATATTTTTAAGAATCGAAGGGAAGTCCCCTAAAATAAATAAAAGATTGTTTTTGTTTAGTGTTCTAGCCACATCGTAGGTCTCTTGCAACCTCCAAAAACAAACTTTACAATATCTTACAAAATAATATCATAAAATCAAAATTTTTTGTCCGAAATGACAGTAAACTAAAAGTTTTGTCTGCAAAAGATATTTTTATATAATTTGCTTGTTTGAACTGTTATGTTCTTAAATTTTGGAAAATATAAAATAGCGAGGGGTTAAAACCGCCTCGTTGACAAGCTGTATTACATTTATGTTTTATGAAAATTATAGTGATGTAAGTCAGAAAATATTTTAGTTTTTAATTATTTATTTTATGAAAAAGTTTTTTATAATAATTTGATTAATTTTTCTTATTATATCTTCTGGTATTTTTTATAGTATAAATTCTATTAACAACTCTAAGAATAAAATTTCAAGTTGTTTTTCTGACGATTTTACTTTGCTTAAATCATATAGATTTCCATATCCTTTTTTAAAGGTAAAAATAGAAGAAGTAAAACTTACTCAAAGACAAGACATTAAAAATACATTAAAGTGATGTCATAATAAATATGAAGAGAGTAAAAATGATAAAGGGAACATAACTGATATTTACACTTATAATATGTGAATATATTGAAAAAGTAGAATATACTTTATTTATGATAAATCATGAACTTTATTAAAAATAGATGAATTTGGTAGCAGTATAATGATTGAATAAACTTTTTAACTCCCAAATTCAGAAATGAAATGCAATTTTTAGGAAGATAGAAAAATTTAAATAGTTTTTTTGTCCGAAATGACAGTAAACTAAAAGTTTTGTCTGTAAAAGATATTTTTATATAATTTGCCTTATTTAAACATTAGACTCTCTATTTTTAAGAGAAATTGTATTAAAAAATTTATTTAAATAAAAAACTAAATATGAGTAATTATTTAATTATTAAGATGATAATTGTGATGGTGATATTAAAATTATGATTTTGGCTTTGGTTTAGAACAAAAAATATGGATACATCAAAAGTAGATATAGGTGGTTTCTTTATTTTTATTTTAGATTTAGTAATACTTGTTATTCTTTTATAGCTAATTTCTAATTAAAAACTTTTTGTCTGAAATGACGGTAAACTACTTTTCCATCACCCTTGCCCTAAAGGATACACTTTCAGATAAGAAAGGGGGAAATTAAAAGTTTTGTCCGCAATAGATATTTTTGTATAATTTGCTTGTTTGAAATGCTATATTCTTTGAAACTCTAGTGAGAAATATTGGAAAATATTTATTAAGTTTTTACTTATGAAAAAAGAAAATAATTATGCTTTTATTGATAGTCAGAATTTATATTTATCAATAAAACAGCAGTGATGGAAACTTGATTATAAAAGGTTTAGAGTTTATTTAAAGGATCAATACAAGGTTTCAAAAGCATTTATATTTATTGGATATGTTCCTTGAAACCAAAAATTATATACAAGTCTACAAGAACTTTGATATATAATTATTTTTAAACCAACATTAGAATTAAAAGATTGAACTGTTAAGTGAAATGTAGATGCTGAACTTGTTTTGCATACAATGATTGAATATAATAGTTTTGATAAAGCTATTATAATAAGTTGAGATTGAGATTTCTATTGTTTGATAGAGCATTTAATAGGTAACATAAAATTAAAAAAGGTTCTAATTCCAAATAAAAATAAATATTCTTCTCTTTTGAAAAAGTTTTATAAGTATCTTGTGTTTCTAAATCATCCTGATTTAAAAAAGAAAATTTGAAGAAATATAAAAATAAAAAAAGAAGCCTAAACCTAAGGACAGAACCTTTTGGTGTGACTTCTCGTCGTGATGTAGATACATTATATCACTTTTTCTAAAAAATCAAAATTTTTGTCCGAAATGACAGTAAACTAGTTTTTCCCTCACCCTTGCCCTAAAGGATACACTTCGTAAAATTCCCTCTGCAAGCTTCAACTTCAGAATAGTCGTACAAGGTACTCCTTTCTTCACTTGTCCTTTGGAGGAGTAGGGAGGCGACAAGTTGAGAAAATCTTGTCCGTAAAAGATATTTTTGTATAATTTCCTTGAACGGTTATACTCTTAAAAGTCCTAGTGATAAACATCGTATAATATTTAAAATTATTATTTTATGAACATAAAAAAAGAGTTAATAGAACATTTAGAAAAATTTCTCTTAAAAAAAGATATATCTGTACAATGGGCAAAAGATGTAGAATCTATTCTTGATAAGTTTGAAATACTTGATAAAGAGCTTGATGAATTTCAGGAATATTTATCACTATATCAGCCTTGATGATGATCTTATTTGTATGATGAGAAAGAAATGGAGAGAATGTGTAAAAAAATTATTATTAAATTACAAAGTAAAAATTAATTATTTACAATAAGAATAAGAATGGAAAAATTTTTAACTAGACATATTTGAACAATAGCAATTATTTTCTGATGAATAGTATTTTCTACTTGGCTAATTCAATATATAAATTTGCCTACTTGGAAAATTATGTATACTTGTTTTTGAATTAGTGAGTTAAATAAAACTATTCCAACTCAGTACATGTTTACAACAATTTGAGCAATTTGTGCTTTTTGGTATTGATATAAAAGATATGAAAGAGATAAAGAATTAGAAATAATTGAAAAATTATGAAAAGAATATGATTTAATAAAAAAGGATAAAGATTGAAAAAAGTTAGTAAGTCTTTGGTTTAAAGAATATTATTTTTTTAAAAACTGATATATTAAAAAAGAATGGTGGAAGTACATTTCTGATAAAATATGAAGAAATATAGCAACAGATGAAAATAAAGTAAGTGATTGAATATTAAATGAAATGATAACCTTAACAGGAGGTAAAAGTAAAATACTAAAAGATTTTTCTGATTTTATAAAACAAAAAATATCTATATCATTGACAGAGTCTAAAGAACTTAAGGATAAAATATCAGAAAATAAAAAAATATGCTTGAGACAGAAAAACGAAATAAATAAAATAATAGAAGTAGCAAAAAATGAAAAAAATGTTGAGGATATAAAAATATTAAAAAAGAGAGTTAAAGGTATTGATAGTTTTGTTAAAAGATGGGAAGACAATAAACAGATTATAGATAAAATTAATTATGACTTGGAGTATTTAAAAAAGATTATATAAATAACTTTCCGTCAGCAAAGACAAAAAACTAAAAACCTGTAGCCTCTTCCCCTTTATATAAGGGGAAGAATTCAAGTTAGGGTTATCCTAACAAACCAACCAAATTACTAAATTTTAAAAACTTTATAACCTAACCCCTTTTACCCATGGCATACCCTAAAGTAAACCAAAAACAATCTTTTCCACAACTGGAAGAAGATGTACTAAAATTCTGGAAAGAAAACAAGATTTTCGAAAAATCTATAGAATCTAGACCAGCAGAAAATCCTTATAAATTCTACGACTGACCTCCTTTTATAACTTGAACACCACACTACTGAAGCCTACTATCAAGTATCTGTAAAGATGTAGTACCAAGATACCATACAATGAAATGAAAAAGATGTGAAAGAGTATGGGGATGGGACTGTCACGGAATACCAATAGAAGACAAAGTACAAAAAGAACTATGACTACACTCAAATAAAGAAATAGAAGCAAACGGAATAGATAAATTTATAGAATGATGTTATAAATACACTCAAGAAACTTCTGCTGAATGGGAGTGGTATATTGACCACATAGGAAGATGGGTTGATTTCAAAAACTCATATAAAACTATGGATAAAGACTATATGGAATCTACTCTATGGGTATTTAAAACACTCTATGAAAAATGATTAATCTACAAAGGACAAAGAACCTCTCTTTATTCTTGGAAACTATCTACTCCTATTTCAAACTTTGAAATAGCTATGGATGACTCCTATGAAGAAGTTTCTGATCCAGCTGTAACTGTAATGTTCCCACTAACACAAGATTGAAAACATGTAAAAGCTTGAGATAACCTTCTTGCTTGGACAACTACCCCTTGGACTATGCCAGCTCATATGGCTATAGCTGTGAACAAAGAACTTTATTATGCAAAAGTTAGATGTGAAGAAAAAAACTACATACTTGCTCTTGCTAGAGTTGAAGCAGTATTTAAATGAAGAGAATTTGAAGTAGTTGAAACATTTCCTTGAGAAGATTTAATAGGACTAAAATATACTCCACCTTTTGATTATTATGTAAATAAAGTAAATCCTAAGAAAAATTTCAGAGTTTATAATGCTGAATTTATCACAGACAGTGACTGAACTGGTATAGCTCACCAAGCTCCTGAGTTTTGAGATGTGGATTTTGATTTAGCAAAAGAAAATGGTATCCATATAACAAATGCTCTGAATAATGAATGAAAATATACTGATGAAATATTTGATCTAAAATGAACTCTTTATAGAGATGCAAATGATATAATTTCAGAGAGATTAAAAGAAAAATGAATCTTGTTTAAAAAAGAAAGTATTACTCATAGAGTTGCTATGTGTCCTAGAACTGGTACACCACTTATTCATAAAGCCCAAAGCTCTTGGTTTGTGGATATTCAAAATATGAAAGATAAACTTATAGAAGAAAATGAATGAATAAATTGGGCTCCTGAGCATTTGAAACATGGTCAATTTCTGAAAAGTATGGAGTCAGCACCAGATTGGTGTATAAGTAGAACTAGATATTGGGGAACACCTATGCCTATTTGGATGTGATATGATGAGGCAGGAAATGAAAAAGATATGAAAGTTTTTGGTTCTATCGAGGAAATAGAAAAAGCTTCTGGTATGAAAGTAACTGATTTACACAGACCTTATATAGATGAAGTTACTTGGGAAGAAAATGGTTTAACTTATAAAAGAACCCCTGAAGTTCTTGACTGTTGGGTTGAGTCTGGAAGTATGCCTTATGCTCAAGATCATTATCCATTTGAAAATAAAGAAAAAATGGAAGCTGCTTTCCCTGCTGACTTTATCGTAGAATATATCGGACAAGTTAGAGCTTGGTTCTATGTTATGCATGTACTTTGAGTAGCATTGTTTGATACTAGAGCTTATACAAATGTAATAACTACCTGAATAGTAAATGGTAGTGATGGTAGAAAGATGAGTAAGAGTTATAAAAACTATCCTGACCCAAAAGGGACTATTCAAAAATATTGAGCTGATGCTATCAGGTTTTATATGATTAACTCTCCTTTGCTTTCTGGATGAAACTTAAGCTTTAATGAA
The DNA here is from genome assembly GCA_942490775.1 of uncultured bacterium. Classification (GTDB taxonomy): domain Bacteria; phylum Patescibacteriota; class Gracilibacteria; order BD1-5; family UBA6164; genus UBA6489. Next base: position 480,209 of record CALNYL010000009.1, read on the forward strand.
GATCAAGTTCATGAAATTGTAAAAAAAGTTATTTTACCACTTTGGAATACTTATAGTTTTTTTACTACTTATGCAAATATAGATAAATTTGAGAGTAAATGATGAAAACCAGAAGTTAGTAATGACTTGGATAAATGGTTATTATCAGAGTTAAATAAACTTATATGAGATGTTACAAACTGAATGGAGACTTATAAGTTAAATGATTCAACAAGACCTATAGTTAAATTTATGGATAACTTAACTAATTGGTATATAAGGAGATCTAGAAAGAGATTTTGGAAATCTGAAAATGATGGTGATAAATTAGAAGCTTATGAAACTCTTTACTATACTCTGGTAGAGCTTTCAAAAGTTATAGCTCCATTTATGCCTTTTGTAAGTGAAAATATCTTTAAATGACTAACAAATAAAGAGTCTGTTCATTTAGAGGACTATCCTGTTTATGAAGAAAGTTTAACAGATAATGAACTGGTTGAAAATACTGATAAAGTACAAAAGATAATAAAACTTGGTTTAGCTTGGAGAGCTAGTCATAAGATAAGAGTTAGACAACCTCTAAAATCTATAACTATCTGAGAATCGTTTGATAAATATTATCTTGAGATACTAAAAGATGAGCTAAATGTTAAGGAGGTTGAGATTCTTGAAAATCCATGAAAAATAGCTAAAAAGGTTTGTAAACCAAATGGTAGACTTATTGGACCTAAGTTTGGTAAGGATGTGAAATTTATAATGACTGAGGCTAAGAGTTGAAAATTTGAGGAGTTAGAGAATGGAAGAGTTAAAATTCTAAATCCATCCCCTTCCGATACTCTACAGGGACTTCCTTTGACATCAAAGGAAGAGAAAGTAAAGGATTTTATTTTAGAAGAATGAGAGTTTGAGACAGTTTATGAAGCTGGAGATACTAGTTATGATATAGAGGCTTGATTTGGTATGGTTATAGCTATGGATTCTGAATTGACTCCAGAACTAGAACAGGAAGGATACACAAGAGATATCGTTAGACAAATACAAGAGTCTAGAAAAGAAGCTGGTTATGAGGTGGATGATAGAATAAGTATTTCTTTAAAATGAATCTGAGAGAGTGAAAAAATCGTTTCTGATATAGTTGAAAATTTCTGAGGTTATATTGAGAAGGAGACTTTATCTAGTATTGATGCAGGGGGGAGTGGTTGAGATTTGGAGAAGGAGTTGGAGATGGAAGGGGTGAAGTTGAAGTTGGTTTTGAGGAGGTAGAAGGTAAGAGATAAAAAGAGTTAGAAAATATATTTTCTAACTCTTTTTGTATTGATAAATATTTATAGTTGATATTTATTGAGTTATTAATGTTTATGTAGTACAATAATTATAACTATTTGAAAATATTAAAATTTATTAAAATAAGCCAATGGTAGATATTAGAGCTATTCATAAGCACTGAGAAAATATAGAACAATCTCAGAAACTTATTGAATTAGGATTTGAGCAAATAGGTGAATCAAATTTATTTAAAAAATGAGGATTTGTTGTATTCCTAGATCAAGAATTATGAATTAGTTTATATGTAGATTACCTTGAAACTCAAGGAGAAATTTTATGAATTGAAATAAAAAAAGATTGATATACATCTCTAGAATTTATAATAAAAGAGTCTGCTCAACATTTTGTTAAAGTAAATCAAGATATAGATGGTGGGGCTAGTAGTTATAAAGTGGTAGACCTAAATTCTATGAAAAAATATTTATCTAGTAAGGGAATCGAAAAACAATTATTAAGTATAGGTTTCAAAGAGGAGGGTAATTGAACTGAAGAAAAAGAAAACGAGGATTTTATAACATCAAGAATTAGATCTTTTGTAAAAAAAGTTTTATCTTTTGATAAAAACTCAAGTATGGAAAAGATTTTTCGTTTCAATCTTGATGAAAACGGAGAAAGCTTTGAGATTATTGCTATTGTGGTAGATTGAAAACTGTCTAAGTTACTAAGACCAGTTAAAAATGAAGTAAGTGAATATGTTACTCCTAATACTGAGATTCTAAAGTATTGGCAAGAAGAATGATTATTATCTACCTCACCAAAGAAATCATTGCTTAAACTTAGAGATCATTTTATGGAGATTACTGTTAGCTCTCAATCAGGGGGTATTGTACATAATAGTCAAAAATTATTAAGGGATGTAGAAGAAGATGAGATTGTTTCTCCAGTTGAGGTTATTACAGAAGATACTGGTTTTAATGTTAATTGAGTAAATAATAGTTCTTTAATAAAAAAACTTGAATGTATTAATTGAGAATCAATTTTAGACTTAGAAAAAAGAATGAGACCTAATGAAAAAGAAATGGATGATAGTTCTGTAGAGTGATTTTTAAGTGATACTGAAGGTTTACTCGAAGTTCTAGTTCATGATAATGATTTTGTTTTATCTAAATGATTGACTCATAAAGATTTGGTTAAACCATTAAGGTTTGCAGTAAATTTTAAAAATAAGAAATATGGTAATAAGTTTAAATATAAGTGAAATAATTATAAAATATGAATTGATGGTGCTTCATGAATGCAATATTCTCCTTTTATGGATTGAACATCTACAAATGAGGATATCACTATTACCAATTTAGATAACTGAGAAGAATTGTTTTTTTCTGGACTTCTCTTAGATATGATAGAAAGATATGGCTTTTATGAAGGAATAGAAACCTCATATCGTTTAGAACCAGAACAAATTATTAAGGTTTTTCCTCATTTGATAGAAAAATGAAGAGAGGCTATAATGCAAGGTTTTAAATATGATACTTCAAATATATTAGAACAGTAAAAATTGTATTATTTTTTTATTAATTTTTTTTCTAAACCTTGAAATTATAAGTTAATAAAGTATATTAGAATAGATATAAATGACAGTTTAAAACTAAAAAACAATCCCTAAAAATATCCCTAATCCTTCCTAAAATTAAATTCATAAGCCCCAAAGTAACTAATGTTTACAAACAATAAAGGATGAGTCTGAAAAACTCACTATTCTATAACATAGGAAAAATGTTTGCAAATAGTCTGCATTTTTGAGATTTGGAAAAAGATTTGGAAATTGAAAAATTAGAAGTAAAATTAGTTTTGAAAAAATAGGCAAAATATTTAGGGACAGACCTTGTGTTCCCCCTAAATTAAATAAGATGTTTTAACAAAACATCTCTACATTGTATTTATATAATTTTTATAAAATGAAAAAAATAATTTTAAGTTTATTTGCATTTGTAACACTTTTTTGTTTACATAATGTTAATGCAACAGAAACATGAACAGGAATGCAAGACTTTATAAACTCTGAATCTATTGAACTTTTTGAAAAAGATGATTATTTAAAAGAAATAGAAGATTCTTCTGAAATAGTACTAAAAAATAAAAAATGAGAGTTCTATTTGAAAATGCTAGAGAAGATGAAAAACAAGTTTGATACAGAAAAGAAGATAGAAGTTATTTGAAAAATTGATAAAGTTCTTGATGGAATGTATTTAGTGAAAAGCCCGAATAGGGAAATGATGGATAATCTAATGGTAAATCTTAGATGACAAATAGCACTAGAATTATTAGAAAATGAAAAGGTGAAAAAAGATGTGGTATCTAAGTTTTATTATTTTAGGACTTATAATAACTTTAAAATATTAAATAAGGTGGGAGATTTTAAAGTAGAAAGTGTGGAAAAAGAAGAATATCTTAATTTTTATATATATATAGTAAAATATAAAAACTCAAAATGAAAAGAGATTAATATTTCATTTCATTCACGGTTATCAAATACATTACATAATTCCTTTGGTGCAATAGAAATAGAAGAAATAGAAAATCGTGAGCGGATTATAGAAGAAATAACAAGAGATGAAAAAATAATAAATAATGAATATGTATATCAAGAAAATGGAGGTTATAATGATAAAAAGTTTTATATACAAATTGAAAAAGATTATGATTACATTGAAAAAGGCTATGATTATATAGTTTTTTTATATGCAGAAAATTTTGATGACCAGTTTATATATGAATACACAAAAATTCAAAAAACCTACGAATTACCAAAATCTAAAAATTTTTCTGTTCAAACAAAAGTAATAGATAATAAGGTAAAATTAACTTGAGAGGTAAAACACTCTAATATAAATTATGTTTCTTGTAATAAAGAAAAAAATATAGAAATAGATTCTGAAAACAAAACTTGGGAATGTGAAGTTTCTTTGAATGATGTTAATAAAAATTGATGATATATACTTTTATATTATTATGGATATGATTGAAGAACACCTTTTTATAAAGAGAAAATATTTATAAAATAATTAATAATTATAAAATAAAATGACTTCAGAAAAAATAGAAAAATACATTGAACTTTTATCTAAAATAAGCAATACACCTTGGAGCTTAAAATATTGGCTTGAGGAAGTTGAGTACCTAGAAAGAAAAGATGAAGAACTAATATTAGCTGACTTTGACTACACACTCTATTCTAGAACAGAAGAACTTGAGTGAGAGAAATATCTAAGAGAAAATAGGTGAGATGCTGGTTCTAAGGCAGTAATTGAAATAGATGGAATACAGAACTATCTTGATAAGTATCATACAGATAAGCCTTGTCCTAAAATTATATTAGACAGAATGGATACTAAAAAAGATGTAATATTGACTTATGGACCTTATGAGTTTCAGATAAAGAAGCTTATGGCTCGTGGGCTTGATAAGTATAAGATTCTCATTACTCAAAAACCAAGTGATAAAATATTAAAAACTGTTAGGTATGTTCTTTATACTCTTAGGTATATTCCAAGTGAAATAACTATTTATGAAGATAGACCAGAGTATTTTATAGAGTATAGGGATATGATACAAGATGTTTTGGGTGTGAAGATGAATATAAAAAAGGTTACAATGGGGAGGGGGAATGATGATATTTTGATTGAGGATGTGTAGGGGGTGACTTTTTAATAACCCATCTCTGAATCTCTTCCCTTATATAAGGGAAGAGGGCTACAAAGTAATGACTTTTTTGGACTTTCCTTTAGGAATTTTTTTAAAAATAAATATAATCAAAAATAAGATTTAAGAGGATTAACTCTTATTTTTTTAATTTTAAAATTTTCATATGATTGATTTAAGTTTCTCAGATATAATAAGTCCAGAAAATATAATAAATATAGTAAGAAATGCTTTTATTGAGCATCCAGTTTGACAATCAATTTGATTAGTGGCATTTGTAGTTTCTATATATAACTTTCTGTTTTGTAAGAATAAAAAGTTTATTTATGTTACGGCAATAGCTTCTTTGGTTTGGGGAATTCATTTTTACTCAATCTGACTAATGTCTGCTGCTCTTGTTAATGCTGTGGATGTGGGGAAGAATCTTTTGGCAATAAAATATAAAAAATCAATAAAGCTATCTTCTGTTTTTGTTGTGTTTTATTTGGTGTTACCATTTTTTACATTTGATTGATATATTTCACTTATTCCTATGGTTACTGCTATTTTATGAACTTATCTGGTTTTTTATATTAGGTGAGTTTGGTTGAATGTGGGTTTTTTGTTTATCATAATGATGTGGTTTACATATAATTGTATTTGAGGGTCTGTTTGAGGTTTGATGACAGATTTTACTTTGTTTGTTATTGGTATAGTTGGGATTTTTAGGAATTTTGTTTTTAAGAAGGGGGAGAAGTAGGGGTGGTTGCAAGGCTTACTATGAAAATGAACTCTAATTTTTAGGGTTTATTTTTTTGCTTTGTTTTGGCTTTTTGTTGGTAGGGGAGAGGTGGTTATTTTTTAGGGAAGAAGAGTAAATTCTAATTATTAGGGTTTATTTTTTTGCTTTGTTTTGGCTTTTTGTTGGTAGGGGAGAGGTGGTTATTTTTTAGGGAAGAAGAGTAAATTCTAATTATTAGGGTTTATTTTTTTTGTTTTTAGTAGGTTGTTTCCTCGGCTTTTATTTACTGAAATCTATGATTTATTTTTTACTAGAAAATAAATTTGACTTTTAAAAAGTTGTGACTATATTCACGGTGATTTTAGTTTTTTTATGATTTTTTGAGGTATGGGGGCATGAATTTATAATGGAGTTTTTTCTGAAGATATTTGGAAATTATTGACTTCAGATGTAAGGGAAATTAGGGAAGAATTTAGTAGATATTCTTTGGAAAAAAGTTTGGAGCTGTTAGATTTAGTACTTGAGAATAGGAGTAAAGTGGTGGCAATTATTGGTGATAAATGAAATTCTTTGTCACTTATTCAAGATGAAATAATTGTTAGAATAACTGAATTGATAGAAATTGATAATTCTGTTAATAATCAAGTAGATATATTTAAGCTTGTTGAATGAATAAAAAATAATAAGGGTAGGAAGCAAGCTATTATATTTTTATTCAATAACAATAAAAATTTAGCTATAGAATATGGGAAATATGTAAAAAAGTATTATAGAGAAAATATTGAAATAAAAAATGAATGAGAAGTAATAACTTTTGATAAACCTTCAGATAAAGATTCTTTTTGTTTTTATAGAGAGGACTGAGAACAAATATTTAGTATAAGTATTTGACTTATTAAAATAGAAGACATAGAGAAAGCTTATAAAACTTTAAATCCCTAAAACTAAATAAAAAAAATATTTTATCTAAAAGTAAATATATGCAACAAGTAGTTTTTGAACATTCTTTTACAAGAACAAGAGGAATATGAAATATTATAAAAGTTAATGGAAAAATTCATATACCTGATAATTTTGTATGAGTTAAGGGGTTAGATGGATTAAAAGATAGATTTTGAGTTTTATATCCCTGAGAGAATGAAAAAAGAGTTTCTGGATATACAAGAGGATTACAAGAATTTTTACTAAATATAGAAAAAAACTTTAATTATGAACCAATTAAATATTTATATTATTTATATTATACAGAAAAAAATAAGTTTTCAGTAAACCAAATACAAGAATATTTAGATAATAATTGAATTATTATTACTGAATCTTGTTTATATCACTATATGACACATTTTTTATGATGGGAATTGAATCGTGATGATAGATCTAAGGCTATAAAAAGGGATAGTACAGCTCATCTTAATCAGGGAAAATGAATATGAAAAGTAAATAAAATAATATCTGAAGAGATAGATGAAAAAGTAGAAAAATTAGTTACATTAGTCAAAGATAATGTAACTGATTTAATAGATTCTTGTATAGTCTAAACACATTGTACAATAGGCTATATACATAATATATATAGAAAAAAATAGTAAAAGTAGTATACTAAACTTAGAATATTTTAGTTAACATAATACTTTTACTATGAGTATAATATATCCAAACAAAGGGAAAACACAAGGTCATTTAAGAGAAATAATGACAAAAGATTACAAACAATGCTGAAATTCAGTATTAGTATCTAAAAAATACCAAGTTACAGCCAATACAGTACTAAAACGGAGCAATGCAGAAAGCCTTGAAAATAAAAGCTCAGCCCCAAAAATACCATTCAGAAAATACGAATTACCTGATTTATGCCTAATATATTGGCTTTATGAAAAGGATAATTTAAAATGAGATGAAATATTGGATTATTTTGAAGAAAATAATATAGAGATAAAAAGATCATCAATTTATTACTATCTAAAGATTTGGGGCTTAACAAAGAGAAGAAAGGAGGCAAAGAAACGAATTAATCAACAGTTTAAAGACTATGACCCCTGATTTGTGCATGTAGATATTACATATTGACCAAAATTAAATGGAAAAAAATGGTATATATTTGTTGCTATAGACAGAGCAACAAGGCTAATTTATATTGAAATTCATGATAACAAAAGAGCAAAGACAGCTTCAAATTTTCTGGAAAAAGCTATAGAATTCTTTCCATTTCATATAACAAAAGTTTTAACAGATAATGGCAAAGAATTCACATTAAACAATCATAAATGAAATCAAGAATGTGATTTAATTTGAGCTTTTGATAAAATATGTAATTCAAATAACATAGAACACAGAACAACAAGACCATATACACCACAAACAAATTGAATGGTAGAGAAGTCAAATGATACAATTAAATCAAATACTCTAAAAATAAAATCATATGAAACTCCTGAAGAAATGACTAAAGATTTACTTAGTTTTATGGTTTTTTACAACTTAAATCGTAGACACAGTAGTTTGATAAAGGAATTATGAGTTAGAACCCCATACAATGCATTAGAATACTGGTATGAGAAAGATTCTAGTATATTTAAAGAAGATTTATTTGATTTCAAAGAAAAATTACTTAAAATTAAGAAGAATTTATAGAAAATTCAAGTATAAAATTGATACTTTTTGATTGAGGAAGTGCAGTCCCCCCCTTAATAAAATCATTATTTTTTATAAATTATTTTGAAAAGATACAATAGAAAAGGGCAAACGGATAAAACTTTCTTTTTGCATATCGTCGTTTGCCCTTGGTAAACACATATTTTCAAAATAATTTGTCAAAAATTGATTTTATGTAAACGGTATCTCTTTTACTAATTTTCTGTTGTACAATCTCTTTGGACTTAACAGTGAATTCAATTTATCTATAGCAGCAAATAATATAAATCTTTGGTTGAAATAATCTATATTTCCTACTCCATGATAGTCTTAGAAATCAAATAATCCACTGGAGCATAATCATCCGTCAATATCTCCTTATCATTTTTTATCTTCTTCTTCCGTAAATGAGATAAATAATACTCTAACTCCTCATCTTCTGAATTAAAAGAAAATCTCTCTTCAGATTTAGAGGCTACTAAAACTAGGTTTTGCATTTCTGGAGAACCGTTTTTTTGTACAGTGAATAAAAAAACTTGGGGAAATATACTTTTATAAGTGGCATATTCAGCTCTTAAGAATTCTCAAGCTTCTCATTCTATAGCTGAAATTATATTTACTATGACTACTCAGTCTTCGTTTAGTGATTCATACATTTTTCCGATTGCTTCTTTTGTGGTTAATTGATAGGGTAGGGAATAGTGTGATTTGAAGGCATCTCATAGGATTGCATCATATTTTTTTTTATTTTTGTTTAAAAATGTTCTTCCGTCTTCGTGTATTATTTTTAGTCTCTTGTCTTCTTTTAGATTGAAGTGGTCTTTTGCTATTTGGGTTAGTTGTGGGTCTATTTCTACGACATCTATTGTTTCTTCTTTGTATTTTTCTAAAAAGTGCTTTGGGTAGGAGTATCAAGCTCATCATATCATTAATACATTTTTAAAGTCTGGTTTGAAGTGAGATACTAGATCATAGTATTTTGTGTATTCAAAAATTAAGCCTGTTCAGGTTAGTTTCATTCCTGAACTCCGTTCGTTATTTATTCACATTTTTTTTATTTTTTCTCATCTAAATTCTTGATTTGATATCCGTACTCTGTTGTACATGGTGTCTATGTCAAAGAATCCATTTTCTTCTTTTATCTCTTTGATTGTCTGGTTAAAAATAAAGCAGAATATTATTATAAATAAAGAGGCTAGTTTTAGGAGTATTAGGTTTTTAAATGATAATAGAAGTGAAACAAGAACTAGTAGTAACATAATTAGAACTAGTATATTGTTTGTTCACATTATTGGTATTAGAAAAAATCAGGAAATGAATGTTCAGAATATGCTTCATAGTGTTGATAGGGCATATAGGCTTCATACTGATGTTCATGAGTTTTCTAGGTTTTCTATTTTTAGTTTTACTGCATATGGTGATACTATTCATAGAAATATGCTTGTTGGTGCAAAAAGTAGGGTTGCTGAAATTATTGAGTTTAGTCTTAGGTCTTTTATATTTTCTTGTAAGAATATTAGAAGACTGTTTTTTATGAGAAAGGTTATGAATATGAGTATAGCAGAATATAGGATTATGCTTGATAGTCATTTTCTGGTAGCTTTTTTGTCGGCTATTTTTCATCATATGTAGTATCCTAGGCTTAGGCTTCATAGTATAATTCAGATTATACTTGTCCAGACTATTATGCTGGTTCAGAAGTATGGTCCTATTACTCTGGATCCTGCGATTTCAAAGATCATTACAATTGCTCAGCAGATGAATACTGATAGTTCTAGTGTGTATTTTTTCATGGTTTTAAAACAAAAAGAGATAAAATTTGAAAAATTTTATCTCTTTTTGTTTTAAATACAAATTTTTAATTTACCCAAATTGGTTTTTCTTATTCTGAAACACAAACTCAGTTTATAGAAGTATATCAACTATCTGTTGGTATTGGTTCAGTCCACCAAGAGCTTTCTCCTCACCATGAAAAAATACTACCATCTGATTTGAGAGCAGCGAATCAATATTCTATTCCAACTATAAGTTCATATCAATTGTCTGTTGGTTCTCATTCTCATCAAGAGTTTGCTTCTCACCATGAATAAACACTACCATCTGATTTTATTGCGGCTAAAGCTTGATTATTACCATAAACTTTTGTAAATCCTGTTCATGTTGGTTCTCATTCTCATCAAAAGCCTGAATTTCACCATGTTACTACACTTGAATCTGAAGCAATAGCAATAAAAGTTATCCGTCAGGCTGTTATATTATGGTATCAACTTCCTGTAGGAAGTCAACTTCATCATCATTTCCAATAATCTCACCAAGCAGATAAACTTCAGTCAGATTTAACTGCAACAAAAGCAAATCAATTTGGAATTATATCAACATATCAGCTTCCACTAGGAGCTCAACTTCATCAATAACTTGAATTTCACCATGCAACTATACTTCCATCAGATTTCATTGCCGCAAAAGCTCATTCTGTTGCAAAAATATTAGTATATCAAGAATCAGTGGGAGCTCAATTTCATCACCAATTAGGGTCTCACCATACAGAAATACTTCAATCTTGTTTTATTGTGGCATAGGCTTCTTTTGTTGCAAAAATATCTGTGTATCAAGTATCGCTAGGTTCTCAGTTTCATCAATAACTTGAATCTCACCATGCAACTATACTTCCATCTTCTTTTAAACCAGCAAAAGAATAAAAGTTTGAATAGATTTTTACAAATCATGTTCATGTAGGAGCTCAGCTTCATCAATAACCTGAATCTCACCAAGATACAACACTTCAATCTGAGTGTAGTGCTGCTATGGCATAATAGTTTGATGCGACTTGTACATATCCTGTTCCAGTAGGTCCTCATTTTCATCATCTATCAGGATGTCACCAAATAGTCATAGATCAATCATCCTTGAATCATACAAAAGCAGAACCTGCAGAAACTACTTGAATATATCATGTTCATGTGGGGGCTCAGTTTCATCATCAAAGCCGATAGTTTCACCAAACTGATATTTCTCAATTTGGTTTCATTGCTGTATATGCTCATCTATTTGGTCTAATTATTGAGTTATTCATTCATCAATTATTCTTAAAAGCAGTGGTTATATCGGCTCAGTCACATCAAGAGTACTCTAGTGTTAATTCGCCTTCTTCTGGAGGTATAGATATTCCTCATATAGTCGGTGAAACATATACAATAATATTTGGATCTAAAAAGCTTTTTACAAATATACTAGCTACGGTTTTTGCTTTTTCTGATGGGTTTAATTCTTCTATAGTTGTGTTAGATATTTTTTTTACTGTGCTATTTATGTCTTCTAATATTGTTCAACTGTATGTTTCTTGAACTCTTTTTGTTAATTTTACTTGATTTTCTCTGGTTTTTAAACTTGCTATTGTTCATGTGTAAACTAGTATATCTCAAGGGGTAAATATAAAACCTCATCAATCTACTTTGAATTTTGTATTTTTATAATTGTCTGGTAGGTTGTTTTTACCATTATATACTAGTCTATTTGCATTTTGTAGAGCTATTATATTTTTTAGTGTTAAGTCTCAGGATATTATAGTTGGTACTGCTAGTATGTATGTGGTTGCTCATGATTTTGTTTTAGCTACTACTCAGTTGTAGGCTCATTTTATATAGGCATATCATATTTGATTTCATGCATATGTTTTTTTTGTTAGACTTGGGAAATTATTCATTGATGTTTGTTTTTCTAATACAGCTGCTACTTCAAATTCTTTTTTAGTGTTTAGTCTAGAGTAGGTATAGGGGAATATTTGTTAAAGGGTCTTTGCGTATTTTTGTTAATCAATCTACTGCATAAACAACAGATTTTCATACTACTCATTGTGTCCATACTTCTGCTCAGCTGTATGTTACTTCTATTCCATCAGTTGGTATTGGGTAATTATTAGATTTTATCTTCTGTACCTCTAGAGCTTTTACTATTGTTTGTATGTCTGATATTCTTGATGCATCTCTTGCTCTTTGTGTGTATCATTGGATTGATATAAATGATATAATTCATAAAATCATTAAAATAGTTAGAGCTATTATTAACTCAACTAGTGTAAATGCTTTTGAATAAGTTGGATTAGATTTTCTATTTTTCATAGTAAAATGGTATTATGTTAATAAAAATAATATTTTTTATATTTTAACATAAACATAAAAAAAAACAAAAATGCTTTTATTTTCTTTTTATTATTATTATATTGGTTGATAGAATAATTATTCATAGTAGTATTAGTAGGATTTTGTATCAAAATATTTTGTCTATGTTGGAGCTTATAAACATCATTATAAATATTGTGAGGCTAAGAATTAATCCGTAGGTTGCTGAGCCGTATTCTTTTTTATTATCTTCTCATATTTTTCTAAAGAAATAGGCATCTAGTAGATTTGATGCTCATCAAAAGAATATTCATATGATAAATGCCATTATTTTTATTTTTAGGAAAGATGTACTGAAAAATGGGAATCCTATAATGAGTAATCATAATATTATATTAAAAATGAGAAAGTATTTCCATCTGTTTTTTTCCATTTTCATTGATACTATATTTCAGATTATTGCTCATACTGCTGAGTATAAAAGAATAAATGCTGCTTCAGAGTTTTTTTTGTCAAAATTTTGGGTGCTGAATTCAACTCATTTTTGGGAAACTATTGTTGATACTGCCCATAAGAGAGATGATACTATTATTATTGCAAAATATTTTTTGCTTATATGTTTTATGTCAGGTATGTATTGTTTCATAGATTTTGATATTTTTGTTTTTCTGTCTAGGTAGTATGATTCAACACCGTTTATTAGTAGTGATTTTAGAGATATTTTATCATAGTCTAGTAGTAGTGAAACTATGCAGGATGCCGTTAGTATAGCTATTATTATATATAGTCCATTATGTCATAGTTTTTCAGTAAGTAGTCATCATATTATGGTTCATGCTATTAATGATACTATAAATATGATTGATACTAGAGCATTTATCATTGTGTCTGGTAGTCATGTTTTTTTTATTTCTATTGAGATTATTATGTTTCTTACTACTGTCCGTAGTCCGTAGAATATTCATATTGTTATGAGTGTGGCTGAGAGTATTATTTTATTATTCATTCATACAAAGAATCCTAGTGTGGTGAATATTAGGGCGAATAGTGAGATGAAAAATAAAAAGTATTTTTTTAAAAATGTGTGTGCTAATGCTCATCATACTAGGAATGATATTGCTCATCATAGGCTTAGATATCATGAGATTTCTTGTAAATCGGGTTGTGTCTCAGGATTTAGTATTATTGTTTTTAGGTCTCCCCATAAAAAGAATTTAAATACAGAAAAAAAGGCTGACCAGATGGCAGTCAAAATCAAAAATATTATAAGAGTTTTATATTTTTTCATATTAAGATACTCAGTTAAGGGCTAAAAAAATATATATTATAAACACTAATAGAAATATAAACCCCTCCAATCTGTTTAATTTTCAATCATTAAAACTAGTTATTCACAATATAATTATAAGTCACAATAACATTCACTGTATCACCGTTATTCATAGGTCTATTTCTCGGTTTAAAAAATATGATAAAATAATCATACATGGTACTGTTAAAAGGACTGTGGCTGAGGCTGCTCAAAAGGCTATGTTTACTACTGTTTGCATATCGTCTTTTTTGGCTGACTTTATTGCTGTCATAAATTCTGGTGAAGCTGATATCATTGCTACTACGATTGCTCAGAGTCAAATTGGGATTCAGTAGTTTTTAAATTCTTTGCTCATAAATACACTTAGAAATTCTGAATTCATTCATATGGCTATTATTGATAGTATTAAAAATAGTATATGGTATTTTCAATTTATTTTATGAATTTTTTCCTCTTTTTGTTTTTGGTTTAGTTTCTTAAATCTGAAAAATCAGCTGTGTGTTATGGTTTGTATTCTGTAGAATATGAATGTCATGGTTAAAAATAGTATTATTAGTAGGAATTCATAGCTATGTATTAGTTCTTCAGGTAGGAAGTCTGGTATGACCATGGCTGATACTACTGCTATTATTAGTATTGCTATGTAGCTGTTTGAACTGTCGATATTATATTTTTGTACTCAGTATATTAATCATCATATAAATGCAGATAGTCATAGGAGTCATCATAGGTCAAGTAATATGGCTGCTACTATTGTGTCTCTGGCTAGTTCTGGGTTGTGTGAGTGATACATCATTATTCATATCATAACTACTTCTACTATTACGGCTGATAGTGTTAGTATAATTGTACCATATGGATCCCCATATTTTTCTGCTAGTGCTTCTGCATGGTGTGATACTCTTATCGCTAAAAGCATTATAATTACAAATAAAAATATTAGTGTGATTATTGCTAGTGTATTGCTTTGTAGTATGCTATGTTCTAATATGTATACTAGTATTGCTGCTATTAGAGAAACAAAAAGAGGTGCTTCTTCTTTTAGGATTTTTTTAGTTGTGTTCATTATAAGCATATTGAGTAATATAAATTATTGTTTTTTCAGGATAGTACTTTAAAGTTTTTTCATTTAAAATCAAAGAATAATTCCTTACAAAATTTTATTTCTGATTTTTGTATATTTATTTGATTATATTTTTTTATTTTTATTTCAGGTATGTTGTTTAGGTTTCATAGTTCTTTTTTTATAATGCTTTCTTTGGCTGTCCATAGATAATAGAAGTTTTGCCAGTTTTTTTCTCATAGGGTTTGGTATTCTTCATTTTTAAATTTTTCAAGTAGGCTGGGGTCTCTTTTTTTTAGTATTTCTAGGTCTATTCATATTTTTTCTTTTGATACTCAAATAAATATGTGGTCTTTTTTGTGTGATATGGACCAGTATATGTTATTTTCTAGTATTGGTATTCAGTTATTATCTATTTTAGCATAATAATTTTTTATTTGGAAATCTTTTTCTATTTGTTTGGATATTAGGTATCTTGCGATTAGTGATTGCTTGAATGTGTGTTTATTTTTTAGTGAGTTTGTGTAGTTTTGTTTGAAGTATTTTTTGGATTTTTCAAATAGGGTGTTGTTTATTTTTTTTAGTGTTAGGTGCATTGTTTTTGTTTATTAAGTGTATATTTTAAACAAATTGTAAAATAATAATACACTCGTTGAGCAACTTTTTTACAACTAATTTTTAGTATAAAAGATTGTTAACACCTCGTTTAATTATTATTTTACAATTTCTTACTTTTCTGGTTTTATTAAAATTTTATTCCTAACTTATTTTCATTGCTTCTTCTTTTAGCCGTTTTTTGTGTATTTTGTAGTTTGGCATCATTTTTTCTACTTCTATCCAGAAGTTTTTGCTGTGGTTCATTTCTTTTAGGTGTGCTAGTTCGTGGGTTATTACATAGTCTATGACTTTTTTTGGGGTTAGTATGAGTCTGTATGAGAAGTTTAGATTTTTTTTACTGCTACAGCTTCACCATCTGGTTTTTGCTTCTGTTATTTTTATGTTGTTGTATTTTAGTGAGTTTTTTTCTGCGATTTCTTTGGTTTTTGGTATTATGTATTCGTAGGCTTTTATTTTTAGTTTTATTATTTGTTTTGGGGTTAGTTCTTTTTTATTTTTTTCTGTTTCTAGTCTTTTTTGTATCCATATTATGTGTTTTGCTATGAATTTTTCTATTGTTTTTTTTGTGGTGAATATGGGGGTTTTTATTATTATTTCTCATCATTTTACTTGGAGGGTTATTGTTTTTCTGTTTGATTTTATTAGTTTGTATTCTGGCATTTTTTTTTTGTTATATTTTAATTTTTCATCAATTCTTTGTAGTCTATCCAGAGGATTGCATCTAGGTGTAGTTCTGGAATGTTTAGTTTTTGGCTTAGGTCTTTGTAGAATTTTGAGATATTTGAGTAGTTTTCTTTGTATATTTCAAATATTTTTTCTATTCTGGAGTCTATAGGAATATTGATTTCTTCTGGGATTTTTATAAATTTATCAAATGCTAATCTGGCTGAGTAAGAGAACATTTTTATTGCAAATACTATGGTTTTTGCTGTATTTTTCTGGTTCATTGTTTTTGCTAGGTTGAAATTTAGTTCAATCATATTTTCATAGTAGTATTCTTGTTTTTTTTCAAATATTTCTAAAAAGTTTTTTAGTTTTTTTATTCTTTTAATTTTGATTTCTACTAGTCTTTTATTTCATTTTGATTGTTTTATAAATTTTTCTATTTCTTTTATTATGTTCGTATTTCAAAGGGCTAAAGCTCTCTGTTGATGTTTGTTATCTTTTTTCTGAAAATAATTAGAAAATTCTTCCCAGTAGTCTTCTCCTGTGGATGAGAGTTGGTAGCATATTAGAGAATTTACTAAAATGAGTGATAAAAATTCTTCTTTTTTGATTTTTTTGCTTTCCCAGAGGTTTTTTAGTGCTATGAATTGTCTGTCTGTTTCTTCTTTTTCTCTTGCTTTTTCTAAATTGTATTTTTTTAATTTTTCATAGAGTTTTTGCATAGTTTTTTATTTTTTTATTTATAATCCTTTTTTTTTCAGAAAATTATTTTATTAGATATTTCCAACAACGAATCTTTTTTATAATATAAAATAACCTGATAAAAAAAATTATAAAATATAAATATTTAGCTTAATATATTTATTTTTTGTAGAATGTAAAATTTAGGTAATATTTGTATTTCATAGGATCAAATACAAAAATCAAATACAATTATAATGAAAACCTAAATAAATCCACAAAGTCTTGACTTTATACTTCTGGTCATTATTATATATAATATTATTTTTTAAGAGTGGTCTATATGAGTGAAGTAATTAGTGAAGATAGAAATTTTTTAGGTTTGAGTTATGATGAAAATCTTATTGAAGCTACAGAGGATACTAGATGTCGTGTATGTAGTTTATTAGAAAGAAATAAGCCTGATGAATTTTCTATATATTTAGCTAAGTTGGGAACTACTTTGAATAGGAAAATAAAAGAATATTTAGGAGAAGAAAATACGATTGAATTCATAGATAATTTAGTAATAGCTTATAGAAATATATTTCACTTTATAGAAGATTCTGGAAAAGAGGTTGAATTAGATTTTATAAATAAAGTTCTAGATGGACTAAATAAACTTAAAAGAGATAATAATAATGAAAAGCTTAATTTAATAGCATCTAAACTTAATAAATGATCAAGTGATGAAAATAATAATGAGGACTTTAAGTGAATTATGTACTCTTTATTGGATAATGAAGAATATATTTTGTGATTGAACAACAAAGAGAAAGATAGTGTTTTTGAACATGGATTACCTGATGAATTTGCTTTATATCTAGATGAATTAAGATCGTCTCTAAGAACTAATATGAGTTCTTTTCTAAAGAAAGAAGGAGGAGAAGAAAATAAAATAGAGGAAAATGATAGAGTAGAAAAAATGAGAAGGTTTTACATTGGTATATATCTTCACATAAAAAAAACTGGTGAAATGGTTAATATGAAATCTATAGAAAAATATCTAAAAGATATAAGTAATTCAAAAAATGAAAATATTAGTTTAATTATTTCTAGCTTTCTTGAAGCTGAAGGAAATACAGATAAGGAAAGGGTTTATATAAATATTTATTTTCTTTATCGTTCTAATAAAAAGTTTAAAGTAAATGATCCAAATTCTCTTAGAAATGTTTTAAATGAAATTAAAGGGTTAGATGAAAAAACTCTTAAATTACTAAAGTCAAGGCTTAGTGAATCAAATAGCAGTGAAGAAGATTTCATCAAATGTCTTAATTCTATTTTACATGAAACTAAGAAAAGTGTTTTCTCAAGAATAGTAACAGATTATTCGGAACCCAAAGAAGAGATAGAAGAAGATATTTTATGACTAAAATATGAAAAAGAAATTATTTCTGAGTATTCCTTAAAAGACATTGGTTCAATGAAGAATAAGAAAGCTATGTTAATGGAAGTAAAGAGGGGACTTAAGGATTTCACTATATATCTAGCTCATTTGGGTAACTTTTTGAATTATGCAATAAGATATGCTTCAGGAAAAGATGAAATATTTAAAAATATATTTCTTGCCATACAAAAAACTGGGAAGATAGTTGATTTAAATAATATAAAAACTCTTTTAAAAGAAATTGATAAAATAGATAAAAAGAATCTTGATAAACTTAATGATATACTTTCTAAAATTAGTAAGGGGGAACAGGTTGGAGTTAATGATGTTTGTGATTGATTTGAAAGGTTTATGTCTTTATTGTGAGGTGTAAAAGTGGATATTTTATGATTAGGTCATGAAGAAAATCTTGATACAGATAATGAGGCGGACAATAAGCATTCTAAAAATTTAGTTGATTTTGGAAAATTTTTAGATGATAGAATGATGAAAATCATAAAAAGCAGGAATACTAAAAAAAGAGAGAGTAATAGAAAAACCAAAAAATGAAATTCTGTAGATAATCTAGCAATATTTTATAAAAAGTTATTTGAATTTGCTAAAGCAAATAAAAACATATTTGAATTTGTTGATAGTGAAGAAGATGAGGAAAAAAAGAAAAAGAGAGATATAGATTATATCAAAGAAGCCTTAGTGGAAATTGATAAACTAACAGAAAAAGAACTTAAATCAATTAATGAAGGTTCTGAGAAATCAAAAAAGAAACCTGAAGGAATAGTAATACCATTTCTTCCAGAAAGATTACATCCTGAAGAATTGGCAAGAGAAGAGCCAAAATCAAATAATGAGAGCTTTAATAATTTTATGAGAACTTTATTGGATAATGATATAGGAAAAGAGCTTAATATTTCATCTACTACAAATGAAGATACTAATTTTAGCTCGTATTTAGAAAGTTTGAAAGGTTGGTTAATAAGGCAAAAGCCTCTTAAAAAACAAAAAATAGATATTTATAAATCAAGAGTAGAGAAACTATATGTAGAAATTTTTAATTTTATACAAGATTCTGGAAAAATACCTAGATCAGGAGAAATTGAGAGATTTCTAGAAAATCTTAAAGATTTAGGTGAAAAAACGATTGAATCATTTGTAAAAAGACTTAATGAAATCAATAACCCTAAAGAATATCCTAAAGGGGATTCTAAAGAAGATGAAAGTAAAAATTATGATAATCTTTTTGCTGTTTTTAAAGACTTCATATGAAATCCTTTATATTTAAACTATAAAAAAGATTATAATTCAAAAAGTATTTTAACAATTAGCGATGAAGAAAAAGAAAAGATTTATAATTTTTCTAAAGAAGATGAGAATTATGAAAAAAAGAAAAAAGAATATTTGGCTTATTTGGGAGAGTATCTGAATTATAGTATAAAAAAGATGAGGGGAGATAAAAAAGTAAATGGTGAAAGTTGAGTAGAAGAAAATGTTTTTTGGAATATTTACAATTTTATAGAAAAATCTTGAAAAGTTGTTAGGTTAGAAGAAATAGATGGTATTTTAGATGAAATTAAAAAATCAAAAGAAGAGGTTATTAGGTTGTTTGCTTCGGAGCTTTATAGAACCTCAAAAATTTATGAAAATCCTTGATCAAATGTAAATAAAACTCTTGATAGTATTTTAAAGGAAGTAAAGAAAAAGGTTGAAAAATGAAATGAACCAGAAAGTTCAGAAAATAAAAAACAAGAAAAAGAAAGAAACTCTAATCCAAACCCTGAAGATCCTAAAAACTTTTCTGTGTACTTAGAAGAACTAAAGAAACTCATAAAGCAAAAAAATGAAAGTAAACAAGATAAAAACAATAATAAGAATAACCAAGACATTTCTGAAAATAAAATTTGTTCAAGTATTTTCTGTCTCATAGAAAAATCTTGAAAGAAAGTTGATTTAACTTACTTGTGAGAAACTTTGGATAAATTTTTAGGACTAACTCCCAATGCTATTGCTAAAATTTCCTTGCAACTTGATAAAATTAGTGCTAGTATAGATTCTTCTTTTGACTTTAAACAGGTTATGGATTATGTATTATATAAAGTATATTCTGAAAGTTGAATGAAAGTCACATCTGAAGTGTCTAGAAAAGTGTTAGATATCGTAGACGAAGTTAATTTAGAAATTAAAAGAACAAAATCTGCTAAGGTTATGAGGAGATTAGAGTTTATTGATTTAAGTAATAAAAATAAAACATTTATTATTAAAAATATACATCCTGATTTAATAGATTCTCTGCTTAAATTTAATATTATTTTTAGTAAAAATTTTCTTGAAGAATTAGTAAAAATTTCTATGTGGTATAAAGATGTTTTATATTTAGTTTCTGGTAAAAAAGAAAATGAAACTTTGCCTAAGGATATGAATATAAAAAAATTTAGTGCTAATAGAAAGAAATATGGTGATTTTATTGTAAAAGGGTTAACAACTTTTATAAGTGAATGAGAAAAAGTTAATTTAGATGAATTTAAGAATTTTATTGAAACAACTTGGGAAAATAGTCCAAGAGAGTTTTTGAATTAATGTTCTTCATGAAAAAAAAGAACTTACAGAAATATTAGAACTAGATAAGGAAATGATTTTTGGAGAAGAAGATAGTTGTAAAGTAAGAAAAGAAAGAGTTTTAGAATTATTAAAAAAATCACAAAAAGCTGGAATTTTACATAGATTACCTGCATCAATAAGACAAAGATTGCTTAATTATTGACTAACAAGAAAAATTGATTGAAAAATATTTATAGTAGAAAAATAAACTTCCTGCTTTACTAAATGTATCTTCCTACTCAAATCTGACTAGTTAAAATACAAAGATGTATAAAAAGAATCAAAATAATTATTAATATTATTTTAAATCGATAAAAATAAATGTCAAGAATGTTATTTGTAGTTTGTTTAGGAAAGATAAAGGAATTGCTAAATATTTTAGGTTGAATATATTTAAAAATTAAAAGATAAACTTGAAATATGTAAATCATTGTTTATAATCAAGAAATATTATTATAAATAACAAGATATTATGTGAATAAACATGGGAACCTGAATAGATAGTCAAGCAAATTATGGTAATTACCCAAATTATAGTAGTATTTATGAAGCAGTAAAGGATCTTGTAGAAAAAATGGGACTTGCTAAAGAAAAAGAAAATACAGTAAGAATTGTTATTGGTACTTGAAGGTCTTGAGCTTGAAAATCAACTTTCCTTAAAAGAATGGTGACACTTTTATGAGGCACACCTTCTGAAACATGTATAGATTCTGATTCAGCTTGTAGAATAACTGAGTGAAATGTGGATTATTCTCATATATACACCAAAAAAGGTACAATAAGAAAAATAAGAAGAGGTCATCTAGCAAAAAGAGCAAAAGCTTTGCTACAAAATCTAGATACACGTTTTAAAATAATATGAGCATTAAGAAGAGTATGGGAAACTTCTGATGGATTATTGTATAATGAAGAAACTTTAAGAAATTGATTTAATGACTTACCTAAAATCGTAGCTTCTATTGTTACTCCAATAGAGGCTCAATGACCTTTCTCTTATATTGATCCTTGATATTGAAGACAAAAGGTGGAAAAGGAAAATATGAGACCCATGTCCATTATGGGAAGCCAACCAGTTAGTACAAATTGAGGTGTAATATTTTTAGATAGTACTGATGCTCCATCAATGGAGGTAGCATTAAAACAAGCTAAGGAAAAATTATCTGGAACATGAGTAAAACTTGAAGTTCATAGATTTAACTTAACCTTATCTTATGAAGAATCTATGTGATGAATATTTAATAGAATGGATTTAGATAACCTTAGCGATGATGAAATTCTTAATCAGATAAAATTTCGTTTAAGAGAAACATGAGTATGAACAGAAGAGCTTTTTGTTCCAGTAATGACCTCGGATAAATATACTCAGGTAACTATTGATCGTGACAAAATAAGTTTTAAACCAAAAACAGCAAGAAAGTTAGCAGACCTAATTGTTCTTTGAATAAAAGAAATAACTGAAGAAAGTCCTGAAAATAGAGAACTTATAGATTTTTTAAACACAAAAGGAAAAGAAATAATACAACATTTTAAAAATATGATTCCTGAAGAAGAACCCCAAACTGCATAAAAAAAATACCAAGCGAAGCTTGGTATTTTTTTTAGAACTCTCCACCTTTTATCTTCTATTTTCTCACTTTCTTAACCAAACAAAGCCAATTATTTTTTATTCAAAAATCAATCTATAAACAAGATAGTATTATTACTTCATAAAACCCCAATGCCATCAACTTAAGACATTGTAGCCCCCTTTCCTTTCGTATTAAAGGCAAGGGATTTTACGAAGTGTATCCTTTAGGGCAGGAATGGATTATTAACTATTATATTTATTTATGTTTTTAAAACAAAAAAATATAAAACGATATATCTTGATTTTATCAAGTCCATTTATTTAACTTTTCAAGAAATAAATGATATTATCTAAATAATATTAAATTAATGAATTAAATATAAAATGGAACAAGTAAGTAATATAGATAATATAAAGGTAAAAAGAAATATATGAGATATTGTTGATTATATTAATTTTATTTTTTTACAGGCTATAGAAGCTTGAGCTTCTGATATACATATTGAACCTACGGAGAATTTCTTAATGATAAGGTTTCGTCAGGATGGGGATTTTTTTATTGTGGATAAGGTTGATAATGAAAATCTTAGTTGAGTTATTACTAGATTGAAGGTTTTATCTAAAGTAAAAATTGATGAGAATAAAAAACCTCAGGATGGTAAGATAGTATATTATTATGAAAAGGAAGATCAAAATATAGATATTCGTTTGTCTACACTTCCGACTAATTATTGAGAGAAGGTTGTTATGAGAATACTTAAACAAGATGCATCTCTTACAAATTTAGAGGCTTTGGGTTTTATTGATGTTAATTTAGAAAAGGTTAGAAAGTCTTTGACGAGTACTTATTGAATAATACTTGTTGCTTGACCTACTGGTTCATGAAAATCTACTACTTTATTTGGTGTACTTAAAAATTTTAATCCTTTAGAGTATAATATATCTACTCTTGAAGATCCTATAGAATATAATATAGAGTATGTAAATCAGTCTCAGATGAGGTCTGATATATGATATACCTTTTCTACTGGTCTTAGGAGTTTAGTAAGGCAAGATCCTGATATAATAATGGTGTGAGAAATAAGAGATAAGGAAACAGCAATTTTAGCAGTTGAGGCTGCTCTTACATGACATTTAGTTTTATCTACTATACATACGAATTCTGCTACTTGAACGATACAGAGGCTTATAAATATGGAGGTTGAACCTTTTTTACTTGCGAGTGCTGTGAAAATGGTTGTGTCACAAAGATTGTCTAAGAGGTTATGTCAAGAGTGTAAAAAACAAGAAAAAATAAGTGAAGTTTTATTTAAAAAAATAAAGGAAATTTTATGAAATATAATGGAAGAAGATGATATAGAATCTATAGAATTTTTTAAATGAGAGTGATGTACAAGGTGTAATGGTACATGATATAAATGAAGGTTAGGTATACATGAGGTTTTGGTTGTATGAGAGTATTTAGAGGATATGATACTAAGAAAGGATAGTGCTAATAATATGAAGATAAATGCTGTAAAGCATTGAATGATAACTATTGTACAAGATGCTTTACTTAAGGCTGCTTTGTGAGAAACTACTGTGGAAGAAGCTCTTAAATTAATATAAGATAAACTATGTTTAATTTCCTAAAAAAGAATGTAAATACCCAGAAAATAACGGATTTTAAGTGAGCTTTGTCTGCTATAAATTTGTATATTTATTTGGAAGAATGGGATAATGCTAAGAGGTCAATGGATGAGGTTGAGCTAAAGGAAAGAGAAAAATATCGTATAGATATGGAACTATATAAAGATGATGCTAAAAAAATAGCGGTATTGTGAAAACATTTTAATGGAAATATTAAAAAAATAGAGAAATTAAAACAAAAGTTTAGAGCAAAGAAAATGGATTTTGATGAAAAAACAGAAAATAAAATATTTAAACTTAATTTCAAGAAGATAGAAGATGAGGTTGATAAATTAATATCTACTAATGAAAGTGTTAAGGCTCTAGATTTACTAAATGATTTTTTAGAACTAAATAAATGAAAGGAGATAGTTGTTAATTTTTTTTCTAAAGAAAAAAAGAAGGTACTAAAACATATAGAAAAAGAAAAACGAAAAGAGAGAAAAAGGGTTAAAGAGTGGGAAAAAGATGAGAAATTAGAAGCCTTAAACTTAATAGGAAAGACTGTAAAGATAGAAGATAAAGATAAAAAGAAAAAAGCTAATAATTGATTTTTTTGAAAACTAAAAACTAAAATGAGTTTTTATAGAAATCTAAAATGAAGGCTTGAAAAGAAAAAATTATTGGATGAGGTAAAGTTGTTGATAGATGAAGAGAATAAAATGAAGTATAAGTTAGCTGAGAGGAAGCTTGAAAATATGCATAGGTGATTAACAAAAAAAATAGCAAAGAATGATTTGATATGATTTGAGTTATATTGAGAGATTTTATGAAGAGATAAAATTTCTTGAGATGCTTTTGGTTTTTCTGAAACGAATAAACAGTATTATTTTTTCTTGTGAGATGCGACGGGGCATTGAGTTAGGGCTTGACTTATAATATCTCTATTGAATAAGAATTTTAAAGATTATTCAGATTCTAATAATTTTAGAAATTTGGTTTTTAAAATTAATAATAATTTAAAAGAAAAACTTGAGAATAGAAATTTTGTTACAGGGATATTTTTTAGGGTAAATAAGAAGAATACAAGTACAATAGATTTTATATGAATGTGACATGAGCCGATGCTTGTTTTTAGGCATAGTACTAAGACTATAGAACAGATAACTCCTTGATGATTAGCGATTGGTATAAGGGATATAAAGTGAGTTGATGATATACCTATAAAAAATATAGAGTTGGAAAATGGTGATGTATTGTTAACATATAGTGATTGAATTACTGAAACTAGATGAAGAAAGGGGGAGTTTTTTTGATTAGAATGATTGAAAGATAGCTTTTTGAGAGCTATGACTCATTTGGGAAATGATATAACAAAGGTTTACGATTATATAATAGAGGATTTAAAAGAATTTAAATGATGAACTAATTTTACTGATGATACTACTATATTGATGGTAAAAAGAGATAAAGAAAAAGATTTGGTAGAAAAGTGAACTGATGATTTTTGTAAAATAGTTGAGAGGGAGTGATTAGATAAAAAAGAAAGTAAAAATATTATTTGAAAGACAAAGGAAGAGGCATATGAGGAAGTTGATAGATTAAAAAAACAGAAACAGATAAAACATATTTTGGAGGTTCTTGACCATTTATATGTGACTTGAGAAATTTTGAAATTAAAAGAAGAGGCTGTTAGGTTTATAAAGGATTGATATATTGATAAAAGGATAAATTATTATCTAAAGAAGGCTTTAGCGAATGAGGCGAAATATAGAATAAACCAAAAGAATCAAAAGGTTTTAAATAAGTATAATACTCTTTTGGCTTTGTATAAGAATGGAGATTTTGATTCTGTTATAGAGTGAACACAAGAGGTTATTATAAAAAATGGCGATATATAACCCCTCTAGTAGGGACAGGTTTTAAACCTGTCTTAATATGCAAGGACAGGTTTTAAACCTGTCCCTACATAATAAAATAAATAGAAAATAAAAATTAAAAAAAGATTATGTTTTTGACACCTAGTTTTTATGACAAATACTGAAATTTTGACAATAATAAATTTATTGTTCTTTTAAAGAAGTCTCAAAAAGCAAGGAAAAAGGCTAGATTTCATGGTTATAAACAAAGAAAAGAAATAATTTTATTTGCTAGTGTTAGTAGAAAAGAGCTTTGGCAGTTTATAAATAAGTTATCTATATTTATTAACTCTTGAATAGATGTAAAATGAGCTTTATGAATGCTTAGTAAGCAAATGAAGAATCCTTTGCTTAGTAGAATAATTGAGAAAATGAAAATGAATATAGATCAGTGAATAAGTATAAGTGAGACAATGTCTGCTTATCCTAAAGTTTTTGATCCTCTTGTTATAGCTCTTATTAGTGTATGAGAAAAAACCTGACAATTATGAAAAATACTTGCAGAATTAGATAAGAGTATACTTGAAAATATAGAGTTGAAGTCAAAGGTAAAGTGAGCTATGATATATCCAGCTATATTATTGTTTCTAACTGTAGCTATGGTTGTATTTATGATGATTTTTATAATACCTAAAATTACAGAGGCTTTTACTAAAACTGGTGCTACTTTACCTCCACTTACTTTAATGGTTGTGGCTATATCAGATTTTCTTATAAATGATTGGCCTGTATTTATTGTGTCTATTTCATCAGCTATAGTTATTTTAAAGCTTATAAAAAAGACTAATACTTGAAGAATATTTTTTGCATATATTTATACTAGGCTTCCGATATTTTGATATATAGTTAGGCAGTCAAATATAGTGTATTTTGTTAAGTCCTTTACAATACTTTTAGATGCTTGAGTTCTTTTGCTTGATGCTATAAAGACTTCTAGCAAGGTTGTGCCAAATTTGCTTTACAAGAGAGAAATAATAAGGGTAAAAAATGAGGTAGAGGTTTGATTGACTATTTCTAAGTCTCTTTGACTTAATACAGAATATGATGCTAATATTTACATAAATAAACTATTTCCAGAGGATTTTGCTTATGTTGTAAGCACTTGAGAGGAGACTTGAAGTTTGTCAAATTCATTGTCAAGACTTTGAGTTAATTATAACTCGGATTTAAAAAGGTATATTTGAAATTTGGCTACTATGTTAGAGCCTGTTATTATAGTAATAGTCTGATTTTTGGTGGGTACTATAGTTATTGCAATAATGCTTCCTTTTTTCGAGATGTGAAAGGTTGCCAAAGATTTATAAAAGAAAAAAAAAATAAGTCTACTTAAAAGAGTATTAAATATTTGCTAAATGGGGGGTGATAGTATATACTTGATTTTGCTTTTTGTTTTTTAATTAAAGTAATTGGCATGAAAATCGAAAATATCGATTTTTACTTTATATCTTAACTTTTTTTTACTATGAAAAGTACAAAAAAAGCATTTACATTAGTAGAGCTTATCGTGGTTATCGTTATATTGGCTATTCTTGGTACTATAGCATTTATCTCACTACAAGGACATAGTGCTGATGCTAGAAATACTAAGAGAACTACCGATTTAAGTAGTATTAATTCTGCTATAATGGCTAAGAATGCTCAAGCTACTCCATTGATGTCATTTGTTGTTGATGCTGCTACTAACAAGCTTACAGCTTTAAATTTATCTTGAACAGGGTTAACTGCTACAGAATTATCAAATAATTATGCTGTTTGAGCCCCAAATTATACAGCATTAGGTATAAGAGAAGATGATTTTAAAGATCCAAATGATAGTGCTTATGTAGTAGGTGTTACAACCAAAGTTGGAGGGGTATATGAATTAGCTGCAACAATGGAAGACGGAGAGACTCCTTTTGCTGCAACAGTTGGTACATATACTGCTAGAAGTAATACTTCTTTTTCTGCTGATAATGTATCTAGTGTTAATACTACTAATACTACACTTGTTCTTATTGATTCTGCCGCTAATTTCTTTAAAGATGGTGATACTATAACAGATGATGGAGGTACTACTTCTACTACTATTACAAAAGTTTCAGATGATGGATTAACTCTAACTGTTGCTAGTTTGACAAATTTGGATGAAGATAGTGAGATAGAACTAGTTACTACAGAGTCAACTGGTTTAATAGGTGATCCAGATTCATTGACTAATCCAGTTGTAAATGAAGGAACTACTTACCTTCCTTACTAATAAAAAATTATCATAAAATTTTTAAAACTTTCTCTTAGTTGAGAAAGTTTTTTTTGTGGTTAAGGATAATTACCTCTATCTTGCCCTAAAGGATACACTTCGTAAAATTCTTTCCCCTCTTCAGGAGAAAGAGGCTACAAGTTAGTTTTATTATGAAGAAAAAGTTTGGTATTTTGTGTTTATTGATATAATGATATTGATTATTTAAATAAAGGATTATGAAAAAACTAAAATATGTACAACATCCTTGAGAAGTATTGAAAGAGGAATTGGAATATAGGAAAATAACTTGAAAAGATTTTGCAAAAGTTATAGGGAAATCAACCTCTGAACTTTCAGAGTTACTAAATGCAAAAAGAAATATGACAGCAAGGTGGGCAATACTTATATGAGAATCTTTAGATATATCTCCTGAATTTTGGTTATGAATGCAAAGGGATTATGATATAAATAATGCAAAAAGAAAATTTAGACATTGAACTTTAGAAAAAGTTAAAAATAGAGCCATAAAAGCTAAAATGATTGAAGTTAGAGATAGTTTGTTTTTGAATAGAGTAGATAATAAAACATTATGAAAAAGCTAAAATATGTACAATCTCCTTGAGAAGTACTAATTTTTTAGCAGAGATGTTTTATTAAAACATCTCTACAAATATTTCTCAAAATTCAGAAAATATGATACAATAGATAAAATAGTCTATAAAACTTCACAACTATGGACAACTATAAAACAATAATATGATTGATAATACTTATTATTATTTCATTATACATAATAATAATATTTCTCAGAAAAAAAGCTGATTTGGATAGAACTCTAAAATTGACCTTTTTGAGAATCACTTTACCTAAGAAAGACTCTGATTTAGATGAAAGAAAAGAAACTTTAAAAGATTTTAAAGAGGCTGTTTCTATTATGGAACAATTGTTTTCTTCACTAAAAAGTGTTTATAGTTCTAAGATATTAAAAAAAATATTAGGTCAGGATTTGCTTAGTTTTGAGTATGTTGCTCATGAGGGTGAAGTTCTTTTTTATGTAGTTGCTCCTAAAAACTATAAAAATCTTATAGAAAAACAAATAAACTGATTTTTTCCTGATGCTATTATGGAAGAAACTACTGAGATAAATATTTTCAAAAATAGGAAGTATTATGAGTGAACTTATTTGTATGCTAAAAGACAATATTTTTTTCCTATAAAGACTTATCAAAAGCTAGAAAGTGATCCTATTAATAATATAACAAATGCTCTTTCTAAACTGGAGGAGGATGAATCTGCTGTTATTCAAATACTTTTAAAACCTATACAAGATGACTGGCAAAAGGATTGTTATAAAAAGTCTTCTCAGCTTATGAAGTGAAAAAAAACTGGTTTTACTTTAAATCCTTTTAAGCTTATTTTTAGTTTGATTCAAGGTTTTTTTTCTTATGGAGATGAGGAAGGTAAAAATCCTATGAAGGATGATTCTGGAGAGACTTCTGCATTGACTCAAGAGAGATCAAAGACTGTTGATGAGAAGTGAGATAAAACTGGTTTTGGTGCTATTGTTAGGATAATAGCGACTTGAAATGATAAGCCTATGGTTCATACAGAGCTTACTAATATAATAAGTTCGTTTTCTCAATTTTCTTATCCTGATTTTAATAGGTTTTGATATACTTTGAGACATAATAAAAAGAGGTTAGTGAGTAATTATATATATAGATTTTTTAGGAAGCCATTTTTTGTAAAGAGAATGATATTAAATACTGAGGAGTTGGCTAGTATTTTTCACTTTCCTCATATTAAGTATAATAAGACTCCTGAGATTAAGTGGCAAAATTTTAAGATAGTAAAAGCTCCTAATAATTTACCCAGAGAAGGATTACTTCTTTGACATAATGTTCATAGATGAGTAAGGAAAGAGGTAAGAATAAAAAATGAAGATAGGTTTAGGCATTTTTATGTAATATGACAAACGGGTACTTGAAAATCTAGTATACTTCAGGTTATGGCTAGACAAGATTTTTTGAATGGAGAGTGAGTTTCTATAATAGATCCTCATGGGGATTTGGTTAGAGATTTACTTCCTTTTATACCTAGAGAGAGAGCTGATGATGTGATTTATTTTGATCCTTCTGATACTAGTAGACCTATGGGACTGAATATGCTTGAGGCTAATACAGATGAAGAAAAGGAAATGGTTGCTATGGATGCATTAAATATAATGATAAAGCTTTTTGGTAATGAGATATTTGGTCCTCGTTTGCAGGATTATTTTAGAAATGCTGTTTTGACTCTTATGGATTATCCTAGTGGGTGAGCTATAACGGATGTTGTTAGGTTATTTACTGATATTGATTTTCAAAAGGATCATGTTAGACATGTAAAAAATCCTATAGTTAAAAACTGGTGGGAGAAGACTTATGCTAGTATGTGACAAAAAGAAAAATCTGAGATTATTCCTTATTTTTCAGCTAAGTTTGGTCAATTTATTACAAATAAAATGATGAGAAATATTATATGACAGACTAAGTCTAGTTTTGATATTTCTGATGTAATGCAGAATAGAAAGATATTACTTGTAAATCTTAGTAAGTGAAGACTTTGAGATTTAAATTCAAAGTTGCTTTGAATGATGTTGGTTTCAAAAATACAGATGGCTGCGATGAGAAGAGATAAAATAGCGAAAGAAGATAGAAAGGATTTTTTCTTATATATAGATGAGTTTCAAAATTATGTAACCGATTCTATTGAGTCTATTTTGTCAGAGGCTAGAAAGTATAGACTTAGTTTGAATATTGCTCATCAATATTTATGACAATTAGAGCAATCAGATGCTTTGACTAAGTCTAATTTGAATTTGAAACAGGCTATTTTTGGTAATGTTTGATCTATTATGAGTTATAAGATTTGACCTGAGGACGGAGAATTTATGAGTAAATATTATGCTCCTACTTTTTCTGATCAGGATTTAGTTAATATGGACAGGTTTAAGTCTGTTATGAAGTTAGCGATAGATAGTCAGCCTTCTATACCGTTTTCTATGATTCCTATAAATCCTGAACTTGAGACTTGAGATGAAAAGATTGCTAAGGCTTTTGTTGAACTTTCTAGGTTAAAGTATGGTAGGGATGTTGCTTTTGTAAACAAAGAAATAGAGTATAGAATAGGTAGTGTTTAGTAGTAGAATATTGAAAAAGTTTATTTGTATTTTTATTTTTTTTTTATATTATAGGAGAATATCTTATATATAAATAAGCGATATGAAAATTTGAATTGATTTAAGGTTGTCTATAAATAATAATTTGTATTCAGAGTTTTTGTTAATTCTGGTTGAGACCTTAGTTAATAAGGATACTGCAGCAAAATATATAATTTATTCAAATCATAAATTAGACATAAATCTTACAGAGAGGTCTCAAAATATTGTGGTTAAAGAGAAGCCTTGAAGTTTTGATGAACAATTTTCTCTTAAAAAAGAATTTAATAAAGAGAATTTTTCTTTGATGATTTTTTTTAATCATGAAAAACCTATTTTTTACAAGAAAAATTTTATTTTATTTGTTCCGTCTTTGGCAGAACTTTTTTTTGCTACTAAAAGTTTTTTATGAAAGTTAAAATATAATTTTTTGATGAATGTGTCTTTGAAGAATTGTAAGAAAGTGGTTTGTTTTGATGCTAATACTCAAATAGAGTTAAATGAGAGATTAAATATAAGAGAGGAAATGATTGAGATTTTAGAACCTTTTTTTATAACTGATTATAGATATAAGGTAGAGGATGGTGTAAGGGTTGATGTTAAGGCTAAGTATAATTTAAAGTATGACTATTTTATATATGATTGAACTAATAAAGCTAATGCTAATTTAACAAAGCTTTTTAAAGCTTTTATTTGATTAAAGAATAAGGGTAAAAATTTATGTCTTCTTATGTTGTCTGAAGAAACTAATAGTGATATATGACTTAGGGAGGAAGTAATAAGTTATAATATACAGGATAGGGTGTTTTTTATATGAGATTTGAATAAGAGTGAGGAGGTATATTATTATCAGCAGTCTATTTGAGTGATTTATCCTAGTATATATGATTCTTTTCCTTTTAGGTTAAGTAAGGCTATAAAATATAATAAACCGATTATTGCTGGTAATATCCCTGTGATAGAGAAGTTTATTGGTAAGGAATCTATAAAATTTAATCCTTTGTCTACTACTGACTTGATTCATGCTATAGAGTTTTTTTTGGAGAATCCTAGAATTGTGTCTTACTCTGATATTATTAAATCTTTATCAAGAGAAAAGTCGGCAGATAGATTTAAGGAATTGATATATGAGAATATATATGATGTTTAGAATAAGGATTTTATCATATAATTATTAAAATTATGTCTACTTTGACAGAGAGGAATATAGAAATTTTAAAAATTATAGTAGAGGAATATATAAAGACTTGAGAGGTTTTGGGTAGTAAAATTTTGATAAAAAAATATGATTTATGAGTTAGTTCGGCTACTGTTAGAAATGATATGGCTAAGCTTGAGAAATTAGATTTGGTTTTTCAGCCATATAATTCAGCGGGGAGATTGCCTACTACAAAATGATTAAGGGCTTTTGTTAATTATCTTATGAGAGAGGTTCCTGATTATTTTTTACAAGAGGAAAACTTAGATTTAAAAAAGGGTGGTACTAGGGGGATAGCAAATGTGACTCATAAAATAACTTTTGAATTGGCTAAAAATACAAAAGAATTAGCTTTCTTTATTATTCCTGAGAAGTGAATTTCAGAGTATTCTTGAATAGCTTCTTTTTTGGAGAGGAATCATAAGAGGGTTTGAGATGGGGTTTACAATATAATAAGGATTTTAGAAGACAAGGTTAATTTTATGGATTTTATTAAATGACTTCCTATAAATTCTTGAGTTAATGTTTTAATATGAGAGGAAAATGTTATACCTTATCTAAAAGATTATACGATTATTTTGAAGCCAATAAATATTGATGGGAGTGTGTGATTTATATGAATAATAGGGTGTTTGAAAATGAATTATAGTTTTAATATATCAGCTGTCAGGTGAATTATATAAAAAGTTTTTTATATAATGTCTTGTATTTTTTTGACAAAGAATGTTAAAAAAATATTATAATATTGAGTAAAAAAAGGAAAATCTGTCTGTGAATAACCCTAACTTGCCCTAAAGGATACACTTCGTAAAACTTTTCCCCGTACATAAGGGAAAGAGGGTATAATTGTTTTTTATTCCCCCTATAGGTTTATTGAATTAAAAAGAGTAAAATTTAAAAATAACTTTTAAAAAAAATGTTTGAGTCTAGTCTAAAAAAAATAGATCTAAATAAAAAAAATATTATAATATCAAAAAATATAAATTTAGATCAAGGTTTAGATTGTTTTATTTTGATAAGTTCTAATGATAAAAAATTATGAGAGCTGCTTTTGAATAAGATTTTGGACTCTATAATTGACAAAATTTTTCATAGTGCAATAGATAACAAGCTTTGAGTAGCTCTTGAAAATATAAATTCTTTTTTGTATACTTGGGAGTCTGGAAATGAAAAACCTAAATGACTACATGCTGTTATTTGAGTACTTAGGTGAAATGATATATTTTTCTCGACAATATGAAAGCCGTCATGTTATCTGATAAATCAGAGAAAAGAGGTTCTTGAGATAACTGATAAAAATGAGAAAAAGAAAGAGTTTTGATTTATTCTTAATTGAAGCTTAAAGGATTGAGAGATTGTTACTTTTTCAAATATTAGATTGTTTGATTTTCTTTCAGAAGATGATTTGAGAGATGGTGTTTTGTCTGGTAATATAAATTGATTTAATTTAAATATAATAAATATACTGAAATGAGAGGATTTAACTAAGAATATATGAGTTTTGTCATTTCAAAATCTTATATTTAATGTATCTGAGAAAAAAAAGGTTTCTGATATATTGAGTGGTGCTATGAAGTTGCTTGATAATGGTTTTGTAAAAAAGATTGTTGCATTAACAATGGTAGCTAAGGATAAATTAGAAAATAAATCAAAAAATATAAAAAATGGTATATTTTTGGTTTGAATACTTGTATCTTTTTTTCTTTTGTATGTAATCTTGTCTCAAGTTGTTTCCTCTTTTCAGGATGGTAAATTGGTAGAAGCTTATAGGCAAAAACTATCTCAATTTGATGAGTATTATGATAGAGCTACAGAAAATACTAATAATGCAGATGCTTTTGATAATAATATTAAAAAAGCGGAGGAGGTTTTACTTGAGATTGAGGATAAAAAATTATTTCTAAAACAAACTAATAAAAGAAGAAATGATTTGAGTTTATTAAAAAAACAGTTTAATCAAATAGAATCATTTCAGAAAAGCTGAGAAAATAGGATTTATTTTTCAAATGAAATTAAAGATGCTATAAATATATTGAAGGTTGATGGGAAAATGTTTATTGTATGAAAAAAATTTGTTTTATGACCTATTTTACCTTGAGTAGAGGCTAAGAAATATAATTTTGATATGTTTCAGGATGATGATTATTTTATTGATTCTGCTTCTGTTAATAGTGATATTGTACTTTTAACAAAACTTTGAAGAGTGGTAAATTTTAGTATTAGCAATCTTTTTAATTATGCGGATGTAAATGATAGAGAGGGGTGGAAAGATTCTAATATGATAATGGCTTATTTGTCAAATATTTATTTGTTGACCAGAGAGTGAAATCAGATTTATAAGCATAAAAAAGATACAACTAGTTATAGTTCTTGAGTAAAGTATTTAAATGATGATGATTCTCAAGCTTTGTGAAAGATTTTAGCTGTAGGAATAGATGGGGGGTTCTATATGTTGAAGGAAGATTTATCTATGGTTAAGTTTTTTAAATCTCCTTATAAGTTGGAGAATATGATGTTAAATAAATTGCCTGAAAATTATGAATTAGAGGATAATGAAAGTCCTATAAAGCTTAAAACTTGAGCTAATTTAAATTATGTATATATGATGCTTAATAAAAGAATTCTTGTTTTTAAGCCAAATACGAGAAGTTTTACTAATGTGAGAAGTTTGAAATTTTTATGACAAATAGAGTGAGCAAATTTTGAAATAAAGGATTTTCATGTGGGTAATGATTGAATAATAACAGTGCTTTGAGAGGATTGAATATATAAAATACAGTTAGAAATTTGAGAGGATAAAATAAGATTATTGTAAAATGCCAGAAGCTTTAAAAAAACTAATTAATAACATAAGTTTATTACCTTGAATAGGAGAAAAATCAGCCACTAAATTGGCTTTTTTCTTATTAAATGCAAATGAGAATTTTTTGCAGAATTTTAGTGAAAATCTTATTAATTTAAAACGAAATACTTCTAAATGTGAAGTTTGTTCTAGTGTAACTGATTTATGAAAAGGGAAATGTTCTATATGTGATAATGATTCTAGGGATAAGTATAAGATAGCTGTGGTAGAGGAATATTTGGATATGCTTACTATAGAGCAATCGGGTGGTTTTGTTTGAGTTTATCATATATTGTGATGAGCTATTTCCCCTATAAATGGTGTTTTTGTCTGAGATTTGAATTTTGAGAGACTTTTTGATAGAATAGAGAAGGCGGATGAAAAATTAGAGCTGATAATTGCTACTAATCCAAATATAGAGTGAGAGGCTACGACTTCCTATTTGACTGAAGAGATAAAAAAAAGGAAACTTTTTTATAAGGTGAAGATAACTAGATTGAGTAGATGACTTAGTTCCTGATATATAGAATATGCAGATAATATAACACTTATAAATGCTCTAAAAGAGAGAAAAGAAATATAGAAAGGACTTTTTAATAATAATCCATACCTGAATCCTTTCCTTTGATACCAAAGGAAAGGGGAGCAATAATTAAACTTTACTTTAAAAAAATAAAAATTATGACAGCAGCAGAATGATCTCCTCCATCAAGAGGAACAAGTAAAATGACAAAAAAACAAGTGGCTCAATATATAGCAAATATGAAAAAAGCACAAAAGAAAGCAGAGGAAAAAATAATAGCACTACAAAAATCCTGAGAACTTAAGAAGGAAGAAGAAGAAATTGCAAAATTATGAGAGTTATTAGATGATGATAAATTATATACTTAGAAAATTATAAAAGAGCTAGAAAAACTTGAAAAATACAGATTTCTAATATACTTGAGGTGTCTTGTTGGTATTTCCTAATAATTAAAATAATAAAAAATGTTAAAAAGAATTTTTTTGTTTATGGTTTTTTTCATCTGGATAATAGGATGATATAGTTTAGCTTCATGAAACACTTATGTTTCAGATACAAAGGTGAGTTTTATTTGAACTTTGTCTAAAAATGTATTTTTAGAGTCTGAAGAACTAAATAAAGTAGTGCTTATATATAGAAGTGAATATGATATAAGTGATTTTGAGGTTAGTTCTTCTTGTGAAGTTGAATCACAGCTTTTAAATAAAATTAATGATTTTTACTTTTTTGAAGTAAAATATACAGGAAGTAAATGTACTAATCCAAAATTAGTTCTAAAGTATTGAGATTATATATTTTCAAATACTGAAACAAAGGTAGAAATTACATCTTATAAAAGGCTTTTAGGTCTTATGATTGATTATAACTCAGATTATTTAACTAATCTTAAAAGTATTTATCAGAAGGAGTTGATTAAGTTATCTGATTTTAGTAAATATGAGTATGAGTGAAAATGAGTTTCTATGTATTATATGTATACAGCAAAGAAAAGAATGTTTGATGAGCAAGAGTTTAGATTAAAGGTGGTAGATGATATATTGTCTGGTAGGAATAAAAAATATAAAATCCCTGTTGTTTGAAATAAATTGCCTACTAATAGAATTAAAATGCCTAATTCGGCTAGACCCTATAGGAAATCTTATACAGATGGTATTCATCATTGATGGGATATTGACACGAGCTTTTGACATGAGGTAGTTTCGATGGATGATTGAATAATAATTAGGGTTGTTAATAATTTTAAGTTTGAGGATATATCAAAAGTTAAAGAATGAGATGATGTTAGCGATGAAGATAAACTTAAAAATCTGGATATACTTAGAGGTAATCAGGTTTGGTTGAAGACAATGAAATGAGATGTTATTTTTTATAGTCATTTGAATACTATAGAGTCTTCTATAGAAGATTGAATGATTGTAAAAGCTGGGACTGTTTTATGAACTGTATGAATAACTGGAGTACCAGATAAAAATTATAATGATTATCATCTTCATTTTGCGATGCATAAAAATCCTTATGATGAAAATAGGGCTTGAACTTATAATATTTTAGATTATATGAAATGGGATTGGATGTTTAAGTGAGAGTCTTATGAATATATTATAAAAAATCAGGGTAATTTGTTTGATAAGTAAATTATTTCCCCTTACATAAGGGTAAGAGTTTGCAGTTATTAAAAAAAATGAATTATTTTGGAGAAATTGATTATTTTGATTAGAAATTAATAAAGAATCATGTGAACCACAATTACAAAAAATAAAAAGGCTTATTTTGACTATGAAATACTAGAAAACTGGGAAGCAGGAATTGAGCTCAACTGACATGAAGTAAAAAGTATCAGAGAATGACAAGTCAATTTAAAGTGATCGTATATAAGTTTAAGGGGGAGTGACTTATTTATTAGATCAATGCATATAACTCCTTGGAAAGCATTAGTAAACAGACAATCAATAGGTGCTGATAATGATAGAAAAATATTTTTACATAAAAAAGTTATAAGTTATCTGTCCTGAAAACTAAAGGAAAAGTGATTTTCTATTATACCTCTAGAGCTGTATTTTAAATGAAGTCTGATAAAAGTAAGAGTATGATTGGCGAAATGAAGAAAGGCTTATCAAAAAAAACAGGTTTTGAAAGAAAGAACGGTGGATAGGGAAGCTAAAAGGGCTATGAGTAAGTATTATTAGGTAGAAAATATAACCTCACCTCTGAATCTCCTCTCCTTATAGGAGAGGAAGGCTACAAATTGATTTTTCCTTAAATTAATGGCAAAGGGCTAAAGCCCTCTGTTGACCAACTGAGTTTATTTAATTTTATATTTTTAAAAAATAATATATGAAAAAAGCTATAAGTTTAATTATTTTCTTGTTTTTTATAACTCAAAATGTTTATGCAGGAAATATTATAAAAGAATCTGACTTAGAAAAAATAAAAAGTTATGATGAAGTTTATTTATGAATGAATTGTGAAGTTACAGAGTATGATGTTAAAGATTTTTTTGAAGATAAGTATTTTGATATTAGAGAAGTAGATTTTAAAAAAAATTGAGGATTTACATTTAATGATTATTCAAAATATAAAGAAGTAATAAGTGTCTCCAAATGAGGGATTAGTAAAGGTTGAGAACTAATTTTATATTTAGGATACAATAAAGAAATTGTTCCTTTAAAAACAAATATTTATAAAACAGGAATAGCTTCTTATTCAAATTGAATAGATTTTGCTATTATTGTAAAAGATAAAGAAACTTGAGAAATATGAATTTATAAAAATAAAAATGAATTATATTCTTGATTTAATAGAGTAGACTCTATACAGATAGTTAATGATAAATTAATATTTTCTTGAGAAGATAAAAATTGAAAAAACTTTATAAATATAGATTGAGAAAAACAATATACTTTAAATAATTATATTGTTGATTCATATAAAGAAATAAATTGAGATACTTATATTGCATATAAAATAAAATCAGAAAAACAACAAGACCAAAAAACAAGTTATGATTTTTATATTTATAAAAATTGAAATCAAATTTATGATATTAAAGAGTCAATTCAAATTGATTATTGAGTTTTAATGAATAATGACTTTTATGTTATTTACGAGAGTTATAACATATGATTTCCTGATTGATATGCAATAGTAATAAATTGAGAAACAATAAAATCTGAAGACTATTTTTGTCCTTCAAACTTAAATTATACTAAGAATGGGAAATACAAAATTTATAAATATTATAGAGTGTATTTAGATGATTTTTGCATTAGTGTTAATTGAACTCATTATTCAAGCAATTGAAATATTTTATCTGAATTATCATCAATAAGATAGTATTATTTTTGATATACTGATTATATCATAGAAATAAAAATAATTTTATTTTAAAGAAAAAATATAAATTGATAATAAAAAACTAGTTTTAAGCTCTAAAATTTGAGTAACTGAAGAGTTTATTTATGAATTCAATATTGAGAAGTCTTTAAAAAATATGACTGTCTTGATGAAAATATTTATACTCAGGAAATTCTTAATACAAGAATCTCAGAATCAAAAACAAATCTAGAAAAATCTATTTATAAAAATTATATACCAAAAATTGATTCAACAGTACAAAATGCAGAAAAAGAAAATTTAGAAAAAGCTTTAGATTTAATAAATAATATAATTATAAAATTAGAGGTAATAAAAATATAAATCTTATGATTATTAGAAGCAAAATATTATTAAACTTAATTTCAGAATAATAAATATATAATAATAAATTATGAATAAAGAAACAGCATACAAAATTTTTGAAGAAATGATATCTTTAGCTAAAAAAGAAATTGTAGAATTTACATTGAATCATAAGTTTGGTATTGAAAAAAAAGCTGATAAAACAGTTGTAACAGATTGTGATAAACATATTGACAAAGTTTTATGAGATTATGCTAAAAAGCAATGATTATCTGTTATTTCCGAAGAGGGCGAAAAAGAAAGCGATATAGTTAAATCAGGTAATTATATAACCATTGATCCTATTGATGGTTCTCTTGGTTATATTGAGCATGTAAACTATGCAATGAAAAATGATATAAAAACATTTCTGAAAACAGATTTGTGATCACAATCAGATTTTTGTTTACTATTATGAATAGTAATAGACTCTAAACCAAGATATGCTTGTTGTTACCATTATGTAACTGAAGAAAAAATTATGCTTGATTCTTCTAATAAAGAAAATTGTATAATAGAATTAGATTATAGAAAAAGAAATTACCCTAATGCTTGTTATGCTGATCAAAGAGCTTGAGAAGAAATACAAAAAAATGTTATGAAACAAGATGATGTAAAAACTATAGTACAAGCAACTTTATGATTAAAATCATTGTATACTTTTTTAAATAATCATGATAATGCTATTGCGATACATCGTGTCCAACATGCAGGTCTTTGGGATATTTTACCAGCTGCAGTTGCATCAATTGCTTTTTGAGGTATCTTATTAGATGATAAGGGAGAAGAAGTTATTTATGATAAGTATATTGTTTTACCCTGAAAATGAGCAACAGCAATAAAATGAAATAGGTTTGTGTATGTGAAAGAAAAACTAAAAGAGATTCCTAATAATTAATTTTAATTAAAATAAATAAACTTTAATTTTTTAACTAAAAAACTATGTTAGATCCAAAATATATAAGAGCCAATCTAGAACTAATAAAAGATTGAGCAAGAAAAAAAAGAGTAAAAGTAGATATAGATGCTTGGGTAAAACTAGATGATGAAAGAAAAAGCCTACAACAAGCATTTGATGAAAAAAGAGCAGAACAAAATAAAGCATCAGCTGAAATAGGAAAAGCAGATGCTAGTGAAAGAGAAGCAATGATAGCTAAAGTATGAGACCTAAAAAAAGAGGTACAACAAGCAGAAGAAGAACTAAAAGCAGTAATGGTAGAATGGGAAGAACTTCTTATGGAAATACCAAATCCACCAAGTCCTAGTATGCCAGAATGAAATAGTGACGAAGACAATGTAACTATAAAAGAATGGTGAGAAATTCCTAAGTTTGACTTTGAAGTAAAAGACCATATGGAACTAGGGACATCATTAGACTTAATAGATGTAGAAACAGCAGCAGAAGTATCAGGCTCTAGATTCTACTACCTAAAAAATGAAGCCGTTTTAATGCAGTTTGCGATTGTTCAGTTTGTTTTTCAAACACTTTGAGACGAAGCAGTTATAAAAAAACTTATAGAAGAAAAAGGATTAAACCTTTCTTCTAAAGCCTTCTCTCCTATGCTACCACCAGTTATGATAAGAAACGATGTACAAAAAAGTATTCATAGAGTATTTGGAGACCAAACTTACAAATTTGAAGAAGATAAAATAAATATGGTAGCATCAGCCGAACATACTATGGCACCATACTATATGTGAAAAACACTAGATAAAAAAGATTTGCCTATAAGATTTATAGGATATTCAACAGCCTTTAGAAGAGAAGCAGGAACATACTGAAAAGATATGTGAGGAATACTAAGAGTTCACCAATTTGATAAACTAGAAATGGAAAGTTTCACAGATGCGGAAACAGGAGAAGAAGAGCAAAAATTAATAGTTGCTATTCAAGAATATCTAGTACAACAACTAGAAATTCCTTATAGACTACAGCAAGTTTGTACATGAGATACAGGTAAACCAGACTACAATCAATTTGATGTAGAGTGCTGGATTCCTTCACAAGGAAAATATAGAGAAACCCACACTTCTGATTATATGACTGATTTCCAAATGAGAGGGGTTAAATCATTTTATAAAGATGAGGATGGAAAAAAGAAACTATTACACACAAATGATGCAACAGCATTTGCGATAGGTAGAATTTTGATAGCTATTTTTGAAAATAATCAGACTAAAGATGGAAAGATAGTTGTGCCTAAGGCTTTGAGACCGCTTATGGGAGGGAGAGAGATGATTGGGTAGTTTGGATTTTATTTCCCCTTTTCTTTTATAGGACAGGGGAATTTTTATTTTAATAAGTATGATAATATGAAAAAAATATTATTGATTATGCTATTAGCTTTAAGTATTATCTTATCTAGTTGCAACCAGCCAACCATGGAAACTTCAAGCTTAGATAATAATCAAGGTTATGAAGAACTTAAAAAAGAGCTTGTTCAGATGAAAAGTGAAGTAGAAAATCTAGAACAAACTAATGCAAAATTAGTTAAAGAAATTGATGATTTAAAGAAAAAAGACAAAGATGATAACACAACATCCAGTCAAATAGAACCTGAAATAGACATAACTAAAGAAAGCAAAAAAACAGTTCAACTTTTTTATCGTAATAAAAATAAAGACAAAGATTATTCATGTGATTCTGATTCAGTACTACCAGTTGAAAGAGAATTACCTGTTTCAAAGACAATCATTAAAGATACAATAGAAGAATTAATCAAAGGAAAACTAACTGAAAAAGAAATCCAAAATGGTTTTAGTACAGAATTCCCAAACCCAGAATTCAAATTAGTTTCACTTAATCTAAAGGAAAAAACACTCTATCTAGAATTTAATGAAGTTTTTGGTTTTACTTCAGGGGGATCTTGCAGAATAGGTTTACTTACCGAACAAATAAAAAAGACAGCTCTTCAATTCCCAGAAGTTGAAGAAGTAGTATTTAAACCAAATGAAATATTTCAACCATAAACTAGATTTATTTTTACTAACCTAACCAAAAAAACATGTAAATAAAATCACTATTCACTATTAGAACAGTCTCTTGGAGAAAAAAACTAGTCTTTTATAAATTAAAATGAAAAAAAAATATGTCTAAAAATATTGTTTTGAAAGATGAAAATAATATTCTATTAAACAAAAATGGAATTATTGATAATGATTTTAGAAGTTTTATTTTAAAAAATTACTGAATAAATGAACCTAAATGAGAGGTGTTATGAGATAATGAAAATCTTATAATCTGATTCTCTTGAAAAGTTATTAGAATAAAACAAGAATGACACAGAACTTCTGATGAGTTTAAAGCTGAATTATATTTACTAGAAATACTTAAAAATAATAATGCACCTGTTGTTAGAATAATAAATTCAAATTTATGAAATTCATTTGAAAAATATAATAAGAATTGAAATAACTTTTATATTAGTGCATTCGAAAGACTACAAAATGGAAAAATTTGAATCAAAATAAATGTTGATAAAGAATGAAAAGAAGTAATAAATAAATGGGGCGAGACTATGGGAATAGTTCATAGAATAACACAAAAAGAGTATCAAAATATAGATTATCAAAAAAGAATTAATTGGGATAAAGATATTATAATTGATAAAGCAAAAGAACTTTTACCTAAAGAGGATTCTTTCATTTTAGATAGATTATACCTTTTAATGAATTCACTAAAATTATTTTCAAAAGGAAATAGTGATTTTTGACTTGTTCACACAGATATGAGACCTAGAAATTTTAATTTTTATAATTGAGAAATAATTCACTTCGATTTTGATGATATTACTAATCATTGGTATATCTATGACATTGCTGTATCAATTTTACATGAAATAGAATTAATAAATGATATAAATGAAAGAATGCTATTTATGGAGATATTCTTAAAAGAATTTATGTCTTGATATAGAAAAGAATGTTACATTAGTCCAAATATTTTTAAGAATATTATCATACTTATGGAATTAAGACTGGTTTATGCATATATAGATTATTATAAAAGATTAAAAATTAAGAATGTTGAACAAGGAAAAGAAAAAATG
Source organism: uncultured bacterium (assembly GCA_942490775.1). GTDB lineage: Bacteria > Patescibacteriota > Gracilibacteria > BD1-5 > UBA6164 > UBA6489. Next base: position 523,824 of record CALNYL010000009.1, read on the forward strand.
TTACTTAGAAGAAAATATATTTTAAATTTAGGGAAATTTATAAATTTAGATGAAGCAAATAACATTACAGAAGAAATATCAAATAACTTATAAAATATGTGTAATAAAGAAACAGTATTAGTAAAATTAGGATGATCGTTAATGGATACCTCAGAGCAATTTAGTGAATTAACTAATTTTTTAATAGAAGTCTCGCAAAAGGTTAATCTAATAATGACAACTGGTTCAAAAAACTTATCAGATATTATTAGAGAATATATATCTGCAATACTTGGTAGTCCAACTTCTCTTGATACACATGTAGATATAACAATGAAATCTAGAGATATGATGTCCAAATCTTTTGCTGACTCTAATGATGTATTTGAAGCTTGTGATTCATTAGAAGATATTGAAACAATTTTTGATAATAATAAAATACCCATAATAATTCAATATGAATTATTAAAAATATTGCAACCATTTCCTTTAGTTAGAGGACTATCAACAGATACTACATCAGCATTTTTTGCATATAAACTTTGAGTTGATAAATTTATTAAACTAACTAATGTTGATTGAGTCTACAAAAATAGTGAATTAAATGAGGATTGATTACTCACAGAGGTATCCACTAATGAATTAAATGATTTATGAAAAACTTGTATTGATACTAAGTTTGCCGAATATTTAGATAAAATAAAATTATTTTGTTATGTTATGAATTGATACAATATAAATAATTTGAGAAAATTTCTGAATAATGAAACTTCTGTTTATACTCGTGTATATCCAAGTACTTAATGTGTTTTATTTTCTTAAAAAATTGATATGAAAAATATTGAAAACGGATGGTACAGAATAAGTGCAAAAGCCTTAATATATAATGAAAAATGAGAGTTTTTATTATGTAAAGAAGACAACTGAGTTTGGGATATACCTGGTTGATGACTAGATCATTGAGAAAATCCTATAAGCTGTATAAAAAGAGAATTAAAAGAAGAAATGTGATTAGTTGTAACTCACATAGATACAAAACCGCAATATTTTATTACAGCACATAAGCCCCAAAGTAAAACAAGACCATGGATAGCGAATATATGCTATAAAGTAAAAGTTAAAAATCTGGATTTTACCCCTAGTAAAGAATGTGTTGAAATATGATTTTTTTCTCCTGAGAAAATAAAAGAGATTGAAGCTATAATAAATGTAGTTGAGTTATCAAAGGAAATGTTATTAAAATAAACTAAAAATTATGAAAACAAATTTATATGAGTCTAAAATGATAAACGAATTAAAGGAGTCATCTAAATTAATTAACAAAGTATTAAAATTAGATGATAGTGAATACTCTCCTATTACCAGATTTTTTGAAAAAGAGAATATAATTCTCACTTGAATGTGAAGTTCTTTTTTTATATCAAATATATGAGAATTTTTCTTGAAACACATCGCAAAATTAGAATCATGTTTTTCTGTTTCATCAGATGAATTATGGAATAGATTTCCCTGAATAAACAATAAGTATAATATATTTACTTTTTCTCAATCAGGTAATACAAAAGAGGTTATGAAAATTATTGATTTTTGAAATAAAAATAACTTAAGTCACTTATCTTTAATAAATAATGATAAATGACTAATTAATGACTTTACAAAAGATATATTTAATATTGATATAATAACAGAAAAAGCACCAGTAAGTACAAAGTATATAATCTATACTATTGCTTTATTGTATAAGGTTTCTATAAATATAGGAATAAATTGAAAGAAAATTGACTCTGATTGAGGTAAAAAGCTTTTAGGTGACCTAGATACTTTAAATAGTTATATAAATAATATATTTAACTTATTTGATGAAAAAGTTAAAAAGTTAGCTAAAAAAGGAACTATATGAAAGCATTTTATAGTTGTGTGAGATTGATTATCAAACATTGTTTCTAAAGAAATTAGTTTGAAAATAAGAGAAACCACTGGTTTAAATGCTTCTTATGATAATTCCTGACAATTAATTCATTGATGAATCAACTCAATAAATACTAATACTATATGTATAACATTTAATTTAGAAAAAGAGATTATTGAAAAAATAAAGAAAAGATGAGGGGAAGTTATTACAATTGGTCACTTTGATAAGAATGATATAAATCTACTAAATTTAAATATATATCTAAATTCAATATTAGATATAATAATATGACAGCTTTATGTTCATTATTTAGCTTGTAATTTCTGAATAGATACAGATGTAAAGAATTGGTAATATATTTTTGTTCTCAGAATGTGAAAATTTAGAAAAATAACTTACACTACCCATGCTACACAAAACTAAACCAAAAAATTTCAACCCAAGATTTTATGTCGTAGGATGCTTTGTAGAATACGAAAAACAAATACTCCTACTTTTCAGAAACGAAAGTAAGGCTCAATGACACACTTGGTGTATGCCATGATGAAAAAAAGATGAGTGAGAAAGTATAAAAGAAGCAATGCAAAGAGAATTAGAGGAAGAAACAGGGATAATCACCTCAAAAGAAAATTTTAAATACTTTTGAGAATTTTATGTGAAATATCCTGATTATGATTTTTTATATAATATATTCTCTCTTAAAATAAATGAAAAAACAAAAATAAAACTAAACCCAGAAGAGCATAGTAAATCAGAGTGGTTTTCTATTGAAGAAACCCTAAAAGTAAACTTTATAGAAGATTTAGATGAATGTGTGAAAATAGTTTATGGGCAAGACTATTAACTTAAGACTTTGTAGCCCCTTTCCTTTAGTATTAAAGGAAAGGATTCAGGTATGGATTATTTTGAAAATTCCTAATAATTTTCTAATTTATACTCATCTTCTCCTACAAATACAGATACTTCATCATTATCATTTTTAATAAGCATATCAATATCTAAATCTGTTTCATAAACAATACTTCTATCTTTAGTTCTTGGATTATATTTAATTACTAGATTATTTCTTTTTTCTTCCCATCAAAAGTTTTTTAACTTTTCGGTTTCATTTTTGTAGACAACTCAAATATATCATTCATCTAAATAAACGAAGTCTTTGAATAGATAAAAATATTCCATACTATCTTTTGTGTAATTGTATATAAAAGCTCATTTATCAGTTTCTAGAATGAAACTTTTTTCATCTTTTCAAGATTTTATATATTTTATTTTGGGTGTAATTTGTAGTTTTGTTTTTTTGTAGTTTTCTATATTTATTAAGTATTTTTCTTCTCATATTGATAGAAAAATATATTTCTTATTTCCATATATTTTTTCTATTGAGATATCTTCTTTATCAACTTTCTTAAATTGTCATATATCGTAAATTACTCCATTTTTATTTATATTTAGATCTAACATTCAAGAATTTAGTATAAAGCTGAATCCTAGGTTATTGTCTAATTTGTAAAAGAAATAACTTTTCTGGCTATTTTTAATTCTTTCTATTTTTTCTTCTTTTGTTTCTTCATGTTTTTCCTCTTCTTCTTTATTTTCTTCTTTTTCTACTTTTTTTAGTAGTGTATCTTTTTCTAAAATTACCTCTAGTTCTAGTTTGTTTCTTGCTGGTATTTTTATATTTTTAACTATTGTTTTATATTCTTCTTTTGATATTGTTAATCTGTATTCTAAGGGGGCTATGTCTTTTATCTCACAGTTTTCTTGTTTACATTCATAGTTATAGAAGTCTTTGGCTGTTTTTTCTAGTACGATTTTGTAGTCTTTTACATTTGATTTTATGACTAGGGTTGATGTGTAGTATACAAAAAAATAGAGATGAGCTAAAATGGCTAATCCTATTACTCAAATCAATATTAGTACTCATAATAATCTGTTAGACATATTGTGTTATTTTTTTTATGGCTATAATAATTTTTATTAGATATTATAATACTTAACATCTAATTTGCAATTTTATAATTTTTTTGTATCCTATAATGCGAAAAATATTTATATTTTAACTAAAATACAATTGATAATAGATTGAAAAAAAATCACAAGTTCTATTTATAGTAGAATAAAAAAGGAGATAGAGAGTTTTGATAAAAAACCTATTTTATGAGTTATATTGGTTTGAGAGGAGCTTTCTAGTGTTAGATATGTAAAACAAAAGGAGAAATTTGCATCTTTTTGCTGAATGTGATTTGCTTTAAAAAAACTCAAAAGAGATGTATCTGAGAAGGAGCTTATAGATACGATAAATGAATATAATAATGATAGGAATGTAAGTGGGTATATAGTTCAATTACCATTGCCAAAACATATAGATACAAATAAAATATTGGAGGCTATAAATCCTAAAAAAGATGTGGATGGTTTTAGTCCAGAGAATATGGGGAAAACTGTAGTTTGAGATAATTCTGGTTTTGTTCCTTGTACTCCTTTGTGAATTATTGAGATATTTAAATATCTGGATATAAATCCTTCTGGAAAGATTGTTACAATAATTTGAAAGAGTAATATAGTGTGAAAACCAATGGCTGCTTTGCTTATGAATGCTTGAGCTACTGTGACTATTTGTAATAGTAGGACTCCAAGTATTGGGGATTTTACTACTAAGTCCGATGTTGTTATAACGGCAGCTTGAAAACCTAATTTGTTGACTTTGGATATGTTAAATAGCAAAACTTTGGTTATAGATGTATGATTTACTGTGGAGGATTGAAGGATTATGTGAGATGCTGATTTTGAAAATATAAATATAGCTTGAATAGATATTACTCCAGTTCCTTTTGGTGTTTGACCTCTTACTGTTGCTATGCTTATGAAGAATACTTTAAAAGCTTATAAAAGAGCGAAGATTTTAGAATCTAAGTAATAAAAAATAATCCATATCATATTTTAGTCTCGGAAAATAGAAAATTGCAAAGGGTTAAAACCCTCTGTTGACTAGCTGTATAACATTTATATTCTGCAAAGCAATTATTTTATAATAAAATGAAACTATTTATTTCATCTATTCTTATAGTATTATCATTTTTTTCTGGATATCTTTTTAGCGAGAAAAAAACAAAAAAAATTATTCAGGAAAATGAAAATGCAAAAAGTTATATAAATATAGAACAAAAGTGAAAGAAGCTAAATGTAACTAATACAAACAAAAATGTTATTATATTAGTTAATTGAGAAGAGTTTGGTTCAGGAAAAATTGAGTTAGAGTAGTTTTTAGGTTTTGGCATTTTTTTTGATGGATAGTATATTATTTATCGTCTTTAAATAGGGAATATAATGAAAAATATAAAAAAATTTTGACTTTAGAGTTTTTTTAAATACCATATCTCTCGCATAAGTTAAAAAATATGCGGGTGTAGCTCAATTGGCTAGAGCATCTGCCTTCCAAGCAGAGGGTTGTGGGTTCGAGTCCCATCACCCGCTCCATTTTTTTATTATATGCGGTTAGAGAAGTAGAAAGTAGAAAGTTGTTATACATATACTTTCTTTCAAGAATCTACTTTTTTTTATTGCTTACTTAGGGCGTATAGCTCAGCTGGTTAGAGCGCACGACTGATAATCGTGAGGTCGGTGGTTCAAGTCCACCTATGCCCACCATTAATTTTCTCTTGAAAATCGGGAACTGGCGCAATTGGCTAGCGCACACGCTTTGGGAGCGTGGGGTTAAGAGTTCGAGTCTCTTGTTCCCGACCATTTTTGAAAACAATTAAAAAAAGCATTTTAATTAAAATGCTTTTTTTTGTGGTTTTATAGAAATTAGAAAATAATAATACATTCACAGAGAAGATTTTTTTACTATTAATTTTTAGTATAAAATCTTCTAATGATTTGTTTAATTATTTTTTTTTAATTTCTTAATTTTACTTTTTCTAAAATAATTTTAATGTTGCTATATTTTTCGCTAAAAAATCTTTTTTTATCTATAATCTTTTTTAGAAGAAAATTATTATAGTATTTAGAATTTTCATTCCGTAGGTCAGGGAGTTTGGTTAGTCATGTTTTATAGTATTCTATGGCTAGGTCTTTGTGTCAGGTCATCTCTAGGTATTCTCAACAGTAAAAATAATTTTCGGCACATCAAAATTCTTCTGTGAAATTCTCACAGTCTTTTACTATATTTACGAGTGAACTAATCTTTGCTGAATAGGAACTTTTACTCTTAAATCATTCAATTTCTAGTCACTTTTCAAATTCTCATAACATATAGTAGTAATTTGGGTAGAACTTATAGGTTTCAAGGATTTTATTGTATTTTTTATTGTAAATATGATTTTCGGCCAAATAAAGCCTATATGAAAAATATGCTCAAGTTATAGAAATAGAAGTTATAAATACTAGAAAAGTGAAACATAAAAACTTGTAGCTTTTTCTTTTTGCAAAAGGGGAAGAATTTACTTTAGGATTATTGTAATTTAATTCTACTAAAAATAAAATAAGTAAGAGATAAGTTGATATAGAAGAGAAGTTAAATATTGTAAAAAATAAAAATAGTGCGATAGCTTCAAAATAATAATTTTTCTTGAATCCTTTTATAAATTTGTATATGAAATATATTAGTAATGAAAGTCAAAATATTCAGGTATGATAAAATACATTTATCAGTAAATTATGAGGTCTACTGGCTGTTAGTCATATATTTTCAAAAATATATAAATATTGAGATTTGTAATTATCAAATATAAGTTCTAAGGTTTCAAGTCATCATCAGAATAAAAATATCTTTGCATCGGAAAATATTATTTTTAAAGTAGTTCACCATATGAAAAATCTAGATATAAATGAACTAATCTTTTCAGGAAATATAAAAAATATTATGGGAATTAATATAATTAATACAGATATAAGGAATATAGTTATAATTTTTTTCTTCTTTTTTGCCAAGAAAACAAGAAGAAAATCTAATTTTATTGCAACAGTTTGTCAACAGAGGGCTTTAGCTCTTTGCCTAAAAAAAATAGAGAAACTTTTTCAAATATTTTCTAAAAAGCTTTTCTTAACAACCAAAAAATAGTAAATATTATAAATCAAAAATGTTAGAAATCCCCAAGCTGATTTTGTTAGTAGAAGTGTGAAGATGGTTATAAGTAGTAATAATCACCATATAGTTTTATTAAACCACCCCCTAGCCCCCTCCTTCTTAAGGATGGGGGATTTTACCCTATACAAAAAAGGAACCAAGACAAGTAAATGAAGAGCTATATAGTTTGGGTGCCCCATAGTTCATATTGCTCTGTTGGATAGGTCTCAATAATCAAAAGTTGGGTAGAAGTACTCTTTTATAGCTATAATGGACATAAGTACACTGGAAGATATACTTACTTTTAAAAGAGTTTTCACAAAATATTTTTCATAGCTAGAAATTATTATAAACATTCATATTAAGTTTATGAACATAACTAGAGAGTGTCATTTGGTATTATTTCAAAGTATTGATACATAGGGAGAAAAAGATAGTATGGAAGATATAATTAATACTGAAGTTATAGAAATTAGACCACCCCCTAGCCCCCTCCTTATTAAGGAGGGGGAATTTTTCTTTCAATTTTTTCTTACAAATCACAAAATAAAATAAAATACACTCTCAAAAAGAAATGAAAGTAAAATTATTCATGACAACACATTAAAAAATACAACCTTTGTAAAATCAAAGTTTCCATTTACATAAATATTTAATTCCATTCAAAAATATCTTGGAAGTACCGCTACTACTAGTGGAAGAAAGAAAAAAAGTAGGATTAGTAAGATTTTAGTTGGTTTTTTTATTAAATTTAGCATTTTGTTTGTATAAAAAATTATTTATATTTTCTAAGTCATATAGTAATTTAAAAGAAAATTTTAGCAAAAAAAAAAGACCTAATTAGTATAAGTCTAGAAAAAAAATGGAGCGAGGGACGAGGTTTGAACTCGCACACCCAAGGGTTGAAGCCTTAGTACACTCACTCTATTATGTTACCCTCGCAGAATATTTTTTTAACGAGAAGGAGTATATTAAAAAAAAGTAATTAGTCAAATTTTTTGATTTTAATTAAAAAAAACTTAGAATGCTGTAAATTATTATTTAAACTACAAAACATGATAAATAACATAATTTCAACAATTGAAAAACAGTATCATATCTATCTAGAGAAAATAGAGGTATTATGACCTAGGTTTTTTGGTGCAATTTTAATATTAATATTTTGAGCTATAATATCTATATGACTTTATAGATTTGTTTTATTTCTTTTTAAAAAATTTGGTATAAAAGAACTTATTGATAAACTGGATATTGATATAATAGATAAAAGTGATATTGATGAAGATAAAAAAACAACTGCTGTAAAAAAAGTTAAATTTTCTGATAAGATAAAAATAGATAAAGTTGTATGAAAGTCTGTATCTTACTATGTATTTTTAGTATTTTTTAGGTTATCTATAGTAATGGTTTGAATAAAAGATGTTGAAGATGCTTTATGAAGTTTGATAGCTTATTTACCAAATTTATTTATATGAGTTGTTATATGATTTTTTGGTAATAGATTCTCTAACTTTATATATGACTTAGTTTATCATACACTTGAACTTACTAAAGAAAAAACTAGTAAGATAATAGCTATGTGAGCGAAAATAGTTATACTTTTTTTCACTATAATGCTAGTTTTAAATTACATAAAAATAGTGGATGAATTTATTATTCATTCTATATTTGTTTGATTTATTGCTACTATAACCTTGGCAGGTTGACTTTCATTTGGACTTTGATGAAGAAAAGTAGCAGCTGAAATATTAGAAAGCTTTAGAAAATAAGACCAGGCTACCCCTAGGGGTCCCCCTCCAATGAATATTAAACTGAGGGGGCAATCCTTGTAAGTTACCCCTAAACACTAATAAAATGAAAAAAGATTTTTTAAATTACATAAAACAAGAATTCACCTTTAGTGATGAAGAGATAAAAACCTTTGAAGAATTTTTAGAGAAACCTTTAAAAAAATCCATAAGGATTAATATAAATAAAACTAGTATAGAAAACTTTAAAAATATATCTAAAGAAGTAAACTGGAAATTAACTAAAACTAAACTCTGAAAAAATACCTTTTATGTAGATAGGGAAGACCTAAGCTTAGCTCTTTGAAATACACTATGGCATATGATAGGGTATTTTTACATACAAGAGGTAGCAGCATCAAGCTCACCATTTTATCTATCAGGAGATAAAGTAGATGAAAAAGAGTATCTGATACTAGATATGAGTGCTTCTCCTTGATGAAAGACAACATCTCTAAGTGAATATTATCCAAATTCATTAATCGTAGCAAATGAACTACAAAAACCAAGACTAAAATGACTTTTTTCAAATATAGATAGAATGTGAACACAAAATGTAGTAGTTTCAAACTATGATGGAAGATTTTTTAAGCAAATACCAGAACTTTTTGATAAAATACTTTTAGATGCACCTTGTTCATGAGAATGAACGGCTTTTAAAAATCCTGAAACAGTAAAATTTTGGAACTTAAAAAATATAAAAAAAATATCGAGATTGCAGTTTTGACTTTTAGAATCAGCTTTAATTAGCACTAAAATAGGTTGAGAGATACTTTATTCAACTTGTACACTAAATAAAATAGAAAATGAGGGAGTTATAAACAAGCTTATAAAAAAGTATCCAGATTATGTTGAGATTTTACCTATTTCAAAAGAATGTGACTTCAAAAGAAATTGGTCTCATATAGATTTTACTTGAGGTTTTTTTGTTGCCAAAATTAAAAAAATCAAAAGCATAGAAAACAGTAATACTAAAAAATTAGAAAGGGTAAATCAAAATGTAGAAAAACTTTCAAACAAAGATAACAGGCTTATAAAAGAATTTTTACTAGATAATTTTGATTTTGATATAAAGAGTTCTTATTTATATAAATATAGGGATAATATTTATTTAACAAATAAAAATCTAGATAGTATATGGGATAAGCTTTTTCTATTTCAGATGTGAGTACATATTTGAGATTTTAAAAATGCTAATTTTTATCCGAACTTTCACCTATGAACAATAAAAATATTTAATAAATGAACTATCTGAGTATCCAAAGAAGAACTAGAAAAACTATTTAAGTGATTTGAAGTAGGGGTTGATTTGAATGATTGATTTTATCAGATTATTTTTGAAAATACACCAGCCTGAATTTGAAAAGTTAAGTTATGAAAGCTAAGAAGTTTGGTTGAAACGGATTTGATGAGGAAATAATTTTGTTTGCAAAATATAACTTTTGTATAGAATAATGATATTATAAAGTAAATTATTATTTATGATTACTGATTACACTACAGAAGAAAAAGTTTGCTCAGAAAAAGAGTTAAAAGTAATAGAAAAAATAAGAGACAGATATCTTGCTTGAAAAGAAAAATGAATTTCATTAGAGGAATCATACTCTAATTTTTTAAAGTACTACTCTAATTTAAATAGTGAAAAATTATAAAGTTATAATCATAAGAAAAGTTGAAGATTATCTAAATTAATTTGACCAACAAAAAAATAAATGATACTATTAATTAGATTTAATATATTGTTTATTTTTTTATTTCAAAAAATGGGAAAAGATTTATCTTACGAAGACAAATTTAAAAAGCTTTTATCTATGTTGGCTTTTTTAAAAGAAAAAAATGAAGATAGTATTTTTTATGATTTACATGAGATTTTGAGAATATGAAATGGTATTAGTGAGAATTTTGTAAATACTGTTTATCAGATACTTTTAGATCTAATGTCTAATTTGGATAAAAAGAAAATGGAAAAAGCGGTTTCAAAACTTGAGGCCGTAAAAGATAAAATGGAGTCTATAAAAGAGCAGGAAAAAAATGAAGATAAAGAAGAAGGGGATGTTGATGAGTTGTTAGAAGATTTATAATTTTTTTTGAGAAGAAATATTTTATTTTAATAAAAATTTAAAAATGGAGAAACAAGTTCAAGAATTAAATTTTAAAGTTGACTGAAATATAACAGAAATAGAGCAAGAACAGTTAAAAGATATTGTAGCAAATTATTCTGAATTTGAAGAACAACTTATAGATAAATTTCCTGCGATAGAGAAAGATATACAAATGGCTCTAGAAAATGGTAATTTACGATGAAGAAATGCAGCTTTGGTTGAACATTTTAGAAATAACCTAAAATCTAAGCTTTTCAAAATAAAATCTAAACTTGGTGTTACATGATGACTTCGTATAGCCTGAAGTTGATTAGTAGATGCAGTAGGAAATTCTGCTAGAGGTTGGGAAAGGAGTGCAAAATATTTGTATTCTGGAGAAGAAAGATCAAGATGGAAGGAAAACATATGGTGACTAAATAACTGAGAAAAAGTAACATTTAGAACAATGGAAAAAAATTGAAGATATGTAGTTGTTATTGATGATTACCTTTGAAATATTGAGTATCAGAATGTACCTAAAAGGCAACTTAATAAAGTTTTTAAGGACTACCAAAATAGAAAATTTAATTTAATGGAAGATATTGCTGGTGTGGTAATAGACTATAATGATATATCCGCTCCTACTTGATGGGAAAGAGTTGATTCTTGATTGAATGTTGCTACAGAACAGTGAATAAAAACAGTTCAGGAATGAGTAAAGTATGTTTACGGTGAATGATGAAAGTTGTATGAAAAAATAAATGGGAAATTTATTGAAAAAAAACCTGAATGAGCTAATGAAAATTCATTATAGACTATAAAAATATACCTGACAGTTTTAAAAACGGAAGGAGAAGATAAATCTACTTAAAAAAATACACAAAATCACCAGAAACTTTTTGTTTCTGGTGATTTTATTTAATAGCCAAAAAACTTGATTTAAAATTCACTTCATGTAATATACTTCCATATTTTATAGAACTATATTACACAAAATGAGATATATTTTTAAAGCTTACTTATAATCCTGAAAATAAAATCTTTAATAAATTTTGATTGTTTTTTAAAGTTAAAACAACACCTTTGGATATTCTTTTATCTCAAAAAATTTGGGCAATATTTAACAGAAAAAGAAAAAAATGAAGAGATTTTTTTGATACAGTTTTTTTGTTTTCTTTGACTAGTCCAAATATAGAATATTTAAAAGAAAAATTATGAATTAGCGATTTGAAAATATTGAAAAAGGAGATTTTGAACTTATGTGATGGTTTAGATTTCATAGAGCTATGAAAGGATGTAGAGGTGTTTTTGATAAATAGGGAAGATGTGAATAAGGTTTTAATGTTTAGAGAGTTTATAGAGGAAGTTTTGGATTAGGGGATAGATTTTAGTTTCATAAAATAGTGATAGAATTTCTAAATTAGAAAAAACAAGTTATAATTGAAAGTACTAAGAATTAATCTTGAAAAAATACTTTTTATAAATACCAAAAAGCTAACTATAAAAAACCATGAAAACAAAAATATTTTGATGTAAGGTAAATAAATACTACACAGAAAAATGGATAAACTCTGATTATTTAAAAAATAAAAAGGGGGTTTTTATAGCTTCCTGTGTAGTCACAGATAAAGCAAAAAGAAAATGGCTAAGATTTGTAAAAGACAGTTTGAAAGAAATAAAAAAAGATGAAAAAATATACATAAGCTGATGCTGAGCATTCAAAGACTGAAAAGCTCAAGAAGATTTTTTTGAAATCTACCCAGAACTGTTAAATCATAAAAATAAAATAGAAATATTAGGGGAAGCACCAGAAGAAAAAAATAACAACGAAGAAAAATTGCAGCCCCTTTCCTTTAGTATTAAAGGAAGGGATTCAGGGATGGATTATCAAAAACTCTACACAAAAAAATTCATAGTAATCCAATGATGATGTGATAGCTTCTGTACATTTTGCTTAACTGTAAAAAAAAGATGAAGACACTACTCAAGAGATAAAAAAGAAATAGTAGAAGAAATATTAAACTTTGAAAAACAGTGATGAAAAGAGGTAGTTTTGACTGGTATAAATTTATGAGCTTGGGGGCTTAAAACAACTAACGAAAAAGGTTCAAAATTATATATTTTACTAAGAGAAATACTTGAAAATACTAAAATAGAGAGAATAAGAATAAGTTCATTATGACCAGAGTTTATAGATGATAATTTAATAGAGTTGTTTAAAGAAACTAGAATTTATCCACATTTTCATTTATCTGTTCAATCTTGAAGTTCGAGAGTATTGAAATTAATGGCGAGGCATTATAATGCTGATTATTTAAAGAGTATTTTAGAAAAGATTAAATTAATTAAAAGGTGTGATGGGGTTGATATAAGTTTATGAGCTGATATTATAGTTTGATTTCCTTCGGAGACATATGAAGATTTTTTAGAAACTTATAATTTGGTAAAAGATTTTGAGATAAATAAACTTCATTGTTTTCCATTTTCTGCACATAAGATATGAGAAAATGTTATATCTTGAACTTTTGATAATCAGATAGAAGAGGTTGAAAAAAAGAGAAGATTAAAAGAACTAAATTATTTATGAGATGAGATAAGAAAGGATTTTATAAACTCACAAAATTGAAAAACTTTGAAAGTTTTAATAGAATCAGTAAAATGAGATAGTTGGAAGTGATGGAGTGAGAATTATATAGAGTGTGATAGTGATAATTTTGAAGTTATTGATTGAGAGATAAAGAGAAATGGGATTGTATTTTGAAAACTAAAATAATTTTATGAAAAAGTATTTATTTATATCAACTGTGATAGTTTGTTTTTTTTTAGATTTATGGAGTAAATTTCTTGCTAATGAATATTTGCAAAGTAGGATAAGTCTTTTGGGAGATTTTTTGTATTTAGAGTATACTTTAAATTCTGGTATAGCTTTTTCTATAGAGTTAAATCAAATTTTATTAAAAATACTAACTATTTCTTTGATTATTTGATTTTTTTGTTATTATTTAAGGGAAGAGAGAAAAAATAAGAGTGTTTATATAGATTTTGCTTTTGGTTTGATATTAGCTTGAGCTTTATGAAATGCTGTGGAGAGGGTAACAAAGGAGAATGTGATTGATTTTATTTGAGTTAAGTATTTTAGTGTATTTAATTTAGCTGATAGTTTTATAACAGTGGGAGCGTTTTTGTATTTGATTATGTTGTATTTAAGAAAGAGGTCTAAAGTTTAGTATAAAAGGAAATGGAGTTGTTTTAATGTTTTGGAAAATATAAATCTCTTTCTAAATTATCTCCCTATTTTCAGGGGGAGGAGGCTACAGTTCTGCAAAGTAGTCATTTTATCATTTAATATTATTTGTTATGTCTTTATGACCTAGAAAAGTAGAGATTCAGGATGTGCTTACTAATTCACTTTGATGACTTATTGCAGGTTTTATGGGGAGTTTTATAATTCTCTCTATTGTTTTTTTTACATCTTGAGTTATTAGTTTAGATGTTGCTTCAGAATTTAATCATGCGAGAATGGGGGCTGTTGATACGAATAGTATGTTTCCGTTTGTTTTATCATTTATTACTTTTTTGGCTACTACTGTTTCTACTATTTCTATATATTTTATACTGAATATAACTAATCCTGAGAGATATAAAAGGAATTTGGTGGTTTTATGACAAATATGATTTTTTGGTATACTGACTTATGTGTTTGCTACTCCTGTTTATATTGTTATGTGATTGCAGGATTATGATTATATTATGATTATATTTATAGTGCATTGTATTTTGCTTTCTTTTGGTACTTCTCTTATTCTTGAGATTTTAAATAATTATAGGTATATTCTTACTTCTGTTTATGGAAGTTTCATAGGGTTGTTTTTGTCTATTTTTATTTCTCTTGCTATTTTTTATTATGTACCGAGCTGAACGGCTAAGCTTATATCTCTTTTGGTTATTTTGCCTACTATAAATACTTCTATGATACTTTTTAAGTGATTGTTTGAATTTTGATATTATCATTATAATAAATATACGAATTTGGATCAGTTGGGGGATATATTTTATCAGATAGAGTTAGAGTCTAAAGAGAAGGTTAGAGATGAGGTTGAAAAGAATAGTTTATAGAAATATAATATCAATGCAATTGAGTTAAAGATTTTTTATACCTCTCTCCTGAATTCTCTCACCTTATCAGGGGAAAGGGGCTATAGTTTTTTTAAAATTTATGCAGAGTAGTTATTTTATCACTAAGAAAATAAAAATATGGTTGAATTAGTAAAACAAATAATAGATTATTTCCTAAAGAATAAGCAGGAGCCTCTTTTGAGTAGTTTGATAATAAAGGATAGGGCTATAACAGAAAATAGGGGTTGTTGTTTTGTTACTGTTTATAAAAATGGTGAGATTAGAGGTTCGGCTTGAAATATAAAGGAGATAGAAGAGAATTTGGCAAAGGAGATTATAAAAAATACTATAGAGGCTATTAGTAAGGATACTAGGTTTAAACCTGTTGGTGAAGATGAGTGAAAGCTTTTGAAAATAAGGGTTGATGTTATTTCTGATAGAAAGATATTAAAGGAGTGAATGATAAAAAAGCTGGATCCTGTTAAGGTTTGAGTTATGGCTATAAAAAAGGATTGAGAAAAATTGGCTGTTGTTTTGCCAAATATTTCTCCTAAGCTTATAACTGGAGAGGATTTTATTCCTGTTTTGAAATCAAAACTTTGATGAAAGTTTGAAGAGAAGGATTATCAGTTGCAGGAAATTTTTACTGAGGTTCATAGGAGTTTTTAATGGGGGGGGAGTTTAGTTATAGTTATGAAAGAATACTTTTTCAATTATTTTGAATTTCTTTTTCCTGAAAATAGAAAAATTTTCATCGTCAAGCTGTAGGATGTAGTCAAAGTTTGTTTTGTTGTCTTTGTAAAAAGGTTTAAAATCATAATTGTCTGAATATTTTACAAAGAATATTATTTTTTTCACACTTATAGAGAATTTACTTTTGTAGTAATCTTTTAAAAAGTTTGAGAAGTTTCCTTCTAGGATGTTTCAAGATTTTTTAAGTATTTCTATATAGTTAATGTTTGTTATAAAATTTGTTTTTACTCTTACAAAATTAACATTGTATTCTTTTTCTCTGAATTTATATATATGTGGTTTTATTTTTGTGAATTTTGATTGGTTGTCTTCTAGTAATAGGTTGTATGCTAGTCTATTGGTGTCTGTATTGTAAATATGTTTTATAAATATTTTTCTATATCATCAATATCTAGCTCACCATTCTACAAATCAGTTTTTTTTTGTTTTAGAGTCGTATTTGTATTCTAGGTGTATTACTCATCTGTAAGATATTTTGTGTAATTGTTTTCTTATTTTTTCAAGGAAGTTTAGTTCTGTTATTGATAGTTTTGATACATTTACTGGGTATGTTAGGGGTAATATGAAGTTAAAGTATTTGTTTAGTTCATCTCCGTATTTTTCTAGGAAGTCGTTGCTGAATTTATTTTTATCTGATAATTCTATCATTGCTATTTCTCTGACTAGGACTAGTAAAAACATATTTTCTCAGTCAAAGAAAAAGTCTAATGAGAATAGGTTTCATCAGATGTATTCTTCCATTATGTAGTTGTATTTTCTTGATAGTCTGGGTTTTATGTTTTCAAAGTCTTCGTTATTTCTTATTTTAAATGTATTAACTGAAGATGCGGCATTTATTGGTTTTATTATAAAATTTTCTCCTAATTTGTTTTTTATTTCTTCATAGTTTTGTTTTACTAAATCTTTTATTTCATGGCATAGGTATTTTTTTGATGCTATTTCTCAAAGAAATTTTGTCATTTCGTCTTTTTCTTTAAAGATTTTTGAGTTTACTTTTGTTCAAAAGGTTTTATTGAAGATTTTTATTGAGTATTTTGAATATAGGTCTCCTCCAAAATTTGGTAAGATTTTGTATTCTGGATTTTCTTTAAAAATTTTATTTATTTTTGTTCTTATTTCTATTAGGTTTGAATATTTTTCTATGCTTAGGTTTGGTGGGAGTTTTATTTGTTTGTCTTTTCATGAGTATAATAAAACTATTTTTGTGTATGGTAGTTTAGATATATGGTATATTTTTTCTTTTTTTAGGTTGCTTATTTTAAAGATTAGTAGTGTTTTTGTTTTTTTCATAGTTTTATTAGTTTATTTATTATTAACTACAACTTTTTGATTTTAGCTTTTTTCTAAAAAAATCAAATTTTATGTAAATAAATATATTTTTTTAGCTTATTTTTATAAAAGCTCATTGTCTAATTATTACTAATCATATCTTCATCATACTAAAATAACCCCTATTTTTAGAAAAGCATCTAGCCTTCTAGGCTTAACTGTCGTCAAAGAATAGGTTTTCGGATAGTTCTATCAAAAGAATATTTCATTTTTCTAATAAAATTTCTTTTATTTATTTAAAATTTTCTTTTCTACTAAAAAATTTTTAAATTCTTTTATATCTTTTTCTATTTTGAATGCTCTTTTAGGAATCACAATTGCTTTTGAAAATCCAGTATATAAAAAGAAATAATTTTTATTTTCTCTAGTTCTTAAAAAAGTTTTACTTCTTTCTACAAAAGATTCCCAATTATATTTATTTTCTATTTCTCATTCTTTTGTTTTTATTTCTTCAGAACTAATTTTAATATCATATTTCTTTTCTTTTCTCAATAACGAAACTAAAAAATAAAAAACAAATTCAAACAAGTGTGTAATAACAAGCATTGAAGGAAAAATTATTCACAAAATATGACTTATTGGTATATATCATTCTCCAAACATAGAAAATGCTCAAAATATTGATATCATTACAGGTATTATATGTGACTTATGGAAGAAATTGTAGATCATAAATTTTATGTGATCTTTTTTTGTTAGTTTAAAACTAGAACTTAAACTAATTTCTATACTATTTTCCTTTTCATTTATATAACTTACCTTTTCTTTAATATTAGCTTTATTTTTTCTCTTATTTTTTAACTTAATAAATAACCAAATTAAAAATATAATTAATATAATTAATGAAATACGAGTTATATACGATATAATTAATAATATATTATCGTTTTCATATATAGACATAAATTTTTCTTTTAATATATTAAAATTACTAGTTTCAAAGTTTCTTCATCTTTTATCCCAATCACTTGTAATAGTAAATTCCCAAAGGTTATTTCATACTTTCCATAGAGAAGTAGAAGGAAATCAATCTGCATCTAATGATAATTTTTTCATAATATTATTGATTAGGGTCATATTCTAAAGGTTCTACTTTAAATCATTTCTGAATTCAAATCGGCTCTAATATATCTACTGCCTTTTTTAATGATTCATAACTAGCATGAAAATGTCCTGTTTGATTCTCAATAACAAGTTCTATAACATTACCACTATTATCAAACACAGGTTTCATAATTCCAGCTGTCAAAACTGGCTGTCATTTAGATAAACTCGGATGAGGTAAATAATTATTTTCTCATGCTCTTCTTAATCATATTACTAATTCATTATTTTCTGTAACTACAAATATTATTTCTCAACCACTATCTACGATATCTTCATCAAAAGCTTTTTTCATAACATCATCAAAAGAAGTTACTTTTTCACTAACATTAAATCTTTCTCATGGTCTCATTGTAAATGGTAAATCTTTTGTATATTCTGCTAATTCTCATTTAGGAATTCATTGTTTGTTAAAATATCTACTTCTTTACCTCATTTCACTCTTTATCATATTCTCTTTCTTCTCATATTTCTTCTTGTAAATCTCAGATATATTTTTTAAGATTTTGTTCTGTTACTTCACTATAAGGTCAGGTAGTATGATTTATAGGGTCTTCACCTCAATTTTCCATTATATCATAATCACTTGGGGTATATCTAAAGTTTTTTCTCATCTTATTATCTGCAACTACTCACCAATCCAAAATATTAAACCTTGAATTGAAACAACAATGAAATTTTATATTAGCAGGATTTTTAACCCAGCTCACTTTAGCATAATCTTTTTTATCATAAGATTTTTTTTCTGTTAAACTTTTTTTTATATATTTTATAATTTGTTTAATTCACTTCTTATTTATAATACTATTCTCTTTTAATATATCTCAACACATAGTTTCAAAATTAGCCATTTTTTCATTCCATTCACTTGTAATAGTAAATTCCCAAAGATTTTTTCATATTTTCCATAAAGAAGTAGTAGGAAATCACTTGGCATCTAATGATAATCTTTTCATAATTTTATAATTTAAAAAGGTAAATCTTGTACTTTAAACCCCTTTTGAATTCAAATAGGAGATAAAATATTTTTTGGTAATTACATAAAAACAGTGGATTAAAAATAACTGTACACTAAAGCAAAAATCAATATACTATCATGAATTATATTATTTTTTAAATTTAGAAGGTATGCAAATAGAGGATGTACTAGAATCATTTATGCCAAACCAATTTCCACTAGATAAATTTGATTTTGTAAAAATAGAGAAAAACAAGAATGAAAAATGATGAGAAATAGCTCAATTAATGTATCCAGAAAGCCTTTCTTACTATTTTGATGAAGCAGTAAATATACCTGAGTGATATGAAAAATCAGAGTTACTATCTAAAGGATTTACTGAATATAAAAGCACTTTTGACCTACCACTAAGAAATAAAATCTTTAAAATAAAGACAAGAATGAGAAAATGGCTAGTTAAAGCTACAGGTAAAGTAATTTCAAATGAACTAGAAATTATTGAAAAGTGAACAAAAAATACCAAAGAATTAGCTTTTTTTTTAAACTCAACAACGACAAATGTCTAATAAATAACAAACATCTATCAAATATAACTTGAGTTGATGAAAAAGTTATAGCTAATCAATATAGAAATATACTATCAGACTACTGAAAAGATAAGCAAAATTGATGAAAAAAATATAAATGAATTTATAAAAAATGATATCACGATCCTGATAAATTAGGCGAAAAATTAAATATGGATGAAAAACATATAAATAATGAGTATTCTACAATATTATCAAATCCAGATAAAAAACTTAAAAAACAAAATATGCTCTATATTACCCTGAATTTGAGCAGAAAAAAATATAAGAAAGTTGAAAAAGTTTTTCAATAAAAAACAAAGAGACCAAATAAAAGAAATATGTGTAGATATGGCAAATTGAATGATAAAAGTGGCTAAAGATGTTTTTAAAAAGGCAATAATAGTAATAGATAGATATCATGTTAGAAATCTAGTAAATGAAATGGTGTGAACAGTTAAAATAAGGATAAAATTTAAACTTTCTAGAGAAGAAAGTAAGAGAAAAAAATTAGCTAAACAAAATAAAAGAAAATTTAAAGTAAAAAGATATAAAAATTGAGAAACTAAGCTAGAAATGATAACCAGAAGCCATTATCAAATAAGGAAAAATAGAAAAAACTGGACACCAAAAGAAGTTAAAAGATGGAATATAATGAGGAAAATATCTGTATTTAAAGCTTTAATTGCAATTTATGAGCAATCTATGAGTTTGTATGATATTTATGAAAAAAGAATAGATAAAGAAGAGGCTACAAAATTAATGATAGAGTGGGTGAAAACTAATAGAAGGTATTCTAGAATACCCGAAATGTTACATTTAGCTGATAGTATAGAAAGAAAGCTAGATTATATCACTAATTATTTTGTTAGTAGACATAATAATTGATACTGAGAGTGATTGAATTCTAGAATATGAAAGATTGTAAGAGATAGCAGAGGTTTTATAAATAATGATTATATGATTTTTAGAATAATTACTGCTTTGTAATTTAGCTTTTTCTTATGTCCACTGTTTTTATGTAATTACCTATTTTTTGCAAACTTTAATGAATCAAAACTAGTATGAAAATGCCCTGTTTGATTCTTAATAACAAGTTCTGTCAAATTACCACTACTATCAAAAATAGGTTCCATAATTCCAGCTGTCAAAACTGGTTGTCATTTTGAAAGACTTGGATGAGGTAAATAATTTTCTTTTCCTGCTCTTCTCAGTGACATTACTAGCTCATTATTCTCTGTAACTACAAATATTATCTCTCAACCATTATCTACTATATCTTCATCATAAGCTTTTTTCATAACATCATCAAAAGAAGTTACTTTTTCACTAACATTAAATCTTTCTCATGGTCTCATTGTAAATGGTAAATCTTTTGTATATTCTGCTAATTCTCATTTAGGAATTCATTGTTTGTTAAAATATTTACTTCTTTATCTCATTTCCCTCCTCATTATATTCTCTTTCTTCTCATATTTCCTCTTGTAAATCTCAGATATATTTTTTTAAGTTCTGCTCTGTTACACTAAAATATAAAGTTCAATATAAATTTATAGGGTCTTCTGCTCAATTTTCCATCATGTCATAATCACTTGGTCAATATCTAAAATTTTTTCTCATATCATTTCTTGCTCATACTCACCATTTCCACCTATTAGATTCTTCATCAAAATAACAATGAAAATTAATATTTGCAGGATTTTTTACCCAATCTATTTTTGCATAAATCTCTTTAGAATGAGGATTCTTTTCTTTTAAACTTTTTTTTATATATTCTATAATTTGTTTTATTCACTTTTTATTTATAAAACTATTTTCTTTTAAGATATTAAAACTACTATTTTCAAAATTAACCATTCTTTCGTCCCAATCACTTGTAATAGTAAATTCCCATAGATTTTCTCATACTTTCCATAATGAAGTTTTAGGATTTCATATCCCAGTAAATATAGATAATTTTTTCATAATATTATTAGTTTGGATTATATTTTATAGGTTCTACATCAAATCATTTCTGAATTCAAATAGGCTCTAATATATCTTCAGCCTTTTTTAATGATTCATAACTAGCATGAAAATGTCCTGTTTGATTCTCAATAACAAGTTCCGTTATATTACCACTGCTATCAAACCTAGGTTTCATGACTCAAGCTGTCAAAACAGGTTGTCATTTAGATAAACTTGGATGTGGTAAATAATTTTCTTTTCATGCTCTTCTCAGTGACATTATTAATTCATTATTTTCTGTAACTACAAATATTATCTCTCATCAGTTTTCTACAATTTTTTCATCAAAAGCCTTTTTCATAACATCATCAAAAGAGGTTACTTTTTCACTAACATTAAATCTTTCTCATTTCCTCATTGTAAATGGTAAATCTTTTGTATATTCTGCTAATTCTCATTTTTTTATTCCTTGTTCCTCAAAATATCTACTTCTTTTTATAAAATTATCTTGAGTAGCATATAGTTTATCTCAATCCACATTTTTTAAGTCATCTCCATTTCTTAATAATCAACTTAATTCATCATCTGGTAGATTTTTCAACTCTCTCCGTAACGAAACTTCATCTGGTGAAGATCTTAAAAAAGTTTCTAAACGAGTTCATTTTGATACTTCAAGGTCATCTACAAATTCTACAAAATTAGTAATTTCCCCCTTATCTAGCCCAACAAGAGTAACTCCTCAATCTTTAGTTATAGCCTTTTTCACCTCATCAGTTCTACTGCTTATCCCTTTATAATCAGCCGTTACATCTCAAACTTCATCCATCTGGTCAACTGTAGCCTCTAATAATTCTTTTGAATTCTTTCATCTTTTTTCTATTTTTATTAATTTTTTTACTAATCTTAACTGCTCAGGTTATGGCTACATCATATGGTGTAAACTCTATTCATATCAGTATTATCTTGTCTCTCCAATCAAAGGCTTTTGCTAGTACATTTGTTTTTACCATTTCTTCCATTCATTCTGGGACTCACCATTCATCATATATTCAGAAGTATCATTTACAAGCTTCTTTACTGTTTCATGAGAAATATTTTCCACATCACATTTGTTCGTTCCGTATGTTATTTACCTCTTCAAAGGCTATTTCTTCTAGTATTATCATTCATCAAGCTAATAAGAATCAAACTCATGTCCATGAACTACTTAATGCTGATGCTTTTACTGCTTTCCATGTTAGTTTTCCTGCTTGAGCTGCTTTGTATGTTATTTTTAATAGTTTTCATGTTTGATAAACTCAATATCATATTGAAGCAACTGCTCATACTAAACTTACATTTTTTATATTATTTCTCATACTATTCCAACTTTCTGTATTATCTTCTGAGGCTTTATATTTTGCATCTCTTTCTAGTGCTAGTATTGATTCGTTATAACATGCTAGTCATTGTTTTTTAGTTAGTGTTGTATTTGCATTTTTCCAATATGTATTATAACAATAGTCTGGTTTTATTATTCTGTTATCTTCAGCATTTCAAATAGCTATGTATTGATTATCTATTAATCATGGTATTATTGCTTGTTCTTCTGTTAGTGAAAAATTTATCTCTTGGATATCCCATATTTCTTTATCTATGTCACAAACTTGTGTTTCTCTTTGTCATTTTGTGTATACTCATATACAGTATACTCATTTTGATTCATCGTATTTTTGTTTTACTCATCCATAAAATCAAGATGTAAATCTTTGTCATATGAAGTTTATCATTCTAAGTTGTGATTGATATTGTTTTGCTGTGTTATTTGATACAAATAAACCGTCTCATAATCATCATGCTTTTTTTATTTTTGCTGGAAAGTCTTGATATTTAGTTAGTCATTTGATTTCATCTCACCACTCATACCATTTGTCTAAATATATATAAGCTCATTTCTCAAAAAACATTATTCACTCTGGTACATTTTCTACAAACTGAACATTTTGTCATACTGGTAGTCATACATCTGATTTACAAATTGATTCACTAAAATATTGATCGTATAAATCTGTACCTTTATAAAAAACATAGCTTTCATCTGTTCTTGGGTTATAAATGCTTTTGAAATAGTCATCACTTGTTAAATAGTCTGTGTCTTTATAATTTATTGCCCATACATCCTCACATAGGTTATAAATTTCTGATCTTGCACTAAATCCAACTGTAGGTGCTCATGGTTTATATTTATCTTTCATAAAAGCATTTACTGCTCTTGTATAGCTATAAACTAAATCACTATTTGTATTATTATCTATAAAATCTAAAAAGTTTTCTTTAAATCAACTTCACCATTTATCATCTGTAAACTCTATCTTTACATTATATCATGAGTTGTTTGTTACCACATATACATCTTGCTCTTTTGCATGTAGTACACAGCTTCATACATGGCTATCATCTAAATATAAACTACAGTTTCAGACTTCTTCTGCATCTAAAGGATTTCATTCGTAAGCATCTACTAAAAAGTGAGTAAATAAATCTCTAGTAATTGGATCTGAAGTAAAACGACTTGTTATATCTTTTGGGTATCATTGATAATCTTCTGTTTTATAAAAAATACCTCATATTATTTTTTGCATTTCTGCATAGGTTATTTGTCAAGCTGGTGTAAATTCTCAACTTGAATTTCAATTTACCCATCATTGTGCTTTAGCAAAACATATATATTTTTCTAAAATTGTATTTTCTAAGTCTTTAAAACATACTTTATCTTCATATTTATTTACTTCTGACATAGTAAACAGCCCCTTTTCTACTGCTGCATGTGTAATTATTTTCATAGCCGCATCTCTGCTTATATTAGAGTCTGGTTTAAATTCTCATGTTAATTCACTATTATGGTCTGTATATCATCTTATCCATCAAAACTTTTTTGCTACTTTTATGTCTTCACAATAGTTATCATTATATACATCTAGAAATGGTAATATAATAACATTATCATGATCTATTCTACTTGTTTCTAAATATCCTATTCAGTTTTTTTGTGTAAAGTCTATTTCTAAATAAGATTCATTTTTAGATGAGTCCTCAGCATATATATGATCTGTAAATTCAAAAATTCTTGTATTTTCTTCAAAATCTACAAAATATTTTTCTATATCATTTTCTGAAAGATTTCAAGAAATTGAGTTTATTTTTTCTCAATTTTTAAAATCCAAATATCATAATCAATAAAGATTGTAGTTATATGCTATTCAAAAGTATTCTTTACAATCATTTGGATCATTTTCACACCCTTCTCATGAATAGTTTCATTGACTGTTTTTTTGCCAGTTTATATCAACAACACATCTATTATCAGAGTTATAAATTCCCACTCCCACATCACA